>NZ_BJUW01000028.1 GCF_007988825.1 Microbacterium aerolatum | reverse complement strand
TAATAGGGCGAGTTGTCCCAGGGCCGGCTGGCTCTGGGGGCAGGTCCCGCCACGCGATCCCGGCCCGGTACCGGTAGATGATCCCCTCCACCAGCGTGCGGTGATCACGAAACGTCTACCTCGCTTACCATCCGGGGCCGGCATGAACGGCTCGACCAGTTCCCAGTCGCCATCCGAAAGCACCCTCATCCGCGACATGCTGTCCAGAATCGCGGGTCACCCCCCACGCGATTGGGAGACACGCCCTAGCTCTGGGCCTCGCCGAGGCGCGCTTCGGGCGTGAGCTCGGCGCGGAGACCGCCGCCGGTCGCAGCCCGGGCAAGAGCGCGACCCAGCGCAGGTGCCTGCTTGAACAAATTGTGACCGGCCACAAAAAAGACAGAGCCTGCCTCCCACACGGCCACGCCGTCCTCACTCCACGGGAGGTCGGTCACCCAGCAGTGAAGGAAGTCGCGCGGCTCTGGGTGGAGACCGGGCAGCGCCCGTGTCACGTATTCGCGTGCGCGTTCGTCCAGCGATCGAATCGCCGCCGGGTCGATGAAAGTTCCGTCGTCGCGGACGCCGACGGTGTCGCTGAGTCCGACCGAATAGTTGCTGTTGCCCGGTAGCGGCGTCGCGTAGACGCCGACTTCGCCGAAGACGCCGCTGCTGTCCTGCAGGCACGCGACTCGTGCCGGGGCGGCGGCTTTCACGTCGAAGGTCAGCCTGACGTGTGCGGCAAGTCGAACCGGCAGCGACAGGCCGACGCTGCGTGCCAGGCGGGCGGTTTCGCGGCCGGCGCACACGACCACCTTGGAGTAGACAGCCCGGTCGGTGACGCTGCGCACCTCGACCGTCCCGTCGGCGCGGAGATCGATGGAGATGACCTCACCGGTGGTGACCGCATCTGCGAGGGCACCCGTGAGTGCCGTGATCGCGGCGCGGGTGCGGATCGCGCCGCCCGACTCGTCGAGCACCGCTGGCCCCGAATACCCAGCGAGCAGCGGCATCCGCTGGGCGACCTCGGCCGCGTCGATCTCGTGCGCTTCCACGCCGCCGACCTGGTCGAGCACCCGCAGCCGCGCCAGGGCGCTGTCTCCGATCGCCAGGACACCATCTGATGAGACCAGCTCGACGTCGAAGCGTTCGGCCCACTCATCCCATACGCCGCGGCTTTCGCGCGCGAAAGCGACGAGTCGCGGGTCGTCGTGGGCATGCCGGAAGATCCGCGCCTCGCCTGCGGACTGACCCGTCCCGGGCAGACCAGCCTCGTACAAGCGCACCGGCACGCCCTGCTCCCGCAGCGCGTACGCCGTCGACAGACCGACGATCCCGCCCCCGATCACTGCGAGCTCGGGTGAACGCGTCGTGGCAACGCCGTCGTCAGTTCCTGTCATCGCGGTTCCTCGATCTGTTGGTGATTAGCGATAGGCCGCAAGAGAAGGGGCCGCTGCCACGACGTCAGCGGGCTGTGTAAGCCCGAAGTCACCGCGCGCAGCGACCCCTCCTTTCTGGGCCGGTACTCCCGGTCTGT
>NZ_BJUW01000027.1 GCF_007988825.1 Microbacterium aerolatum | reverse complement strand
TGGCCACCCAGCGTTGGGTGGCCATTTTGTTTAAAAGGAGTCCGGCGGTGTCCTACTCTCCCACAGGGTCCCCCCTGCAGTACCATCGGCGCTGTGAGGCTTAGCTTCCGGGTTCGGAATGTGACCGGGCGTTTCCCTCACGCTATGGCCGCCGAAACACTATTGATGTTTCAATCAAACCTAAAAACACGTGATGTGTTGTTAGGGTTCTCGACCGTACATCGAGAACCACTCAGTGGACGCGGAGCATCAGTAATTCGAACTGATGAAAAATGGTGTTATCAAGTCATCGGCTTATTAGTACCAGTCAGCTGCACACGTTGCCGTGCTTCCACATCTGGCCTATCAACCCAGTAGTCTGGCTGGGAGCCTCTCACCCACAAGGGGCATGGAAGTCTCATCTTGAGGCCGGCTTCCCGCTTAGATGCTTTCAGCGGTTATCCATCCCGAACGTAGCTAATCAGCGGTGCTCCTGGCGGAACAACTGACACACCAGAGGTTCGTCCAACCCGGTCCTCTCGTACTAGGGTCAGATCCTCTCAAACTTCCTACGCGCGCAGCGGATAGGGACCGAACTGTCTCACGACGTTCTAAACCCAGCTCGCGTACCGCTTTAATGGGCGAACAGCCCAACCCTTGGGACCTACTCCAGCCCCAGGATGCGACGAGCCGACATCGAGGTGCCAAACCATGCCGTCGATATGGACTCTTGGGCAAGATCAGCCTGTTATCCCCGAGGTACCTTTTATCCGTTGAGCGACAGCGCTTCCACAAGCCACTGCCGGATCACTAGTCCCGACTTTCGTCCCTGCTCGACCTGTCAGTCTCACAGTCAAGCTCCCTTGTGCACTTACACTCGCCACCTGATTGCCAACCAGGTTGAGGGAACCTTTGGGCGCCTCCGTTACTTTTTGGGAGGCAACCGCCCCAGTTAAACTACCCACCAGGCACTGTCCCTGAACCGGATCACGGTTCGAAGTTAGATATCCAGAGTGACCAGAGTGGTATTTCAACATTGACTCCACGAATACTGGCGTATCCGCTTCACAGTCTCCCACCTATCCTACACAAGCCACACCGAACACCAATACCAAGCTGTAGTAAAGGTCACGGGGTCTTTCCGTCCTGCTGCGCGTAACGAGCATCTTTACTCGTAATGCAATTTCGCCGAGTTCGCGGTTGAGACAGTTGGGAAGTCGTTACGCCATTCGTGCAGGTCGGAACTTACCCGACAAGGAATTTCGCTACCTTAGGATGGTTATAGTTACCACCGCCGTTTACTGGGGCTTAAATTCTCAGCTTCGCCTTGCGGCTAACCGGTCCTCTTAACCTTCCAGCACCGGGCAGGCGTCAGTCCGTATACATCGTCTTGCGACTTGGCACGGACCTGTGTTTTTAATAAACAGTCGCTACCCACTAGTCTCTGCGGCCACCACACCCTTTCGGAGTAAATCCTAATAAGCGGGTGGCCCCCCTTCTCCCGAAGTTACGGGGGCATTTTGCCGAGTTCCTTAACCACGATTCTCTCGATCTCCTTGGTATTCTCTACCTGACCACCTGAGTCGGTTTGGGGTACGGGCGGCTAGAACCTCGCGTCGATGCTTTTCTTGGCAGCATAGGATCATCCACTTTTTATCCGCATCGTGTCTCAGCCACATGAGTCGCGGATTTGCCTACGACTCGGCCTACGCACTTGCACCAGGACAACCATCGCCTGGCTTGGACTACCTTCCTGCGTCACACCTGTTAATACGCTAACCGCACCAGCATGGGGTCGTACGCTAGGCCTCACCCCATCACCCCGAAGGGATCCGGTCATGAGGATTCAGATACTTAGCACCACTGGATTAGCTTGGGCGGTTCTTCGCCGGTACGGGAATATCAACCCGTTGTCCATCGACTACGCCTGTCGGCCTCGCCTTAGGTCCCGACTTACCCAGGGAAGATTAGCTTGACCCTGGAACCCTTGGTCTTTCGGAGGACATGTTTCTCACACGTCTTTCGCTACTCATGCCTGCATTCTCACTCGTGTAGCCTCCACGGCTGGTTCACACCGCCGCTTCGCTGGCCACACGACGCTCTCCTACCCATCAACACGGCTGGACCACGAAGGCCTACCAAAAATGTCAATGCCACAACTTCGGTGGCGTGCTTGAGCCCCGTTACATTGTCGGCGCGGAATCACTTGACCAGTGAGCTATTACGCACTCTTTCAAGGGTGGCTGCTTCTAAGCCAACCTCCTGGTTGTCACAGCAACTCCACATCCTTTTCCACTTAGCACGCGCTTAGGGACCTTAGATGGTGGTCTGGGTTGTTTCCCTCTCGACTATGAAGCTTATCCCCCACAGTCTCACTGCTGCGCTCTCACTTACCGGCATTCGGAGTTTGGCTGACGTCAGTAACCTTGTAGGGCCCATCGGCCATCCAGTAGCTCTACCTCCGGCAAGAAACACGCAACGCTGCACCTAAATGCATTTCGGAGAGAACCAGCTATCACGAAGTTTGATTGGCCTTTCACCCCTATCCACAGCTCATCCCCTCAGTTTTCAACCTAAGTGGGTTCGGTCCTCCACGCGCTCTTACACGCGCTTCAACCTGGCCATGGATAGATCACTTCGCTTCGGGTCTAGGACATGCGACTGAATCGCCCTATTCAGACTCGCTTTCGCTACGGCTACCCCACACGGGTTAACCTCGCCACATATCACTAACTCGCAGGCTCATTCTTCAAAAGGCACGCTGTCACCCCTACTAAGGAGGCTCCAACGGTTTGTAAGCAAACGGTTTCAGGTACTATTTCACTCCCCTCCCGGGGTACTTTTCACCTTTCCCTCACGGTACTTGTCCGCTATCGGTCATCTGGGAGTATTTAGGCTTATCAGGTGGTCCTGACAGATTCACACGGGATTTCTCGGGCCCCGTGCTACTTGGGATACTCTTCACGCCAGAACACGCATTTCGGCTACGGGGTTGGCACCCTCTATGACCGGCCTTTCAAGACCGTTCGCCTATACGCTTCTGTCACGTCGCCACCTCGGCAGAGATGACTGAAAAGTCCCACAACCCCGAACATGCAACTCCTGCCGGATATCACACACACTCGGTTTAGCCTGATCCGGTTTCGCTCGCCACTACTAACGGAATCGCGGTTGCTTTCTCTTCCTGTGGGTACTGAGATGTTTCACTTCCCCACGTTCCCTCTACCCGCCCTATATATTCAGGCGGGAGTCACTAGGTCGGCACGCCGCCCAGCGGGGTTTCCCCATTCGGACACCCTCGGATCAAAACTTGCTTATCAGTTCCCCGAGGCTTATCGCAGATTGCTACGTCCTTCTTCGGCTCCAGATGCCAAGGCATCCACCGTTTGCTCTTAAAGACTTGAAACAAATCATGAGTTCGAATCGTCAAAATTGAAATTGACTAATGATCTTTAAGATCATCATTACAACACCACCCGAAGGTGATGCTGAAGATGCTCGCGTCCACTGTGTAGTTCTCAAAGTACGGGCGGTACCCCCACCGATTCACAACCGTGAACCAGAAAGGGGCCCAGAGGTTCAGTCCCGCTTCCGAAGAAACGGTTCCGGTCCCTCAGGACCCAACAGCGTGCATGCACCACATCCCCATGACCTTCCCGTTCCAACCGCCGAAGCAGCGTACTAACGAAAACCATGCATCCGTGATGCCTTGTCTAATGTTCCACCCATGAGCTCCCAGCGAAGAACGTGTGTCTTCGATCTGGGTTCTGGAAGTCCGAGGACTTCAGATGCTCCTTAGAAAGGAGGTGATCCAGCCGCACCTTCCGGTACGGCTACCTTGTTACGACTTAGTCCTAATTACCGATCCCACCTTCGACAGCTCCCTCCCACAAGGGGTTAGGCCACCGGCTTCAGGTGTTACCGACTTTCATGACTTGACGGGCGGTGTGTACAAGACCCGGGAACGTATTCACCGCAGCGTTGCTGATCTGCGATTACTAGCGACTCCGACTTCATGAGGTCGAGTTGCAGACCTCAATCCGAACTGGGACCGGCTTTTTGGGATTCGCTCCACCTCACGGTATTGCTGCCCATTGTACCGGCCATTGTAGCATGCGTGAAGCCCAAGACATAAGGGGCATGATGATTTGACGTCATCCCCACCTTCCTCCGAGTTGACCCCGGCAGTATCCCATGAGTTCCCACCATTACGTGCTGGCAACATAGAACGAGGGTTGCGCTCGTTGCGGGACTTAACCCAACATCTCACGACACGAGCTGACGACAACCATGCACCACCTGTTTACGAGTGTCCAAAGAGTTGACCATTTCTGGCCCGTTCTCGTATATGTCAAGCCTTGGTAAGGTTCTTCGCGTTGCATCGAATTAATCCGCATGCTCCGCCGCTTGTGCGGGTCCCCGTCAATTCCTTTGAGTTTTAGCCTTGCGGCCGTACTCCCCAGGCGGGGAACTTAATGCGTTAGCTGCGTCACGGAATCCGTGGAATGGACCCCACAACTAGTTCCCAACGTTTACGGGGTGGACTACCAGGGTATCTAAGCCTGTTTGCTCCCCACCCTTTCGCTCCTCAGCGTCAGTTACGGCCCAGAGATCTGCCTTCGCCATCGGTGTTCCTCCTGATATCTGCGCATTCCACCGCTACACCAGGAATTCCAATCTCCCCTACCGCACTCTAGTCTGCCCGTACCCACTGCAGGCCCGAGGTTGAGCCTCGGGATTTCACAGCAGACGCGACAAACCGCCTACGAGCTCTTTACGCCCAATAATTCCGGATAACGCTTGCGCCCTACGTATTACCGCGGCTGCTGGCACGTAGTTAGCCGGCGCTTTTTCTGCAGGTACCGTCACTCTCGCTTCTTCCCTGCTAAAAGAGGTTTACAACCCGAAGGCCGTCATCCCTCACGCGGCGTTGCTGCATCAGGCTTCCGCCCATTGTGCAATATTCCCCACTGCTGCCTCCCGTAGGAGTCTGGGCCGTGTCTCAGTCCCAGTGTGGCCGGTCACCCTCTCAGGCCGGCTACCCGTCGACGCCTTGGTGAGCCATTACCTCACCAACAAGCTGATAGGCCGCGAGCCCATCCCCAACCAAAAAATCTTTCCAGTAACTGACCATGCGATCGCTACTCGTATCCAGTATTAGACGCCGTTTCCAGCGCTTATCCCAGAGTCAGGGGCAGGTTGCTCACGTGTTACTCACCCGTTCGCCACTAATCCACCCAGCAAGCTGGGCTTCATCGTTCGACTTGCATGTGTTAAGCACGCCGCCAGCGTTCATCCTGAGCCAGGATCAAACTCTCCGTAAAAAACAAATAACAACCAGAACCGGAATAAGGTCCAGGCTGCGAGCTTGAAACTGACCAAAGAGATAAATCATTGCTGACTATCCGTTGCCAACCCCCGAAAGGGTTGGTCTTTGATCCAAAGGAATCTCACCCTGCCGAAGCAGAGTCGAGGTTATTTGGCATTTGACAAGTGCACGCTGTTGAGTTCTCAAGGATCGGACGCTCCCCCGACCCAGTCATCACAACCAGGCCCGAAGGGCAACTTCTCAATCTTA
>NZ_BJUW01000026.1 GCF_007988825.1 Microbacterium aerolatum | reverse complement strand
CCCGTGCCCGCTGTGCCCGCCCCTCACACACCCGCCGCGCTCGCTCCGAAGGGCGAGTTCGCCGACGGGATGCTGAATGACATCTCCGCGGCGCTGCGCGATGCCGAGCGGCCGTTCTTACTCGCCGGGCGCGGAGCCTGGCTCGCCGGTGCGGGTGAGGCGCTCGGCGCCCTGGCCGATGCGACCGGTGCGCTCACGGCATCCACTGCGCTCGGCCGGGGCGTGTTCCCGGCAGCCGAGTACGACCTCGGCGTGATCGGGGGCTTCGGCGCCGAGGGCGCCATGGAGCTCGTGCGGGACGCCGACGTCGTCGTCGTGTTCGGTGCCTCGCTGAACCAGTTCACGATGCGGTTCGGCGAGCTGTTCGCTCCAGGCACGCGGGTGTTCCAGGTCGACGTCGCGCCGGCCGCCACGCACGCGCACGTCGGCGGATATGTGCGCGGCGACGCGCGTGTGGTCGCCGAGGCGCTGGTCGAGCGAGTCACCCCTGCGCACAACTTCGGATCCCGCGACGGAAACGCCGTGGATGCTGCCCCGAACGACGGCGCGTCGCCCGCAGCATCCGAAGTTGTGCTCAGGCCGTGGCGGGAGTCCGTCGACGTCGCGACCGCGCGCGCCTACGACGGCGGCGACGACCTGGCGCCGGACGGTCGCCTCGACCCGCGCTCAGCAGCGCGCCGCATCGCCGAGTTCCTGCCCGAGGACCGTGTGGTCGTCTCGGACGGCGGACACTTCATCGGCTGGGCGAACATGTACTGGCCGGTCTCCTCGCCCGACCGCATGATGATGATCGGCACCGCGTTCCAGGCGATCGGTCAGGGCTGGCCGAGCGTGGTCGGCGCAGCGCGGGCCCGGCCGGAGTCCACGATCGTCCTCACCAGCGGCGACGGCGGCGGGCTCATGGCCATCGCCGATCTGGAATCGGCCGTACGCACCGCCGGAGGTCGCGGTTGCGCGGTCGTCTGGAACGACGCCGCTTACGGCGCTGAGGTGCATCTCTACGGACTGAAGGGACTCGCCGAGGAGCCGATGCGCATCCCCGAGGTCGACTTCGCCGCGTTCGCCGCCGCGGTCGGTGCGGAAGGCGTGGTGGTGCGCACGCTCGAGGATCTCGATCGGCTTCGCACCTGGTCGGCGCAGCCCGCCGCGGAACGCCCCTTCCTGCTGCTCGACCTGCGCATCTCCCCCACCGTGATCGCCCCGTACCAGCAGGAAGTCATCCGTGTGAACAGCTGACCCGCGGATGGCCTGCGGCAGTGCTGTATGCCTTCGGGTGATTCTGATCGATCACAACCGACGTAAGGCATCCAGCACGCGCCACCGAAGGCGCGTCAGTCGAGCTGCTCGATCCCCTGCAGGCGCACCTGCTCGAGGTCGAGATTCGCCGAGATGCGGCGCACCACGAGGTCGTCGACGGTTCCCGAGCGGCGCAGGCCGAACAGCACCTCCCGCTTGTGCTCGAGCATTGCGATCTTGAGCCGCGAGAACTCCTCGTGCCGGATGAGCGGTGAGCGCTGCGCGAGATCGACGTCAGCCGAGGTCGCGACCATCTGCAGCGTGGCACCCTCACGCACCCCGGTCGCAGAGCTCGTCTCCACCGAGCCTTCGGCGAGCGGGTCCGGCGAATCGAGCAGCCCCTCCATCTCGTCCACCTCGGCGTCGATCAGCGCCCGCTCCCTGGCCATCGCCCTGGCGTTCGCGAGCTCGAGCCGCTCATAGCCTTCGCGGCGCACGCGATCGCGAACCTCGTCGCTGATGCCGTGCTCGGTCGCCAGGGTGTCGAGCGCTGCCATCGCCGCCCCGGAGATCGCACGTTCGGCCAATTCGAACTCCTCGTCCTCGCCGTTGTCGACCGGGAACCGTGCCCAGCGCACGACGACGGGCAGCAGCGGTCCTTGTACGAGCAGGCTGAGCAGGATCACGCCGGCGGTGACGAAGATGATGTCGTCGCGGCCGTCGAGTCGTGCTCCGTCGGGGGTCGCCAACGGCACCGAGAGCGCGATGGCGAGCGAGACGGCTCCGCGCATCCCGGCGACTGTGCTCACGATCTGCATCCGTGTGCGCAGCCCGCGTGGGTGCGCGCCCCGTGCACCGCGGCCCTGGAAAGGCACGGCAAGCAGCTGGAACAGGAAGCGCACCGCGAGCAACGTCACCCACACCGCGACGGCCGCGAGCGTGAGCCACCCGATCATGCGCAGCGAGGTCTGGTGCACCACCCACTGCACCTCGAGTCCGATGAGCACGAACAGCGCGCCGTTGAGCAGGAACACCCCGAACGGCCACACCGCCTCGGACTGGCGGCGCGATGCGGCCGTGGAGATCCGAGGGCCGAGGTACGCGGCGATGAGCCCGGCGACGACGACCGCCAGCACGCCGGATGCGTGGATCAGCTCGGCCACAAGGAACGCCGTGAACGGCACGAGCAGCATCGTCACGTTGATCGTGATCGTGGTGCGCACCCGGCGCAGCATGAGCCACGCGGCCGCCGCCACGACGACGCCGACCGCGATGCCGCCGAGGTACGAGACGATCACGGTCCAGGTGACCACCATCGGCGTGACCTGACCGCCCACCGCGAGCGAGACGGCGATCGCGTAGAGCACGAGCGCCGTGCCGTCGTTGGTGAGGCTCTCGGCCTTCAGCTTCATGAAGCTGCGCCGCGGCAGCAGGCGCCCGAGCGCGGCGACCGCGGTGGCATCCGGTGGCGCGACGGCCGCACCGAGGATCAGGGCGATCTCCCACGGCATCCCGAACAGCACAGCCACCGCCGCCACCGCGAACGCCGAGGCGACCACCAGCAGCGTGCTCATCGGCAGGATGTAGCGGAAGTCGCGCCGGATCGAGCGCAGCGATGTCGTCAGGCTCTCCCAGAACAGCATCACCGGCAGGAACAGCAGCAGCACCGTCTCGGGCGGAAGCTGCACCTCGCGCAACGCCGGCACGAAGCCCAGCAGCAGACCGAAGACGACCAGCACCAGCGGCAGCGCGAGGCGCACGCGCGGCGCCAGCAGCGTTCCCACCAGGATCGTCAGCCCCAGCAGGACCGTGATCTCAAGACCTTCCATACGCGCACCCATCTGCCGTCACGGACGGGCGCGACGTGCTCAGGACACAGCGCCCGTCAGGGAAACGGTATTCCCGACGCGCTGCGCATGAAAGACGATGCCGGTCAGTCGGCGGCGCTGTAATCAGGCAGCTGCTGGAGAGTCCAGGTGTTGCCGTCGGGGTCGTCGAACGAGACGAACCGCCCCCACGCCTGCTCGTCGACGCCGTTCGCATCGACCCCGGCATCGCGCAGCTGCGCCAATGCCGCATCGGCGTCGGGGACGACGACCTGGATCGAATCCTGCTGCCCCGGTGCGAGGCTGCCGCCGATGCCCGTTCCGAACGCGATCGAGCAGGCCGACCCCGGCGGGGTCATCTGCACGAACCGCAGCCCCTCGTAGGGAACGTGGTCGTGGTCGGCGTTGAAGCCGATCTTCACGTAGAAGTCCTTCGCCCGGTCGACATCCGTGACCGGCACGAAGATGAGTTCGATCTTCCAGTCCATCGTGCACTCCTCCTGGCGAGCGTCGACGCTCGACCAGGCTCAAAGCTACGCCGGGGGTCGGACATTGCGCAGAAGCAGGCTCAGATCCAGCCCTTGTCCTGGGCGATCCGGACCGCCTGCGCTCTGTTCGACGCCCCCACCTTGCCGATCGCGGCGGACAGGTTGTTGCGCACGGTCCCGGCGGAGAGGAACACCTCGGCAGCGATCGCCGCGGCGCTGCGTCCGTCGGCGGCGAGCCGCAGCACCTGCTGCTCGCGCTCGCTGAGCGGATTCGCGCCCTCGAACAGGCTCGCCTCGGCGAGCGCCGGGTCCACGACCCTCAGCCCCGCGTGCACCCGTCGAACGGCCTCGGCGAGTTGCTCCGCCGGAGCATCCTTCACGACGAAGCCGCTGGCGCCGGCATCCAGTGCGGCACGCAGATAGCCGGGCCGCGCGAACGTCGTCACGATGAGCACGCGCGTGCCGGGGCTCGCGGCGCGCACCGCCTGCGTCGCGGCGATGCCGTCCATGCCGGGCATCTGGATGTCCATCAGGCACACGTCGGGCGTGCTCTCCGCGACCACGCGCACGGCCTCTTCGCCGTCGCCGGCGACGCCGACCACCGCCAGATCGTCCTCGAGCTCCAGCAGGGCTGCGATCGCGCCCCGCAGCATCGCCTGGTCGTCGACGATCACGATGCGGATCTGCGCGGCATCCGTCACCACGTCACCTCCACGCACGTGCCGCCGTCGGGACCCGCGGCCACGGTCAGCGTCGCGCCGCCCGTGGTCGCACGCTCGCGCATTCCGCGCACGCCGTTGCCGTCGGATCCGGTGAAGCCACGCCCGTCATCGGTGACCGTGAACGTCCCAGGCGCGATGCGCACCGTGACGGAGCGAGCCCGGGCGTGCCGCAGCACGTTCGTGGTCGCCTCTCGGAGAATCCAGCTCGCCGTCAACGATTGTGCGGGCGACAGCGCCGCAGCATCCCCCTCGACGCCCATGGTCACCTCGGCCGCGCGCAGCGCATCGCGACATGACGCCAGCTGCTCGACGAGCGCGGCGCTGCGCACCCCCGCCACCGTCGCCCGCACTCCCGCAATCGCCTCGGTGGTGAGCGACTCGATGTCGGCGAGCTCGGCCTTGGCACGTTCCGGATCGCTGTCGATCAGCCGCCGCACGAGCTGCGCCTTCAGGTTCACCACGGTCAGCGAGTGCCCGACCAGATCGTGCACGTCGCGTGCGACGGCCTCGCGACCTTCGCTCGTGGCGAGCTCCAGACCCAGTTTCTCAGCCTGGGCCGAGCGGATGATGAGGGTCGTCGAGACCGTGTTGACCACGGCGAGCATCCCGACGATCGCCAGCACCGACAGGTAGGTGGCACCCGTGGGCGTGAGGAACACGACAGCCGCGGTGATCGCGATGCTGGCCACCATGGTGAGCCAGTGCGCGGGGCGGGTGAGCCCGTAGGAGGCGAACGACATGATGAACGGCAGGAAGCTCAGGGCGTTGCCGCCAGCCCCAGGGATCGTCAGTGCGGCGCACACGATCAGCGCGCCGAACGCCATCCACTGGATGGGCTTGGGAGGCGAGGTGAGGCCGCCGCCCCCGAAGCTCATGCCGTTCATGAACCCCGCGACGTAGACCACGACGAACACGATCAGAGCGACCCAGCCGGTGATGATCCACGCCTGAGGAGCTTCGGATCGCAGCAGTGCCATGACCGGGTACACGAGGAACACCAGCCAGATCACGGCCATCAGCCAGCCGTATCGTTCCCAGGGCGATCCTGCTCCGCGGCGATGCCTCCGCCGAGCGCCGGGTGCCGCCCACGCGGCGGGAGCGGCGCCGGCCGCAGAGGCCGCCGCCGCATCCCGCGTCGTGTCATCCGTCATGCTGTCGACTTTATCGACGAGACCGCGAGCGCTTGACACCGGCCGCGACGAGGATGCCGAAAACGATCAGCCACGCGACGATGTTCAGAGCGATCATCCACAGCGAGTCGGTCTGCCCGGTCGTCAGGAGCCCCTCGGTGAGCGGCCACCGGCTCAGCGACACGAAGCCGTACAGCGGCGTGAAGCGGGCGATGTCGAGCATCACGCCGTCGAGGGGCATGAAGACGTTTCCGAAGAAGGCGAAGAAGGTCATCGAGATGGATGCCAGCGCCGCTGCCGTGTCGGAGTTGAAGAACAGTCCGACTCCGAGGCCGTAGAGACCGTACATGAGCCCCACGCCGAGGATGATCCCCGCCGAGGCCCACCAACGCCAGGCATCGGTCGCCTCGGCTCCGGTCAGGAAGCCGGCGGCGAAGACGGCGAGCATCGCGAGTGCGGCGAACGCGACCGCGGTGAGCAGCTTGGTCACGGCGTACCCGGCAGCGCCCAGCGGCGTCATGGCAAGCTGGCGTCCCCAGCCCTGTTTCGCCTCGGTCGCGGCGAGCGAGGTGATCGAGCTCATGGCGACGGCGGTGCCGTAGGCGGCCATCGACACCATGACGTAGTACTTGACGTTGCCGTAGCCCGCCGTGATCTCGCCGTAGCCCATGCTCGCACCGAACAGCAGGTACATCGCCACGGGCATGCCCAGCGTGAACGCGAGCGTGTAGGGGTTGCGGATCTGGCGCATCGCTTCGACGCGCATCATCGTGGGTGAGATGGACATGCTCATGATCAGTTCTCCGTGAGGGCCGTGAAGGCGGTTTCGAGGGTGGGAGCGGCGATCTCCAGATCGTGGGCGCCCGCGTTAAGAAGAGCGGATGCCACGGCATCCGAATCGAGGGCGCGAAGACTCACGCGCTCGGCATCCACGCGTACGTCGCTGATGCCCTCGGTCTCCGTCAACCGACGGACGAGCGCGTCTCCGCCCAAGGCGGGAAGGTTCGCCGCGATGGTGCGCCCGCCGAGATTCGCCCGCAGCTGCGCGGTGGGTGCATCCGCGACGATCCGGCCACGATGCATCACGACCGTGCGCCGGGCGAACTGCTCGGCCTCCTCGAGGTAGTGGGTGGCGAAGATGATGGTGCGTCCGGCATCCGCGTCGGCGCGCATGACGTTCCAGAAGTGCCGACGTGCGTTCACGTCCATTCCCGCGGTCGGCTCGTCGAGCACGAGGATGTCGGGGTCGGCGACCAGGGCGAGCGCGAACTTCACCCGCTGCTGCTCGCCGCCGGAGCACTTGGCGATGCGGCGGCGAGCGATCGCCGTCAGGTCTGTGGCGGCGAGCACTTCGGGCACACGGGCGAGCGCGTCGCGGCCGTGCAGCGAGGCGATCACCTCGACGGTCTCGCGCACGGTGAGGTCGGAGAGCAGCCCACCGGTCTGCAGCACCGCGGCGATCACTCCGGCTTTGGCGGCTTTTGCGGGCTTCTCGCCGAAGACCGAGACGGTGCCGGCGCTCGGGTCGGTGAGCCCGAGCAGCATGTCGAGCGTGGTCGTCTTCCCTGCGCCGTTCGGGCCGAGGAGCGCGACGACCTCGCCGCGGCGGATTTGGAGGTCCAGACCGTCGACGGCCTTCACCGTGCGCTCGCCTACTCCGAAGTGCCGCTGCAGACCCTCGATGGAGACGGTGGTGTCGGATGCTGCGCCAGTGGTTTTCGTGGGACGAAGTGTGTCCGCTGCTGTGCTCATGGTTCCAGCCTGGCCGCGCGCCGACGCAGAATCCGGAGGGCGGTGTCACCTCGTTCGCATGACACGTGTCACGTGCATGCGGGCGATTCAGGTCGCTCGGGTCGCAGAACCGGCCGTCACTCGGAATCTGCTCATTCCCCACACGAGCGATCCCGCGACGGCGACAGCGAGGACCAGCCCGATGATGTGCGCGATGAGCGAGGCGGCGCCGCGTTCCGGCAGCAGGAACCCGTAGGGAACCCAGCCATCCGTCGCACCGCGGAACAGGACGACGCCCAGCCACACGGCCGGGTACGGAAACAAGGCCCAGAAGCTTCGCCAGCGAAGTCGCGGACGGTCGCCGACCAGCAGCCAGTCGAGTGCGACGTACAGCGGGAAGACGACGTGCAGCAGGAAGCTCACCCACGGCGGAGCGGATCCGGTGCCGGGGACGAGGAGGTTGTAGATCACCGCGACCACGAGCAGGTACGCGGTGGCGATGCCCCTCCACAGGCCGAGCACGGGCGGGCTGGTTCGCCCGGCCAGCGTCAGCGAGCCGGTCACGATCATGATGATGCTGGCGAGGAGGCTGGTCTGGTTCGTGAAGTATCCAAAGTAGTCGAACGGGCTGCTGTCGCCGACGGCGATGCGAAGACCGTAGGTGTAGACCAGAGCAGCGATTATCAGCGCGCCGCTTGTCAAGCGCGCGGCTCCGATCACCGTCGTGCCTGATCTCGGTTCACCACGCATATACGTTCTCGGACAGTTGTGTTGCCCCCTCTGGCGCAGGTGCGTGATCGGGTACGACTTCGAACGTGCCCGCAAGACCTGAGATCTTGGTGGTCCCGCCACCGCAGCCGACGATCCACCCGTCATCGCCGGCGTCGGCCACAATGCACACTCGATATCCATCGAGCCCCTCAGCGAGCCACACCGACGTGCCATCATGTTCCCCGACGAATCGGCTCGTCGACACGTCCACCTCGCCGTAGGCGTAGTCCGCCAGCTGCGGCAGTTCGTCGTGACTTTCTCGATCACCCTGCAGGTCCGTGAACGCACCCTGATCAGCGACGCAACCCGAGAGGAGGGCGATCGACACGAGAGCGAGAGCAGCCGCGGCAGCGTAGCGGAGGTGAGACATGGCATTGATCCTGTCTGAATCCGGCTGCGCGCACCAGCGGTCGACCGCATAGGGCATCATGAGGCCATGATCGACACCGGATCCACGGACGCAGTCGAGGACATCTGCGTGTTCTGGGAGATCGTCGCGGGACGGATCCCGAGTGACAAGGTTGCCGAAGACGCGAACACGCTGGCCTTCATGGACATCGATCCCGGCGCGGACGGACACCTGCTGATCATCCCAAAGCATCACAGCGTCGACCTTCTCAGCGTCCCGACCGAGGATCTCGTCGCAACCACGTTGGCCGCGCAGCGGATCGCGAAGGCGATGTACACCCACCTAGCGGCTGAGGGCGTGAACGTGCTCAACTGCAGCGGCGCTGCCTGCTGGCAGACCGTCTTTCACTTCCACCTTCATGTGATCCCCCGATACCGCGACAAGAGCAAGGACCGTATGGAGCTGCCCTTCGAGCCGGGCACCCCCTCTGACGCCGATACGAGAGCGCAGTACGCGCGACTCCTATCCGCAGCTTTATAAACGTCCGAGTCTCGGCGTTGTCAGCGGGACGCCGAGTCCTGCAAGTACGCTCGGGGTCAGCTCTGACAAGGTGGAAACACCATGTTCTTTGTTTCAGCTGGCCCTGATGCCGCGACGCCCGTGCTTCTCCTCCACGGTGGTGGGGTCGCCGGCTGGATGTGGGACTCCCTGCGGGAGCGGCTTGAACCGAACTACGCAGTTCTTGTTCCGGATCTTCCCGGACACGGACGGTCGGCCGCTGAGCCGTATGTCTCTCACACGGACACCATTGCCGCGATCACGGAGCTGTTGGCTGCCACCGTTCCCGGCCGACCCGTCACCGTCATCGGGTTCTCCCTTGGAGCTCAGCTCGCCATCCAACTGGCCTCAGCGCACCCCGACCTCGTCAGCCAAGCGATCATCGTGAGCGCCCAAGCGAAGGCCATGCCGTTCACCGACTTCACGCTCGCCGCGCTCAGCGTCAGCGCGCCCCTGGCTCGCAAGCGGTGGTTCGCGAAGTTGCAAGCTCGCGAGTTTTTCATACCTCGTCACCTGATGGAGGACTACATCAGCACCAGCTCCGGCATCACGAAGGCGACCCTCCTCGCCGCTGTCGGAGACAACATGCGATTCGAGCTGCCGGCCGCTTGGTCAACGTTCCGAGGACGAGTTCTGGTCATGGTCGGAGAGCGTGAACGACGTCTGATGCGCGATTCGGCCCGCATGATC
Source organism: Microbacterium aerolatum (assembly GCF_007988825.1). GTDB lineage: Bacteria > Actinomycetota > Actinomycetes > Actinomycetales > Microbacteriaceae > Microbacterium > Microbacterium aerolatum. Next base: position 4,380 of record NZ_BJUW01000026.1, on the reverse strand, counting down.
CATGCCGCCCTCCCGAGTAGTGCGCTCTCGGTGGTTCCTGGGGGCGGCCACGGCATTCCGCTGCAGCATCCCAATCAGTTCAATGACCGAGTGGCCGACTGGCTCGACGCGATCTGAAGCGTTTCGCCGACGGGCCAACCGAAAGGGTCTGTCGCATTGGGTTTCCGGAGACGTTTATGGCGACCGTTTCATCACACGCCAATCACGCCACAAACAATCGTCTGCGGCGCGGTCCAGAGCTAGGGCTCAGAATGCCTGCCACAAACGCTCGTCATAACCATCAATTGGCTAGGGTTTTCGGCTGATCTAGCGGAGACGCACGTAGCCGGTTCCTTCGTGGCGGCGGGGCGGCAGGTGTCGTGCGATGCATGGGTTATGAGACACCGAGGTCGCGAGACAGTCGGCGCTAGGGCAGGAACTGGCTGCAGTGGGCCTCATCAACGGGCTACGAGGTGACCGCTCGTTCGATACCCGCCATCATTTGGTTGGAATCACGCCCATGGCGGCCTGAATCTTTCGAATGGTCGACCCAAGAATGCCCGACGCGAGAAGTCCGGAACCGAGTGGGCCTGCGGAGTCCTCGCCCAGTGGTGGCAACTGCTGAAGAGCCGCTTTGACCTGAACGTTCATGTGCTTGAGTTGCCAGGAGATCTCGTCGGTGATGGCTTTTGAATGGTCTGGAGCGGCCAGCCCGGCCGCTTTCACAGCGTAAGCGGCTGCGCCCAGCGCGTGCGCGCCCATGTGTGCGACGCCGGCAGCTTGTCCCGCCGCACGCGCAGCCGCCACTGCCGCAGGAGAGCTCACCGCGTGCGCCGCTCGGCCAGCAACGAATCGCTGGCGAATTTCTCCGGCGGCAGTAAGCTCACCGTTCGCGAACGCCCGAGTGCGAGCGATGGCGTCACGTGGACGGCCGTCTGTTGGAGCCTCCATCTCGAACAAGACCAGGACTCGTTCAGCGCAGTCCGCCGCCCACGTTGCGACGAGGCGGCGATCAGATTCGCTCAGTGACTGCGGGGAGGGCATCCCAGCATTTTCACACGCCGCCGACCGCGGCGATGTCTCAGCGAGAATTTTGAAGTTGAGTCCCGCATAGTGGTGTAGCGCACGGTGGTCCGGCACGTCGTTCACGACGTAGACGCGGTCACCGTGTGATCCTTCGAGAAAGCTCTCTACTTCTCACTCGATTGGAATCATCACGATGACCGCTCCTCATATTGTCGACCCTGTCGGCGTGCTTTCCGAAGCTCTCTCTGACGCGTCGCCGGATTTAATGCGCAGCCTGCTGCAGACCATGATCAACGCGTTGCTGTCCGCAGACGCCGATGCTGTCGTCGGCGCGGAATGGGGCCAGCACAGTCCGGATCGCATCGCGCAGCGCAACGGCTACCGCCACCGGGATCTGGACACTCGGGTCGGGACGATCGATGTCGCTGTCCCGAAGCTGCGTCAGGGGACGTATTTCCCTGAGTGGTTGATGGAGCGCCGCAAGAGGTCCGAGGCCGCGATGATCACCGTGATCGCGGACTGCTACCTCGCTGGAGTCTCCACCCGCCGGATGGACAAGCTCGTCAAGACTCTCGGGATCCACTCGCTGTCGAAGTCGCAGGTCTCCCGGATGGCCGCAGATCTCGACGAGCACGTCGAACAGTTCCGCCACCGGCCCCTGGGCGACGCCGGGCCGTTCACCTTCGTCGCCGCCGACGCGCTCACGATGAAGGTCCGCGAGGGCGGCCGGGTCATCAACGCGGTCGTCCTCGTCGCAACTGGCGTCAACGCCGACGGCCACCGCGAGGTCCTCGGACTGCGCATCGCGACCAGCGAGACCGGGGCGGCTTGGAACAGCTTCTTCGCCGACCTCGTCGCCCGCGGCCTGTCCGGCGTCCGCCTCGTCACCAGCGACGCCCACGCAGGGCTCGTCGAAGCGATCGCCGCGAACCTGCCCGGCGCGAGCTGGCAAAGATGCCGCACCCACTACGCCGCGAACCTCATGTCCGTCTGCCCGAAGAGCATGTGGCCCGCGGTCAAAGCGATGCTGCACTCCGTCTATGACCAACCGGACGCGGCCAGCGTCCACGCGCAGTTCGACCGACTCCTGGACTACGTCGAAGACAAGCTCCCCGCCGCCCACGCCCACCTGGACGCCGCCCGCGCCGACATCCTCGCGTTCACCGAGTTCCCCGACGGGCTCTGGGCACAGATCTGGTCGAACAACCCGAACGAGCGCCTCAACCGCGAGATCCGCCGCCGCACCGACAGCGTCGGCATCTTCCCCAACCGGGACGCAATCATCCGCCTCGTCGGAGCTGTTCTTGCCGAGCAGACCGACGAATGGGCCGAAGGGCGCCGCTACCTCGGCCTCGACATCCTCGCCAAGAGCCGCCTCACACTCGTCCACGACACCGGAACCGAGGAGGTGACCGACACCATCCTTCAACTCAGCGCCTAACCCTCACACCGAAGGACAGCGCTACACCACTACCGGGGACCTGACCGTGTCCGTTTGAGGATCGTTTACGGTGCACTCGCGATAGAGGCCACGGTTCGCGCCGAAAACGCACATCAGAACGTGGTTTCGGTGGGCGTTCACTGTCTCGCGAAGGGCTGGCGTTGTCAAGGCTCTACCAGCAGGCTATCGAGGCCAGCAGGCTCTCGAGCAACACCATCGGATCGGAGCAGACATGAAAGCAGTGGTTTACGAGGGACCCCGTCAGGTCAGCACGAAGGACGTCCCGGACGCGAAGATCGAGCGACCCACCGATGTGCTGGTCAGGGTAACAACGACGAACATTTGCGGCTCGGACCTCCACATGTACGAGGGGCGGACCTCCTTCGAGGTAGGCCGGACGTTCGGTCACGAGAACATGGGGGAGGTCATTGAGGTCGGTAGTGGCGTGGAGAAGGTCAGGGTCGGAGATCGGGTTGTGCTGCCGTTCAACATCTCGTGCGGATTCTGTAAGAACTGCGAACGCGGCCTGACCAACTACTGTCTCACCACCCAGCCCGAACCATCATTTGCCGGTGCGGCCTATGGGTTCGCCGACATGGGTCCCTATGGCGGTGGCCAAGCGGAATTGCTCCGTGTGCCTTTCGGTGACCACAACGCGCTGCGCCTGGGCGAGGATGCGGAGGAGAGGGAGAACGACTACGTCATGCTCTCTGACATCTTCCCCACCGGCTACCACGCCACAGAGATGGCCGGCGTAGTACCCGGCGACAGCGTGGTGATTGCGGGGGCGGGTCCGGTCGGATTGATGGCCGCTCTGTCCGCGATGATCAAGGGCGCGGCAAAGGTGATGGTGGTCGATCGCCACCCTGACCGGCTCGCGTTGGCCGAGCAGATCGGCGCGATTGCCATCGACGATTCCAAGGTCGACCCCGTGCAAGCTGTTCTCGACGAGACGATGGGGCTCGGAGCTGACCGTGGCTGCGAATGCGTGGGCTACCAGGCCCACGATCCCCAGGGCAACGAGGACACGGCCGCCACCCTGAACATGCTCATCAACTCGGTCCGCTTCACCGGAGGAATCGGCACCGTTGGCGTGTTCGTCCCCCAGGACCCTGGAGGCAAGGATGACCTCGCCAGGCAGGGAAAGGCGGCCATCGATTTCGGCACGCACTGGTTCAAGGGGCAGACCATGGGTAGCGGTCAGGCCCCGGTCAAGCGGTACAACCGCCAGCTGCGGGACTTGATCGCCGCCGGCAAGGCGACCCCCTCGTGGATCGTCTCCCACGAGATCTCGCTGGACCAAGCCGCCGATGCCTACAAGAACTTCGACGCCAGGTCCAAGGGTTGGACCAAGGTCCTCATCAAGCCCGGGATGTCGACCGAGAAGAAGGCGAGCTGATATGACCGAGATGCTACAGGGCAGGAGAGTTGCCATCCTCGCCGCCGACGGGGTTGAGCGAGTCGAGCTCGAGAAGCCCCGCGAGGCACTGGAGCGAGCTGGGGCACAGACCGAGGTCCTGTCGATCCATGACGGTGAGATTCAGGCGCGTGAGAACGATCTGGATGCAGCAGGCACGTTCACCGTTGATGGGTTGGTCGCGGACGCCTCTGTCACCGACTATGACGCTCTGCTTCTCCCCGGGGGTACGGTGAACCCCGACCAACTCCGGGTTGACCCCGACGCGGTCTCCTTTGTCCGCGAGTTCGTCGAAAGCGGCAAGCCCGTTGCGGCGATCTGTCACGGTCCGTGGACGTTGATCGAGGCCGGTGTGGTCGGAGGTCGCACCTTGACGTCCTTTCCGAGCATACGCACGGACCTGCGCAACGCCGGTGCTGACGTCGTCGACCAGGACGTCGTGGTGGACGGGAACCTGATCACCAGCCGCTCGCCCGATGACCTGCCTGCGTTCTGCGATACGATCGTGGCGAAATTT
>NZ_BJUW01000025.1 GCF_007988825.1 Microbacterium aerolatum | reverse complement strand
CCGTCCAGACTACCCAGCCGCGCCCGCGCGTGTTCAGGGAGCGACGGGCCGCTCCCGCGTCTCGTCCCACGGAACGGTCCAGCCGCAGGCGTCGAACAGCCGGTCCAGCACCATCGCGGTGAAGCCCCACACGATCGTGCCGTCGACGTCGAACGCCGGGCCCTTGAACGTCATGCTCCCTCGCGAGGTCACCGACCGGAAGCGCGTCGCGGGATCCAGCAGCTGCGCCACCGGCACGCGGAACACCTCGACTGTCTCGGCGTGATCGACCGCGGCGACCTTCGACGGCTTCGTCCACCATCCGAGCACCGGCGTCACGTGATGGTTGCTGACGGCGAGCGGCAGCGCGGGAAGCATCGCCAGGATCTCGACGCCGGTCGGGTCGAGCCCGGTCTCCTCCTCGGCCTCGCGCAGCGCCGTGGCGGCATCGTCGCGGTCGCCCGGCTCGCGACCGCCACCGGGGAACGACACCTGTCCAGGATGCGACGAGAGGGTGGGTGCGCGTCGCTGCAGCAGCACGTCGAGATCCTTCGCCACTGCCGCGTCGAGCGTGGGTGCCGGGATGCTGTCGAGCACCCCGAACAGGACCAGAACGGCTGACCGGCGACCCTCGACGCCGTCGGGCAGCTGCGGGAGAACCCGCGGGGTCCAGTCGCCGTGCTGCGCGGCCGCGAGCAGCTGCGCTCTGGCGCCGTCCGGGTGCTGCGGGGTGCTCACCCTTCCCAGCCTATGCCCGTCTCGCGGCGGCGATCCCGTCCCAGGCGACGGTCTCGTCCGGCGGCGGCGATTCGGTGTCAGGCGATGACGACTGTGACGCCGAGTTCGCGCAGCCGATCGAGTTCTTCAGGGTCGGCGCTGTCGTCGGTGATGAGCATCGAGACGGTCTCCGTCTCCGTCATCTGTGCAAGCGCCACCCGGCCGATCTTCGACCCGTCGGCGACCACGATCGTGCGCTGCGCCTTCGCGACCATCGCATGGTTCGTGCGGGCCTCGGTCTCGTCGTGGGTGGTGACGCCGGCCTTCGCGGAGAAGCCGTCCGCGCCGAGGATCGCGGTGCCGACGTTGATGGCGTTGAAGGTTCCCTCGGCGAGCACCCCGACCAGCTCGAGGGACTGCGGACGCAGCAGACCACCGGTCATGACCACCCGCAGGCGCGGGTAGGCGGCGGCGAGGGACGCGATCGACAGCGAGTTCGTGACGATCGTGAGATCGCTGTGCCCGGTCAGCTCACGGGCGACCCCGGCGGTCGTCGTGCCACCGCTGAGTGCGATCGCGTGCCGCTCACGGGGGATGTGCGCGGCGGCAGCTCGGGCGATGCGGCGCTTCGCATCCTGGAAGCGGGTGTCGCGCAGCGCGACGGGCATCTCGGCGAGGGAACCGGCCGCCTTCGCGCCGCCGTGGGTCCGCGTGATGAGGCCCTGGTCGGAGAGGACCGTGAGATCGCGGCGGAGGGTGGCCGCGGAGCTGCCGAACAGTTCCTCGAGATCGGCGAGGGACACTTCGCCGCGCTCGGCGATCGTGTCGAGGATGCCGGCCATCCGGCGCGAGCGTTTGGGGGAGCCGCCGAACTCGGCGACGGTACTGGTGCTGTAGGCGCTGGCCATGGCAAGTGAGCATGACAGATGAGCGATTGAGTGTCAATTCACTCATTTGCTTGCTTGTAATGCGCATTCCTTTGAGAATCGGGGCATGCCAAAGATCACCTTCCTCGGCGCGGGCAGTGTCGTGTTCACCCGACAGCTCCTCACCGACCTGCTGCGGTTCGACGACCTGCCGACTCTCGACATCGCCCTGCACGACATCGACGCGACGCGCCTCGAGGTCGCCCGCATGACTGCGCTCAGCGTCTCGCGGCAGCTCGGTCGAGACATCAGGGTGACTGCCTCGCTCGAGCGCCGCGAAGCTCTGGCGGGCGCCGACTTCGTGATCAACATGATCCAGGTGGGCGGGGTGGCGGCCACCCGCATCGACCTCGAGCTCCCGGCGGCCAAGGGACTGAAGCAGACGATCGGCGACACGACGGGGATCGGGGGCGTTTTCCGGGCACTGCGCACCTTCCCGGTGCTCACCGGCATCGCGCGCGACATGCAGGAGCTCTGCCCCCACGCCTGGTTCCTCAACTACACCAACCCGATGGCGATGAACGTGTGGTGGATGTCTGTGGTCGCCCCGGAGATCAAGACCGTCGGCCTCTGCCACAGCGTGTACTGGACGGTCAACGACCTCTGCGAGCTCATCGGAGTTCCGCTCGAAGGCACGCACTACCGTGCAGCCGGGGTCAACCATCAGGCCTGGCTGACCGAATGGAGCCGTGACGGCGAAGACCTGTACCCGCGCCTGCGTGAGCGCCTCGACGCCGATCCCGAGCTGCAGCGCCGCGTGCGTGCGGAGATGTTCCGCCGGATCGGCTACTACCCGACCGAGACGAGCGAGCACTCCTCGGAGTACCTGGACTGGTTCCTGCGCTCCGACGCGCAGATCGAGAAGTTCCGCATCGAGCCGCTGCAGTACATCGCCATCTCCGACGACAACGTCCGTGAGTTCCACGAGGCCAAGGCGCTCCTCGACGCCGGCGATGAGATCCCCCTGCACGACGAGGGCGACGCGGCCGAGTACGCCCCGCAGATCATCCATTCCGTCCTCACCGGCACGCCGCGCGAGATCCACGCGAACATCCCGAACCACGGGCTCATCGACAACCTGCCGGAGAATGCGGTCGTCGAGGTGCCGGCGAGCGTCGACGCCGACGGCGTCCACCCGATCGCCTGGGGATCCGTGCCCGCGACCGGCGCCGCACTCAACCGCACCTACCTCTCCGTCGCAGACCTCACAGTCCGCGCGGCGCTGGAGGGTGACCCCGAGCTCGTCCGACGTGCCGTGCTCGTCGATCCGAACGCCAGTTCCACCCTGACGCCGGACGAGATCTGGGAGCTGTGCGACGAGCTCACTGCTGCGCACGCGGCACTGCTCCCGCGCGCGCTCGGCGGCGAGCTGGCAGGCGTGCAGTGACCCTGGCCGCGGCCGGGGAGCTCCTGAGCGACGCGACGCTCCGCGGACGTGCCGTCCCCGCCTTCAACGTCATCACGCTCGAGCAGGCGGAGGCCGTCGTCGGCGGTGCCGAGGATGCCGGGATCGGCGTCCTCATCCAGCTCAGCCAGAACGCGACCGTGTTCCGTGGCGGTTTCGCGCCGCTGCTCTCCGCCTGCCGGGAACTCGCGCGCGAGGCCTCCGTCGCCATCGGCATCCACCTCGATCACATCGAGGACGACGAGCTCGCACTCGCGATCATCGAGCGCTCTGCGGAGCTCGGCGTCGGCTCGCTCATGTTCGATCGGGCGTCGCTCCCATACGCCGAGAACGTCGCCCTCACCGCCCGCGTCGCCGCCGCCGCACACGGGCGTGCCCTCTGGATCGAGGGCGAACTGGGCGAGGTCGGCGGAAAGGACGGTGCGCACGCCCCCGGTGTGCGCACCGATCCCGACGAAGCCGCATCGTTCGTCCGCGACACCGCTGTCGACCTCCTCGCGGTCGCGGTCGGCAGCAGCCACGCGATGACCGAGCGAGCGGCCGTGCTGGATCTCGAACTGATCGGGCGGCTCGACGCGGCCGTCCCCGTGCCGCTCGTGCTGCACGGCAGCTCGGGGGTTCCGGACGGGATGCTGTCGGATGCCGTCTCCGCCGGCATCCGCAAGGTCAACGTCGGTACGGCGCTCGGCGTAGTGGGCACCGCGCGACTGCGCCGTGAGCTCGCGGAACGTCCGGATGCCGTCGACCCGCGTTCATACCTGCGCGGTGTTCGCACGGCGACGCGCGACGAGGTCGCCCGCCTCGCATCCGTCGTCGGCTGACCCGATCGGCCGGGCCGAGACGAGGCACCGAGAGGCGCGATGCGTGAGCGGGACGCGCGCCGGCGTCAGACGCCGAGCACCCGCCGGGCGTTGTCCCGGTAGAGCGCCGGAAGCAGGACCGGATCCAGTGCGGCCGCCGAGATGGTCCATCGTCCCTGTGGCGGGATCGGCTCTCCCGGTGCGTACTCGAAGCTCTCGTCCGCCGACTCCAGGAACCGGAAGTGCAGGCGGTATTGCTCGTCCTCTGCCGGGTAGATGTCGGTTCCGAACAGCACGCGATCCGGATGCTGCGCCACGAGTCGAGCGAAACGGCGAGGCTGTCGCCCCAGCTCCGCCAGCCTGCCTGCGATATCGACGTGATAGCGCGGTGCTGCATCCAGCAGGACCGACACTCGGTCCAGATCCTCAGCGGCGCAGCCGACGTGCGCGCCGATGATGTCCGTCTCCGGGCAGGCCAGCACGAGCCGGGCATGCGCGTCGAGCAGCGCGTCGAACGAGGGATGCCGGTCGGTGTCGCCGAACCACCAGTCCGGGGCGCCGCGCAGCTCATCGAGACGCTCGTTCTCGGCGTCCAGAGGATCGAAGAACGCGATCGGGTCGGCGGTGTGGATCAGCACCGGCAGGCCAAGCTCGCCGGCGCGGCGGACGACCTCGACGACCCGCGGATCGTCCGGCGCGACCAGGTGATCGCCCGAATCGCGCACGGACAGGCCGAGGGTCTTCCAGATCTTCACGCCGCGTGCGCCGCGTCGCGCGCTGTCCTCCAGGTTCTCCACCAGCAACCGCCCGCCGTCCGCCTGGGTCAGCAGCGACCAGTCCAGCTGGCAGAACGTGTGGAAACGTTCCGGGTGGGCGCGGTCGTATCGCTCGAGGTTGGCGTCGAGCTCTTCGCCCCACATCCCGTCCAGGTTCACGATCGCCTCGACCCGTCGGGCGTCCATCGTGCGCAGCAGCTCGCCGACGTCCGGGATGATCCAGTCGCCGTCTGCCGAGAGCCAGCGGCCCAGGTGGTTGTGCACGTCGATGCATGGCGTGTGGGGCAGCGGTACGTCGGTCTCCTGCGCGTGGAGTCTGCTCTTGGGCGTCCAGTCGCGCAGCTTCAGTTCATCGATCGAGGTCACAGCATCCACCCTCGCCTCCACGCCCGACGACGGCAATGTTCTGATCACCTGGAATGATTGCTTTGCTCACTTTTCTTTACAAATGATCATTTTGCGTCACTATTGAGCAATATCCCGGTGCCGCACCGACGCAGCACCACCGATGAGAGGACGTCATGACACAGCGCCGCACCACCGTCCGCATCGCGACCGCCGTCACCGCGGTCGGTGCCCTCTTCGCACTCGCCGGCTGCGCAGGCCCGCAGGGTGCGACCGAACTCGACCCCGAAGCCGACGTCACCCTCACCTGGTGGACGGGCCAGAGCGATGAAGCTGAGACCCTCCTCGAGGGCATGGCCGCCGAGTTCGAAGAACTCCACCCGAACGTCACCATCGACATCTCCTCGGGCGCTTCCTCCACCGAGGAGCTCCTGCAGAAGCTGTCCGCCGGTTTCGCGGGCAACAGCTACCCGAACATCTCGTACTCGTTCGGTGCGTGGGCCAGTGAACTGGAGTCCTCCCAGCGCACGCTCGACATCACCGACCAGGTGGCCGACCCCGAGGTCGGCTGGGACGAGTTCTCGGAGGCGGCCCGCGCGACGGTGCAGCCCACCGGCGAAGCCATCATCGGTTTCCCTGCGCTCGTCGACAACATCTCCCTCATCTACAACAAGACTGTCTTCGATGCCGCGGGCGTCGACTACCCGACCGAGGAGTGGACCTGGGACGACTTCCGCGATGCCGCGAAGAAGCTCACCGATGCCTCCACCGAGACCTATGGCTATGCCTATTCGGTGTCCGGCTCGGAGGAGACCACCTGGCAGTTCTGGCCGCACCTGTGGCAGCACGGCGGCGACATCCTCGCCGATGACGGCACGGCCGCGTTCGCGAGCGACGAGGGCGTCGAGGCTCTCGAGTTCCTGCGGCAGATGGCCGTCGAGGACCAGAGCGTCTACCTCGATCAGACCGATACGAAGTTCGCGCAGCTGTTCGCCGCGGACCGCATCGGAATGATGACCTCCGGGCCGTGGCAGCTGTGGGACCTGGGCACCGCCGGCACCGACTACGGCGTCACGATCCTGCCGGGCATCGACGGCGATCACCAGACGGTCTCCGGCCCGGATATCTGGGCACTGTTCGACACGCAGGACGCCAACGAGAACCACTGGTCGTTCGAGCTCATGAAGTGGCTGACTGCACCCGAGCAGGACCTGCGCTGGAACGTCGCATACGGCAACCTCCCGCTGCGGACGAGTGAGATCGACACCCCGGAGTTCCAGGAGCAGGTCAAGGCTCTTCCCGGCCTCGACGTCATGGCCGAGAACAACGCCAATGCCGTGAACGCCCGCCCCACGGTCGCCGGCTACGTGGGTCTCTCCGAGGCCATCGGATCGGCGATCTCGCAGGTGTTGCAGGGGCAGGGCACGCCTGAGGAGGCGCTCAAGGCCGCGGCCGAGAAGGCCGACAGATCGCTGGCCGACTGAATCGGCACCGAGCCCCAGTACCGAGCGCCGGAACCGCACCGATCGCACGATTCGCACCAACCGCACGAACCAGAAATGAGAGTCATGAACGTCACCTCCGTTGAGATCGACAGCCAGCCCGACGTCTGGCGGACGGCATGGGAGCTGCGTGACGAGGCCGCCCGAGTGCTGGCGCGCCCCGGCGAGCGGATGCTGGTTATCGGATGCGGCACCTCTGCCTTCGTCGCCGAGTCCTTCGCCCTGCTGCGCGAGGAGGCCGGACTCGGCGAGACGGATGCCGCGTACGCCTCCGAGCCGCGCCCATGGCGGCCCTACGACGTGGTGGTGAGCATCACCCGGTCGGGAACGACGACCGAGATCATCGAGGCGATGAACGCCGTACCGGCGGGCGTGCGCAAGGTCGTCATCACCGGTGTCGCCGATTCACCGTGCGCGCAGCTCGCCGACGACGTGCTGCTGCTGGACTTCGCGGACGAGAAGTCCGTCGTGCAGACCCGGTTCCCCACCACGCTCCTCTTCCTGGCGCGCGCGGCGTTCGGCGAAGACGTGTCCGGACTGCCGGACGACGCAGCGGCCGCGCTGGCCGACCCGCCTGCTGTGCCCGACGAGTTCGACCATGTCGTGTACCTCGGACGCGGCTGGACCTATGGCCTTGCCCAGGAGGCCGCGCTGAAGATCCGCGAGGCCGCCCAGGCCTGGGCGGAGTCGTATCCGCTGCTGGACTACCGTCACGGTCCTCTCGCCGTGGCGCACGAGGGGTCGCTGGTGTGGTTCCTGGGCGCGCGCAACGACGGGCTCGCGGGCGAGATCGAGGCGACCGGGGCGACCGTCGTGCAGGGCACGGCCGATCCGCTCATCGAACTCGCCCTCGCCCAGCGCCTCGCCGTGCGCACGGCGGAGCAGCGCGGATTGGATCCCGACAACCCGCGCCACCTCACGAGGTCGATTGTGCTTTCCTGAGTTCGACTCGGGCACGGAAGTTCGGGCAAGGAGTGGCGATGACGATGACGACACGCGAGACGGCAGCACCCCCGGAAGCACCGGATGAGGACCTGGGGCCTGCGGCGAAGGCGCCGGTGCGGAGAGCGCGAAGGTGGTTGCTGCGCGACGACCTGACCGGGTGGGCGTTCGTCGGTCCCGCGATGATCATCATCCTGGGACTGTCGATCTTCCCCGCCGCGTGGGCGTTCCTGCTCTCGCTGCAGAAATGGAACGGCTTCGCCGAACCGACCTTCATCGGTGCGGACAACTACTCCCAGCTGATGAGCGATGCGGAGTTCTGGGAGGCGGTCACGCACACCGGCGTCTACGTGGTGCTGTTCGTCCCGGCATCCGTCCTTCTTGGGCTCTTCCTCGCCGTCGCGCTGAACCGCAACATCCGCTTCGTCGGGCTGTACCGCACGGCCATCTTCGTGCCGTTCGTCGCGTCGGCTGCGGCAACCGGCATCCTGTCGACCTATCTGTTCAGCCCGCAGTACGGGCTCGCCAACAATGCCCTGCGCACGGTGGGGCTGCCTGCGCAGGGATGGCTGGAGGATCCGCAGCAGGCGATGCTCGTCATCGCGATCATGTCGCTGTGGGGTCAGGCCGCGTTCACGACCGTGATCTATCTCGCCGCGCTGCAGGACATCCCGAACGACCTGCTCGAGGCCGCCCGCATCGACGGTGCGAACCCCTGGCAGACGTTCTGGCGGATCGTGTGGCCCGAGCTCGGGCCGGTCACGGTGTTCGTGACGATCTGGCAGACGATCACCGCGCTGCAGCTGTTCGACCTCGTCTACACGACGACGAGGGGAGGTCCGCTGGATGCGACGAAGACCATCGTGTACTTCCTCTGGGAGAAGGCCTTCAAGACCCTTGAGTTCGGGTACGGGTCCGCCGCGGCGTACGTCCTGTTCGCGGTGACGCTTCTGATCACCGTCGGCATGGTCATCTATGCCCGCAGCCGGAAGATGGAGGCGTTCTGATGGCGATGGACATGCTGGACACCGTCACCCTCACCACGGGGAAGAGCGACCGTCCGCCGCGCCGTCGCCGCGGCACGAGCGGCTGGCACTTCGTGCTCGCGCCCGTCGCGCTGCTGTTCGTCATCCCGTTCGCGCAGATGGTGCTGGCATCGCTGTCGCCGGCCTCGGAGCTGGTGAAGTTCCCGCCGCCGTTCGTGCCTTCGCGCTTCACGCTGGACGGGTTCATCGCGCTGTTCTCGACGACGGATGTCCTGATCTGGCTGGTCAACAGCATGGTCGTCTCGGTCATCGCGATCGTCGCCCACATCATCCTCTGCTCGCTGGCGGGGTACGGATTCGCCAGGCTGCACTTCCGCGGCCGCAACGTCGGGTTCTTCATGATCGTCGCGACGATCATGATCCCGACCCAGCTGTTGATGATCCCCACCTACGTGATGTTCTCCAAGCTCGGGGTCATCAACACGCTCGCGGCGGCGTTCGTGCCGTGGCTGGCGTCGGCGTTCGGAATCTTCCTGATGCGGCAGTTCTTCCTCTCGATCCCCAAGGAGATTGAGGAGGCCGCCGCCCTCGACGGCGCGAACCGACTGCAGACCTTCCTGAGGGTCGTCCTGCCGCTGGCGAAGCCGGCGATCGCGACGCTGGCGATCTTCACGCTGTTGAGCTCATGGAACGACCTGATCTGGCCTCTGATCGCGATCAACGACGACAGCATCTTCACGGTGCAGCTCGGCATCGCGAACTTCCAGAGCACCCGGCGCACGCAGTGGGATCTGCTCATGGCGGCGAACGTCATCGCGACCGCTCCGCTCGTGCTGTTCTTCCTGTTCGCGCAGAAGCAGTTCGTGCAGACTATGACGATGTCGGGACTGAAGGGATGACCGCTCGGGTTCTCGTCGCCGGCGATGCCAATCTCGACCTGGTGCTGCGCGGCGATGTCGTGCCGCGCTTCGGACAGGCCGAGCAGTTGCTGGACAGCGCGGATCTCGTGCTCGGTTCCAGCGCCGGCATCTGCGCCGCCGGACTCGCCCGGCTCGGGGTCGACACGGCGCTCGTGGCCAGAATCGGGTCCGACGTGTTCGGCGGACGCACTCGAGAACTGCTTGAGGAGGCGGGCGTCGACACCTCGGCGGTCCGGGTCGTCGATGACCCGACCGGGGTCTCCGTGATCCTCTCCGCGCCGGAGGACCGCGCCATCCTGACGCTCACCGGAGCACTGGCCGGAATCCTGGCCGACGAGGTGCTCGTGGCCGCCGAGGGGGCGACCCACGTGCACTTCGCGTCGTTCTTCCTCGTTCCGGAGCTCGCCGGTGCCCTGCCTTCGGTGCTGCGGTCCCTGCGCGACAGCGGGATCACCACCAGCCTCGACACCAACTGGGATCCCGCAGAGCTGTGGGAGGGCGTCGAGGAGTGTCTGCCGTTGCTCGACCTGCTGCTCCCGAACGCCGCAGAGGCGCGTGCGCTCGCGGAGGCGCTCGGCGAGGAGACCCGCGACGTCGAGTCCGCAGCGCGGTTCCTCGCCGCACGCGGCCCCGCCGTGATCGTCAAGGACGGTGCTGCCGGCGGGCTGGCCGTGAGTGGCGAGCGGATGCTGCGCGCACCGGGTCTCACGATGGACGTCGTCGACACGACCGGGGCCGGGGACAGCTTCGACGCCGGTTTCCTCGCCGCGTGGACGGCGGGGCACAGCCTCGATGAGGCGCTGCGCTGGGGCGCCGTCGCAGGTTCGCTCTCCACCAGAGGTTCCGGCGGAACCGGTGGACAGCCCACGCGCTCCGAGTTGGAGCGCGCGCTGTGATCACCTGCCTCGGTCTCTCGCCGGCGCTGGATGTCACCTACGGCGTGCCGACCGTGACGCTCGGCGGCATCCACCGTCCGGAGTGGAAGGTCGCGCTGCCGGGAGGCAAGTCGCTCAACGTCGCCCGTGCCGCGCAGCTGCTGGGCGCCGAGGTGCACGCCATCACCCCTCTCGGCGGCGCCGTGGGAGACGACATCGAGGCGGCGCTTGCGGCTGCCGATGTGCCGGTCACTCGCATCGACACCGGGATCGCGACCAGGATGTGCGTGAGCGTCGTCGCCGAATCGGACGGCGGAATCACAGAGTTCTACGAACACGCCCCTGCCATCGTCGATGAGGTGTGGGACGAGGTGCTCTCCGCGCTCGAGTGGATCGCCATCGGATGGCTCGTCGTGTCCGGTTCCGTTCCACCGGGGCGAGAGCCCGGATTGGCCGCGGCTCTCGCCGCGGCATCCGATCGCGGGGTGCGTCTCGCACTCGATCTGCGAGGTGAGGCGCTCGCCGCAGCTCTCGCCGAGACGCCGGTCGAGCTGATCAAGGTCAATCGGGCCGAGGCCGAGGAGGCGGTCGGGCCTGGTGCCCTGACGGAACTCGCGACCCGGCTGCGCTCCCTGGGCGCCGCGCGAGCGGTCGTCACCGACGGGGCATCCGGATCCGTTGCCGTCGACGATGCGGACAGCTGGGCCGTCGACCCCGTCCAAGCCGGCGGGTACACGGTCGGCGCGGGCGATTCCTTCCTCGCCGGCCTCCTGCACGGTCTGGACCAGACCGGGGAGCTGCCTGATGCTCTGCGCCTGGCGGCGGGGGCCGCCGCGGCGAACACCCTGCGCCCCGGGGCCGCGGTGTTCGACGCGGAAGAGGCCATGGCGCTGGCGGACCGCGTCTTGGTGAGACGCGGGTCAGAGGCCGCCATAGGCTGAGCAGATGGCCCGCAAGATCGACACCGCCGCCGGAAGAGCGGCTCTGGATGCCGTGCGCACAGCGACCGCATCCGGCGAGAAACCCGCGCGCACGGCGCTGGCGACCGCGGTCCGGTACCTGCTCCAGCTGCTCGACGAGAAGGCTCCCGGCAACAGCGTCGAGGTGCGCGTGCCGCCGTTCGGTGCGGTCCAGGTGGTGCAGGGGCCGCGGCACACGCGCGGCACTCCGCCGAACGTGATCGAGATGGATGCCGCGACCTGGATCGCCCTCGCCACCGGTGGGGAAGCCTGGGCGGATGCCGTCGCCGCCGGCCGCGTGCAGGCATCCGGCACGCGCGCCGACCTGTCGGACCTGTTGCCGCTGCGTCCCTGACCGTCGGCTTCGACTCGTCGCTGGGCTCCTCGCTCACCCCGTTTCGTCTTCGGCGCTCCGCGCCTTCGCTCAACGACCCGCAACTGCTCTCACCGGAGGCGAGCGACGTGAACGTCTACCGCCGCGCGACGACCAGTGGCACGCCGGTGGTCGGGTGCGGGAAGACGTCCACGCGCTGCCCGTACACCTGCTCGATCCGCTCCGCGGTGAGCACGTCCTGCGGCGTCCCGCTCGCGACCACCCGGCCCGCGGCGAGCAGCGTCAACCGGTCGGCGTGCGCGAGCGCCGCGTTCAGATCGTGCAGCACCACGGCGACGGCGGTGCCGGCATCCGCACTCGCGCGCACGAGGCGCATGACGTCCTCATGATGCTTGAGATCGAGGGCAGCGGTCGGCTCGTCGAGAAGCATGATCGGGGTCGACTGCGCGAGCACCCTCGCCAGCGCCACCCGCGCGCGCTCGCCGCCGGACAGCGACGACACCGAACGGTGGGCGAGCCCCTCCACCTCGGTGGCGCGCATGGACGATGCCACGATCGCGTCATCGTCTCCCTCGGATGCCGTCCGCGCCCAGGGCGCCCGCCCCATCCGCACGACCTGCTCCGCCGAGAACGGGAACGACACCGCGTTCTCCTGCAGCAGCACGGCCCGGGTGCGAGCGAGTTCCCGCGGCCGGACGGCATCCAGCGACCGCCCCTCGATCGCGACGGAGCCGGACTCGGGCGTGACATCGCCGGCGAGCACGCCGAACAGCGTCGACTTGCCCGCGCCGTTCGGCCCGACGAGAGCGTGGATCTCCCCGCGGCGCACCTCGATCGAGGCATCCTCGAGGATCGGCCGCATCCCGGCGACCGGCCGCACCGTGACCCCGGATGCCCTCAGCGCGCTCATGCCCAGCCTCCCGAGCGGCGACGGGTGCGCACCAGCAGCCACAGGAAGAACGGCCCGCCCACGAGCGAAGTGATCATGCCGATCGGCATGTCCGCCAGCGGCACGGCCGTGCGCGCGACGAGATCGGCGAGGGCGATCAGCAGCGCACCGCCGACCGCGGACGCGACGATCAGCGGCAGGTGCGCGGGACCGATCAACATGCGCATGAGGTGCGGGACGACGAGGCCGACGAATCCGATGATGCCTGCGAACGCCACGGCGGCGCAGACCAGGACCGCGACGGTCACGATCACGACGACCCGCAACAGCTCGACGTTGAGCCCGAGATGCCGGGCGGTGCGCTCGCCGAGGGCGAAGAGGTCGAGGCTGCGCGCGGCGAACAGCGCCACGACGATGCCCACCGCGGTCAGTGGAGCGACGATCGCGATGTTCGGCCACAGCGCGCCGTTCAGCGAGCCGAGCTGCCAGAACACGATCTGCTCGCGCGTCGACGTCGTGCCGAGGAACGTCAGGAAGGCCATGCCCGCACCGCCGATTGCGTTGATCGCGATGCCGGTGAGCAGCAGGGTCACGACCTCGGTGCGCCCGCCCGATCGGCTGATGAAATACACCGAGAACACCGCGACGAGTCCGCCGATGAATGCCATCGCCGGGGTCGTCCACATCCCGAACGTCGCGAGCCCGAAGGTGAGGCTCGCGGCAGCGCCGAGAGCAGCCCCCGACGAGACGCCGACGACACCGGCATCCGCGAGCGGGTTCCCGAAGATGGCCTGCATGAGCACGCCCGACACAGCCAGTGCTGCGCCGACGAGCACGCCGAGCACGAGCCGTGGCAGACGGATGTTGAGGATCACACCGCTCGCGGACGGGGTGTCGGGCGCCCAGGCCGTGTCGATCCCAACCCCCTGCAACAGGATCCCGGCGACCTCGGTGGGAGACAGCGCATACTGCCCGCTCGCCAGCGACACCACGCACGTGATGGCGAGGGCGGCGGCGAGCAGCGTTGTGATGAAGACGAAACGGAGCCTTCGGTGCCGCGCGGGTGTGGCGGTGACGGCCTCCGCGGTCATTCTGCGGTCTCGCCGGATGCCGGCGCGTACAGGGCGCGCGCGATGGCGCGGACGATCTCGGGCGAGCGCGGTCCGAAGCTGAGGATCTCTCCGTCCGCCATGTCGATCACGCGGCGGTTCGCGCCGGCGGGGGTCTCTGCGACGGCAGGCACGCGCTCGATCAGCCCGTCGATCCCGCCGACCGACTCGAGTCCATCGGTCATCATCACCAGCACGTCCGGCTGCGCGGCCACCAGCGCCTCGGCGGTCATGGGCTTGTTGCCCTCCCAGCTGATCTCACTGGCCACGTCGATCCCGCCGACGGCTTCGATGAGCGCATCCGCGCCGGAGTCCTTGCCGAAGATGTAGTACACGTTCGCGCTGCCGCGCACGTAGAGGAACAGCATCCGTGCGCGGTCCGCCTCGTCGGCGGGAACCACCGGCGCGATCTCGGCCAGCGCGGCCTCGAGCTGCTCGTCGACCTGCGCGATCAGTGCCTCGCCGCGCGACGGGATGCCGAGAGCCGTGGCGACCTCGGTGATGAGCTGGTCGGTGGTCTCCAGGCGCAACTCGTCGGAGATGATGACGACCGGGATGCCGGCATCGCGCAGTTGCTGGCGCACCTCCTTCGGCCCGATCGTGGTGTCGGTGAGGATGACGGTCGGCGCGAGTTCGAGGATCGCCTCGGGGTTCAGCGAGTGCCCGGTCTTGGTCACGACCGGCAGGTCCTCGGTGCCGTCGAAGGTCGTGGACGAATCGCGCCCGACGACGTTCTCGCCCATCCCGAGTGCGAACACCGTGGATGCGATGGTCCCGGAGATGTCGATCGCGAGGATGCGGTCCACGTCGGTCACCTCGACCTCGTAGCCCTCCGCGTCGGTGACGGCGACCGGCAGGCTCGGTGCGGTGTCGTCTGCGACCGCGTCGATGGCATGGTCCAGCAGGCACGCGGTGGAGCCGCCGGTCGCGGTGCGGACGTCCTCGACGAGGTCGAGGTCCGCAAGCTGCGCCGAGGCGGACGGGCACGAGTCGGATGCCGAGCCTTCACCTCCTGCCGTGGCAGAGGGGGCCGCACAGCCGGCGAGCCCGAGGGCGAGCACAGCGGTGATGAGCAGACTGAAGGCGGAGCGCATTAGGGAAGGCTGTCCTAATCTTTGACGAAATGGCCTCGACCAGTCTAAGGTCAAATCAGCTGGTTAGCTAAGCCTAACCAATCTTCCTACAGCATCTGCCCGATGACGTCTGTTCTGCTGCGCGCCGGCAACGAGCGCGCGCTTCCGCCCGCTTGGAGGCATCCGTGAATCACCCTCAATCCGCCGCGACGACCAGTCGCCCACGGGCCGCAGTCGCAGCCGTGCTCGCCGTCTTGATGGCGCTGTTCGGCGCGCTGACGGCTCCGGCCGCTTTCGCCGCGGACGGCGCGACCGTCGCGACGCAGGTCACCGCGGCATCCGAGACCGGGCTGACCGTGCAGGTCGACGCCTCCGGGCTGCCTGGCGACATCTCGTTCGCATACACAGCGCTGGTCGTGCAGGGAACCGACGAGCAGGTGGTGTTCGGCAACCCGTTCACGCCCGTCAGTGACGGTGCGGCCTCCTATGACCTCGAGGCTCCGGTCGGCAAGCTGGATCGCTCGAAGACGTACGAGGTCGTGATCTGGCAGCAGCACTCGTCGCTTGCGACAGCCGGTGCGTACGCACGTTCCATCGTGGATGTCTCTGGCGCGCAGTGGGATGCCGTTTTCCCGCCGGCTCCCGAGTCCACCGAACCGAATGAGCCCACCGAGCCGGCTGAGCCCACGAATCCGGTCGAGCCGACGGCCCCGACAGAGCCGGCTCAGCCCGCTGCTCCGGCAGCGCCTTCCCTGACGGTGTCGAAGGCCACCGGGCTGAACCCCGACGGTGAGACCATCACGATCACCGCCGAGAACTACGACGGCTCTGCCGATGGCAACTACACCCCGGGTAAGGCCGGCTTCTATCTGCAGGTCGGCTGGCTGAGCGAGGACTGGCGTCCGTCCGAGGGGGCGGGTTCCTCTGCGCGTTCCAACGCATACTCGACGTGGGTGTCGGATGCCGCGGCGACGTACGCTCCGACGAAGTGGACTGAGAACGCGGACGGCACCGTGAGCGCGACATGGACGGTGACGGTCACCAAGGCAGAGCTCGACAAGGCGAAGTTCGACGGTGCTCGGCTGGCGGTCTTCTCCGTCGGCGCCGGCGGCGTCACTCAGGCCGCCGCAGAGCTGTCCCAGACGATCTCGTTCGCGCCTCCGTCCCCCACCCTGAGCGTGTCGAAGACCGAGGGACTCGACCCCGATGGTGAGACCATCACGATCACGGCGGAGAACTACGACGGTTCCGCCGACGGCAAATACACCCCGGGCAAGGCCGGCTTCTATCTGCAGGTCGGCTGGCTGAGCGAGGACTGGCGTCCGTCGGAGGGCGCTGCCTCCTCCGCACGTTCCAACGCCTT
>NZ_BJUW01000024.1 GCF_007988825.1 Microbacterium aerolatum | reverse complement strand
TCCTCGTCCTCGGTTCCGGTGCCCGTGAGCACGCGATCATCCTGGCCCTCAAGGCCGAAGACGCCGGGCACGAGCTGTTCGCCTCCCCCGGCAACGCCGGCATCGCCTCCGACGCCACTCTCGTCACGGTCGACCAGCTCGACGGACGCGCGGTCACCGCCTTCGCGAACGAGCACTCCATCGACCTCGTCGTCATCGGTCCGGAGGCTCCGCTCGTCGCCGGTGTCGCGGACGCGCTGCGCGAGCGCGGCATCCCGGTGTTCGGCCCCGGCAAGGCCGCCGCACAGCTCGAGGGCTCGAAGGCCTTCGCGAAGCGGATCATGGATGCCGCGGGCGTGCCGACCGGACGCGCGGTGCGCGCAGCATCCGCCGCCGACGTCGAGGCCGCATTCGATGACCTCGGCGCGCCGTACGTCGTCAAGGCCGACGGACTGGCTGCCGGCAAGGGCGTCATCGTCACCTCCGACCGCGCCGAGGCGCTCGCACACGCGACGCACTATCTGCCGTCGGGACCCGTGCTCGTCGAGGAGTTCCTGACCGGCCCCGAAGTCTCGCTGTTCTTCCTGTCCGACGGCGACACCGTGCGGGCGCTCAGCCCCGCGCAGGACTTCAAGCGCGCCTTCGACGGCGACGAGGGTCCCAACACCGGAGGCATGGGCGCTTACTCGCCACTGCCGTGGCTCGCCGAGCAGTTCGGCAGCGAGCGCGAGTTCGTCGAGCTCGTGACCGAGCAGGTCGCGATGCCGGTGATCCGCCAGATGGATGCCGAGGGCACCCCGTTCATCGGACTGCTCTACGCCGGCCTCATCCTTACTCCCGCGGGCGTCAAGGTCATCGAGTTCAACGCCCGCTTCGGCGACCCGGAGACCCAGGTCGTCCTCCCCCGCCTGCGCACGCCGCTGTCCGAGCTGCTGCTCGCCGCGGCATCCGGGAATCTGGAGGCCCAGCCGCAGCCCGAGTTCTCGGACGAGGTCGCGATCACGGTCGTGCTCGCCAGCGAGGGATACCCGGAGGCGCCGCAGACCGGCCGCCAGATCGCGGGTCTCGCATCAGCGGCGGACGTCGACGGCGTGCGGATCGTGCATGCCGCCACCGCTGGGCCGGATGCTCCCGGCGGCGACCTCGTCGCCACCGGCGGTCGTGTGCTGAACGTCGTGGCTGTGGGCACGGACTTCGCGGCCGCACGCGCGCAGGCGTATGAGGCGATCGGACGCATCAGCCTGGACGGCGCGCACTACCGTCGCGACATCGCCGCCGCAGTCGCGGAGTAGCCGCCTCCTCATCCCGCCGAAGCCCCGTTTCGAGGTGAAACTGCGTTCCGCGGGCGAGATCGCGCGGAATGCAGGGAATCTCGTCCGCGGAATGCAATCTCGCGGGGATCAGCGGCCGCAGTCAGCCGTCGAAACCGAAGCTCTGCGGCAGGATCTCCGGCGACAGCGCGTACTCGACGGCCAGCATGCTCGCCCCTCGCACCGCGGCCTCGCCGGCCGTGACGGACTGCACGATCGCCAGATGCTCTGTGGCCAGCGGCATCGACCGCGTGTAGACCACCTCGCGGACGCCCGCGATGAGATGCTCGCCGACTCGCGCCATGGCGCCGCCGATCGAGATCACCGACGGGTTGAGCAGACTGACGGATGCCGTGAGCACCTCCCCCAGGTCGCGACCGGCCTGCCGCACCGCCTGGATGGCCTCGAGGCTCCCGCCCTTGACGAGCTCGACCACGTCATTGCCGTCATGCGCCTCGATGCCGCGCGCGCTCAGCGAGCGGGCGATCGCGGGGCCGGATGCCAGTGCCTCGAGGCATCCCGTGTTCCCGCAGTGACACGGCACATCCGCGCCGCGGGCGACGCGCACATGCCCGAAGTCCCCGGCGATGCCCTGCGCGCCGCGCAGCAGCCGGCCGTCAGAGATTATCCCTGCGCCGATGCCGGTGGCGACCTTGACGAAGATGAGGTGGTCGGTGGCGGGCCAGGCAGCCGCCCGCTCGCCGAGCGCGGAGATGTTCACGTCGTTGTCGACGAGCACGGGCACCTGCAGGTGCTGCTGCACCCACCCGGGTACGTCGAAGCCGTCCCAGCCCGGCATGATCGGCGGCTTCGCCGGCCGGCCGGTCGAGTACTCCACGGGGCCGGGCACCCCGATGCCGATCGCGGCGACCTGGTCGTGATCGAGGCCAGCCTCGGTGATCAGCTCGTTCGCAGTGTCGACCATCCAGCTCAGCACGGTCTCCGGCCCCAGCGACACCGCCATCTTCCCGGTGCGCTCGGCGAGGATCGTGCCGGCGAGGTCGGTCACCGCGATGGTGGTGTGGGATGCACCGATGTCGACGGCGATCACGACCTTCGCTGCGGGGTTCAGCGCGAACTGGGACGGCGGGCGGCCACCGGTCGACGCAGCATCCGCGACGGGTGCGATGAGACCCATGCGCATGAGCTCGTCCACGCGCGCGGCGACGGTCGACCGGGCGAGGCCCGACGACTTCGCCAGCTCTGCCCGCGTACGGGGCACGCCGTCTCGCAGCAGTTGGAAGAGCTGACCGACACCGCCGGCGCTGAGGTTACCTGCCATTCCCACCCTGTGCTTCTCGTGAACGGCCCTGTGCTCGGCAACGGCCCTGTGCTTGCGCACTTCTGCGTCTGAATCGGAAGTCTACGCGGACGGCACCTCTGACGGCGGCGTCTGCCCTGCAGGCCGCAGTCGGTTCTGTTTGACGCGCCCGACCGCGAATCTCTGCTGCAGCAGTACGGCGACGACGATGATCACGCCCTTCGCCACCGCCTGCGCCGAGGAGGTGAGGTTGTTCTGCACGAACACGTTCGACAGCGTCGCGAAGATCAGCACGCCGAACACCGTGCCGGTGATCGTGCCGCGCCCTCCGACGAGCAGGGTGCCTCCGACGACGACGGCGGCGATGGCATCCAGCTCGTACAGATTGCCGTGCGTCGAGGTGCCGGCCGTGGTGCGCCCGAGGATCATCACCGCCGCGATGCCCGCGGTCAGACCGACCAGCGCGTACAGCCACATGGTGTGCCGCTTGACCTTGATGCCGGCCAGGCGTGCGGCCTCCGGGTTGCCGCCGATCGCGACGGTGCGCCGCCCGAACGTCGTGCGGTTGAGCAGGAACCAGCCGGCGACGGCGACCAGGGCGAAGATCCAGATGAGGATGTCGATGCCCAGCAGGTCGACGTTCATGGCGCGCACGAAGTCACGGTCGTTCAGCACCAGCGTGCGGTTGTTCGCGAGGATCTCGGCGAGTCCGCGCGCCCCGACCATCATCGCGAGGGTCGCCATGAACGCCGCGACCTTGCCATAGGCGATCACGACACCGTTGATGAGACCTGCACCCGTGCCCACGGCAAGCGCCACGATGACCGTGACTATCCAGTGGCTAGAGCTGGCGATGTCCTGGATCGCGGCCAGCGAGCCGACGACGGATGCCAGGGCCAGGACCGCACCGACGGAGAGGTCGATTCCGCCGGCGATGATGACGAAGGTCATGCCGACGCTGATCACGCCGATGATCGACGCCTGGCGCAGGATCACCAGCGCGTTGTCGAAGTTCAGGAAGTTCGACGAGGTCAAGGCGCCGACGAGGACGATCGCGAGGAGAGCGAGCACCAGGCCGAGGTTGCGTCCCACGGAGCCAGAGAGCAGACGGCGCAGCGGCGAGACGGTTTCAGTCGGGGTCTGCCCCGTTGAGGCGGTGGGTGTGGTCTGCACGCTCACGCGGCGACTCCTTTCATGACGAGGTCGAGCACGCCGTGCTCGTCGATCTCAGATGCGGGAAGTGTGGTGAGGACTCGTCCGTCGCCGATCACGAGGACCGAGTCTGCGAGCCCGAGTACTTCCTCGATCTCGCTGGAGACGATCACGATGGCGTGACCGGATGCCGCGAGCCGGCGGATCAGCGCGTAGATCTCCGAGCGCGCCCCGATGTCGACGCCGCGCGTCGGCTCGTCGAGCAGCAGCACCGTGCTGCCGTGCACCAGCCAGCGCGCGAGCAGGATCTTCTGCTGGTTGCCGCCGGAGAGGGTCGCCGCCGGACGCTCCGGGTCTGCCGGGCGCAGCTCGAGGGCGGCGATCTGATCCTTGGCGGCGCGACGTTCGCTGCGCTCGTCGAGCAGCGCACCCTTGGCGAAGCGCGTGAACGACGACAGCGTGACGTTCTTGAAGATCGGCTCTCCGAGCACGAGGCCCTGTGACTTGCGCTCCTCCGGGCTGAGCCCCACGCCCGCAGCGACAGCGGCCGAGACGGATCCGCGGGGCAGCGTCTTCCCGCTGACGCTGACGGTTCCCGCCGAGGCCTTCCGCGCGCCGTAGATCGTCTCGATGATCTCGCTGCGGCCGGAGCCGACGAGACCCGCGAGTCCGACGATCTCACCCGCGCGCACCGAGAAGGAGACGTCTTCGAAGACGCCGTCGAGGCCGAGGCCGTCGACGTCGAGCAGCACCGGCGCGTCGGCGGCGATCGGCTCGGCGGGTGGGAAGACGTTCTGCACGGCGCGACCGGTCATGTGCTTGATGAGTTCGGCGGTGGTCGTGTCGGCGACGGCGAGGTTGCTCGCCACGGTCGAGCCGTCCTTGAGGACGGTGATCCGATCGCCGATCTCGCGGATCTCCTCGAGGCGATGCGTGATGTAGACGACCGCGATCCCCTGGGCGGTCAGCTCCCTGACCACGGCGAACAGGTTGCGCACCTCTTCGGAGTCGAGCACGGCCGATGGCTCGTCCATGATGATGAGCTTCGTGTCATGCGAGAGTGCGCGGGTCATGCTGACGATCTGCTTCTCGGCGGCGCTGAGAGAGCCGACCTCGGCGTGCGGCGACATCGAGCCGTGGCCGAGCCGGGCCAGCAGCCGCCTGGTCTCCTGAACGAGCTGGCCGCGCCGCGTGAAGCCGAACCGGTCGAACTCGTGACCGAGGAAGACGTTCTCGGCGATCGTGAGACCGTCGACGACGTCGAGCTCCTGGTACATCGTCGAGATGCCGAGGGAGATCGCGGTCTGCGGATGCGAGATCTCCACTGTCTCGCCCATCCAGCGGATCTCACCGGCGTCCGGCGTGTGCACGCCGGCGAGCGTCTTGATCAGCGTCGACTTGCCGGCGCCGTTCTGGCCGAGCAGGCAGTGCACCTCACCCGGTCGCACCTCGAGGTCGACCCCGCGCAGAGCGCGCACGCCGACGAAGCTCTTCTCGACTCCGCGCATCTCCAGTAATGCCGGTGAATGGTCATCTTTGATCACAGAAGTGAACATAACATGCTCGAATCGCGAACGCGAGAGTCAGTGTCCGACAGCGTCCGGGAACCGCGGCGCCGTCAGATTCGCCAGTTCTCCCCTGATTTGAGGGCCTCGGCCCAGATCGATTACTTTTGACCTTCTTTCGGTAAAAGCTGGCTAAGCAATGGCATCTTCTGTTAGTTTGACCCTGTCAGTGCCGGTGCGTACCGATCGGATGCCGATCGACAAGCCCGCACCGCACGCATCTGCATCACATTTCAAGGAGGAAAGACATGCACGGCATGCGCACACGCGGGATCCGCCCGCTGATGGCCGGAGCGGCAGCACTGTTCGCCATCACCCTGCTGGCCGGCTGTACCAGCGACGGCACGGAGGGCGAAGAGGACTCCGGCAACCAGGGCACCACCAGCGAGGAGAACGCGTCGTCCGGCGACACGGTCGTCATCGGCTGGTCGGGCCCCGAGGCCGACCACGGCTGGCTCGGCGCCATCAACTCCGGCGCCATCAACGCCGCAGAGGGCTTCGATGATGTTGAGCTGCGTCAGGCGGAGGGCACGAACGACGCCAACCAGCAGATCGCCGCAGTCGAGCAGTTCATCAATGAGGACGTCGACGCCATCGTGCTCCTGCCGACCGACGGCGCCGCTCTCACCGAGGTCGCCATGAAGGCGATGGATGCCGGCATCCCGGTCATCAACGTCGACCGCGAGTTCTCGAACCCGTTCGCCTCGCGCATCACGATCCTCGGCGACAACTACGGCATGGGCGTCAGTGCGGGCACGTATATCTGCGAGCAGCTCGACGGCCAGAGCGACGCCGTCGTCGCGGAGATCGCCGGCATCGACTCGCTGCCGCTGACCCAGGACCGTTCGCAGGGCTTCTCGGATGCTCTCGACAGCTGCGGCCTCGAGGTCGGACCGCGCGTCGCAGCCGACTTCACGGTCGCCGGCGGTGAGAGCGCAGCATCCCAGCTGCTGGCCGCCAACCCGCAGATCGACGCCATCTGGAACCACGATGACGACCAGGGCGTCGGCGTCATGGCAGCGATCGACTCGGCAGGGCGCGACGAGTTCTTCCTCGTCGGCGGCGCAGGCAGCGTGAACATGATGGACCGCATCGCCGCGGATGACAGCGTCATCAAGGCGACCGTCATCTACCCGTCCACGCAGGCTGCCGACGGCATCGCCATGGCACGCCTCATCGCGCAGGACAAGACGATGAGCGACCTGATCACGCCCAGCGTTCCGTATCGCATCGTGCTGGACGCTCCCGTGGTGACCAAGGACAACGTCGAAGAGTTCATCGACCTCGCATTCGAGTCCTGACACCGACTGCGGGGCGGGCGCCTCGGCGCTCGCCCCGCACTGTTCCTCCAGACACCGTTCCTTTCCGCACCGTTCCCGGGAGAAGAAGATGACGATACCGCTGCGAGTGGCCATGATCGGCCACGGATTCATGGGAGCGGCGCACTCCGTCGGCTGGCGGCAGGCTCCGGCGGCTTTCGATCTCCCCCTCGCGCCGAGCATGGCCGTGCTGGTCGGTCGCGACGCCGACAAGACCGCGGCAGCCGCTCGCAGGTGGGGCTGGGATGAGACCTCCACCGATTGGCGCGCGGTGATCGCGCGCGATGACATCGATGTGGTCGACATCGTCACCCCTGGGGACTCGCACGCCGAGATCGCGATCGCAGCTCTCGCCGCCGGCAAGCACGTGCTCTGCGAGAAGCCGCTGGCGAACTCGGTGGAAGAGGCCGAGGCGATGGAGCAGGCAGCGCAGGATGCTGCGGCGCACGGCATCCGCGCCATGGTGGGCTTCACGTACCGCCGGGTTCCCGCCGTCACCCTCATGCGCGACATGATCTCCGCCGGACGCATCGGTACGATCCGGCAGGTGCGCGCGAGCTACCGCCAGGATTGGCTGGCCGATCCCGAGTCGCCGATGACGTGGCGGCTGGACAAAAACCGAGCCGGCTCCGGCGCGCTCGGCGACATCGGCGCGCACATCGTCGACATGACGCAGTTCGTGACCGGGCATGCGCTGACCGAGGTTTCCGGGGTCATGGAGACGCTCGTCGAAGAGCGGCCTGTGCTGGACGAGGCGGTCGGTCTCGGCGGCACCGCCGGTACCGAGAGAGGCGCGGTCACGGTCGACGACGTCGCGCTGTTCACCGGCCGACTCGAGTCCGGCACGCTCGCGACGTTCGAGGCCACCCGCTTCGCGACCGGGCGCAAGAACGCCCTCGACATCGAGATCTCCGGTGACGCCGGTGCGCTGCACTGGAACCTGGAGGACATGAACGCGCTCGAGTTCTACGACGCCACCCGCCCTGCGGGCGAGCAGGGATTCACCCGCATCCTGGTCACCGAGCCGGAGCATCCGTATCTCTCGGGCTGGTGGCCCACCGGACATATGCTCGGCTACGAGCACGGCTTCTCGCACCAGGTCAAGGACCTCACCGAGGCGATCGCCGCCGGCGCCGACCCGCAGCCGACGTTCGCCGACGGGCTGCGCGTGCAGCGGGTGCTGGACGCCGTCGAGCGCAGCGCGCACAGCGGCTCGGCCTGGACCGGCGTCTGAACGCGACTACAAGATCACACGAACGAGAAAGAGGACGATGATGTCACGACCTGTCACCCTGTTCACCGGCCAGTGGGCCGATCTGCCGTTCGAAGAGGTCTGCCGGCTCGCGGGCGAGTGGGGCTACGACGGCCTCGAGATCGCATGCTGGGGCGATCACCTCGACCCCTGGCGCTGGGACGACGCCGAATACGTCGCAGACCGGCTGGCGATCCTCGGGCGCAACGGGCTCAAGGTCTGGACGATCTCGAACCACCTCAAGGGGCAGGTGGTGTGCGACGACCCGATCGATCAGCGCCACCGCAACATCGTCTCGGATCAGGTGTGGGGCGACGGCGACCCGGAAGGTGTCCGCCAGCGGGCGGCGGAGGAGCTCAAGAACACCGCTCGGCTCGCCGCCGCGCTGGGGGTGAAGACCGTCACCGGGTTCACCGGGTCGTCGATCTGGAAGTACGTCGCGATGTTCCCGCCCGCCACCGACGAGATGGTGGATGCCGGCTACCAGGACTTCGCCGACCGCTGGAACCCGATCCTCGATGTGTTCGACGAGGTCGGGGTGCGCTTCGCGCACGAGGTGCATCCGTCCGAGATCGCCTACGACTACTGGACCACCAAGCGCACCCTCGAGGCGATCGGGCACCGCGAGGCGTTCGGACTGAACTGGGACCCGTCGCACATGGTGTGGCAGGACATCGACCCGGTCGCATTCCTGTGGGACTTCCAGGACCGGATCTACCACGTGCACTGCAAGGACACCAAGAAGCGCCTGGGCAACGGTCGCAACGGGCGGCTCTCGTCGCACCTTCCCTGGGCCGACCCGCGGCGCGGGTGGGACTTCATCTCGACCGGTCATGGCGACGTGCCGTGGGAGGACGCGTTCCGGATGCTGAACGCGATCGGTTACGAGGGTCCGCTGTCGGTCGAGTGGGAGGATGCCGGGATGGACCGGCTGGTCGGTGCGCCCGAGGCGCTGGAGTTCGTGCGGAAGCTGTCGTCGTACCGGCCGTCGGATGCCGCGTTCGACAGTGCCTTCTCCACGAGGTGAGGGCGTTCTCCACGCGCTGAGGGTTCGCGCTGCTGATCCCCGCTACAGCTCGATCCAGTAGCGGCGCAGCCGCGGGTGCCCCTGCTCTGCGGCATCCACGACGTCCTCGAGGACGCCGCCTGCGCCCTCGATCGTCCGGCACGAACCGGCGTTGTCGTCGTCGCAGGTGAGCATGACGCGACTGAGGCCGAGCTCGCGGGTGCGTTCGATCGCCAGGGCGAGTCCGGCGTGCGCGTACCCCTGACGGCGACGCGTCGGCCGGACGGCGTAGCCGATGTGCCCGCCGAAGTGACGCAACCACTCGTTCAGCTCGTGCCGCACCGACACGAACCCGACGACCTCGCCGCCGTCGGTGATCCAGTACAGGTCGTTGTGCACGCGGCCATCGGGCGCGGGGGTGCTGGTGTCGGCCATGCGCTGCGCCGTCGCCATCAGTTCCTCAAGCGTCGACCAGTCGCCGCTCGTCGGCGCGGTCATGCCGGATCCGTCGATGTGCACTCCGCCGAACTCGGTCACCGCCGACGCCCAGGAGCCGAAGAGGTCTGCGGTGGGGCGGGTGAGTTCGATCGTCATGCGCTCAGCCCATCACGCCGGCATCCACCGGCGCAAACCGGTCTACTTCCCGCGCGGCGCGAGGTGCTTCGGCCGTCGCAGGAACAGCACGGCGACGACGCCCAGCAGGATGAACGCGGCCGGCAGCAGCATCGTCTGGGCCATGGCATCCGCGAAGGGGGCGGCGACGGCATCCGGCATCTTGCCCTCGCCGAACCCGCCCGTCGCATCCTCGACGCCGGGGAGGTTCGCAACCAGCCGGCTCTGCATGAAGACCGCGATCGCGGCCGATCCGAGCACGGATCCGATCGTGCGCATCGTGTTGTAGATGCCGGAACCGGCGCCCGCCTGATGCATGGGGAGGTCGCGCGTCGCGGTCGTCGCGAGCGGTCCCCACATTCCGGCGTTGCCGAAGCCGAGGATCGCCGACGGGATCAGCATCCAGCCGACCGGCGTATCGGTGTTCATCATCGCTGCGAACAGGAACAGCGAGATCGAGACGAACAGCAGCCCCGGCACGAGCATGAGGCGCGGATCGATGCGGTCGAGCAGCTTGCCTGCGAACGGCGAGACGATACCCGCGGCGAGCGCCATGGGGATCAGCAGCAGCGCGGACTCGGTCGGGGTGAGGCCGCGAGCGAGCTGCAGGAAGAACATCAGCGGCAGCGCCTGCGCCGTCACGGTGAATCCGACTGCGACGATCGTGATGTTCGACCAGGCGAAGTTGCGGTTGCGGAACAGGTCGAGCGGGACAAGCGGCTCGCTCTTGGTGCGCGCCTGGTGCCAGAGGAACAGCGCGAGGACCACGACGCCCACGATGATGAGGCTCCACACGGAGATCGGGCCCCAGATGACGCCCCAGTCGTATGCCTCGGCCTCCTGCAGGCCGAACACGATGAGGAACATGGCGATCGCGCTGAGGAACACGCCGATGACGTCGAAGCGGTGCTTGTGCGTCTCGAGCTTCGGGACGAGGATCCACGCCAGCACGAAGCCGACGACGCCGACCGGAAGGTTGATGAAGAAGATCCACTCCCAGCCCAGGCCGTCGACGAGGAATCCGCCGGCGAGCGGTCCCACCAGCATGGCGACACCGGATGCTCCGCCCCACAAGCCCATGGCGGCGCCCCGGCGCTCGGGCGGGAAGGTGCGCGTGATGACCGCCATCGTCTGCGGTGTGAGCAGTGCGGCGCCGAGCCCCTGGGCGGCGCGCGCCCAGATCAGCCCGTCAAGGGTGGTGGACAGCCCGCACCACAGCGAGGAGAGCGTGAAGACCGCCAGCCCGATCAGGTAGAGGTTCTTCGGTCCGAAGCGGTCGCCGAGGCGTCCCGTGATCAGCAGCGGCACGGCATAGGCGAGCAGATAGGCGCTGGTGACCCACACCACGCGGTCGAGGTTGCTGGACTCTGGATCGAGCGCGGCCTTGATCGCCGGGTTCGCGACCGACACGATCGTCGTGTCGACGAGGATCATGAAGAACCCGATGACGAGCGCCCACAGCGCAGGCCACGGGCTGCGCTCGGTGGTCTGCGTGGATGCTGCGCGGGATGCGGTGGCGTCGGTCACCCGGCAACGCTACACCCGGGCGATGACACTGACGGCGGCCCCGTGCGCGAACGGCTATATCCCGGAGGGACCCAGCCCGACCCTTTCCAGCATCACGCCCACTTGAACCCGGTTGCGCACGCCGAGCTTGATGAACACCTGCTCGAGATGCGATTTCACGGTGGCCGGCGCCACGTGGAGCACGAGCCCTATCTGCTGGTTGGTGTCCCCACGCGCCACCCCGATCGCGATGTCGCGCTCTCGCGGTGTCAGCGCGGCGACGCGCTCGGTGGCGGCGAGTCGGTCGAGGCCGCGTTCGCTCTCGACAGCTTTGCGCACCAGTTGAGCGGTGCTGCGCTCGGACATCACCGTCTCTCCGGCGGCAGTCCGATGGACTGCTTCGACGATCCGTTCGGGGGACTCGTCCTTCAGGAGATAGCCGCTCGCACCCGCAACGAGCATTCGCACAAGCTGATCCTCTGAATCGATGCTCGTGATGGCGAGAACCCGCGATTGCGATTCGGCGACGATAGCGGCAGTCGCGTCGACCCCGCCCATCCCGATCATCCGAACATCCATGAGGACGACGTCCGGCCGCCATGTCCGAACGAGATGGATGGCGGCAGTGCCGTCGGCAGCCTCACCGATGACCTCGATCGACGGGTCGTTTCCGAGAATGAATCGGAAACCGTTCCGGATCAGAGGCTCATCATCGACGAGCAGCACGCGTACAGCCGGACGCGCTTCATCATTGGCGGGCACCATTCGAGCTTAGTGACGACTGTTCCCGGTCCTGCCAGGGCAGCGTCACGTCCACGATGAAGGATGCTTCGTGGGCCCCGATCCATGCTTTTCCGCCGAGGGCGGCGGCGCGCTCCCTGATCCCGACAAGACCGTGCTGTCCGCCCGGGACAGCGGCCCCTCCGGCCGCGAGAACTGAGTTCACCACGCGAATCCGAACGCCATCTTGCGGGCTCGCGTGGACGAAGAGGTCGATCGGCGCAGACGCGGCGTGTTTCATCGCGTTCGTGAGTGCCTCTTGCCCGATGCGGTAGACCGCGCTGTCGAGCTGCGCACTCGCTCGCTCAGCGCCTTCGATGACCACGTACGCATGGATGGCGATGCCGCTGTTCCTCAGCTTGGAGACCATCGCACCGAGCGCCCGCATCGATGACGGGGTGGAGGGGACGGGTCCGCTGCGCAACTCGCCGATGAGGCCCCGCATGTCCTGGAGCGCAGCATGCGTCTGCTCGCGCACCGTGCGGGCGATGTGCTGCGTCGAGTCACCCGACGCGCCCTCGAGCGCCCCGGCGTGCAATGAGACCACCGACAGCCGATGTGCCAGCGCGTCGTGCATGTCTCGAGCTATCCGTTCCCGTTCAGCCTGCCTGATCGTCTCCTCGGTCAGCGAGTCCGCGCGGGATTGCTCGTAGTCGGCTCTGGTCTCGTTCTCGACCGCACGGGAACGCGCTCGTGATGCCAGGACGATGGCAGCCACGACGATCAACGAGATGAGTGCGACAACGATCGAAGCAACCACCCAGGCCGATTCACCCGCGTCGACTCGGGTGGCGAAGAACCATGACAGCGCGCCACCCCAGGTCGTCAGGGCTTCGCGGATGACGAAGAGCACCACCGTCGCGACGGTGATCGCCGACAGTTGCACTATTCGAGCTGGGTACTTCCGCGCGCAGTACACGCTGCCGACGAGCAACAGCAGATAGGAGACGCCGATCAGCGCAAGCACCCCGCCTGCGATCAGCGCGAGAAATGGCCACCGGTTCCTCCAGAGCACACTCACCCACAAGACGCCCGCGAACAGCACCAGCGCCGTGCCGAACGCGGAAATGGAAACGGTCGGTTCTCCCGCGACCACAGAGTAGTCAGCCGCACCCGGCACGTTCACCACGGCGCACAGGTCGATCAGCGCACCGCCGATGAGCAGCGCCACACCGCGACCACGCCTCGCGATGGTTCGCATACCGCGCCCGCCTACGGCACTGCCTGAACTGTTCACAGCCTGAGCGTACGGCTTGCAGCGGACACTCGCTTACGCTCGTCGGCCAGACGTAGGTCCCCCGAACGGCGGAGGAGAACGACTCCGATCAGCCGATCCCACCGCCGCGTCTGGACCGCCACACTGTTCAACGGCTACCAGCGTTCGGCCCCGTGTGGAGCCCCGCGATAGTCCAACAGTTGCATTCACATGCGTCTGATCTACCCGACAGTGAAGGACATTCCATGACCCTTGAGAACGACAGCCCGACACCCCCGCCGGCACCGGCACCGCTCGCCCCCGCGACGGCTCCTACGACCTCGACGCCGCCACCCGCACCAGCAGGCCCCCCGGTTCTCAACCCGAGCATCCCGGCGCCGGGCGCGAAGTCGTTCTTGACCACCTGGCTCCTGGCTCTCCTGCTCGGATTCTTCGGCGTCGACCGCTTCTATCTCGGCAAGGTGGGCACCGGAATCCTCAAGCTCGTCACCATCGGCGGGGCCGGAATCTGGGTCCTGGTGGACCTCATTCTCGTCCTCACCGGGTCGGCCCGTGACGCGAGGGGGAACAGCCTCAGCGGCTATTCCGAACACCGCAAGATCGCATGGATCGTCACTGGTGCGGTATTCGCGCTCGGAATCATCATCAACGCGGTGAACGGTGCCACCGCGCAGGACACTGCTGCTCCCGTCCCCGACAAGCCTGCCGCAGTCGAGCCCGTCGCCGAGCCCTCCGACGAGCCATCGGAGGCACCCGTGGAAGAAGTCGCGGAAGAGCCGGTCGTCGAGGAGCCCGAAGAGCCCGCGGTTCCGATCGAGTACGCGAATGCGCTCACGAAGGCCGAGTCGTACTCGGAGCTCATGCACATGAGCAAGGCGGGAATCTACGACCAGCTCACGTCCGAGTACGGTGAGAAGTTCTCCGCTGAGGCCGCGCAGTACGCCGTGGACAACATGACGGCCGACTGGAACGCGAACGCTCTCGCGAAGGCGAAGGACTACCAGGACACGATGGCGATGTCGCCCAGCGCGATTCATGATCAGCTCACGAGCGAGTTCGGTGAGAAGTTCACCGCTGCAGAAGCCGATTACGCGATCGCGCATCTCAACGACTGACACCCGAGAAACAGGAATCGACATCGTGGAAGCATCCGCCATCCTCAGTTGGACGCTGCAGCAGGAGATCCCCGTCCCGCCGGACGTGCTGCTCCTCCTCGCCGAAGGCGAACAGGCAGTCACCTCGTTCAAGACGTTCCGGGACTCGGCGACGTTCACGACGAAGCGACTCATCGTCCGCGACGCGCAGGGCATCACGGGCAAGAAGGTCGAGATCTACTCACTGCCCTACAGCTCGATCCTGATGTGGTCGTCTGAGAATGCAGGGACGCTCGACTGGAACTCCGAGCTGGAGTTGTGGACGAAGGCCGGCCACATCAAGGTCAAGCTGGCCAAGGGAGCCGATGTGCGCCGCATCGACAGCCTGATCGCCTGGGCTGTCCTGAACAACCATTGACAGGCCAGGGGGAGGCGTCCGCATCGCCTCCCCCTGCAACCGGGATAATGGGCGGATGAGCACTCCTGCTGATCCCCCCCTGAGCATCCCCGGCTGGCGTCATCTCTACTCCGGCAAGGTTCGCGATCTCTACGCATCCGAGGATGCCGCGGACACCCGCATCCTCGTCGTGGCATCCGACCGGGTCAGCGCCTTCGATTTCGTGCTCTCCCCCGGCATCACCGACAAGGGCGCGCTGCTCACCCAGCTCAGCCGCTGGTGGTTCGCGCAGCTCGACGAGTTCCCGAACCACCTCGCCGAGGGTGAGATCCCCGTGGAGGTGGCCGACCGCGCCATGCTCGCGCAGTCGCTGGAGATGCTGCCGATTGAGTGCGTCGTGCGCGGCTACATCACCGGTTCGGGCTGGGCGGAGTATCAGGAGAGCGGGACGGTCTGCGGCATCCCGCTGCCGGTGGGCCTGGAGAACGGCGACCGGCTGCCCGAACCGCTGTTCACCCCCGCTTACAAGGCACCGATGGGCGAGCACGACGAGAACATCACATTCGAGAAGACCGTCGAGCTCGTGGGGGCCGAGCGCGCCGTCGAGCTGCGCGACACCTCGCTCGCGATCTACGCCCGCGCTGCGGCGATCGCCGAGCAGCACGGCGTCATCCTCGCCGACACGAAGTTCGAGTTCGGAACGGATGCCGATGGCGTCCTGCGCCTGGCCGATGAAGTGCTCACGAGCGACTCCTCCCGCTACTGGGATGCCGCAGCCTGGCAGTCCGGTCAGACGCCGGCCGAGCGGATGGCGAGCTTCGACAAGCAGATCGTCCGCGACTGGCTCGCATCGAACTGGGACAAGCAGGGTGAACCGCCGGCGCTTCCGGACGAGATCGTCGAACGGACCGCCGACCGGTACCGCGAGCTCATCGCGCGCCTGACCGCGTAGCTCTTTCGCTCCCTGAGCCGGGCCCACGCGCCCCGGAGGCTCCGGGCGACGCGAAGCGTCGGCTGGAGTGGGGCGTGGGGATCGAAGGGGCGCGAGCGGTTTACGCGGCGACCCGCACGTCGGTGTGGATGAAGTCGTCTCCCTTGAAGAGCAGCGGCTCATCGCGTGCGATCGCGAGGGCGTAGCTGAAGCAGTCGCCGTAGTTGAGCCCGGCGGGATGCTTCGATCCTCGCCCAAAGCGCGCATACGCGTCGCTCGCGATGCGGACCTGGTGGGTATCGAAGGGCACGATCTCAGATCGAGCCCGATCCAGAAGGTCTCGAAGGTCCTTCACCGCGTCGACGCCGAGGCGAGCCCGGATGACGATCTCCGACTCCAGCAGCGTCGGGGCCGAGATCGCGATGTCCTCTTCGCGCAGCAGCTGACTGAACCGCGCCGCCTCGGGTTCCTTCAGCGCGATAGCCAACAGAACCGACGTGTCGACGATCATCGCGGCAGGCCGGACTCGTCGTACATATCGTCCATGATCTCTTCGTACGTGGGTCCCACCGGTACGTGGGACTGCAACCTCTTCAGCGCGGCGTCGAACTCGTCATGCCTTCGCTGCTCCGCCGCCTCCTCGGCCTGCTCCATCTCTTCGAGCCGACGCCGCACGGCATCCTCCACTGCACTCGTCTGGCTCTGCCCGGTGAGCTCGGCGAGGCGGCGCACCATCTCGTGCACCCGCTCGTTCTTGATGTTCAGGCTCATGGCACCCATTTTCGCACCGTTCTACCTTCCATGTCATCTTTCTACCCCTGGCATCCGACATCGGCCTGCCGTGCTGCGGGTTGCCGCACCGATAGTGTTTCTCCAGCATCCCCACCCCGAATACGAGGAGCACCCGCATGCCCGTGTGGAAGATTCATGGCGACGGCCGCAACGTCGCACCCGGACAGGTCGTCAAACCCGAAGAGCGGCTGAACTGGCCGGCGACGTTCGCCATCGGCGCGCAGCACGTCGTCGCCATGTTCGGTGCGACCTTCCTCGTGCCGATCATCACCGGCTTCCCGGTCTCGACGACACTGCTGTTCTCCGGCCTAGGCACGCTGCTCTTCCTGCTGCTGACCCGCAACCGCCTGCCCAGCTACCTCGGCTCGTCGTTCGCGTTCCTCGCGCCGATCACCGCGATCAACGCCGGACAGTCGCTCGAGACGGCGCAGCAGATCACCCAGGCGCTCGTCGGCGTCCTCGTGGTCGGCGTGCTGCTGGCCGGCATCGGCTTCCTCGTGCAGGCCGTCGGCGTCGGCTGGATCGACCGGTTCATGCCGCCGGTGGTGGCCGGATCCATCGTCGCCCTGATCGGCTTCAACCTCGCGCCCGCCGCCTGGAACAACTTCACCCTGCAGCCAGAGCTCGCCTCTGTGACGCTCATCGCGGTCGTGCTGTTCAGCGTGCTGTTCCGCGGATTCCTCGGCCGTATCTCGATCTTCCTCGGCGTGATCGTGGGTTACGTCGTGGCGATCTTCACGAACCAGGTCTCCTTCGAGGGCGTCGCCGAGGCGGCGTGGATCGGCCTCCCCGACTTCCACCTCGCCGCCGTCACCGACCCGATGGCATGGGCGTACGTGCCGATGTTCCTGCCGGTCGTGCTCGTGCTCATCGCCGAGAACGTCGGTCACGTGCGCGGTGTTGCGACCATGACGAACGACCCCTCGATCAACAAGCACACCGGCCGCGCGCTCGTCGCCGACGGCCTCGCGACCACGCTCGCCGGCGGGTTCGGCGGATCGGCGACCACCACCTACGGCGAGAACATCGGCGTCATGGCGGCGACCCGCGTGTACTCGACCGCCGCGTACTGGGTGGCCGGCTTCGCGGCCATCGTGCTCGCGTTCTCGCCGAAGATCGGTGTGATCTTCAACACGATCCCGCCCGGAGTGCTCGGCGGCGTGACCACCGCGCTCTACGGCCTGATCGGCGTCATCGGCATCAAGATCTGGGTCGACAACCGCGTGGACTTCTCGCGCCCCGTCAACCAGTACACCGTCGCGGTGTCGTTCGTGATCGCCGTCGGCGGGTTCGCGATGAGCTGGGGCGCGTTCCAGCTCGGCGCCATCGTGCTCGGCACGGTCGCAGCCCTACTGATCTACCACCTGGGCAACGCGATCGCCCGGGCCCGCAGGACCGGCGCGGACGACGGCGGCCCCATCCCGGCCGTCGGACCGCTCGGCGGCGACCCGGAGTAGGTCCCGGCCCCGCATGCACAGGGGCGTGCCACAGAAAGGGCGGGTTGCCGGCATCCGGACCCGCCAGTTCTGAGACACGCCCCTGTGGCGTGTCACGGTACTGGCGGGCTCGCC
>NZ_BJUW01000023.1 GCF_007988825.1 Microbacterium aerolatum | reverse complement strand
GCCGGTACGTGTTCGCGCCCATCAGGATCGGGTGGTCCTGCTCGGGCAGTCCTTCGAGCCAGCCGAGGTACTCGGGGCCTTCGAGTCCCCACCAGCCGGGCCACCCCTCGGCCGCGCCGTAACCATCGAGCGAGATGATGAAGTCGATAGTCAATCTCTGCATCGGAACCTCCGTGAGCGGATGGACGACCGGATCGCGGCCGACTTTCGCGGCGATCCTACGCCGGCGGATGCCGCGGCGTAACCCGTCCGTCGGATGCCACGATTGCGGTCACCGAGTCGGTACGGTTGGCCTGTGGATGCCACCGACCCGCTGCCCGACCGGCCCGCTCCGGACAACCCGCAGGGCAAGCTCGTGCTGCTGCGGCACGGCGAGACCGAGTGGTCGCGCGACGGACGGCATACAGGTCTGACCGACATCCCGCTCACCGCACACGGCGAGGAGCTGGCCCGCTCCGCCGGCGAGCTGGTGAGCGACTACGACTTCCGGCTGGTGCTCAGTTCGCCGCTTCAGCGGTCCCGGCGCACCGCCGAGCTCGCCGGATTGGATGCCGAGATCGATCCGCTGCTGGTCGAGTGGGACTACGGCGGATATGAGGGCCGCACGACGAAGGAGATCCGCGCCGAGCTCGGCTACAACTGGTCGGCCTTCACGCACGGCGTGATCCGGGGCGAGACTCCCGGCGAGACGGTCGAGGAGGTCGCGGCGCGAGCATCGCGCGTGCTCACTCGGGTGCTTCCCGCGATGGCCGACGGCGATGTCGCCCTCGTCGCGCACGGTCACTACCTGCGCATCCTCGCCGCGGTGTTCCTGCGACAGGCGCCGCGGTTCGGGGCGGCGATCACGTTCGGCGCCGGCTGCGTCTCGGTGCTCGGGTACGACCGCGAGCACCCGGCGATCCTGGCCTGGAACCATGGCCCGCGCCTGCCGATGGAGCCGCCGAAGTCGTGAGTGCAGCGCCGGGAGCCCTACGCGCTCATGTAGGTTCCCGCTCGAGATTGCATTCGATGCTCCGGAATCCGCGGTAGTTGGCGGCGGCCTCGGTACCAGGATTCCACGCAACATAACGGATTCCTACAACTGCGAGTTCGATGCAACGCCACGCGCCGTCGAGCGGCCCAGCTTGGCTCACTCTTGAGCGAGCAGCACACGAGCACGGCCGGCGATCATCCCCGTGTTCAGGAGATCTCTCGACCGTTGCTGCGCCCACTCGAGAATGTCGGCGTCGGACTTCCCTAAGCGGATGAGCCCGACTATGGCACCAACGTCTACGAACTGGTCGTAGAGCCCAGATCCGCCTATGAGGTAGCGATCAACCAGCGCCTCCTCGATTCGGGGCGCCTTTCCTCGAAGCGGAACGACCACTTTCCAACGATTGCTGACCATCCGCCATCCATGGCGGATAAGCCTCGACGATCGCTTTATACGTCCAGTTCCTGACGTGACTTGCGCCCGGGCGTACACCGCGTGCCGCATCTCAAGGGATTTCTGAAACTCAACATCTGCGTTCGCCACGCGTACAAGTGCGCCGAGGGGCACGACGAACGTGCAGGCATCATGTGCTTCCACTCGAACGCGCTCCGACCCTTCACCGAGGTCGCGCAGTGGCAACCCGCCGACGAACACTGGCGCAATGCCTCGCATCGTGAAGTAAAGCCCCGGTCGCAGCACGGTGGCAGCTGTGCGACCCCTGTTTACCACGGTGATCACAGCAACATCGATAGCTGGATTCGTGATCCTTCTGCCGAAGTGGAGTCCCACAGCGCTCGGATCTACAAAGTCATTGGGATTGGCGCGCACGAGCTGGAGTCCATCGGTGTAGCCGAGCTCGAACTGGACCTTCAACAGGCTTCCGCCGTAGACCCACTCACGAATCCCCCACGCAAGTGCTAGGACGGCGACCAAGACGGGCCAGAAATCCCACCACGCGAACGAGCCTGCCGCTGCTGCGGCTTGACCTGTCTCAGCGGCGGTTACGAGGGCTGGCCATGCGATCACGTGACGCTCCTTTCTGCCTTGAATATGCGACACCGATGCTTGGTGTCACCTACGACGAGGCTCG
This sequence comes from Microbacterium aerolatum, assembly GCF_007988825.1. Lineage (GTDB taxonomy): Bacteria > Actinomycetota > Actinomycetes > Actinomycetales > Microbacteriaceae > Microbacterium > Microbacterium aerolatum. The sequence goes on along the minus strand of NZ_BJUW01000023.1, from coordinate 18,216 downwards.
GCACCCTCGACAGAGTTAGACGAGGCGTCACCTCAAGCCGTCGATCCATCTGCGCGAACGATCTCTAGCGGAACTCCCAGCCCTCGAGCAACCTGCTCAAGCTTGGGGAGCCAGGAGGGCTCCTTTCTCGCCTGGGTGTCGGCGTTGATCGCCAGGAAGAGAAGACCGGCCGCGATCGCAAGCCCGCTATCGCGTGAAGAGTCGACGGGGTCCGGCTCGAAAGACATCCCGATCGCCGACCGTTCATCCTCGATGACATAAAGATCAGTGATGCCAAGTCCAGCATGCGACTCGTTCGAGAGCGCCCGGTAGAGCGTGTGCAAGTGATCACCGTCCTTCAATGAAAGGCAGCGTCCTTGCATCGTCGCGACTGGCGTTCCCTCGAGTTCGTGCTGCAACACATCGAAAGCGCGCTCCGCTTGCGCTTTGCCAGGCCCGGCCTCCCCGCCCTGCCTCACCAGATCCTCGATTGCAATCTTCCGCATTTTGGCACCGTCTCGAAGTAAGGTGCGTCCAGCATCAGGAGTCGTGAGAAGCCACGCGCACGTGATGCCGCACTCAAAGATCAGTCGCACGGTTGGCATGAGTGCGATCCCCGCGACCCTGCCATCGAGCTCCAGGAGTGCGGAGGCAAGCCTGGCAGCATGATGCGCGTGAGTATGAATGGCCACCGCGGCATGTTCGTCCAGACCTTCTCGGAACTCGACGTCGTTGTAAAGGTTCGTTGCCCACAGGTCACAGAGGTACTCGATGTGCCCGCGTATCTCTTCTGGTCCGCGAGTGGAGCTCGACGGCGGTACCGTTCTGTCTCCGTCAGTCATGTCCAGAGATTATCCCGTCTGCACCGTAAAGCGATCCTCGATGCGGGCGGTGCGATGCCCCCGTCTAGTCCGAGCTACCAGACCTCTCGAGCCAGCTGACACCCCAAGACCAATCTTGGTTCGAACGCCGCGCGCTCCGTCCGCCAGCGGCGTGCCTGCTACTCTTCAGTCATTCATCACGTACGCGGGATGCTGCCAGCAGAGGTATCGAACTCATATGACCCACGTCCGCCACAGCAACCCGCCTGGCTCGCGCTTTACGACGTGCAACGGCAGGGGCTACTTCAGCCATCCTCATCACCGCGATCGCGGAATGTTCAGAACTAAGTCGATCTGGGCGATCTCTGACGAGAGCGAATGTCATGTCTTCTGCGACACCGAACGACGCGAGCCGACGAAAGTCGCGGCACCCTCGCAGGTGTGGGCCGTTGCCTCCGATCTCACACAACCTTTCGGCACCCGCGGAGAAGTTCTCGCCCGTTTCCTGCCACCACAGTCAGGATCCACCGATTGGCACGGCCACCCCGTAGGCCGACGGAGCCCTGGATCAACGAAGACAGCCCCGGCCGCCGTCATCGCGAGCTGGGAAGCCAGCGGCTTGGTGTCCCACGCCCTCGCCAAGAAGCTGCGGAAGCAGGCTTTGTGATGGACGTTCGACGCTTCACCGTCCGAGTGCCAGGCCATTGGGAGGATGCCTGGCTCTACCGTGAAAATCTGCTCGTGTGGGACCGCCAAGGATCGTTGTACTACGTCCCCATCGACTCGCTCCGGGCTCAAGTCGCTCGCGCACAGGATCACCACCATGCCGTGCTGGCGGACCACCTCGTGTTCCGTAGCGAGCGGAAGTCCTCACGCGAGTTTCAAGATCTATTCGCGATCACCGCGGTACGGGAGCGGTTCCTCGAACCACTTGCTATCGGTCCAGAGACGGTTGTCTCGATAGACGCCTCGACCTTCCAGCAGGCATCCATCGAACCCATTCCCGGCAACATGACTGACACGGTGGCATACGGAAACCGCCTGTTCACGACAAGTGACGCCGGCGTATTCGAGACACAGTTCGATTCGCGTTTCGATACGCAGTCCCCACTCTTACAGGTCCACACGGCACCCGCGACGGCAATCGTTGCGGGCAACGGCCAGTTCGCGGCATCTCTAGGCGAGGTTGGGCTTGTTACGCGCGAGGTCGGCTTCGGTGATGGAGACCAGTGGGTCGATTCCGTGCGCGACAGGGTACTCGAAACTCTGGCACCGTACTCGCGGAGCGTCACAAGATCCTCTGTTCACCTGGTCAACTACGGAGAATCGCCCGTCCCGGACTTCATCCGCGCGACGACCCAGATCGAACGTCGCGCGAACGGTTTCACGGAAACGATAGTCACCGATTTCGATGAACCAGCGTCACTGGATCAATCTCTCCGCGAGGTCATCGGAAACCACCTAACCGTTGACGAGGTCCGGGCAGGCGAGGGCTTTGAGGTGCTCGGCAACGCCAACTACCGGCTCCTCCTCCTGATCGGCCATGAAGTGCGCGTGTTGAACATGCTCGCGAGACGCGACCGTGCGCTTCGCGTGGACCCGTATCGCAAAATTGACGTTGGGCAAACCATGCCCAACCCCTTCGCTCACGCACTGTCGACTCAAGCGTTGCGCTCAGGATTTCTAGTGGAGCACGTCGGAGGCGTCCACGTTCTTGGAGACTCCGGCGTGACCGAACTTGCGGACGAGTTGGTCGTGCAAGCACGCACCTTCCCCAATTCCCGGCGCTACGTTGATACCGTCATCTTGGTCCGGGAACACAGCCTTGATCTCGTGGGCTTCATCGACATCGACCCGTAGCTTCCGTCAACAACGGATCGCTCCAGTTACTCGGCCCCGCACGCCATTCGGAGCCGCCGCCGCAGATGAGCGGGATTGGGCGCCGTCTGTCGGTTCTGCGTGCCAAGGTCTAATCGCGTTCACGCCTGCTTGTCCTTCAAGAACTCGTACAACATCGCGGGCAGTGCCTTGCTCAGTTCTGCGAACAGGCCGCTGTCGCTGAGCATGTCGTCGACAAGCAGCGGTGTCTCGTCCCGGACCTCGATGACAGCCTTCGCGAACGACTTCGGCAGCGCGGGTGACTCCGCGAACTGCTGCGGAGTGTTCACCTCGGCCTGTCGGGCGAGGTCGTAGTCGACGGCGAGCTTGCCCATGATGTGGTTGACAGTGAGGTCAACGGCGCCAATACCGTACTTGTCGCCGAAGCGTTCGTTGAGCTTGCCGATGATCTCCTCGAGGGCGCTGCGGTGTTTCTCGTGAATCGCACCCGAACCGATAGCGGTAATCGGATCGAGTCCTGGCCCCTGCTCCAGGTTGAGCTTCACGGATTCCCCGGGCGCGATGCTGTACTCCGTCAGCTGCACCTTCGAGATGTCGACCGGCTCTTCATAGGTCGCCGTCGACAATTGCGGAAGAACGCGGCGCAGGAAATAGTGCCGCCGAGGCAGGTCAGTGTCCTCGAGGTTCCGCGCCTGCGAGATGAAGTCGTAGAACTTCACGTACTGGCCAGCGTCGCTCTTGAACAGCTTGAGCTCGTCCTGCTCAGCAGCGTCCCCGTCGGTGACCGCGTTGAACCACCTCTTCGCGAACCGATCCACCGCAGGGGCGGTCGCAGCACTGACTGCGCTGTTCGCATTTACCCCACCCGCGAGGGCCGCATCGAACGCCTGCTCGACCTCGGCCATCGTATAGATGCCGGCACCGTCGAGCTTCGTGACCAGGTCGTAGATGAGGTTCGGGTCGGTCGTCGCCGTCAGCGTCGCCTTGCGGTAGTAGTCCTTGAACGCATCCAAGATCTCGAGGGGCTCGTTCACGAAGTCCAGCACGAACGTCTTGTCCTTGCCCGGGTACGTGCGATTGAGCCTCGAGAGCGTCTGCACGGCCTGCACGCCGCCGAGCTTGCGATCCACGTACATCGCCACCAGGCGCGGCTGATCGAAGCCGGTCTGGAACTTCTCCGCAACGATCATCACGTTGTACGTCGACGGCTTGAAAGCCGCGGCCAGATCCGACGTCCACAGGCCCGGGTTCTGGGTCTTCTCCGTCAGTCCCTCGCCGGCATCCTCAGGGTCTTCGACTGTGCCGGAGAATGCGACGAGCGCCTTCACTCCCTGGATGCGCGAGTCGGAGAGGTACGTGTCGAGGTACTTCTTCCAGCGCACAGCCTCCTTGCGGGACCCGGTGACAACCATCGCCTTCGCCTTGCCGTCCAAGAGTGGCTGCGCGAATGCCCGGAAGTGGTCGACGACGATCTTCGCCTTCTGGCTGATGTTCGTCGGATGCAACCGCACATATTGCACGAGCGCCTTCACCGCCGTCGACTCGTCAACCTCGCCGGGACCGTCGTAGTCCGCTCCCGGATGCTGCAACTGCCACGCGACCTTGTAGGGCGTGTAGTTCTGCAGCACGTCGAGGATGAAGCCCTCTTCGATCGCCTGCTGCATCGAGTACAGGTCGAACGGCTCCGGAGCATCTGCACCTTCAGGGGTCCGGCCGAACAGCTCCAGCGTCTTGGCCTTCGGCGTCGCGGTGAACGCGAAGTACGAGATGTTCGATGCGTTCGCAGTAACCTCCATCGCCCACTGCAGGTACGCCTCCGAGTCGATCGGAGCACCCTCAGCCACCGCCGCCTGCTCCTGCGGCGAAAGCACCTTCGTGAGCGCGCCCGCCGTCGAGCCGGTCTGCGATGAATGCGCCTCGTCCGCGATGACCGCGAAGCGGCGGCCCTGAAGCTCGGGCTTGGACTGAATCGTCGTGATCAGCGCTTCGAACGTCTGGATCGTCACGATGACGATCTGCTTGCCGCCAGAGAGCGCGGACGCGAGTTCGGTCGACTTCGACTCGCCACTCTCGCGTGTGATCGACTGCACCACGCCCGCGTGCTTCTCGAACTGGCCAATCGCGTCCTGTAGCTGCTTGTCGAGCACCGTCCGATCGGTCACGACCACGACTGTGTCGAAGACCTTCTCGTTCTGCTCGTCGTGCAGTTGCGACAGGCGGTGGGCGAGCCACGCGATGGAGTTCGTCTTCCCCGACCCGGCGGAGTGCTGCACGAGGTAGCGGTTACCCGCGCCCTCCGCACGTGAGGCTTCGACAAGCCTGTTGACTGCTCGCCACTGGTGGTAGCGCGGGAACAGGATCTTCTCGGTACGCGTTTTCTTGCCCGTGTCGGGATCGACGTCGACCTCGACCTGCAGGTGCACGAACGAACCGAGCACCTGCAGCCAGGCATCCCGCTGCAGCAGCTCTTCCCAGAAGTAGGACGATGCCGAGCCCGCGGGGTTCGGCGGGTTGCCCGCGCCCTGGTCGTAACCCTGATTGAACGGAAGGAAGCGAGTACCTGATCCTGCGAGCTTCGTCGTCATCCGCACCTCGTTGTTCGACACGACGAAGTGCACGAGCGAGCGCTTCGCGAACGCGAACAGCGGCTCACCCGCCGGGTTGCGGTCAAACCGGTACTGCGCGACCGCGTTGTTGATCGGCTGAGTGAAGTCCGTCTTCAGCTCGACCGTCGCCACCGGGATGCCGTTGACAAACAACACCAGGTCGAGCGCCTTGTTCGGATGCTTCGCCGAGTAACGCACCTGGCGCATCACCCGCACGCGCATCTTCGCGTAGTCGGCAAGGGTTTCGGGGTTGTTCGAGGTCGCCGGCCGGAACTGCGCCATACGGAACTTCACCGCGCCACCGTGCAGCGGCACCATCGAGAACCCCTCGTGAAGGATGCGGATCGTGCCGCCGTTCTTCATCGGATCGTTGTCGAGAGATTTCGCGAGGCGAGTGAGGATGCTCTGGGATGCCGCTTCGCGCTGCGCCTCGGAGTCGTCCGGGCGCACGACCTTCGCGAACTCGATCGGCTGAGACTCCGCGAGCCAGCCAAGAACATCGTCCGGGAACAGCGCTAGTTCGCGATCATATCCGGCACCAGTCGGTGAGTACAGCCAGCCGTTCGCGGCCAGGTGCTCCGCGATCTCGTTCTCCAGCACGGACTCCAAATGTGCCCCTGCGATGCCCGTCATACAACCACCCCCAAGTCGATCTTGCCCGTCACCGCGGCCGAGATCAGCGCAGCGCGACGCTCACGAGCCAGTACCACGCCGCGTCGAGCCGTATCGATCGCTGCGTCAAGTCGCGCGGTCTGCTCCTTGATGCGCCCGACGACTAGGGACTGCTCCTCAAGCGGCGGCACGGGAATGCGAAGTCCGGCGAGCTTCTCGTTGTTCAGAATCGGAAGGGTATTGCCAACGGAGAGACGCACAACGGCTGCGCGCGCCGCTGCAAACGCCCAGAAGAGGAACTCATCGTTGAGGGCCCACTTTAATGCCGTGATCTGCTGATTGAAGTAGACAGCGCGAGTCACTCGGCCGGCCTTCCCCAGGGTGGCGCCGATCGTGCAAAGCAGCGTTGACCCTGCAGCAGCAGGCTTTCCTTGGGCAGCACCGTTCTCCGTAAGCCATCTCGAAGCAATACTCGGCCCCCCAGACACATCTAGGTCGTCCGGACGAATCCACGGCTGACCCGGCTCATCTGCGAAAACGGAATCGCCCGAAGGCGTGGTGCCAGTCCTGATGCGCGCAGACCAGCGGAGCGGTCGCACCTCCCAATGCGAAGGAATCGTGCCGATCCAATCCACACCACTGTCAATGCGTTCGGCGGAGCCGACGGCCCCCTTGCCCGTGATCAGGTAGGCAACGATGGCAGCGCGGCGCTCGGTGAGGAGGGCGATGAGCTCCTCGTTCTTCGCGATGAACGCGTCGATCTGCGCCGTCTCCCGATCCAGATAGTCCGCGATCGCGCGCTGCTCGGTAACTCCGGGGACCCAGACCTTGGTGTTCCGCACCTGAGTCCAATCCGCTCTCGGCATCTTCGCCCCGTACACAGAAGCGATCACCGGATCGAGGAATGGCGCCGATAGAACCACGTAGGCGAGGTACCGACTCGTCATCAGCTCACGGATCGGACGATAGACATGGAAGTCACCCACAGCGTCCCCGTCGGTGTCCGCAAGCCAGGCCTTCCGCAAGCTCGGGCGTAGTTTGCCGAATAGTACGTCTCCGCGCCGGAACGCGATGCCATCGCCCTCATATTGCACTTCTGGGTCGAAATTCAGCCGACCCGTTCCCTTCTCAACCGCCTCAAGCCCGATTCGAAAGCCGCGCCGACTCGTCGACCGCTCAGTGACCAACCTCACGGTCCGGCCGAAAGCAACCTCGCTCACCGTTCGACCTCCACGAGCATGGCGCGCAGCTCATCCATGACGGCCTCGAGGTCGCGGTCGATCTCCTCGAGCGGGCGTGGCTGCACGTACTGGTAGAAATGGCGGGTAAAGGGGATCTCCGCGCCCTCCTTTGTCTTGGCACGGTCAATCCAAGCGTCGGGTGCGTAGGGCAGCACTTCGCGGGTCAGGTAGTCGTTGATCTCCTCGTCCCACGGCACATTCTCGGTGTCCCGCTGCGAAGAGTCCGGCTCCGGGTTTCCCTTGGCATCCCGGCACTCGTCGGCGGTGTCATCCTGCTCGCCCAGCTCGGTCGTGACGGTCTTCAGCAGCGGCCCGGTGATCGAGAACCCCTCGGCCCGCGCGGCATCCTTCAGCGACTTGTGGAACACGGCCCGGTTCTTCCAGACCGCGTCGTCGCCCAGAGACTCAAGTACGCGACGCAACGCAGCGGCATCCGCCTCGCTCAGTTTCTGCACCGCTTTCGCCTCGAACACCGCCTCGATACGCTCCGGGGTCGCCTGCCAGTTGAGCTTGAGCGGACGCTCGACCGTGATCGTGCGGTAGAGGAACTCTTCGTTGCGGAAGAGCATCGAGTGCTCGGCATCCTCAAATCCGGCGTACAAGCCGACGATCGTTTCGATGTTCTTCGGCGACAGCTCGTTGCGCTTCGAGCCGAGCCCCTTGCGGAGCTTGGTGAACATCTCGCGTCCGTCGATGAGCTGCACACGGCCCTTGCGCTCCTCGGTCTTGCGGTTGCTGAGCACCCAGATGTACGTGGAGATGCCGGTGTTGTAGAACATGTCCTTGGGCAGGCCGATGATCGCCTCGATGAGGTCGTTGTCGAGCAGCCACTTGCGGATGTTCGATTCACCTCCGCCCGCTCCGCCAGAGAACAGCGGCGATCCGTTGAGGACGATCGCGACGCGCGATCCGCCGTCTTCCTTCTTGCGCATCTTGGAGACGAGGTGCAGGAGGAACAGCATCGCGCCGTCGCTGACCGCGGGAGTACCCGGGCCGAAGCGGCCGTTGAAGCCGAGCCGCGCGTGCTCCTCGTCGACGTACGCGCGCTGGTCCTTCCAATCGACACCGAACGGCGGGTTCGAGAGCCCGTAGTCGAACTTCTTATCGTCGAAGGCGTCTTGGGTGAGGGTGTCGCCGAGGGCGATGTTGTCGACGTCCTGGCCCTTGATGACCATGTCGGCTTTACAGATCGCGTAGGAGGCGTCGTTGTAGTCCTGCCCATAGAGGCTCAGTTGGATGCCGGGGTTCATCCGGCGCAGGTACTCGTCGGCGACGGAAAGCATGCCGCCGGTGCCGGCGGTCGGGTCGTAGATGGAGCGGACGACGCCCGGCTTCGAGAGCGCGTCATCGTCGAGCGCGAAAATCAGCTGCACCATCAGCGCGATGACCTCGCGCGGTGTGTAGTGGTCGCCCGCGGTCTCGTTCGAGCGCTCGTTCGCCCACCGGATGAGCTCCTCGAAGATCAGCCCCATATCGATGTTGCTGACGACGTTCGGGTGGAAGTCGGCCTGTGCGAACTTCTCTGTCACGGCGTAGAGCTTGTTCTTCTCGGCCAGCTTGTTCAGCGTCTTGTCGAACTCGAAGCGCTCGAAGATGTCGCGCACATTCTCCGAGAACCCCGCGAGATACGCCGACAGGTTCGCGCGAAGATCCTGTGGGTCGGCGACGAGCTTCGCGAAGTCGAACGGGCTGGTGTTGTAGAACTGGTGCCCGGCGGCCTCCGTCAGTCGGAGATGCCGCAGCATGTCGGGCATCGACTCCGTCGCCTTAGCAACGTTCAGCACCTCCGGCTTGGTCTCCGCGAGCACGGCATCCAGTCGCCGGAGAACCGTGAACGGAAGGACAACCGATCCATACTCCGCGGGCTTGAACGGGCCGCGCAGTGACTCCGCGATGTTCCAGATGAAGTTGACGTGATTGACCAACGGCGGGGACTCCTGACAGCTCAACGAGACCGGTCGGGCCTCGTCTCCCTATCCTGGCGCACGGAACGCGAATCGTGATGTGCCGCCCGAGCGACGTCGCTAGTTACGTCGCCCCGTGCGTCAGTCCCGCCGCGCGGAGATGCCTGCGGATCGTCGTCGGACTGCAGCCGAGCTCGCGAGCAATGCTCACCGCGGTCCGTCGTTCCGTCTCGTACTGTTCGCGTAGCCACTCGATGTCTACGTGGAATCGCGGCTGGCGACCCGGTCTCGAGGGGATACCGTGCGCGTCTCGAGTCCGAGCGACCGTTTGACGCGAGAGACCGAGCTTGACCGCGGTGGCACGGATCGAAAGGCCCTCGTCGTATGCCGCGGAGATCGCGACGTGCTTGGGGCCGCCGCTCGCCCCGCGCACCGGGCGCCGCGCGACCCACTTGCGGGCACCTGCTCGATCGGGTTCGAACGGTGCTAAGCCAAGCGCGCTCGGGGTGGGATGCCACGTGACCGGCTCTTCTATGCCGAGGCCGTCCAGATACAACGCCGCGACTTCTTCAAGGGCGGAAAGCACCCGGGAGGGCGCGTTCCGTGTGAATCCGTGGAGTTCCGAGTCGGTGACGAGTTCCGGCGCGCCGTCCAGCGGCGAAAGGCGTTGAACTCGATCACCGCTCAGCAAACGGTGCACGTGTGCGCGAGCGAGTACTGCTCTGCGTGGGAAGCCGGAATGGACGTTATGCGCGATGGCGATCCTCTCCCACTCCTCTGGCTGCAGCAGCTCCGTGTAGTCGAGCGAGCGTCGTCGGGAATAATCGATGGGCGTATCGACCGCATCCAGGAACTGAGCAAGCTGCAGGATCGTGGGCAGGGTTTCGGTTTCGGCACCGCTCCTGCCGAGCGAACGCATCACGTTGGTCACTCGGCGGCTCGGCGCTTCCCTATCGATCAAGCCCAGGCTCGCAGCGTGGGTGAGCCTGCTTCCCGCCAACACGATCGCTGCGGACAGTGCCGCCGCCGCAATGGTGCGGTCAACGCGTCGAGGTGCAAGGTGAGCGGTCCACTCCGGCCAGAGAAGCGCGGGAATCTTGGCTGCGCGAGCCGCCGCGTCGCCGCCATCGAAAGCCGTCTGAAGGACGAACGTGGCTCGACGTTTCGTACCTCGGGTAGATGCGATCAAGGTCTGCATCTGCGGCGATAGTCCGTCGTAAGAGGTGTTGACGTTGACGTTGTCGCGGAACAGTTCATTGAGCAGGGCAGTGTCATGCACCGCCCGACATGCGACGGCATAAGCGGACGCGCGATGAATCGCACCGGCGCCGCCCGATGATGTCCGACTTTCGTCTGGACCCCGTTCCTCCAGGTCGCGACGAGCGAAGCCCGCGAGGAGAACAAGATCGCCGAGCACACGGCTTGCTGGCTGCGGGCCCGAGGACCAAATTCCGTCAGCAGTGCGCGGCTTCGACAGTGCGCGCATGATGAGTCGCTGCGCATCGAGCACGTCAGCGCCGGCATCCATCGCATCAGAGTGATCATCACGAAGATCAGCGCCGCAGGGTCTCACCCGTCCGTTGTCGAGGCGCCCTATCGGGTTGCGGCACGCGCCTGGCATCGGCACGAGACGGTGCGGAAGTGCGGTTCGGTGGGGAGGCTTTCGGCATGCCGCGCACACGTCGTTGAGGAGCCGATGATGGCGCACACACGCGAACCCGAACGGAAACTGCCACGTGAGTCGCCAACGACCGTTCGAGTCGCGCAAGCAGTCTGGGCAGTATCGCCCGGATGCCCCGCTGATCGGGCTGAAGAGCGAGATGGCCCCACGCCGGTCGAACTGGACGGCGTTGGCCGCAAAGCCTTCGCGAGTAGTGGCGCGCAAGACCTCGCTTGTCAACCCTGTGGTCCGTTCCAGGTTGGCCAGTTGCTGGTCATCAAGCTGCACGGACCACGACGTGCTTCCCAACGGGCCCTGCGCCAGCACACGCAGACCGAGCGCGCGGGCGAGATCTCCGCACGTCGTCCGCAGCGTTGCCGCCATCGTCTCGAACCACGACCCGAACGGCTCGTCAGGGAGCGGTCGTACGACGAACGGGAGTCGACGCAATTCCGCCGTCATCGCGCAGCTTCTTCCGTTGATCCGTCGTCCAGTTCACGCTTCAACTTTCGATCGAACTTCTTCTCACGGTCGGCACGCCCGGACTCGGCACCCTCATCCAGCCGGATGGTGTCGAGCAGCGCGCGATCGAGCTTCTCATCACCGGTGCGGATCGCCCTGGTCGTTCCGCGGCGGATCAAATCCATGAGCGAACCGATGTTGCCGCCTGTGCGGACGAAGATGTACGTCGCCAAATCCTGGATCATCCGATCGTGACCGTTGCTGAGCACAACCGCTTTGTCCAAGGAGCCCATCAACCTCGCCCACTCGCGCTTATCGGTCTGGGTCTGCAGCGAAAAGATGTTCATGCCGAGTACCGTCCAGCGGCGGAATGTCTGCGCGAGCGCAGCATCCTCCCCCGAGCGCCCCTCCTTGAGAAGTCCACTCTCTCGTAACGCAACTCCAGCGAAGACGAAAGCGGCGTCGTATTCGTTGGCGAGCCACTTCAGTTGGTTCGCAACATGGACGCTGTCATTGGTCCTCATGTTGAGGAAGTGCAGGTCATCGATGATGACGAGCCGCGTATCGTGCCTAGCGATGCAGTCGGCCGCAGCACGGGCGAGATCACGTGACAGGGTCAACGACTGCCGGAGCTCACTCCGAACACTTGGGTGGGCATAGAACCCTAAGAGCATCTGATGCAACGCCTTGATCGTCGGCTTGCCGGCCAGTGTGACGTGGCACACGGGAATGTGCTTCGTCGTCTGCGTATCCGGGTCGAGGTACTCGCCCGCTTCCGCGACTCGCCGACGGTGAAAGTCGCGCCCGAACATGCGCAGCGCGGTCGTCTTACCCATAGTCGGAGGTGCGTCTATCGCCGCGGCACTCTTGACTCGGTCCGAGTCCTGTTGGTTGCTGTCCACGATGTCCAACAGATCCTGGTGGAGACGGTCGACCTGTTCGGACCGCAAGACGATATTGGCGTGCCATTCCCGACGACGTCGGTCGTAGTCGACTCGAGCGCTATCGCTCAGGCCAACGACCTGCGGCGTCGTGAGTCGTTCCGGAATCGTCCGAGCTTCCCGCTCGGTGAAATGGCTCCAACTCTCGTACGTCGAGAAGCTGCCTCGGAGCGGTTGCGCGCTGGTCACATCATCTCCATGAGCTCATCGTCACCGAACACGAAGGCGGCGAAGAGATCGTCATCGTCGTCATCGTCTCCACCCTGCGGTATCGCTGGCGCGGGGGCTTCTGGTTCGTCGTCTGGCCACTCGCCGACCGCGCTGCCGAGCATCCGCTGAACCGTCCGCAACGACCATGCGCCCTCATCTCCTCGATGGTTCTCTGCCAGTTGCGAGGCCAGACGTGCGCTCACTCGCCGCTCGGTCGGTGTGAGATCTCGGCCGGCACCCCAGTCGGCCAGCAGTTTCGCGGCGGCCGCATCGACGTCAGGTCTCTTGCCGTCCGCGATCTCGAGGGCGAGACGCTTTGCATGCTCGAGCGCCTCGGAACTGAACGGCACCGACTGTGCCCCTTTCAGGTGCCAGCGCAACGCATGCCAGGTGCCGTCCTCGGGATCACGGAAGTAGATCCGACGCACGTCATCCGGGTCGTACGAAAAGGGCCAGAGCGCATCGCCATCGCTGCCGCGGGTGCGATTCCGGTACTTCGCGACGATCTCCCCGCGATAGCGGATGCCGTTGAGCTCGACGCCGTAGTGATTGAACTGCCGCTTCGCCACGGGTAGCAGCTCGAGGAGATAGTTTCGATTCCGCGGAATCCGAAGTTCGCCCGTCACGGCCAGCCCCTGCGAGTAGCGCTCTGCGGGACTCATCTTCACGCCGAACATCCCCGGGTCCGCGAGTGCGGCGTGCGGACGCACGTGATACACGGTGGCGACCCACTCCCTGATGATCTGTTCGAGCTGAGGCAAGGTGTAGACGGCCTCTGACTCGCCCCGGTGTGTCCGGAGACAGGATTCCTTGGAAGGATCTGTCTTATGGGACGTCCCAGTAAGTATCCGCGCGAGCTTCGTGAGCGCGCTGTCCGTATGGTCGTCGAGGTGCGGGCCGATTATCCGAGCGAGTATCAGGCGATGACCGCGGTCGCGCAGATGCTCGGCATCGGGTCGCCGGAAACGATTCGCACCTGGATCCGTCGGGAGCAGGTCGATGCGGGAGACCGGCCCGGTGTGACGACCGACGCGCAGATGGAGATCAAGCGCCTGAAGCGGGAGAACGCCGAGCTGCGGCGGGCGAACGAGATCTTGAAGGCGGCTTCAGCTTTCTTCGCGGCCGAACTCGACCGGCCACACAAGCGATAGTCGCCTTCATCGACGAACGCAAGGACCGCACCGAGGGCGGGCTCCGATGGGGTGTCGAGTCGATCTGCGCCGTGCTCACCCAGCACGGCGTGAAGATCGCCCCATCGACCTACTACGACGCCCGCGGGCGCGGACCATCACCACAGGCCGTGTCGGATGAGCGGTGGAAGCCGATCATCCTCGCCGCGTGGCAGGCGCACCGCAAGGTGCTCGGCGCCCGAAAGCTCTGGCTGCGGCTCCGCCGTGACGGTCACGACATCGCCCGCTGCACGGTCGAGCGCCTCATGCGTGAGCTTGGGATCGCCGGCGTGCTCCGCGGGAAGCGGAAACGCCCCGTCGACACGGATCCGCGCGAAACCCGCCCCGCGGACCTCGTCGACCGACACTTCGCCCGGTTCCGCACGAACCAGCTCTGGGTCGCCGACTTCACATACGTGTGGACGTGGTCTGGATGGGTCTACGTCGCGTTCGTCTTCGACGCGCACTCCCGCCGCATCATCGGCTGGCGCGCCGCGACGAGCATGACCACACCGCTCGTGCTCGACTGCCTCGACATGGCTCTCTTCACCCGCCGCCGCGAAGGCGTCACCGGGTTCGAGGGGCTCACGCACCACACCGACGCGGGCAGCGTCTACACGTCAATCGCCTTCACCGACCGGCTCGTCGACGAAGGCATCGACCCGTCCGTCGGATCCGTCGGCGACGCCTACGACAACTCTCTCGCGGAGTCGCAGATCGGGCCCTACAAGTCCGAACTCATCCACCACGAGGGTCCCTGGCGTGACGTCGATCAGGTCGAGGCGGCGACCGCGTCCTGGGTGCTCTGGTTCAACACCGAACGCACCCACGGCTCCATCGACGACCTCACACCCCTCGAGGTCGAGCAACTCGACTACGCTCGCAACGAACCGGTTGAAAGAGCCGGCTGACACCAGCAAACAGCTCTCCGGACATGCCGGGGCGAGTCAACTAAACAACTTGGCAGTACTGCCATGTGACTGCCAAGTAGCGGTGGACTTTGCCAAGTTCAGGCGGAACCTACACTCAGTTGAAGTCGCCGCCCGGCGCCATGTCGGTGAATCGCGAGTAGTGGCCCTGGAACGCGACCTGGAGCGTCGCGGTCGGACCGTTACGGTGCTTGGCGACGATCAGGTCGGCCTCGCCGGGGCGCACGTCCTTGTCGTAGACGGAGTCGCGGTGCAGCAGGATCACCATGTCGGCATCCTGCTCGATCGATCCCGACTCGCGGAGGTCGCTGATCTGCGGCTTCTTGTCCTGGCGGGCCTCGGAACCACGGTTCAGCTGCGACAGCGCGATGACCGGAACCTGCAGCTCCTTCGCCAGCAGCTTCAGCGCACGCGAGAACTCCGAGACCTCCTGCTGGCGCGACTCGACGCGCTTGCCGCTGGTCATCAGCTGCAGGTAGTCGATCACGACCATCCTCAGCCCCGAGCGCTGCTTCAGGCGACGGCACTTGGCGCGGATCTCCACCAGCGTCATGTTCGGGCTGTCGTCGATGTACAGCGGGGCGTCGTTGATGCGGCCGCGGGTCGACGCGACGGTCGTCCAGTCGCGCGGGTCGAGCGTTCCCTTGCGCATGTGCTGCAGTGGGATCGCCCCTTCGGCGCTGAGCAGACGCATCGCGATCTCGCTCTTGCCCATCTCGAGCGAGAAGAAGATCGCCGGCTGGTTGTGTCCGATCGCCGCGGCACGGGCAAAATCCAGAGCCAGCGTTGATTTACCCATTGCGGGCCTCGCTGCGACGACGATCATCTGCCCGCCGTGCAGGCCGTTGGTGAGCTCGTCGAGCTCCTTGAAGCCGGTCGGAACGCCGGTCATCGAGCCGTCGCGACCGCTGGCGGCCTCGATCTCCTCGAGCGCAGCATCCACGGCGATCGTCAGCGGGACATAGTCTTCGGCCGTTTCGGTGCCCGTGACGGCGTAGATCTCGGCCTGGGCGTTGTTGACGAGATCCGTCGCGTCGCCCTGACCGTCGTACCCGAGCTGCACGATGCGCGTCCCGGCGTCGACGAGGCGACGCAGGATCGACCGCTCAGCGACGATGCCGGCGTAGTAACCGGCGTTCGCGGCGGTCGGCACGATCGAGGTGAGGGTGTGCAGGTAGTCCGCACCGCCGGCGCGCCCGAGCTCACCGGTCTTGATGAGCTCGTCGGTGACGGCCACGACATCGGTCGGCTCACCGTGCGAGTACAGCGAGAGGATTGCCTCGAAGATGAGCTCGTGCTTGGGGATGTAGAAGTCGGCGCCCTTGAGCGTCTCGATCACGTCGGCGACGGCGTCCTTCGAAAGCAGCATGCCGCCCAGGGCGCTCTGCTCTGCGAGGAGGTCGTGGGGCGGAGTACGCTCCGGCTTGCGCTGGCCCCCGAGGCGCTCCTCCGAGATGTCGGCGATCGACACTGTGCTCCCTTCGGTGCGACTGACAGGGTGGTGCGGCAATGGGATGCTGTGCTCCCCCGCGTGGCGACAGCGGAGTGTTTCGCGGTCACTTCGAGCGAACCACGCACCACCGACATCTGGTCGCTCGTCCACGCTATGAGTGGAGTTTTCCCCATGCAACACAGCCTGTGGGTAACTATGTGGAGAATGTGCGGAGAACTTCGGAGTGTCTGTGTAGAACGGATGTGGATAACCCTGTGGTACCGAATCCGGATGGCTAAGTTTATAGACGCTGAACTGGGTTTTCGACTTTCCTCAGGCTGTGGATGACAAGCTGCTTAAATCACTGATTGAAGGTTTTCGTCACCGCTGTCGCATGTGTACAACCTGGGGAGAAGTCAAGACTTGATTTTCTCGGGCGCGTCCATGGCTTTCCGCCGCGATAGGAGTCGTCATGGAGGGCGATCGAGGCGTCGCGAAACGCCTTCGCTCTGGACAACTGTCATCCCCCACAGGTATGGTCGGCGGCGACGCACCTTGCGTCAGATGGCGTTTCCCTCGGGGGGAGGTGAACGTGAGCAACACCGCATCTCGCCGGATCTCGACCGGCATCGCGTGGGGCGCGTTCGCCGTGCTCGCCTGGGCCGCCGTCACCTTGATGACTTCCACCGGCACCGCGCAAGCGGACGAGGAAACCGACGGTCCGCTGAACGGCCTCACCTCTCTCGTGGGTTCGACAGTCGGCACCGGCACCGAACTCGTCTCGGATGTTGTGACCGAGACCGTCGTACCCGTAGTTGAGCACGTCGCCCCAGTCGTCACCGAAACCGTCCCCGCCGCCGTTGCCCCGGTGACGCAGACCGTGTCTCAGACGGTTGAGGCTGTCCCGGTCGTCCGCGATGTGGTTCCGCCCGTGCTCGCCCCCGTCACCGAGAAGGTGGCCGAGACCGCCACAGAGGTCGCCGCTCCGGTGACCCAGCTGCCGCAGGAATCTCCCGTCTCACAGGTCACCGATCCGCTGCTCGACACAGTCTCCAAAATCGGCATCGTCGGCGACGTGCTCGACGACCTGTCCGTCGCGGATGCCGTCACTGACATCTCACGCGCCGTCGATGCCACGACCGGCTCGCTCGGGCGCACGGTGGCGGATGCCGCTCCTCCTCTGCTCGACACGGTCGACCAAGTCGTTCCCGATGCTCCGGATGTGTCGGTGCCCAGCGCGCCCGTACGAGACGAGTTCGCACCCGCTCCGTCGCCCGCATCCTCCGTCGTGCCCGCGACGGCCACGTTCAATGCGACTGCGTTCAGCGCAGCTGACACGAGCATGCACCCCCTCGCCGCCATGGCCGCAGCCCCGACCGGCGCGGTCGCCGAGGTGGGCACCGGCGGTGAACCCGCCGATCCCGTGAGAGCGGCACACGCACCCCCGGGTTCTCCTGCACCTTCGTCCTCCGCCGGCCACGGTGGCGTCCAGATGGGTGAGGCCGCTCGCCTCGGCGACGCCGCCGCCGATTCACTTCGCGCCTGGAAGCACACGCTCGGCGCGACCGACGACGCCCTCCCGTGTTCTCCGGTCTCTGAGGCCGACGTTTCTCCTGACTGACTCGGGTCCGGTCATCCCTCGCGGATGACAGACGTTCGAGCGCGCTCATTCCGCGCGCGTTCAGCCGACCCAATCTCAGTCAGGAGCTCAATCATGCGAACCTTCGCGAAGCGCGCCCTATGGGGCGTCGCGATCGCCGGCGGGATCACCCTGCTCGGCGCAACCGCCGCCAACGCGGCAGAAACCGACGGAGAGGACGGCATCCTCTCCGGAACCCAGGCGGTCGCTCCCGTCTCGGTGCCCGTCGATCTCTCCGGAAACGCGATCTCGTTGCTCGGATCGTCGAGCACGGATGTTCCGGCATCCGCCCCCGTGGAGACGGCACCGGCCCCCGACCCCGCACCCGCTGCGGAGACGGACGGTGCAGACGGGGCGGCATCCGGAACGCAGGCCGTGATCACGGTCGACATTCCGGTGACCGTTCAGGATACGAGCGTGAGCGTCCTCGGCGAGTCCGATGTCGCCGCGCCCGCCGACGCTCCGGTGTCCGGCGAACCGGCAGCGCCGGCCCCGACGCCCGCTGTCACGACTTCGGGCGCCGACTCGCTGCTCAGCGGCACGCAGGCGCTGCTGGACGTGAACGTACCGATCACCGTGACCGGCAACGCCGTCTCAGCGCTTGATTCGAGCGCGGAGACGGCCGTGGCGGCAGACGAGGCGGCGCCTGCCGCTTCGACGCCTTCCTCGGCGCCGGCGCCGAACACGGACGGAGCCGACGGCATCGCCAGCGGATCCCAGGTGGTGGCACCGATCGCTGCACCGGTGACGATCGACGGCAACGCCATCGGTC
>NZ_BJUW01000022.1 GCF_007988825.1 Microbacterium aerolatum | reverse complement strand
CGCTTCACGCACTTTCTCTTCGGCGATGTCGCCGCCGGCGCGAGCTGCATCTGCCACGCAGTGGCGCAGGTGGTCTTCGAGGAGTCCGACGGCAACGCTTTGTAACGCGCTGGTCAGCGCGGAGATCTGAGTGAGGATGTCGATGCAGTACTTCTCGTCCTCGACCATGCGGTAGATACCGCGTGATTGCCCCTCGATGCGCTTGAGGCGGGTGAGGTAGCGGGCTTTGTCGGTGATGTACCCGTGCTCACCGTGGTCGCACGTTGTCTGGTCGGCGGTGTCAGTCATCGGGGTCTCCGGGCGGTCGTTGTCATCGATTCAGGATGGCGCGGGTCGTGGTGTCGGGCCGCAGATCGAGCCGGCGCAGCAGTTGCGCGTTCAAGGCGACAACGATCGTGGACAACGACATGAGGATCGCTCCGACCGACATCGGAAGCACGAAGCCGATAGGGGCGAGGATGCCAGCGGCCAGTGGCACGGAGATGAGGTTGTAGCCAGCCGCCCACCACAAGTTCTGCTTCATCTTCCGGTATGACGCCCGCGACAATTCGATCACCGACAGCACAGAGCGAGGGTCGTCGCTGGCGAGAATCACACCGGCTGAGGCGATCGCGACATCCGTGCCGGCACCGATCGCGAGCCCGACGTCAGCCTGCGCGAGGGCGGGGGCGTCGTTGACGCCGTCGCCGACCATCGCAACTTTCCGGTCCTCGCTCTGTAGCTCCTGAACCTTCGCGGCCTTGTCCTCGGGGCGCACCCCGGCGAAGACACGATCGATGCCGAGATCCTGGGCGACGGCGTGTGCGACGGCTTCAGCGTCACCGGTGATCATCACGACCTGAACGCCGAGCACATGGAGGGCGTCGACGGCTTCGCGCGATTCGGAGCGCACCTCGTCAGCGAGCTTCAGAGCCCCGAGAACGCGGCCGTCCTGGGTGACGTGGAGGATGATGGCGCCATCTGCACGCCACTGATCGGCGATCGGGAGCTCGTCCGCGCTCTCCTCGGAGAGCAGGTGCGGTCCACCGACCCGAACAGTCGTCCCCTCGACGGTCGCGGTGACACCCACGGCGGGTGACGACCGGAAATCACCGCTGCGCGGGAGCGTGAGCTGCTTGTCGGCGGCCGCGCGGACAATGGCCCTCGCAAGCGGGTGCTCACTGTCGGCCTCGGCAGCTGCAGCCAACGCGAGAACGCGGTCGGGATCTGCGCCGTCGACGGCGGAGACTTCCGAGACGACAGGCTCACCCTTGGTGAGGGTGCCGGTCTTGTCGAACAGCACCGTGTCGACGGTGCGCATGCTCTCCAGGGCAATACGATCCTTGACGAGCACGCCCCCGCGCGCTGCGCGTTCGGTGGCGATGGAGACCACCAGCGGAATGGCCAGGCCCAACGCGTGCGGGCAAGCGATGACCAGAACCGTGATCGTGCGAATGACCGCAGCGTCGGGGAAGCCGATGAGCGTCCACACGATCGCCGTGATCGCCGCAGCGCCGAGAGCGAACCAGAACAACCACGCGGCAGCAGTGTCGGCCAGACGCTGCGCGCGGGAAGAGGAACTCTGCGCCTCCGTCACCAGACGTTGGATGCCGGCCAGGGTCGTGTCATCGCCGGTCGCGGTGATCTCCACCCGAAGCCCCGAATCGGTGGCAACGGTTCCCGCCGTGACCTGGTCACCGATGCTGCGCTCCACCGTGCGGGACTCGCCCGTGACCATCGACTCGTCCATCGATGCGCGTCCGTCGACGATGCGTCCGTCCGCGGGGACTCTTGCACCGGGCCGCACGATCACGACGTCTCCGACGACGAGCTCGGCCGGTGAGACAGTCACTACTTGATCATCCTCGACGCGTTCCGCCTCATCCGGCAGAAGAGCAGCGAGAGAGTCCAGAGCGGACGTGGTCTGAGCGAGAGAGCGCATCTCGATCCAATGCCCCAACAGCATGATGACGATGAGAAGGGCGAGTTCCCACCAGAAATCGAGCTCATGGTGCAGGATTCGCAGCGTCGCACCCCAGGAGGCGACGAACGCGACCGTGATGGCCAGGCCGATGAGGAGCATCATCCCGGGCTGGCGAGAGCGAAGCTCGCTGACCGCTCCGACGAGGAACGGCTTGCCACCCCAGACATACATGACCGTGCCGAGCACGGGCGACACCCATGACAGACCCGGAACGTCCGGGAGGGTGTAGCCGAGGATCATCGAGAACATGCCCGAGAGCGCGACGGTGGGAACGGCCAGAACGAGCATGATCCAGAACAGCCGACGGAACTGACCGACGTGATCGCCATGCCCCGCATGACCGCCGTATCCATCGTGGTCGCCGTGCCCATCGTGTCCGGACGGCGACCCGTGGCCCTCGTGCGACATCGACTGGCCGTGCTCATGCGGTATGGCACGATGGGCCGTCTGTGACTCGTGCCCTGCCGCGGTCACCGTGGCAGGGTGAGACGGGTTGTGACCATGCGCTGCATGATCGTCAGGCGCGTGTGTGTGCTCCGCGCCGTCGTTGTGCGGGGTGCTCATGGACCTATCCTCCTCCGGTGTGGATGAACCGTGCGGGCCAACTTGTGCGCGGCCTCGCACGAGAGACGCCGTCAGACGGCGGCGGCGTACTTGGCCGGGTCAGCGTCGAACGCGGGCCCGCATCCGGCGCAGCAGAAGTAGTACCGCTTGCCGTCGTAGTCGCGGAACAAGCCCGCGGCTTCCGCATCCGCCTTGACGACGGTGCTGCCCACCATGACGGGGCATTCGGCGTACTCATCGGCCGGTCGGGTGAGAAGATCCTTGCGTCCGTCGGCAGCGACGGCGCCGGGGTTGTGGCTGCAGCAGGATCCTGTGGTGGAGTTGGACATGCGCTGTTCCTCTTTCTCTCGAGTCGGAGTACGGACTGTCGTGCCTCTGTAGCCAAACACTATACCCCTGGGGGGTATTCCGGGTACGAAGAGAAGGGTCTCGCGGCTCGTTTCCTGTTCGCGCGAGCGGGGTCGGTTCGTCACCCGCGGAGGCGCATAGTTCGTGGTGTTAGCATCCTGAGCAGGATGGAGGGTCAACGCATGCATGTCGCGTTTCGCAGCGCACGCTCGCAACTGTCGCTGCGCGCGCTGTTGATGCTGGGTGCGGCCACGCTCATGGTCATCGTCGGGCTGCTGGCAATGCACACCTTCACCGCCGAACCGGCCGGGCACGGCTCACCCGGTCTCGCCCATTCAGCATCCGTGGCTGGTGACGAGCATGCCGCTGATGTGACGGGGAGCACTGACACCGTAGACATCGCGTGTGATGGGCTCTGTCATGTGAGCACCGGCCCGGGGCAGGGACACGATGACATGCTGATGGCGTGCGTGCTCGCGCTGCTCGCCGGTTTTCTCCTGCTACTTCCTCCGATGTTGATCCACGGTCGCGGACTGCTCCTTCACCGCGTGATGAGCCTGATGCGCTGGGATGCGACCGGTGTTCTTCCGCGGGCTCCTTCGCTCACATTCCTTTCGATCAGTCGCACCTGAGTAGTCGCCGCCGGCCCGAACGGTCGGTTTCGTGGCGCCGCCTGGCGCCGTTACTTGCGACCCCTCATGCGACTTATCGAAGGAACAATCATGAACAAGAAGATCCCCCTCGCGGTCAGCACCGGTGTATTGACACTCGCTCTGGCGCTCAGCGGCTGCGCGGACAACAGCACCGCACCGTCCAGCGAGACCACCTCTCCGTCTCAGTCGTCATCGGCATCGATGGCGACTGAGGCGGATGAGATGTTCGTCACGATGATGATCCCGCATCACCAGCAGGCCATCGATATGGCCGACATTCTGCTTGCCAAGGACGGGGCAGACCCCCGCGTGGTCGAACTTGCCGAGCAGATCAAAGCGGCGCAGGGCCCCGAGATCGACAAGATGCTCGGATGGCTCGAAGCCTGGGGCGTGGACTACGACCCGGACTCCATGGGCGGTATGGACCATGGGTCAATAGGCGGTGACGACAGCATGATGTCCGAGGAGGACATGACCCTGCTGGAGGATGCAGACGCCGCCGAGGCCAGCCGTCTGTTCCTCGAGCAGATGATCGTGCACCACGAAGGTGCTGTCGATATGGCGCAGACTGCGCTTGACGATGCGCAGAACCCGGACGTTCTCGACCTCGCACAGCAGGTGATCGACGATCAGACCGCAGAGATCGCCGCTATGCAGGAACTCCTGGGACAGCTCTAGGACGACTCGGGCGGGCCGAGACCGATCGGCCCGCCCGAACCTGTGGCCCCTCCACCACATCTACATCGACCCGCCACACAGCGACATCCATGACATGTCGGTGCGCCCTCGCCGTGCGCGCCGTGAAACCAGGCCGTCCCGCGGCCGCCACCGGAAGCCCTCATGAAACGCTCATTTCTTCTCGCCACTGCCACTGTGACCGCCCTCGCGATCTTCGCCACCGGATGCACCGCAACACCGCTCGGCAACCCCGATTCGGCACCACGCATCGACCACATCCACGGCATCGCCGAAGACCCCCGCGGCGATGACCTGTTCGTCGCCACGCACAACGGAATCTTCACCCTCGCCCCCGACGGGACGATCTCCGGCCCGATCGGCGGACATAACTTCGACGCCATGGGATTCACCGTCTCAGAAGACGCACTGTTCGCGTCCGGGCACCCCGGGGAAAACACCCCGGCTGAGCTGGGAGCCCCGAACCTCGGCATCATCCGCAGCGACGACTACGGGAACTCCTGGTCTCCGATCGCGCTCAACGGCACCACCGACTTCCACGTCCTGACCGCAGGACCAGACGGCGTCCTCTACGGCGTCCCTTCCAGTCAAGTGACCCTGCTCACCAGCACCGACGAGGGCAACACATGGACAGAACGTGCCCCCCTCGGTGCTGCTGACCTCGCCGCCACAGAGTCCGGCGTGTACGCCGCAGCCGAAGAAGGCGTCCTCGTCAGCACCGACGGCGGCAATACCTTCACGCCCGTCGACGCAGCCCCCGTTCTCTACGCATTGGAGGCCCGCACGGACGGCGCCCTTCTCGGTGCCGGTACCGACGGCGTCCTGTGGTCACAAGACGACGGCGGCGCCTGGCAGAAGCTGGAATCACTGCAAGGCGTCGTGCAAGCCCTCGCCGTCATCGACGAGCGCATCATCCTCGTCGACGACCGCGGCATCGTCGAGATCACCACGGACGGCGCGACCGTCCTCAGCCCCGCCCAGTAACGGCGGATACCCACAACGCTCCATACTCAAGGACTTCTCATGGATGAACCCAAGAACCCTCTGCGGAATCTCACGTTCTTCATCACCGCCGCGACGATCGCCGTTGCCCTCCTCGCCACCGCCAGCTTCCTCACCATTGGAGCGATCTTCCGATGACCCGCACCGGAACCCACCCGCTCGATCCTGTGCGAACGCATCGACGGCTCGTTCGCCTCGGGTACGTACTCCTGGCCTTGGGGCCGGCCCTTGCCCTGGCGCACCTGGTGAGCGACACACAGTCGACCGATGCTGCCTGGTGGACCTACACGGTCGCCAGCTACGACGTCGCGCTGATCATGGTCATAGGTGCCGTGGCGCTGATCCTGCGAACGTCTCCTCACCCGGTTGCGGGAACGAATCACCGAGACACCGGCCCGTGAGCTGATGCGCACATGACCGATGGCTACCATGCCCTCCCGGGGTATTCAACGGGGTCCCGGAGACAACGCGGCGGTCGTAGTTTGGGAGCCTCCAAAACCGACGAGAGGATTCGATCATGACTGTCGCGGCAGAAATGCTCCGCACCTATCCGAAGGACCTCGGCCAGGTGGACCAGAAGGCGCTCGTGGACTGTATCGAGGCGTGCCTCGAATGCGCCCAATCGTGCACGGCCTGCGCCGATGCGTGTCTGAGCGAGGAGATGGTCGCAGAACTCACGAAGTGCATCCGCACGAACCTGGACTGCGCTGACCTCTGCGACACCACCGCGCGCGTCCTGTCCCGGCATACCGGCTACGACGCCAACCTCACCCGGGCTGCCCTGGAAGCGTGCCGCACCGCGTGTGCGAGTTGCGCCGATGAGTGCGAGAAGCACACGATGCACGAACACTGCACCGTGTGTGCAGCCGCTTGCCGGCGATGCGAAGACGCGTGCGCCACACTCCTCGCAGCCCTCTGAATCGGCGCGCACGTCCACCGCGCGACGCACGAACAATCCAGATGCACAGGTGAATCACATGCATGCACACGACGGAAGCGAACGACAAGCAGAGGACAAGAAGCGCGGATCGCTGAAAATGTACCTGCGATTCGCAGCAATGATCCTCACCGGCATGGTCGTGATGTACTGGACGATGTTCGCCGGAGTGTGGGAATGGGACCACATCCGCTTCAGCGAAAGCCGCGTATTCATGGCACTCACCATGGGCGGCGCCATGGGACTCGTCATGCTCGCCTGGATGCTGAACATGTACAAGAACACCAAGGCAAACATCGCCGTCGTCATTATCAGCGTGCTCCTGCTCGGAGGCGGCGTCGCCCTCGACCGCAGCCAGATCACCGTCGATGACACCGCGTACATGCGCGCGATGATCCCTCACCACTCCCTGGCGATCACTCGATCCGAACGAGCGCAGATTCAGGACATTCGTGTCTGCGAGCTCGCCGTCGAGATCAGTGAAGCGCAACGCCGAGAGATCCTCGAAATGGACTGGCTCATCGACGACATCGAACGCAACGGACTCGCCCCGACACCCCAGGACGCACAGAACCGGCCCGTCCCCGACTTCAACCGGGCCGCCGACCGTGACTGTTCTCCCGAATGACGATCTCTGACGTGACCCGTAGATCTGCCACAACTTAGTTGCCGAGGAGAGTTGAAAACCCCTGCCGAAACGGAGTTCCGGAGAACCATTACGGCAGCATACTGACGCTCGAAACCCGGATCCGCCGCTAACGATCGTTTTAGGCAGGGGGCCGCATGGTCGGCCAACAAACCGTGGTCTATGCAATAATCTGCGTATGCATGCAGATACTAAGTGTTCCCTGTCGTCCGAAAGCGAGTACGTCGAGCTGGCAGTTGAGGTGTTCTCGATGCTCGCGGATGCGACGCGGGTCCGCATCATCCTCGCGCTACGTGATCAGGAGTTGTCGGTGAACAGCCTCGCGGACATCGTCGACAAGTCCGCCCCTGCGGTCTCTCAGCACTTGGCGAAGCTGCGGCTGGCGCGGATCGTGTCGACTCGGCATGAGGGCACGAAGGTGTTCTACCGGCTGACGGACGAGCACGCCCGGCAGCTGGTCGCGGACGCGATCTTCCAGGCGCAGCACACCCTGACCAACGATCCGGCCCACCACCGCAGCGAGCACCCGGGGCCCGAGGACCTTCGCTGATGTTGCGGGTCCTCCGCAACACCACGTACGCAAAGCTGTTCTCCGCTCAGGTCATTGCCCTTCTCGGCACGGGCCTGCTCACGGTGGCCCTGGGACTGCTCGCGTTCGATATTGCCGGCGACGCGGCAGGGTCCGTGCTCGGAACGGCGTTGACGATCAAGATGGTTGCCTACGTCGGCGTCGCACCGCTGATCGCCGCGGTCGTCGACCGGCTCCCGAAAAAGGCGGTCCTGATCACCGCGGACCTGATCCGGCTGGGGATCGCGCTGCTGCTGCCGTTTGTGACCGAGGCCTGGCAAATCTATGTGCTCGTGTTCGTGCTCCAATCCGCATCCGCGACGTTCACGCCCGCGTTTCAGTCCCTGATCCCATCGGTTCTCCCCGAACCGGACGACTACACCCGTGCCCTTTCGCTGTCCCGGCTCGCCTACGACCTGGAGGCGCTGCTGAGCCCGACGATCGCCGCACTTCTGCTGACGGTGATCAGCTACAACAACCTCTTCGTGGGCACAGCGATCGGTTTCACCTGCTCGGCGCTTCTCGTGCTGCTCTCCCGGCTCCCTGCCCGCACCGATGACGGACCGGCGCTGCCGTTCTGGCAGCGTCTCCCGCTGGGCGCGAAGGTCTTCGCTCGAACGCCGACACTACGGTTCCTGATGCTCACGAACGTCGTGGTCGGCGCCGGGACGGCGATCGTTCTGGTGAACTCCGTGGTCTACGCCCGAGGCGTGTTCGGGCTCGGCGAGGAAGCCCTCGCACTCGCGTTGGCCTGTTACGGCATCGGTTCGCTCGTCGTCGCAGTGAACATTCCCTGGCTGGTCGGCCGACTCGGTGTCATCCGCACGATGATCACCGGCGCGGTTGTCATCGTCGCGGGCCTGGTCCTCACTGTCATGGTCACCGCGTTCGCGGCCACCGGGACGGGATGGTTCGTGCTGCTCGGCACCTGGGTGCTGCTGGGCATGGGCACCTCGCTGGTGAACACGCCGTCGTCGCGACTGCTCGCCGACGCATCGGCGCCAGCGAACCGCAACCTCGTCTACACCGCACAGTTCGCCCTCTCCCACGCCTGCTTCCTCATCACTTACCCGATTGCGGGTTGGCTAGGCACGGTGAACCTGACCGGCGCGGCGATCGCCCTGCTCGTCATCGCGGTCACCGCCGGAGCTGCGGCCGTGGTGTTCGCCCGTGCTCGGCTCTTGCGCGCCAGCACCGGCACGCCCGCCGATTCCGCCCACCATGACCACTGACCCATCCGCCACCCGTGGTGACGCGCCCTCCCGAATGAGTACTCCTATGCCCCGCACACGACGGTTCAGATCCGCACTCCTCACGACGACGATCCTGGCCCTCCTCGTTACCGGTTTCGCCACGCCGTCTCCGGCCGCCGCGCACGATGCTTTGGTCTCGAGCACCCCGGCCGCGGGCGAACAACTCGCCGCACCGCCCACACAGATCACCCTCCAGTTCAGCAACGACGTCCTCGCGATGGGCGCCGAAGTCCAGATAAGTGACGCCTTGGGCCGCAATTGGGTAGCAGGCGAGGCCACGATCACCGGGGCAAGCGTCGTCGCGACCGTGTCGAATGGGATACCCGCAGGGGCGTACGAAGTGCTCTGGAAAATTGTCTCCGCCGACGGCCACCCGATCAGCACCGGTGACGTCCCGCTGTGTGGTGGAGTTTCTCGACACCGTGCGGGATCAGCTTCTGTGATTACGCCGCGTTGAGTTCCGGGATCGCCACCTCCTCGTGTGTCGCGGTGAGGAGTTTCATGGAGTGCTCGGAGAAGTAGCGGCGGTCGGCGCCGTCCCATTCGTCGTGTTGCTCGATCAGGACGTGCCCGGCCAGGCGCAGGAGCGCGGCGGGGTTGGGAAAGGTGCCGACGACGTCGGTGCGGCGCTTGATCTCTTTGTTGACGCGTTCGAGCGGGTTCGTGGACCAGATCTGTCGCCAGTGCTGCTGCGGGAATCCGCAGAACGCGCGGATGTCGATCTTCGCGTTCTCGAGCATGTCGGCGATCTTCGCGTGCGATCTTGTCAGCATCCGCACGACCTCGTGGAACTGGGCGAAGACATGCTCGGTGTCGGGTTGGGTGAAGATCGTGCGGATGATCGAGGCGACCATCGGCCCGGACGCTTTCGGGACGTTCGAGAGCACGTTGCGCATGAAATGAACTCGGCGTCTTTGCCAGCTGGCGCCGGCGAACCCGGTCTCGATCGCCGCGATCAGGCCGGTGTGAGCGTCACTGATCACGAGCTTCACCCCGCCGGGGCCGCGCGCTTTCAACGACCGCAGGAAGCTCGTCCAGAACGGCTGCGATTCTGTCTCTCCAACCTCGAAGCCCAGGACCTCGCGCCTGCCGTCGGCGGCGACGCCGATCGCGACGACCACCGCCTGCGAGACGACCCGCCGGCCAACCCGGGCCTTGCAGTAGGTCGCGTCGAGGAACACATACGGATACGTCGTGTCGGCCAGAGGCCGGTCCCGGAACGCGGCAACATCCTCATCCAGATTCGCGCAGATCCGCGACACCTCGGACTTGGAGATGCCGGTGTCCGCGCCCAGCGCTTTGACCAGATCGTCGACCTTGCGGGTGGAGACGCCGTGAACATACGCCTCCATCACCACCGCGAACGACGCCTGGTCGACGCGGCGGCGTCGTTCCAACAACGACGGGAAGAAGCTTCCCTGTCGCAGCTTCGGGATCCGCAGCTCCAGCTCCCCGGCGGTCGTGGTCAGAGTGCGCGGGCGGGTGCCGTTGCGTTGCGTTGTCCGTTCCGGGGAGCGTTCGAACGGGCGGCGCCAATGAATGCGGCCGCTTCCGCATCGATCAGCTCCTGATAGAGCGTTTCGGTTGCGACGCGGATCCGGTCGGTGACATCGGTGAGTTTCAGTTCCCCGAGGAGCTCGAGGAGGGCTCTGGTCAAGAGCCATCGTGCGTTGTGTCCTTACGTTGAGATTCCTAGACAGTTCTCACTGACCATCGCACGATGGCTCACCCACGTCTACGACGCAGACAACCCCATCGGAATCTCCACCACTCCACGGGACGTCACCCAGGACGCCGCTGACCACCACTGATAACAGATGCTTTTGCTCCGGAGATGCTCAGGGGTTGAGTGAGCTCTTCGGTTTAACTTTGGGACCATGACTCAACGCGCATCGAGATTGATGGCCTTCATCGGCGCTTCAGCGGCGCTGCTAGGGTCCGTGACAGCAGTACTGTTCTTCTTCCAGCCCTGGAGAAGCTGTCCCTACGAGGACACATCCGTAGGGTGCGCCATGCTGCCTGATGACGCCGCAGTGATGGCGACCGCTCTTGGCCTTGCCGTCGTGGGCGCCGGGATGTTCGTTGTCGGCAGGCTTCAGTCTCGTCGATCGCAAGCTGTGCGCACTTCATAGAACGTGTGGCCGGGGAGCGCGGGCGTACTTGGAATCAGTGCCGAACAGGATCGCGAACGGTGCGGAGGTGAGTACCTGGGTGCCGGCGCCCATCGCGAGGGCGTAGGCGCGGATCATCCAGGCGCCGTGCTGCGGGATGTCGCGACGGGCGACCGACACGAGGGCCAGCACGATGAACGCCGCCATCAGCACGCCGACGATGTACCGGGAGATCTGCAGCGCGAGCCCGTCGATCGGCGGCACGTCGTAGAACGCCGTCATCCACAGTCCGCTCAGCGCGACGGCGAGTCCGGCCGGCACGAGCACGTAGCGCCCGGCGAACCGATGCCAGCCGAGGTGACGGCGGCGGAGCGCGGGGAGGAACTGGAACGCCCCGACCAGGGCATAGACCAGCGCGCCCACGACGTGCACGACCACGGGCAGCGGCATCTCCATGAAGCGGGCGTCGGCGGACGTGACTGGTGCATCGGCGGCGATCTCGCCGACACGGACAGCTCCGGCCAGCGACGGGATCAGGGCGAGGACGATGAGACCGGCGGCGATGAGCCATTCACGACGGGTGTTCATGTTTCGATGCTCGCCGGTGCGGCACCCGGCGCACATCGGCCACATGGCCGGTTCCGACCCAGGGTCACCTGTCCTGGACTCGGGCGGTCGTGCCGCGCACGATCAGCTCGAACGGCAGCGCCGCGTGCGCCGTGACCTCGTCGGTCGCCTCCAGCTTGGCGAGCACCGCTTCAGCCGCCCGCTCGCCCTGCGCGAGGGGGAACTGGTCGACCGTCGTCAGTCGGAAGAACTCGCCGAGCTCGTGCCCGTCGATCCCGACGACCGAGAGGTCCTCCGGCACCCGGTACCCGAGATCGCGTGCTGCGAGCACCGCGCCGATCGCCATCTCGTCGGATGCCGCGAACACCGCCGTCGGCCGGGGGCCAGGCCGTCCCAGCAGCTGTTTCGCCGCGCGATAGCCGCCGTCGACTGTGAAGTCCGCGGGCTCCAAGTAGGCGGGTTTCGGGGTGATCCCAGCATCCGCCAGCGCCTTCTCGAAGCCGAGCCGGCGATTCGTCGGAATGTGGAAGTCGATGTCGAACTCCGGGTTCGCGCCGATGTGCGCGATCTCGGTGTGCCCGAGGCTCAGCAGGTGCTGCGTGGCGAGCTCGGCGAGACCGAAGTCGTCCACCGTGAGCGTGTCCAGTCCCGGGTTCGGGCCGCCGATCGCGATCACGGGAAGACCGAGCGCGAGCAGATGCTCGGTCTCGCCCTCATCGAGCTCGATGGCGACGGCGATCACGGCATCCACCCGCTGACGGCGCAGAGCCGTCTCGAACACGTCCTTCCGGACGTCCTCGTCGGCGGTGATGTTGTACAGCGTGATGTCGTAGCCGCGTCGCATCAGCGCGCTGGAGACTCCGGAGAGCACGGTGCTGAAGAACCAGCGGTCCAGGAACGGCACGACCACGCCGATGTTCCTGGTGCGCCCCGATGCGAGGCTGGACGCCCGCGAGGAGACGACGTAGCCGAGCTCCTGCGCGGCCAGTCGGACCTTCTCGCGGGATGCCGCCGAGACATAGCCGCGACCGCTGAGGGCGCGCGAGACCGTGGCTGTCGACAGCCCGGCCTTGCGCGCGACCTCATCGATGCTGACCATGCGCCGGTATCAGCCCTTCGTGTACCAGACGGCGTGATCGGTCGGGAGCGCGGTGCCGTCGAAGGACTGGCTCTGCACCACGAACGTCACGTCGTCGCCGAGCTCCAGCGGCATATCGCCGAGGTTCACCGCGACATGCAGGTCACCGCGGCGGAACGCGACGGCCTTCTCGCCGAGTTCCTCCCACACCAGCGAGCCGGTGCCGAGGGACCTCTCGCGGCGCAGACGCAGCAGCGCCTTGTACAGGTTCAGGGTGGAGGCGGCATCCGCCTGCTCGACGTCGCGGGCGAACGACGCCCACTCGCCCGGCTGCGGCAGCCAGGAGTCGCCGGTGGTGTTGAAGCCGTACGCCGGGGCGTCGGCCTCCCACGGGATCGGCACACGGCAACCGTCGCGGCCGTAGCGCTTGCCGTCGGTGCGGAACCAGGTCGGATCCTGACGGAACTCGTCGGGGATCTCCATGGCCTCCGGCAGGCCCAGCTCCTCGCCCTGGTACAGGTACGACGAACCCGGGAGCGCGAGCATGACGGTGGTCGCGGCGCGGGCGCGAGACAGGCCGGTGGCCTGGTCGGGCTTGCCGGCCGAGAGCGGTCCGATGCCGTCGCCCTGCGGGCTGTCGGCCGTGAGCGCCAGGCGCGAGGCGTGCCGGATCACGTCGTGGTTCGAGAGCACCCAGGTGCTCGGCGCGCCGACCTTGCCGAACTCGTCGAGCGACTCGCGGATGATGTCGCGGACCTTCCCAGCATCCCACTCGGTCATCATGTACGGGAAGTTGAACGTCTGGTGCATCTCGTCGGGGCGCACCCAGAGTGCGGTCTTCTTCAGGGTGGGGAGCCACGCCTCGCCGCACAGGGCGCGGTCGCCGTCGTACTCCGCCATGACCTCGTGCCAGTCGCGGTAGATGTCGTGCACGCCGTCCTGACCCCAGTACGGCACGTTCTCCTCGCCGCCGCCCATCGAGTCCGACTCGGTCGGCGGGGTGTAGTCGGGCAGGCCGTCGGCCTTGATCATGCCGTGGGCCACGTCGACGCGGAAGCCGTCGACACCGCGGTCGAGCCAGAAGCGCAGGACGCCGCGGAACTCTTCGCGGACCTCTTCGTTGGTCCAGTCGAAGTCGGGCTGCGTGGGGTCGAAGATGTGCAGGTACCACTGGCCGGCCGTGCCGTCGGGCTCGGTGATGCGCGTCCACTGACCGCCGCCGAACACGCTCTCCCAGTTGTTCGGGGGCAGTTCGCCGTTCTCACCCTTGCCGTCGCGGAAGATGTAGCGCGCGCGCTCCGGGCTGCCGGGGGCCGCCCGCAGTGCCTGCTGGAACCAGACGTGCTGGTCGGAGGAGTGATTCGGAACGAGGTCGACGATGACCCGGATGCCGCGGGCATGCGCCTGCGCGAGCATGTCGTCGAAGTCCGCCAGGGTGCCGAAGATCGGGTCGACGTCGCGGTAGTCGGCGACGTC
The DNA here is from genome assembly GCF_007988825.1 of Microbacterium aerolatum. GTDB lineage: Bacteria > Actinomycetota > Actinomycetes > Actinomycetales > Microbacteriaceae > Microbacterium > Microbacterium aerolatum. The sequence goes on along the minus strand of NZ_BJUW01000022.1, from coordinate 19,098 downwards.
GTAGCCGGCGTCCTTCTGGGGGCTGGTCATGAACGGGCTCAGCCAGATGGCGTCGATGCCGAGCTCCTGCAGGGAGTCCATGCGGCCGGTGATGCCGGGCAGGTCGCCGATGCCGTCGCCGGAGGCGTCGGCGAACGAACGCGGGTAGATCTGGTAGATCACGGCACTGCGCCACCACTCGGAACCGGGAGCGGCGAACTGTTCGAGCTCTGTCATGCGGTCGAGCCTACTGCAAACGCTTGCAGACGCGCTAGATCGCCGATCGAATCGGTTCGGCGATGGTCCGGATCAGCCGCCGAGGACGACGTTGGCAGGGGCCTCGCCGCGCAGCATCCGCTCGACCTGCTTGCGGATCAGACGCGCGATGCGCGGGTTCATGGCGGTGGATGCTCCGCCGACGTGCGGAGCGATGAGCACGCCGTCGGTCTTCCACAGCGGATGCTCCGCCGGCAGCGGTTCCGGATCGAGCACATCCAGCGCTGCGCGGATGCGACCCTGCTGGCGCACGAGCGCGTCGGTGTCGACCAGCGTGCCTCGGCCGACGTTGACCAGCAGCGCGCTGTCGCTCATGAGGCCGAGCATCTCGTCGTCGAACAGGTGGTGGGTGGCGCCGCCGCCGGGGAGGGCGAGGATGACGATCTCGGCATCCGGGAGCAGCGCCGGCAGCTCATCGATCGCGTGCACCTGCACCCGGCCGAGCCGTTCGTGCCACACGGGGCGGGCGGTGCGCGCGACGACGGTCAGATCGATCTCGAAGGGCTCCAGCCGCAGGGCGATCGCCTCGCCGACGCCGCCGAAACCGACCAGCAGCACCTTGCGGTCGGCGAGGCTCTCGGCGAACACCGGAGACCACTGGCCGTCCTGCTGGGCGAGGACGAACCGGGGCAGCTGCCGCTGCGCGGCGAGAGTCAGCGCAACGGCCAGTTCTGCCGTGGATGCCTCGTGCACGCTCGCTGCGTTCGCGAACGGGATGCCGGCCGGCAACTGCTCCTCGACGCCGTCGTAGCCGATCGACTGGCTCTGGACGAGACCGACTTCGAGACCCTCCAGGGCGCCGAAGAACTTGGCACCGCCCATGTACGGCGGGACGACCAGATCGATCCGCTCGCGCGGCGCCGGAGACGCCATGTCCCAGATCTCGAGCTCCACCCCCTCGGGGAGCGCGCCGATGTTCTCGGCGAGACGGGCGGTCGGAACGGTGACGAAGAGACTCACGTCTCGAGCCTATCGATCGTGACGCAGGTGGGGAGTACGCTCGGCGTCAACCCACCAGAGGAGGGGTCATGGTTCCCGAGATCAACTACTGGGCTGTGCTGCTCGCGATGCTCTCGAGCATGATCGTCGGCTCGATCTGGTACACGCCGAAGGTGTTCGGAACGCGCTGGGCGCGGCTGGCGAACGTCGACATGACGGGCTCCGCGAGAAGTGCGGTCTGGCCGATCGTCACCACCGTGCTCGTCAGCTTCATCACGGCGTGGGTGCTCGCCGGAGCATCCGCCATCGCCTGGCACTTCTACGAGGGGTCGTTCTTCGTCGGCACGATCGTGACCGCGGTGCTGCTGTGGGCGGGGTTCACGGCTGCGCGCTTCATCACCCACGACGGCTTCGAGGGGCGCCCGACGGCGCTGACCACGATGAACATCGGGCACGAGCTGGTCACCCTCGTCGTCATGGCCGTGATCATCGGCGTCTGGCCGCCCGTCGGCACCGTCTGATTCTTCAGCGCCTCCACAGGGGCTTCCGTGCGGGTCGTTGAGCGAGCGCAGCGAGACGAAACGGGTTGAGCGACCGAAGGGAGTCGAAGCCGGCTCGTCTACGCCTGTGCTCCGTGCCCTACGCGGCGACGCGCGCGATGGCGGCGACGGCGCTCGCGAAGAAGCCCAGGCCGTCGACGCCCGACCGCATGGCGGCATCGGTGTCCGGTCCGAAACCGGGCTCCGTGGCGTGCTCAGGGTGCGGCATGAGGCCCACGACGTTGCCGGCCTCGTTCGTGACGCCGGCGATGTCGCGCAGAGACCCGTTCGGGTTCACTCCTGCATAGCGGAAGGCCACCAGGCCCTCGCCCTCGAGCCGGTCCAGCGTCTCTTCAGAGGCGATGTAGCCGCCCTCGCCGTTCTTCAGCGGGATGACGATCTCCTGGCCGCGGCGGAACGTGTTCGTCCAGGCGGTGTCGGAGTTCTCCACCGTGAGCTTCTGATCGCGACGCACGAAGTGCTGGTGGTCGTTGCGGATCAGTCCGCCCGGCAGCAGGTGCGCCTCCACGAGCATCTGGAAGCCGTTGCAGATGCCGAGCACGGGCATGCCCTTGCCTGCGGCATCCTTCACCTCGGCCATGATCGGCGAGAGCGCGGCGATGGCGCCCGAGCGCAGGTAGTCGCCGTAGCTGAACCCGCCCGGCAGCACAAGAGCGTCGACGCCCTCGAGGTCGTGCGAGCCGTGCCACAGGACGACGGGCTCTGCGCCGGCGAGGCGCACGGCGCGCTGCGCGTCGCGATCGTCGAGGGATCCGGGCCAGGTGATGACCCCGATGCGGACGGTCACTCGACCACCTCGATGCCCACGACGTCCTCGATCACGGAGTTGGACAGCACGTCCTCGGCGATCTTCTTCGCCTCGGCCAGCACATCATCGGTGACGTCGCCGTCGACGGTGAGCTCGAAGCGCTTGCCGATGCGGACGTCGCTGAAGCTGGCGACGCCGAGGCGGCTGAACGCGCCGGAGACGGCCTTTCCCTGCGGGTCGAGCAGTTCGGACTTGGGCATGACGTCGACGACGATGGTGGGCATGAACGGCTCCGGAAGTCGCGGGAAGGCGGGCGCTGTCAGTCTATCCGCTCGGATGCAGGCAGTCCGGTCCTGTTGTAGACGGATGCGAGCACGCGGGTCTACGCTGTGCGGATCGGGATTCTGGGGCCCGAGCAAGGAGCAGGATCATGCCCTGTGATGCAAGCGGGATGGCGGAGATCCATCGGTGGTTCAAGGCCGGATTCGGTGAAGGCGGCATTCTGGTGGAGGGGGTCCGGGATGGCGATGCGGCGCACGCCGAGGTCGTCGCGGCGCACCTGGACCTGTTGTCAGCGGCGCTTCACGGACACCATGAATTCGAGGACGCCAACCTTTGGGACCGATTGAGCGCGCAGGCGCCGCCGTGTGCGGTGCACGTCGAGCGGATGAAGGTGCAGCATGCGCAGATGCTCGTCCACCTCGACGAGCTGGATGTGGCGCTGCCCGCGTGGCGTGCCACTGGCCGCGCGACAGACGCGACGGCGGTGCTCGGTGCGCTCACCGGTATCAACGTGGCGCTCGCCGCGCATCTGCCGGACGAAGAGGAGAACATCGTCCCCGTGATGGAGCGTGAGCTCGATCAGCAGGACATGGTCGCCGCCAGTGAGCATGGCCGCCGGGCGGTTCCTCGCGGCCAGACCTGGCAGGCGATGGGGGCGATCCTCGCCGCCCAGCCCGATGGCGGCACGTCATGGCTGCGGAAGAACCTGCCGGCGCCTGTGAGGCTCATCTGGCGCGTCGCCGGGCGCCCTCGCTACGCCGCGAGCCGACGCGCTCTCGTGGAGGGCCCGCGCTGATTCGCGCGATCGGCGGCGCGTACGCTGACCGTTTGCGTCAGGAGTGGAAGACGGTGTGCAGGTCTCCGATGGCGTCCCGGCCGCCGAGTCCTTCGATCTCGAACAGCACCGAGATGCCGGCGACGTGCGAGCCCAGGCGCTCGATCAGCTGCCGGCCCGCGGCGAGTGTGCCGCCGGTCGCGAGCACGTCGTCGATCAGCAGCACGCGGGAGCCCGCGGGCAGATCGTCGTGCATCTCGATCGTGGCCGTGCCGTATTCGAGCGAGTAGTCGACGGATGCCGCCGGTCGCGGCAGTTTGCCCGCCTTGCGGATCGGGATGAGCCCCGTGCCCGCAGCGATCGCGGCGGCGCCGGCGATGAGGAATCCGCGCGCCTCGATGCCCGCGATCACATCGAACTGTCCTGCGAACGGCTCGATGATCGCGTCCGTGGTCGCGCGCAGCGCCTCGGCATCGGCAAGCAGCGGGGTGATGTCGCGGAACAGGATGCCTGGTTCGGGATAGTCCGGGATGCTGCGGATCAGCGATTCGGCGCGGGTGAGAGCAGAGGACAGTTCGCTGGAGGGCACTGATCAAGCGTACTCGGCCCGCCAGATATGGTCGCCGCTTGACATCCTTGGGAGCGCTCCCATAGAGTGACTCGACAACCTTTGGGAGCGCTCCCATCCTGAAGCCGCCCCGCACGCGATCCATCTCTGCAGCACCACCCGCACCACCACCGCACCACCACACAAAGGAGTGAAACCGTGAACACACCCATCCGCCGACGGATGCTGGCGACAGCCGCCGTCGCATCCGTCGCAGCCCTCGCCCTCGCCGGTTGCTCGGCCGGAGGCTCCGAAGCCGACGCCGGCTCGGACGAGGACGTCACGCTGACCATCACCACGTTCGGCACGTTCGGCTATGACGACCTCTACGAGGAGTACGAGGATCTGCACCCGAACGTCACGATCGAGGCCACCAACATCGACACCGGCGGCAACGCCCGCACCGACGCGTTCACGAAGATCGCCGCCGGCTCCGGCCTCAGCGACATCGTCGCGATCGAAGAGGGCTGGCTCGGCGCCATCATGGACGTCTCCGACACCTTCGCCGATCTGCGCGACTACGGCATCGAGGACCGCAAGGGCGACTGGGTCGACTGGAAGTACGCCCAGGGCACCGATGCCGATGGCCGCGTGATCGGCTACGGCACCGACATCGGCCCGAGCGGCATCTGCTACAACGGCGCCGCGTTCGAAGCAGCCGGACTGCCGAGCGACCGCGAGTCCGTCGCGGAGCTGCTGACCGGCGACTGGGAGAACTTCTTCGCCGTCGGCCAGGAGTACACCGACAAGACGGGCAAGGCCTGGTACGACCACTCCGGCTTCGTCTGGAACGCCATGGTCAACCAGCTCGACGAGGGCTACTACACCGCAGACGGTGAGCTCAATGTCGACGGCAACGCCGAGCTGCAGGAACGTTTTGAGCTGCTGGGGGCGGCAACTGAGGGAGGCCAGTCGGCTGCGCAGGCGGCATGGGACTGGAACGGCGGCAAGTCGTTCGTCGATGGCACGTTCGCGACGTTCGTCTGCCCCGGCTGGATGCTGGGAGTCGTGCAGGGCCAGGTCGAAGCGGGCGGCGGCGACGCGTCGACCGGCTGGGACTTCGCCGACGTCTTCCCGGGCGGTGCGGCCAACTGGGGTGGCGCGTGGCTGTCGATCCCGGAGTCGTCTGCGCACAAGGTGGCGGCTGCTGAGCTCGCCGACTGGCTGACGCAGCCGGAGCAGCAGGTCAAGCAGTCCGTCGCGGCGGGCAACTTCCCGTCGACCGTCAAGGCTCAGGAGGAGCTGGCCGCTGATGCCACGCCGAACGAGTTCTTCAACGGTGCGCCCACCGGCGCCATCCTCGCCGAGCGTGCCAAGGGCGTCGTCGCGCAGTTCAAGGGCGCCGATGACTCGGTGATCCAGGAGAACGTCTTCGGCCCGGCGCTCAGCGCGCTCGACCGCGGCGAGACCGACACGCAGGGAGCCTGGGATCAGGCCATCCAGCTGCTGAACGACCTCGTCGGCTGACATCCTCCCGCGTCGACAGGCTCAGCGACCGCACCTTCGGATGCTGAGCCTGTCGACGCTCCATGAACGTCGAGGACACCACCATGACTCTCACCGCCCCGCCCCGCGAGCGCCGTGACACGGCATCCGCCGCGACGGCCGATGCCGCGCCGAAGCGCTCCTGGCGCCATCGCGTCTCGCGGTTCGACCAGAACGCCTCGCCGTACTTCTATGTCGCGCCGTTCTTCCTGCTGTTCGGCCTCGTCGGACTCTTCCCGCTCATCTACACGGTGTACGTCGCCGTGCACGACTGGGATCTGCTCAAGGGCGAAGGCGACTTCGTCGGCTTGGGGAACTTCGTCGAGATCCTCGGCGACGCGATGTTCTGGAACTCGATCTTCAACACCCTGAGCATCTTCCTGCTCTCCGCGATCCCGCAGCTCGCCGTCGCACTGCTGGTCGCCTACCTGCTCGACCGGGGGCTGCGCGCGCCGACCATCTGGCGCATGAGCGTGCTGATCCCGTTCGTCGTGACCCCTGTCGCCGTCGCCATCATCTTCTCCAGCATCTTCAATGAGGCCGACGGCCTCGCGAACAACCTGCTGAACCTCATCGGCATCGCCGACCAGCAGTGGAAGCACGACACGTTCCTCTCGCACATCGCCATCGCGATCATGGTGAACTTCCGCTGGACCGGGTACAACGCCCTGATCCTGCTCGCCGCGATGCAGGCGGTACCGCGCGATCTGTACGAGTCCGCCGCGATCGACGGTGCCGGTCCTGCCCGCCGGTTCTTCTCGATCACGATTCCGACGATCCGCCCCACGCTGATCTTCGTCATCATCACCGCGACGATCGGCGGACTGCAGATCTTCGCCGAACCGCGCCTGTTCGACGTCTCCACAGCGGGCGGCATCGGCGGCAGCGACCGGCAGTTCCAGACCACGGTGCTGTTCCTGTGGGAGCTGGCGTTCTTCCGCCGTAACCTCGGCGAGGCATCCGCCGTCGCCATCCTGCTGTTCCTGCTCATCGTCGGGATCGGCGTGATCAACTTCCTGCTCTCCCGGCGCATCGCCACCGGGGATGGGCCGAAGGCAGGCCGTGCCGCGCGCCGCCATGCGCGCAAGAACAAGGAGGTCGCGCGATGACCGCCACCCAGGCCCTGAGCGTGCCCGAGAAGATCCGCCGGCGCAGGCCGACCGGCGGCACAGCCGGCATCGGCAGCCGCCCCGGCTTCCTCACCTACGGGCTGCTGGCCGCATTCATCATCGGCAGCGTGTACCCGCTCTGGTGGTCGGTGGTCGTCGCCAGCGGCACGAACGCGACCCGCGGCGAGACCCTGCCGATGATCCCCGGCGGCAACTTCTTCGCCAACGCCGCCAAGGTGTTCGACGCGATCCCGTTCTGGCTGGCGCTCGGCAACTCGCTGATCGTCTCAGCGGTGATCACGATCTCAGTCGTGACCTTCTCGACCCTGGCGGGGTACGCGTTCGCGAAGCTCCGCTTCAAGGGCCGAGAGGGGCTCATGATCTTCGTGATCGCGACGATGGCGATTCCCACTCAGCTCGGCATCATCCCGCTGTTCATGGTCATGCGCGAACTCGGCTGGACCGGCTCGATCGGCGCCGTCATCATCCCGACGCTCGTCACCGCGTTCGGGGTGTTCTTCATGCGCCAGTACCTCGTCGACGTCATCCCGGACGAACTCCTCGAGGCTGCGCGCATGGACGGCGCGAACCAGTTCCGCACCTTCCTCACCGTCGGCATCCCCGCCGCGCGCCCGGCCATGGCGATCCTGGGACTGTTCACGTTCATGACGGCGTGGACCGACTACCTCTGGCCGCTGATCGTGCTCTCCCCCCAGAACCCGACGCTGCAGACGGCGCTCAGCCAGCTGCAGTCCGGCTACTACATCGACTACTCGATCGTGCTCACCGGTGCGGTGCTCGCGACCCTGCCCCTGCTCATCCTCTTCGTGGTGGCGGGCAAGCAGCTGGTCAGTGGCATCATGGCGGGCGCGGTGAAAGGATGACCCGTATGACGACCAGGCCGTTCCCGGACGACTTCCTCTTCGGCGCAGCCACGGCGGCGTACCAGATCGAAGGCGCCGCCCTCGAAGACGGCAGGAAGGCCTCGATCTGGGATGCCTTCGCCAGGGTGCCAGGGGCTGTCATCGACGGCGACAACGGCGACATCGCCTGCGACCACTATCACCGCTACCGTGACGACGTCGCGATGATGCGTGACCTCGGGCTGCAGACGTACCGCTTCTCGACCTCGTGGTCGCGAGTGCGTCCGGACGGCGGAGCGGTCAATCAGGCCGGCGTCGACTTCTACAGCCGCCTGGTCGACGAGCTCCTGGGTGCCGACATCCTGCCGTGGCTGACGCTGTACCACTGGGACATGCCGCAGGCGCTGCAGGAGAAAGGCGGCTGGACGAACCGCGATGTGGTCGGCCGCTTCCTCGAGTACGCCGGCACCATGCACGACGCGCTCGGCGACCGCGTGAACGTGTGGACGACCCTGAACGAGCCGTGGTGCTCGTCGTTCCTCTCCTACACGGGCGGCGAGCACGCGCCCGGCCACACCAGCATCGCCGAGGGACTGCTCGCCGCGCACCACCAGCTGCTCGCGCACGGCGAGACGATTCGTGAACTGCGCGGCCGCGACGCGAACCTGAACCTCGGGATCACGCTGAACCACACCGTGGCCGACGCCGCTGACCCGCAGAATCCGGCCGATGTCGACGCCGCGCGTCGCGTGGACGGGCAGTTCAATCGCTGGTTCCTCGACCCGATCTACCGCGGCGAGTACCCGGCGGACATCATCGAGGACTTCCGGGCGGTCGACGCGGATGCCGTCGCGCAGTTCGAGTCCGCGGTCCAGGACGGCGACCTCGAGACGATCTCGCAGCGCATCGACACGCAGGGCGTGAACTACTACCACGGCGACCTGCTCTCGGGCACGGCCCCAGAGCATCCGCCGATCTCGGGCGCACCGCGCACTGAGCGCAAGGGGCGCAGCCCCTACCCGTCGGATGCCGGCATCCACGCGGTCGAGCGCGGTCTTGCGCGCACGGCCCAGAACTGGGAGATCCAGCCGGAGGGCCTGACGCGTCTGCTGCGCCGCCTGTCGGACGGGTACACCGCCGAGCGTGGCGTGACCCTCTACGTCACCGAGAACGGCGCCGCCTTCGACGACGTGGTCGCCGAGGACGGCCAGGTGCACGACGAGGATCGCGTCGAGTACGTCCGCGCCCACCTGGGGGCGGTTCTGGATGCCGCCGACGCCGGCGTCGACGTGCGGGGCTTCTTCTACTGGTCGTTGATGGACAACTTCGAGTGGGCGTGGGGCTACGACAAGCGCTTCGGCATCGTGCGGGTCGACTACGACACACAGCAGCGCACGGTGAAGGACAGCGGCCGCGAGTACGCTCGGATCATCGCCGCACGCTCTCTCTGATCGCACGGCGGGAAGGAGAGCTGTGTCCGCTCGCGCGACCATCGAAGAGGTGGCGGCGACGGCCGGTGTGTCGAGGTCGACCGTCTCGCGGGTCGTCAACGGCTCGACCGCCGTCAGTCCCGAGGCGCTCAAGGCCGTGCAGGCCGCGATCGCAGAGCTCAACTATGTGCCGAACAGGGCGGCGCGCTCGCTGGCCTCGCGCCAGACGAACGCGATCGCCCTGATCGTCCCCGAGGACACCACGCGCTTCTTCGGCGACCCGTTCTTCGCGGCGATCGTGGCGGGCATCACGGGAGCACTGGCCGGGTCGGACTACATCCTGAACCTGCTGATCGCCAGTGACGATCCGGGCGACAAGATGGCGAGCTTCGTGCGCAACGGCGGCGTCGACGGTGCGCTCATCGTCTCGCACCACACTCATGACGACTACATCGACACGATCGCGGATGCCGTGCCCACCGTCTTCGGCGGGCGGCCGATCCGCGCGCGCGAGAGCGACTACGTCGTGGACGTCGACAACTTCGCGGGAGCCAGGACGGCCACTCAGCACCTCATCGACACCGGCCGTACGCGGATCGCGACGGTGACGGGTCCGCTCACGATGCTCGCCGCCGGCGACCGTCTGCAGGCCTTCCGAGCCGCGCTGGCGGATGCCGGACTCGAGCCGTTCGCGGTGGAGGAGGGCGACTACTTCGAAGCCGGCGGAGCCGAGGCCGCACGGCGCATCCTGGCCGCCGGAACACCGGACGCGATCTTCGTGGCGAGCGACCTGATGGCGCGCGGCGTCATCACCGCGCTGCGCCGGGCCGGGCTGCGTGTTCCGGACGATGTCGCCGTGGTGGGCTACGACGACTCCTCGGTGGCTCTGACGACCGATCCGCTTCTGACGACGGTGCGGCAGCCGATGTACAAGCAGGGCGAGACGATGGCGGCGGTGCTGCTCTCGCGCCTCGCCGGCCAGGAGCCGCCGAAGGTCACGATCCTGCCGACCGAACTGGTCGTGCGCGACTCGGCGTGAGGTGACGTGCCTGGCCGCGGAAAGTTACCGCTTCGTTGCGCTGCACGGTCGAGGTGCGCTCTAGCGTCGAGGGGGAGGAGGGCGCGATGCGGCGGACGGCAGTGATGGCGTTGCTCGCTCTCGCGCTCGTGCTCGCCGGATGCGCGATCCTTCCCGGGATCGGCCCCGATCCGCGCGTCGACGCGGTGCCGGTGCCGACGGCCACGTGCCCCGAGACGTACGCGGACGGGTATGCCGAGGCCGGACTCGTGCCCGAGGGATTCGATGCCGTCGCCGTCTTGCGCTGCAACCCGTTCGCCTCGCAGGAAGACCGCGATGGGGTCTGGTCGGGGGTGATGCTCGAGCGCCTGGAGGGTGACTTGGAGCCCGTGCTCACCGCTCTCGCGACGCCGAGCGACCCGAGGTCGGCCGGACCGTGCGCTGCCGTCGCGTACCTCGTTCCGGAGCTGTGGATCGAGCGGGCAGAAGGTGACGTCGTACGCGTCGCCATTCCCGCTGACGGGTGCGGGGCGCCCAAGCAGGTGGGGCTCGAGGTCGCGCTCGATGCGCTCACCGTGGTCGACGAGACGTTCACGCCCGTCTCGCTGGTCGAATCGAACGGGGCGACGGTGGCCGGCTGCGCGACGCAGGCCGGGATGCTGGTGCTCGCCGATCCGAGCGATGCCGACTGGCTGGATGCCGGACAGACAGTGCCCGGCGGCGACCAGGCCGTCGGCGAGGATCATCTCATTCCGTACGAGATGCCCGCCTGGCCGGAAGCGTCGCAGGTGGCCGGCGCGCGGCTGTGCGACTACGCCGCCACCACTCCGAGCGAGACAGCACCTGCACCCGCGGGGGACGCCGGGGTGTTCGTCGGGATGCGGGAACTGACCGCATCCGAGGCGAGAGCGCTCCTCTCGGAGGTGCCACACGCGCCCGCCGCGGCGACCTGCGCGGCGGCCGCGACCCGGTTCGTCGTCGTGCATCTGCTCCTGGGCGGGGAAGATGCGGTCGCCTTCACGGTCGAACTGGATGGATGCCGGCGGTTGGCGGACCCGGGCCTCAACGCGCATGTGGCATCAGCCGATCTGCTCGCGCTCCTGGCTCCGCCGAGCTGACCGCCGCGTTCGCCGAAGCGACCCGATCGGTGGGTCTCAGGCGGCGAGCTGAGCCTTGAGGATGTTGTTCCACGGGTCGCGGAACGTCAGTGTCTTGCCGTCGTCGGCGACCTGACTGCCGAAGTGGGTGAGACGCTCGTTCAGTTCGCCGAGGGCGTCCGCGTTCGGCAGCGCGAGGTCGACCTGTCCGAGGCCCAGTGCCGGCATCCGCGGGCCGGCGCCGCGCGAGTTCCAGACGTTCATCGCCATGTGGTGGTGGTAGCCGCCGGCGCTGACGAACAGCGCCTGGTCTCCCATCGCCAGGGTGGCGTCGAAGCCGAGTCGGCGCACGTAGAAGTCGCGGGCCGAGGCGACATCGCCGACGGAGAGGTGCACGTGTCCGATCTCTGCACGCTCTGTCGCGGTCGATCCGGCCGCGACCTCCTCGGTCAGGTGCTCGCGGAGGAAGGTGTTCGGGTCGAGGTACAGCGTCGCCATCTCGACCTGACCGTGCGTCCACGACCACTCCGACCGCGCACGATCCCAGTACAGCTCGATGCCGTTGCCCTCGGGGTCGGTCAGGTAGAACGCCTGGCTGACGAGGTGGTCGGCGCTGCCGGTGAAGGTCTGCGGCGCGCGCTGCGCGACCGAGTACAGAGCGGCTGCCAGCGCCGCCTGCGTCTCGAACAGGATGGCGGTGTGGAACATGCCGGCGGAGCCTCGTGCCGCGTGCTTCAGTGACGGAGAGTGCTGCAGGACGACGATCGGGATGCCGGCGCGTCCGAGCACCACGGTGTCGCCCTCGGAGCTGAGCACCTGAAGGGTGACGACGTCACGGTAGAAGGAGGTCATCGCATCGAGGTCGGCGACGAACAGGGTGACAGCCCCCATTGTTGTTGCCGCGGCAAGTTTTTCCTTCATGTCAGGTTAAACGCCTCCACGCGAGATCTATTCCCGCTAATGCTTGCCCATCCGCGAGAACGCCCCCAGCACCAGCCGCTCCGACTGGATCAGGTAGTCCTCGAGGGCGTCGGCCGCGGCATCCGGCCCCTTGTTCAGCAGCGCATCGAGAACGATGCGGTTCTTGCGCACGAACGGCTCGTGCAGCGCCCGGGGGTCGTCGATCTCGAGGAAGACGAGACGCAACTCCGCGGCAAGATTTCGGTACGTTCGGGCGAGGCGCGGGCTGTCGGCGAGGTCGACGAGAGCGACGTGGAACGCCATGTTCGCGCTTCCGACGCCCCGCCACTCCTCCTCGGGGATGAGGCGTTCGGCCTCCTCGAGGGTCCCCGTCATGCGCTGGACGGCAGGATGCTGCGGCTCGCACCCCCGCAGGACTGTGCACTCGATGGTGCGTCGCGAGCGGTAGATGTCGATGACGTCCGCGATGGTGGGTGCTGCGACCGAGACCCCGCGATGCGGCGTGTGCTCGATCAGCCCCTGCTCGGCGAGAACGCGGAACGCCTCGCGGACCGTGTTGCGGGAGACCTCGAACCGGCCGGCCAGCATCGCCTCGGACAGCTTCGAGCCCGGCGCGAACTCGCCGTCGATGATGCTCTGTCGCAGTGCGTCGGCCAGCAGCCCCTGTTGGATCACGCCTTCATGCTAGGGGAGCGCTCGCGCTTCGTAGCATGCCGGAAACATTCTTGTAGAACAATCGACCCCGTTCGTGTTCTACACTCGGTGTCATCCGACACCCAACAAAGACGATGGGATCCCCCTTCATGTCAGAGCAGACTCAGACCGACGCCCAGCTCGCCGCGGTGAAGAAGCGCGTAGGCCGCAGTGGCGTCATCGGCGCGATCTTCCTGATGGCCACCAGCGCCATCGGCCCGGGCTTCATCACCCAGACCGCCACCTTCACCGCCCAGCTCGGCGCCGCCTTCGCGTTCGCCATCCTCGTCTCGGTGCTCATCGACATCGCCGTGCAGCTGAACATCTGGCGGATGATCACCTCCTCCGGCAAGCGCGCCGGTGAGTTGGCCAACAGCGCCATCCCGTTCTCGGGCCACATCATCGCCGTGCTCATCGTGATCGGCGGACTCGCCTTCAACATCGGCAACATCGCCGGCGGTGGCCTCGGGCTCAACGCCCTGCTCGGCATCGACCCGAAGATCGGCGGCCTCGTCACCGGCGCCCTCGCGATCATCATCTTCCTCATCAAGAAGGCGGGGCGGGTCATGGACATCGTCCTCGTCGTCCTCGGCATCGCGATGATCGGCATGACCGTGGCCGTCGCGATCATGTCGCAGCCGCCGATCGGCGAAGCACTGCGCCAGACGTTCGCGCCCGACGAGCTGAACTTCGCCACCATCACGACGATCGTCGGCGGCACCGTCGGCGGCTACATCACCTACTCCGGAGCGCACCGCTACCTCGACTCCGGGCACGTCGGCCCCGAGCAGGCGGGCCCGGTGATGCGTGCCGCCGCGAACGGCATCATCATCACCGGCATCATGCGCTACGTGCTCTTCCTCGCGATCCTCGGCGTCGTGGCATCCGGCGTGACGCTCGACCTCACCACGCAGGCTGCCAACCCGGCCGGCCAGGCATTCGGCGCCGTGCTGGGAGACGCGGGCCTGCGGATCTTCGGCGCGATCTTCTGGGCGGCGGCGCTCAGCTCGGTGATCGGCGCCGCGTACACGTCGGCGACGTTCCTCTCCACCTTCCACAAGCGCTTCCTCGGTGGCTGGTCGCTGCAGTGGGCGACGGTGATCTTCATCGTCGTGTCGCTGATCATCTATCTGCTCATCGGCACAGCGCCCGCCGCGATCCTCGTCTTCGTCGGCGGTTTCAACGGACTGATCCTGCCCATCGGACTGACCGTGTTCATGTACATCGGCTGGTTCCGCCGCGATCTGCTCGGCACGCGCAAGTACCCGATGTGGCTGCTGATCGCCGGCACGCTCGTGACCCTGCTGACCTGGTACATGGGTATCGTCTCGGTCGGACCAATCTTCGCCTTCCTCGGAATCGGAGCCTGACAATGCCCACCATCGACCTGAACTCCGACCTCGGCGAGAACGTCCAGGGCCGCGTCGTCAGCGACGATGCGGCGATGCTCGAGATCGTCACCAGCGCGAACGTGTCGTGCGGGTTCCACGCCGGCAGCCCGGAGGGCATCCGCGATACGCTTGCCGCCGCCGTGCAGGGCGGCGTCGTGATCGGCGCCCACCCCGGGTACCGCGACTACGAGAACTTCGGACGAACCAAGGTCGACATCGACTCGGCGACGCTGCAGGCGCACGTCGAGTACCAGCTCGGCGCGCTGATCGGACTGACCTCCGCCGTCGGCGGGACGGTCGCCTACGTCAAGCCGCACGGCGCTCTCTACAACACGATCGCCCGGGATGAGCGGCAGTCGGCCGACGTGGTCGCCGCCATCAAGGCCATCGACCCGAACCTGGTGCTCCTGGGTCTCGCCGGCGGCGTTGTGCTGGACGTGGCGGCTCGCGCCGGGCTCGCGGTCGCCGCAGAGGCGTTCGCCGACCGGGCGTACCAGCCGGACGGCCAGCTCGTCTCCCGCACCGAGGACGGGGCCGTGCTGCGCGACCCCGCCGCCGTCGCCGAGCGCATGGTGCGCCTCGCAGACGAGGGCGTGATCCGCGCGATCGACGGCACCGACGTGCGCGTCGACGCACAGTCCATCTGCGTGCACGGTGACAGCCCCGGCTCGATCGCGATGGCCGCGGAGACGAAACGGATGCTGCAGGCAGCCGGCATCACGATCGCCCCGTTCACGGCGGCCTGACGTGTCCGTCGTCGCCACCCCCGACCAGCTGCGGGCCGCGCGCACTGCACGCCAGGCGTACCGGGAGGGGTTTTCGGAACCGACCAGCGGTATCGCCGCGGGGCTCACGCAGGCCAACCTCATCGCGGTTCCGGCCGACTGGGCGTTCGAGACGCTGCTGTACGCGCAGCGCAATCCGAAGCCGTGCCCCGTGCTCGAGGTCATCGAGCAGGGGCAGATCGAATCTGTGCTCGCGCCGGGAAGCGACATCCGCACCGACATCGGCAGCTACCGGATCTGGCGTGACGGCGAACTGGCCGAGGAGGTCACCGACGCGCGGCCGGCGTGGGAGGAGCATCCCGACCTCGTCGCGTTCCTGATCGGATGCAGCTTCACGTTCGAGACCGGCCTCGTCGAGGCCGGCATCCCGATCCGTCACCAGGAACTCGGCCGGAACGTGCCGATGTACCGCACGAACATCGATTGCACGCCGGCCGGGCGGCTCCGTGGCGAGATGGTCGTCTCGATGCGTCCGATTCCCGCCGGGCGGGTGGCGGATGCCGTGCAGATCTCCGGACGGACCCCCGCAGTCCACGGCGCCCCCGTGCACGTCGGCGATCCCGCGTCGCTCGGCATCGCCGACCTCAGCCTGCCCGACTTCGGCGATGCGCCGGAGGTGCGTGACGGCGAGATCCCGGTGTTCTGGGCCTGCGGCGTCACCCCTCAGGCGGCGATCATGGCGTCCAAGCCGCCGTTCGCCGTCACCCACTCGCCGGGGTACATGTTCATCACCGACGTTCCGGATGCGGAGTACATCGTCTGATGCGCATCCTCACGGCATCCGACCGGTCGCTGCTGGTCGAGGCAGCCGACCTCGACGAGGCGATGCGGCTGAACCTCGCCTGGGACGGCGTACCCGGTGTCGTCGAGCGCATCCCGGGCGCGCGCACCGTGCTCGTGAGCTTCGACCCGGTGCGGACGTCGGCCGCGGCGCTCGCCGCTGTTCTCGAGGCGACTGAGCTGGATGCCGAGCACGTGCCGCACACGCGCGAGGTCACCGTGCCGGTGCGGTACGACGGGGAGGATCTCGTTGAAGCTGCGGGGCTGCTCGGCGTCTCGGCGGAGGAGCTCGTGAACCGCCACCTCACCGCCGACTGGCAGGTCGCGTTCTCGGGCTTCGCACCCGGCTTCGGTTACATCGTCAGCAGCGATCCGCTGTTCGACGTGCCGCGCAGGTCGTCGCCGCGCACGCGAGTGCCGGCGGGATCGGTCGCGCTCGCCGGCCAATTCACCGGGGTGTATCCGAGGGAGAGCCCCGGCGGCTGGCAGCTCATCGGACGCACGGATGCCGTGATGTGGGACATCGACCGCGATCCGCCGGCGCTCCTGGCACCAGGGACGTCCGTGCGGTTCGAGCGCGCTGATCGGGACGTCATCTCCTCGTCAGCCCACTCCGCCCCATCGGAAAACAGAGACGACACGGACGACCGTCGGCGTGTCGGGGCCCGCCGCGCCGACGACACGCCAGATGGTCTGGGTTTTCCCGCTGGGGCAGCTGTCGAGGTCATCCGCCCGTCTATGCAGCTGCTGGTGCAGGATGCCGGGCGTCCCGGCCACGCGGCCCTCGGCGTCTCGGCATCCGGGGCCGCCGACCGCACCGCCATGCGCGATGCGAACCGAGCCGTCGGCAACCAGCCGGGCGCCGCTGTCCTCGAGAGCGTCGGCGGCGCGACCCTGCGCTTCCACGGAGACGGCGTCGCCGTCGTCACCGGAGCCGAGGGCGACCTGACTCTGACCGACGCGAATCGGATCGCGCGCAACATCCCGCACGCCACCCCGTTCGCCACCGTCGCCGGCGACGAGCTCGCCCTCGGGCACCCGACCCGCGGGCTCCGCTACGTCATCGGCATCCGCGGCGGACTGGCCGCGGCATCCGCCCTCGGCAGCCGCGCCGCCGACACGCTCGCCGGACTCGGCCCGGACGCGCTCGCCGCAGGCGACGTCATCGCGATCGGGAACGCCGTGGCGGGCGCGGTCGATCCTCTCGTGCAACCGCGTGAGCTTCCGGCATCCGGCGACCTCGTCGAACTCGACATCACGCTCGGTCCGCGCGACGACTGGTTCACGGCATCCGCCCTCCAGACGCTCACGACGCAGGAGTGGCTGGTCACTCCGCGCTCCGATCGGGTCGGCATCCGCCTGCACGGCGGGGTGCCGCTGGAGCGCGCAACCCAGGGCGAACTCCCCAGCGAGGGCGCCGTGACCGGAGCGATCCAGGTGCCCGCCGACGGGCAGCCGGTGCTGTTCCTGCCCGACCACCCGCTCACCGGCGGCTACCCGATCATCGGCGCGCTCACCGATCGCTGCCTGGATCTCGCCGCCCAGCTTCCTCCGGGTGCTCGCATCCGCTTCCGCATCGAAGAAGGACAGTCATGAAGAAGGTACTGATCGCCAACCGCGGCGAGATCGCCGTGCGCGTGATCCGCGCCTGCGCCGAGGCGGGTTACGCCTCGGTCGCGGTCTACGCCGACCAGGATGCCGAGGCGCTGCACGTGCGTCTCGCCGACGAAGCCGTGGGGCTCGACGGCACGACCGCTGCGGACACGTACCTGTCGATATCCGCGTTGCTGGAAGCGGCGCAGGCCTCCGGAGCCGACGCCGTGCACCCCGGGTACGGTTTCCTGTCCGAGAGCGCCGCCTTCGCGCGCGCGGTCGAGGATGCCGGGCTCACCTGGATCGGCCCCTCGCCCGACAGCATCGACGCCCTCGGCGACAAGATGACCGCCCGCCGCATCGCGCAGAAGGTCGGCGCCCCTCTCGCCGCCGGAACCGACCAGCCGCTCGCCGGGCCCGCCGAAGCCGTCGCATTCGCCGAGGAGCACGGGCTGCCCCTCGCGATCAAGGCCGCGTTCGGCGGCGGAGGACGCGGACTCAAGGTCGTGCGCGAACTCGCCGAGGTGGCCGAGGCGTTCGACGCCGCCACTCGCGAGGCGATCGTGGCGTTCGGGCGCGGAGAGTGCTTCGTGGAGCGGTTCCTGGAAAGCCCGCGCCACATCGAGGTGCAGGTGCTCGGCGACGGTCAGGGCGCGGTGATCGCCGTCGGCGACCGGGACTGCTCTATGCAGCGCCGCAACCAGAAGCTCATCGAGGAGGCGCCGGCGCCCGGCCTGACACCGGAGCAGCGTTCGGAGATCCACGAGGCGGCGCGGCGGATCTGCGCCGAGGTGTCGTACCGCGGCGCAGGAACGGTCGAGTTCCTGCTGGCGGCCGACGGCACGATCTCGTTCCTCGAGGTGAACACGCGGCTGCAGGTGGAGCATCCTGTGACCGAGGAGATCACCGGCGTCGACCTGGTGCGCGAGCAGTTCCGCATCGCGGAGGGACTCGGGGTCTCGTTCGACCAGACGCCGGAGCCGCGCGGTCACGCGTTCGAGTTCCGCATCAACGCCGAAGACCCGGGGCGCGGGTTCCTGCCGAGCCCCGGCCTGGTGGAGTCGCTGCGGATCCCGGGTGGCCCCGGCGTCCGCTGGGACAGCGGGATCGAGGCGGGGGATGTCGTGCAACCGTCGTTCGACTCGATGATCGCGAAGCTCATCGTGCACGCCGACACGCGGGATGCCGCGCTGGTGCGCGCGCGCCGCGCGCTGCGCGAGCTCGCGGTCGAGGGCCCTGCCACCGTGATCGGGTTCGATCGGCTCGCCGTCGACGAGCCGGAGTTCGCGACGGAGACGTTCGGCGTCCACACGCAGTGGATCGAGAGCACGCTGCTGCCGCGCCTGGAGCCGCAGCTGCGGCCGGCACCGATCGAGGATGCCGGGATGCAGCGCTTCGGCGTCGAGATCGACGGGCGCCGGGTGGTGCTCGGGGTTCCGGCAGCGCTGTTGCGGGGATTCGCGTCGTCGGGCTCGCCGGCCCCACCGGAAGCGACCGCCGACCCGGCCGACCTGCGCGCCCCCGCGCCGGGGAGCCTGGTGCGCTGGCTCGTCGATGACGGCGCTTCGATCGAAGCGGGGGATGCCGTCGCCGTGCTGGATGCGATGAAGATGGAGACCCAGATCGCCGCGCATCGCGCAGGAAAGTTGTCGCACGCGGCATCCGCCGGCGACACGGTCAGCGCGGACGCCGTGATCGGCCGCATCGGCTGAGGCTGCGGCATCCGGTCAGCCGCCTGCGTGCCTCACTTGCGGCGGGTCCTGGCCC
>NZ_BJUW01000021.1 GCF_007988825.1 Microbacterium aerolatum | reverse complement strand
TCAGCGGCAGGAATCGCCGCCATGGGTAGCCGAGCGCCCCGGCGGACATGTTCACAGCGACCCGGCCGACCGGGATGTACCTGGCGCCGAGGATGAGCGGCGCGCCGCTGCGTGTGAGCGTGTTCTGGGCGCGCGCGAAGGCCGCGGCGACGCGTGGACGCCGCATCCACGCGAAACGTGACGTGCCGGCCGCGCGGCCGATCGCGTAGGCGATGTTGTCGCCGATCATCGCGCCGATCGCGGCCACCGCGCACAGCAGCCACAGGTTCGTCTCGCCGGTGGATGCCGTCACCGCTGCCGCCGCCACCAGGACCGTCTCGCTGGGGATCGGCGGGAAGAAGCCGTCGATCACGGCAGTCGCG
Source organism: Microbacterium aerolatum (assembly GCF_007988825.1). Classification (GTDB taxonomy): domain Bacteria; phylum Actinomycetota; class Actinomycetes; order Actinomycetales; family Microbacteriaceae; genus Microbacterium; species Microbacterium aerolatum. The sequence goes on along the minus strand of NZ_BJUW01000021.1, from coordinate 32,617 downwards.
AACATGACGAGGTACAGCCAGGGGGAGGCTGCGGCCTGCAGGATGAGCTCGTTGATGATGTCCACGAGGAGAACCTACGGAGCAGGCGGATGCCGGCACATCACTCTGAGGTATCGACCGCGTCATACCTCAGAGGGGTCTTCCTGGGGAAGGCTCATCGGTGCGCGACCTATACTGGGGGGCTGGCCGTTCGGCCGCAACCCCCCCCCTGACGAAACGGACTTCCGCTGTGCTTGCCGTGCACGACCTCGAGATTCGCGTGGGCGCCCGCCTCCTCATGGAGGGCGTGTCGTTCCGCGTCTCCGCCGGAGACAAGATCGGTCTGGTCGGCCGCAACGGCGCCGGCAAGACCACGCTGACCAAGGTGCTCGCCGGCGACCTGCTGCCCTCCGACGGCAAGGTCACCAAGTCCGGCGAGCTGGGCTACCTCCCGCAGGACCCGCGCACCGGCGACCCGGAGATGCTCGCGCGCACGCGCATCCTGGACGCCCGGGGACTCGGGTCGATCCAGCTCGGGATGACGAAGGCGTCCGAGGACATGGCATCCGACGACCCGAAGGTCGCCGACAAGGCCATGAAGAAGTTCGCGAATCTCATGGAGCGCTTCGAGGGGCTCGGCGGCTATGCGGCCGAGGCGGAGGCGGCATCCATCGCCAACAACCTCTCGCTGCCCGATCGCATCCTCGACCAGCCGCTGAGGACGCTCTCGGGCGGTCAGCGTCGCCGCATCGAGCTCGCGCGCATCCTGTTCTCGGATGCCGAGACGATGATCCTCGACGAGCCGACGAACCACCTCGACGCGGACAGCGTCGTGTGGCTGCGCGAGTTCCTCAAGAACTACAAGGGCGGTCTCATCGTCATCAGCCACGACATCGAGCTCGTCGGCGAGACCGTCAACCGGGTGTTCTACCTCGATGCCAACCGCCAGAGCATCGACGCGTACAACATGAACTGGAAGAACTACCTGCGCCAGCGCGCCGCCGATGAGGAGCGCCGCAAGAAGGAACGGGCGAACGCCGAGAAGAAGGCGACGACGCTGCAGCTGCAGGCCGCCCGATTCGGGGCGAAGGCGTCCAAGGCGGCCGCCGCTCACCAGATGGTCGCCCGTGCCGAGAAGCTGCTCGCCGGCCTCGACGACGTGCGCGAGGTCGACCGGGTCGCCAAGCTCCGGTTCCCGAAGCCCGCGCCCTGCGGCAAGACCCCGCTGATGGCATCCGGCCTGTCGAAGTCGTACGGGTCGCTGGAGATCTTCACCGACGTCGACCTGGCGATCGACCGCGGTTCGAAGGTCGTCGTGCTGGGGCTGAACGGTGCGGGAAAGACCACGCTGCTGCGCATGCTCGCCGGCGTCGACGAGCCCGACACCGGGCAGCTCGAGCCCGGGCACGGCCTGAAGGTCGGTTACTACGCGCAGGAGCACGAGAACCTCGACGTCGATCGCTCGGTGCTGCAGAACATGGTCTCCGCAGCCCCGCACATCACCGAGACCGAAGCGCGCCGTGTGCTCGGATCGTTCCTGTTCACCGGCGATGACGTCCTCAAGCCCGCCGGCGTACTCTCCGGTGGAGAGAAGACGCGTCTGTCGCTGGCGACGCTCGTGGTGTCGTCCGCGAACCTGCTGCTGCTCGACGAGCCGACCAACAACCTCGACCCGGCCTCGCGCCTCGAGATCCTTGACGCTCTCGCGCACTACGAGGGCGCCGTGGTGCTCGTCTCGCACGACCCCGGTGCCGTCGCTTCGCTCAACCCGGAGCGTGTGCTGATCCTGCCCGACGGTGTCGAGGACATCTGGAACCAGGAGTACCAGGAGCTCATCGAGCTCGCATAGCGAGCTGCGCATCGTCCTTCCGCGAGAATTGCTTTGCGGCGCGAGAATTGCGCTGGCAGCAGCCGTCTCGGTGCGCAAAGCAATTCTCGGGGCGCGGTAGCGTCGAGGCATGGTGGATCAGCAGCTGGCGAAGACGTTCGAGGGCATCGGCGAGGAGTATGACCGGTATCGCCCCGGATTCCCGGATGCCGCGGCCGCTGACATCGTCCCGCAGCGGCTGGATGCCGTGCTCGACCTCGGTGCGGGCACGGGCAAGTTCACCGAGCTGCTGGTCTCGCGCGCGGATCGCGTGGTCGCGGTGGAGCCGTCTGTCGCGATGCTCGATGTGCTGCGCGCGAAGCTGCCTTCCGTCGAGGCGCTGGCCGGCGGTGCCGAGGAGATCCGGTTGCCGGATGATGCGGTGGATGCCGTCACCGTCGCGCAGGCGTTCCACTGGTTCGACCGGGATGCCGCGTGCGCCGAGATCCGGCGTGTGCTGGTGCCCGGTGGCGCGCTGGGGCTGCTGTGGAACCACTCCGATCCGATATGCACGTGGGACCGTGCGTGCCACCGCGTCGCGCATCCCGCCGTGAGCGCCGGGGCTGACTCGACGACGGCATCCGCCGCCGATGAGCTGCCCGGTTTCACGTTCGGTCACCGCAGCGAGATCGGCTGGACGGAGCAGATCACGCGCGAAGACTACATCCGTCGCTGGCTCACCGTGAGCAGCTTCCTTGCCGCTGATGAGGCGACTCGGGCCGCGATGGTCGCGCAACTGAACAGCATCCTCGACGCCGACCCGGCGACCGCCGGGCGAGCGGAGTTCACACTCCCGATGATCACCGAGGTCTTCGTCTACCGCGCGGGCGGCTCGCTCCGGTGAGGATCTGGTCGGTTCATCCGCGCTATCTGGACAGGCAGGCGCTCGTCGCCTGCTGGCGGGAGACCCTGCTCGCCCAGAAGGTGTTGTGCGGCGAGACGCGCGGGTACACGCGGCATCCGCAGCTCGAGCGCTTCCAGGCGCAGATCGACCCGGTCGCATCGATCGGCGTCTACCTCGAGGGCATCGCGGTCGAAGCCGACGCCCGCGGCTACCGCTTCGACCGCAGCCGCATCCGCAGGCCCGACGCGATCGCGGCGCAGATCGACGTTACAGACGGCCAGCTCGCGGTCGAGTGGCGCCACCTGCGTTCCAAGCTCGCCGCTCGAAGCCCCGAGGTGCTGACGCGCTGGCAGGACGTCACGTCGCCCGACCCGCACCCGAGTTTCCGCGTCGTCGACGGCCCGCCCGCGACGTGGGAGCGCGCCTCCTGACGCGAGAATTGCTCTGCCGCTCGAGAATTGCCTTGCCAGCGGCCGTCTCGGCGCGCAAAGCAATTCTCGGGGGTGGGCTACTTGACCCCGAGGAAGCTGCGATCCGTCAGCACGATCGGGCCGTCTTCGGTGATCGCGACGGTGTGCTCGGAGTGCGCACCGCGCGAACCGTCTGCACTGCGCAGCGTCCAGCCGTCCTCGTCGGTGCGCAGCTCGTCGGTCGTGGCGAGGAACCACGGCTCGAGCGCCAGTACGAGGCCTGCGCGCAGCGGGAATCCGCGACCGGGGCGACCGTCGTTGGCGACGTGCGGGTCGCCGTGCATGGTGCGGCCGACGCCGTGGCCGCCGAAGTCAGTGTTGATCGAGTAGCCCTCGCCGTGCGCGATCTGGGCGACGGCAGCGGAGATGTCGCCGATGCGGTTGCCGACGGTCGCTGCGGCGATCGCGGCATCCAGGGCGCGCTCGGTCGTCTCGATCAGTCGGAGGTCCTCGTCGCGAGGCGTGCCGACGACGAAGGAGACGGCGGAGTCCGCGACCCAGCCGTCGACGGCGACCGCGAAGTCCAGCGAGACGAGGTCGCCGTCGCGGAGCGTGTAGTCGTGGGGGAGTCCGTGGAGCACCGCGTCGTTGATCGACGTGCAGATGACCTTGCCGAACGGGCCGTTGCCGAACGAGGGCGCATAGTCGATGTAGCAGGACTCCGCGCCGCTCTTGCGGATCAGGTCGTGCGCCTTGCGGTCGATCGTGAGCAGGTTCGTGCCGATCTTCGTCTCGTCGCGCAGCGTCGCCAGGGTCTCGGCGACGAAACGTCCCGCGGCTCGCATCTCTTCGATCTCGGCCGGGGTGCGCAGTTCGATCATGGTGTTCCTCTCGTCGTATCCATTCTCCCTGATCGGGGCGGGCGCCCGCTCACAGCGAACACGCGACCTCCGCCGAGCGGCGACGCCTACGATCGGAGCATGTGGTTGCGACGAGCGTTCTATCGCTGGATGTTCCCTGCCGCTGTCGTGCTGCCGCTGTGGCTCCTGATCGGGTGGGGCATCACGGGAGCCGGTGGCTGGGCGTTCCTCTGGGTGCTGTTCATCGCGATCCCCTCGGTGTTCGTCGGGCAGTTGGTGCTGACGCTGCTCCAGCGCGCGCGACCCTCCGCACGCGAGACGCGGATGGCATCCTGGTGGGACGTGCTCGGCTTCGGCGTCTGGCATGTACTCACGATCGCAGTCGGGTTCTTCCCGCAGGCGTGGTTCCCGCTGCTGCTGACCGCTGCGATCGCCGTGGCTCTGGCCCTGTTCTGGCTGATGCTGTGGCAGCTGTGGGGTGAGGCGCGGACGGCGGGTACCGGCATCCGATTCCTCGCGACGACACCTCCGGATGCCGAGCCGGAGTCTTCTCGTCGTTCGGCGGCCGACGCAGACGTGTTCATCATCAGGGAGAAGCCCGACGCCGGCGTCTGAGCTGTTTTGGACGGATGCCGGATCCATGGCAGAATAGTTCTTTGTGCCGTGACCGACTCTGCCTCAGGGGAGTCCGCGTTCGCATCATGCGCCGTACGGCACACACTTCACGTATTCCTTCCATTCCATGCATCCGACCTGTGGCGAGTGCAGAGAGAGACGATCATGCAGATCCTGGACGCCGTCGACGCGGCTTCGCTCCGTTCCGACATTCCCGACTTCCGCCCCGGTGACACCGTCAAGGTGCACGTCAACATCACTGAGGGCACCCGCTCCCGTATCCAGGTCTTCCAGGGCGTCGTGCTCGGTCGCCAGGGTGACAGTGTGCGCGAGACCTTCACGGTCCGCAAGATCAGTTTCCAGGTGGGCGTCGAGCGCACCTTCCCGGTGCACTCCCCGGTGATCGACCACATCGAGGTCGTCACCCGCGGTGACGTGCGTCGCGCGAAGCTCTACTACCTCCGCAACCTGCGCGGCAAGAAGGCCAAGATCAAGGAGAAGCGCGACAACTGATCGCGTTTTCCACGAAGCACCCCGGGACACAGCGTCCCGGGGTGCTTTTGTTTGATCCGGAGTGTGCGAACCTTGAAGGGGCCGTCTCTGCGCGGTGCGAACACTGTGTGAAGGAATGCGATGACGACTGAATCCGCCCCGGACGTCCCCGAGAAGCGGAGGCGCGGATTCTGGGTCTTCCTGCGCGACGTCCTTGTGATCATCGTGATCGCCGCGCTCGTCTCGTTCCTCGTGAAGAGCTTCGTCGTCCGCTCGTTTTATATTCCCTCCGCGTCGATGGAGAAGACCCTGCTGGTCAACGACCGCATCCTCGTCGACGAGCTCACCCCGCGCTGGACCGGCTACTCGCGCGGTGACGTCGTCGTGTTCGAGGATCCGGGCGGATGGCTGCCGGTGCAGCCCAAGGCACCGACGCGCCCCGTGGTCATCGAGTGGTTCGACGGGCTGCTGACCCTGATCGGACTCTCGTCCTCCGACAGTGAGGATCACCTCGTCAAGCGCCTCATCGGCCTTCCCGGCGACCACGTGGTGTGCTGCAACTCGCTGGGCCAGATCACGATCAACGACGCCCCGATCGACGAACTGTCCTACCTCAACCTGCCCGAGGGTGACACGGCGGCATCAAACGATCCCTTCGACGTCACGGTGCCTGCGGAATCGATCTGGGTCCTCGGCGACAATCGCGACCGCTCGCAGGATGCTCGCGCGCACCAGGATCTGCCCAGCGGCGGCTTCGTCCCGCTTGACAATGTCGTGGGCAAGGCGTTCCTGACCACCTGGCCCCTGACACGCATCGGCACGATCGACGGCCACCACGAAGTGTTCAACGGCGTCCCGGATCCGGACTGATGACCGTCATCGCTCCCCGGCTCACGCTCGAGCGCAAGCTCCTCGCCGAATACGACCTGATCATCTCGCTCGACGAGGTCGGTCGCGGTGCTCTCGCCGGCCCCGTCGCTGTGGGCGCCGCGGTGATGGATGCCGCGGGCGCGCGCCGACGCGTGCCGGAGGGTCTTCGCGACTCGAAGCTCGTGACCGAGAAGCGCCGGCCGGACGTCGCCGCCCGCGCGGCGGCGTGGGTGCAGGCATCCGCAGTCGGATGGGCGAGCGCAGCCGAGATCGACGAGGTCGGGATCATGCGCGCCCTGGGACTTGCCGCATCGCGCGCCATCGACGGCGTCGTCGCACAGGGCGCGCTGCTCGAAGGCGCCCTGGTGATCCTGGACGGCAATCACGACTACGTCTCCCGTGTGCACCCTTCGCCCCTTCAGGTGCGCTCGGTCATCAAGGGAGACCGGGACTGCGCGTCGGTCTCGGCGGCATCCGTCATCGCGAAGGTGACCAGGGACGCCCACATGGGAGAGCTGCACGGCGACCACCCGCTCTACCAGTGGGACCGCAACAAGGGATACGCGAGCCCCGAGCATCGCGCGGCCATCCGCGACACCGGGCTGTCGCCGTTCCATCGCGCCTCATGGGCGATAGCGGATGCGCCGACACTGTTCTGAACGCCGGCTCCGTTTGTTCTCATAGGATGGACTCATCATGGATGAAGAGGCATTCGACGACTACGACCGCGAACTCGAACTCGCATTGTTCCGCGAGTACCGCGACGTCGTCGGCCAGTTCCAGTACGTGGTCGAGACCGAGCGCCGGTTCTATCTCGCCAACGAGGTGAACGTCGTCAGGCGCGACACCGAGCACGACTTCTACTTCGAGATCTCGATGGCGGACGTGTGGGTGTGGGACATCTACCGCGCAGATCGCTTCGTCAAGGCGGTGCGCGTGCTCACGTTCAAGGACGTCAACGTCGAGGAACTCCAGCGTCGCGAGTTCGAGCTGCCCGAGGATCTCTCGCTCGACGGCAAGTGACTTCTCTCCACAGTTCGGCACTGCCGAGCTTCTGTGCACAGATCGTGATTTTTCGGGGCTGACCCTCTGCGGTCCGCGGGCATGCTGTCGGCATGGCAGCGAAAGACGAACTCGGTCGGGGTGGTGAAGATCGTGCCGCGCGTCATCTGACGCAGCGCGGATACCGGATCCTGGACCGCAACTGGCGGTGCACACAGGGCGAGATCGACATCGTCGCCGAGATCTCCGGCATCCTCTGCATCGTCGAGGTGAAGACGAGGCGGTCGATCGCGTTCGGCCACCCGTTCGAGGCGGTCGACGAACGAAAACGCGAACGGCTCTGGCGCCTCGCCTACGCGTGGTGCAAGACGCATGCCGAGCTCGCGGCGGGAAGGATGCTGCGCCTTGAGGTGATCGGCATCATCGGCGCCGACCCCGCCGAAGCGACGATCGAGCACCTGGTGGACCTGAGATGAGGACCGCGCGCACGTGGGCGGTCGCTCTCACCGGTGTGGACGGGCACCTCGTCGAGATCGAGGCGGACGTGTCGAACCAGACGCCGGGGTTCAAGATCGTCGGCCTTCCGGACAAGGCACTCGGTGAGGCTGCCCAACGGGTGCACAACGCCGTGACGAACGCCGCGCTCGAACTCACCCGGCGCCGCCTCACCGTGAACCTGTCGCCGGCCAGCCTGCCCAAGCACGGCAGCGGGTTCGATCTGGGCATCGCGATCTCGGCGGTGGCGACAGGGGGAGTGCTGGATGCCGCCTCCATCGCCCGCACGGTCCACATCGGCGAACTCGGACTGGACGGGCGGGTGCGACCGGTGCCCGGCGTGCTGCCCGCGGTGTTCGCCGCGTCGCGCGCCGGCTTCGAGCGGGTGATCGTGCCGCACGCGAACGAGGCAGAGGCTCGACTGGTTCCCGGGATGCAGGTGCGCGCGGCCACGACGCTCGCAGAGGTCGCCATGTGGCACGGCGCGGACGTGCCCGTCGCAGACGTCGAACCGGTCGTCGCGGAGGCGCCGGTGGCTGCGGCGCCCGAGATGCTCGACCTCGCGGATGTGGTCGGTCAGGAGGAAGCGGTCGAAGCGCTGATCGCCGCAGCCGCAGGTGGACACCACATGCTGATGAGCGGTCCTCCCGGTGCGGGAAAGACGATGCTCGCGCGGCGGCTACCCGGAATCCTGCCGGCGCTGACGGAGGACGAGGCGCTCGAGGTCGCCGCGGTCCGTTCGCTGTCCGGCGCGACCGTCAACGTGCTCGATGACATGCCGCCGCTGGAGGCGCCGCACCACAGTGCGTCCGTCGCCGCCCTGGTGGGAGGAGGGTCACGGGTCGTGCGGCCCGGTGCGATCGTGCGCGCGCACCGTGGCATCCTGTTTCTCGACGAGGCAGCCGAATTCTCCCGCGTGGCGCTCGACGCGCTGCGTCAGCCGCTGGAATCCGGGTCGATCGAGATCGATCGTGCCGGATTCCGTGCACGTTTTCCTGCCCGCTTCCAGCTCGTCCTGGCGACCAATCCGTGTCCGTGCGGCAACTACGGCGTGCGCGGTGCGGAGTGCATCTGCCCGCCGATCGCCATCCGCCGATACTCGGCGCGACTGTCCGGTCCGCTGCGCGACCGCATCGACATCGACCTGCAGGTGGCGCGCGTCGCGGCGTCCAGGGCGACGTCGACCGAGCGTGCGGCGATGACGAGCGCGGATGCCGCGGCACAGGTTGCGGCGGCGCGCGAGCGTGCGAGGAAACGTTGGGCGGGGACGCCCTGGACGCTCAACGCCGAGGTCGCAGGCGCCTGGCTGCGGCAAGGGGACAGGCGGCTGCCGCGCGACGTCCGCGCCCCGCTGGACCGCGCACTCGAACGCGGGCAGCTCACCCTGCGCGGCTACGACCGGGTATTGCGACTGGCGTGGACCATGGCCGATCTGGCCGGGGTGGAGATGCCCGGTGCAGACGAACTCGGCCGCGCGCTGTTCCTGAAGAGAGGACTGATCGCATGATCGATGCACTGCTGGGCGACAGCGGGATCCGGAAGGCAGCAGCGGCGGCTCGTCCCGACGACGACCCGGCGGCGACAATCGCGCAGGTCGCCTGGAGCGTCCTGGCCGAGCCTGGCGACGGCGTCGCCGGTGCACTCATCTCGCAGTTGGGTGCCATCGAAGCGCTGCGGTTCGGTCTGTCGGGCGAGAGATTCGAGCTGGCCGAGAAGGCGATCCAGGACGGACGCCGTCGCTGGCTGCCCAGAGCTCAGCCGCGCGCGATTGGCGATGCGCTGCATGGTGCGGCTGAGGTCGGGGCGCAGCTGTTGCTGCCAGGGGATGCCGAATGGTCAGCCGCGATCGACGACCTCGGCGACCATGCACCCGCAGTGCTGTGGGTGCGCGGCGACCCGACGCACCTCGTCGCCTCGAGCCGAGTATCGATCGTCGGAGCCAGAGCGGCGACGGCGTACGGCGACACGGTTGCCGCCGAACTGGCCGGTGACCTGGCCGCGACCGGCAGCATCGTCGTCTCGGGCGGTGCGTACGGCATCGACGGGTCCGCGCACCGGGCGGCGCTCGGCGCGGGCGGCGGGACGATCGCCTTCCTGGCGGGTGGAGTGGATCGCGCCTACCCGGCGGGCCACCAGCACCTGTTCGACAGGATCAGAGAGTCCGGTGCCCTCGTCAGTGAACTTCCGTGCGGTGCGGCGCCCACCAAGTTCAGGTTCCTGTCACGCAACCGTCTCATCGCGGCTCTCGGCGCCGCCACTGTCGTGGTCGAGGCCGGGTGGCGCAGCGGTTCGCTCAACACCGCAGGGCATGCCTCTTCCCTCGGACGTCCGCTCGGCGCCGTACCAGGGCCGATCACCTCCGCAGCCTCGGCCGGCTGCCACCGGCTGATGCGCGAGTACGACGCGCAGTGCGTCACCAATGCCGCCGAGGTACGGGAACTGATGGGAATCGATGTCGAGCATCAGGGCCCGGAACAGAGAGCCGACCCCGACCAGACGCGCCTCCTCGACGCGTTGAGCACCCGAACCCCGCACCCGCCCGCCGAAATCGCGCGCAGCGCCGGCCTGTCGGTCGAACGCACGCGAGCGCTGCTGGGCACGCTGAGCCTGGAAGGGCGCGTGGAACAGATAGAGACGGGCTGGCGCCGCACGACGGCATGATCCGGTCGTCGGCGGGGCATCCGGTCCGCTCCACCTCTGCGCGGCATGCTGGTTCGCATGGATCTCACGGTTGCGGCGGACGCGTTCGCGACGCATCTCGAGCAGGTGCGCCGACTGTCGCCGGCGACCGTGCGTGCCTACCGCGCCGATCTCCGCGACCTGTCGGCCTCCGTCGGCGGTGTGTCACTGCGGGACGTGGATCTTGAAGCGCTGCGGGACTGGCTGTGGCGCGCGACGCAACGGGGCGACGCCAGGGCGACGCTGGCCCGTCGAGCCGCGGCGGCGCGATCGTTCTTCGCATGGGCCAAAGATGAAGAACTCATCGGCGTGGACCCCGCACTCCGACTGATCGCGCCCAAGCGGGGACGCACGCTGCCCGCGGTCGCCTCGAAGGACGGCATGCGCGAGCTTCTCGATACCAAGGCCCGGATCGCCGCCGACGGTGACACGGCGGACCTGCGCGATCATGCCATCCTCGAGCTGCTCTACGGATCGGGCATGCGGGTGTCCGAGCTGTGCGGCCTCGACGTCGACGACCTCGACCTCGACCGGTGCACCGCACGCGTGCTGGGAAAGGGGTCGAAGGAGCGGGTCGTCCCGTTCGGCCGGCCCGCCGGCGCAGCTGTCGGCGCCTACCTCACACGAGGGCGCCCTGCGCTCCTGGAACGCGCGACCAGCGCCACGCCCGCCGTGTTCCTCGGCGTCCGCGGCGGACGCATGGGGCCCCGCGCCGTGTACGCGCTCGTCGCCGACGCGCTCGGTCCGATCATCGGGGCGGATGCCGTCGGCCCGCACGCTCTGCGTCACTCCGCCGCCACGCATCTGCTCGACGGCGGCGCCGACCTGCGTGCGGTGCAGGAGATCCTCGGTCACGCGAGCCTCGGCACGACGCAGATCTACACGCATGTCTCGTCCGAGCGGCTCACGGCGACGTACCGGCTGGCTCACCCCCGGGCGTGACGGCATCGCAGCAGGGGAGCAGGACTGCGCGCGGCACGTCGCCGAACATCAGCATCGGATTCACGTAGACCCCGTCCACGCGCACGCCGATGTGCAGGGTGCCGGCGGCGGCGTGACCACCGGTCGCCACGGCACCGATGTCGTCTCCCGCAAGAACGACGGCACCGGGGGAGAGGTCGGAGGACATCGGTTCGAAGGTCGACACGATCCCAGCGCCGTGGTCGATCGTCAGCAGCGGTCGGTCCACGACCACGCCGCGGAATGCGACGACCCCGTCGGCCGGAGCCTGGACGGTGGAGCCGACGTTCGCGGCGATGTCGATGCCGCGATGACCGGGACCGTAGTCGTGCGCCGGCGCGCGGAACGCCTCGACGACCTCGCGCGTCCCCGACACCGGCCACTGCCACTCGGCGCCCTCGCCGGGAATCGCGGACGCGGCCGCCGGGGACAACAGCAGCACCATGAGCAGTCCGGCGCGCACGATCGCACGCAGGCCACGTCTCCTCACGCTCGTGAACGGCATGACCTCATGTTCGTCCAGACCCCACCGAGGGCGATGCGCGAGGCCCCCGAACCGTGGAGAATCCCCGTCAATCCGCGTGTGTGCAGGCGCAGTGGGCGCCCCGCGATCCTGTACACTTGAGGTCGCACCTCGATTCCGGGGTGACTACGCGTGCCCAAAGCGATCGACGCCTGCAATGACAGAGATCGTGGCATCCACTCCCATAGGTCCCGCTCGCAAGAGCGGGTGGGTGTGCGCCGGGCACCAGGATTGCCGATCGACTGATCGGCGAGAACAACCTCAACGGCGCGAGAGCGCCAGAACAAGGAGAAGACCATGGCTGTGGTCACCATCCGCCAGCTGCTCGACAGCGGCGTGCACTTCGGACACCAGACCCGCCGGTGGAACCCGAAGGTCAAGCGCTTCATCCTCACCGAGCGCAGCGGCATCCACATCATCGACCTTCAGCAGTCGCTGGGCTACATCGACTCGGCCTACGACTTCGTCAAGGAGACCGTCGCCCGCGGCGGCACGATCCTCTTCGTCGGCACCAAGAAGCAGGCGCAGGAGATCCTCGCCGAGCAGGCGACCCGCGTCGGCCAGCCCTACGTGAACCAGCGCTGGCTCGGTGGCCTCCTCACCAACTTCCAGACCATCGCGAAGCGATTGGCACGTATGAAGGAGCTCGAGGAGCTCGACTACGAGAACCCGGCCGCCTCGGGCTTCACGAAGAAGGAGCTGCTGCTCAAGAAGCGCGAGCTCGACAAGCTGCACAAGTCGCTGGGCGGCATCCGCAACCTCACCAAGACGCCTTCGGCCCTGTGGGTCGTCGACGCCAAGCGTGAGCACCTCGCGATCGACGAGGCCAAGAAGCTCGGCATCCCCGTGATCGGCATCCTCGACACGAACGCCGACCCGGACGACTTCCAGTACCCGATCCCCGGCAACGACGACGCGATCCGCTCCGTCTCGCTGCTGACCCGCATCATCGCCGACGCCGCGGCCGAAGGCCTGCAGCAGAAGCACAACCCCGAGTCGGGCGACGCAGAGCCGCTGGCCGAGTGGGAGAAGGAGCTTCTCGAGGCTCCCGCCGAGGAGACCGCAGAGGCTCCGGCTGCCGCTGAGACCGAGGCTCCCGCTGAGGCTCCCGCCGCAGACGAGGCTCCGGAAGCAGCGACCGAGGCTCCGGCCGAGGCCGACGCCAAATAATTCCGCGTACACACACCTAACGAAGCAAGGAGCCACCACACATGGCCAACTTCACCATCGCCGACATCAAGGCGCTGCGTGAGCAGCTCGGCACCGGAATGGTCGACACGAAGAAGGCGCTCGAAGAGGCCGAGGGAGACCGCGAGAAGGCGGTCGAGATCCTTCGTCTGAAGGGTGCGAAGGGCAACGCCAAGCGCGCTGACCGCTCCACCAGCGAGGGCCTGGTCGTTTCGCGTGAGCAGGACGGCGGCGTGACGCTGATCGAGCTCGCGTGCGAGACCGACTTCGTGGCGAAGAACGAGCGCTTCATCGCTCTTGCGGACAAGGTCGTCGACGCCGTGGCCGCCGCGAAGGCGAACTCGGTCGAGGACGCTCTCGCAGCATCCGCCGGCAGCCAGTCCGTCGGAGAGCTGATCTCCGACGAGGCCGCCATCATCGGCGAGAAGATCGAGCTGCGTCAGGTCCGCACCGTCACCGGTGACGCCGTCGAGGTGTACATGCACCGCACGAGCAAGGATCTGCCCCCGCAGATCGGCGTCGTCGTCGCCTACTCGGGTGACGACGCCGCGACCGCTCGCAGCATCGCGCAGCACATCTCGTTCGCCAATCCGTCGTACCTCAGCCGCGAGGACGTTCCGGCCGACGCCATCGAGAAGGAGCGTGAGATCGTCACCGAGATCTCCCGCAACGAGGGCAAGCCGGAAGCCGCGCTGCCGAAGATCGTCGAAGGACGCGTGTCCGCGTTCGTCAAGCAGGTCGCACTGCTCGAGCAGGACTACGCCAAGGACAACAAGCTCTCGGTCGCCCAGGTGGCGAAGGACGCCGGTATCACCGTGACGGACTTCGCGCGCTTCAAGGTCGGAGCGTAAGTCGCCCAAGGGGTTCGGATCCACACGGATCCGAACCCCTTCTTCATGCCCACGAGGCGCTATCTTGAATCGGGACGAGAGGACATCCACCCATGACTGAACGCACCAGACGCCGTCGCGTCCTACTCAAACTCTCCGGAGAGGCATTCGGCGGCGGCCAGCTCGGGGTGAACCCTGACGTCGTCAGCCAGATCGCCCGTGACATCGCCGCAGCGGTCGACGAGGTCGAGATCGCGATCGTCGTCGGAGGCGGCAACTTCTTCCGCGGCGCGGAACTCAGCCAGCGCGGCATGGACCGCGGCCGCGCCGACTACATGGGCATGCTCGGCACCGTGATGAACGCCCTCGCCCTGCAGGACTTCCTCGAGCAGGCCGGGGCTCCCACCCGCGTGCAGTCCGCCATCTCGATGACGCAGGTCGCGGAGCCCTACATCCCGCTGCGCGCCGAGCGCCACATGGAGAAGGGCCGCGTCGTCATCTTCGGCGCAGGCGCCGGCCTGCCGTACTTCTCCACTGACACCGTTGCCGCGCAGCGCGCCCTCGAGATCGGCGCCCAGGAGGTGCTGGTCGCCAAGAACGGCGTCGACGGTATCTACACCGCCGATCCCAACAAGGACTCCTCGGCGACTCGCATCGACAAGGTGACCTACATCGACGCCCTGCAGCGCGGACTCAAGGTCGTCGACTCGACCGCCTTCAGCCTGTGCATGGACAACAGCATGGACATGCGGGTGTTCGGCATGGAGCCGGCGGGCAACGTCACGCGTGCCCTGCTCGGCGAGCGGATCGGAACGCTCGTCACCGCCTGACGCACCTGCCAGGGCGCGCACCGTGCACCTGGATAGAATTGCAAGAACCCCCTGACGATAGGAGCCACCGTGATCGCGGACGTCCTCGCTGAAACCACCTCCCGCATGACCCGCGCCGTCGACGCCGCCAAGGAGGACTTCGCCACCGTTCGCACGGGGCGCGCCAACCCGCAGATGTTCCAGAAGGTGATGGTCGACTACTACGGGTCGCCCACGCCGCTCGCACAGCTCGCCTCGCTGGCGAACCCCGAGGCGCGCTCGCTCATCATCACGCCGTACGACAAGTCCGCGCTCAAGGCCATCGAACAGGCCATCCGCGACATGCCGAACCTCGGCGCGAATCCCACCAACGACGGCAACATCGTCCGCGTGACGATGCCCGAGCTGACTCAGGAGCGCCGCAAGGAGTACGTGAAGCTCGTGCGCACCAAGGGCGAGGACGCGAAGGTCCAGCTGCGCGGCATCCGTCGCAAGTCGAAGGACGAGCTGGACGCGCTCAAGAGCGAGGTCGGCGAGGACGAGATCGCCCGCGGCGAGAAGGAACTGGATGCTCTCACCCGCCAGCACGTGGATCTCATCGATGACGCGCTCAAGCGCAAAGAGGCCGAGCTCCTCGAGGTCTGATCAGACATGAACGAGCCGACCGGAGACGCCGACGAAGGGCAGCCGCTGACGCGGCGCGAAGCCCGTGAAGCGGTGACCCCGGACGGCGACGCTCCCGCGCAGCGCGAGCCGGCGCCGGATCCCGCGACGATCATGCGCGAGCAGCTGCGCCAGGCACGGGGCGAGTTCGAGACCCACGTGAACCAGGCGCGCGAGCATCTGGACCAGGCCAACGAGCGGATCAAGGCGCGCACGGGTCGCGATCTGATCCTTGCGATCCTCGTCGGTCTCGCCTTCGGCGCGGTGCTGCTCGGCTCGCTGCTGTTCATCAAAGAACTGTTCGTCCCGATCGCGCTGGCCATTGCGGTCCTCGGGATCTTCGAACTGACCCGCGCGCTGCGCGGCGCCGGTCGACGGATCGACATCGTGCCGCAGGTGGCCGCCGGCGTACTGCTCGTGGTGGCCGGATACTTCGCACCCGCCTGGCTCAGCTGGGTGACGCTGCTGTTCGCGGTCGCCTTCGTGATCGTGTGGCGCCTGGTCGCGCAGATGGCAGCGAGGGACGGCCGCACTTACGGCGACGTTCTGACGGATGCCGTGGTCGGCGGCTTCGTCCAGATCTACGTGCCCTTCCTGACCAGCGTCGCGCTGCTCCTGCTGAGGCAGGAAGGTGGACAGTGGTGGGTCCTCGGATTCATCGCCGTCGCCGTGGCGTCGGACACCGGGGCGTACGCGGCCGGTCTCGCATTCGGCAAGCACCCGATGGCGCCGAGGATCAGCCCGAAGAAGACCTGGGAGGGCTTCGCCGGAGCGGTCGTCGCGGCGATCATCGCCGGTGTGCTCCTCGCCATCTTCATGCTGGAGATGCCGTGGTGGGCGGGTGTGATCTTCGGCATCGCCATCCTGCTGTCGGCGACGCTGGGCGACCTCGGCGAATCCATGATCAAACGCGACATCGGCATCAAGGACATGAGCTCCTGGCTGCCGGGGCATGGCGGACTGCTCGATCGGCTCGACAGCATCCTGCCCTCGACCATCCCCGCGCTCAGCCTGTACTTCCTGCTCTCACCATGGGCGACCCTGACATGACCTCGACTACGGTGGACGATGTGACCGAGAACGCCAGGCCCGCCTTCCGGGTCACGACAGGTCGCGAGCGCGGATACCACCGTGCGGCGGTCGACACCTTCCTCGCCTCCGCCCGCGAGACGTTCGAGCTCGGCCTGGAAGACCTCAGCGCCGCCGATGTCCGGGTGGCCTCGTTCCCGCTGGTGAAGGAGGGCTACGTCGTCGGAGACGTGGATGCCGCCCTCGGACGCATCGAAGACGCCTTCGCCGCCCGCGAGCGCGATCAGATCGTGCGCGAGCAGGGCGCGGAGGCCTGGGTGGTCAAGGCGCGGGCCGAGGCGCAGGTGATCCTGGACCATCTCGCACGCAGCCGCCGGCACAAGTTCGCCCGCAGTGGCATCCTCGGGTTCGGGTATCGCGTAGATGAGGTGGACCACGTCGCGGCACGCATCGTCCGGTATCTGCGCGACGGCGACGACCTCAGCGTCGAACAGCTCCGTTCAGCCGCGTTCCGCATGCAGCGACGCGGCTACCGCGAGGAGCAGGTCGACGCGATCCTGGATGCGACGATCGACGTGATCCTCGCCGTGCGCTGAGCGCTCTCATGGTGAACCCAGGTGAGACTGGCTAGACTGGCGCTATTGTGACTTCCGGTTCTGAGATCGACCCCACCAGCGACGCCGTCGCACCGATGAGGTCCGCAACCCCGAGATCCGCGCCCGTGAAGCGACACTGGACGCGGCGGCGCGGACTCACCGGCGGCCTGGCGGCGTTCGGCGTCGTCGCCCTGGCGGCCGCGATCGTGGCCCCCACCGGCATGGCACTCGCCGAGCAGCCCGAAGCCGATGTCGAGACGTCGTTCTCGCTCGCCGCCCGGGACACCCAGGATCTCACCGTCAGCGTGAGCGGCGCGACCATCTCTCCGGTGGAACGCAGCAGCTTCGAGGTTTACGTCACGCCGAAGCCGACACCGACGCCAGAGCCCGAGCCTGCCTCGGTCGCATCCGAGTCCTCGCAGCCCGTAGCCGCCGCGCCGTTCTACAACGGTGGCGGCGCCCCCGCCGAATGGATGGCGGCGGCCGGCATCGCATCGGGTGACTGGGGTTACGTCGACTACATCGTGTCCCGCGAGAGCGGCTGGAACCCGAACGCGACGAACAGCTCGTCGGGCGCATGCGGTCTCGTTCAGGCGCTTCCTTGCAGCAAGGTGCCCGGCAACGGCTACAACCCCGTCGACAATCTGCGGTGGGCCAACGGCTACGCGACCGGTCGTTACGGCAGCTGGGCTGCCGCGCACGCATTCTGGACCAGCAACCACTGGTGGTAATGCACCGCCATGCCACGCTCGAACCGCAGGCGTCAGGAGCACTCGGACGCTGATGACTCCTTCCAGCGCCTGCTAACGGGCTGGAAGCGCAGCGAGACACGGCAGGGCCGCGAATGGACCGTGCAGCCCGTGTCGGCGCGGCAGGCGCTCAAGGAGTACACCTGCCCCGGCTGCCGCGGCGTGATCGCACCCGGCACGGCGCATCAGGTGGTCTGGCGCGCCGACGGCGTTCTCGGCGATGCGGCCGACCTCGCCGCGCGCAGGCACTGGCACACGCACTGCTGGAAGGTGGCGTGAGCGTGGAGATCCGCGGTCCGCTCGAGCTTCCCGCCCGCCGGGAGGATGTCGAACTGACCACCGCCGACGGTCTTGTGCTGGTCGGCGAACTCGCCGTGCCCGAGTCGGCCACGCCCGTCGCAACGCTCGTGACACTGCATCCGCTGCCCACCGCCGGCGGGTACATGGACTCGCACATCCTGCGCAAGGCAGCGGCGCGCCTGCCTGCTCTGGCTGATCTGGCCGTGCTGCGATTCAACACGCGCGGGACGACGTCGCCGCGCGGCACGAGCGACGGGCAGTTCGACGGGGGACTGGGCGAGCGGTTCGACGTCGCCGCCGCGATGTCGCTCGTGCGCGAGCGCGGGCTGCCGCGTCCGTGGCTGCTCGGCTGGTCGTTCGGCACTGAACTCGCCCTGAAGTACGGTCAGGAGCACGACGTGGAGGGGATCATCCTTCTCTCGCCACCGTTGCACCGTGCGACAGCCGACGAGGTCGCTGCCTGGGCGGAGGACCCGCGGCGTGTCATCGCGCTGATCCCGGAGTTCGACGATTATCTCCGTCCGGCCGAGGCGCAGGAGAGGTTCGCGGCGATCCCGGACATCACGCTGATCGACGTGGAAGGCGGCAGGCACCTCTGGGTCGGCGAGACGCAAACGCGTCGCGTGCTCACCGAGATCGTCGCGGCTGTGAACCCCGACGCCCTGCCGTTGTCGAAGGAGTGGCCCGCGTCCTGATCACCGCTCGTTCATCCGCGGGATGAGCACCTGACGGTAGATGATCAGGATGCTGGCGGCGACCGGGATCGCGATCAGTGCGCCGAGCAGCCCGAGCAGCGAACCTCCGGCCAGCGCGGCCACGACGACCACGGCACCGGGAACGGACACCGCACGGCTCATGATGCGCGGCGAGATGACGTACGCCTCGATCTGCATGTAGATCAGGTAGTAGATTCCGGCGGCCAGCGCGATGCCGGGCGCCCCGAGCCCGGGGATCAGGCACACCAGGACGATGATGGTCGAGCCGGTGAGGGTGCCCACCAGCGGGATCAGCGAGAAGAAGAACGCGATGACGGCGAGGACGGCGGGGAACGGCGCGCCGATGATGCTCAGGTAGATCGCGCTGAGCACGCCGTTGACCACGCCCAGGGTGACCTGGCCCATGACGTAGTAGCCGACGGAGTCGGTGATCTGCTCGGACAGGTCGACGAAGCGCGGGCGCTTGGATGCCGGCACCAACTGGTAGACGGCACGCTTGAGCGATGGCGTGGACGCCGTGAGGTAGATCGTGAGGATCAGCACGATGAAGGCGCCGAACAGACCCGTCACGATCGCCGTTCCGACGGTGACGACACTCTCGGTGATGGTGGTCCAGTTGTCGTTCAGCCAGTCCATCGCGTTGGTGAACAGATCGTCGACGAAGCTGGGCTGCAGACCGGGGAAGGTCGCGGTGATCCATTCCTTGACATCGTCGAGGCGGGTGCTCTGGAGGAAGATCGTGATCTGCTTCACGAGCTGTCCGATCTGATCGATCAGGACCGGCAGCACGATCAGCACGATGCCGGCGAACACGCCGAGCACGGCGACGAGGGCGATCAGCACTGCCAGCCACCGCGGCAGCTTGTGGCGCTCGAGGAAGGAGATGACCGGATCCAGACCGAGGCTGATGAACAGTGCCGTGCCGACGTAGAGCAGCACAGTCGACAGCGACTGGATGCTGCCGATCAGCAGGATGCCGAGGCCCACGCCGAGCGTGGCGACCAGCGCCGTGCGGAACGGATTGTGCAGCTTCATCGGCTCTCCTCGGGAAGAATGTTCTCAGGGTAGTCGGCGCATGGCTGCATGATCCGCCGACCTGCCGGAAAGGCCGGCCGAAAGGGCCCTGATAGTCAACACTCAGCCTGTTTCGCTAGTCTGAAACGTCGAGCGGAGACCTGGATGACGCGTCCGGGTCACGTAAGGAGTCTTTTCGTGCGTTTCGTGTGGGCCGTCGTGGCCTTCGTCCTGGCCACGCTTCTCATCGGAGCGGGCATCGCTCAGCGAACCATCTTCATGGGCCCGTCCGCCCAGCAGGTGGAGCTCAGCGTCGAGGAGCCGACCCCGTATCTGCTGGTGGACGGCGCAGTGCTGCGCGAGAACCCCGGGCAGCAGACCCTGCTGGTCCGCGGCGACGGCGACATCTTCGCCGCCTACGGCCGTACGGCCGATCTCGAGGCATGGCTCTCGGATGCCACCTACACCTCGATCGACCTCGACGATGGTTCGCCGACGAGCACTGTCGTCGAGCCGGAGGTGTCATCGGAGGACGGCGAGACCGGCTCAGCCGAGGAGAGCGGACGCAACCCTGCGGGTTCGGACCTCTGGCTGGACTCCTTCAGCGAGCAGGATCAGCTGATCACCGACATGCAGCTGCCGGAGGGTATGAGCGTGCTCATCGCCAAGGACGGCACCGAGGCAGCCCCTGACGACATCGTCGTGTCGTGGCCGCTGGACACCTCGACGCCGCTGGTCGGGCCGCTGATCGCCGCCGGTGGTGCGGTGCTGCTGTTCGGGCTCGTCATGTACGTGCTCGCGATCCGTCACCAGCGCCGCGGGCGCGGTCCGCGTCGCAAGGGGCCGGGCCCGATGCCCGCGACGGAGCCGATCGACCTGTCTGTCGAGCCAGCGCCGGTGCGCGAGGCGCTCGAGCCGCAGGCCGCGCAAGCGGGAGACGAGAAGACTGAAGAGCCGACGGAATCCAAGCCGGACAAGAGCGAGCGCCGTGCCCTCGGAACGCGGCGACGCCTTCTCGTGCTCCCGGCGCTCGGCGTGGCGGGCCTGATGTTCGCGGGCTGCTCCAGCGACTCCTGGCCGCAGCTGGGCGAGGCATCGCCGACGCCGTCCCCGACGCAGACGGTCATCACCCCCGAGAACCAGAAGCCGCCGGCCGTCACCGAGGCCCAGGCTTCCCGCATCCTTCAGAACATCGCGAAGACGCTCGAAGAAGCCGACACGGAGATGGACATCGACCTCGCCGCCACGCGACTCGACGGCACCGCGCTCAGCGCGCGCTCCACCGACTACGAGCTGCGCGCCACCCTCAAGGACCGCGCCATGCCGGCGGCGATCCCGACCGAGGCCATCGAGGTGCTGCTGCCGCAGGCCACCGACACCTGGCCGCGCACCGTGCTGGTTCTGAGCAAGAGCAAGAGTGACGACACGGTTCCGCCGGTCATCCTCACCATGACCCAGGCCGACCCGTGGTCGAACTACAAGGTCACGAACATGGCTGAGATGCAGGCATCCACCGAGGTGCCGCAGCTCGCGCCGGCGTGGCTCGGTACGAGCCTCATAACCGAGAAGGCATCCGCGTTCCTCGCGCTCTCGCCGGACGAGCTCGCCAGCGCGTTCGCCGACGTGGTCGATGCGGGGGAGAAGAGCGAGTTCCGCTCCGCGTTCGACCCGGTGACGATCGCGCTGGCGGACTCCATCACGGAGAGCCGGAAGGCGGTCACCCAGGGGCTGGCGGACAACGGAGCCGCCGAGACGTCCAAGGCCGCGTTCGACATCGCCGCGAACGATGAGCCGCCCGTCGCGCTCGCGACTCTGGACAGCGGCGCGATCGTCGCCGTGTCGCTCGTCGACAGCGAGACGATCACGCCGACCACGAGCGATGCCGTGATCCGGTTCGGCGAGAACGAAGAGGCGAAGACGCTCACCGGCGTCGAGGAGGCGTCGAAGGGCGTCAAGACGACCTACGGCCTGCAGCTGTTCTTCTCCGTGCCCAGCCAGGGCTCCACCGAGCAGGTGCGCCTGCTCGCCGTGCACCAGGACATTCTCGATGTGGAAGTGATCAAGTGAGCGATATCTCGGCAGCAGCCCTCCGCGGTGCTGTGGACCTGTCCACCCTGCGCAACCGTCCGGCCGCACCCGCAGACGCCGGCCAGATGCCGGCCGGAGGCGATGCGCCCGCCCAGGGCGGTTTCGTGGTCGACGTGACGGATGCCACGTTCGGGCAGATCCTCGAGCTCTCCCGCACGGTGCCGATCATCGTCGACCTGTGGGCCGAATGGTGCGGACCGTGCAAGCAGCTCAGCCCGATCCTCGAGAAGGTCGTGAACGAGCTCGGCGGCCGTGTCGTCCTCGCGAAGGTCGACGTCGACGCCAACCCGCAGCTCGCGCAGAGCTTCCGTGCGCAGTCGATCCCCATGGTGGTCGCGCTGATCGCCGGGCAGCCCGTGCCGATGTTCACCGGCGCGGTCCCCGAGGAGCAGGTGCGCCAGGTCATCGACCAGCTGCTCCAGGTCGCGGCGCAGAACGGCGTCACGGGCACGGTGGGCGGAGAGCAGGAGCCGGCCGCCGAGGGCGAGCAGGAGCAGGAGAAGCCGCTTCCGCCGTTGCACGCCGAAGCCTTCGCCGCGATCGAGAAGGGCGATTACGCCTCGGCGATCACGGCGTACGAGAAGGCTCTCGCCGAGAACCCGCGCGACGAGGACGCTCGAGCTGGACTCGGTCAGGTGCGGCTGCTCGATCGGGTGCAGGACCTCGACCTGCAGGAGGCGCGGGCCGCGGCCGCAGCGAACCCGCAGGACGTGCAGGCGCAGTTCGCGGTGGCGGACCTCGACATCTCCGGCGGCCACGTCGACGACGCCTTCGGGCGTCTGCTCGACCTGTTCGCGGTGCTGCCCTCCGAGGAGCGCGCGCCCGTGCGAGAGCGCCTCGTCGAACTGTTCGGCCTGATCGGCGCAGACGACCCGCGCGTCGCGGCGGCCCGGAACCGGCTGTCGTCGCTGCTGTTCTAGTCTCTAGTCCCTGAGCGGTGGCGCAGCCACAGAGTTGCCAGCGGCGGCAGCGTGATCATGGTTCGCGGGATGCCGTGATCCTCTGAGGCGTGGGCTGCCACGCGGCCGTAGTTGCCGATGCCGGCGCCGCCGTACTCCACGGCGTCGGTGTTGAGGATCTCCTCCCAGACACCGGCCACCGGAACGTCGAGTTCGAGGTTCGGGCGTTCAACACCCGCGAAGTTGCTGATGACGATGACGCGGCCGCCGTGCAGGTCTCGCCGCTCGAACGCGATCACGTTCGGGTCCCATTGCGGCGCGCCCAGGCGCCGGAAGCGCGTGCTGTCGCCGTCCCGCTCCCACAGCGGTGCAGTGCCGCGGTACACGCCGTTCATCGCCCCGACGAACCGCTGCAGCTGCGCGTGCGATGGCTGGTCGAGCAGCCACCAGTCCAACGGGCGGCTCTCCGACCACTCTGCGATCTGCCCGAACTCCTGGCCCATGAACAGCAGGTTCTTCCCCGGGTGCCCCCACATGTAGGCCAGATACGCGCGCACGTTCGCGAGCTTGTGGGCGTGATCGCCGGGCATCTTCGACAGCAGGCTGCCTTTGCCGTGCACGACCTCGTCATGGCTGATCGGCAGCAGGTAGTTCTCGCCGAAGGCGTACACGAACGAGAACGTCATCTCGCCCTCGTGGTGCGCGCGGTACATCGGGTCGCGCGAGATGTACTGCAGCGAGTCGTTCATCCACCCCATGTTCCATTTGAAGCCGAAACCCAGCCCCGCCTGATCCGTGCGCGCGGTGACGCCGGGGAAGCTCGTGGACTCCTCGGCGATCATCACGACGCCCGGGTGCGTGCGGTATGCCGTGGCGTTCACCTCCTGCAGGAAGCGGATCGCCTCGAGGTTCTCCCGACCGCCATGGACATTCGGCTCCCACTCGCCCTCGCGACGGGAGTAGTCCAGGTAGAGCATCGAGGCGACGGCATCCACCCTCAGCCCGTCCACGTGGAACTCCTCGAACCAGTAGAGGGCGTTCGCGACGAGGAATCCGCGCACCTCGGGGCGGCCGTAGTCGAAGATCAACGTGCCCCAGTCCTGGTGCTCGCCGCGTCGCGGATCGGGATGCTCGTACACGGGACGTCCGTCGAAGCGCGCGAGCGCGAACTCGTCCTTGGGGAAGTGGCCAGGGACCCAGTCGAGGAGCACGCCGATGCCGGCCTGGTGCAGCCGGTCGATCAGGTAGCGCAGATCGTCCGGATTGCCGAACCGGGCGGTAGGGGCGTAGTAGCCGCTCACCTGGTATCCCCACGACCCGCCGAATGGATGCTCCGCCAGCGGCATGAACTCGACGTGCGTGAAGCCGGTCTCTGTCACATGGGCGATCAGCGGGTCGGCGACCTCGCGATAACCCAGCCCGCCGCGCCACGACCCGAGGTGCACCTCGTAGATGCTCATCGGCTGCGCGACCGCGTGGGTCGCCGCCCGGCGGGTCATCCACGCGCCGTCCTTCCAGCTGTACGCAGAGAACGGCACGATCGAGGCCGTCTCCGGCGGCACCTGCGTGCGCTGCGCCATCGGGTCGGCCTTGACGATCCAGCGATCCTCTGGGGTGAGGATCTCGTACTTGTAGACGGTGCCGGGGGAGACCCCGGGGATGAACAGCTCCCACACGCCGCTCGATCCCATCGAGCGCATGGCGTGGCCTTCGCCGTTCCAGCCGTTGTGATCGCCGACGACCCGGACCGCCTGCGCGTTCGGCGCCCAGACGGCGAACGCCACCCCGATCTCGCCGTCGACCAGGTGGGCGCCGGCGCCGAGCACCTCCCACAGGCGCTCGTGTCTGCCCTCGCCGATCAGGTGCAGATCCAATTCGCCGACGGTCGGCAGGTGACGATACGGATCGCCCTTGAGTTGCTCCGTCCCGTCTTCGTACACGGTGGCGATGCGATATGGCACCGGTGCTCCCGCGTGCTCTCCCTGCCATATGCCGTGCGCGGCATGCTCCAGGGGGATTCGCGTGCCGTCGGCCAGGATAGCCGTGACGCTCTCGGCGAGCGGCCGGCGCGCGCGGATCGTCGTGCGGGTGCGGCCTGCGGCATCCGACGTCGGGTGAGGGCCGAGGACGTCGTGGGGCGCGTGATACGACCCGGCGGCGACGGCGGCCCACTCGACTGGGATGGCTGTCTTCTGCGGAGTGCTCATTTTCGGGCCTTCACGTGGAGGATGTGCACGGGTTCGGCGAACGCGTCCAGGCGGACATAGTCGTGATCCGACCAGGTCCAGGTCTCGCCGGTGACGAGGTCCTCGACGTCGAAGGGCTCTCCGGGCTCCACGTCCCACACCCGGGTGTCGAGGTGCACAGTGGTCTCGCGCACGGAGTGCGGATCGACGTTGGCCACGACGATGACGGTGTCGGACTCACCATCGGGGGTGAACGCTCCGTCGAGGTGCTTCGAGTAGACCAGGATGCCGTCGTCGTCGCTCCAGTGCACCGAGAGGTTGCGCAGCTGACGCAGCGCGGGGTGGGTACGGCGGATCTCATTGAGGCGCCGCAGGTAGGGCGCGAGCGAGTCGCCGGCCGCCTCGGCCGCCGCGAAGTCGCGGAGTTTGTACTCGTATTTCTCGTTGTCGATGTTCTCCTCTGAACCCGGCCGCGCCACGTTCTCGAACAGCTCGTACCCCGCGTACACCCCGTACGTCGGAGCCGCGGTGGCCGCGATCGCCGCTCGCACCTTGTAGGCGGCGCGCCCGCCGAACTGCAGGTACTCGGTGAGGATGTCCGGGGTGTTGACGAACAGGTTCGGGCGCAGATAGTCCGCCGTCTCGGTGGCGAGTCCGGTCAGGAACTCCTCCAATTCGCGCTTCGTGTTCCGCCAGGCGAAGTACGTGTAACTCTGCTGGAATCCGACCGCTGCGAGCCCGCGAAGGGGAGCCGGCCGGGTGAAGGCTTCGGCGAGGAAAACCACGTCGGGGTCGGCTGCCGTGACCTTCGCTATCAGCCACTCCCAGAACTGCAGGGGCTTGGTGTGCGGATTGTCGACCCGGAAGATCTTGACCCCCTGTGCGATCCAATGGGTCACGACTCGCAGCACCTCTTCGCGGAGCCCATCCGGGTCGCCGTCGAAGTTCAGCGGATAGATGTCCTGATACTTCTTCGGCGGGTTCTCGGCGTATGCGATGGTGCCGTCCGGGAGCGTGGTGAACCACTCCGGATGCTCGGCGACCCACGGATGATCGGGGGAGGCCTGCAGTGCCAGATCCAGCGCGACTTCGATCCCGGCCTTGCGCGCCTGGCGGACGAATGCACGGAAGTCGGCGAGCGTGCCGAGATCCGGATGCACGGCATCGTGCCCGCCCTCGGCGGCGCCGATGGCCCACGGCGAACCGGGATCGGCGGGGCCGGCGTTCAGGGTGTTGTTCGGTCCCTTGCGGTGCGTGCGCCCGATGGGGTGGATCGGCGGAAGGTAGAGCACGTCGAAGCCCATGTCGGCGACGCGGGCGAGATGCTTCGCCGCAGTGCGGAACGTGCCGCTGGTGACCGTGCCGTCTCTGTTCCGCCTGGCACCCTCGGAACGCGGGAAGAACTCGTACCAGGCCCCGACGCCCGCGCTCGCGCGCTCCACGACGATCGTCTGTTCGGAGGTCTCGGCCGACAGCGACATCAGCGGCCGGTCGGCGAACAGCGCGGCGAGCTCGGGGTCGGTCGCGACGGCCAGGGCGTCGGCGGCATCCGCTTCGTCGAGTCGAGCTGCCAGCGTCTTCAGCGCTGCGCGCTGCTTCGTGGGGCGGTGCGTGTCGGCGGCGGCACGGGCGAGCAGTTCGGCGCCGAGAGCAGCCATCACCGCCACATCGACACCGGCGGCGATCTTGATGGATGCTGCATGCGCCCAGGTCGCGAAGTCGTCCGCGAACGCCTCGAAACGGTAGTGCCAGGTGCCCTGCGCATCCAGCGCGATATCGGCCCGCCAGCGGTCGCTGCCGTCTTGCATCGGGGTCAGCCTGTGCAGTGAGGTCGTCCCGTCGGGAGCCGCGAGGCGGACATGCGCGCCGATGCGGTCATGCCCCTCGCGGAACGCGACGACGCTGAAGGGAACGACCTCGCCGGCGAACGCCTTCGCGCGGAATCCGCCCGGCACCGAAGGCCTGGGATCGGCGAGAGGGATGCGTCCGGTTCTCGTGTCGGATGCCCCAGAGCCGGCCGGTGGCCGCAGCGGAATCTGTGCGGGACTTCGAAGCGCCGCGGGAAGACTGCCGGAACGTGCTGCCACACCCCGAATGTACCCTGCCGTCGTGCCGGGCAGAACCCAGCGGCGCGGCTATTCGACGCGGAACAGCCGCATCGAGGTACCGGGCATCGGCAGCACGTCGCCGGGGGCGTACTCCTCTGCCTCGACGCCCGGTCGCTCATCCGCGCTCGACCACAGGGAGACGAACTTCACAGCCCCCTCGATGGATGCGGGCAGCGTGATGTCGATGGGAGATTCGGTGCCGTGCACGATCAGCAGGATGCGGTTGATCCGTTCATCCACCGGTGTGGATGCCGCGACGTACTGCAGAGTGCGGTTGCCGGGATCGTTCCACTGCGAGTCCTCCATCATCTCGCCGAGCTGGTTGTACCAGTCCATGACAGAGGCGTTCGGGGTGTGCACGTCGCGTCGAGCGTAGCGGCGGGGGCGCAGCGCCGCGTTCTCGCTGCGCAGCCGCGTCAGGGTCGCCACGTGCGCGCGCAGGTCCTCCTGCCACGGCTCGTGCTCCCAGTTCACCCAGGTGAGAGCGGAGTCGTGCGCGTAGGCGTTGTTGTTGCCGCGCTGCGTGCGCCCCGCTTCGTCGCCCGCCGTGAGCATGGGTATCCCGGCGGAGAGCATGAGGGTGCCGAGCAGATTGCGCATGGCCTTCCGGCGGGCCGCGTTGATCGCGGCGTCGTGCGTCGGTCCCTCCACGCCGTGATTGAACGCGCGGTTGGTGTCGGCGCCGTCGCGGTTGTCCTCGCCGTTGGCCTCGTTGTGCTTGACGTCGTACGAGACGAGGTCGTGCAGGGTGAAACCGTCATGCGCCGTGACGAAGTTGATGCTGGCGAGCGGACCGCGCTCCTTGCTGAACGTGTTCGATGAGCCGGCCAGTCGCGTGGCGAAGCCGCCGATGCCCACCGGAGCCGACGCGCGTCGCGCGTAGTCGATGTCGCTGAGCCAGAAATTGCGGACGCGGTCCCGGTAGCGGTCGTTCCACTCGTGCCAGCCGTCCGGGAAGTTGCCGGTCTGCCAGCCGCCCATCCCGACGTCCCAGGGTTCGGCGATGAGCTTGACGTCCTTCAGCGCCGGATCGTCGCGGACCGCCGTGAGCAGCGGATGCTCACGGGAGTACTCGTGGTTGCCATCGCGGCCGAGCGCGGCCGCGAGATCGAAGCGGAAGCCGTCGATCTGCATCTCCTGCGCCCAGTACCGGAGCGAATCGAGGACCAGTCGGGCCCCGGCATCCATCGCCGTGTTCAGCGTGTTGCCGACGCCGGTGGTGTCGATGTACGCGCCGTCCGCCTGCTGACGGTAGTAACTGGCGTTGTCGATGCCGCGCAGGCTCGAGCGCGGGCCGCCGATGCCCTCTTCCGAGGTGTGGTTGTACACGACGTCGAGGATCACTTCGAGGCCCGCCTCGTGCAACAGTTTCACCATGCCCTTGAACTCTGCGAGCACGGCCTCCGGACCCTGTTTGCGGGCCTCCTCGGTGGCGTACGCGGTGTGCGGGGTGAAGAAGTTGAGCGTGTTGTAACCCCAGTAGTTCGTGAGTCCGCGATCGAGCAGCCGCGGTTCTGAGACGAACGCGTGCACGGGGAGCAGCTCGATCGCCGTGATGCCGAGCGACTGGAAGTGCTCGATCATCGCGGGGTGGGCGAGACCGGCATAGGTTCCGTGCAGGGCGGGCGGCACATCGGGGTGGCGCTTGGTCAGGCCCTTCAGATGCGCTTCGTAGATGATCGTGCGGTCCAGCGGCACGCGCGGCTTCTCCACGCCGCCCCAGTCGAAGCCGTCCTCGATCACGACCGATCGCCACTCCTCATAGCCGTCGCCCTGCGCGAGGCCACGGGCGTACGGATCGAGCAGCAGCGTCTCGGGGTTGAAGGTGTTACCCGGTCCGTGCGGGCCGCCGACGCGCAGCGCGTACCGCGTGCCCGGCTGCAGCAGCGGGGTCGTCGCCTCCCAGACGTCTCCGGGGCCGCGCTCCAGATCGGCCTCCTCGGTCACCCAGTCCAGGTCGGTCTCGTCGAACACCACGAGCTCGACGGATGAGGCGTTCTTCGACCACACGCGCAGCGTCGCCACCCCGTCGTGCAGCCTTACGCCGAGGTCGTCGAGGGCAGCGCCTCCCGGCGCGGTGAAGGTGGGCATGAGTACAGCGTAGAGCGCGAAAATGCGCGAGCATTGAGGGATGCGGTTCTATCTCGACCATGCGGCCACGACGCCGCTTCGCCCTGAGGCTCGGGAGGCCTGGCTGGCGGCGTCCGATGTCGTCGGCAACGCCTCGTCCACTCACGGCGCAGGTCAGGATGCCCGGCGACTGCTCGAGGACTCCAGAGAGCGCATCGCCGAGGTGCTCGGAAGCGATCCGATCGAGGTCGTGCTGACCTCCGGCGGCACGGAGTCGATCAACACCGCGCTGCGGGGCCTGTGGACTTCGCGCGCGGCGGATGCCGATACGGTCGTCCTTCCTGACGGCGAGCACCACGCGACCATGGACACGGTCGCCGCGCTCGCCTCTGACGGTGCGGCCGTACGTGCCGTGGCGTTGTCCGGGACCGGGCGCATCGAGCCGGAGATCTTCCGCGCAGCCTTGCCCGGTGCAGCCCTCGCGACTGCCCTGGTCGCGAACAACGAGGTCGGCACGGTGAACGATGCCCCCGCGCTTTCCGCTGCGGCTGCTCACTCCGGCGTGCCGCTGCATCTGGATGCCGTGGCGGCTCTCGGCCACGTTCCGCTGTCGTTCCGCGAGCTGCGCGGGGATGCCGCGGCGGGAGCGGGCCTGGTGGCCATGAGCGTCGCGGGGCACAAGATCGGGGCCCCGGTCGGGGTGGGCGCTCTGGTCGTCGCTCGCACGGCGAAGATGGTGCCGCTGCTGCACGGCGGTGCGCAGCAGCGCGGCCTGCGCGCGGGTACCCAGGATGTGCCGGGCGCCGCGGCCTTCGCGGCGGCGCTGTCGGCAGCCGAGGACGAGCGCGAGGCGGAGGCCGCGCGGCTGCGCGCCCTGCGCGACCGGCTGATCAGCGGCATCCGCTCTGCAGTTCCCCTGGCGCGACTGCTCGGCGATCCGGTCGACCGTCTGCCGGGCAACGCGCATTTCCTCTTCCCCGGGGCGGTGGGGGAGAGCCTGCTGTTCCTGCTCGATGTGGCAGGGGTGGCGGCATCCACCGGCTCGGCCTGTCAGGCCGGGGTAGCCGAGCCCTCGCACGTCGTGATGGCGATGGGCGGCAGCGAGCAGGACGCGCGCAGCGTGCTGCGGTTCACCCTCGGGCGCACGTCGACAGACGCGGATGTGGATGCCGTGCTCACGGCGATCGCGG
The DNA here is from genome assembly GCF_007988825.1 of Microbacterium aerolatum. Taxonomy (GTDB): domain Bacteria; phylum Actinomycetota; class Actinomycetes; order Actinomycetales; family Microbacteriaceae; genus Microbacterium; species Microbacterium aerolatum. The sequence goes on along the minus strand of NZ_BJUW01000021.1, from coordinate 2,586 downwards.
ACGCGTATGCTCGGGCATCCGGATCTCGCACAGCCCAGCGCTCGTAGACTGGACGCATGCGGATTCTTGCGGCAATGAGCGGTGGCGTCGATTCCGCCGTCGCGGCTGCGCGTGCCGTGGAGGCGGGGCACGACGTGACCGGCGTGCACCTCGCGCTCTCGAGGGCTGGTGGAACCCTCCGCACCGGGAGCCGCGGCTGCTGCACGATCGAGGACGCCATGGACGCTCGGCGTGCATCGGACATGCTCGGCATCCCGTTCTATGTATGGGACTTCTCGGAGCGCTTCCGCGACGACGTGATCGATGACTTCATCGCCGAGTACCAGGCCGGGCGCACGCCGAACCCGTGCATGCGGTGCAACGAGAAGATCAAATTCGCAGCCCTCCTGGAGCGGGCGATCGAGCTCGGCTTCGACGCGGTGTGCACCGGCCACTACGCCACGCTCGTGGACGGCGACGGCGGGCTCGAGCTGCACCGCGCATCGGACAACGCCAAGGACCAGTCCTACGTGCTCGGCGTGCTCACGGCCGAGCAGCTCGCGCACACCTACTTCCCGCTCGGGGAGACGCCGTCGAAGGCGCTCGTGCGCGCGGAGGCCGCCGAGCGCGGGCTGAGCGTCGCGCAGAAGCCCGACAGCCACGACATCTGCTTCATCCCCGATGGCGACACCCGCGGCTGGCTGGCCGAGAAGGTCGGTGCCGAGCAGGGCGAGATCCTCGATCGGAACGGCGAGGTCGTCGGCTCGCACGATGGCGCGCACGCCTTCACGGTCGGGCAGCGGCGTGGGCTGCGCCTCGGGGTGCCGGCGCCTGATGGCAAGCCGCGCTTCGTGCTCGAGGTGCGCCCGGTGTCCAACACGGTCGTCGTCGGTCCCAAGGAGGCCCTCGCGATCGGAGAGATCTCGGGCGAGCGGCACTCCTGGGCGGGCGCCGCCCCGACAGCGTCGGAGTTCGCGTGCGAGGTGCAGATCCGCGCGCACTCGGAGCCGGTTCCCGCACATGCCACGGTGTCCGCCACCGGTGTCGTCGTGGTGCCCGAGGTGCCGCTGGACGGCGTCGCACCCGGTCAGACGGCCGTGCTCTACGTGGGGACCCGCGTGCTCGGCCAGTTCACGATCGACCGCACGGTCTCCGCGGTGCCCGTCGACGCTTGAGCTCTCTGAGCTGACTCTCACAGGTCGTTGAGCGAAGGCGCGCAGCGCCGCCCGGCTGGGTTCCCTTCGCGGGTCGTTGAGCGAAGGCGCGCAGCGCCACCCGGGTGGGTCCGTTTCGCGGGTCGTTGAGCGAAGGCGCGCAGCGCCGCAGTCGAAACGGGGTGAGCGAGCGCAGCGAGTCGAAGCCTCCTCCTGCGCAACCCCGCGGATGTCCCCACCCGCTCGTAGACTGACATGGTGCCGGAGAACATCTCGTTGGAAGACGCCCGCGCCGAGGCTGAAGAGCTGACGACGCGCATCCTCGAAGCCAAGGACGCGTACTACGGTCGCGACACCTCGCTCGTCGACGACGCGACCTATGACGGCTGGATGCACCGGCTCGAGGAGCTCGAGCGGCTGCACCCCGAGCTGCAGGGTCAGGACTCGCCGACACAGATGGTGGGTGCCGCGCAGGCGACGGGCCTCGCGACGATTGAGCACGCAGAGCGGATGCTGAGCCTCGACAACGTCTTCTCGATCGACGAGCTGCGGGACTGGGCGGCGAAGACCCGCGCGGCAGCGGGGCGCGATGTCGCCTGGCTGACCGAGCTGAAGATCGACGGCTTGGCGATCAACCTGCGGTATGAGAACGGCGTTCTCACCTCCGCTGCGACCCGCGGCGACGGCCGTGTCGGTGAGATCGTGACCGAGAACGCGCTGCGTCTGGCAGACATCCCCGAGCGCCTGAGCGGCGAAGGGCATCCCGCGATCGTCGAAGTGCGCGGCGAGGTGTTCATCCCGGTCGCGGCGTTCGAGCGCCTCAACGCCGCCCAGGCGGACTTCCGCGAGCGGGCGTACGCCGATGCGCTGTCCCGGTGGGAGGCCAGAGGCGGCGCGAAGCGGCCCTTCGAGGAGGAGAAGGCACGCAGTGCGGCCGCCCGCCGCTTCCCCGCGTTCGCGAATCCCCGCAATGCGGCCAGTGGCGGACTCCGCCAGCAGATCGAAAAGAAGGACGGTCTCGAGCTCGAGGCAGGACTGCTGCGGATCGAATCGCTGTCGCTGTACGTCCACGGCATCGGGGCGTGGTCGAACCCGCCGGTCGCAGCGCAGAGCGAGGTGTACGAGCTGCTGTCGTCGTGGGGGCTGCCGACCAGCCCGCACTCGAAGGTCTGCCACTCGATCGACGAGGTCACGGAGTTCGTGGCGCACTTCGGTGAGCATCGGCACGACATAGAGCACGAGCTCGACGGCATCGTCGTGAAGGTCGACGAGCTCGCGCTGCACGACGAACTCGGCATCACCTCACGCGCTCCGCGCTGGGCGATCGCCTACAAGTACCCGCCGGAGGAGGTGCAGACTACGCTGCTCGACATCGTGGTGTCGGTCGGCCGCACCGGGCGGGCGACGCCGTTCGCCGTGATGGCGCCTGCGCACGTCGCCGGATCTGTGGTGC
>NZ_BJUW01000020.1 GCF_007988825.1 Microbacterium aerolatum | reverse complement strand
AAGAGAAAGTGCGTGAAGCGTCCCAGGCGATCGCGCGCCTGGTGCGCTGAACCACTTCAGATCAGTTCCGATGGGTCTGGTGAAGCCCAGAACGGTTCACGCTCTCGCGCGCCTGTACTCAAACACACCGTCCGGCCCCTGAGCTTCAAGGAGGTCATAGAGCACGCCATCGTGATCGATGCTGGGCTTCGGTTGCCCATTGGGCTGGAGCGGGCAGAGGACGGATTCGCCATCATCGGCCGCCGCCTCATCGTCGTGCAGAACCGCGATATACGTTTCGATCGACATACCGCCACGCTACCTGCGGCACCGCGCATTTCCTGGTGCTCTGTGCGGTGATGAGACCACCCACCGCAGCTTCGCATGCCCAGCACATCGGGCGGACCTACCGTTTAATCGCCAGCGGGTCGGTGGATTCTTAGTGCTCGTGCGTGTCGTGCTCGCCGTGCTCGTGGTCGTCTTCAAGGAGCATCCCTACGGAGGTCGCGCAGGCGTCGCCGCGCCAGGCTTCGCTGCCCTCGCGGATCGCGAAGCCTGCAATGACGAGACCCGCGATCGCGTCGGCCCACCACCAGCCGAACAGGCTGTTGAGAACGAGCCCGATGAGCACCGCGGCGGACAGGTACGTGCAGATGAGGGTCTGTTTTGAGTCCGCGACTGCCGTCGCCGAACCGAGTTCGCGGCCGGCGCGACGTTCCGCGAACGAGAGGAAGGGCATGGTCGCCACGCTGAGCGCGGTCATGACGATGCCGAGCGTCGAATGCTCGACATCTGTCTGAGTGAGCAGGGCCAGAGCAGAGGAGACGATGACGTATGCGGCGAGGGCGAAGAAAGCTATTGCAATGACGCGCAGCGTCCCCTGCTCCCACCGCTCTGGATCGCGGCGTGTGAATTGCCACGCGACGGCTGCCGCCGAGAGGACTTCGATGGTGGAGTCGAGGCCGAATCCGATGAGCGCGGTCGAGGACGCGATTGAGCCAGCCGAGATGGCAACGATCGCTTCGACGATGTTGTAGACAATCGTTGCGGTGACGATCCACCGGACGCGCCGCTGGAGGACACCGCGGCGCTCCTTGGTGAGCCGAATATCGGTGGCGCTCATGCGCAGGTGCAGCTCTCTCCGCCACAGCAGCCGGGCTCGAGAAACAGAACAACGCCCATCAGCTCGTCGAGGGCAGGGGCGAGGTGGGCATCCGCTAGTCGGTACCAGGTGCGCCGACCGTCCGGGATTGCCTCGACCAGTCCGCAGCCGCGCAGGCATGCAAGCTGGTTCGACATGACCTGCCGCGAGACGCCGAGAGCATCCGCGAGGTCTGACGGGTATGCAGGAGCTTCCCGCAACGCCAACAGGACACCCGCACGGGTCGGATCAGACAGCGCGTGGCCGAGACGGGCGACCGCCGCGGTGTGGGTCGCGGACGCGAGAGCAGTAATGGGCACAATCAGGACAATACAGGAACTCATGAATTAACGACATCGTGAACTAATCCGCGTTTCTGCAAGGCTCGATCATCAGCCGTAAACGATCGTTTGCGGCGCGTTGCAGATGTAGCAGTCGCGGATGCCCGCAAACGCTCGCCACAAGTGCTGCTTGGATGGGGTTTCCTGGTGCAGTCTGCCGGAGGCTGGGCGACGATCCTCGTGGCGTGTCCCGATGAGGGCGGGATAGCTCAGCGGGATTCGGTGTCGGAGATGTTCTCTGCAGCGCGAGCGGCACGATGCACGCCCACTCGCATGTAGTTCCTCCACAGGGGACCGAGCACGCGGCGCACGAGGAGAATTCGCCGCGGTAGCGGCTTGAATTCGTATGTCCAGCGGATCAGGGTGCCGGTGGCGTCGGGACTGAACGTCCACTCGCCTCGCACGCCGACGACGAGATGTCGCAGTATGTTCGTGAAGCCCGTGAGCTCATAGGCGAACGAACTCGGTTCGGTGTACTCGGTGAGCTTCTCCATCGCTGTCGAACCGTCGGTCAAATCTGGGTTGCGAGACTGACCCGCGGCGTCCCAGTCTCCGGTTTGATTCGTCGCGCCACGGACGCCAGGAAACGGGCCCCAGCCAGAGAAGACCAGAGATAGGTCGATAGGAGCGATGATGCGAAACGCATCCTCCGGGGAGAGCCTGGTGCGAGCCTGCACAGTGACCGGAACGGTGTGGTCGGTGGCATAGATGAGGGTCATGGAATCCAGGATGGGGGAACTCGAGACCCTCGACCAGGGACGGTCGAGGGGTAGGAAGAGCTTTCCTACTGTCCCGTCGTTGCTGATGGCCGAAGATGAAGACATGGCCGTGAACGATCTGACGCTAGGTGCGACGCTTCGAGCCTGGCGCAACCGAACAAGCCCGGCTGCCGTGGGTCTTACGGCCGGTCGGTCTCGACGTGCACCAGGTCTGCGTCGCGAGGAACTCGCCGACCTCGTCGGTATGTCGGTCGACTACGTTGTTCGGCTCGAGCAGGGACGCGTCACCACCCCATCGGCCGCAATCGTGGCGGGCCTGGCGCGAGCGTTGCAGCTAGACCGGAAGGAACGCGATCACCTCTACAGGATTGCTGGACTGCAGCCGCCTGGTGACCGGATGGTCACCGATCACATTCCTCCCGGGATGCAGCGCGTGCTCGTCCGGCTCGGGGAGACGCCCGCGGCTGTCTTCGCTGCGGATTGGCAGCTCGTTTGGTGGAACCGGTCTTGGACAGCACTTTTCGGGGATCCGCGGATGCTTGCGCCGGAGGGCCGTAACCTCGTGAGGTCCCGCTTTCTGACGTCCCGCGACGAGGGCAAGATCGCCGCATGGCCCGTCGTACTAGCCGATGCGGAAGCGTCTGACCGAGCCATTGTTTCCGATCTGCGACGCGCATCCGGCCGATACCCGGCTGACCGCAGGATCACCTCTTTGATCGCGCAGATGACCGAAAAAAGCCATGATTTCGCACGGCTATGGCAAGAAGGGGCCGTCGGAGGGCACATCGAGGACCGCAAGACGATCCAGCGTCATGGGATAGGCCCCATCACATTGGACTGTGACGTTCTCACGGATACCGACACTGATCTCAAGGTCGTCATCTATACCGCCGCGCCCGGAACCTCTGACGAGACCAAGCTTCGCCTGTCCCTGCTCGCCGGGAACGCAACACCCGCGCCGGCAGACTCCTAGCGCACCAGAAACGATCGTTTCCGGCGTTCACGCCAAAGGATGACGATCAAGCGCGCGACACGCCGAAGCGTGACCCGCCGAAACTCCCCGCCGAAACCAAATCGCACCGAAACGCATGTGGTAGGTATTCGGCGGGGTGCCGGACAGGTGCGACTCGCCTGGTCGAGTCATCTGAATGCACTCGGTCTTGATGTTCGTGGGATCGACCTGGTTCCTTCCTTCATCGCGCGAGTGCTTCGCCCCGGCGGACAACTCGCGCTCGGGTTCTTCAGCGGACAACGCCCCGTAGGAACAATGATCTGCGAGAGTCGGAACACCAAGCCCTGCCCCATCATCGACGACGGTGCCGTTAGTCTGGATGCTGGAGAGTCGGGAAGCCTGGTCGACATGATCTGCTGTCGACCCGAAAGGCGCTCATGTCGCGCTCCCGCATTCCCGGCCTCAACCGCCTGTTCCCGTCCGCGTCCTCGGCGGAGTCGCTCCGCATCGGCGAGATCCTGCGCAAGGAGACCGTCGGAGGCTTCCTGCTGGTCGCTCTCGCGGTCGTCGCGCTGGTGTGGGCGAACTCGCCCTGGGCCGAGACGTACTTCGCGATCCGAGACTTCGAGCTCGGCTATGAGCCGTGGCACCTGCGGCTCAGCGTCGGCGCGTGGGCGGCCGACGGGCTGCTGGCGATCTTCTTCTTCCTCGTAGGCCTCGAGCTCAAGCGCGAGTTCGTCAGCGGAGACCTGCGGCAGTTCAGCACCGCGATCGTGCCGATCGTCGCGGCTGTCGGCGGGGTCGCCGTGCCGGCGATCATCTACCTCGCCGTCGTCGCGAGATCGGCGGAGGCATCCCGCGGGTGGGCGATCCCCACGGCGACCGACATCGCCTTCGCGGTCGCCGTCCTGGCCGTGATCGGCTCGCATCTGCCGAGTGCGCTGCGGATCTTCCTGCTCACCCTCGCCGTGGTCGACGACCTGATCGCCATCGGCATCATCGCGCTGTTCTACACCGAGACGGTCGAGGTCGTCCCGCTGCTGCTCGCGCTCGTCGTGATCGCGGTCTACGGCGCGATCGCTCAGCTGTACCGGCGCTTCTTCCACCTGCAGCCGACCGCCGCGTGGCTCATCCTGCTGCCGATCGGGGTCGTCGCGTGGGCGCTGCTGCACGCGTCAGGCATCCACGCCACGATCGCCGGGGTCCTCCTCGGCTTCACCATCCCGGTGCTGCACAAGCGAGCGGAACGCGGGCCGGAAGCCGGCCCGGGCCTCGCCGAGGTGTTCGAGCACCGGTTCCGCCCGCTGTCGGCCGGGTTCGCGGTGCCGGTGTTCGCGTTCTTCTCCGCCGGCGTCGCGATCGGCGGCGCGGAGGGCTTCGTCTCAGCGTTTTCCGACCCGATCGTGCTCGGGATCGTGCTGGCGCTCGTGCTCGGCAAGCCGCTCGGCATCACGGTCGCCACGTGGGCGATCACCCGTATCCGGCGGATCGACCTCGATCCCGCGCTGCGCTGGCTGGACATCATCGGCGTCGGCATCCTTGCCGGGATCGGGTTCACGGTGTCGCTGCTGGTCGCCGAGCTCAGCTTCGCTCCGGGGTCCGAGGCGCACGGCCATGCCAAGGTCGCGATCCTGACGGCATCCGTGCTGGCCGCGGCCGCGGCATCCGTCATCCTGGGCGTCCGCAACCGTCGGTATCGCGCCGCCGATTCCCGCCGAGTTTGACTCTCCGCTCCCTGAGCCTGTCGAAGAGGCGGACGCTTCGACAGGCTCAGCGACCGATAGGCGGACGCGCGTCACGCGGGCGGGAAGCCGCCGCTCAGCCGCCCGTGGAACAGCCCGCTCGCGTCGTTCAGCCCGACCAGTTCGACGGACTTCCCGTGCTGCGCGTACTTGGTCTCGATGGCGTCGAGTGCTGCGACGGTCGATGCATCCCAGACGTGCGAGCGCGACATGTCGATGACCACGCGCTCGGGGTCGTCGGCGTACTCGAACTGCGTGGTGAGGTCGTTGCTGGAGGCGAAGAACAGCTCTCCGTCGACGGTGTAGTGCGCAGCATCCCCCGACACGCTCCGCGTCACCGTCGCGAAGTGGGAAACACGGCGGACGAACAGCACGGATGCGACGATCACACCGGCCACGACGCCGATCGCCAGGTTCTCGGTGAGCACGACGAGCACCACGGTGGCGACCATGACGATCGTCTCGCTCTTGGGCATCCGGCGCAGGGTCGAGAGGCGGATGCTGTGCCAGTCGAACGTCGCGACGCAGACCATGATCATCACGGCGACCAGCGCCGCCATCGGGATGATCGCGACGACGTCACCCAGGGTGACGACGAGGACGAGCAGGAACACGCCGGCGCAGAACGTCGAGATGCGGGTGCGGGCTCCGGAGACCTTCACGTTGATCATGGTCTGGCCGATCATCGCGCAGCCACCCATGCCGCCCAGGAACCCGGAGAGCATGTTCGCGACGCCCTGGCCCCAGGCCTCGCGGGTCTTCCGCGAATGGGTGTCGGTGATCTCGTCGACGAGCTTGGCGGTCATGAGCGATTCGAGAAGGCCCACCAGTGCCATCCCGAGCGAGAACGGCGCGATGATCGTGAACGTCTCCCAGGTCAGGGGCACGTTCGGGATGAAAAGCTCCGGAAGGCTCCGCGGCAGTTCGCCCTCATCGCCGACGGTCGGCACGTCGAGGGCGAACACCACGACGACGGCGGTCACCAGGATGATGGAGATCAGCGGAGCCGGCACGACCTTCGTCAGGCGCGGCACCAGGACCATGACGAGCAGGCCCGCTGCCACCAGCGGGTACACCAGCCAGGGCACGTCGATCAGGTGCGGCAGCTGCGCCATGAAGACCAGGATCGCGAGCGCGTTGACGAACCCGACCATCACGCTGCGCGGGATGAAGCGCATGAGCTTCGCGACGCCGAGCACGGCGAGCAGCACCTGGAAGACGCCGGCGAGGATGACGGTCGCGATGAAGTAATCCATGCCGTGCTCGCGCATGACCGGGGCGATCACGAGGGCGACGGCACCGGTCGCCGCGCTGATCATGGCCGGACGGCCACCGACGAACGCGATCGACACGGCCATCACGAAGGCCGAGAACAGCCCGACCTTGGGGTCGACCCCGGCGATGATCGAGAAGGCGATCGCCTCGGGGATGAGCGCGAGTCCGACCACGAGCCCGGCGAGGACTTCGCGGGTCAGAAGGCGCGGTGACTTCAGCGCCGTGAGGACGGACGGATTCGGCCGGTAGCGGGCACGCTCGTCGACGGTTGCCATGAGAACTCCAGGGGTGGGGCGCCCGGAATGGGGCAGATCCACTGTAGTCGGGGCGATGGGGCTGCTTTCGACTCGCCTTCGGCTCGCTCAAGCCGTTTCGTCTGCGGCGCTGCGCGCCTCCGCTCAACGACCCACAGGGGGAGCTCCCTGCGGGGAAACGCCTTCCGCGGCGCTCCCGCGGGGGAGGTCTCTGCGGGAACCGCCTCCGCGGCGCTCCCGCGGGCCCTGGGGCTCTTCCGCGGGTCGTTGAGCGGAGACGGCGCAGCCGTCGGAGACGAAACGGGTTGAGCGAGGAGCGCCAGCGACGAGTCGAAACCTTCTCAGGCGACCGTGAACTCCGCGCACAGCAGGGACTCCTCGCGGGAGCTCGAACCGACCAGCAGCGCGAACTCCCCTGCCTCGACGGCACGGTTGCCCGCGGCATCCACGATCGTGCACTCGGCCACCGGCAGGTCGATGCGCACGCGCGCCGCCTCGCCGGGCGCCAGCGACACCTGCCGATAGGTCTTGAGCTCCTTCTCGGCCCAGCTCACGCTGGTGACGGCATCCCGCACGTACACCTGGACGGTCTCGATCGTCGGCCGCGCACCGGTGTTCGTGACCGTGACGTGCGCGGCGATCGTGTCGGATGCCGCGAGCGCCGTCTGCTCGATCACGAGGTCGTCGTACTGCACGGTCGTGTACGACCGGCCCTCGCCGAACGCCCACGCCGGCGACTGGGTCAGGTCGGCATACCGGTCGCCGTGCTGACCGCGGATCTGGTTGTAGTACGTCGGCTGCTGTCCGGCGTGACGCGCGAACGAGATCGGCAGGCGGCCGGTCGGCTCGACGGCTCCCGTGATGAGCTCGGCGATCGCGCGACCGCCCTGCATGCCCGGATTCGCGACCCACAGGACGGCGGCCGCCTTCGAAACGGATGCCGGCAGCACCAGCGGCTTCGACGCCATGAGCACCACGATCACGGGCTTCCCCGTCTCGATCAGCGCGTCGAGCAGGGCGACCTGACCGCCGATGAGCTCGAGCGTCGCGGTGGAGCGACCCTCGCCGTAGAGGCCGCGAGCATCGCCGACGACGGCGATCACGGCGTCCGCACCGTCCGCTGCGGCCACGGCCTCCGCGATCTGCGCCTCATCGGCCGGCACCGGTCGGACCACCGGCGGCCGGGGCTGCCCGTCCGGCCAGGTAGCGCCCGCGGGGTCTGACTCGAGGGTGAGGATGTCGGCGCCGCGGGCGTGCACGACCTCCCACGGGGCGATCTCGCGCAGCCCGTCGAGCACGGTCGCGATCATCTCGCGCGGCTGTCCGTCGAGCCAGCCGGCCTGGCCGGACCCACCGGCCCAGTCGCCGAGCTGCTCCTGCGCGTCGTCGGCGAGCGGGCCGACCACGGCGATGCGCCTGGTCGCGGACGGGGCCGGCGGCCCGTCAGGCGCAGCCGGCAGAAGAGGCAGAGTCCCGTCGTTCTCCAGCAGCACCAGCGAGCGCCGCGTCAGCTCGAGGTTCAACGCGGCGTGCTCGGCCGTGCCGACGAGAGCGGCGACGTCCTCGCGCGGCTGACGCGGGTCCTCGAACAGGCCGAGCTCGAACTTCAGCGTGAGGATCCGGGCGACGGCGGCATCGAACGCGTCCTCCGCGAGCATGCCCTTCGCGACAGCATCCAGCGCACCCTCGAAGAAGGTCGGCGTCGTCATGATCATGTCGTTGCCGGCCCGCACGGCGGCGGCCGCGGCGTGGGTGACGTCGGGCTGCACGTGCTGCTCCCAGACCATCCGGCCGACGTTGTCCCAATCGGTGATGAGCGTGCCGGTGTAGCCCCACTCGCCGCGTAGAACGTCGCTGAGCAGCCACTCGTTGAGCGTGATCGGCACGCCGTCGGTGGTCTGATAGCCGAGCATGAACGAGCGGCATCCCTCGCGGGCGACGCGCTCGAACGGCGGCAGGAACCAGGAGCGGAGCTTTCGGCGCGAGATGTCTGCCTCGGAGGCATCCCGGCCGCCCTGGGTCTCGGAGTAGCCGGCGAAGTGCTTGGCCGTCGCGAGGATGGCGGTCGCGTCATCCAACCCCTCACCCTGGTAGCCGCGCACCATCGCGCTCGCGAGCTCGCCGATGAGGTGCGGGTCCTCGCCGAAGGTCTCGTTCACGCGGCCCCAGCGCAGGTCGCGGGCGATGCAGAGCACGGGAGAGAAGGTCCAGTGGATGCCGGTGGCGGCCACCTCGACGGCGGTGGCGCGCGCGACCTTCTCCACGAGCGCGGCGTCCCAGGATGCCGCCATGCCCAGCTGGGTCGGATAGATCGTCGCACCGGGCCAGAACGAGTGGCCGTGGATGCAGTCCTCGCCGACGATCAGCGGGATCTGCAGGCGCGTGCGCAGCGTCAGCTCGCGCGCGGCGACGATGCGCTCCGGGGAGGTGTGCAGGATCGAGCCGACGTTGCGGCGTAGCACGTGGTCCTCGAGGTCGTCCCGCGCGTCGAGCTGCAGCATCTGCCCGACCTTCTCCTCGAGCGTCATGCGGCCGAGCAGGTCGGCGACGCGTTCGGGGATGGCGAGGGCGGGGTCGCGGTAGGGGTGGATGTCGACGAGCGTTTCAGGCATTTCCAGCGTTCTTCAGGTCGGGGCGGACGGTTTCTGTGCGAACCGCGGTCACGGCGTCGTTGACGTCGAGACCCTTCTTCTTCATGGCGCGGGCCCGTTCTCCGGCGGACCGCAGGCGCGGGTTGACGTACTCGTCGATGCCGAAGTTGATCAGGGACAGCGCGACGCCGATGGCCGCGATGCAGAGCCCAGGGGGCAAATACCACCACCACTGGTTCTGGCCGAACGCGCCCTGGGCGGAGGCCCAGTTCAGGATCGTCCCCCAGTTGTACGTGGTCACCGGGATCACGCCGATGTACGACAGGGTCGTGAGCCCCAGGATCGCGGCGGTCACGGTACCGACGAAGCTCGCGGCGATCAGTGCCATGAGGTTCGGCAGCATCTCGACGGTGATGATGCGGCGCAGCGGCTCGCCGTTCGCGCGGGCCGCCTGGATGAAGTCGCGGTTGCGCAGCGACATCGTCTGAGCCCGCAGCACGCGTGCTCCCCACGCCCAACCGGTGATTCCGAGGACGGCGGCGATCAGGACGAGCGGGGGCTCCTCGAACATCGCCGCGACGATAATGATCAGCGGGAGCCCTGGGATCACCAGGAACACGTTGGTCAGGGCCGACAGCGCCTCGCTCTTCCAACCGGACAGGTACCCGGCGATCACGCCGACCGTGATCGCGATGAGCGTGGCGATGATCGCGGCGAGGAAGCCGACGACGATGACACCGCGGGTGCCGTGGATAACCTGGCTCAGCACGTCCTCACCGATGTGCGTCGTGCCCAGCCAGTGCGCGGCCGACGGCGGCTGCAGACGTGCGGAGTTGTCGACCTTGGTCGGCGAGTACGGCGCGAGCACGTCGGCGAAGATCGCGACGAGCACGAAGAACCCGAGGATCGCGAGTCCGGCGATCGACTTGCCGTTGCGGAACATCGCGAATGCACCCGCGAGCTTCTGCCAGAAGCTCTGTTCCGGCCGCCCTGCGCTGCCCGTGCTCGTGCGGATGAGGAAGGTCTCGGGTGTGCCCGCACCGGCCTGGCGCTGGGCGGAGTCTGTGGTGGTCATGGCTCATGCCTCCGTCTGGCGCGTGCGCGGGTCGAGGAATGCGTAGGCGATGTCGGCGAGGATGTTGGCGACCAGCACCGACAGGGTGATGACGAGGAAGACGCCCTGCATCAGCGCGTAGTCCTTGGCGTTGGTGGCATCCAGCAGCAGCTTGCCGACGCCGGGGTAGCTGAAGACCATCTCCATCACGATCGTTCCGCCGACGATGAAGCCGATCGAGAGGGCGAAGCTCTGGATCTGCGGCAGCACCGCGTTGCGGGCGGCATAGCCCCACAGCACCCGGTGGTTCGGCATGCCCTTGGCCTGCGCGACGGTGATGTAGTCCTCGTCCAGGACGGTGAGCATCATGTTGCGCATGCCCAGCATCCATCCGCCGAGCGAGGCGATCACGATCGTGATGAGCGGAAGCGTGCCGTGATGGATCACCTGGCCGATGAACTCGAAGTTCCACCCCGGCACCATGCCGACGCCGTACGCCTTGCCGATCGGGAACCAGCCGAGGTTGACCGAGAACAGAGCGATCGCGAGCAGACCGAGCCAGAAGTACGGGATGGTGCTGAGGAAAGTGGTGATCGGGATGAACGCGTCGAGCCTGCTGCCGCGACGCCAGCCGATGAACGCACCGCCGATCGTGCCGATCGCGAAGGAGACGATGGTCGCGAGCCCGACCAGGCCGATGGTCCACGGCAGCGCCTGGCTGATCACCTCGGTGACGGGGCGCAGGCCGTGCAGCAGCGAGACGCCGAGGTCGCCGTGCAGCAGCAGACCCCAGTAGTCGAGGTACTGCTGCCACAGGCCCTTGTCGGTGTCGAGCCCGAGCAGTGCGCGCAGCGCATCGGCGGCTTCGGGAGAGACGTTGCGGTTGCGGGCGAGGTACTGGGTGACCGCGTCGCCCTTCATCAGCCGGGGCAGGAAGAAGTTGATGGTCAGCGCCGCCCACAGCGTGAACAGATAGAAGACGGCACGGCCGCCGAGGAAGCGCCACGGCACGCGGGAACGGCCCGCGACGGCCTTGGTCGCGGTGGTGCCGACCTCGACGGCATCCGGCACCGGGTGCGTCTCGGCGGCGGGCAGCTGCGGTTCGACGGCGGTCATCGTGCGCCTCCTTCGGGGGCACCGGCAGTGGCGAAGTGGCGTTCCGGATCGGGGGATGCTGCGCGGAGCTCCTGCGTGTACGGATCCTGGGGGCGGAGGATGACGTCGTCCGCCGTGCCGTGCTCGACGATGCGGCCGTGGTTGAGCACCATGATCTCGTCGCTGAAGTGCCGGGCGGTGGCGAGGTCGTGCGTGATGTAGAGCACGCCGAGGCCCTCCTCGCGCTGCAGGTCGGCGAGCAGGTTCAGCACACCGAGACGGATCGAGACATCGAGCATCGAGACCGGCTCGTCAGCGACGAGGATCGCCGGGCAGGATGCCAGGGCTCGGGCGATCGCGATGCGCTGACGCTGACCGCCGGAGAGCTCGTGCGGACGGCGGTCGATCACGGCGTCGGGCTCCAGCCGCACGCGCTCGAGAAGCCGGCGGACCTCCGCCTCGGTCTCATCCTGCGGCACGACGTCGTCCAGACGCAGCGGGCGCTCGAGGTGGTACCGGATCGAGTGGTACGGGTTCAGCGAGGCGAACGGGTCCTGGAAGACCATCCGCAGCTGCTGCCGGTAGGCGCGCAGTCCGCGTCCGCGGCGCGGGATGGGCTTCCCGTCGAGCAGCACCTCGCCGCTGGTGGGGGTCTCGAGCTGCGTGAGGATCTTGGCGATCGTCGACTTGCCGCTGCCGGACTGGCCGACCAGGCCGATCGTCTGGCCCGAGTTCAGGGTGAAGCTGACGTCGTCGAGCGCCGTCAGGCGACCGGCTCCTCGGACGTTGTAGACCTTGCTGACGTGGCGGACCTCGAGAGTGCTCATCGCACCACCACCCCCTTCTCTCCGGTGAGGCGCGGGAACGACGACAGCAGCGTCTTGGTGTACTCGTCCTGCGGGTCGCGCCAGATCTGCTCCGCCGTGGCGAGTTCGACGATCTCGCCCTCGCGCATGATCGCGATGCGGTCGCTGATCTCGAGCAGCAGGGGCAGGTCGTGGGTGATGAAGACGACCGAGAATCCGAACTCCCGGCGCAGCTGCGAGATCTGCCGCAGGATCTCGCGCTGCACGAGCACGTCCAGCGCCGTGGTCGGCTCGTCCATGACCATGAGCTGCGGCCGCAGCGCGAGTGCCATCGCGATCATGACGCGCTGGCGCATGCCTCCGGAGAGCTCATGCGGGAACGAGCGGGCCCGCTGCGCGCCGACCTTGACGATGTCGAGCAGTTCGGCGACAGCATCTCGCCGATCGCGACGATTCATGCCGGGCCGGTGCACCTCGAAGACGTCCTCGAGCTGGGAGCCGATCGTCGCGACGGGATTGAGGGCGTTCATCGCCCCCTGGAACACCATCGAGACCTTGTCCCACCGGAATCGGCGCATCTGCTCGGGCCCGAGCGCGTTGACGTCGACGTCGGTGCCGTCGGAGTCGTGGAACATGACGGATCCGCCGGTGATCACCGCCGGCGCCTTGAGCAGGCGCTGGATGCCGTAGGCGAGAGTCGTCTTGCCGCATCCGGATTCACCGGCGAGGCCGAGGATCTCGCCGCGCTGCAGCTCGAGCGTGACGTTCTTCACCGCCGCCACTGGCGGGTCGACGTCGTACACGACCGAGAAGTCGCGGACGGACAGCAGGGGGTCTGTCATGGGGTGTCGCTTTCTTGCAGGTGCGGCGCCGAGACGATGCGAGATTGCATCCCGCGGATGAGATCGACCGGAATGCGGGGGATCTCATCCGCGGAATGCAGTCTCGCGGGGTCGGCCTCGGCTACTTGGCCTCGAGGTTCGTCAGAACCTGGACGATGCCGGGCTGGGTCGGGTCGCCGGAGGCGTACTGGTCGTCCTCGGACGGCCATCCGACGTAGTTGCGAGTGTTGAACTCTCCCAGCAGAGGGTGCGCACCCAGCGGGATCGCCGGCACGTTCTCGGCGAACGCCTTCTGCATCACGGCGGATGCCGCGGCCCGGTCCTCGTCGGAGGACGCGTTGGCGTAGGTGTTCAGCGCCTCGGTGACGGCGGGGTCGTCGAAGCGGCCGAAGTTGTACTGCGCCTTGTCGTCGACGATCCACTTGGGGTCCATGGTCGAGGTGTACAGGCCGTACACGTTTCCGGTGTCCTCGAGCCAGTGGATGATCGCCTGGAAGGTGCCCTCCTGGCGGGCGGCATCCCAGCCACCCCAGTCGGGCTGGTCGACCTTGACCTCGATGCCGAGGGCCTCGTCGAGCTCTTCGGCGATGAGCGCCTGCTCGGTGTTCCAGTCGCTCCATCCGGCCGGGACCGAGATCGAGAACGAGACGGCCTCGCCGTCGGGGTCGATGAGCTTGTCGCTCTCCCAGGTGTAGCCGGCGTCGGTCAGGATGTCCTTGGCCTTGTCGACGTCGACGGAGTAGTTCTCGTCCTTGTACTCGGGGGCGATCTCGTCCTCGAGCAGCGTGCCGAGACCGGTGACGTTCCAGACTGCCTCGCTCGCACCTTCGCGGGCGATGTCGACGTAGGCGTCGCGGTCGATCGTCCAGGCCAGCGCCTCGCGCAGGGCCGGGTCGTTGAAGGGCTTGGTCTGCAGGTTGAAGAACAGCGTGCCCGCGCCGGCGGTGGGCGAGACGAGGAACTGGTTGTCCGGGTCGGCGTCGAGGTAGCTGGCCTGGATCTGCGGGATGAACGCCTGCGCCCAGTCGGCCTCGCCGGAGGCGAGTGCGGTGGTGAGCGCGGCGTTGTCGCCGTAGGAGACGTAGTGCAGCTCGGGAACCGCGAGGTCGCCGCCCCAGTAGCCTTCGTTAGCGGACAGGGTGACCGACTCGGTGGTCCAGCTGTCGAGCACGTAGGGGCCGGTGCCGACCGCGAGGCCCTCGCCGGTGAGCGGGTCGGTGTTGGGGTCTTCGATGTTCTCCCAGATGTGCTTGGGCACGATCGGGGTGTGCAGCACGCGGGACTGCGCGGTGAACTTCGAGTCGGCGAAGGTCAGCGTGATGGCGTCGCCATCGACCGTCGCGCCCTCGTACTTGAGGCCCGACGAGTCGGCGAGCTTGCCGCTCAGGTACTGGTCGAAGGTGAAGACGATGTCGTCGCCGGTGAAGTCCGTGCCGTCACTCCACCTGACGCCGCTGCGCGGGACGACCGTGACGGCGGTGTAGTCGTCGTTCCACTCCACGGACTCGGCGAGCCACGGAGTCGTGCCGAGGTCGCCGGTCGGGTTGACGAGCGCGAGGGGCTCGAAGATGACCTTGGCGTAGCCGTACTTGGATGCGGACGAGTCGCCGAGATACGGGTTGTGGGACTCGGTGGTGATCGCGCCGTCGGGCTTTGCGATCGTGAGGGCGGCTCCGGTGGCGCCGGAATCGTCGTCGGCGTTGCTGCCGGACGACGAGCAGCCGGCGAGCGCGCCGACACTGAGTGCGGCGATCGCGCCGACGGCGATCAGAGATCTGCTGAGCTTCATTGCTTCTCCTTGAACACGGGTCATTGTGCAGGGGGCGGGCGGGGCCCGGTGGTAGTTTGCTTACTCACGAGAAAGTAAACTGCAGTGAGATTACCTACAAGTAAGTAAGCTTTGCAAGTGAGGGATGCCAGACCGTTACACTCGCCAGAAAAGGGGATGCCGTGGCCACTGAATCGCAGGACGCGACGCGCACGCGTCCCGCCACACGGCGCAAGCGCACCGAGATCCTCAAAGCGGCCGTCGAGATCTTCGGCAACAAGGGCTCGACGAACGGCACGCTCGCGGATGTCGCAGAACAGGTCGGTATGACGCATGCCGGTGTCCTGCATCACTTCGGGTCCAAGCAGAACCTGCTGCTCGAGGTGCTCGCGTACCGAGACCAGGCCGATGTGCAGGATCTCGACGAGAAGCATATCCCCGGCGGACCTGAGCTTTTCCTGCACCTCGTGCGTACCGCGTTCGTGAACGCGCAGCGCCCGGGAATCGTGCAGGCGTACACCGTGCTGTCTGCGGAATCCATCACCGACGATCACCCCGCCCGCAGCTACTTCGAGGACAGATACACGACGCTGCGCCGCGAGATCAGCGAGGCGTTCGCCGAGCTGTGCGCGCAGGAGGGTGTGACCGAACCGGACACGGTGGCGGCGGCATCCGCCGCGATCCTCGCGGTCATGGACGGCCTGCAGCTGCAGTGGCTGCTGCATCCGGGGGTCGTCGAGCTCGGCGAGACCAGCGAGTTCGCGATCCGCGCGATCGTGAACTCCGTGCTGCTGCCCGGCCCCGAGCTGGCGAGCTACTCCCACCAGTGACGGGGTGAGCGACGAGCGGCGCGAGGAGTCGAAGC
This sequence comes from Microbacterium aerolatum, assembly GCF_007988825.1. GTDB lineage: Bacteria > Actinomycetota > Actinomycetes > Actinomycetales > Microbacteriaceae > Microbacterium > Microbacterium aerolatum. The sequence continues at coordinate 32,203 of NZ_BJUW01000020.1, read as the reverse complement.
CTGAGCCTCCGCCACAGCTAGAGTCGACGCCATGAGCATCGACCTCGAAGCGCTGTACCTCGATCTGCACCGGCATCCCGAACTGTCGTTCCAGGAGACCCGCACGGCCAGCATCGCCGCCGGCCATCTGCGTGATCTGGGCCTTGAGGTCGAGGAGGGCGTGGGGATCACGGGCGTCGTGGGCCTGCTGCGCAACGGCGAGGGGCCGGTCGTGTGGGCGCGAGCCGACATGGACGGCCTGCCGGTCGAGGAGCTCACCGGACTCCCCTATGCCAGCACGGCCACCGGCGTCGATCCCGCCGGCAACACCGTGCCGATCATGCACGCGTGCGGCCACGACATGCATGTCACGGCGATGATCGGGGCCGTCGAGCGTCTCGTCGCGGAGCGCGCGGACTGGTCCGGAACTCTCGTGGTTCTGATCCAGCCGGCCGAGGAGTACGGCGCCGGGGCCAGGGCGATGCTGGATGCCGGCATCCTGGGCCGCTACCCGCGACCCGACATCGTCCTCGGCCAGCACGTCACGCCGCTGCCCGCCGGCGTGATCGGCGTGCGCCCCGGCCCGCAGATGGCTGCCGCCGATGGGATCACCGTGACGCTGCACGGCCGCGGCGGCCACGGTTCGCGCCCGCACACGACGATCGATCCGGTCGTGATGGCGGCGGCGACCGTGATGCGACTGCAGACCATCGCCTCGCGCGAGCTCGACCCGCGCGAGGTCGGGGTCGTGTCGGTCGGGTCGATCCACGCCGGGACGAAGAACAACATCATCCCCGCCGACGCCACGCTCGAGCTCAGCCTGCGCTACCCGGACGACGCGGCGCGCGAGCGCGTGCTCGCCGCCGTGGAGCGGATCGTGCGCGCGGAGTCCGCGGCATCCGGCGCGGAGCGCGAGCCGGAGTTCCACACCGAGCACACGCTGCCGCCGACGATCAACGACGTAGAAGCCACGTCACGTGTGACCGCTGCGCTGAACCGCGCGCTGGGCGACGGGACGGTCATCGACCCCGGCATGTTCACCGGCAGCGAGGATGTCTCGTGGTTCGCGCGGGATGCCGGGGCTCCCCTGGTGTTCTGGTTCTGGGGCGGAGTGGACCCGGCGACGTTCGCCGCGGCGGAGGCTGCGGGGACGGTTTCGGCGAGCATCCCCACGAACCACTCGGCGTACTTCGCGCCGGCGCCGCACCCGACGATCGAGGTCGGCGTGACGGCGATGGCGACGGCGGTGCGGGAGTTCATGGGGTGAGCGGGGTGCGGGGTAGTCGGTTTCGACTCGCCTCCGGCTCGCTCAACCCGTTTCGGCTTCGGCGCTGCGCACCTTCGCTCAACGACCCGCGGGAGACTGTCCGAACGAAAGAGGGCGAGCCCCGGGCGGCTACACCTGAACGACGCGAGGTGCCGGGGCCGGGAGCTGCTTGCGGGGGACGCCGTGGGCCTCGCGGTGCAGTCGCTCCATGCGGGCGTCGAGCTCGCTCGCGGCGTCCGCGGCATCCGACAGGCTCTCGACGAGGTGCGAGGGCACCCGGTTCGAGAACTTGTAGTAGATCTTGTGCTCCAGGCTCGCCCAGAAGTCCATCGCGATGGTGCGGAACTGCACCTCGACCGGCACGGAGAGCGGCCCGGTCGACAGGAACACTGGCACCTCGATGATCGCGTGCAGGCTCTTGTAGCCGTTGGGCTTCGGTGCGGCGATGTAGTCCTTGACCGTGCGGACCGTGATGTCGTCCTGCTTGGTGAGCAGGTCGAACAGCCGGTACACGTCCGCGACGAAGCTGCAGGTCACGCGCACACCGGCGATGTCGGTGATCTCCTCGCGGATGCGGTCGAAGTCCGGCTCCTCGATGCCCTTGCGCGCGATCTTCTCGACGATGCTGTCCGGCGTCTTCAGCCGGCTCTTGACGTGCTCGATCGGGTTGTAGGAGTGGTCGTGCAGGAACTCGTCGCGCAGGATCGAGATCTTCGTCTCGACCTCGCGCATCCCGAATTCGTATTCGCGGAGGAAGCGCTGGAACTCGTCGCGGAGTTCGCGGGTCTGGCGGATGGCGTCTTCGGTGACCTCGATGGTCGTCATGCGATCGACGCTACGCGCCGGTCTTCAGAACGCGCTGTGCGTTTCGCTGAGCGCGGATGCCGGTGATGTGACGCTCGTCACCCGGGGACGGGTTGTCGCTTGTACGGACTTCGAGCGCGATGCCAGTGCTGGTGCGGGTCCCACCAGGCGGGGCCTCTGACTTCGGGGATGCCGTGGTTCATACGGATGACCCATTCGGTGAGGTGCAGGGTGCGGTGGTGGAACCAGCACAGCAGCACACCGTTGTCGGTATGGGTGGGTCCGCCGTCGGCATGCTCTCGGACGTGATGCACTTCGCACCAGGTCGGTGGGACGGTGCAGCCCGGGATGACGCATCCGCCGTCGCGAATCGTGATCGCGCGGCGCTGCAGGGCGTTGAAGATGCGGGAGCTGGTGCCGATCGAGGCGATCCGACCCTGCTCGTCGAACAGGATGCGCTGGATGCCGCCCGCGCACGCCGTCTGCAGTGCGGTGGTGATCGAGACGAGATCACCGTCGCGTCCGGTGCTCGCCCAGCCGTGGCCCGCAACGAGGTCGGCGGCGGTGGCCGCGATGACCAGAGTGGGAGCGGCACCACCCAGGTGCGGGAACAGGTCTGAGCTGGCTGCCGTATTCACGATCGCAGCCAGTGCATCATGAAGCTTCTGCCCACGGGTGCGGGTGTCTGCGAACGCCGGCGCCTCAGAATCCGTCTCGTCGGACGGTTCGAATCGCACTCCGGCCCTGGTTGAGCCCCCTTCTTGATCGGACTCGTCTGCATCGTTCACCTTGGGATTGAGGAGGCTGTCCATCAGAAGCGTCAACTGCTCGGCGATTTCGGGCAGAATGCTGCCACGCACCGGCGCGGCCCCGTCTTTGACCATCCCGATCAAGAAGTACCGCCCGCGCATCGCGGCCTCGTCGGTCGGTTCCACCCCGTCGGGGTCGAGATAGGCCACCATCACCCGGGCGAGGGTGCCCAAGTCTTCCGGCAGAGGGGCCGGACCCGGGGTCTCATCGCCCGAGGCGGCGTGATCGATGCCACGCGCGAAGTCGGCGAGCTGACGATCCGCCTCGACGCGGTCCTCATCACTGATGCGGCGCGCGGACTGCTCGATCGGATCGGTCGCGGCCAGTAGACCGGCCAGCCCCAGATCACCGTCGACCATCACTTCACGCAGCGCCTGATACTGAGCGGGCAGGAACGCCCCGTCGGTGATCCCGCTGTCGCGCCGCACGAGGCGTCCCGCCTTCACGAGGCGGCTCGCGGCCCGGGTGTCGCTTCCCGTCAGCATCCGCACCAGGTCCGCCGGCCGCGAGCACCCGTAACGGGTCGTCATCCGATCTTCCTTGAGCCCGCCCGACCGGTCGTCGACTTGCACGGTCGCCTCGACCTGCAGGCCCTCGATGCGTCGCTGCACCCGGCCCGTCACGGCCAGCAGCTCCGCCACGTCGGTATCGGTCATCCCTGGAATCTGCTCCGAGCCGAACGCATCGCTCACCGCGGAATCGAGGATCTCCTCGAGATCCCGAAGCCGAGCGACGATGCTGTTCATACCTCCATTCAACACGAGGCCACCGACATTCCGATGGGGTTATCCAGCTGATCAGAGGATATTTTTGGAGAAGTTTCCTCGCGCTGCACAAATCAGCACGCGCTACAGGTTTCGACACCGAATCGCGGAGCATCCCGCGACGCACCGCTCCTAGAATCGGACGATGACCGATGCGCAACGACGCGACCCGTGGCCCGTCCGCACCGAACGGCTCGAAATCCGCCCGGCCACAGCCGACGACCTCGGCGCCGTGTGGGAGTACCGCCGCCTGCCCGAGGTGAACCTGTGGCTGGGGCCCGCTCCGCAGACGCGCGAGGCGTTCGACGAGCTCTACCTCGATCCCGATCGGCTGGCCACCACCCTGATCGTGCAGCGGCGAGCGGACGACGAGATCATCGGCGACATCATGCTCAGGATCGGAGATGCCTGGGCCCAGCGCGAAGTAGTCGAGCAGGCCAAGGGCACCGAGGCGGAGCTCGGCTGGGCGCTCGCCCCCGAGCACACCGGGCAGGGCTACGCGTCGGAGGCGGTGCGCGCCGCGATCGACGTGTGCTTCGGCCCGCTGGGGCTGCGCCGCGTGCACGCCGGATGCTTCGCCGACAACGAGCCGTCCTGGCGTCTGATGGAACGGCTCGGAATGCGCCGGGAGGAGTACAGCCGCAGGACCGCATTGCATCGCTCCGGCCAGTGGCTGGACGGCATGAACTACGGCCTGCTCGCGGAGGAATGGCCGAGCTGAACCGGGGATGGTGCGGGTCAGCGCCGCGCGACGACCATGGCGGCCTCGGTGCGGGTGGAGACGCCGAGCTTGCGCAGGATCGCGGAGACGTGCACGCTCGCGGTCTTCGAGCTGATGTACAGTCGCTCGCCGATCTGCTTGTTACTGAGTCCCTCGGCGACGAGTTCGACGACCTGCCGTTCGCGAGCCGTGAGTTCGAGCTCGTCGGCGGCCTCACCGTCGCGGGCCACCAGCCCGCTTGCCCGCCCGAACACCGCGATGCTGTTCTGCAGCGGCACGTGCCCGATCCTCGCGGCGATGGTTGCGGCATCCGCCAGCGCGACCTGCGCCTCGGGGCGCTGTCCGTCCGCCACCAGCATGCGCGCGAGTTCGAGCCGCGTGACGCCGCGCATGATGGCGGGCACATCCTCGCCGTCGGCGAGCGAGACGGCCCGGCGGAGCGCAGCGACGGACGGATCGAGCAGCGCGTCGAGCAGCGCAGCCCAGCCCTCGTCGCGCACGGTCGCGGGGATCTCGGCCCAGAGTCTGCGGATCGCCGAGACGGCCACGTCGACATCTCCTCCGGACGCGCGCACCTCAGCGACGACCCAGCCGGACTCGAGCAGCAGCCGGTACGCGTGCAGCAGTACGAAGCCCTCGTCCTGCGTCATCGCAACGACGGCGTCCAGAGCATGCGTCCACTGCCCGCGCGCGATGTCGAGGGCGATATCGTTCTCGACGATCCGGTACCAGGCCTGCCGCTCGAGCTCGCCGGTGCGCCGCAGCGACGGCATCCATTCCTCTCGCATGCGCTCGGCGTCGTCGATCCTGCCCTGCCAGGCGAGCACGCGGATGCGAGTCAGTACGACGTATTGGTCGTTGAGCACCTGGGGCCGCCCGATCGGCACGGCGGACAGCCGGGACGTGGCCCCGTCGATGTCGCCGAGCGTGAGCAGCGGCTCGACCATGTTCTGGACCATGAGCGTGCCCGAGGCGCGCTCGACCCCGAGCTCGCGGGCGCGCACGATCCCGGCCGCCGCCACGTCGAACGCCTCGCGGTGCCTGCCCAGCAGTCCCAGCATGTCGGAGTAGTTGACGTGGAAGCGCAGTTCTGCGCCGCCATTGCTGCGAGGGGCGAACAGCGCGGCCGCACGGAAATCGGCGAAGGCCTCGTCGAGCTGCCCGAGGTACGTCCGGCACGTGCCGCGGAGGTTGTGGGCGACCGAGATCTCACGCGGATCGTTCGCACGGGTCGCGATCTCGAGCGCCTGCGTGGCCGTGATGATGGCCTCGCGCGGCATCGAGGCGAGCATGTACTTTCCGGCCAGGCCGTTCAGGAGAGTCGCGTGCAGCTGCTCGTCGTCCACCGCGCGATCGACGATCTCGAGCGCTTCGAGGAACAACTCCGCGGCTCCCGGCAGCCCGAGGTTCGCGAGGAACAGCCCCCTGTCGCGCAGCAGCCGGGCGTGCTCGGCCGGATCGGTGCTCTCGTCGATCTCCTCCAACGCGCGTTCGGCGACGGCGAGAGCGCGCTCGGCCTCGCCCGCGTTGCGGAGGATCGAGCCGATCTGCCGCATCAGCCGCACATGGCTGAGCCCTGCGACCTCTTCGGCATCGGGCACCTGTTCCCACAGCTCCAGCGCCAGCTCGCCGAACCGCGCCGCGGACGCGAACGCGAATCGGGCTTTGGCCTCCTGCATCGCGGCGACGGACGCGACCAGCGCACGGTCGGGCACCTGGGCGAGATGCCAGTGGTGAGCGAGGGAGGACCGGTCGCAGCGGTCGAGCGCCGTCGCCTTCGCCTCGAGCGCCTCGGCGTACGCCCTGTGCAGCCTCGCGCGCTCACCGGGAAGGAGGTCTTCGTGCACGGCCTCGCGGAGCAGCGCGTGCCGGAAGGTGTACTCGTCGTCGTGCACGGAGAGGACGCCGACGTGCGAGGCCGCCCGGATCGCCGCGTCGAGGCGGTCATCCGGCAGGCCGGCGAGCCCGGCGAGCAGTGTGTGCGACAGCATCCCCTCGGCGCCGGAGACCACGCGGACGACATGACGGGCGTCGTCATCGAGCTGGTCGAAGCGCACCAGCAGCATCTCGCGCAGGGAGTCGGGCAACGGGTCGGACGCGCAGCAGGCGACCTCCTCGACGAAGAACGGCACGCCCTCGGCGCGGTCCATCAGACGATCCAGAGAGGTGTCGCTGAGCTCGCGGCTGTTCAGCTGCTCGACGAGCCGCCGCGTGGCGTCACGGTCGAGACGCTCGAGGGTGAGGCGCTCGATGATCCGTGCGCGCGTGGTCTCGGCGATGAAGCGGCTCACCGCGTCGCCGCGACGGACGTCGTCGGTTCGGCATGTGATCAGCAGCAGCACGCGCCCCGCCTGCAGGGTGCGCAGCAGATAGGTGAGCATGACGAGCGTGGAGTCGTCGACCCAGTGCAGGTCTTCGACCACGAGCACCTGCGGGGCGATGCCGGCGGCCGCCTCGATGAGGGTCGCGACGGCGTCGCGCAGGGCGTCGGGGCTGGTGCTGTCGCGTACGGCGACGCCCTCGCCGAGCTCGGGTACGAGCATGCGCAGCGCCTCGGCACCGACGCCGATCGCCGCCTTCGCCTCGGCGACGCCGAGGCGCTCGACCATCGATCGCAGGATGCTGGTCAGCGGGCCGTATGCCGAGCGGGCAGACCCGAGGTCGAAGCAGCGGCCGACATGCACGTCGGCGGAGTCTGCGACCTCGGCCTGGAACTCGCGCAGCAGGCGCGACTTGCCGATGCCCGCCTCGCCCTCGATGAGCACGGCCGACGGCTCGCCGCCCGAAGCCCGGTCGAAGGCGCGCCGCAGTCCGGCGAGGTCGGCGTCGCGACCCACCATGTCTGCGCTGATCGTCGGAACGGTCACCACTTCATGGTGCCACCGGCCACGGACATTCGGGCCGGTGATCGCGGCAAGAGAACTCACCGCGCGTGCGCCGGACGCGCCATGGGGTCGACGACGCGCGGGGTGTCGGATGCGACGGCCGAGGCCGCGGCATCCGCCTGCCTGGTGCGGAACCAGCCGCTCACCCGGCTCAGCACCGGACCGCGGCGCCTGACGATCCGCTCCGGGTTCTCCGCGATGATGCGCCGCAGCTCGTTCTGGCGGTCGATGCGCTCCTGCTCGACGAGGACGGTGTTGTAGATGTAGGACGGGTGCTCGTACATGTCGTGGACTCCTCTGGTGATCTGAGTCCACACTCCGCTCTAAGGCACCCCCGGAACATCGGACAGATGCCTTATCTTCGGCATCCGCCCGATTCCGCGCCTACGTTCGGGCCCCCGGTTCCGCCACCGGCGACGTTCGCAGTTTCCGCATGACCGCGACGCCCGCGGCGAGCACGATGACGACGGCGACGATGATCGCCGCGATCGCTGTCGGGGTGCTCTGCGGCTCGTCGGTCAGGCGACCGACGGCCAGCCAGACGATGGCGATCGTGACCCAGCCGAAGTGCAGGCCATTCGTGCCGTCGACGACGATCCGCTCCGCCCAGCCGCGCGCCGGCGCACGGCCGAGCAGGACTATCACCCGGGCGAGTACCGCCAGCAGCAACACGATCACCAGCACCGTCGACCACAGCGGGCCGAAGCGAGCCACCACCAGCCAGAGGCCTGAGCACCATGGATGCCGCGACCCAGCCGCCGACGGCCCGCGGCGATGAGCATGAATGAGGCCGCGGCGATGACGGAGACCTGTCGGGCGATGTCGTTGCGCTGTGCGTGCATGTCGGCAATCCACGTGCCCGAACGCGCCATGCGCAGTCGCATTGACATCGCCGCGGCGATTCTCTATGTCTGCGGTCTACGGCGTCATACGATCGGTCCGCGCCCCGCGTCCCACACCGTTGACCGTGAGCAGCGTTCCGGTGTCGGTGAACTCCTGCAGGATCTCGTTCTGCCGTTCGGAGCCCTCGCGATGGGTGAGCAGGCTCACGACGATCGCGACGATCATCGCGCAGATGAATCCGGGCAGCAGTTCGTACAGGTCCGGCCAGATCGCCTTGAACACGAAGACGCCTGCGGCACCGACGAACATGCCCGCCAGCGCTCCCCAGTTCGTCAGCCTGCGCCAGAACAGGCTCAGCAGGATGAGTGGGCCGAAGGCCGCGCCGAATCCGGCCCATGCGAACGAGACCAGCCCGAGGATGGTGTCGTTCGGGACGAGAGCCAGCAGCGCCGCGATGATGCCGACCCCGAGCACCGTCGATCGTCCGAGGATCACCAGGAGCCTCGGCGACGGCTCTTTCCTGACGACCTTGAACAGGTCTTCCACGAGGGCGGAGGACGCCACGATCAGCTGGCTGGAGATCGTGCTCATGATCGCGGCGAGGACCGCTGCGAGCACCAGGCCCGCGACGAAGGGATGCAGCAGCGTCTGCGCCATCACCAGCACGACCGTCTCGGAGTTGGTCAGGTCGATGCCCTGGTGAGCCATGTACGCGATTCCCACGAGGCCCGAGAAGACTGCGCCGATGAGCGAGATGATCATCCAGGTCATCCCGATCCGTCGGGCGGACTTCGCCTCACGCGGGCTGCGCAGCGCCATGAATCGCACGATGATGTGCGGCTGGCCGAAGTAGCCGAGGCCCCAGGCCAGCCCCGAGACGATGGTCAGCACGACTCCGCCGGTCAGCGCCGTCCCGCCGATGAGCGACAGGTGATTCGGGGCGAGCTCGTCGATGGCGGCCGCCATCTCGCCGAAGCCGCCGATCGCGATGATCGCGGACACGGGAACGACGATCAGCGCGATCAGCATCATCAGGCCCTGCACGACGTCCGTGAAGGAGGCCCCCAGGAACCCGCCGAACAGCGTGTACAGCAGTGTGACGCCGGCGACCAGGACCATCCCGAGCAGGTAGTCCGAGTTGAACGAGCTCTCGAAGAAGACGCCGCCGGCGACCATGCCGCTGGAGATGTACAGCGTGAAGAAGACCAGGATGACGACGCCTGCCAGGATCCGCAGCAGTCGCGAGGAATCCCGCAGCCTGTTCTCGAAGAAGCTCGGCACAGTGATCGAGTTTCGCGACACCTGCGTGTAGGCGCGGAGGCGCGGCGCGACCAGCAGCCAGTTCAGGTAGGCGCCGATCGTGAGGCCCACGGCGATCCACGCCTCGATGAGCCCCGAGAGATAGATGGCGCCGGGAAGTCCCATGACGAGCCAGCCCGACATGTCGGATGCTCCGGCGCTGAGCGCTGCGACCCACGGCGGCAGGTCACGACCGCCGAGCATGTAGTCCTCATGGTCCTTCGTCCGGCGGAACGCCAGGAAGCCGATGAAGATCATGGCCGCGAAGTACAGCCCCAGCGCGATGAAGATGAACACCTGATCGGACATCGTCGTCCTTTCTCGCAGATCGGTCTCCCCCGATACTGACAGGGACGGATGCCGGAAGCCAGGCCTCCCGACCGCGAGTCGCTATCCCCGCAGCAGCGACCGGCGGGCCGACGTGCGAGTGCCCGCCGGTGTGAGCACGGCGAGCATGCGTACGAGCGTCGTGAGCCAGAGGAGGGCGAGGCCGATGACGATGGCCTCGAGCGCGGTCACCGGGTACACATCGAATACGAATGCCAGGAGGACGGCCACGATGATCAGCAGCGCCGTGCCGGCCGTGGTCAGCAGCAGTGCACGGGGCGGACCGGGCATCACGATCGTCGTCATGACGCCGGCCGCGATGAAGAGCACGAGAGCGCTGAGGGCGACGATGTTGTGCAGGACCACGACCCGCTCCAGCGAGAGCAGCCCGACACCGGCGAGCGCGAGGCCGGTGGCAGCCCACAGCACGACGACCCAGGCGATGCGCGCGAGAGCGGCGTCGCCGCGGATACGGTGCAGATCACGGCCGATGTACGAGCCGACGGTGGCGGTGAGGATGCCCGCGATCACGAGCGTCCCGTTGAACGCCCAGGCGCCGGCGCCGATGCCGAGCTGCGAGAAGTTGCGCTCCCACCAGCGCGGGTCGGCGGCGGTGAGCATCGCGAACAGCGTACCGATGATGAGGTAGCTGAACAGCAGGTTCGCGAGGTCGGAGGTGCGCAGGCCGATGCCGGCTTCGAACGTGAGCCGCCCGCCAACGGCGCCTGCGACGCCGGTGACCATGCCGCCGCCGAGTGCCGGCAGCTCGAGCCCCTGCAGCCCGACGCCGAGCACCTCGGTGGCCAGCAGCACTCCGAGCGCGGTGACTCCGGCGAGCGCGATCGTCAGCGCGACGGCGGACAGCGACGAGATCGCGACCTGCCAGCGCGGCATCGACACGTGCTCGCCCCGGCGGTGCAGCAGGGTCGAGACGACGAAGGATGCCGCCGCGATGACGCCCGCGACCACGGCGACCGGGATGCCGACCGAGCCGTCACCGGCGACCGGCCGCGGGTTGCCCTGCAGCACCAGGGTTCCGATGCCCGTGCCGAGGAGAAAGCAGACGACGGTCGCCCAGATCGCCCGGGTCTCCCGCGCCATCCGCTGCTCGGTGTCCATGCCCCCATCGAACCACGCCCCACCCCCGCGCGCCGAGAACGCTCAAACCGCCCTTCCGGCGGACGCGGAAGGGCGGTTTGTGTGTTCTCGATGTCGCGGTCAGCCGCGCATCGCGACACCGCGGCGCCAGTAGCCCATGAAGGCGACCTGGGCGCGGTCGATGCCGAGATCCTTGACGAGGTGGCGGCGCAGCGTGGTGACGACGCCGCTCTCCCCCGCGATCCAGAAGTACCGGTCGATATGCGCCGTTGCCGCGCCGACCGACTCGCCGCTTCCCGAGTACACCGGCGTCTCCCAGACGAGATCCTCGCCCTCGGCATCCTGCACGGTGATCTCGGTGTGACCGGTGTCGCCGAGATAGTGCAGCACGGTCGGGATCACGCGCAGACCGTGCGCGGCATCCCCGCGCGGCAGCCAGTGCACCTCGACACCCTCCGGCGCGTCGATCGGCAGTACGTCCGCGGCCTCGGGGACCTCGAGGAACGCGATGCCCCGCAGGTCGCGCGGAGCATCCTCGAGGATGCGCGCGATCGCGGGCGCTGCCGTCTCGTCGCCGACCAGCACGACGGCGGATGCGTCACCCGGCGCGTACTCGATCCCACTGCGGTCCTCGCGGCCGCGGCGCGGGCCGACGATCCAGAGCTCGTCGCCGACCGTCGCGCTGCTCGCCCACAACGACGCGGGCCCGGTCAGCCCTGGGGCGAGATGCAGGACGAAGTCGACGACGACCTCGGTGCCGGCGTCCGACACGGAAAGAGAGCGCACCGAGTAGGTGCGCATGGACCCGCGCAGCTCCTCCGGGACGGCGAGGTACGCGCCCCACCAGTCGTCCGTGTCGCGGTCGATGTCGGGCAGGATGCCGGACGCCGGCGGGAACACGAGCTTGATCCGTGCGTCGTACACATCGCCCGGCGTGCCGAAATCGTCGAGGTCGGCGCCGCCGAAGGTGACCCGGACGAAGTTCGGCGACACCCGTTGGACCGCGCGCACCTCGGCACGTGCGAGGACGTACGGCGGACGCGTGCGGGTCGTGGATTCAGCGGACATGATGCCTTCCGATCGGGGTGACCATCGGCTTTCCGGAGACCGGATCCGTGGTGATCTGATTCGCCATGCCGAAGACCTCTTCGACGAGCGAGTGGGTGAGCACCTCACCCGGTGCACCTGCGGCGTGCACCTTGCCGTGCCGCATCGCGACGAGCTCGTCGCTGTAGCGGGCGGCGAGGTTGAGGTCGTGCAGCACCATGACGATCGTGGTGCCGCGGGCATGGCTGAGGTCGGTGAGCAGGTCGAGCACCTCGACCTGGTGGGCGACGTCGAGGAAGGTGGTCGGCTCGTCGAGCAGCAGGATGTCGGTCTCCTGCGCGAGGGCCATGGCGATCCAGACGCGCTGGCGCTGCCCACCGGAGAGCTCGTCGACGCTGCGGTCCGCGAGGTCGGAGATGCCGGTCGCCTCGAGCGCGTCGGCGACGACCTCGTAGTCGTGCGCGGTCCAGCGGGCGAGCACCTTCTGGTGCGGATGCCGTCCCCGCCCGACCAGGTCTGCCACCACGATGCCCTCCGGAGCGATCGGCGACTGCGGCAGCAGGCCGAGGATCCGCGCGACCTCCTTGGTGGGCCGGGAGTGCACGGATTTTCCGTCGAGGACGACCTGACCGGATGCCGGTGCCAGCAGCCGCGCCAGGGAACGCAGCAGCGTCGACTTGCCGCATCCGTTCGCGCCGACGATCGCGGTGATCCTGCCAGGGGCGATGGTGAGGTCGAGTCCCTCGATGACGGTGCGATCGCCGTAGCCGAGGGTGAGACCCGAGGCTTCCAGGGTGTGCGCTTCGGTCACAGCGATCCTCCCGAGCGGTTGGTGCGGATGAGCAGGTAGATCAGGTACGGCGCACCGAGCACGCCGGTGATGACGCCGACGGGGTAGCGCGCCTCGAACACGAACTGTCCGATCAGGTCGCCGCCGAGGACGAGCACCGCGCCGACGAACGCGGACGGTAGCAGCAGGTTCGCGCCCGGCCCGGTGATACGGGCGGCGATGGGTCCGGCCATGAACGCGACGAAGGCGATCGGCCCGGTCGCGGCGGTGGCGACGGCGAGCAGGGCGACGGCCCCGATGATGAACAGCACCCTGGTCGTGGTGACGCGAATGCCGAGACCGGTGGCCGAGTCGTCGCCGAGCTGCAGCATCCCGAGCGACTTCGCCTGCGCGAAAAGGAACGGCAGGATGACCGCGCTCGCGAGCGCGAGCGGCACGATGTCGTCCCAGGAGGCATTGTTCAGGCTGCCGGAGATCCAGCGCATGGCGGTCTGGATGTCCCACTGCGCCGCGCGCGAGAGCACGTAGGAGATGACGCTCTGCAGCATCGCGCCAACGCCGATGCCGATCAGGATCAGGCGGATGCCGGCGAAGCCGCCCTTGTTCGAGAGCAGGTAGATCGCGAGCGCAGTGACGAGCGCGCCGCCCACCGCGAACACCGAGACGGCCGGTCCGCTGAGCCCCAGGGTGATGATCGCCACCACGGCGGCAGCACTGGCGCCCTGGGTGATGCCGATGATGTCGGGCGAGGCGAGCGGGTTTCGCAGCAGCGTCTGGAACGAGACGCCGGCGATGCCGAACGCGAAGCCCGCGAGGATGGCGAGGACGGTGCGCGGCAGTCGCAGCTCGCCGACGGTGAACGACGCCCCCGGCACGGTCTCACCGAGGATGACGCGGATGACCTCGCCGGGAGTGTAGAAGGTGTTCCCGACCATCAGGGCGACCGCTGTCAGAGCCAGCAGCAGCACCCCGAGCACGATCGTGGCAGTGGCGTGACGGCGGTGACGGGCGCGGCGGCCGGCGGCGATGGCATCCGCGGATGTCCGTGTCGATGCGTCGAGGATCGTCACAGCTCTCTCACCTTCTGACGGCGGACGATCCAGATGAAGAACGGTGCTCCGATCAGGGCCGTGATGATGCCGACCTGGATCTCCTCCTGCGAGGGGGCGATGACGCGGCCGACGATGTCGGCGGCCAGCAGCAGGGCGGCGCCGGTGACGGCCGAGAACGGGAGCAGCCAGCGGTGGTCTGTGCCGATCAGGAGGCGGCAGACGTGCGGGACGATGAGGCCGACGAACCCGATGGGGCCGGCGATCGCGGTGGCGGCACCGGCGAGGATCACGGCGCCGACCGCGGAGAGCAGCCGCGTGCGGAACACGTTCTCGCCGAGGCCGGCCGCCATGTCGTCGCCGAGCGCCAGCGAGTTCATGCCGCGGGAGCAGGCGATGCAGATGAGCGCGCCGACGGCGAGCGCGGGGGCGGTCATCGCGATGCGCGGCCACTCGGCTCCTCCCACACCGCCGATCTGCCACGACTGGAAGGTCTGCAGCAGGTCGACCCGCGGCAGCATCACCGCGCTGATGAGGGACGCGAGGGCCGCGGTGGTCGCAGCCCCGGCCAGCGCGAGTTTGAGCGGCGTCGCCCCTCCCCGGCCGAGAGATCCGACCGCGTAGACGAAGACCGCTGCGACCGCGGCGCCGACGATCGCGAAGAGCATCTGGCCGTATGCGTCGGACAGCCCGAAGAACGCGATGCCGACGACGACGGCGAGCGATGCCCCGTTCGAGATGCCCAGGATGCCGGGCTCGGCGATCGGGTTGCGGGTGATGGCCTGCATCACCGCCCCGGACAGGGCGAGCGCTGCGCCGATGAGGATCGCGAGGACCGTGCGCGGGATGCGCTTGACGATGGCGGCCTGCGCGATGGTGTCGTCGTGGCCGCCGAGGACGGCGAGGATGTCGTCGATCGAGACGGCTCTGACGCCGAACGAGACGGACAGGACGCAGAGGACGAGGATGACTCCGACCCCGATGAGCAGCCACGATGTGCGCGCCAACGCCGGGCGCCGCAGTTTCGCGGCGCCCGGCGTGATGGTCGTGACTGCTGAGCTCACTTGCTGAGCAGCGGAGCCTCGAGAATCGCGAAGTAGTCGCCGATTCCCCATCCGACGGACAGCGGCGACGGGTTCGCGGATGCCGCGATCGGCGTCGCATCCGGAAGGATCGCGATGCGGCCCTCTGCGATCGCCGGGATCTTCGACAGCAGCGGGTCGGCCTGCAGCGTCTCGATCAGGGACTCGTCGCCGTAGGTGATGAACACGTCGACGTCGTCGAAGACGTCGGCCTCCTCGGCGCTGACGGTCAGGTAGAAGTCGGTGCTGTCGGTGCCGGCGAGCACCTCTGGCTCGGGCAGACCGAGCGAGGTGAGGAACCCGGGGCGGGTGTCGACCGGCGTGTAGTACATGATCTGGCTGAGGTCGCTCGGGTCGAGGTAGGCGAACAGGACCTTGGCGTCCTTGAGGGCGGCGTGCTCCTCGAGCGCGGCATCCGTGTCGGCGTGGATCTGGTCGATCAGTTCGTCGCCCTCGTCGGCGAGGCCGAGCGCGGCGGAGTTCATCTCGACCATGTCCTCGACGGAGGTGCCCCAGGCGATCTCGGGGTATGCGACGACCGGGGCGATCTTCGAGAGGGTGTCGTACTCCTCCTGCGTGAGGCCGGAGTAGGAGGCGAGGATGACGTCGGGGTTCGTGTCGGCGACGGCCTCGTAGTTGATCCCGTCGGTCTCGTCGAACAGCACGGGGACCTCGCCCGCCGCTGCGGCGTCAGCCTCGCCGAAGAGGGAGACGTCCACGCCCAGGTCGGTCAGCGCGTCCTCGACCCAGGGGAGCACACCGTTGGAGTCGTCGTCGCCCCAGGTGGCCTTGCTCATGCCGACCGGCACGATGCCGAGGGCGAGGGGGACCTCGTGGTTGGCCCACGCGACGGTGGCCACGCGCTCGGGCTTCTCGGTGATCGTGGTCTCGCCGTAGACGTGCTCGATCGTGACGGGGAACGCGTCAGCGGATGCCGGGTTCGCACCGGCGGCGTCGCTGTCGGTGCTCGACGGGGTGGTGGAGCAGCCGGCCAGGCCGATGGCCAGGGCCGCGGCGGCGCCGAGGGCGAGAAGTCGGGAGGTACGCACGGGCGTTCCCTTCGATGAGGTGGGTGTTCGGGTGATGGCCGAGAAGGCCGGGGCGCTTTGGTAAGCCTGGCCTAATGTAACACGGGGTTAGGGTGACCTCAGTTGCTCGTTACAGCTCCGATACGAACGGACGGACCACCGGCCCGGGCTAACGTGGTGCCATGCGAGTGACGGCGGCATTGCGGAGTACGAAGCGCTCTCCGCTGCTGCAGCTCGTGAAGTCGGCCGTTGCCACGCTCGGCGCCTGGCTGCTCGCCGGCTGGCTGATTCCGGGACCGCTGCCGGTGTTCGCCGCGATCGCGGCGCTGCTGGTCGTGCAGCCGAGCGTGAACCAGTCATTCGCCAAGGCGCTCGAGCGCAGCATCGGCGTGATCGTCGGCGTCGTCATCGCCGTGCTCCTGAGCCTGCTGCTCGGGCCGCAGAGCTGGGTCGTGCTGCTCGCCATCGTCGTGGCGATGCTGGTCGCGTGGACGTTCCGCGCATCGACGGGAACGGGGAACCAGGTCGCGATCTCGGCCATGCTCGTGCTGGCGCTGGGGTCGTCGGATCCGGACTACGCCGTCAACCGGATCCTCGAGACGCTCATCGGCGTCGCCTTCGCGCTCGTCGTGAATGCACTCGTCGTGCCGCCGGTGCTCACGGCTCCGGCGCGCCGCGACCTCGGACTGCTGGGAACCGAGCTCGCGGCGAGCCTGGACCGGCTGGCCGCCGCGCTGCTCAGCACGCAGCAGCCGGCGCAGCTGCACGAACTCATGCTCGAGGCGCGGCTGCTGCGTCCGATGCAGGCGTCGGCCGAGGCATCCATCGCCGCCGGCGAGGAATCGCTCACTCTCAACCCGCGCCGGTCGGCCAAGGGTGAGGTCGCCGAGATGCGCGCACTGTTCGACAGGCTGTCGCCGATCGTCACGCAGGTGATCGGGATGACTCGGGCGTTCTTCGACCACTACGACGACACGCTCGCCGACGAGCCGACCGTGCACGCGATCGCCGAGCAGCTGCGCCGCGCGGGGCACGATGTGCGACTCGCGGTGCAGGTGGCCGACATCGCACCCGAGCCCTCGGCGGAGACTTCGGCCATCCCTGCTCTGACCGCTCCGCTGCAGGTGAAGCCGCCCGCATCCGGTCACTGGATCCTGATCGGGTCGCTCATGGAGGACCTGCGCCGGATCCGCGGGGAGCTCGTCGGGGACGAGTGAAGCGCACTCACCGCGAGAATTGCTCTGACGCACCAAACTCGTGCTGCCAGCAGAGTGGTCGACCTGCAGCGCAATTCTCGGGGTGGGAAGCTCGTACGCTGGAGCCATGCCCGCCACGATGACCGTCCACGAGGTGCTCGCCGAACTGGCGGCCCTCGATGATCCGAAGATGCGCGCCGCGAACGAGAAGCGCGGCGATGACCACGGCATCAACCTGTCGAAGATGCGGGCGCTCGCGAAGAAGGTCAAGACGGACCACGCCCTCGCGAAGGAGCTGTGGGAGACGGGCGAGACAGCACCGCGTCTGCTGGCACTGCTGATCTGCAAGCCGCGCGAGTTCACCG
This sequence comes from Microbacterium aerolatum, assembly GCF_007988825.1. Lineage (GTDB taxonomy): Bacteria > Actinomycetota > Actinomycetes > Actinomycetales > Microbacteriaceae > Microbacterium > Microbacterium aerolatum. The sequence continues at coordinate 14,849 of NZ_BJUW01000020.1, read as the reverse complement.
CGGACGAGCTGGATGCGATGCTGCGCGACACCCGGCCGCCGAAGGTCAACGAGTGGTTCGTCAGCTACATCGCCAAGAAGTCTCCGCTGGCCGAGGAGATGCGGCTGCGGTGGTTCGGCGACGCCGATCCGACGGTGGCGGCAGCGGCCTGGTCGCTGACCTCCGAGCGCGTCGTGAAGAAGCCCGACGGCCTCGACCTCGAGCAGCTGCTCGACCTGATCGAGCGCGACATGAAGGATGCGCCGAAGCGTCCGCAGTGGGCGATGAACGAGACGCTCGCGAACATCGGCATCCACAATCCCGACCTGCGGCCGCGGGCGCTCGCGATCGGCGACGCACTGCAGGTGCTCGCCGACTACCCGACCGCTCCCGGGTGCATCTCGCCGTTCGCACCGATCTGGATCACCGAGATGTCGAAGCGCCGCGAGGGCTGACCGCGCCCCCGATACCCTGACCGCATGAGCACGCACATCGCCGCCGAACCCGGCCAGATCGCTCCCATCGTCCTGTTCCCCGGCGACCCGCTCCGGGCGAAGTGGATCGCCGAGACATTCCTCGAGGATGCCGAGTTGTACTCCGAGACGCGAGGGATGCTGGGATTCACCGGCACCTGGCAGGGCCATCGCATCTCCGTCCAGGGATCAGGCATGGGCCAGCCCTCCATGGCGATCTACGCCAACGAGCTGTTCGACGAGTACGACGTGCAGACGGTCGTGCGCGTCGGATCCTGCGGTGCGCTGACCGAGAAGGTCGGGATGCGCGACATCATCATCGCGAACGGCGCGTGCACCGATTCCGGCATCAACCGCGTGCGGTTCCACGGCCAGGACTACGCTCCTGTGGCCGATTTCTCGCTGCTTCGTGCGGCGGTGGAGGCGAGCGAGTCGCTGTCCCTGTCGTCGGCGGTGCACGTCGGACTGCTGTTCTCGAGCGACCAGTTCTACAGCACGAGGCCCGAGCTGACAGAGCCGCTGGTCAGGCACGGCGCCCTCGCGGTCGAGATGGAGACCAGCGGCCTGTACACCCTCGCGGCGTACTACGGGCGCCGCGCCCTCGGCATCTGCACCGTCTCCGACCACCTCATCACAGGCGAGCAGACGACGGCACAGGAACGCGAGCAGACGTTCGGCGAGATGATCGAGATCGCCCTGCGGGCAGCCACGGCCTGAACGTGGGGGATGATCGAAGGATCATGCCTTCGCTTCTCGACCCGGCCATCCTTCCCGACGGCTCCGATGCGGATGCCGTCTACACCGCGTTCGTGGAATGGGCCGAGTCGACCGGCATCCAGCTGTACCCCGCCCAGGACGAGGCGGTCATCGAGATCGTCTCGGGCAACAACCTGATCCTCTCGACCCCCACCGGAACAGGGAAGTCGCTCGTGGCGATCGGGGCGCACTTCGCCGCGCTCGTCGAGGGTCGCCGCAGCTACTACACGGCGCCGATCAAGGCGCTCGTGAGCGAGAAGTTCTTCGCGCTGGTCGACATCTTCGGTCCGGACAACGTCGGCATGGTCACCGGGGATTCGTCGGTCAACGCCGATGCTCCGATCATCTGCTGCACGGCGGAGATCCTCGCGAACATCGCCCTGCGGCAGGGGCCGGATGCCGAGGTCGGGCAGGTCGTGATGGACGAGTTCCACTTCTACGCCGATCCCGATCGCGGGTGGGCGTGGCAGGTTCCGCTGCTGACGCTGCCGCAGGCGCAGTTCGTACTGATGTCGGCCACGCTCGGGGATGTCACCGACCTGGCGGAGGATCTGACCCGCCGCACCTCGCGCGAGACCGCCGTGGTGACCGGTGTCGAGCGGCCGGTGCCACTGCACTTCTACTACGAGCTCACACCGATCCACGAGACGATCGAGGAGCTCCTGAGCACCGGGCAGGCCCCGATCTACGTCGTGCACTTCTCGCAGGCCGCCGCGATGGAGCGTGCCCAGGCGCTGTCGAGCACGAAGACCGCGACGCGCGAGCAGCGCGACGAGATCGCGGTGCTCATCGGCGAGTTCCGCTTCACGACGGCGTTCGGCAAGACGCTCTCGAGGTTCCTGCGGGCGGGCATCGGCGTGCACCACGCTGGGATGCTGCCGAAGTACCGGAGGCTCGTCGAACAGCTCGCCCAGCGCGGACTGCTGCGCGTCATCTGCGGCACCGACACACTCGGCGTCGGGATCAACGTGCCGATCCGCACGGTGCTGTTGACGGCGCTCACGAAGTTCGACGGCACGCGGATGCGACAGCTGAACGCGCGCGAGTTCCACCAGATCGCCGGCCGCGCGGGCCGAGCCGGATACGACACTGCCGGGACCGTCGTCGCGCAGGCGCCGGAGCACGAGTCCGAGAACGCCGCGGCGATCAAGAAGGCCGGGGACGACCCGAAGAAGAAGCGGAAGCTGATCCGCAAGAAGGCGCCGGACGGTTTCGTGTCGTGGGGCGAGCCCTCGTTCCGCAAGCTCGTGGACGCCGAGCCCGAGACGCTGACCTCGCACATGCAGATCACGAGCGCCATGATGCTCAACGTCATCGGCCGAGGCGGCGACGTGTTCGGAAGTATGCGCGCGCTGGTATACGACAATCACGAGCCGCGTGCCAGGCAGCGCCTCCTCGCGCTGCGCGCGCTCGGGATCTACCGCACGCTGAGGGAATCCGGCATCGTCGAGGACGGCCCCGACGGCATCCGTCTCACGGTCGATCTGCAGCCGAACTTCGCCCTGAACCAGCCTCTGTCGCCGTTCGCGCTGGCCGCGTTCGAGTTGCTCGATCCGGATGCTGCCACCTATGCGCTGGACATGATCTCGATCGTCGAGTCGACGCTGGACGACCCGCGCGCGGTGTTGAGCCAGCAGGAGTTCCTCGCGCGCGGCGATGCGGTCGCCGAGATGAAGCGTGAGGGAATCGAGTACGAGGAGCGGATGGAGCTGCTTGAGCAGATCACCTATCCGAAGCCCCTGGAGGAGCTGCTCGAGCAGGCGTTCGAGACGTACAGCTCAGCGCAGCCGTGGATCCGCGACTTCGAGCTGCATCCGAAATCCGTCGTCCGCGACATGTACGAGCGTGCCATGTCGTTCGGGGAATATGTCGCGTACTACAAGATCGCCCGATCCGAGGGCGTGGTGCTGCGATACCTCTCCGACGCGTACCGCGCCGCGTCGCAGACGATCCCCGAGGAGCTGAAGAACGAAGACCTGCGCGACCTCATCGAGTGGCTCGGCGAACTCGTCCGGCAGGTCGATTCTTCGCTCCTGGATGAGTGGGAAGAGCTTCGCTCCGGCACCGACAACGGGATGGTCGACCTAGCGGCTCTGAAGGCTGCGGATCACGTCGACGAGCCGATCGTCCCACCCGCGCCGAAGCGGCTCACCTCGAACGTGCACGCCTTCCGCACGCTGGTGCGCAACGAGCTGTTCCGCCGAGTGCAGCTCGCCGCGCTGGAGGATGTGGATGCTCTCGCCGAGCTCGACCCGTCGTTGGGAGCGGACGGCTGGAACGACGCCCTCGACGCGTATTTCGCCGAGCACGACGAGATCCTCACCGGTCCGGATGCCCGCAGCGCGAAGCTGCTTCTGCTGACCGAAGGGGCGTCCCAGTGGACCGCGCGTCAGATCTTCGACGACCCGGCCGGGGATCACGACTGGGGCATCTCCGCGACCGTGGATCTCGCGGCATCCGATGAAGCAGGCGAAGCGGTCGTGACAGTGACCGCGGTGGACCGGCTCTAGGCGCTCGATCGCGGCCGGTCGATCCGCGAGACGAAGTGGAGTGGAGCATCGAGAGGATTCTCCGGCTCCATGTCGCCTTCGCCGATGCGGCGGAAACCGGATTTCTCGAGCGCACGCCACGACCCCGTGTTCCCCGCCACCACTGGCACGATGACGGCCGGGCAGTCGGGGTAGCTCGACCACGTGTCCGCGATGATCGCACGGATGATCGCCGTCCCCAGACCGCGCCCCGTCCGGGCGGAGTCCGCGACGAAGTAGTCGATCGTGACCGCGCCGGACGGCACATCGACGATCGCGCTGAGCTCACGGAAGTCCTCCGCGTAGTCCTCTATGCGCGAGCGCTGCACGAGGGCTTCGGGAATCCCGTCCACCGACACGAGCAGATCCTCCCCGGCCTCGTCGCCGCGGGTGCCCGGTCCGAAATCGCGAGCCACCCCGTCGGGAGTGAAGTCGTGATGCCAGTACCGGTGCACGTGCGGCCGCGACAGCCAGTCCGAGAGCAGCGGGAAGTCGGCCTCGACGACCGGTCGCCACGTGATCGTCTCCGCTGATGTCGGGGCATCGTCCATCCCGCCATGCTCGCCCGCCTCGCGTCATCGGGCAACCCCGAGCGTCGGTCCGGCTCCAGACCGCGTTCAGCCGTGCATCCGCGGGTCTTCGGTCGGATCGGAGTACGCCGGCGGGCAGCCTGAGGCGACAGCATCCGGTCGCAGTTCGTAGTGCCACGACTCGTTGCCGTAGATCTGGCACAGCCCGTACTGCGCGCCGTGCTGCGCGAGCCAGTCGGTCGCCGTGAGCGGACCGATGTCGACGGCCTCCCCCGACACGTGCGCTGAGGTCTGCGCCGTCGCGACCCAGCGCGCCGCCTCCTCCTCCGAGCCGTAGTCATCGACCGCTGCGCGCAGCAGGAAGCTCTGATACTCCGGCGATCGCCAGCCGCTGTTGACGTCGAACTCGACACCGCCCGCCTCGGCATCCGTGGCCGCCCGGCGCAGTGCGTCGAGGAGCGCGGGGTTCAATCGGGTCACGGCCGGCGCCTGGTCCTCGAACACGGACAGCCCTTCGCCCTCGGCGATGTAACCGTGCTCGGAGGTGAGGACGGAGCCCGAATCGCCGATGGGGTCGAACACGACAGGCTGCCCTGACCCACCGGCGATCTCTGCGAGCGACCGGGATCCGTTGGCCACCACGAGCACGAGGGCTATGACGAGCGCGATCAGGGTGACGACGAGCGCGGCCACGGCACGACGCTGCTGGCGGCGGGCGTCCGCAGGCAGAGTCGGCGGAGGGGCGAGCACATGGGTGGTTCTCATGCATCCAGCGAACCCGGCGCGACGTTGCGACGCCGTATGCGTTTCTTCATACGCTCCCGATATGCGCGGGTGCGTAGGATCTGAGCACATGGAAGCAGACTTATGCGCGTGCTGATCGTCGAGGACGAACCGTACCTGGCGGAGGCGGTGCGCGATGGTCTGCGGCTCGAGGCGATCGCCGCCGACATCGCGGGTGACGGCGACACCGCGCTCGAGCTGCTGAGCATCAACTCGTACGATCTCGCCGTGCTCGATCGCGACATCCCCGGCCCTTCCGGTGATGAGGTCGCACGCTGGATCGTGGACTCCGGCAGCGGCATCCCGATCCTCATGCTCACCGCCGCCGACCGCCTCGACGACAAGGAGTCGGGATTCGAACTCGGCGCCGACGACTACCTCACCAAGCCGTTCGAGATGCGCGAACTCGTGCTGCGGCTGCGCGCCCTCGACCGGCGACGCACGCACGTGCGCCCTCCGGTGCACGAGGTCGCCGGCCTCCGCCTCGACCCGTTCCGCCGCGAGGTGTACCGCGATGACCGCTACGTCGCGCTGACGCGCAAGCAGTTCGCCGTGCTGGAGGTGCTCGTCAGCGCTGGGGGCGGCGTGGTCAGCGCCGAGGAGCTGCTCGAGCGGGCATGGGACGAGAACGCCGACCCCTTCACGAACGCCGTGCGCATCACGGTCTCTTCGCTGCGCAAGAGGCTCGGCGAGCCCTGGCTGATCCTGACGGTGCCGGGTGTGGGCTATCGGATAGACACGGATGCCGCCGATGGCTAGGCGCCGCGGCATGAGCGCTCGGCTCAAACTGACGCTGAGCTACGCCGGATTCCTGATGGTCGCGGGCGTGCTGCTGCTGGCGGTGGTCGCGCTCTTCCTGCTGCGCTACGTGCCGGACGGGCAGATCAGGACCATGGGACCCTTCGTACCCAACCGCTCCGACCTGGTGCGCGCGTTCGTGCCGCCGACGATCGCAGCGCTCGTCTTCCTCCTCGCGCTCGGCCTGGTCGGGGGCTGGTTCCTCTCGGGCCGGATGCTGGCGCCGCTGACCCGGCTCAATGAGGCCGCCCGTCTGGCGGTGGAAGGCTCGCTCTCGCATCGCGTAGACATGCCGGGCGCGAAGGACGAGTTCCGCGACCTCGCTGACGTGTTCGACACGATGCTCGCGCGGCTCGAGGCGCACGTCGAGGAACAGCGGCGCTTCGCCTCGAACGCCTCGCACGAGTTGCGTACGCCCCTGGCGATCTCGCAGGCGATGCTCGAGGTCGCGCGCGAGGATCCTGAGCGCGACGTCGACGTTCTCATCGACCGTCTGCAGGACGTCAACGCACGAGCGATCACGCTGACTGAAGCCCTGCTCCTGCTGGCCAGGGCCGACCGCGGTACGTTCAGTCGCGAGCGCGTTGAGCTGTCGCTGCTGGCCGAAGACGCGGTGGAGAGCCTGCATCCGCTCGCCGATCGGCGGGGCGTGACACTCGATATCCGGGGCACGACGGCCTCTGTCGACGGCTCCCCTGCGCTGCTCCAGCAGCTCATCGTCAACCTCGTGCACAACGCGATCGTGCACAACATCGCGGTGGGCGGCAGCGTCGAGGTGCGCACCGAGATGACCCAGCGCGGTGCCGTGGCAGTCATCGAGAACAGCGGCGAGGTGATCCCTGCGCACCTCCTGGCCACACTGCGCGAGCCGTTCCAACGCGGTGCCGGCCGCTTCCGCAGCAAGGACGCTGCCCACGCGGGCGCCGGACTCGGCCTCGCGATCGCCGACGGGATAACGCGGGCCCACGGCGGAACGCTCGAGCTGGAGCCGCGCAGCGGCGGCGGGCTCATCGTCACGGTGCGGCTGCCCGTCGAGTGAGGTCGGCGGGCACTGCGTCGGGCGCCGCGTCGGTCACTGTGATGGGCGGAGAACTCCGTGATGGGCGGAAGAATCCTCGCGAATCGTCCGCCCATCGCCGTGAAGTCCGCCGGACAGGGTGGCGCTGCTTCACTCGGCGCCGCGCCGGCGGCGAATGCGGGACTACCCCGCGTCATCCGCCCGCGCGGCGAGCGCCTGCCACTTCAGGAACAGCGGGTCCAGATGCCGCGGCAGCAGCGAATACGCCTCGCGCACCGGTCGGTACGCCTGCACCCATTCCGGTTCGGGCGTGAAGCTGTCGGCGGCGTGCACGGTCGCGGCGACGGATTCGCCCCACGTCATGTGCACGCCGGCGCCGACGAACGCGGAGATCGCGGCGCCCATGCCCGCGGCATCCGTCAGCCTGTTGCGCCGAACAGGTCTTTCGAAAACGGCGGCGAGGATGCGCATCATCAGGTCCGACCGTGAGCCGCCACCCGAGACGATCACGCTCTCGAAAGAGTGCCCGAGCGCGGCCTCCATCGAATCGACGTGCCCGCGCATCGTGAGGGCGATGCCCTCCAGGATGGCGCGGTGCACGTGGAATCGTCCCTGACGCCCGTCGAACCCGAGCAGCGCCCCACGCCGGTGCGACGCCCCGCCGGGGGCGAGCCAGTCCAGAACGGCCATCAGCCCGTCGCTGCCCGGCGCGATGCCGCTCGCCCCTGCATTGAGCTCATCGTCCGTGATCCCCTGCCCGGCGTCGAGCAGGTCGCGCCACCAGCTGACCGTCCACATGCCCCGTCGGATGCCGTCGCTCTCGTACAGGTACCGACCCGGCTCAGCCGCGAAGTTCGTCCAGTAACGGTCATCGGTCGCGCTCGCGTCGCGCCCGACCGTCATCGCCGCGACGTACGTGCCGAGCGACAGAAGGGCCGTCCGATCGTCCCTCAGCCCCGAACCCAGCGCCTCCACGGCCTTGTCGTTCGCGGTGGCGTACACGGCCAGCCCGTTGGGAAGGCCGGTCGCCGCGGCGGCAGCGGCAGTGACCCGACCGAGCATCTCGCCCGGCAACACGAGGTCGAACAGCTGCTCCGCCCGCATTCCCGTGCGCGCGTAGGCGTCCGGGTCGTCGGACCAGCGCCACCGCCCCTGATCGACGGGCCACACCCCCTGCTGATTGCCGACGCTGTCGCGCCGCTCGCCGGTCAGCCGATGGGTCAGATATCCCGACGACGTCGTCACGTAGTGCACGCGCGCATCCTGCTCGTGCGGCCGCGACACGCGTTCGTCCATCCAGCTGAGCACGGGCTCGACGAGACCGCCGTCCGCGTCGAGCAGCGCACGGCAGAAGCGGATCGTGCACAGCCCGACCCCGACGATGCGATCGGGATCGCCCTCGAAGTGTCCGAGCGCCTCACGGCAGGCCTCGACGATCGAGTCCCAGAGATCGTCACCGGGATGCACGACGTGACCGGGCGACGGAGACTCGGTCGGTCTCAGCCGCCGCTGCGCCGACGCGTGGATCGTGCCGGCCTCATCGACGACGAGCACCTTGGTCGATTGCGACCCGCCGTCGATGGCGACGACGTAGCGGGGTCCGCTCACGCCTCGAGCGGGAGGATCGTGCCCGCGTTCATCACGCCGTTCGGGTCGAACGCCTGCTTGAGCCGCTCCAGCATCGGGTACGCCGAGCCGTGCTCCTGACGGGTCCAGGGTGTGCGGTACTTGCCGATGCCGTGGTGGTGCACCATCGAACCTCCCAGTCGCAGTGCTTCTTCCACGATGATCGCATTGAGCGGCACGTGATAGAGGTCGATCTCCTGCCGCGGCTCGCAGTCGATGTCGTAGTCGTAGACGAAGTAGAGGTTCGTGCCGGTCTGGTAGCTGTGCGACGAGTGCGCTCCGAGCATCGTGAGGTGATCGGCGCGCGGGTACTCCGACCGGATGCGGTCGATGACGGCGTGGTAGAGACTGCTCACCCCTGACCAGTTGATCGACACCTCGGTGGTGTATCCGAGATGCGAATCGCGCAGCATCGCCTCCTTCTCGGCATCGATCTTGTCCTGCCCCCAGTTGAGCCCCTGGAACCACGTCTCGATGTGCGCGGAGTCGACCCGCTGGTGCGGCCGCTCGGCGAAGACGGCCTCGATGCCGGTGGCCGTCGCGGCCGCAAGAGGCTCCGGCCCCTCGGCGGTGAGCACGACGACCGACTTGCCCTCGGAGAAGTGCGAGAAGTGCTGGTTCGCGTCTTCAGGAGAGTAGACCCGGCAGACCGATGGCCGGTATCCGGCGGTGACGAGTTCGCGCAGCGCCTCGACGCCGACCTCGAACTCATCGACGAGGAACCCGAAGAAGCGGGTGCTCTCCGGGTGGTACGGGAAGATCTTCACCGTGACCTCGGTGATCACGCACAGCGCGCCCTCGTTGCCGATGATGATGTGGCGGATGTCGGGACCGGCTGCACGGCGCGGCACATTCTTGATACGGGTCACCGTGCCGTCGGGGAACACCGCTTCGAGTCCGACGACCATGTCCTCGATCGCACCGTAGAGGGTCGAGAACTGTCCGATGGATCTGGTCGCGACCAGCCCGCCGTACTGCGCGAGCGGCTTGGACTGCGGCGAATGGCCGGTGGTCAGGCCGCGCTCGCGAAGTTCGTCCTCGAGCCGCTGCAGCGGCACGCCGCACTGCACCGTCACCGTCATGTCGGTCTCGTTCACATCGAGGACGCTGTCCATCCGCGAGCCGTCCAGGACGATCGTGTCCTCGACAACCGTCTCGAGACCGCCCTCGGTCGCCGTGCGGCCGGTGCGCGGCACGACGTTGATCAGGTTGTCGTTCGCGAAGCGCAGAACAGCCGCCACCTCTTCGGTGGTGCGGGGATAGGCGATGATCGCAGGGATCGGGCCGTCGAAGATGCCGTGCACGGACTGGTACTTCTTGAAGCGGTCGACACTGGCGAGCTCGAGCTCGCGCGGATCTGTGTCGACCCCATCGGCGCCGAGGAGCGCGGTGACGCGCGTGACGATCTCGTCGCGGCTGAGGGCGGATCGTGATGCCGACATGGGAATGGCCTTCGCTTTCAGGAGTTGTTCGGATCGGGTGGGTCTGTGAAGAGCTGGTCAGCGGACGAGGTAGCCGCCGTCGACGACGAGCACGTGCCCGTTGACGTAGTCCGAGGCGCGGCTCGCGAGGAAGACCGTCGCCCCCATGAGGTCGGCGGGGTCTCCCCACCTCTCGGCGGGGATGTGCTCGAGGATCCGTCGGCTCGCCTCGGGATCTGATCGGGTGGCGGCCGTGATCGCGGTCGCGAAATACCCCGGCGCGATCGCGTTGACCTGGATGCCGTCGGCGGCGAGCTCGTCGCAGTACGCCTTCGTGAAACCGACGATCCCGGCTTTCGTCGCGGCGTACGCGGGCGACTGCTTCCCGCCGAGGAACGCGAACAGCGAGGCGATGTTGATGATCTTCCCTCTGCCCTGGCTGCGCATGACGCGGCTCGCCTCGTGCGCGAGCTCGAACGGTGCCGTGAGGTTGACCGCGATCATCGGATCCCATTTGTCGCGATCGAACGCATCGACGTCGTCGAGCAGCGCGATGCCGGCCGAGTTGACGAGCACGTCGAGCGATCCGAAGCGCTCGACGCAGGCCGCGACGACCTCTGCCGGCACACCGCGGCGGGCGATGTCCGCCTCGAGGAACGCGTACTCGCGTCCTTCGGCCTCGATCAGGCGACGCGTCGTGCCGTCGTCGTCTGCGAGCCCGGCCACGAAGACGTTCGCTCCCGCCTTGGCCAGGGCGAGGCTGAATGCCCGCCCCAATCCGGTGTTGCCACCCGTGACGACGGCGGTCCGACCCTCGAGCGAGAACAGGTCGAGGGAGAAGTCCGTGATCTCCATGCTCACCTGCCCTCGGGGGCGAACGGGTCGGCGATGTTCACGTAGCGCGTCTCGAGGTACTCATCGATCCCCTCGAATCCGCCCTCACGCCCGAGGCCGGACTGCTTGACGCCGCCGAACGGCGCGGCGGGGTTCGACACGACGCCGGCGTTGATGCCGAACATGCCCGTCTCGAGGCGCTCCGCGAGGCGGAGGCCGCGGTTGAGATCCGACGTGTACGCGAACGAGACGAGCCCGAACGGTGTGCGATTGGCGATCTCGATCGCCTCCTCCTCCGTGTCGAACACGACGATCGGGGCGACGGGACCGAAGATCTCCTCGTCGAGGATCGCCGCATCCACCGGCACGTCTGCGAGCACGGTGGGCTCGTAGAAGTAACCGGCTCCGGGAAGCGCGTGCCCGCCCAGAGCGAGAGTGGCCCCGTCGCTGACAGCGCCGTCGACCAGCTCCGCGACCTTGCTCCGCGTCGCCTCATCCACGAGAGGACCCATCGTGGTGGCGGCATCCGTCCCGCGGCCGACCCTGAAAGCGGCGATCCGCTCGGTGAACAGACGAGTGAACTCGGCGGCGACGCCTCGCTGGACGAGGAAGCGGTTCGCGGCCACGCAGGCCTCCCCGCCGTTGCGCATCTTCGCCAGCACGGCACCGTCGACGGCCTTCGAGAGGTCGGCGTCGTCGAACACCAGGAAAGGCGCATTGCCGCCGAGCTCCATCGAGACGCGCAGCACCTGTTCGGCGGAGTCGGCGATCAGGCGCCTGCCCACCTCGGTGGAACCGGTGAAGGACAGCTTCCTCAACCGAGGATCGCGGATGAGCGGACCGGTGACGGCGCCGGCGCTCGTGGTCGGGATGACCGTGAGCACGCCGTCGGGCAAGCCCGCCTCTCGCAGCACCTCGGCGAACAGGAGCGCGGTCAGCGGAGTGAGCGCTGCGGGCTTGAGCACCATGGTGCAGCCGGCAGCGATCGCCGGTGCGATCTTGCGCGTCGCCATCGCCAGGGGGAAGTTCCACGGTGTGATGAACAGCGACGGCCCCACCGGGGTCTTCATCACCAGCAGGCGGCTCTTCCCGTCGGGGGCCATCGCGAACCGACCCGAGATCCGCGGGGCCTCCTCGGAGAACCAGCGCAGGAACTCGGCGCCGTAGGCGACCTCGCCACGGGATTCCGCGAGCGGCTTGCCCATCTCGAGGGTCATCAGCAGGGCGAAGTCCTCCGCGCGTGCGGTGACGAGCTCGAAGGCACGGCGCAGGATCTCACCGCGCTCCCTCGGCGGCGTGGCCGCCCAGCTCTCCTGAGCCGCTGACGCCGCGGCGAGTGCACGCTCGCCGTCCTCCGGCCGGGCGTCGGCGACCTCGGCCAGCACCTCGCCCGTCGAGGGATCGGTGACCGGGAAAGTACGGCCGCCCTCGGCATCCGTCCAGCCGTCGCCGAGGAGCAGCTGCGTCGGCACGCGCTCCAGCAGCTGCCGCTCACGAGTGTTCGTGCTGAGATCCGCAGCGGTCATGCCTGCTCCTCCGATCCGGCCAGCACGAGTTCGGGGGTGAGCCTGAGCTCGCTGTGGATGAGGTCTTCGTACAACCGGAACGGCGTCATCTCCCCCGCCTTGTCTCCGTACGACGCCCGCGCCCGGCGGTAGACCTGCTCGACCAGCGAGGAGAGCTCGACGGGCACGCCGACCGACCTGGCCAGATCGATCGACAGGCCCAGATCCTTGCAGGCGAGTGCGATGGCGAAACCTTCGTCGTAGTCGCCGTGCTCCAGGATGGAGAGCACGTCGCGCTCCACGAACGTGCTGTTCGCTGGGCTCGCTATGAGCGAGTCGCGCAGCACTCCCAGGTCGACCCCTGCGCGAACGCCGACGGCCAGCACCTCCGCGGTCGCGACCAGGTGCGAGAACCAGAGCTGATTGATCATCAGCTTCACGGCGTAACCGGCACCATGACCGCCGACGTGGAGGATCCGCTCCGGATCGCCCATCGCCTCGAGCACGGGACGCACCCGTTCGACGTCGTCGGCATCGCCGCCGACGAAGATCTGCAGCATGCCCGACGCCGCGCCCTTGGCCATTCCGCTCACCGGCGCATCGAGGATGCGCAGTCCGCGCGCACTCTCCTCCGCGCGCACCCGGTCGGCCACCTCCGGCACCGAGGTGGACATGTCGATCCACGTGGCGCCGTCTGCGATGCCCTCCAGCATGCCGCCGGGACCGCTCACGACGTCGGTCACATGACGCGGCGTCGGCAGCATCGTGATGATGATGTCGCTGGCCGCGGCGACCTCGGCGGCAGTCGCGGCCCATCTCGCGCCGCCCTCGACGAGCGCTGCCCCCGCCTCGGGACGGACATCGGTGACGACGAGGGGATATCCCGCCTTCTGCAGGTTCGAGGACATGCCCGAGCCCATGCTGCCGAGGCCGATGAAGCCGACCGTCGGGGTAGTGACCATGCTTATCAGATCTCCAGTAACTCAGTCGGCCGGGGCCGTGTAGAAGGGATTGCGAGGTGCCGACCGTGCGTCGAGAACCTCTTCGGTGCGCGGCAGGCCCTGCGAGCCGTTGCGCAGTGCAGTGCGGGTGGCCTCGCGGTTGTTGCGGTACACGGCATCCGCGTCGTCCGCTCCGGGATTCACCCAGACGGCGGTGATCACGACGCTGTCGTCGACGGCATCCTGCGGGAGCGTGCCCTCGGCGACGGCATCCGCGACGCCCGCCGCGACACCGGCCTGCGCAGGACCCCAGATGTGGTTGCCGTGCTCGTCGTTCGCCGGTGCGGCCTTGGTGACGAACAGCGTCAGCGGCTTGACGGGGAGAGAGGGGCGCAGCACCGCGACGAACGGCACGTGCCCGGGGCTCGGTGTCGCGAGAGCCGTGGCCCAGGCCGTGCCGGCCGGTCCGGTGCGAGGGCCGTAGACGCTGTTGATGTGCGCCGCGTTGGCTCCTTCGCCGATGAAGCTCTCGCCCAGCTGAAGCGCGTCCGTCATCAGATCAGCTCCTGCTCTTCGAGCCAGTCGATCGCGACGTCCTCGGGGTCTTCACCCTCGACGTCGACGAGTGCGTTGAGCTTCTGCATCTCCTCGGTGGTCAGCAGCGGCGCGATCTCGGCGATGATGTCCGCGATCTCCGGGTAGTCGTCGAGGACCTCCTGGCGGATCGTGAAGCCGCCCTGGTACGAGGGGAAGAACTCCTCGTCATCCTCCATCACGACCAGATCGAGGGCGGGGATGCGGCCATCGGTCTGGAACACCTCGCCGAAGTTGCAGTCGTCGCCCTTCTGGGTCGCGGTGTAGATGACACCGGTGTCGAGCATCGTGACGTTCGAGTCGGGGATGTCGATGCCGTACGCGGTCTTGAGCCCTGGCCATCCATCGTCCCGAGTGGAGAACTCGCTCTCGATGCAGAACGTCTGGTCCTCGGCGGGGAGCGCGGCGACGTCGCTCATCGTCTTGACGCCGAGTTCTTCGGCCTTGTCGGCGCGGACGGCGAACGCGTAGGTGTTGTTGAGGGGCGCGGGGTCGAGCCACGCGATGTCCTTCTCGGCATCCGCTTCCTTGACGGCGTCGAACTGGGCCTCAGCGCCCTTGACCGGCGTGGTGTTGCCGTTGTAGGTGATCCACGAGGTGCCGGTGTACTCCCAGTAACCGATGAAGTCGCCGTTCTCGAGCGCCTGGCGCACGTTCGCAGATCCGACCAGCTTCACGTTCGCCTCGAGGTCGGCGCCATGCGCGTTGAGCAGCTCGGTGGTGATGTAGGCGAGGATGTACTGCTCCGAGAAGTCCTTCGAGCCGACCTGCCCGGTCAGCCCTTCGAGCTCGTCGCCGGCGCTGGCGCTGCTGGTCGAGCCAGAGCATCCCGACAGAACGAGCGCACCCGCGGCGAGCGCGGTGACTCCGGTGATGAGGTGTTTCTTCATGACTGCTCCTTGGTGTGTGACGTGCAGATGCGTGTGATGGGAAGCGCGGGTCACAGCCCGCGCGGGCGGACTGCTTCTTCGACGAGACCGGCGATCCAGTCGATGAGGACGGCGATGGCCGCGACGAGGACGGCGCCGACGAGGAGTACAGGGAATCGCTGCAGCTTCAGGCC
>NZ_BJUW01000019.1 GCF_007988825.1 Microbacterium aerolatum | reverse complement strand
GGGTCCATGATCACCACGGTCACGACCACGCGGGCCGAGTATCTCCCCCCGCCGCAGCGCTTCGAAGCCGGCACCCAGCGGGTGTCGCAGGCCGTCGCGCTCGCCGCCGCGATCGACTACCTGAGCGAGGTCGGGATGCCGCGCATCGCCGCCCACGAGGCAGCGCTCGGGCAGCGGCTCGTCGACGGGCTCACCGCGATCGACGGCGTCCGGGTGCTCGGCGCGGGCATCGCCCTGCCACGGGTCGGGCTGGCGAGCTTCGACATCCCCGGCATCCATTCGCACGACGTCGGGCAGTTCCTCGACGACCGCGGCATCGCCGTGCGGGTCGGCCACCACTGCGCGCAGCCGCTGCATCGCCGGCTCGGCGTCACCGCATCCACCAGGGCGAGCACGTATCTGTACTCGACCGAGGCCGAGGTCGACGCCTTCCTCGACGGCGTCGCCGCCACCATCGACTTCTTCGGAGTGCGCTCATGACATCCAGCGATCTGCAGAATCTGTACCAGGAGCTGATCCTCGATCACTCGCGCACCCCGCACGGATTCGGACTGCGCGACGAGGTCACCGCGCAGTCGCACCAGCTGAACCCGACCTGCGGTGACGAGATCACCCTGCAGGTGCACCCGGGCGCAGACGGCGCGATCGAGGCGATCGCGTGGGAGGGGCACGGCTGCGCGATCTCGCAGGCATCGGCGTCGCTGTTCGCCGAACTCGTCGAGGGCATGACCGTGCCCGAGATCGAGAAGCGCATCGACGTGTTCCGCGAGGCGATGCGCTCGCGCGGCAAGATCGAGCCCGACGAGGAGCTGCTCGGCGATGCCGCGGCGCTCGGCAGCGTCTCGCGCTACGTCGCCAGAGTCAAGTGCGCGATGCTCGCGTGGGTCGCAGCCGAGGACGCCCTGCGCAAGCTCGGCTGACGGAATACGCGCGCCGCGGGCCTGTTGTCCCTCGCATGACAACTCTCGGAATCATCGGTGCAGGACACATCGGCAGCCAGGTCGCACGCGCGGCCGTGGCGCACGGCTACGACGTCGTGATCTCGAACTCGCGAGGACCGGAGACGCTGAGCGATCTCGTCGCCGAGCTCGGGCCGCGGGCACGCGCGGCCACATCGGCCGAGGCAGGAGCCGCAGGCGATGTGGTCGTGGTGACGGTGCCGCTGCATGCGCTCTCGCAGGTGCCGGTCGAGCCTCTTGCCGGAAAGATCGTCCTCGACACGAACAACTACTACTACGAGCGCGACGGCCACATCGAAGCGCTGGACAACGGCGAGACGACGACTTCCCAGATGCTTCAGGAACACCTGCCGACGTCCAAGGTCGTGAAGGCGTTCAACCACATCCGCTCCGGCGAGATCACCACCGACGGCGCGCCCGCCGGCGCGGAGGATCGCCGAGCCCTCGCCACGGCGAGTGACTTCGACGAGGCCGTTGAGTTCGTCACCTCGTTCTACGACGAGCTCGGGTTCGACACCGTGAACGTCGGACCGCTGAGCGAGTCATGGCGGGTGGAACGCGACCGCCCCGCCTACGTCGTCCGCCAGAACGCCGCCGAGCTGACCGAGAACCTCGCCCGCGCCAACCGGCTCCCCTGACCAAGACAGGACGACGCATTACCCCGCGTGTCGCCCCGTGAAGTTCTGTGTCGCCCCGTGAATGACTGTGTCGACGAGGGATGCCGACGCTTCCGCGGATGCGGATGCTGAAGGCATGAGTCACCTGGTCAGCGTGGCGCAGCTGCTGCACCTGCAGCGCATCGCCGAGCACCGCACCGGCCCGCCCGTGCGGCTGCTCGACGTGCGCTGGCGGCTCGACCGGCCGGAGGGACGCCCGGAATACGTCCGCGCGCACCTTCCCGGTGCCGTGTACGTGGATCTCGAGCGCGAGCTCGCTCGTCGGGGGCAGCCGCAGGAGGGGCGGCATCCGCTGCCGGCGCTCGACGATCTGCAGCGCGCTGCGCGGGGCTGGGGACTCGACGACGGCGACGTCGTCGTGGCGTACGACGACAATCGCAGCGTTCCGGCCGCCAGGCTGTGGTGGCTGCTGCGCCGCGTCGGGGTGGACGTGAGGGTGCTCGACGGCGGCATCAGAGCATGGACGTCCGAGGATCTCCCGCTCGAGCACGGCGACGTGCGGCCGCAGCCCGGCGGCGTGACCCTCGTGCCTGGTGCAGCCGCGGACGCCGCCGGGATCGACGACGTCGAAGGTCTCGTCGCACGCGGTGTGCTGCTGGACGTCCGTACCCCGGAGCAGTACAGCGGTGCCCACAACACCAGCGATCCGGTCGGCGGGCACATTCCCGGTGCCGTGAACCTTCCCGCCATGGCGACGGTCGCGGGCGACGGGCGCCTCCACCGGCCAGAGGCGCTGCAGCGCCTCTTCGCCACGGCAGGGGTGGATGCCGCGACCGAGGTCGCCGTTTATTGCAGCTCGGGCGTCGCTGCGATGCACGCGGCGCTCGCACTGGAGCATGCCGGCATCCCGGTCCGGGTCTACCCGGGGTCGTGGAGCCAGTGGGCGAACACTCGCGGGCGCCCCGTCGCGGTGGGCACACTGCCCGCCGGTCGGCTGACGCGCGCGTGAGTGCCGGAAAACCCGGAGTGCGCGGCCGGTATACCAAACCGGTGAAAACGCGCAGATGAGTGGCACAATTACTCGAATGGGGGAGAGGCCTTCGGAGTTGGAGTCTGCGCGGGTGGCACGTCAGCTGCGCGACGACATCGTGCTCGGCCGCCGGCGCCCAGGATCACGGCTCGTGGAACGTGACATCGCAGCGCAGCTCAACGTGTCGCGTCTTCCCGTCCGAGAGGCGATCCGTGCTCTCGTCACGGAGGGCATCGTCGTCGCGCGTCCCCGGACGTGGGCGGTGGTCCGTGAGTACACGCTGGGCGACGTGCGCGACTTCGCGGAGGTCCGCGGGCCGATCGAGACCATGCTCTTCGTGTACGCGGCCGAGCGCCACGACGAGGCGGGCCTCGAGGGGCTGCGCCGGGTGCTGGAGCGCGAAGAGCAGGCGGCGCGCGACGGCGACCAGGCCGCGTCGCGGGCGGCGGCGGGAGACTTCCATGCCTACATGGCCGTGCTCGCGAGCAATGATGTGCTCACCGAGCTCGCCGGTGTCTTCGCGACTCGTCTGAAGTGGATCTTCGGGCTGCACCAGGACCTGCAGGGGATGGCGGCTTCCCATCGAGAGCTCTTCGAGGCGATCGAGGCTCGTGATGTCGAGCTCGTGCGGCGCCTTCTCGCCGAGCACCTCGCCGCCGGCACTGCCGCGGCCGAACGACGCTTCGGAACAGAGTCGACGTCGACCGGGTGACGTCACGCCACGGGCGTCGTGGTGTCGGTCGCCTCGCGCAGCGTGCCGCGCATCGCACGCCAGTACCTGACCGGTGAGAGCCGCACGATCACGTCGATGAGCCGGGCTTCGCGTCCGATCATCGTGCGTGCGCGCCGACGCTCGGTGGCGCGGATGATGCGCGCCGCGGCATCCTGCGGTTCGGTGTGATACATCGCGGCCTGTGCCGAGGCGGCACGTGCGGCGACCGCGGGGTCGATCGCGGCCGCGTACCGGCCATGCAGGATGATCCCGGTGCGCACGCCCGCTGGGTAGAGCGCACCCACCGTCACAGAGCTTCCCTCCAGCTCGTGACGCAGCGCCTCCGAGAAGCCGCGCACCGCGAACTTGCTCATCGAGTAAGGGATGCGTCCGGCAGGCGCGGCCAGCGCATAGACACTGGACATGTGCGTGATGTGAGCGGCAGGCGCTGCCCTGAGCGTGGGCAGCAGCGCCTTCGTGACGGAGACCGTGCCCCACAGGTTCACATCGATCAGCCAGCGCATCTCCTCCATCGTCAGCTGCTCGAAGCTGCCGAGCATCGAGGATCCGGCGCAGGTGATCAGCGCGTTGACGGCGGGATGCGCGGCGGTCACTTCGGCGATCGCGGCGAAGGCGGCCGCGTCGTCGCTCAGATCGACGACGTGCGTGGTGACCGTGCCGGGAAGTTCGGCCGCGATGGCGGCGAGCGCGTCGGCGTTGTGATCGAGCAGCGCGAGATGCGCGCCCGCGGCGGAGAGCTGCCGCGCGATCTCCGCGCCCATGCCGCTGGCGGCGCCCGTGATCACTGTGGTGCTGCCGGCGAGGGTGAGTCGTCGCATGCATCCTCCTCATGGCACGGTCGGGTCCATGCCTCGCGTCATTGCAGGTGGGGAGAACCTGTCTGGTTCCATTCTGGCCGAGACTCGCGTCGGTGGGGGACGATACGATCGGATGAGGAGGTCCTGGTGGGACGAACAGCGGATGCCATCGCGGAAGGCGTCGCGATCGCGACGGCCGCCGCGCGCTTGACGCTGAAGAACCAGATCCTCGTCGGAACGATCGCCAAGGGCGGCGTCTTCGACCCCGACAAGTACGTCGAAGACGCCCGCGGAGCCCTTCTGGCGATGGCCGTCGAATCCGAGCAGGCCGCCGACGCAATGGCCAGGCTCCGCAAACGCGCCCGAGGGCGCCACTCCGACCCCGCCGGCACCCACGACTACCGCGACCGCGATGTGCGCAACCTCCGCCGCAGGGCCAAGCAGTACACCGGCGTCGCCGAACGACTCAAGGCAATGGCCGAAGACCCCGAGAAGCTCGGCGTGCTCGTCGAGGACGCCCGCCAGGCCGCGTGGGCCGAAGTGCGCGGAAACCTCGACCGACGGCTGGTCGTCGAGGGCATGCGCCCGGAGCAGGATCCCGACTACGCGACGATGCGGGAGGCGCGGATGCAGGCGCTCAGGCTCGTCGATCTGCAGGCGCTGTCGTCGCGGCAGCGCGCCAAGCGCAAGCGAGAAGCGGCCTCCTGACCGCCGGTTTCGCGTTCGCGTGCTCCGTCATGTATTCTTGCTGAGGCCCGTTCCGCTGAAACAGGCCGGAGAATGCGCCACTAGCTCAATGGATAGAGCATCTGACTACGGATCAGAAGGTTAGGGGTTCGAGTCCCTTGTGGCGCACACTGTGTTGAGACAGTAGAGCCCCGTCGCGAAAGCGGCGGGGCTCGTCTCGTTTCCGGCCGGAACGCGCCTCCAGTCCGCACGCCAGCGTAGCCTGGAGGGGTGACTGCGTACGTCTCGGCCTTCGATCTGTTCTCCATCGGCGTGGGGCCATCGAGCTCACACACCGTGGGCCCGATGCGGGCGGCCCTCGACTTCTCGCAGCGACTCGCGGCGCACGAACGCCTGGGCGAGGTCGCGCGCGTGACCTGCACGCTGTACGGCTCCCTCGGCGCCACCGGAATCGGACACGGGACGCCGGATGCCGTCGTCGCAGGCCTGCGCGGGCTGGCGCCCGAGACCTGCGATCCCGACGACGTCCGCGCCGCATGGGCATCGTTCCCCGCAGGTGAGAACCTGCTCATCGCGGGTACGCACGCCGTGCCGTTCGCCAAGGATGACATCGAGTTCGCGCCGCGGACGCGGCTGCCGGGGCATCCGAACGCCATGACGATCCGCGCGCACGGCGCTGACAGCGATGTCATGGTGGAGGAGACGTACTACTCGATCGGCGGCGGGTTCATCCGCCGCGACGGTGAGGAGGCGCAGATCGCCGCCGGCGGCTTCCCCCTGGACTACACGGATGCCGCGTCGCTGATCGCACTCTGCGACGAGCGCGGCATCACGATCGCCGACGTCGCCCGCGAAAACGAGATGGCGCTGCGGCCGGAGGCCGAGGTCGCTGCCGGTCTCGATGCGATCTGGGATGCCATGGCCGGATGCGTCGACGCGGGCCTGCACGCCGACGGGGTGCTCCCCGGGATCCTCAAGGTCAAGCGCCGGGCCGGTGCGATCCGCGAGCAGCTCGACGCGATCGAGGCCGACGGCACCCCTGCGATCCCCGGCGAGTGGCTCGGTGCGTTCGCGCTCGCCGTGAACGAGGAGAACGCCGCGGGCGGGCGAGTGGTCACCGCTCCGACGAACGGTGCCGCCGGCATCCTGCCCGCCGTCGCGATGTACTGGTGGCGGTTCCTCGCCGAGTCCGGGCTCGGCTCCGGCAATGCCGTCACGCCCTACGGCGAGCTCGTGGGCAGCGCCCTCCTCGGGTTCAGCTCCGGTGGGGTGTCGGACCCTTCGACAGGCTCAGGGGCCGACCGCGGGTCGTTGAGCGAGCGCAGCGAGACGAAACGGCTTGAGCGAGCGGAGCGAGTCGAAAGCGACGCATCCCCCGAACTCATCGCCGAGGCCAACCGCCGCCGCGGCATCCGCCGTTTCCTGCTCACCGCCACCGCGCTCGGGTCGCTCTTCAAGGCCAACGCCTCCATCTCGGGAGCCGAAGGCGGATGCCAGGCCGAGGTCGGCTCGGCCTGCGCCATGGCCGCCGGCGGACTCACTGCCGTCATGGGCGGCACGAACCGGCAGATCGAGAACGCCGCGGAAATCGCGATGGAGCACCACCTCGGTCTCACCTGCGACCCGATCGGCGGGCTCGTGCAGATCCCGTGCATCGAGCGCAACGCGATCGCGGCATCCACAGCGGTGACCGCCGCGCGGCTCGCGCTGCGCGGTGACGGCGAAC
Organism: Microbacterium aerolatum; assembly: GCF_007988825.1. Classification (GTDB taxonomy): domain Bacteria; phylum Actinomycetota; class Actinomycetes; order Actinomycetales; family Microbacteriaceae; genus Microbacterium; species Microbacterium aerolatum. The sequence continues at coordinate 42,968 of NZ_BJUW01000019.1, read as the reverse complement.
ACTACGTGTCTCTGGATGCCGTGGTCGAGACCATGCGGCAGACCGGCGCCGACATGTCGACGAAGTACAAGGAGACCAGCGAGGGCGGCCTCGCGGTCAACGTCATCGAGTGCTGACCGGTCGTAGGCTGTCCGCATGGTGAGCAGACGCGGCCGAGGACGGCCGCCCGGTGACTCTGACGCCCGCGAGCGGATCGCCGCGGCAGCGATGCACGAGTTCGGTGAGCACGGCTACGACGGCGCCACCATGCGCGCGATCGCAGCGGGCGCAGGCGTCGATGCGGCGCTGGTGCACCACTACTTCGGGAGCAAGGCGGATCTGTTCGCGGAGGTCGCCGGCTTCCCCGTCCGCCCCGACCTCGAGGTCCCCGCCATCCTGCGCGAGCGCCCAGGCGACGCAGGGGAGCGCATCGTGCGCTTCGTGCTGGAGTCGTTCGAGCGTCCGGATGTGCGAAAGCGCGGCGTCATGGTGCTGCGCACCGCCATCAGCGGAAAGCTGACGGGGCCGCTGGTCACCGGTTTCCTCGCGCGCGAACTGCTGCCGCGGATCGCCGCCGAACTGGATGCCCCGGATGCCGATCTGCGCGCGACGCTGGTCGCATCTCAGATCGCGGGACTGATCATCGCCCGGCATGTCGTCAAGCTCCCCGCCATGGCTGAGGCCTCCGTCGACGAACTCGTGGCGCGGATCGGACCCACCATCCAGCGGTACCTGTTCGGCTGATCCGCACGCCCTTGACCGGTGAAGGCCACGGGTGCATTATTCATCACATGATGAATAATTCCGCTGTCGAGATCACGGGCCTGCACGTGCGCCGCGGTGCTGTGCGCGTGTTCGACGGCGTGGACCTCACGATCCCGCGAGGCCAAATCACCGGCCTGCTGGGGCCGTCGGGTTGCGGCAAGACGACGCTCATGCGATCGATCGTCGGCGTGCAGAAGATCGCATCCGGTGACGTCACGGTCCTCGGCGAGCCGGGCGGGTCGCGACAGCTCAGGCACCGCGTGGCGTACGGCACGCAGGGCGCGGCCGTGTACGGCGACCTGAGCGTGCGGCAGAACCTCAGCTACGTCGCCTCGCTGCTGAAGGCGCCGAAGGGGGACGTCGACCGCGTCATCGACGAAGTGGGACTGCAGGGACAGGCGGGGCAGCTGGTCGACTCCCTGAGCGGCGGGCAGAGCACCCGAGTGTCGCTCGGGATGGCGTTGATCGGCGCGCCGGAGCTGGTCGTGCTCGACGAGCCGACCGTCGGTCTCGACCCGGTGCTGCGCTCGGATCTGTGGCAGCTGTTCCGCGGGCTCGTCGATCGCGGCGTGACGATGGTCGTCTCGAGCCACGTCATGGACGAAGCGCAGCGCTGCGACCGGTTGCTGCTGATGCGCGAGGGCCGGATCATCGCCGACACGACCCCGTCGTCGCTCCTGACGGACACCGGCACCGCAGACCCGGAGGCCGCCTTCCTCGCCCTGATCGAGCGCGACCGCGAAGCATCCGCATCGCCGCCTGCATCGGCGTCCGGCGACACCCGCAGGTCGCGGCGCGAAGCACGCGAGCACGAAGTAGGAGCCGGAGAATGAACGGCCGTAGGACGCTGGCGACCGCCGGACGCGTGCTCGCCCAGCTGCGGCACGACCCGCGCTCGATCGCGCTCATGCTGATCGCGCCGAGCCTGCTCGTCGGGCTGTTCGCGTGGCTGTTCAGCGACCAGGAGGGCGTGTTCGACCAGTTCGGCGGGGCCATCCTCGCCTTGTTCCCGTTCATCGTGATGTTCCTGATCACGTCTATCACTACGCTGCGGGAGCGGCGCTCGGGAACGCTGGAACGGCTGATGACGACGCCGCTGGAGAAGCCGGACTTCATCCTCGGGTACGCACTGGCATTCGGGCTGATGGCGCTGCTGCAGGCGGTGATCACCGTGACCTTCGCGGTCTGGGTCTGCGGGCTCGAGGTCGAAGGACCGCTGTGGCAGCTCGGGCTCGTCGCCGTCGTCGATGCACTACTCGGCACGGCCCTCGGCCTGCTGGCCAGTGCGTTCGCGCAGACCGAGTTCCAGGCCGTGCAGTTCATGCCGCTGCTGGTGTTCCCACAGATCATCCTCGGTGGACTGTTCATGCCGCGCGATCAGATGCCGGACGTGCTGCACGCGATCTCGGACTGGCTGCCGCTCAGCTACGCGATCGACACGATCAATGCGGTCGCGGCGGGGGATGAGGGGTGGGACGTGTTCGGGCCGCTGCTCATCGTCGTGGCCTTCGCCGTCGGCGCTCTGTTGCTGGCCTCACTCACCCTGCGCCGTCGCACCCGCTAGCCGGCCCGCCCCGTGGTTCGTCATGCGGACGACACGCCGCGGCTCGTTGAGCGGACGCCGCCCACCCGCGGGTCGTTGAGCGGAGGCGGCGGAGCCGCCGAAGACGAAACGGGTTGAGCGAGCGCAGCGAGTCGAAGCTATCATCCCGACGCACCGCTCACTCCCGCCCTGCCCGACTCTTCGTGTGCCGGGTCGGCACCGCATCCCACGGATCCTCCGGCCACGGATGCTTCGGGTACCGTCCCCGCATCTCGGCGCGCACCTGCGCGTACGGTCCAGACCAGAACGACGCGAGGTCGTCGGTGACAGCCAGCGGACGCCCCGCCGGCGAGAGCAGATGGAACAGCACCGGCACCCGTCCGCCCACCAGTCGGGGCGTCTCGGCCCACCCGAAGCACTCCTGCAGCTTCACCGCGACCACCGGCCGCGCTGCCGGATCGTCGAGCGGCGGGTAGACGACGCGAACGCGCGAGCCGCTCGGCACCTCGAGGCGTTCGGGGACGAGGGCATCGAGCTCTGAGGCGGCCGGCCACGGCAGCAGCCGGCGCAGCGCAGGGGTGAGGTCGATGCGCGCGGCGGGGGCGCCGCTCGCCAGCGAATCGAGTTCCGGCCCGAGCCAGGTGTCCAGGTCGTCGAGCAGCGCGGCATCCGACACGTCGGGCCACGGCGCCCCGAGCTCGCGATGCAGCAGCGCGAGCCGACGGCGGAGCTCGTCCGCGGCATCCGACCAGGTGAAGACTCCGAGGCCCTTCTGCTCGATCGCCCGGCGCACGGCATCGTGACCGCCGTCGCCGGCCTGGGCGCGCACGGGAACCGAGGAACGCACGATCGCGCCGACGCGTCGCTCGCGACGTGCGATGACGCGTCCGTCCACGAAGTCGGCCTCTGTCCGGTCGGTGATGAGGTGGCCGGCCGCCTGCTCGACCTGTTCCTCGGAGATCGCGGCGCCGGCGCGGATGACGGCTCCGGTGCCGCCTGCCGCGCGCCCCTGCGCGCGCGAGACATCCGCGACCGCCAGCCATTCCGCATCGGCGAGAGGACCGCTGACCCCGGCGCGGGTGCCGGATGCCAGCAGGAAGGTCGCTCCGTGCGCCGAGCGGTCCACGCGCCTGGCGATCCGGTCGGGGAACGCGAGGGCGACGACGAGGCCGACGTCGTCGGTGGTCGGCGCGGTCGGTCCTGCTGGCGCGGCGGGCGCGGAGCGGAGGAGGCGGGTGACCTCCTGCGTCCAGCTCCGAGAATCCGGTGTGCGGCCGTTCCGCATGGCGACGAGCGCGGACCCGATATCCCCGTCGGCGATGCGGGCCTCGCCGCTGAGCAGCGCGACCACCTCGGCGGCGAACCTCGCACCCACCAGCGCAGAGCCGTCGCGCAGCGCGCGGCCGAGGCGCGGGTCGGCCGGCACACGCGCGAGCTCATGTCCCTCAGCTGTGGCACGGCCGTCGTCGTCGATCGCGCCGAGACCGCGCAGCACGCTGAGGGCGTCGCGCAGGTTGTCGGCGGGCATCGGGTCGAGGAGGCAGAGACCTGCCCCGCCCGGTGCACCCCAGCACGCGAGCAGCAGCGCGGCATCTGTGAGATCGGTCGTCGCGATCTCGGGAGTCGGCCGCGCCGGAGCCGCCGCGAACGTGCGTTCGTCGACGCAGCGGATGACGGTTCCGGGCCCCAGGCGCGTCGCGCGCCCGGCGCGTTGAACGGCCGAGGCGCGAGAGGTGGGGCCGGTGACGAGTCCGCTCATGCCGCGGGCGGCATCGCGCTGCGGATAGCGGGAGAGGCAGGTGTCGACGACGAGTCGCACGCCCGGAACCGTGAGGGAGGACTCGGCGAGCGAGGTCGTGACCATGATGCGCGGGGGCTCATGGACACTGCGGCCGCGGATCACGGCGTCCTGCGCTGCGGCGGGCATTTGACCGTGCAGTTCACGGACGTCGACCTCGTCGGAGATCTGCTGGATCCGGCGGGCGATCTCGGACACCTCGCGCGCGCCGGGTGCGAAGACGAGGACGTCGGCGTCCGGATCCGCGCGGAACAGATCCAGACCCGCGGATGCCGCGACGCCCGCGACATGGTCGAGGAAGCCTCGGGTGACTCCGCGCTCGTCGAGCCGAGGTGCGGGGCTCGGCGCCCAGCGCTCCTCGAGCGGATGCTGCGGCACCGTCTGGGTCACGATGGGAGCGGGCGCGGCATCCGCGCCGATCACGGCGGCCACTTTCTCGGCATCCAGCGTGGCCGACATGGCGACGAGGGCGAGGTCGTCGCGGAGCTCGCGCACCTCGCCGAGGAGTCCGATCAGAAGGTCGGTCTCGAGCGCGCGCTCATGAACCTCGTCGAGAATGACGGCGTCGACGCCGTCGAGTCCCGGGTCCGAGAGCAGGCGGCGCAGCAGCACGCCCGCCGTGACGAACTCGATGCGAGTGTCGGAGGCGACCTGGCGCTCACCGCGGACCGTGAAGCCGATCCGGGTGCCGACCGCTGATCCGTCGAGCTGGGCCAAGCGGCGAGCGGCGGCGCGTGCGGCGACCCGACGCGGTTGCGTCACGATCACACGGCCCGTGGAGCGGTTGGCGAGAACGGGCGGCACGAGCGTGGTCTTGCCGGTGCCCGGCGGCGCGCTGACGACGACGGCCGAGCTCTCGAGCGCAGCATCCAGGTCACCGAGTGCGGCCGCGAAGGCGAGCCCATCCCCGATGGCGGCGATGTCGAACGCGGAGGTGCTCACCTCTCCATCCTCCCGCGGACGGGTGGCGCTCGCCCAACGCGTCCGGGTTGTTGCGGGTGACGGTACTGCGCACCCGCAAGTTCTCGGACATCGGGATGCCGCCAGGCGGAGCCGCAGGGAACGACGAAGGCGCCGGACGGAACAGGTGTCCGTCCGGCGCCCTTCAGAAGGATCACTCTGCCGAAGCAGGCGGCGGGGGCGTGGAGCCCTCCTCCTTCGCACGCGAGCGCTTGGCCGGCGCAGACGCGGCGGCCGGCGCGGACGCCGGCGCTGCCGGCTGCGCGTTCGCGATGCTCTCGCCGATGCCGCGTCCGACGGCCTGCCCCTGGATGATGGCGGCGAGGTCGAGGCCTGTCGCCGAGCTCACGCTGTCGAACACCGACTTGAGCGCCTTCGCGCTGTCGGCGCCCACCACGTTCGATGCGCCGTCCTCGCCGGAGCCGCCGATGATCGAGACGCTGCCGATCGTGGCGTATCCCTTGGCGAACTCGCCCATGACAGTGGGGAGCACGTCGAGCACTCGCTGCGACAGGAACGCTTCCTGGTTCGACGCGATGGCCTTCGCCTCCGCCTCGGTCGCGGCAGCCCGCGCTTCACCCTCGGCGCGGATGGCTTCGGCCTCGGCGTTCGCGCGCAGACGGCGTGCTTCGGCCTCGGCGTCGGCGAGAGCGCGCAGCGCGTTGGCCTCACCGGTTGCCTTGGCCTCGGCGGCTGCTGCCTCACCTGCGGCGCGGGCGCGGTCGGCCTCGGCCTGCTGTTCGGCGATGCGGGTGCGGGCCTCTGCCTGCTTGACCTGCTCGATCGCCGCAGCCTCTGCCGCGCGCTCGCGCGTGTACAGGTCTGCCTGCGCGCGGGTCTCAGCCTCGTAGCGCTGGGCGTCCGCGACGCGCTTGACGTCGGCATCCAGCTGAGCCTGACGGTTCTCGGCGTTCTGCTGGAGGACGGCCTGCTCCGCCTGGGCGCGAGCGAGGTGTTCGGCCTGCTCGGCTTCGGCGCGAGCGCGGCCGATGCCGGCGTTCGCGTTGGCGGTGTTCGTGTCGAGAGCCGTCTGCTCGACCAGGTTGGATTCCTGGTTGGCGATGATCTTCTGGTTGATCGCACGGTCGGCGTTGGTCTGCGAGATCTCGGCGGACTGACGCTTCGACTGGATCTCGGGTGCACCGAGCGACTGGATGTAGCCGACGGCATCCGTGATGCCCTTGATCTGGAACGAGTCGAGGATCAGGCCCTGCTCGGCGAGCTCCTGCGAGACGTCCGCGGCGATCTGGTCGGAGAACTTCTTGCGCTCGCGCATGAGCTCGACGACCGAGAGGGTCGCCACGATTCCTCGGAGCGCGCCCTCGAGCTGCTCGGTCGTGAACTGCTCGATCGCGGCATCCTGCGAGGCGAAGCGCTCGGCTGCGCGGCGCACGTACAGCGGGTCCGAGCCGATCTTGACGATCGCGACGCCGTCGACGTTCAGGGTCACGCTGTCGAGCGACTGCGCCTCGGCGTTCAGCGACACCTGGCGCGAGCGCAGGGAGATGATCTCGTGGCGCTGCGTGATCGGGTTGACCAGCGACTTGCCGTTGACGATGACGGTGACCGGCGAATCGACGATCTCGGAGCTGCTGCTCCCGTCCGCGCTGACGATGGCGCGCTGCACCTTCTGCTTGCGTCCCGAGATGACCAGCGCCTCATCGGCGCGGGCGACCTTGATCCAGCTGCGTGCGAACAGCAGCACGATCAGGCCCACCACGATCAGGACGACGACGGCGATGCCGACGAGGATCAGAATTCCGACGGCTCCGGCGATCTCCATGTAACTTCCCTCCCTCGCAACCCGCGTGTGCGGGATCTGCACACCCGACTATGCCAGAGATGGCATGAGTCGAGCGGGGTGGGATGCCGCGGTCAGTGCGCGCGGAGCTTCTCGGTCAGCCGGCGCAGGTGGCGCAGTTCTTCCTCGTCGAGCGCGGACATGCGCTCGACGATCGAGCGGCTGTGCGCGGTGGCGACCTCACGGAAACTGCGCGCGCCGGCATCCGTCGCGGTGAGGATCGATCCGCGCCCGTCCTCCGGGTCGGCGCCCTTGGTGATGAGTCCGCGCGCGACCATGCGGTCGACGAGCCGGGAGACGCTCGGCTGACTGATCAGCATGTTCGTCGTCACGTCGCGCAGTCGCGCGGTCATGCCAGGCGCGCGAGCGACGGTTAGGAGCACGTCGTACTCGCTCTGGGTGATCGGGGTGTTCTCGAAGTCCGCGCTCATGGCCGTGAACAGTTCGTGTTGCGCGCGGAACAGGCCCTCCCACGCTTCGAGCGCGAGCTTCCGGTCTGTCATGAGAAACAAGAGTAGTGGAACGGTGAAGGGCCGGTCGGAGAGGCTTCCGACCGGCCCTTGTCCCTTGCACCAAGAGTGTCCTGCAATCACATGCGGTGGATGCCACAGCAAACATTCACCGTGCGATAACTGTATAACGGCGAGGTAACGAATGCAACGGTCAGGTAACGAAAAGTTTGCACATCCGATCAGGCGACCGATCTTCGCGAGGCCCCGTCAACCCAGTACGAACCGCACCGCGTTCCCCCATGGGTCGGCGGTGACGACGCTGCCCTCGGCGGCGGAGTGCTCGATGCCGGCATCCGTCAGCCTGACGACAAGCGCGTCGAGATCGGATGCCGCCGGCACCGCGACCGTGATCCCGCGCAGCCCCGCGCTCTCGTCTCGCGCTCCCGCCCCCGCGCTCTGCCAGGTGTTCGTGGCGAGGTGATGGTGGTAGCCGCCGGCCGAGTAGAAGAGCGCGCCGTCAGCCTCGGCCGTGACGTCGAACCCGAGCACGTCGGAGTAGAAGGCACGGGCAGTGTCGAGGTCGCCGACCCGCAGGTGCACGTGACCCATGGTCGCGGTGCCGGATGCGTCGCCGTCCAGGTTCTCGTCGATGAACTGGTTCGGATCGAGCATCGCGCTGCCCATCACGACTTTGCCGTCCTCCCAGACCCACTCCTCGCGAGGCCGATCGACGTACAGCTCGACGCCGTTGCCTTCGGGATCGACCGCGTAGAACGCCAGGCTCACGGCGTGGTCGGCGCTGCCCTGGTACGACTCGGGCGCGAGCTGGGCGATGTTCACCAGGGTGCGCGCCAGTGACGGCGCATCGTCGAACAGGATCGCCGAGTGATAGAGCCCGGCGCTGCGCGGATCGTCGGCGCCGGCATCCGTGCTCTCCAGGCGGATCAGTGGCCCGTCGACACCGAGCACGGCAGCCTCGTCGGACTCCTCGAGGACCGTCAGCCCGACGATGTCGCGGTAGTACCGGGTCATCGTGTCGAGGTCGCGCGCCGCGATCGTGACGACGCCCATCTCGGTCTCGGCAGGCAGCACGCCCGACGGCGTCGGTGCCCCGGTCGTCGCAGGCTCGGTGGTCTCCGCAGGCGAATCGGATGCCGCGGCATCCTGCGCTGCGCCATTCTGGGCGACGATCGCCCACCAGACGACGATGACGCCGGCGACGACGATTGCGGCGCTCAGGCCGATGATCCAGCGGGCGGTCGACGAGAGCGGGAGGCGGGCAGTCCGTGAAGTCACATCTCGGGAAACAGCATCCGAAAGAATATTGTTCCCGCGGAAACTAAATTGGTGCTGTTCCCGACCTCATCCTCGACGGCGACTGTGGTCTTCGAGATCAGGTTTCGCACGCAACAGGTCGGCGATCTCCTCCTCAGGACGCGGCGCGATGGTCTCGTCCTCCTCGAGTTCCGGCAAGCTCGGCTCGCCCGCTTGCGGGACGTGGTGGGGCATGATGTGATCGCCCATGTTCGGTCGCATGTGCACCACCTCCTGGCGCCACCATACTCCGCGCAATCACGCGCCGGAACGGCTCTTCGTGACGCTGCTCAGTACCAGTTGACGGACTGCGAGTGGCCCCACGCCGAGCACGGCGTGCCGTATGCGCGCGAGATGTAGTCCAGTCCCCAGCGGATCTGCGTGCTGGCGTTGGTCGCCCAGTCCGAGCCGAAGGTGGCCATCTTGTTGCCCGGGAGGGCCTGCGGGATGCCGGTCGCCCCGCCGTTCTGGTTGTAGGCCTGATAGTTCCAGCCCGACTCCTTCTGCCACAGCGAGTTCAGGCAGGAGAACTGATCGGCGCCCCAGCCGTACTTCTCGGCGGCGATGCTCGCTGCGACGTCGCGGGCACCGTTCGGGGTGTTCGCCGCTGCGATGGCGGCGATGCGTGCCGCGGCAGCCTCTTCGGCCTTCTTCTTCTCCACCGCGGCATCCAGGCGCTCGCGCAGCGAAGCGGTCTGCTCGGTGATGGTCTCGGTCTGGCTCACCGCGTCGGCGGTCAGGTCGGGTCGCACCAGTGAGGTGACCTCGTCGTCCGCGAGGGCGTCGATCGCACCGAGCAGCGCGGTGCTGTCGATGGCTGTGCCCTCTTCGCCCAGGTCGAGGCCCGAGGCCTCCGCTTCGGTGACGGTGGTGGCGGCGTTCGTGAGCGCGGTGCGGGCCGCCTCGAGTGCGGCCGTCGCATCCGCCATCTCGGTGCGGAGCTCGCCGCGGTCGATGACGGCGGCGCGTCCGGAGATGTCGGCGGCGGCGGGTGCGGCTGTGGTGAGTCCGGCTGTGGTGAGCAGGCCGAGGGCGGCTCCGGCGACGAGGGTGAGCGCGATGACGCGGCGGCGGGCAGGGGCGACAGTCTGAGTTTCGGGCATGACGAACGTAACGATCCTTTGACGTAGCTGAGCCGCTTCGGGGCGGCGCGTGCGCCCTCGGGCCGAGCGCACAAGGTAACGATTCTGCATCACGGTCTCTGGATGGAACCTCCGTGCGCCCTGAATGCCCGGTGTGAGCGAACCTGCCGAGAAAGTTGGTACTTGGTGTTGCCAAGTACCGGTACTCAGTGTTACTTTGTACCGGTACTCAACGTCACTGAGTAGAAGGAGAGATCGATGGCCAGTCAGATGACCGAGATGCTCAAGGGCACGCTCGAGGGGATCGTCCTCGCGATCCTCGCCGATCGTCCGGCGTACGGCTACGAGATCACGTCGCGGCTGCGCGACGAGGGCTTCACCGACCTCGTCGAGGGCACCGTCTACGCCCTGCTCGTCCGCATCGAGCAGCGCGGGTTCGTGGACGTCAAGAAGGTTCCTTCCGAGAAGGGTCCGCCGCGCAAGGTGTACTCGCTCAACCGGCAGGGCCGCACACAACTCGGCGAGTTCTGGAAGACGTGGAGCTTCCTCGCCGAGCGCATCGAACACCTCCACCGCAACGAGTCGCACAGCAACGAAGGAGAATGAACATGGCCGCGAAGTGGTTCGAAGCGCTCACAGGATCGCTCGAGCAGAAGAAGCAGTACAAGCAGAGCATGGCGCGCATCGACGCCCTGCCCGCGCCCTATCGCAGCACCGCCATGGCGCTGCACCGGTACCTGATGGTCTCCGGCGGGATCGTCGACGGCGACACCATGATCACGATGTTCGACGACTTCGCCGACCTCTGGGAGCAGGCTGCAGCCGATCGCACTCCGGTGCGCGACATCGTGGGAGAGAACCCCTCCGAGTTCGCCGACACCTTCGCCCAGGCGTACGCCGGCAGGCACTGGGTCGACAAGGAGCGCAAGCGCCTCGCCGACGCGATCGACGCTGCCGTCGAACAAGAACCGGAGGCTGAGCGATAATGATCCACGCGCACGGCATCACCAAGTCCTTCAAGGATCTCCCGGTGCTGCGGGGCGTCGATCTCGAGGTGGATGCCGGGTCGATCGTCGCCCTGCTCGGCTCGAACGGCGCCGGCAAGACGACCCTCATCCGCATCCTGTCGACGCTCCTGAAGGCAGATGCCGGGACGGCGATCGTCAACGGGCACGACGTGGCGGACGCGCCTGGCGACGTGCGCGAGTCGATCAGCCTCACGGGCCAGTTCGCCGCCGTGGACGAGGTGCTCACGGGCCGCGAGAACCTGATTCTCGTCGCCCGGCTGCGCCACCTCGACGACCCGGGCGCGATCGCGGACGACATGCTCGCACGCTTCTCGCTGACGGATGCCGGCAATCGCCGCGCCGGCACCTACTCCGGCGGCATGCGCCGCCGGCTCGACATCGCGATGAGCCTGGTCGGCAGGCCTCCGATCATCTTCCTCGATGAGCCGACCACGGGTCTGGATCCGCAGTCCCGCATCGAGGTATGGCAGACCGTGCGAGAACTGGCGGATGCCGGCACCACCGTGCTGCTCACCACCCAGTACCTCGACGAGGCCGAGCAGCTCGCCGACCGCATCGCGATCCTGCACGAGGGGACGATCATCCAGAACGGCACCCTCGCCGAACTCAAGCGGCTGCTGCCTGCTGCCCAGGTCGAGTACGTCGAAAAGCAGCCGAGTCTCGAGGACGTCTTCCTCGCCCTCGTCGGCCCCACCGAAAGCGGAAAGGACAACTGATGACCAGTCACGTCCTCAGCGACACCCGTGTTCTCACCGGGCGCTCGCTGCGTCACATCCTGCGTAGTCCCGACACCATCATCACCACGGCGATCACGCCGATCGCGCTCCTCATGCTGTTCGTGTGGGTCTTCGGCGGTGCGATCGACACCGGCGGCGACGGCTCCTACATCGACTACATGCTGCCCGGCATCCTGCTCATCACGATCGCCTCCGGCATCTCGTACACGGCCTACCGGCTGTTCCTCGACATGCAGGGCGGGATCTTCGAGCGCTTCCAGTCCATGCCGATCGCCCGCTCCAGCGTGCTGTGGGCCCACGTGCTCACCTCGGCCGTGGCGAACATCCTCTCGGTCGCGATCGTCATCGCGGTCGCCTTCGCCATGGGGTTCCGCACCGGTGCGTCGTTCGGCGCCTGGCTCGGCGTCATCGGCATTCTGCTGCTGTTCACGCTCGCACTGACCTGGCTCGCGGTGATCGCCGGGCTGTCGGCGAAGACGGTCGACGGCGCGAGCGCGTTCAGCTACCCGCTCATCTTCCTGCCGTTCATCAGCTCGGCGTTCGTGCCCACCGAGTCGATGCCGGGGCCGGTCGCCTGGTTCGCCGAGCATCAGCCGGTGACGTCGATCGTGAACACCATCCGGGCGCTGTTCGCCGGTCACCCGGTCGGCGACGACATCTGGGTCGCGCTCGCGTGGCTCGTCGGCGTCCTCGTCGTCAGCTACGGCGTCGCCGTCGCGGTCTACCGCCGCAAGCTCCGCTGACCGAAGCCCCCTGACTCCCGGCCGCAAGGGCCATGGCGGGTCAGGGGGCATCGGTCTATCCTCCGAACATGTCGAAGACGGCCGAGCAACCGGGAGCCGATCAGTGGGTGCCGCCCCACGCGGCGGTCGACGACCTCCGCCGCGCGGCCGAAGACTGCCGCGGGTGCGAGCTGTGGCGGGATGCGACCCAGGTCGTCTTCTCGCGCGGACCGGCGGGAGCTGCGATCATGCTCGTCGGCGAGCAGCCGGGAGACCGCGAGGATCTCGAAGGCGAGCCGTTCATCGGTCCCGCCGGGCAGATCCTCGTCGAAGCGATCACCGCGGCGGATCTCGCCGAGGACGACGTGTACATGACCAACGCCGTCAAGCACTTCCGCTTCGAGCGCCGGGGCAAACGACGCATCCACGACAAGCCCGCCGTCGGCCACATCGTCGCCTGTCATCCCTGGCTCGAGGCAGAGGTGGCGGCGGTCACGCCCGAGGTCCTCGTCGCCCTCGGCGCGACCGCAGCAAGATCGGTGCTGGGGCGGACCGTCAAGATCGGCGAGGTGCGGGGACGGGTGCTCGAACCTCCGGCCGGATTCGCGTCGCCGGTGGTCGTCACCGCGCACCCGTCGAGCATCCTGCGCGTCCGCGACTCGGCAGACCGGGAGAGCGCCTTCAACGCGCTGGTGGAGGATCTCCGCCTCGCCGCCGACCTGATCGCCCGCTGACCGGTGCCCGCTTAGCGATGCTCGCGATAGCGTGAGCGGATGATCGCTCAGGAGAACGGCTCGGGTCGCGCGCTCGTCCTGGTCCATGGATTCGGCGTCGACCATCGGGTCGTGACCCCGCTCGATGCGGCTGTCGATGCCGCCGGATGGCGCCGGGTCTACGTCGACCTTCCGTGGGTTCCGCCGGTCGCCGAGGGTGCACCGGACAGCACGCAGAAGATCGCCGACGCATTGGTCGCCGAGCTTCGAGGGCACTTCGGAGAAGAGCCATTCGCGATTCTCGGCAACTCGTTCGGCGGGATGCTGGCCCGCCATGTCGCGCACGAGATGCGCGACCAGATGCTCGGCCTCGCCACCCTCGTCGGCGCATTCGTCCCGTACACCGCCGACCGCACGCTTCCCGAGCGTCTCATCCTGCGCGAGGACGAAGAGGCCCGCCGTGCTGCCGGAGTCGCCGCCGCAGACTACGCGGAGATCGCCGTCGTGCAGTCCGCTGCTTCTGCCCGCGCGTACGCGGAACTCATCGCGCCGGCCGCCCGTGCCGCGGACGAGGATCTGATGGCACGGATCGCATCGGACTACGCCCTCGACCGCGAGCCCGAGGCGGAGCATCCGGAGCCGTTCGACCTGCCGTCGCTGCACGTGTTCGGCAGGCAGGATCAGGTCACCGGGTTCGAGGACGGGCTCGCGCTTCGCGCGCACTACACGCGCGGCACTTTCGCGGTGCTGGATGCCGGCGGGCACAACGTGCACCTGGAACGCCCCGCACTGGTCGAGGCCCTCGTCACCGACTGGCTCGCGCGGATGGATGCGTAGCCCCGTGCATGCTGGATGAGTTCAGCCAGTTCTGAGCGTCCTTGACCGACCGAACTCATACCGCATCGCTGCTCGGGGCGCCGGGCGGGCCGGGCCGCGGCGCTCAGGCGAACGAGTCCTCGATCGCGACCATCCATGAGATGCCGAAGCGGTCGACGAGCATGCCGAACTCGCCGCCCCACGGCGCTTCACCGAGCGGCATCACGGCCGTGCCGCCGTCGACCAGTCCCTCCCATGCGCGGTGCAGATAGTCGGTGTCGACCGAGCCGCCGCTGAGCGAGACGGAGATTCCCTGCGGCTTCTCGTACTCCATGCCGGTGGGGGTGTCGGATGCCATCAGCACCAGCCCGCCCGGGGCGTTCAGCTGCGCATGCATCACGAGATCGTCTTCGCCTTCGGCGACGCCGCTGTCGGGCATCTCGCCGAACGTGCTGACGGCGAGATCTCCGCCGAGCACACTCTGGTAGAACTCCATCGCTTCGCGGGCGGAGTCGCTGAAGGACAGGTAAGGGTTGAGATTCGCCACGGTGACTCCTTCGTCGAGCTGCTCGAATGCAATCAGTGTGCGCTCCGAAGCCGCGATCCTCAATGGGGTGCCCGTGATTCGGCGATGCCGGATGGGTTCGGTCGAGGGAGGAGCTACTCCACGAGCTTGCCCTCGATGGAGACGTCGCGGATGAGACCCAGAATCTCCGACGGAATCGGCGGGATCTCCTCGCGGGTCACTCCCGCGGTCGGCGACCACACGAGGTTCACCTGCAGCGCCGGATCCTCGTCCGGGAAGTCGCTGCGGTTGTGGCATCCACGGGTCTCGCGCCGCTCGAGCGCGGCCTCGAGGGTCGCCCGGGCCGCGAGCGCAGAGGCTTTCAGATCGAACGCGTGGGCGAGGTCCTGGAATCCGGCGATGTCCGGGTGGATGCCGACATCCGCCATCCGCCCCTCGATCGTCTCGAGCTCGGCGAGCCCGGTACGCAGCCCCTCCTCGGAGCGCACGACGCCGGCGTGCTCGGTCATCGTGTTGCGGATCGCGCGCTGGAGCGCCCGGACGTTCTCCCGTCCGTCGGCGGCCAGCAGCTCGTCGATCTCGGCGCGCGCAGCGGCCACAGCCTCCGAGGATCGGTTCTGCGCCTCGAGGCCCGCGGCGTGCGCCATCGCGGCCTGCCCGACGATGCGGCCGTACACGAGCAGCTCGATCAGCGAGTTACCGCCGAGGCGGTTCGCGCCGTGCAGTCCGCTGGACGCCTCGCCGATCGCATAGAGCCCTCCGACGTCGGTGCCGTGATCGTCCGGACGCACCCATACGCCGCCCATCGAGTAGTGCGCGGTCGGGGCTATCTCGATCGGGTCGGTGGTGATGTCGAGCATCTGCAGCTCCATCATGGTCTGGTAGACGCGCGGCAACCGGGTCATGATCGTCTCGCGCGGCAGGTGCGACACGTCGAGCCAGACGCCGCCGTTCTCGGTTCCGCGGCCCTCGGCGATCTCCGTGTAGGCCGCCAGCGCGACGCGGTCGCGGGTGGACAGCTCCATCCGCTCCGGGTCGTACTTCGCCATGAAGCGCTCGCCGAGCGCGTTCCGCAGGATGCCGCCCTCACCGCGCGCGGCCTCCGAGATGAGCGTTCCCGCCGCGTTCTCCGGCTCGATGATCCCGGACGGGTGGAACTGCACGAGCTCGGGGTCGCGCAGCCGTGCCCCGGCCTCGACCGCGAGGCGGAAGGAGTCGCCGGTGTTCTCGTCGCGCCGCGACGAGGTGCGACGCCAGATGCGGTTGTGTCCGCCGGCGGCGAGGATCACGGCATCCGCGTGGATGAGGTAGCGCGTGCCGTCGGCCTGATCGAAGCCGTAGGCGCCGAAGACGACGTTGTCCTTCTCGAGCAGGCGGGTGATGTAGACGCCGTCGAGGATCGGCACGTTCAGTTGCTCGGCTCGGCGGACGAGGGTGCGCTGGATCTCGAGCCCGGTGTAGTCGCCGGCGAACGCCGTGCGGCGGAACGTGTGCGCGCCGAAGAATCGCTGCGAGATGCGGCCGTCGTCCTCTCGCGCGAAGTCCATGCCCCAGCGCTCCAGGTCGCGGATGCCGCGTTCCGCACCCTGGGTGACGATCTCCACCGTGTGTGGGTTGGCGAGGAAGTAGCTCTCCTTGATCGTGTCGGCGGCGTGCTGCTGCCAGGTGTCATCGGCATCCATCGTGCCGAGCGCGGCGTTGATGCCGCCGGCGGCGAGCGACGTGTGCGCGTCGTTCCGGGGGCGTTTGCCGACGGCGAGGACGTCGACGCCGTGCTCCGCCACCTCGATGGCGGCGCGCAGACCCGACCCGCCGGTGCCGATGACGAGGACGGTGGTGGAGATCTGTCGTTCGCGAGTAGGCATGATCTCCACGCTAAGAACCCGGCGACGATAACTCCAATGCATTGTTGGCGTCGTGACGATACGCTGGAACTATGAATCTGGAACAGCTCAAAGGATTCGTCGCGGTGGCTGAACTCGGGCACTTCACCCGTGCGTCCGAGAAGCTGCATCTCGCCCAGCCATCGCTGAGTCGCCAGATCTCGACCCTCGAGCAGGAGCTCGGCGCCGAGCTGTTCCACCGCGCCAGGGGCAACATCTCGCTGACTCCCGCCGGGGAGACGCTGCTGCCGCGCGCGCGTCGCATGCTGACGGATGCCGACGCGATCCGCTCCGAGATGGCGGAGCTCGCCGGACTCCAGCGCGGGCAGGTGCGCCTGGGGGCGAGCCCGACGCTGTGCATCAGCCTGGTCGCCGAGGCCATGGCCGACTTTCACGAGGCGCACCCCGGCGTCGAGCTGCTGCTGACCGAGGCCGGCTCCAACGTGCTCGTCGAACAACTCGCGGGCGGGATGCTCGACATGGCCCTGATCACGCTCTCCGACCAGCTGCCGGTGACGAACTCCGCGCTGGTGCGCACTCCGCTGCTGATCGAGGATCTCGTGGTGGTCGCGTCGGCCGCGCACCCGCCGCTGACCGCGGGCGTCGGCATCGATGTGACGGAACTCGCTCGTCTGCCGCTCGTCTTCTTCGCGGAGAGCTATGACCTTCGCGCCACGACGGATGCCGCCTTCCGAGCCGCGGGACTTGCGCCGACCCCGGTCGTGGAAGGGGCGGAGATGGACGCCGTGCTGCGATTCGTGGAGCGCGGGCTCGGCGTCGCGGTCGTGCCGGCGATGGTGCTGCTCGATCGGCCGGGGCTCCAATCGGTGCGACTGGTGGAGCCGCGCTTGGCCCGCACGATCGGGCTCGCGCATCGCTCTGACGTCAACCCCACCCGCGCGGCCGCGGCGATGCGCGAGGTGATCGTCGCGACCGCTGCGGAACTCGTCGACCGGGTGCCCGACACCGTGGGCATCGCCACGTCCTAGGCGCGACCCCCGCGGGCCGGCCTTGTCGGTCTATCGTCCCGCGTCGCTGCGGGGATGCAGGACGCCGGATGCCGCGCCCAGGGCGGCGCCGACGATGGTGTCGATCACCCGCTCCAGCGCGACGTCCATCGACCCGATCTGCCCGGTCGCGGCTCCCGTCAGCAGCAGGACGAGCGGTGTGATGATCGTCAGCGCGAGCGCATAGTGGCGCACCACGACGAGCTCGACCGAGAACTGCATGATGCCGAGGATCAGCGCGATCCACAGCCCCTGCGGATGCAGCAGCGTCAGCAGCGCATAGACGCCGACGCCGACGATGGTGCCCACCATCCGGTGCAGTCCGCGCTGGAACGCGGCTCGACGGTCGGCCGCGACACCGATCACTGCGACAGCGGCGCCGACGATCCAGTAGCTGCGGCCGGGGTCGACGAAGAGTCCGACGAGCACGCCGATCACCGCGACGATCGCGACGCGCACCAGCAGCAAGCGCGAGGGTGCATCGAATGCAGGCCCGGGGAACAGCTCGCCCAGCGGACGCGGCCGATGCGATCGCACGCGGCGGATCAGCAACGGCGACAGCGCGACGACGTACGAGAAGGCGCAGCCGCAGGCGAACGCGGCGATGTAGAGCAGCGGGGCGATCGCGGCATGACCGAGGATCTGCGCCGACAGCCCGAACGCGAGCACGAAGAAGATCGGCCCGGGCGGTCCGAGCTTGAACCCGAACGAGAGACCGGCGGACGCGAGTGCGATCAGGACGATGCCGATGCTGACCAGCCCGAGATTCGCCCCGGCCAGCGCACCCAGCGTCGCACTCGCGATGAGTCCCGCCGCGACGAAGGGCAGTACGCGGGCGCGTTCCACGACCGGAGCGGCGCCGGCGAACAGCACGGTGAACGCGCCGGATGCGGCGATGTACCCCAGGATGGGGAAGCCCAACAGAGTCATCACCGTGATCGGCACGGTCATGCCGATCGCCGCCTGCACCCCCAGCTGCCACCGCGGACCACGGGACGGGGCGAATGCGAAAAGACTCACTGATCCATTCTCTCGCGGAATCCATCAGGGGCTCTCGCAGAATCGTCAGCGGTGTTGCGTCGCCACCCACTCCGCGAACGTCTGGTGACCGTGATCCGCCTCGGGGTCGGGCAGCGCGAGTCCCGCGCGCATGCCCTTCATCTGCGCGGTCGGGAGACTGATCGACGGCACCCAGCCGCGGTAGCCGATCGCCTTCGCGTAGGTCTTGATCATGGCATCCAGCGCCTCCTCGCGCGGGCCGGCGAAGTCGTTGGCGCGCCCCTGCGGCTCCGACGCGGCCAGTGCGACGAGTCGCTCGCCCACCTCGGCCGCAGCGACCGGCTGGGTGCGGGCGCGCGGCGCCAGGTGCAGGGGGCCGGCCTTCGCCCGCGCGAACATCTGCGCCGCGAACTCATGGAACTGCGTCGCCCGCTGGATCGTCCACGGCACCGGCGACGCCTCCATCACCTTCTCCTGCGCGACCTTCCCTGCGTAGTAATCGACCGGGATCCGGTCGATCCCGACGATCGACAGCAGCACGACATGCCGCACCCCTGCGCGCTCGGCGGCGCCGACGAGGTTCCCGGTCGCCGTCGTGAAGAACTCGGTCGCGGCGTCTGCGCTCAGGGTGGTGATGTTCGCGGTGTCGATCACCGCGTCGACGCCCTCGAGCGCGGCATCCAGGCCTGCGCCCGTGACGAGATCCACACCGCGCGATCGCGTCAGGATCACCGCCTCGTGTCCCGCACGGCTGACGGCCTCGGCGGTCGGCGTCCCGACCACACCTGTTCCTCCTGCGATGGCGATCTTCATCGGTGTTCCCCTTCTCGCTGTCGACTCTCAGTGTCGTGCATGAGCGGGCGCGGCGGCCACAGTTCACCGCGGTCCGGCAGCGGTCCGCGCGCGAGTTAGCATGAGGCGATGGACGCAGTCGTCGCACGCCCCGGTATCGCCGATCGGCTCTCCCGCATGATCCAGCTGCCGACGGTCTCCGCCGAGCTCGAAGAGCGCGGGATGCAGCCGTTCGATAACTTCACGGCACTCATCGCCGAGCTCTATCCGCTCACCCATCAGCAGCTCGAGCTCGAGCGGCACACTGACTTCGGGCTCCTGTTCCGCTGGAAGGGCTCCTCGGATGCCGCGCCGCTGGTCCTCATGGCGCACTACGACGTCGTGCCGGTCGACGAGTCCGACCCCTGGACGCACCCGCCGTTCTCCGGCACGATCGCCGACGGACGCGTGTACGGCCGCGGCGCACTCGACGACAAGGGTCCGCTCATCGTCGTTCTCGAGGCCGTCGAGAACCTGCTCGCGGCCGGATTCACCCCCGCCCGCGACGTGTATCTGTCGTTCGGCGGCAACGAGGAGACATTCGGCGCCGCCGCGGTCGAGATCGCGCGAGTGCTCCAGGAACGGGGAATCGTGCCGTGGCTCGTCGTCGACGAGGGCGGTGCCGTCGTCGACGCTCCGCTCTCGTTCGTGCAGGGGCGGGCTGCGATGATCGGCGTCGGCGAGAAGGGCGTGCTGACGCTGAAGCTCAGCGCGCGCGGCGACGGCGGCCACGCATCGGCACCGCCCACCCTCACCGCGGTGCGTCGCATCGCGCGAGCGGTGAATCGCCTTGACCCAGGGACGTTCCGGCTGCGCACGCCGAAGGCCATCTCGCGGATGCTGTCGCAGTTCTCCGAGCAGGCGACGGGCCCCTCGCGGCTGCTGCTGAAGGTCCTCGCGGCCGCGCCGCCGCTCACTGCTCGAGTCTTCGCGGCGCTCGGGGGAGAACCGGCGGCGATGGTGCGGACCACGCTCGCGCCCACCATGCAGTCCGGAGGAACGGCGGCGAACGTCATCCCCTCGCAGGCGTCCGCCACCGTCAACCTGCGCATCGCTCTGGGTGAGACGGTCGAGGATGCCGTCGCGCGGGTGCGACGCCGCATCCGCGATCCGCTGGTGTCGATCGACGTGCTGGAGGGCAGCGAGCCCTCACCCGAGTCGCCCACCGACAATGCGCAGTTCGCGCTGCTCGGTCGCGCGCTGGAAGAGGCGTTTCCCGGGGTCCGGCCGGTGCCGTACGTGATGATGGCCGCGACGGATTCGCGCCACTTCCACCGGTTCTCGCCTGCCGTGTACCGGTTCGCGCCGTTGGAGATGTCGAACGCGCAACGCGCCGCCATCCATGGCGTCGATGAAAGCGTCGAGATCGCTACGCTCGAGCGGGGTGAGAAGTTCCATCGGGCGCTGCTCGAGCACCTGACCTGACGTCCCGACATTTCCATACCCGAATGGAGCAATGATGCCCCGTACCGCGACCCTCGGGGCGCTCGCCGCCGTCGTCGGATTCCTCGCCTTCGTCGAGTTCACCAGTGGTGTGCTCCAGGGGTACTACACGCCGATGCTCTCGGACATCGCGCGGCACCTGCAGATCCACGACGCCGACGTGAACTGGCTCGAGGGCACCCAGCTGATGCTGTCGGCCCTCGTCGTGCCGGCGTTCGCGAAGCTGGGCGACATGATCGGGCACAAGCGGATGCTGCTGATCTCGACGGCGCTCACCGCAGCGGCCGCGCTCGCCCTGCCGTTCACGGATTCGTTCTGGGTGTTCCTGGTGGCGTGGACGCTGATGGGCTTCTACGTCGTGTGGCTGCCGCTGGAGATCGCCCTCATCTGGTCGCGTTCGCGGCGGATGGAGGGGCGTTCCGTGATCACCGCCCGGGCTGCCGGCCTGCTCGTCGCGGCTCTCGAGACCGGCGCCATCCTCGGCGCGCTGGTCGGCGGCGCACTGATCGACGTGCTGCCGCTGACGATCGTGCTGCTGATCCCCGCCCTACTGGTCGTGGTGTGCTTCTTCGTCATCCTGTTCGGGGTGAAGGAGTCGCCGGATCAGACCGGCGGTGTGCTCGACACCGTGGGGCTCGTGCTGATCTCGCTGGCGCTGATCTGCTTCACCGGCGGGCTCAGCCTGCTGCGCCTCGATGGCGGACTGGTCAACCCGTGGTCGTGGGTCGTTGTCGCGCTCGGCCTGCTGCTGATCGTGCCGTTCGTGCTCTGGGAGCTCCGCCACGACGACCCGCTGATCGACGTGCGTATGTTCCGCTCGCCGGCGCTCGGTCCGGTGTTCCTCACCGCCGGGCTGTTCGGTGTCAGCGTGCTCGGCGCTCAGGCACCGCTGTCGACCTTCTCGCGCACCGACCCGGAGGTTTACGGGTACGGGCTCGGCACGACCGGCTTTGCGACCTCGCTCATCATCGGCATCTACCTGATCGGCATGATCGTGGGCGCGCTGCTGTTCCCTGTCATCGCGCGAGTGCTGACGCCGCGGATCACCCTGATCGGCGCATCCGGATTCGTCGCCGTCGGGTACCTGCTCTTCCTGCCGTTCCACGACGCGTACCTTCAGGTGATCACGAACATGGTGATCGTCGGCATCGGCTCCGGGGCGCTCGTCGCCGCGCTGCCGGCCGCTGCGGCATCCGCTGCTCCGGAGACGCAGACCGGCGTCGCGACAGGACTCACGAACTCCGTCAAGACCGTCGGCGGCGCGATCGCCTCGTGCGTGTTCGGCATCGCGCTGCTGCACGGCGTCGCTTCTGCGGCCGGGGGAGCGGAAGGCACCGCCGGCTCGCTGGAGGGCTACTTCACCGTCTGGATCGTGTGCGGCGTCACCGCCCTGGCCGCGGCAGTGCTGCTCGTGTTCGTGCCGAAGCAGGCCTTCACCGACCGGACGGTGGCCGAGGCGGAGCAGCAGCCCGCGACGATGTGACCGCTCAGCCTGCGGCCGCGCGCGGCGGGTTGTGCATGAACTCGATCCGGATGCCGCAGTCGTCCTCGACGAACGACGCGTAGTACCGGTCGGAGAATCGCGGATACTCCTTGGGCTCGCGGACGGCCGTCCAGCCGGCATCCATCGCGATCGAGTGCAGACGGTCCACGTCGGCCCTCGAGTCGACAGAGAACGCGAGGTGCTGCCACCCGACACGGCCGTGCTCATGCGGGCCGGTGTCCTCTTCTCGGGCACGGAAGAGGATCAGCTCAGTCTCGTCGTCGCGGTCCCATGCGACGCTGTTCTCGCTGTCGCTCCGAGCGAATCCGAGGGCTGCCATCACGGGATCGAACTGCGCGATACCGCGCGGAAGGTCGTCGACGGTGATTCCGAGATGATCGAAGACAGGCATGCGGACCAGTCTGTCGGATGGCCGCTGGATCGTCGAGGGGCGTCGTCGGCCCGCGCCGGCGCTCAGTGCGGGGCGTGGTACTCGGCCTCGCCGCGCTTCCAGTAACCCTTCACCGTCGCCTGGTCGGTGCTGACGCTCCAGCGCGCGAGGAGTGCGCGACCGGGCTTGACCACCGACTGCTCGGCCGCGACGAACACGAACGGGTCGGAACCTGTGGCATCCGACTCGCCGAGGCCCTCGAGGAACGAGATCAGCGCGGAACCGGCCGGCTCGTCGCCGCGGTGCAGCCACTCGACCTTCACGGGCGCATCGATCTCGATCTCGTCTTCGGACCCGTGCGCTTCGATGACGATGCGCGCGGGCTGGTCGCCGATCAGGGCGGCGAAGCGCCGGATCGCCGGGATCGCCGTCTCGTCCCCTGCGAGGAACCACGAGCCGGGCGTCCCGGTGATCACCGCAGAACCACGGGGTCCGCCCACGCCGATCTGCGAACCGAGCGGTGCCGTCGCCGCCCAGCGGGCTGCGATGCCTTCGTCGCCGTGGACGGCGAACTCGACCTCGAGCCAGTTCTCATCCCACACCAGCGGGGTGTACTCGCGGCTGGGGGCGGCGCGCAGCTCTTCGAGCGAATCCGGCATCTCATCAGGGAAGAACAGTCGCATGTGGTCGTCGCTGCCGAGCGAAGTGAAGCCGAACAGATCGTCGCCCTCCAACCGCACCCGCACGTAGTTCGGCGCGAGCTGCTCGCGCGCGGTGAGCGTGACGGCGCGGAACTGGAGGTCGAGTCGCTGGCGCTCCAGCGCGAAGGACGATTTCGGATTGGCCATGAAGTTAGGTTAGCCTCCGTAGGGCGAGGTCAGGGTTGCCTAACCTAAAGACCTCGACCATCATCCGACTCTCGAGGAGCCTTCATGTCATCGCGTCGTCCGTTCGCCGCAGCATCCGTCGTTCTCGTCTCCGCACTGGCGCTCGCGTCCTGCGCGTCGACGCCCGCAGCGGAATCCGAGCAGCCCACGTCCGAGGCGGAAGCCACCTCCGTCACGATCGAGGACAACAACGGCAGCCACACGATCGACCTGCCGCTGACCTCCGTCGTCGCGACCGACAACCGCACCTTCGAGACCCTCGACTCCTGGGGCATCGAGCTGACCGCGGCGGCCGTCTCGCTGATGCCGAGCACCATCTCGTACACCGAGGACGACTCCATCATCGATCTCGGCAGCCACCGCGAGCCCGACCTCGAATCCGTCGTGGCCGTCGAGCCCGACCTCATCATCAATGGTCAGCGCTTCGCCCAGTACCACGACGACTTCACCACCTACGCCCCGGACGCGCTCGTCCTCGAGCTCGACCCGCGCGACGGCGAGCCCTTCGACGAGGAGCTCAAGCGGCAGACGCTCGTCCTCGGCGAGATCTTCGGCAAGCAGGACGAGGCCAAGGAGCTGACGGATGCTCTGGACGAGGCGATCGCGCGCGTCAAGGACGCCTACGACGACGGCGAGACCGTGATGGCCGTCACCACCTCCGGCGGAGAGATCGGCTACATCGCCCCGACCGTCGGCCGGACGCTCGGCCCGGTGTTCGACTTCGCCGAGCTCACCCCGGCGCTCGAGGTCTCGGACGCCACCGACGACCACCAGGGCGACGACATCGCCGTCGAGGCGATCGCCGACTCGAACCCGGACTGGATCCTCGTGATGGACCGTGACGCCGCGGTCGCCGCCGACGACCCGAGCTACTCGCCCGCCGCTGACATCCTGGAGAACTCCGAGGCGCTCGCAGGCGTCACCGCCGTCTCCGAGGGCAACATCGTCTACATGCCCGCCGACACGTACACGAACGAGGGCATCCAGACCTACACCGAGTTCCTCAACGCATTCGCCGACGCGCTCGAAGCACGCAGCTGACAGCGGTCGCGATGGGGCTGGTCTGACGGGCCGGCCCCATCCATGCGGAAGAATGAATTGAGATGACACGCACGATCCCGACAGCACCGCCGCGCACGCGGGGGCGACTGTTCGACCCCGCGCTGATCATCGGGATCGTCGTCACGGTGCTCCTGCTGATCGCCTCGCTGTTCGTCGGCGTCTACGACATCTTCGGCGCCGACGACGGCGCGCAGATGTTCGCGATCACGCGCATCCCGCGAACGGTCGCACTCATGCTCGCCGGCGCCGCCATGGCGATGTCGGGACTCGTCATGCAGCTGCTGACGCAGAACCGATTCGTCGAGCCGACCACCACCGGCACCACCGAATGGGCGGGGCTCGGTCTGCTGGCCGTCATGATCGTCGCGCCCACAGCGGGCATCGTGCCCAAGATGACCGGCGCGATCATCGCCGCCTTCATCGGCACCATGGTCTTCTTCCTGTTCCTTCGGCGGGTGTCGCTGCGCTCCTCGCTCATCGTCCCCATCGTGGGCATCATGCTCGGCGCGGTCGTCGGCTCCATCTCCACCTTCCTCGCCCTGCAGACCGACACCCTGCAGAGCCTCGGCGTCTGGTTCGCGGGCAGCTTCACCTCGGTGCTGCGCGGACAGTACGAGGCGCTGTGGATCGTCGCGATCGTGGGCGTCGTGATCTTCATCGTCGCCGACCGGTTCACGGTCGCCGGGCTCGGCGAGGAGATCTCCACCAACGTCGGCCTCAACTACAACCGAGTCGTGCTGCTGGGCACGGGGCTGATCGCCGTCGCGACCGGCGTCGTCACCGTGATCGTCGGCAACCTGCCGTTCCTCGGCCTCATCGTGCCCAACATCGTCTCGATGATCCGCGGCGACGACCTGCGCAGCAACCTGCCGTGGGTGTGCCTGCTCGGCATCGCGATCGTCACGGTCTGCGACATCGTCGGCCGCACCATCATCATGCCCTTCGAGGTGCCCGTGTCGCTGATCCTCGGAGTCGTCGGCGCCGTCGTCTTCATCCTCCTTCTGCTCAGGCAGCGTCGTCGTGCTTAGGTCTCTCGCGCAGCCCGTGCCGCACGCGGCCGAACGCCGGGCAGGTGCGCTTCCGACGCGTGCCGCGCGGCGGAAGTACTTCATCATCCTCGGCATCCTGATCGTGCTCGCCGTCGGCTTCGCGTTCGGTCTGCTCGCATGGGACAACCCGATGCCGGTCGGCACCGACGGGTTCTGGCGCATCGCGCAGATGCGCGGCATCAGCGTCGTCGTGATGGCGGTCGTCGCGTTCTGTCAGGCCATCGCCACCGTGAGTTTCCAGACCGTCACCGAGAACCGCATCATCACCCCGTCGATCATGGGGTTCGAGGCGCTCTACGTGGCGGTGCAGACCGCATCGGTCTACTTCTTCGGCATCGCCGGTATCGTCGCGATGCAGGGCGACGCCCAGTTCGTGCTGCAGATCGCGATCATGGTCGGTCTGTCGGTGCTGCTGTACGGCTGGCTGCTGTCGGGGCGCTACGCGAACCTGCAGATCATGCTGCTCATCGGCATCATCATCGGCGGAGGCCTCGCGTCGGTCTCCGCGTTCATGCAGCGCCTGCTGACACCGAGCGAGTTCGACGTGCTCACCGCGCAGATGTTCGGCAGCGTCTCGAACGCCGACCCCGATCAACTGCCGATCGCGATCCCACTGGCTCTCGCCGCCGGCATCCTGCTGTGGGCGAACGCCCGCCGGCTGAACCTTCTCTCACTCGGCAAGGACATCACCTCGGGGCTCGGCGTGAACCACCGCCGTGAGCTCATCCGCGTGCTCCTGCTCGTGTCGGTCCTGATGGCGGTGTCGACCGCGCTGGTCGGGCCGATGACGTTCCTCGGGTTCCTGGTGGCGACGCTCGCCTATCAGTTCGCCGACACATACGACCACCGGTACATCTTTCCGATCGCGGTGCTGACCGGCTTCGTCGTCCTCGCCGGCGCCTACTTCGTCATGAAGAACCTGTTCTACGCGCAGGGTGTCGTCTCGATCATCATCGAGCTCGTGGGCGGCACGCTCTTCCTCATCGTCATCCTCAGAAAGGGCCGGCTGTGATCCACCTCACCGATGTGCGCAAGGACTACAGCGACACGGTCGCGATCGGACCCGTGGACCTGCAGATCCCGGCCGGGGGAGTGACCGCGCTGGTCGGGCCCAACGGCGCCGGCAAGTCGACGCTGCTCACCATGATCGGCCGGCTCCTCGGACTGGATGCCGGCACCATCGAGATCGGCGGGTACGACGTCGTCCGCACCCCCTCCAAGGACCTCGCCAAGATCGTCTCGGTGCTGCGGCAGGAGAACCACTTCATCACGCGCCTCACCGTGCGCCAGCTGGTCGGGTTCGGGCGCTTCCCGCACTCGAAGGGACGCCTGAACGTCGAGGACGAGCGGGTCATCAGCGAGGCGATCGACTTCCTCGGGCTGTCGGAGCTCGAGGGGCGCTACCTCGACGAGCTCTCCGGCGGGCAGCGCCAGCGCGCGTACGTCGCCATGGTGCTGGCGCAGGACACCGACTACGTGCTGCTGGACGAGCCGCTCAACAACCTCGACATGCGTCACTCGGTGCAGATGATGCAGCACCTGCGCCGCGCCGCCGCCGAGCTCGGACGGACGATCGTGATCGTGCTGCACGACATCAATTTCGCCGGCCACTACGCCGATCACATCTGCGCAGTGAAGGACGGCCGCGTCGTGCAGTTCGGCACGCCGGACGAGATCATGACGGATGCCGTGCTCAGCGACGTCTTCGAGACTCCGGTGCAGGTGGTCGACGGTCCGCGCGGGCGGCTGGCCGTGTACTACTGAGCTCGCGCGCCGGGGCCCGGGTGTTCGGGTCGCGATTTCTGCCGTTCTGAGCGCGCCATACCGGCGATCTGTGCGACCTGAAGTGCAGGCCGGCGGCGCGGAGCTACAGCTCGATGCCGTGCGACTCGTCGTTGACGCCTGCGTTGCCGCCCTTGCGCGACTCGGTCGCGATCAGCCAGACGACCGAGACGATCAGCGCGAGCAGGAGCCCGAGCCAGACGTTCTGCAGGATCAGTCCGATCACGACGCCGAGGATGAAGAGCACCACGGTGCCGCCGAGCCAGGTCCAGCGCTGCTTCTTGGATGCCGCCATGGCCCCAGCCTAGATGCCCGGCTCTGCCCGGTGCTCAGCGGCGGCGGTGGTCTTCGGGAGCGAGGCGCGGACCGCGGCGGGGCTCGGCGATTCCGCTGGCGAGGATGAGGCGGATGACGCGCTGGCGGTGACCTCGCCACGGGGCCAGGAGCTCCAGCATCCCGTCGTCGTCGACGCGCGAGCCGGTCAGCGCGAACCCGACCTGATGGGCGAGGTGGTAGTCGCCGACGCTGACGGCATCCGGGTCGCCGAGCGCGCGGATGCGGGTCTCCGCCGACGTCCACGCGCCGATCCCGGGCAGGCTGGTGAGCACGCGTTCCCGGTCGTCACCGGTCTCTGCGGCGAGGACCGCGTCGGCGATCCGCTGGCCGCGTTCGGCGGCGCGGACGATCGCACGCGACTGCGGCGGCTCGACGCCGGCGCGATGCCAGGCCCACGACGGGATGCGGTGCCAGCCGTCGATCGTCGGTGGTGCGAACATGGGCCGCGGGGTGGGGCCGGGGGCGCGTTCGCCGAACCGGGTGATGAGGACGCGCCAGGCACCGAACGCCTGGTAGGAGGTGACCTTCTGCTCGATCGTGGCGCTCGCGAGCGCGTCGAAGACTAGGTCGGTGCGGGTCAGGCGCGTGCCGGACGTGCGGCGGGCGACGTCGGCGAGCAGCGGATGCCCCGCAGCGGTCAGCGACGACGCGTCGAATCCGGTGGGGTCATCATCCGCGCCGCACAGGCGAGGCAGCTGCGTGAGCGCCCAGTCGGCACCAGGTCCCCAGGCCGTGGCGTGCACGCCTTCGCTGCTCTGCCTGAGCGCGAGCGTTGCGATGCCTTCGGGGGTGCGGGCCGCGCGCCACAGCGTGGTTCCGTCGACGAGCATCGTCGGATCCTTCGGCCCACGGATGAGCATGCCGACCGTGCGGAAAAGGTTCAGCGGATGCGCGGGGCGGTAGACCGCGTGCAGCGGTTCGGTGCGTGGTGACGGCGTGTGCGCTGTGGTCGCGGCATCCGCTGTCAAGGTCATGCGAACACCCTACGTCGGGGCGCTGACAGTGGCGTGCGGCATCCCGTGCCTGCGTGACGGGGCGCGGCGTGCCGACCTCGGGAGGTGGCGCATATGGTCGCTTCGCCGCGCTCCAGGCGACCATTTGCGACCCCTGCCGACGGCAGAGGCAACCGCATCCGACTCAGAAGCGGTCGGGCGAAGGCGTGCCGTGTCCGTAGCGGATGACGACGTCGGCGTGGCGGTCGAACCGGTAGCCGACACCGCGCACGGTGCGCACGATGTCCTCGTAGCGGCCGAGCTTGGCGCGGAGGCGACGGACGTGCACGTCGATCGTGCGCTCGCCCGGGGTCTCGTCGTCGGGCGACTGCCACAGGGCGTCGACGAGTTCGGAGCGCTCGATCGTGCGACCCTCGCGCAGCACGAGGTACTGCAGCAGCTCGAACTCCTTGTAGGTGAACGCGGCGGACTCGCCGTCGATCAGCACGCGCTTGCGCGAGATGTCGACCGTGACGCCGTAATCCTCGTCCTTCTCCTCGGTTTCGGTCGCGGCCTTGGCGCGGGCGACCGCACCTGGCTCCTGCAGGGCGAGGCGCACGACGTCGAGGTCGCGTCCGCCGGAACCATGAGGAGCGAGCGCGACGGTGGCGTGCGTCTCGGCGCCGGGAGCGAGCTCGGCCAGGGTGCGGCGCAGGGCGTCGACGAGCAGCGGAAGGCTGACACCGGCCTCAGCGGCCTTGATCTCGTCGAGTCCGACGTAGAGGGCGAAGCCGCGAGGAGAGCGGGTGGCGGGCAGATCGGCCGGCACGGCAGGTGCGGCCGGAGCGACGGTTTCGGCGAGCCGCGGAACGGGGCGAAGGTGCGGGGCGCGGGCAGTGGGACGCTCGAGGAGTGCGATGTTCGACATGATGATGAAGTCCTTGGAAGGGTGAGCCGATACGGCTCTGATGTGTTGCGTGAATGACCCGGGGGCCGAGAACGAGCACACGGGTAGGTGCTCGGGGGCTCACGCCTCGCAGATGGCGAAGGACTGAGCTGGGCAGGGTGGCTGATTGATCAGCGACACATTCGGCAACACATGCCAACGCAGCCGGGCATCATCATCCCGGCAGTCCTGTTCGCCTCCTGGGCGGACAAAGGGCGCGCGTTGGTGGTCATGGGGGCGATTATGTCTGATGATGTCGCCTCGTGTCAAAACGAGTCCCGATGTGACGACGTGGCCTACCGTGGAGGACATGACGGATTCCACGATGGTCGACGGGTTCCTGGTCACTGACGAGAAGGATGCTTCGCGCTATACCCTCACGCGCGACGGAGTCCTCGTCAGCGCGCTGGACTACCGCGACGACGGCAAGACGATCGCCCTCACGAGGGCCTTCACGATCCCGACTTTCCGCGGCCACGGTTACGCTGCGTGCGTGGTCAAGGGCGCGGTCGCGGACATCGAGAGCCGCGGCGACCGCAAGGTCGACCCGGTGTGCTGGTACGTCGCGGAGTGGTTCGAGCAGAACCCGGAACACGCGGGGCTGCTGCGCCGTCGCTGACGCTGCGGGCGACGGCATCCGATATCGATCCGATACAATGGAACTCTGCTCAGCACCGTTCGCTGAGGCGGTCAGCCTCTGAACGGAGCCTGATCCGAGGCTTGAAACCTCCGGCATCCTCACCAGACACCGGAGGTTTTTTCCATGTCATCCCTGCGTTCTCATCCCAAAGCCAAGTGGTGGGCGCTGTTCGTCATCTCGCTGACGCAGCTCGTCGTCGTCCTCGACGGCACCATCGTCAACATCGCCCTGCCGCAAGCGCAGGTCGCCCTCGAGATGGACGACCACCTGCGCCAGTGGGTCGTCACCGCCTACGCTCTCGCCTTCGGCGCCCTGCTGCTGCTCGGCGGACGCATCGCCGACTACTGGGGCCGCAAGCGCACCTTCATGGTCGGCATGATCGGCTTCGGCCTCGCCTCGCTCTATGCCGGCATCGCCACCGCCGGCTGGGAGCTCATCCTGGGCCGCGGCCTGCAGGGCATCTTCGCCGCCATGCTGGCGCCTGCCGCGCTCGCGCTGCTGACGACGCTGTTCCCCTCCGGCAAGGAGCGCAACACCGCCTTCGCCGTGTTCGGCACGGTCGCGGGTGCGGGCGCCGCCGTCGGCCTCGTGCTCGGCGGCTTCCTGACCGAGTTCTTCGACTGGCGCTGGTGCCTGCTGGTCAACCTCTTCTTCGTGGCGATCGGCCTGATCGGCGGCGCGCTGTTCCTCACCGAGAGCAAGGCGGGCGGCGACAACCGCTACGACATGTGGGGCGCACTGCTCGTGACCCTCGGACTCGGCTCGCTCGTCTACGGCTTCAGCCTCGCCGAGACCGGCTGGGGCAACCCGCTCACCGTCGGGTTCCTCGCCCTCGGCGTCATCCTGCTGGCCGTCTTCGTGTGGGTCGAGACGAAGGTCGAGAACCCCCTGCTGCCGCTGCGCGTGGTCACCCACCGGGTCCGCGCCGGGGCGTTCCTCATCCAGGCCGTCGCTGGCAGCGTCATGATCGGCGCCACGCTCTACCTCACCTTCCACCTGCAGATCGTGCTCGGCCAGGGCGCTCTGGAATCGGGCATCGCGAGCCTTCCGCTGCCGCTGGGCACCATGCTGCTCGCTCCGCTGGCGACCAAGCTGCTCGGCTCGATCGGCCCGCGTCCGATGCTGATCGGCGGCCCCCTCGTCGTCGCAGCGGGCCTGTTCTACATGTCGCTCATCACGCCGGGCGGCAACTACTTCGTACAGGTCGCCCCCGCGCTGCTGGTGATGGGCTTCGGCATGGCTTTCGTCTTCATCCCGCTGCAGAACGTGGCGCTCACCGGCGTTAAGCCGCACGACGCCGGTGTCGCCTCGGCCGTGACGAACTCGGCGATGCAGATCGGCGGCTCGATCGGCCTGTCCGTGTTCACCGCCGTGTACGCGGCGGTCGTCGGGGCGCACGCCCAGGGCAGCGTCTCGCTCGACGTGCTGGCGAACGGATACAGCGCCACCTTCATCGCCGCCGCGATCGGGATGCTGATCGCCTCCGTGATCGCGATCACGATGGTGCGCGGACGCAAGGAAGACCTGCTGCCGCAGGGCTCGACGGAGCCGGAGACGCCGGTCCTGGCGCACTGAACTTTGCTCTCCGAGGCGTGCTGCGGCACGCCTCGGAGGCAATGTCGGTGGGCGTCCGTACGGTGTGAATATGCGAATCCTGCACACCTCCGACTGGCACATCGGCCGCACCTTCCATGGCAACTCGACCATGGATGCGCTGGCCGACGTCTTCGGTGCGCTCACCGCCCAGGTGCAGGAGCATTCGGTGGACGTCGTCATCGTCGCCGGTGACGTGTTCGACTCCGCGACCCCGGCGGGTCCGGCCTATACGTTGCTCGGCGACACGCTCGCAGCTCTGCATGACACCGGTGCCCGCGTCATCGTGACCAGCGGCAACCACGATTCGGCCGCCCGGCTCGGGTTCCAGGCGCGGCTCCTGCGCGACGGCATCCACGTGGTCACCGACCCGCTATCGATCGGCGAGCCCATCACCGTCGACGACGCCGACGGTCCCGTGCACTTCTACGGCATCCCCTACCTCGAGCCGGCCATCGTCCGCCAGCACTGGGAAGGCGTGGCGCTGCGCACGCAGGCGCAGACCATGGCCCACGCCATGGGCCTGGTGCGCGCCGGAATGGCGTCGCACGACGGGCGCTCGGTCGCGATCGCGCACTGCTTCGCTGCGGGCGTGGACGCCACCGTCGGGCTCGAGCGCGAGGTGCGCCAGGGCGGCCTCGACGTCGTGCCGCTCGAGGTGTTCGACGGGCCAGACTACGTGGCCCTCGGGCACATCCACGGCCGGCAGAACATCAGCGAGCGCGTGCGTTACGCGGGCGCTCCGCTGCACTACAGCTTCGGCGAGCAGCACAAGGAGCGCGGCTCCTGGCTCGTCGACCTCGATGCGTCGGGGCTAGCGAACGTCGAGTGGCTGGCGCTGCCGGTGCCGCGTCGACTCGTGACGCTCACGGGCACTCTCGATGAGATCCTCGCAGCCGCGAACGTCGCAGCACACGCCGACGACTGGGTGTGCGCCGTGTACACCGATGCGCTGCCGCAGGCCGAGCCGATGCGCCGGCTCAAGGAACGCCTCCCGCACTGTGCGATGGTGCAGCACGCGCCGACCCTGACCGCCGAGAGCGAGGAGCGTTCGTACGCAGCCCGGCTGAAGTCCGCTGTGACCGACACCGAGCGCATCGAGGCGTTCCTCGAGCACGTCCGGGCGGGTCAGGGGCCGAGTGAGCGCGAGAGCGAACTGATTCGCGAGGTGCTCGACGAGCGCGTGGTCGCCGAGGCGCTCGTCTAGTGCGCCTTCACCGTCTCGAGATCGAGGGGTTCGGTCCGTTCCTCGACCGGCAGACCGTCGACTTCGATCGGTTCGCCGAAGACGGCATCTTCCTGATCGCCGGGCGCACCGGCACCGGCAAGTCCAGCATCCTGGATGCCGTCTGCTTCGCCCTGTACGGCTCTGTGCCGCGGTACGAGGGCGGTGAGAAGCGACTGCGAAGCGACCACTGCGAGCCCGATGACCGCAGCGAGGTCGTCGTCGAGTTCAGCACCGGCTCCGGGCGATACCGGGTGACGCGCTCGCCGGAGTACCTGCGCCCGGCCAAACGCGGCGGAGGGCTGACGAAGCAAGCCTCGGGCGTGCAGCTGGACACCCTCGACGCGCCGGGCGTCGACTGGGTCACGCTCGCGGCCAAGGAGAAGCGGGTCGCCGACGAGCTCGACGAGATCCTGCAGCTGAGCAAAGAGCAATTCCTGCAGGTGATCCTGCTCGCCCAGAACCGGTTCGCGCGATTCCTGCTCGCCGACAGCAAGGAGCGGCAGGTGCTGCTGCGTCGGCTGTTCAGCACCGAGCGATTCGAAGACGTGCAGGCACGGTTCGATGAACGCCGCCGCGCCTCCGAGAACGCGCTCACCGGCGTCCACGCCACCGTCGACGCGCGGCTCGACGAGGCGGAGCGCGTCGTGACCGCCGCCGAACTGTGGGGCGAGCACGGCGACGAGCCGACCACCGCCTCGACGCAGGACCGCATCGACGCGTTGCGAGCGGCCCTCACCCGCGCCGAGTACCGGGTCGAGCGTCGCGGGGCAGAGCGAGACGATGCCGAGAACCTCCTGGCCGCAGCCGAAGCCGCGCTGACGGGCCTCAGAGAAGAGCGGAAGGCGCAGCAGGAGCGCGACCGGGCGCGCGCCGCGATGGCACAGCTGGACGCCGAACAGCCCGAGATCGACGCGGCCAGGGCAACCCTGCAGCGGGCGCGTGCCGCCGAGGCGCTGCGCGCGAGCCTCGGGGCGACGGCGCGCGCTGAGCAGGTGCGCGATGCGTCCGTGACGGCCGAGGCCGCCGCACGCGCCGACTGGGACGCGACGGGTGTCGAACTCGACGAGCTGTCCACCGAGGCGCTCGAGGCGTGGGCCGTCGCGCGCACCCGCGACGCCGGCGCCTGGGAGCGTGCTGCGGAGCTGGAGAGGGGACTGTCCGGGCTGCGGGCAGAGGTCGAAGACGCGCGAGGGCAGGTGGAGGCGGCATCCGCTCTCGTCGATGCGGGCGAGGCCGAGCGCGCGGAACTGCCGAACCGTCTGAACGCGCTCATAGCCGAGCGGGATGACGCCCGACGGAACGCCGATCGCGGCGACGACCTCGCACGCGCTCTCGTCGCGGCGACGTCCCGCCGCGACGCCGCCGTCGCCGTCGCGAAGATCGACGATGAGCTCGCCACTGCGGAACGCGGCCTCGTCGATGCGAGCGCGACGCTCGCCGAGGCGCAGACCGCGCTCGCACAGCTGCGCAAGCGCCGTCTGGACGGTTTCGCCGGCGAGCTCGCGACCGCCCTGGTCACCGGGCAGCCGTGCGCCGTGTGCGGATCGACCGACCACCCGGCGCCCGCCGAGCACAGCGATCCGGTGTCGGCCGACGACATCGACGATGCCGAGGCCGTGCGCGACGCCGCGCAGCTCGCCGAGCGTGCGGCACAGGAGCGAGTGGCGAACGTGCAGGCCGAGCGGGCTGCTGCGGCGGCCGTGGCGGACGGCCGGACGGCCGAGATCTCGGAGGAGGAGCTCGCCGCCGCCGTGCGCGCGCACGCCGACGCTGCCGCGGCATCCTCCGAACTCACCGCCCTCGAGACACAGGTCGGACAGGTCAGCGAAGCCATCGCCGCTCTTGCCGAGAAGCGTGCGGAATCGGAGGCAATGCTGGCGGCAGCACGTGAGACGCTGGCGCTCGCCACGCAGCGGGAGCAGCAGGCGGCCGCCCAGATCAGTGAGGCCAGAGGCACGTTCGAGACGGTCGCGCAGCGGATCGCAGAGGTCGTCGGGCGCGCCGCGGTCGCTCGCGCATTCGCGGCCGCGCTCGCCGAGCGCGCGCGCAGCGAGACCTCGTACGCCGCGGCGAAGGACGAGCAGGATGCGGCGCTGGCGGCATCCGACTTCGATGATGTCGCGGCGGCGCGCGAGGCGATGCGCCCATCGGCCGAGCAGGAAGCGCTCGAATCGCGCATCAGTGCCCACGCCGTGCAGCGGGAGAAGGAGCGTTCCACACTCCTCGATCTCGAACTGCGCACCCTGCCTGAGGAGCCGATCGATCTCGCTCCTGCCGAGACGGCGGCCGCCGAGGCGCGTGCGGCCTGGAAGGCGGCATTGGATGTCGCCGGCCGCGCAAAATCCACCGCAGAGCAGCTCGCGAGCCTGATCGAATCCGCGGCATCCGAGCACGCGCGCAGCGCAGAGCAGCAGGCTGAGCACGAAGTCCTCCGGGCGCTCGCTGACACCATCGCCGGTCGTGCAGGCAACACCCACAAGATGACCCTCGAGACGTTCGTGCTGGCGGCGGAGCTCGAGGAGATCGTCGAAGCAGCGAACCGTCGCCTCAGCGACATGTCGACGGGGCGCTATCAACTTCGGCACTCCGACGCGCTGGCGTCGCGGGGGGCGGCATCCGGCCTCGGCATCGTCGTGTTCGACGCATTCACGGGGCAGACGCGTCCCGCACAGTCGCTGTCGGGCGGCGAGACCTTCCTCAGCTCTCTCGCCCTGGCGCTCGGGCTCGCCGAGGTCGTCACGGCTCGCGCGGGCGGCATCCAGCTCGACACGCTCTTCATCGACGAGGGCTTCGGCTCGCTCGACGCCGACACCCTCGAAGTCGCCATGCGCACGCTCGACGAGCTGCGCTCTGGCGGCCGCACGGTCGGCGTCATCAGCCACGTCGAGTCGATGCAGGAGCAGATCCCCGCACAGCTCGTGGTCGAGCAGACGCCGGCGGGGCCGAGTCGGATCCGGGCCTGACGGTTTCGACTCCGGCGTTGCGCGGCTGCTGCGGAGGCTTCGACTCGTCGCTTCGCTCCTCGCTCACCCCGTTTCGTCTCCCTTCGCTCGCTCAACGCCCCGCAAACTCTCCGGGTGCCGCTTCCATCGCGGGTCGTTGAGCGGAGGCGCGCAGCGCCGCAGCCGAAACGGGCTGAGCGAGCGCAGCGAGTCGAAGCCGGCCTCCACCGAACGGACTGCCGGTTCCCGGCGTCATACCGGCGTAACAGTTACGGGACGATACTGGAGGCATGACACTTCAGCAGGAGATCGCACAGACGCTCGGTGTGAAGTCCGAGATCGACCCGGCCGCAGAGATCGAACGTCGCGTGACGTTCCTCGTCGACTACCTCGAGAAGAGCCGCGCGAAGGGGTTCGTGCTCGGCATCTCGGGCGGCCAGGATTCCACCCTCGCCGGACGCCTCGCCCAGCTCGCCGTCGAGCGCGTGCGCGAGCGTGGCGGAGCGGTCGACTTCATCGGCGTCCGCCTGCCGTACCGCGTGCAGCACGACGCGGATGACGCGAAAGCCGCTCTCGAGTTCGTCGCCGCCGACCGGGTCGTCGAGGTCAACATCCAGAACGGCGTGGAGGGCGTCGAGAAGGACATCGAACAGGCCGCCGGAGCATCCATCTCGGATTTCAACCGCGGCAACATCAAGGCGCGCATCCGCATGGTCACGCAGTACGCGCTCGCAGGTCACGACGGGCACCTCGTCATCGGTACCGACCACGCCGCCGAGGCCGTCACCGGTTTCTACACGAAGTTCGGCGACGGAGCCGCCGACATCCTGCCGCTCGCAGGGCTCACCAAGCGCCAGGGCAAGCAGCTGCTGCGCGCGCTGCGCGCGCCGGATCGCCTGTGGATGAAGGTCCCGACCGCCGACCTTCTCGACGACCAGCCAGGACGCTCCGACGAGGACGAGCTCGGGATCGCGTACGAGCAGATCGACGACTATCTCGAGGGCAAGCCGGTGGATGCCGACGCCGCCGCCCGCATCGAGCAGAGGTACATCGCCTCCGAGCACAAGCGCCACCTGCCGGTCGCCCCCGACGACGACTGGTGGCGCTGAGCGAAGGCGGTCCCCGAGTCGAAGTCGGCCTCCGGCCAGTACTGTCCGAGCCCCCGGCTACGCTCGAAACATGCGGATCGACACTCAGGCGCAGCGCGTCATCTGGAGCGCCAGCGACCTGAAGGCGGCCGCCGAATGCGAGTTCGCCTGGGCTCGGGCGATCGACGCGAAGCTCGGCCGCGTCCCGGCCGTGGAAGACCCGCCGGATGCCACCCTCGAGCGCGCCGCACGGCTCGGTGACGTGCACGAGGCGAAGGTCCTCGCGGCGTATCGCGAGCGCTTCGGGACGGACGCCGTGCACGAGGTCGTGCGGGCGAGTTCAGCCGATGCCGACGCCCTCGCCGCGGTGGTTGCCGAGACCCAGCAGGCGCTGCGATCCGACGCCCGGCTGCTTTTCCAGGCCGCGTTCGCGACCGATGAGTTCGTCGGCTTCGCCGACTTCCTGCTGCGCGAAGACGACGGCCGCTGGCGCGTGCAGGACTCCAAGCTCGCTCGAACCGCCCGCGTAACCGCGCTCATGCAGCTCGCGGCATATGTCGACCAGCTCGACGGGCTCGGCATCCCGAGATCCGACGAAGTCGACCTCATCCTCGGCGACGGCTCCGTCAGCACGCACCGTGCCGACGACCTCCTCCCGCTGTTCCACGTGCGCCGCGCACGCCTGCGCAACCTGATCGCCGATCGCGATGTCACGTCCGGCCCGGCCGGCGCTCCGCTCGCCTGGGGCGACGAGCGCGGCGATATCGGACTCGTCGCGTGCGGCCGGTGTGCGACCTGCACCGAACAGGTGGATGCCGCGCGCGACCTGCTCATGGTCGCGCGCATGCGGCCGGTGCAGCGCACCCGCCTGCGCGACGCCGGCATCGAGACGATCGACGCGCTCGCCGCGGCCGCCGGCGCCCCCGCCGGAATGAACGTCGACACGTTCGAGTCGCTGCGGGCACAGGCGCGGCTGCAGCTGCGTGCAGATTCCGACGACGAGCCGACCTATGACGTGTACCACCCCGAGGCGATCCACACGCTCCCGCGCCCGAGCCGCGGCGACATCTTCTTCGACTTCGAGGGCGACCCGCTCTACACCGAGCCCGCGCCCGAAGGTCACGCGCAGTGGGGCATCGACTACCTGTTCGGCTGGGTCGACAACGACGACCAGTACACCCCGCTGTGGGCGCACACGTTCGCCGACGAGAAGCGCGCGCTCGAGCTGTTCCTCGACTTCGTGAACGCGCGTCGGACGGCGCATCCCGACATGCACATCTACCACTACGCGCCGTACGAGACCTCGCACCTGGTGGCGATGGCGTCGCGGCACGGCGTCCGCGAGGCCGAGGTCGACAGGCTGTTGCGCGAAGGAGTGTTCGTCGATCTGTATCCGCTCGTGCTGCGCACCGTGCGGGTCGGCTCGCGCTCGTACTCGATCAAGAAGCTCGAGCCGCTCTACATGGGCGAAGAGGTGCGCACGAGCGACGTGCAGAAGGGCGACGACTCGATCGTGCAGTACGTCGCCGCCCGCCAGCTCGCGGCCGCCGGCGAGACCGCAGAGGCGGATGCCGTGCTGGCCGACCTCGCCGACTACAACCGCTACGACTGCGTCTCGACGCGGCGACTGCGCAACTGGCTGATCGAGATCGCGAAGGCGAAGGGCGTCAACCCTGCGCCGCCCGACCAGCCCGATGAGCTCATCTACGAGCCGTCTCCGCGTTCCGTGGCGCTGCTCGCCGACGCCGAGCGCGACGTGACGGCAGGCGGCGACGGAGAGGCGCACCGGGTCGCGGCTGCGGCTATCGACTACTACCCGCGAGAGGCGAAGAGCTTCTGGGTCGGGCACTTCCAGCGGCTGCGCGAACCCGTCTCGATGTGGGATCAGACGCGCGATGTCGTGCGAGTGGATGCGGCCACGTCCGTGCTGCGCCGCGACTGGAGCGTGGAAGAGGGCCGCAGAGTCACATCGCGCGAGATCGAGATCCGCGGCGAGATCTCACCGGGGACGACGCTCGGCGAGGGCGCCAGTCCGTTCGCGCTGTACCCGTTCCCCGCGCCGTTCGACGTCGAAGCACCGTCGCGGGCGGTGCACGTGCCGCGCACGGTGACGATCGTCGAGGTGCTCGACGACGGCTACGTCATCGCCGAGAACGCGGTGGGCGGGCAGACCTGGGACGAGTTCCCGCTCGCCCTCACCCCGCCCGCCCCGCCGCGGGTCGTTTCCCTGCAGGGCGCGATCGATGAGTGGGCGGATGCCGTGCACGACGCCGCTCCGGCGTTCCCGGCGGATGCCGCCACCGACATCCTGCGCCGGCTGCCGCCGCGCACGGTCTCCGGCTGCGGGCTGCCGCCCGCGGACGGCGACGTGATCGATGCGATCGTCCGTGCCGTGCGAGACCTCGACCGCAGTTACCTCGCAGTCCAGGGCCCTCCGGGCACGGGCAAGACGTACACCGGATCGCACGTCATCGCGCGGCTCGTGAACGAGTACGGGTTCCGCGTCGGCGTCGTGGCGCAGTCGCACGCGATCATCGAGACCCTGCTGGAGCGCGTCATCGCCGCCGGAGTCCCCGCGGGGCAGGTCGCGAAGTCTCCCAAGGAGAAGGGGAGCGAACCGAGCTACACCCCGATCCCGAAGACGGGGATGGCCTCGTTCCTCTCCGAGCGCGATGGGCAGGGCGTGGTCGTCGGCGGCACGGCATGGGACTTCAGCAACACCGCACGCGTCGAGCGCGGCGGACTCGACCTCATCGTCATCGACGAGGCAGGGCAGTTCTCGCTCGCTTCGACGATCGCCGTCGCGGCAGGGGCGCAGCGACTCCTGCTGCTCGGCGATCCCCAGCAGCTGCCGCAGGTCAGTCAGGGCGCGCACCCCGAACCGGTCGACACCTCGGCGCTCGGCTGGGTGATGGACGGCGACGCCGTCGTCCGGCCCGAGTACGGCTACTTCCTGGATCGCAGCTGGCGCATGCACCCGGCGGTCGCGAGCCCGGTGTCGCGGTTGGCGTACGCGGGGCAGCTCGCCTCGGCATCCGGCACCGAGCACCGCGCGATCGACGGCGTCGAGGCCGGGCTCCACGTCGTCCCGCTCCGTCACCGGGGCAACGCGACGCAGTCGCCGGAGGAGGCCGCCGAGGTCGTACGGCTCGTGCGCGACCTGATCGGGCGTGAGTTCACCGAGCCCGGCCAGGTGCCGCGTCCGCTTGTCGAGTCGGACATCATCGTGGTCGCGCCGTACAACGCCCAGAAGCAGCTCGTCCATGATGCGCTCACCGCGGCGGGATTCGGCGGAGTGCCGGTCGGAACCGTCGACAACTTCCAGGGCAAGGAGGCGGCGGTGTCGATCACCACGCTCGCGGCATCCAGTGGACGCGATGCGCCGCGCGGGCCGGAGTTCCTGCTGCTGCAGAACCGGCTCAACGTGGCGATCTCTCGTGCGCAGGTCGCCGCATACCTGATCTACTCGCCGGCGCTGCTCGACGACCTGCCGCGCACACCGGAGGGAGTGGCGCGCATGAGCGCCTTCGCACGTCTGGTCGGTGCCGACCGCGACTGACGCCGCCCGAGGGGAGGAGTGATGTCCGACCCCGCTGCTACCGTGTCGCCCATGGCACCGGAACCCCAGCACCACACGCTCAACTACACCGAACTCACCGTGACGGATCTGGCCGCGGCGATCGCGTTCTATGAGGCGGCTTTCGGCTGGGACTTCGTGGATTATGGGCCGGATTACGCCGGCATCGCGTCTCCCGACGGCGGCGGAGAAGAGGTCGGCGGGCTGCTGGTCTCGCCGGAGCGTCGCCCCTCAGGCGGCCCACTCGTACTGCTGTACTCCGACGACCTCGACGCGACCGCTCAGGCGATCGTCCGCGCCGGCGGCACGATCGTCCAGGAGGCGTATCCCTTCCCCGGCGGGCGGCGGTTGCACTTCGCCGATCCGAGCGGGAACGAGCTCGGGGTCTGGGCGCGGCAGTAGCCGCGCAGGGCCCGGGTCAGACGGTGCCGTAGAGGCGGTCGCCCGCGTCGCCGAGACCGGGCACGATGTAACGGTTCTCGTCGAGGCCCTCGTCCAGAGCGCCGAGCACGATCGTCACATCACGGTCGCCCACGAGCTTCTCGATCGCCTCAAGCCCCTCAGGGGTGCCGAGCAGGCAGATCGCGGTGACATCCTTCGCGCCGCGGTCGAAGAAGAACTGGATCGCCGCCGCGAGCGAGCCACCGGTCGCCAGCATCGGATCGATCGCGAAGCACTGGCGATCGCTGAGGTCGTCGGGGAGGCGCTCGGCGTAGGTGGTCGGCTCGAAGGTCGTCTCGTCGCGGACCATGCCGAGGAAGCCCACCTCAGCGGTCGGTAGCAGCTTGACGAGACCCTCGAGCATGCCAAGACCTGCGCGCAGGATCGGGACGACGATGGGGCGCGGCTCGGAGATCTTCACGCCCATGGTCTTGGTGACCGGC
The DNA here is from genome assembly GCF_007988825.1 of Microbacterium aerolatum. GTDB lineage: Bacteria > Actinomycetota > Actinomycetes > Actinomycetales > Microbacteriaceae > Microbacterium > Microbacterium aerolatum. The sequence goes on along the minus strand of NZ_BJUW01000019.1, from coordinate 1,749 downwards.
GTCTGGATCTCGACCGGCGAGACCTTGACGTTCCGCGTCGCCTCGTAGGCGAGCAGCGTCACGAGCTCTTCTGTCAGCTGACGGAAGACCGGCGACGGGGTGCGCTCGTCGCGCAGAACCGTGAGCTTGTGAGTGATGAGAGGGTGGTCGGCGACGTGAACACGCATACACATAGGGTAATGCGCCGCGCGTCCGGATACGCTCGGAACATGCGCCAGGCAGACAGCGACGGGATGCTCCGCGCACTCGCCCTCGCCGAGGAAGCGGCTGCGGCGGGGGAGGTCCCGGTCGGTGCCGTCGTCCTCGACGCCTCCGGCGCCATCGTCTCCGAGGGGCGCAACACTCGCGAGGAGACCCACGACCCCACCGGCCACGCCGAGGTCGTCGCGCTGCGGAGGGCCGCGGCATCCATCGGCTCATGGAATCTCGAAGGGCACACCCTCGTCGTCACGCTGGAGCCCTGCGTCATGTGCGCCGGCGCGATCCTGCAGGCGCGCATCGGGCGCGTCGTCTTCGGCGCATGGGACGAGAAAGCGGGCGCGGCAGGCTCCATGTACGACGTGCTGCGCGACCGCCGGCTGCCCTACCGCGCCGAGGTCGTCGGGGGAGTGGCGGAGGATGCCGCGACCGCCCTGCTCCGCGCCTTCTTCGAGCAGCGGCGCTGAGTCCGTTGCGGCGTCAGTCCTCGGACTTCAGCACGAACACGTCCGTCGAGGGCTCGGGATCGAGCGACGGGCGGTAGATGTCCGGCTGGATGTAGATCGCGCGCGCGGCCGGCACCGTCTTGCGGATCTGCCCGTCGATCTCGCCGATGACGTCCGCGACGTCGCGCACCGTCTTCTCCGCCGGGAGGGCGATCTTCACGGCGACGAGCAGCTCGTCGTCTGCGATCTGGAACGTCTTGAGGCTGATGAGCTTCTCGACGTCAGAGCAGCCGAGGACGGCATCCATGATCAGGTCGAGGTCGTGTTTGCTGGCAGATCCGCTCATGCCGCGAGTCTAGTTCCGGCGGCTGTGATCTGCAGGAGGCATCCTCGGCGCTTTCGGATGCCGCGCATAGGATTGCCGCATGGCTGAATCGCTTCCGTCCCTCGCATTCCTCGGCGCCGGATCCATGGGAGGCGCCATCCTGCATGGTGTTGTCGCCTCCGGCATCCATGTCGACGGCGGCATCGTCGCCACCAACCGCACAGCCCAGAAGGCCGCGAGCCTCGACGGCCTCGAGGGCGTCACCGCGATCGCCCTGGAGGACACCCCCAGCGGGAACACGGATGCCGCGGCATCCGCCCGCATCATCCTCGTCGGCGTCAAGCCGGCCATGGTTCCCGACCTGCTCCGCGAGATCGCTCCGTCGCTGCGTGAGGATGCAATCGTCGTGAGCCTCGCCGCCGGCGTCACGCTCGCGACTTTCGCCGAGGGGCTCGGAGACGGCGTTCGTGTCATCCGCTCGATGCCGAACACTCCCGCCACGGTCGGGAAGGCCGTCACGGGCCTGGCTGCGGGCGCCGCTGCGACGGCCGACGACCTGGCGCTCGTGCGGCAGCTCTTCGAGCTCGTCGGCGCCGTGCTGGAGGTGCCGGAGGAGAAGATCGACGCGCTCTCCACGATCTCCGGATCCGGTCCGGCGTATGTGTTCCTGCTCATTGAGGAACTCACCAAGGCCGCCATCGGCAAGGGGTTCGACGAGGCGGATGCCCGGCTCATGGCCGAGCAGACATTCATCGGCGCGACCGCGCTGCTGGTGGCGTC
>NZ_BJUW01000018.1 GCF_007988825.1 Microbacterium aerolatum | reverse complement strand
CGGCATCCGGTGCGTCTGGATCGACGGCAGCCTTCCGCGCCGCGAACGTGGCACTGACGTAGCCGCGCAGCGCGGCGACGACCGGTGCCCCCGATTCGGCATCCAGCTGTCCGTTGAAGTGGATCATGCCCTTGCGTTCGAAGAAGGTCAGCGATCGTTGGGCGCGCGCCTCGTCTTCCCGCGGCTCCACACCATCGGGGTCGAGCCAGGCCTCAGCTCGGACGATCAGCTTGCGCAGCTCGTCGAGACCGAGCCCGACGGCCGCCTCGGTCAGCAGCTTCTCGCCCTCGGCTACGCGCTCCGCACCGGCTGCGACGCGGCAGCGATCGAGCAGTCCGGTGATCATCGCGGCGGCCTGCGCACCGAGCGCGCCGCCATTCATCGCCTCGCTCACCAGCGGATACTTCGCCGGCAGCTTCGCGCCGAGCAGGTCCGTGCGCGGCGACGTGCTCTCGCCGACCTTGATCAGCCGGAGTGCGTCGCCCGTCGACACTCCCATCGTCGTCGAGAGCATCTTGGCGGGGGTACGGAAACCCTGCTGTTTCGCGAGCGACTCCGCACCGAGCTCCGGTCGTGATTCACGCGCGAGACCTGCTGCCACATCGACCTGCACGGCATCCAGCCTGCGCTGCACGAGCGCGACGGCATCCGTCACTGAGAGGAGCCGTTCTCTCGAAAGATCATTCGAGTCCTCAGCGTCCGCCCACGCCTCGTCGAGGCGAGATATCGCCTCGTGCAGTGCGGTCAGCTTTGACATATCTCCAGAGTACGCATGGCTACGGACATTGTCGGAGATCTGTTCGATCTGTGGATAAGTCGAACAGCGCCACACCCGCAAAGGAAGCTCGGGTACGTCAGCCCGGTCGCCACAGGGGGTGCCGATGGATGCGATTCCGATGCCGAGCGGCGCGATCACGAACTCGTTCGAGCTGATCCTGCTCATCGGCGTGCTCGCCACCATCGCGTTCCAGGATCGGCGGGACCGAATGCCGCAGCGCGACCGAAGACCCTAGAGCCCCTCGGCGATCTCCTTGATCGCCGCCAGACGCCGGTCCCACTGCCGCCCGATCTCGTCGAGCAGCCGAGCCGTCGCGTTGAGCGAAGCCCCGACGACTCGGTAACGAACCTCGCGCCCCACGGGTACGGGTTCGACGAGTCCGACCTCCTGCAGCACGGAGAGGTGTTTCGCGATCGCCTGCCGCGACACCGGTAACCTTCCGGCGAGGGCGGAAGCCGAGGCATCCCCCTCGCCGAGCGCCGCCAGGATGCTCCATCGCGTCTCGTCCGCGAGCGCGGCGAACACGGGAGCCAGTGCGACACCTGTCATGAGGCGGCCTCCAGCAGCGCGACGAGCTTGTCGAGTTCGGCGGTCCAGCCCGTGCGGTGGCTCTCGAGGTTGAACGCCGGATCGGACGTGACATCGAAGCCTGTCTCGACCACGGTGAGCTGCGTGCCGCCGTCCGACTCCTCGAGCGTGAAGGTGAACACCGTCGTGCGCTCGGGGGCGAGCGGGTCGGCGTGATCGCCGACGGATCCCTCGTGGGCATCGCGGTAGGCGTCGTCGTTGTTCCAGCGGTATGCGATCCGCCGCAGCTCTTCGCGCGCTTCCACGCGCAGGGAGAACGGTTCCGTATCCGGGAAGGTCATCGTGCCGGTCGCACCGACGCTCGCGCCGTCGAGCTCGGTGCGGCCGCACCAGCGAGAGATCTCCGCCGGCTCGGTGATGGCCCGCCAGACCTTGTCGATGGATGCTGCGATGTGGATCGTCCGCCGAACCGAGAACGTGTCTTCGTCGACGACGGCTGCCGGATTCTGAGTCGTGCTGACCATGAGTGAGCCTCCTGGATCGAGTGTGCGACGGTCGGTCGACCACCTGCAACCCCAGGATTGCATGTCGCACAGTACAGCGCAACCCTAGGGTTGCACATTGCGCTCCCGCCGCCCCTGCAGCGCCCACGCGCACAGCACCGCCACGACCCCCGCGATCGGCACGACGAGCAGCCCCGTCCGCAGCCCCGCGTTGTCCGCGACGAGCCCGACGATCGGCGGCGAGAACAGGAATCCGAGGCGCAGCAGCCACGAGACGATCGTCAGCCCCGCACCATGGCGAAGGCCCGGCAGTTCGTCGGCGACGTGCATGGCGGCGGGGATGAGCGTCGCGACACCGTAGCCCGCGGCCGCGAAACCGAGGATCGTGCCGGGGATCGTCGGGAAGGCCAGCGCGAGCCCCATGCCGACCGACGCGATCAGCCCGCCGGTCACGGCCACGGCGCGCTGACCGAAGCGGTCGGTGAGGCGGTCGCCGACGATGCGACCGATGAACTGCGCGCCGACGAGCGCGATGTATCCGGTGGCGGCGAGTGCCGCGGGGGCGTCGAGCGAGGTGGCCAGGTAGAGAGTCGCCCACGACATCCCGGCATCCTCTACGAGCGCGCCGGCGATCGAGATCAGCACCAGCGCGACGATGATGATCACGGTCTTCGCGGTGATGCGCTGCAGCGCGCCGCCGACTTCCTCGCCGCCCGCGATCGCGTCTTCCTCCGTACGATCGTCGCGGCCCGGCAGGCACATTCGCAGGGCGACGAGCGAGACGACGCCGAAGATCACGGCGGAGATGATCAGGTGGATGCCGACGGGCAGAGCGACCGCGATGGCCACCGCCGCCATCGAACCGCCGACGACCGCGCCGATCGACCAGATCGCGTGGAACGAGTTGATGATCGAGCGGCCGAAGCCGCGCTGCACGCGCAGCGCGTGGGCGTTCTGGGCGACGTCGGTGATGGCATCCGACGCTCCGCCGATGAACAGTCCGAGCGCGAAGAAGATGACGGACGGTGAGAACCCGGCGGCCAGGATGCCGAGGCTGGTGATGATGGTTCCGGCGACGGCGACCTTCGCGGACCCGAACCGCCGGATGAACATCGCCGCGGCAAGCCCCGCGACCATCGCTCCGGCCGGGAAGGCGGCGATCGCGAGGCCATAGGCGGCGGCATCCAGACCGAGTGCATCCTTGATCTCGGGGTAGCGCGGCAGGATGTTGGCGAACAGCGCGCCGTTGGTGAGGAACAGCAGCGCGACGCCGACCCGCGCGCGGCGGAGCTCCGGTGCCACCTGGGCCGAAGAAGTCATATGAACGATCGTATGCGGCGGGCCCGCGCACTTTCGTCTCAGACGCGGTCGTGAAGGGTGACGTGGTATCCGTCGGGATCCGCGAACGTGAAGGTCCGGCCGAAGGGGCCGTCGATCGGGGCGGAGACGATCGTGTGTCCGTCGGCGACGAGCGCGTCGTGAATCGCCTGGACGTCTGTGGCGTGCAGCCAGATCGCGGTTCCGATGCCGGGCTGCGGGACAGAGGCGAGATCCGTGCCCGGGGCGACATCCCGCACGGCGAACGCGATCGGCGTCGTCTCGAAGACGACGGCGTGAGGCGGGCCCGCCTGAGCGCGGACGAGGCCGAGGTAGTGCTCGTAGAACTCCCGCGAGGCCTCGAGGTCGCGAGTCTGGAGAGAGATGAAATCGGGTCCGGTGACGGGCATGATGCACTCCTTGAGTCGTGTCAGTTTTCTGACATAGGCGACTGTATGTCAGAATACTGACATGAGTCAAGATGGCGACGGCATCGACCTGGAGAACTCGCTGGGCTACGTGCTGAAGGAGGCATCCAGCGCGCTTCGCATCGCCATGGAAGCCGCGCTGCGTCCGCTCGGCTTGACGGTGACGCAGTACTCCTGCCTCGAGCTGCTCGCGCAGCGCCCCGGCCTGTCGAACTCCGACCTGGCGCGAGGAGCGTTCGTGACACGACAATCCATGAACGTGCTGTTGCAGGCCATGGAACGAGACGGTCACGTGACCAGACCGTCGGAGGCCCCTGTCGGAAAAACCCTCCCGACCCGACTGACCCCCCGTGGTCGTCGAAGCCTGCAGACGGCGAGCGCCGCTGTGAGATCGGTCGAGGTCAGGATGCTGAGCGGCATGACCACGGAAGACCAGGCGAGCGCGTTGAGGATCCTGCGAAGCATGATCGGCTCGCTGCGCGACGACGCGTAGAGGCTGCGTGCGTTCAACCGAACTTCTACAATCGAACGATTAACGATAGATTCTCTCTGTTACTCGATGAGAGGATGCCATCATGGGTCGAACGACGATCGTGGTTCTGCGCGTCGTGATCGCGCTGGCACTGGCGGGCTCGCTGGTCGTGCAGACGGTGATCACGCCGCTGCTGTGGATCGACCTGGCGGGCACTCCGATGTGGTTCCGCGTGAGCTTCGTCGTCATCGCGGTGCTGGGCGTGCTGACCATGCAGGTCTTCGCCGTGTGCGTATGGATGCTGCTGACGAAGGTGCGGCGCGGGTCGATCTTCCAGCAGTCGTCGTTCCGCTACGTCGACGTGATCATCGGGGCGATCGGTGCCGCCGCCGTGCTGGCGCTGGCGCTGGCGTTCGTCCTCGCGCCGTCGGAGATCGCCCCCGGCGTCGTGGCGCTGGTCTGCGGTGCGGCACTGGTGCTCGGCGGAATGGCCCTGCTGGTGTTCGTGATGAAGGCGCTGCTGCGCCAGGCGATCGAGCGCGAGAATGAGGCGCGGACGCTGCGCGACGAGCTCGGTGAGGTGATCTGATGCCCGTCATCGTCGACATCGACGTCATGCTCGCCCGCCGCAAGATGGCCGTCGGTGAGCTCGCCGAGCGCATCGGCATCACTCCGACGAATCTCGCTGTGCTGAAGAACGGCCGGGCAAAGGCCGTGCGCTTCACGACGCTGGATGCGCTGTGCGAGGTGCTCGAGTGTCAGCCGGGCGATCTGCTGAGGTGGGAGCCGGAGGCGTAGGCCATGTCACAGAAGGTGCGGGTTCCTGCGCTCCGAACCCGCCCTTTCTGAGACACACGCGCGGACGTGTCGCAGAAGATGTGGCTGGCGCCCCTGCGCACCCGCACCTTCTGTGACACGCTCAGCCGCGGCCGCGCCAAACCCCTCACCCGTAAACCGGATAACTCCCCTCCGGGTACAACCCCGGCACATGCACCGTCGTGAACTCCCGCAGCTCGTTCACGACCCGCCGGATGTCGTCGCCGGCGTAGTGCGTGCGCTCCCAGCTCGCATAGAGCGCGCAGCGCATGCCCTGACCGCGGTGCTGCAGCGGACGCGAGACCAGACCGAACCGCGGGGGCTCGACAACGACGCACGGGCCGTTCCCCGCGGCCGATCGCGCCTGGATGATCGGCGCATCCGCCCCGAGGCTCGCCATCTCGAGCGACCACCCCTCGCCCTCGGCGACCTGCTGGATCTGCGCCCAGGCCGCCGAGCCGCGCCCCGACGTGAGGAACGGCCCCGACACCAGCTCGCGCAGCTCGACGTGGTCGCCCTCGGCGAGCGGATGCGACTCGGGCATCTGGCACAGCAGCGGCAGCGTCATCACGCGGGTCCCGCGCAGCCTCGAGGGCGGCGGGCTGGTCGTCACGGCCAGGTCGGCGCCGGTGCGCAACCTGTCGTACGTGTCGGCGGGAGTGGCGATCATCACGTCCGAGATCGCACCGCCCTGGGCGATGAACGGCGCGAGCACCAGGATGCTGGTCATCTCGGGCGTCGAGGCGACGAACGACCGCTGCTCGTTCACGATGCCGGTCATCACCTCCCGCGCACGGCGGCCGCGCCGCACGAGATCGCGAGCCATGGGCTCGAGGCGCTCACCGGCGTACGTCGTCACCATGCCGTTCGGCATCCGGCGGAACAGCGGCGCACCCACCTGGCGCTCGAGCGACGCGATTTGCCGCGACACCGACGGCTGCGTCCGGAGGAGCCGCTCAGCGGCGAGGCTCACCGAACCGGCGTCGAGCACGGCGACGAACGCCTCCAGCTCTCGCTCCGCGTACATACGCATAGCGTATAGCGATACCCGCATTTCTCATTGGACGGGTATAGCCGCATGCCGTCAGGATGGCCTGAATCCCGACTGACCCCGAAAGACTCATCGAAAGAGAGCCTCCCGATGGCCACCTCGCACACTGAGATCTCCCCCACCCGCCAGCGGCGCTCGATGCTGGGCGCCTTCGTCGGCACCGCGATCGAGTGGTACGACTTCTACATCTTCGGCACCGCCGCGGCCCTCGTCTTCGGTCGCGTCTTCTACCCCGACGTGGCACCGGGCGCAGCGCTCCTGGCCTCGTTCGCGACGTTCTGGGTCGGCTTCCTCATGCGCCCGATCGGCGGGCTGGTCTTCGGCCACTTCGGCGACAAGCTCGGCCGCAAGAACGTGCTCGTCATCACGCTAGTGATGATGGGCGTCGCGACCACCCTGATCGGTCTCCTCCCGACATTCGCGCAGATCGGGATGCTGGCGCCGATCCTGCTCGTCGTGCTCCGAGGCCTGCAGGGCTTCGCCGTCGGCGGCGAGTGGGGCGGCGCCGTACTGCTGGCCACTGAGAACGCCCGCGCCGAGAAGAAGGGCCTTGCCGGCGCGTGGGTCCAGCAGGGGTCGCCGGCAGGTTCGATCCTCGCCACGGTGTTGTTCCTCATCGTGGGTCTGCTGCCGGACGAGCAGTTCATCACGTGGGGATGGCGCATCCCGTTCCTGCTCTCGGCGATCCTCGTCATCGTCGGTCTCGTCATCCGCGTGAAGGTGGAGGAGTCGCCCGACTTCGTCGCCGCGAAGCAGAAGCAGGAGGTCGTCAGCGCACCGGTGCTCGTCGCCCTCCGCACTGCCCCTCTCCTCATCGGGCTCGGCGTCCTGGCATCCGTCATGGGAATCTCGAACGCCTACTTCTCGAACACGTTCCTGCTCGCCTGGACGACCGGCTCGCTCGGCATCGACCGGCAGCTGATGCTCAACATCCTGCTCGGCATGGCGATCCTGCAGTTCATCTGGCAGCCGATCGCGGCGAAGATCGCCGAGCGGTTCGGCATCGCCAGGGTGATGCTCGCCGGTCTCGTGTTCAGCGTGCTGCTGACCGTCCCGTACTTCCTGGCGATCCAGGCGGCATCCCCGGTGTGGATCACGGTCACCCTGTACGCGACGATCCTCGGCAGCACGGCGTACTACGCGCTGCTGGCGACGTTCCTCGCGTCGGCGTTCCCGGCCCGCATCCGGTACTCCGGCGTCTCGCTCGCCTACCAGCTATGCGCCACGGTGTTCGGCGGTTCGACGCCGCTGGTGGCGCAGTGGATCCTCAACTCCTCGGGCGGCAGCGTCTGGGCGGTCGCGGTGTTCTACGCGGTGATGATCCTCATCACGCTCGCCGGTGTCTGGGGTCTGCAGCGGCAGATCGCCCGCAAGGTGGAGCAGGAGATGGCCGCCTGACATGCGCATCGACACGATCTTCACCAATGCCCGCATCCGCACGCTCGACCCCGAGCGCCCCACCGCGCACAGCATCGGCACGCTGGGCGGCCGGATCGTCGGATTCGACGACGACCTGCACGGCGTCGACGCCGATCGCGTGGTCGATCTCGGCGGGCAGCCGGTGCTACCCGGCTTCCACGACGCGCATCACCACCTGTCGCTGACGGGGTTCCGGCTCGCGTCGCTGAACGTGCGGCCGGGTGCGGTGAACTCGCTGGCCGAGCTGTACGACGCCGTGCACGAGTACGCGAAGGACCTGGCGCCGGATGCGTGGGTGCGCGGTTCCGGGTACGACCAGAACTTCCTCGAGGGGCATCCGATCGCAGAGGATCTGGATCGTGCGGCGGGTGGCCGCCCGGTCATCCTCGAGCACGTGTCGGGTCACATGCTCGTCGCGAACACGCGCGCCTTCGAGCTGGCGGGTTACCCGCGCAGGGAGGGCTTTCCCGAGATCGCCGGTGGCGGCATCCCGCGCGGTGCGGACGGCCGCCCCGAGGGGTTGCTGCAGGAGTCGGCTATGGGGCCGATCTTCGCGCTGGTGCGGCCGGTGGCGCTCGACGACGTGCAGCGCAACCTGCAGCTCGCGAGCGATCAGGCGCTGAGCTACGGGCTCACCTCGGTCACCGAGCCCGGCATCGGCGAAATCCGGATGATCGGCAACAGCCCGCTCGATTACCACGCGTACCAGACGGCGGTGGAGAAGCGGATGCTGCGGGTGCGCACCACGCTCATGCCGTACATCACGGTGCTGCACCCCTTCACGGACCTGCCCGACAAGGACGTGCTGGGGCTCGACCTCGGCATCCGCACCGGGCTCGGCGACGACATGCTGCGGGTCGGGCCCGTGAAGATCGTCGCGGACGGGTCGTTCATCGGGCGGTCGGCGGCGATGCACGCGTGCTTCCACGGCGAGGCCGACAACTTCGGCGTGCTGCTGCATGAGCCCGAGCAGCTGCGCGACTACATCATCGGCGCGCATCGAGCCGGCTGGACGGTCGCGACGCACGCGATCGGCGACCGGGCGATCGCGCACGTGCTGGATGCCGTCGAAGAGGCGCAGCGCGTCTCGCCGCGGCCCGACGTGAGGCACCGCATCGAGCACTTCGCGCTGGCCAGTGATGATGACATCGCGCGCGCGGCGCGACTTGGGGTGATCCCGGTGCCGCAGGGCGTGTTCCTGTCGGACTTCGGCGACGGCATGGCCGCCGCCGTGACCGAGGATCGTCGCGACGACATCTACCGGGTGAAGTCGCTGGCGGATGCCGGGATCGTGCTGAACGGCTCCACCGACTCCCCCATCTCAGACGCGAACCCGCTCGTGTCGCTGCGCGACATGGTGCTGCGGCGGACGAGCTCCGGTGCCGTACTGGGCGAGGGGGAGCGGATCAGCGTGGATGCTGCTGTGCGCGCGTACACGTACGGATCGGCGTACGCGGTCGGTCAGGAAACCTCGAAAGGGATGCTGCGCGTCGGGATGCTGGCCGACTTCATCGCGCTCAGCGACGACCTGTACGAGATCGAGCCCGAGCGGATCGCGGAGCAGGAGGTCACGGCGACGGTTGTCGGTGGGGCCGTGGAGTTCGGGGACGTGGGGTAGCGGGTCTCAGGCGTCGAGGAGCGTGCGGACCTCGGTGACAGTGCGTCCGTAGGCGAATCGTGCGACGTCGGCCTGATGGTCGGAGCGCACCTGGACGACGGTCTGGCCGTGCGACATCCATCGTCCGCCGGATCGGGTGAGTTCGAGGCCGGGGAGCGGCGCGATATCGGGCAGGGATGCTTGGCCGGTCTCCGTCCGCATCCTGGACCCGACCATGGCGACCAGCCAGGCTTCGCCGAGGGCGCGGGGCCGGATCGAGGCGATGGGTCCACCGCCGCCGCGGAAGACCTGGAACATGGTGTCGGCGCGGCGCACCGCCCAGGCTTGTCCGGCGTGAATGAAGTCGCAGGCCATGTCGGCGTGCAGAGTGATGTCGGCGCCGTAGTGGCGGAGGGCGTCGACACAGTCGGGGCTCAAGAAGCGCCCGTCGATCTCGCGCTCGCGTCGGCGCAGCTCGGCGCTGTACTTCTCGCGGGCGATCGGGGCGTACTCTTCTTCGAGTGCTCGCCGATTGGCTTTCTCTCCCTGTGCGAGCCGGTCGAAGAGCCAGGCCGGGTCGATTCGGACGAAGTAGCGGAAGAAGATCTCGACCGGCCCGTGTTTGAGCCTCCGATCATCGATGAGGAGCTGAACGCCATGGTCGACGGACCAGACTGCGGCGGTCTCGCCGTCGACGAGCACGACCCACGACCAGCCGGAGGAGCGAAGCTCGGGCGAGGACTGCTCGAGTGCAGCGCTTAGCAGCGTGCCGTGGGGTACTGTCATCGAGCCCGCGTGGGAGACGACGTCATCGCCCATCGCGACGCTGTCGCGATCGACGCGGAGATCGATGAGGCGGCGAAGCATGGGATGAGCCTAGTTTGCGGGGTCCGTATGAACCTTCTTCCATCGGGACTACGACCAATGTCCGAGCCCTTCCCTATGGTCTGATTCAGCCGGTCCGCACGGGCCTCGAAGCCCACCTGGCTTCCGAATCTCGCCTCTTGGGGGCATTATTCGTCGTGCGTGCGAACCGGCGCCCTACGGCATCCGTCGTGGGGCAGGCCGGTGCTCCACGCACACTCCTGAAGGAGAATCACATGTCCGAACCCACCCCTCCCCCTGCTCCGTATTCACAGCAGGTGCCGCCGATGCCGCCCACTGAGGCCGCGACGGCCGCTCCGCAGAAGACGAACGTCCTCGCGCTGATCGCGCTCATCACGGCCGTCGTCGGCTTCATCTTCGCCTGCGTGCCTGGCGCACTGATCATCGGCTGGATCCTGCTGCCGATCGCCTTCGTGATCAGCATCGTTTCTCTTTTCCTCAAGGGCAACCGCAAGTGGATGGGCGTCGTCGGCCTGATCCTCTCTGTCATCGGTACGATCGTCGGTTTCGTGGTCTTCTTCGCTGTGGTTGCGAATGCCGCGAGCGAGGCGTTCGACGAGGAGTTCGGCAGCGGCGGCACCGTGGTCTCGCAGCCCGCCGACGAGGACGCCGAGCCTGCTGCTGAAGAAGACTCGGCCGATGGTGCCGAGCAGGGAACTCGCGAGAACCCCTACCCGCTCGGTTCGCAGATCAGCTCGTCGGACTGGACCGTCGTCGTGAACAGCCACACGGTCGACGGCGCTGCTGCCGTTGCCGCCAACGGCTTCAATGACCCCGCTCCCGTGGGCTCGCACTACGAGGTCATCAACTACACCGTCACCTACACGGGTGATGAGTCGGGCCTGGCCGCCGAGGCAAGCATCGCGTTCGTCACGAGCGCCGGGAACGTCGTCAACAGCTACGACAACATCGTCATCCTCGAAGACGGCTTCGGCATGGACGAGCTGTACAACGGCGCATCTGCAACTGGCTCGGAGGCCTTCCTGGTCCCGGACGGCGAAACCGCTCTGATCCGGGTTCGCCCGGGGATGCTGGCCGACGAGGTCTTCGTTCAGCCGTAACAGCACGTGCGTGGAGGGGCCCGGATGGGGAGCCGGGCCCTGCCACTCGCTGCGCCGATGCTTTTGCCCCGCGCGCTCCACTCACTGACGTCCATTCATGCCAATATGAATCCATGAGCGACCAAGCACCAGCGGGGTGGTACCCGGACGGCAGTGGCAATGAGCGGTACTGGGACGGATCGGCGTGGACCGATCAGCTCCGAACACCCCAGCCGGCGCCTACGCCCCCTCCCGCACCGGTCGTTGTCGCCGCATCCGACAATCAGTCCGAGCGCGCCGGGATGTGGTCCAAGCTCGGATCTTCCGTCAAGAAGGCCACCGCGGATCGGAAGGCCACTCGGGAGGAGGAAGCACGAGCGCACCAGGAGCGCGCCACGGCCGCAGGAGCCATGGTCACAAGCGGAGTTTTCGGACTCTCGACAATCGAGATCTATCAGGGCGGCTACGTCCGAGTGGCCGAAGCACGGGAAGGTTACGCGCGCGTGGCCGAGATCAGCAAGAGCACGCCGTACGAGAAGCTGCGCTCTATCTCGTTCGGCGCTTCAGAGGCGGACGCTTCACGTGCGGCCGAAGTTGCACCGAGCTCGGCGCTCGAAGGCGCAGTCATGCAGGCGATGTCGGGCATTGCGAAGGGCGGAAAAGTTCTCACTAAGGGAACTGCCATCGGGGTTGCGGCGAGCGGCCTCAATCAGCTCGCTTCCAACGCCGCCAGAAAGTCCAATCTGATCATCGCAACTGACGTGGCGATCCACACCCTCACCAATCAACAGCACAACGGTTGGATGAAGGTGAGCCGCAAAGAACACGACGCGGTCGCTCTAGCACTGATCGAGGCGGGAAACGGAGTTCTCGGAATCAGCCCTGAGCCCGAACAGACCAGCGTGCCCGAGATCGTCGCCGTCGCCGCCGTCCCAGCAGCCGCACCTTCTCTCTCGGATCGCCTGCGAGAGCTTTCCGAGCTCCACCGCGAGGGCATCCTCTCCGATCAGGAGTTCGCCTCGGCGAAGGGCAAGTTGCTCGGCGGGATCTGAACTACATTGCGAGTACACACCTCATCGAGGATGAGCGGCAACGCGGTCGACATAAGCACACCATGCCGAATCGCCGAAGACTCAATGCAAATGTAGCCACCGCCCGGATAGGTTTGCGGTGAGTACACGGCGCCGGAGCACAAGGGGTGACACACCACGTGACCGCTCTGATCGCATGGCTCGACGCATCGAGCGATGAACAGCGCAGAATGCGCGACATCATCCGACTTTTCGCTGATCGAGAGAGCCGCGATGAGCTCGGCGTCGGGCAGATTCGTGATGCGCTCGGTGATGCCCTGTTCCCTGGCACGTCGACGCTGCACACGCGCGCACGTTATCTACTCTTCATCCCATGGATCTTCCAGAAGGCCTCGGGACGTCCGAACCCCTCGAGCGATGCCGATCGCATGGAGCGCAAGCTCATCAACGCCATCCGGGACTCCGACGATTACGCCGGGCTGCTCGGACTCCAGGCGGGTGCAAACCTCAAGACGCTCCCCTCCTCCATCTATTGGTCGATGCTGCGGAGATTTCGGATCCTTCGCGACCCTGCCCTGACCGCGCAGAACGTCCTCACGCTCGATGGTCGAGCTGTTGGTGGCGACGATATCGATGAGGGCTCCGGCGGCAGGTTCCGTGCCTGGTCGACGACCATGCCGGGCGCCCCAAACGGATTTCCCGACGCGGTCCCTGGGGGATTCATGCTGAGCCGCGAGGAGGCCGGATGGTTGCGCGATCGCATCCTCGACGAAGTCCCGGGGACACTCCTGGCGCACTTCACAGTCAATCGCCCCGCGCCCGATAGCCCCGCGCCCTGGGCGGATGCCGCCGCCCTCTCAGTCACTGGCGAATCCCGCGCCTTGCTTGACCATGCGCACTCCTTTTCCGCGGTGATGCACGGGGCCCAGCTCCTCTACAACCTGCTGCTCGCCGAGCAGTACGAACAAGGCGGATTCCAGTCTGAGTCGGGTCGCTCTGACCGCTACCGCAGCGAAGTGGACCGGTGGGCCGAAACTCTGCCCGCCATCGTCGATGTCGCGACGTGGGATCTCGACGACCTCCTCCGTCGCGTCGACATCGTGCGCGGCGCCCCAATCCATCCACGCTCAGCTCGATTCGTCCGTGATTGGCGCGATCTACTTCGACGGATCCCGACGAGCGATGTCGCTGATCATCCGGAGACGCGCGAGTTCATTGCAGCTCGAGAAAGGCAGAACAAGGGCCCGCAGGCCCGACTCGGAAACCCGCGACGTCTGCAAACCTGGGGCGGTGGCTCCGGTGCCGGCGCGCTCGTCTTCCGATGGCCCAACGTGCGCGGCATCCTGAACGACATCCACGATGGTCTCGATCGCGTACCGGAGGCCGACGTTGCTTGAACCGCAGACCCGCGCAACGCTCACCGAGCAACTCGCGCCACCCTCGGGGTTCGAACTATCGCGCGCCGTCGGAACGACCTTCACGCTCGACCTCGCGACAGCGCTCAGCGTTCCGCTCTCATTCGCCTCACGCCACCTGTCCACTAGCGATGACACGATCGGCGTGCTGGATGCCGTCCGTCGCGTCGCCGACCGGATCGACATCTTCGCGCAGGCCGGCGAGATCTCGATGGGCAGCCCTTCCGATCTCGTGGCGTTCCTCGAGCCGATCATCCACCCGGTGCAGGTGCCGCGCGGTCTTTTCCACCCGAAGGTGTGGTTCCTCGAGTACGCAGCCGGCGAACGTCGCGTCTACCGGTTTCTTTGCGCAAGCCGGAACCTCACTGACGACCGCAGCTGGGACACCATCGTGCGGCTTGACGGCGCTCCCGCTGACGATGGCGTCGCTCGCGATGAGAACAGCCCGCTCGTCGATCTGCTCGCGTTCCTTCCAGGCCTCTCGGTCAACGCTCTCCCCAGGGAGCGCCACACCGAGATCCTCGCGTTCGCCGAGCGCCTCCACGCTGTGAATTGGGAGCTCCCGACGGCCGCGCGGGACGTGCAGTTCCATACGGTCGGCATCCCAGGATCGGTGTTTCCCGACTTCCGCGGCAAGCGCGCGCTGATCATCTCCCCTTTCGCAACCGACGAAGGCTTGCGGATGCTGCGATCCGCTGTTCGCACGACGACGCACTTGTTGTCGCGCGCCAAGACTCTCGACGCGCTCCCACCCACAGCGCTCGACAAGAAGCTCACGACGTATGTGCTCGACGACGCGGCAATCGGCGACGACGCGGATGATGCGAGCACCCGGCTCGACAGGCTGAGCGGTCTGCACGCCAAGGTTGTCGTCGTCGACCGGCTCGACGGTTCGCACGTCTTCCTCGGCTCGGCGAACGCCACGGATGCTGCATGGCGCAGCAATGTCGAGGTCATGGTGGAATTCACCGGCCCCGATTCGAAGTTTGGCGTGAACGCCACGCTGGAGGCGCTCGGCGAGCTGAAGGAGGAGTACATCACGGAGGGCGGAGCCGTCGAGTCCGAGGATGAGAAGGCCGAGCGACGTCTTGAGGCGATGTTGCGCAAGCTCGCGGGGGCACGCCTCGTCGCGCGCGTGCTCCCGGGCACCCCGCATTCTCTCCGCGTGTGGGGCGAGCCGGACCTCGAAGCTTCTCTTGCCACCCTCACCGATGCCGGAATCTCTTTGCGCTGGCACCTCCTTACGCGCGCCGACCTCGGTGCCGGTACCCTCGCGACCGACGAAACCGGTGCCGTGACGATCCACGAGATCCCGCTTACCGACATCACGCCCTTCATCGCTCTCGTCGCTCAAGACAGCGAAGGTCGTAAGCGCCGTACTATCGTGCTCGCCCGTCTGCTCGATGACATCCCTTCGCGCAAAGATGCGATCGTCGCCCGCCAGCTCACCGACCGCGCAGCCTTCCTTCGTCTGTTGACACTGATGCTGGAACTGTCAGGTGACATCGCCGACACCAGTACCGGCTCAGGCGACTTCACTTTCAACGCCACGGCGTCCGACGGGTTCGACGGATCGGGGCTGTTCGAAGCGCTCGTGCGCGCCGTTGGAGCTGGCCACCATGGCCTCGCCGACGCGCGCCGTGTCGTCGACTACGTGCGCGAACATGGCGACGAGCAAGATCTATTGCCGGAGGGGTTCGATGAACTCTGGTCGAACGTCTGGGATGCCCACCATTCGTTGATGGGAGGCCGGTTGTGAGCAGTGTCGACGTCGATGC
Source organism: Microbacterium aerolatum (assembly GCF_007988825.1). Classification (GTDB taxonomy): domain Bacteria; phylum Actinomycetota; class Actinomycetes; order Actinomycetales; family Microbacteriaceae; genus Microbacterium; species Microbacterium aerolatum. Next base: position 39,256 of record NZ_BJUW01000018.1, on the reverse strand, counting down.
GGTGATGAGCGGGCTGAAGTCTTTCCAGCGCGACACCGTGAACCATGTCTTCGATCGGTTCTACGGGCCCGAGAGCGACGCGGCATCCGGTCGGTTTCTCGTTGCCGACGAAACCGGTCTCGGCAAGAGCATCGTCGCCCGCGGCGTGATCGCCCGTGCCATCGAACATCTTGAGCACGATGACAAGATCGAACGTATCGACATCGTTTACGTCTGCAGCAACGTCGACCTTGCGACGCAGAACCTCCGCCGGCTGAACGTCACAGGTGACGACCACATAGGCATGACGACACGATTGACGATGCTCGCTCGCGAGAGCAAGCGGCTGAGTGGAGTGTCCGGCGAGGGTCGCAAGAAAGTGAACCTCGTCTCTTTCACGCCGGGTACGTCGTTCAGCGAGGGCGGACACCGACAGGGCTCTGCACCCGAGCGCGCGATGCTCACGCTCATCCTCGATCAGCTGTTCAACAAGACCGACTCGGACCGCCGCATCACGCGCTTGCTCATGCAAGGTACGGTGCACACCCGAGCGAACTTCGAGTACCGCATCGCGCATCTACGCAAAGAGCTCGACGGCGATCCCGATCCCGTGATCGTCTCGGCGTTCGAGGAATTGATTCGCGAAGACGGGTCGCTCGACCTCTTCCTCGACCTTCGCGCGAAGCTCTGGATGAAGAAGAAGCTCCCGGACGACCTGTGGCACGACACCCAGGAGCTGATGGGTCGGCTGCGGCATGCGTTGGCGAAGGCCGGCGTCGACACGCTCCAACCTGACCTGATCATCCTCGATGAGTTCCAGCGCTTCCGTCAGCTCTTGAACCCTGAGTCGGGGGATGCTGGCGAGCTGGCGCACGCGCTTTTCGACCATAAGGATGCGCGGGTGCTGTTGCTGTCGGCGACGCCGTACAAGCCGTTCACGAACGCCGAGGATTCCGAAGACGACCACTACAAAGACTTCCTCGCCACGGTGCGCTTCCTCGCCGGTGGCGGAGCGGGTTCTGAGAAGGCAGCATCCGACGCTTTGGCCGCCTACCGGCAGGCGCTGGTATTGGATCGGGATGCCGACGCCGCTGCTCTCGAGGTGCGCAATCACCTGCTTCCTCTCATGAGTCGCTGCGAGCGTCCACCGATCGCAGCGAACGAAGACCTCGTAACCGTGCGTGAGCTGGCCACCGAGACACCCAGCGTCGCCGATATGAAGGGCTGGGCGGCGCTGCGCAACCTCGGGTCGACGGTCAATGCGCCAATCGACGTGGAGTACTGGAAGTCAATCCCCTACTTCGCGAGCTTCATGGACGGCTACAAGCCGGCAGAGCAGACGAAGCGTCTGCTGGCCGAGGGCAACGCGACGGCGGCGCGTGCGTTGCGCAACACACGCTCGCTGAATGCGGATGCTGTGGAGGCATTCGACCCCATTGATCTCGGCAATGGCCATTTACGCGCCCTGGCCAACGAGACAGTAGGGAACGGGTGGTGGAAACTGCTCTGGATGCCCCCGACGATGCCGTATCTCGAGCCGGGCGAGGTCTTCAGTCCGCTTTCGGACTGTTCGGTGACGAAGCAGGTGCTGTTCTCGGCATGGAGCGCAGCCCCCACAGCCATTGCGTCATTGCTCAGCTACGAGGCTGACCGTCTTGCCGCTGGTGATCGTGAACTGCTCCGCGGCAACAACCCGGAGGCGCGGCGAGCAGTCAGTGCGCGTCTGCAGTACCGACTCGCCGAAGGACGCCCTGCTGCGATGTCGACGCTCGCGATGTTCTGGCCGCATCCGCGCCTCGCGGGCATGAGCGATGAACTCGCGACTGCGCGCCGGCATGGTGCACTCGTCAGTGCGGCGGGCTTCGCGGCGTCCTTCGTTCTCGGCGACGCGCCGGCTGCGGAACAGGTGGCAGATGCGTTCTTCACTGTCCCTGGTCTGCTGCCGGAGGAGATGTCGAGGGTGACCGCCGAAGAGGTAGCGGCGCTGGTGACGGCTGACGAAGAACGCTCGCGGGGTGTGACCGAACACGTGCGCCGCGCGCTTGAGGAGCAAGACACGAATCCGACGGTGCACCCCGACCTGGGCGACGTTGCTGCGTTCGCCCCCGGCAATGTCGCGTTGCGCGCTCTGCGCAGCGTCGCCGGTGCGGACGCCACGGAGGCCGGTCTGTGGCGCAGCACGTTCGTCCTCGCGGAGGGGCTACGCACGCTGTTCAATCGCACCGAGACGATCGCGCTACTGACGACGTTGTATGGGCAGGAGCAGCCGTACTGGAAGAGCGTGCTGGCGTACTGCGCCGACGGCAATCTGCGCGCGGTCCTCGACGAGTACCTCTTCCAGTTGGTGAGCGAACTGGGCGCGACCGAACTTGGCGATGACTCGTTGATGCTCGTCGCCCGGCGAGCTGTGGACGCGATCTCTCTGCGCTCGACGCGCTACCTCGCGCACGACAATGCGGCTGAGCGTCGTGACATTTCGTTCACCGCCAGGTTCGCGCTGCGGTACGGCGGCAAGCAAGAGTCGGCCGACGAGAAGTCGGGAGTGCGCCAGGGCGAGGTGAGGACATCGTTCAACAGTCCGTTCGCGCCGTTCATTCTGGCATCGACGAGCGTCGGTCAGGAGGGCATCGACTTCCACTGGTGGAGCCATTCCGTCGTTCACTGGAACCTGCCGTCGAACCCGGTGGACTTCGAACAGCGCGAAGGCCGGGTGAACCGTTTCGCCGGCCACGCTGTACGGAAGAACGTCGCTCACGAGCACTGGAATGATGTCCTCGCATCGAACGATCCGCGCGCATGGCGTGCCGCTTTCGACGCAGCGATGGAGGCTGAGAATGACCTCGGTGAGTTCTCGCCGTGGTGGATGTATCCGGGGCCGGCGCGCATCCATCGCGTGCTCGCGCGCTATCCGCTGAGCCGCGACATCCGGAAGTACGAGCGGCTGCGGTCAGCGTTGACACTGTATCGCCTAACGCTTGGCCAGCCCCGACAGGAGGACATGGTCGACATGCTGGCTCGGCGCGGTGTGGACGCTACGGCGCTACCCGTTATCGATTTGCGGCCGCCATCGGCGAGTGCCGACACGAGACGCCGATGAGCGCGCATCTGGCCAGCAGATCGTGCCACCTGTGCCATGATCAGCCCAAGAGCGTCCCCGACCTGAGCAGCAGCACCAGATGCCCAATCCCATAACGTCGTACCAGGCGAAGTACTATGCGCACGAACTGCAGCGCAGCTTCGCGAACGATCACGTCGGCAAGCTGGCCGGTCTGCTGTTCGACGCACAGGTGGAGCCAAAGCCGCATCAGATCGATGCCGCACTCTTCGCGTTACAGACTCCGTTCCTGCCGGGTGTGATTCTCGCGGATGAGGTGGGCCTCGGCAAGACGATCGAGGCAGGCATCGTCATCACGCAGTACTGGGCCGAGCGTCGCCGCAACATCTTGATCGTGGCGCCGTCGAGCCTGCGTCAGCAGTGGAAACAGGAGCTGTTCGAGAAGTTCCTCATCCCGGCCAGCATCCTCGATCCGAAGTCGAAGGACACCCTGCTCGCGAATACTTCGGGTCGACAGGCCGAGGTGCTGATCTGCTCGTACGAGTTCGCGCAGCGTCACGAGCAGTCCCTGCTCCGCGCTTGGGACCTGGTCGTTGCTGACGAGGCGCATCGGCTGCGTAATCACTGGACGGGTAAAGGCAAGATCGCCGAGTCGGTCGCCCACATCGTTTCTGGCGCGCACAAGACAGTGCTGCTGACCGCGACTCCGCTGCAGAACAAGCTCGAGGAGCTCTACGGCCTCGTCTCGGTGTTCGACCCGAACTACTTTTACTCCCTCGATGCTTTCCGTGAGCGCTACATCAAGGGGCGTGATCTCGGCAACGGTGACGACCTCGCCGAGCGTGTGGCGACGGTGGCGAAGCGCACGCTGCGCCGCGATGCGGACAAATACATCCACTTCACCAAGCGCACGGCGATCACGATGGAGTTCACGCCGAGTCCGGAGGAGCAGCGGCTTTACGAACTCGTCAACGATTACCTGCAACGAGACGACCTGTTCGCCTTCGCGGGCAGCCAACGTCACCTCGCTGCCCTGATCATCCGCAAGCGACTCGGGTCATCGACGCACGCCGTGGCCAGCACGCTGGAGCGCATCGCTGACCGTCTCGAGGGCGAGATTCGCGGCGGCGTCTACCGTGACGCCACAGGACGCCGTTGGGAGATGGACTTCGAAGCAGAAGACCTCACCGACGAGGAACTTGAGGAAGTCCAGGAATCTGGCACGAGCCCTCGCAGCTTCGGGCCGCAGTCCCAGTCGACGCAGGCGCTCCCGGAAGAGATCGCCGAAGCGATGCGTGACGAGGTTGCCGAGCTGCGTGAGTATGCCGCCCTCGCCCGCTCCATCACGGTCAACCAGAAAGCGGCCAAGCTCTCCGACGCGATCGATCGCGGCTTCGACCGCCTGCGCGAACTCGGCGCACCCGAGAAAGCGATCATCTTCACCGACTCTACGAAGACGCAGGAGTACATCGCCCGGTGCCTGCGGGAGTCAGGTCGCGGTGAGGGGCTGGTGCTGTTCAACGGCACGAATGACGGCCCCGAGCAGACTGCCATCTACAAGGCCTGGCTCGAGGCGAACAAGGATGGTGATCTGGTCACGGGGATCCCGGCCGTGGATCGCCGCAAGGCACTCGTGGAGTACTTCCGCGAGCAGGGCACGATCATGATCGCCACCGAGGCAGCCGCTGAAGGTATCAACCTGCAGTTCTGCTCGATGCTCGTCAACTACGACCTGCCGTGGAACCCGCAGCGCGTTGAGCAGCGCATCGGGCGCGTGCACCGCTTCGGCCAGAAGTACGACGTTGTGGTGGTCAACTTCAGCAATAAGGGCAACCTGGCAGAGCAGCGAATCCTAGAGCTGCTCACCAACAAGTTCCAGCTGTTCTCGAGCGTGTTCGGCGCCTCTGACGAGGTGCTGGGCGCCATCGAGGATGGTCTGGACTTCGAGAAGCGCATCAGCGACATCCTGACCTCAAGTCGCACCGACGCCGAGATCGACAAGGCGTTCAAAGCACTGGACACACAGTATGCCGACGACATCTCTGCCGAAATGGCCAGCGCCAAGGCGAAGGTCTTCGACAACCTCGACCCACACGTGCAGGACCGCCTCAAGGCCTACGACGCGCAGTCCGGCGAGGTGCTGAACAAGTTCGAGCGCCTGCTGCTGGCTGTCACCATGCATGAGCTTGCGGGGCGGGCAACGTTCGAGGGAGACGGCCGCACCTTCGTTCTGAACCAGTCGCCCGTGAAGGACGCGCCGGCCGGGCGCTACTTCTTCAAGTCGCAACCGTTGGAGAACGCCCACCAGTACCGCTACGCAAGCCCGCTCGCCCAGCACGTTATCGAGGCTGCAAAGGCCCACGACACCCCGGCACGCGAGCTGACATTCTCCCTCGGGCAGTCCGAGCGCGTGAGCAGCGCGATCCGAGCGTTGGAGGGCACCAGCGGCGAGCTGACCTTGAGCGTTGCAACCTTCCGAATGCGCGCACGCGACGAGAACGTCTCCGAGTCCTACCTGCTGGCCGGCGCGCTGACCGATGACGGTCGTTGGCTCGACGAGGAGTACGTCGCGGACATTCTCGATCTCGCCTGCATCAAGGTCGGAGGAGAGCCGGTGGCGGTCGACGAGGGCAGATTCGCACCGCACCTCGACCTGCGCCGGACTGAGCTGGAGCAGGAAGTCCAGGGCCGCAACTCCCGCTACTACGACCAGCAGGAGGAGCTCATCTACCGAAACCAGCAGGACCGTAAGGCCGAGCATGACGGCACCGTCCGCGACTACCGCGCGAGGGAGAAGGAAGCACGCAAGCTCGCGCGGCAAGCCGACGATCCGATGGAGCAGCTGCGACTCAAGAAGGAGGCCCGCAAGTGGGAGCACCGCGCTGAGGAAGCCGACGAGGACTTCCGGTACACGCGCAAGAAGCTCCGCGCGGAAGGGGACAAGTACCTTGAGCTGATTGAGCAGTCGCTCCATGGAACCCAGGAGACCAAGCACCTGTTCACGGTTCGCTGGCGGTTGTCCCGCTAGCGCCTTCTGGCTTCGCCACTGATCCTCGTGTCAGCAGCATCTCCTCTATTTAGCGAGAAGCGTGATCTCCGACTTTCGCGATGTCAGCGCCGTAGGATGCTAATCCGAACCGATCAGGGTAGACCGTACCGTGGTGTAGGCCGTGCTCGTCGGCCAACTGCTCCCGAATGCCCGGCTTCGCCGCTTTCTCGATCCTGAGTGTGTACGCAGCCTGAGAGTTGGTCGCGGTGCGCCGTTCGAGGCTCTTGAGGAACATCGAGACTGACGTGACTTGCCGCACGTCTTTGGCCGGCATCGTCTTCATATTGCCGCTCTGCCACGCGCCGGGCATTCGATACCGAGAGTTCTGCCCGTGCGGGAGGGAAGGGACTCCCCCCACCAGGAACGCTCCCTGTTGTGCGGAGATTCGTTCGTTAAGGGCACGAGGAGGGTTCCAAACGAACGGGAGTTCAGTTTCCCACCCGTGGTCTTGTTTACCCCAGTCCAGCCACGGCAGTTCTCGCGTGCCCCAGGTTGAGTTGAGTTCGATGGTGCGGTCGTTGGCCTGGAAGGCAAAGATGCGGCCGTCTTCATCCGGTAACGGCAAATGAGATTTGTGGTCGTATTTCTGTTCCGTGGCGAAAAAAAGCGCAATCATCGGTGAATGGCTTACGTCTATTAGACGCGTAGGGCCGCCATAGTGCTGAATGTGAGCCAAGGTCTCTAGAGCACTTCCGCCGCGGTCCGGCCAAGTAGTGCGGGCGACTGCGAGGAGCCCCGATTCCAGCTCTCGCATTCGGCCTTCTGAGGGGACCACCGCGTCTCGATCCTTGAACCATCGGTAGGCCGAACTTAGGAGACCGTAGGAAGCATTGCGTACGCCTCGCCATACCAGTTGTCGCCCTCGCGAGACCTTGTTCACGTTCTCGAGCTCGTCGAGGAGGTCGGACCAGCTTCCGACGGGCCGCTCCCAGGCGCGGAAGTAGTTCTGAGGATCCCATGTCGCGGTAGACTGTGCCACGAGAACGAGCGTATCGCGGCAGAGCGTACACCGTGTCGTTGTCAGCCCCCCATGGAATACTCGTGGTGTGCCAGAGACACCTTCCACAACACCGCACTTCCAGACCGAGCTGGCAGCGCAACTTGCTGACCTGATTCCCGAGGCCATCGCTGACGGCAAGATCGATCTGGAGAAGCTCAAGGAACTGCTGCAAGACGATGCGGCCGATAGCAGCGAGCGGTTCGGTCTGTTCTGGCCTGGCAAGACGCGGGCGCTCCGTGCTGCTCAGGCTCCGACAGCAGCAACGCTCCGTCCCGACTTCCAGAACTCAATGGACTGGGACACAACCAAGAACGTGTTCATCGAGGGCGATAACCTCGAGGTGCTAAAGATCCTGCAGAAGCACTATCACGCCAAGATCAAGATGATCTACATCGACCCTCCGTACAACACCGGTAAGGACTTCGTCTACCCGGATAATTACCGCGAGGGTCTGCAGACCTATCTCGAGTACGCCGGGCAGCTCGATGAATCAGGTAAGGCTAAGAGCACAAGCTCGCGAAACACCGCCGAGAACCCGCAGTACCACTCGGCCTGGCTCAGCATGATGTATCCGCGTCTAAAGCTCGCCCGGAACCTGCTCACCGAAGATGGTGTCATTCTTATCTCGATCAACGATGTTGAGCAGGCTCAGTTGCACCGTTTGTGCGACGAGGTATTCGGGGAATCGAACCTGATTTCTCAATTCGTATGGCTTAACGAAGGAAACGTTGACCAGCAGAGCAAGGTTAAGGGTGTGCACGAGTACGTCCTCGCCTACTCGCGCAACGCCTCAAAGTTCGCACGTCCTTCGGTGATCGACCCGAACATCACGGAAGATAGCAAACTATTCAAGGACGTGATCGAGAACTCGATTACAAAGAACGGTCCGGCGAACCCGGCGTCGACGATTGAGTTGCCCATCGGCTTCCCTGCCAACTTCGACTCGGGCGCTATCGCGCAGCGAGACAATGCGTTTCCTCACATTCTCGACGCGATCAACGTGGCCGAGGGTAAGGTCTCCGCACCAGCTCGCGTGCGCAGCGGATGGAGCTCGCGTAACCTGCTTGATCTTTTCATCCGAAACGGGTGTGTGCCCATTGAGGACGGAGAGGGGCGCGAGACCTGGTTCGAGTTGCGCGACACCGGGGCGATCTACATGATGAAGCGCCGCTCCGATGACCAAGGGCACGTACTGTCGGTCCTGCGAAATCTAGGCACCACCAAGCAGAACAGCTCGATGCTGGCGTCGTGGGGGCTTAAGTTCTCGTATCCGAAGCCGGTCGGACTCATCGAGTATCTGGTGTCGGTTTTCACTAAGCCGAAGGAGAATGCCGTCGTACTTGACTTCTTCTCCGGCTCAGCCACCACAGCTCACGCAGTGATGGCGGCGAACCTCCGAGACGGCGGTAACCGTGCCCACCTGCAGGTACAGCTTCCGGAGCCGGTCGAAGGAGGGGACGGCGCGACGATTGCGGATCTTGCTCGCCGCCGGATCGGCGCGGCCGCTGAAGTCATATCAAGCTCTCGAGTAGATCAGCTGCAGGTGGAGGCGGCCGATCGCGTGGATGTGGGCTTCCGAAGCTATCGCTTGACGGACACCAATTTCTCGAAGTGGAAGGTCTCGAGCGACGTCGATCGCACCGAGCTTGAGCAGCACCTCTTCGACCTTCGCGAATCAAGCAATGGTAACGACGCCACTGCCGATGACCTCCTCGTGGAGATCCTCCTCAAGCAGGGCTACTCGCTGACCGAGCAGGTCGCTCCGGTTGACGTCGCGGGCCTTGAGCTTCGTTCGGTGGGCGGCGGCGTTGTCCTCGCCTATCTCAACAAGCACGTTAAGCCGACACTTGAGCAGCTGCGTGCCGTAGTTGACGAGGAACCCGTGCGCCTCGTCGTGCTCGAGGATGCCCTCAAGGGCGACGACGAACTGAAGACCAACCTGGCCCAGCTCTGTAAGAGCAAGGGCATCGAGTTCTGGACGGCGTAATGAGTGGGTCTGGATTCAAATTCGACGCCAGTCAGCCGTACCAGCTAGATGCGATCAACTCCGTCGTTGACCTTTTCGACGGTCAGCCCAAGGACGCGGAGAGGCTTCTGACTACCCTGCGCGGTGAGGCAGCAGTCGACGACAGCAGCAACGCTACCCTCGATCTCGACCTTGCGCAGGAAGTCGGCGCGTTTGGTAACAACCTCGTGGTCGATACCGATCTCCTGCTGGCCAACCTGCAACGGGTGCAGGACCGTAATGGCCTTGAGGTGATGCCGAAGCTCTTCGACGGGCTCAACTTCGACATCGAGATGGAGACCGGTACCGGTAAGACCTACGTGTACCTCCGCACCATCTTCGAGCTCGCCGAGCGCTACAACTTCACCAAGTTCGTGATCCTGGTTCCGAGCGTGGCGATCCGCGAGGGTGTCAACACCAGCATCCGCCTGATGCGTTCGCACTTCGAGGACCTCTACAAGAAGCGCAACATCACGTTCGACTCGTATGTCTACAGCGGTAAGACAGCCGAGGAAGTGCAGTCGTTCGCCACGTCGACAAACGTGCAGATCATGGTGATGACGATCGACTCAATTCGTGGCAACGCGAACAGTCGCATCATTCACCAGACGCGCGACAAGCTGAACGGCCTGCGCCCGATCGATTACCTGAAGGCAACCCGCCCGATCGTGATCATGGACGAGCCGCAGAACATGGAGTCGCTGCTCTCGCAGTCGTCCGTCGGCGAGCTCAACCCCGCTTGCATCCTGCGCTACAGCGCGACCCACAAGACCAGCCGCAACGTCACCTACCGTCTTGACCCGGTCAACGCCCACGACCTGGGTCTCGTGAAGCAGATCGTCGTGGCCGACGTGCAGCAACAGGGCGCCGACGCTGCGCCGTACATCAAGCTCATAGAGGTCAAGAACGATCGTGGCTGGATGGCTCGCCTGGAGCTGTCCTGCCGCAAGGCCGATGGCTCGCTCGAGCGCCGCGTGGTCAACGTTCCGCAGAACCTGGAGCTGTCGGATGCGCGCCTGACCAACAACCCGATCTACGAGGGCTGGCGCATCAATGAGATGGGCATCGAACCGTCCTACATCGATCTCACCCTGCACGGCTATCTCTACGAGGGCGAGAGCATCGGGGCATCGACCGGCGCGATCTACAAGGAGATGATTCGCGAGACGATCAAGGAGCACTTCCGCAAGGAGGCGATGCTGCGCCCGAAGGGCATCAAGGTGCTCAGTCTGTTCTTCGTTGACAAGGTCGCCAGCTACCTCGGTGACGGTGTCAACAACGACACGGCCGACGGCGACTTCGCACGCTGGTTCGACGAGGTATTCGCTGAGGAGCGTGCCCGCTCTGCAAAATGGCAGGAACTGCTGCCGCAGGATCCGAGCGAACTGCGCCGGGCCTACTTCTCGCAGATCAAGCGCGGCAAGTCGACGGTGATGCAGGACTCTTCCGGCACCACCAAGGCCGATGACGACGCCTACGAGCTGATCATGCAGGACAAGGAGCGCCTGCTCGACGAGGCAACGCCCGTCCGCTTCATCTTCAGCCACTCCGCTCTGCGCGAGGGCTGGGATAATCCAAACGTCTTCCAGATCTGCACCCTCCGCGAGATGGGCGCCGAGACCGAACGCCGCCAGACACTGGGGCGTGGCCTGCGTCTGCCCGTGGCCAAGACTGAGGACGGCTACGAACGAGTCGCCGACCCAGGCGTCGCCACGCTGACGGTCATCGCAAACGAGTCGTACAAGACGTTCGCCGACAGCCTCCAGAAGGAATACAAGGAAGCTGGTGTCGAGATCGGGCGGGTCCGCCGCTCCGAGTTCTCGAAGATCCCGCTACAGGATGACAACGGCGAACTTACCGAGGATCTGTTCGGCTACGATCGCTCCGTCAAGGTGTGGGAGCACCTGCGGAGCAACGGCTTCGTCGACAAGGAAGGCGTGGTGACGCCGAAGTTCCAGCCGAACACGCTGGGCTTCAGCCTCAATATGCCCGTCGACTTCATGTGGGCTGAGCCGTTCGTGATCGAGCTGGTGGCCAACGCCAATATTGGCAAGTACGTCAAGCCGGCGAGCAAGCGGCATCCCCGCACACTCAACAAGCAGCTGTACGCGACACCAGAATTCGAAGAGTTCTGGGAGATCATTAGTCGCCGCACCACCTACCGCGTGGCGGTTGAGCGCGACAAGCTGATCGAGAACTCGGTCACCGCGATCAAGGCTGCACCGAAGATCGACCCTCTCCGCATCGAAGTCACCCGTGCCGGCGTCAAGGTGCTGCGCGGTGGAGCGAAGGGAACTGAACTGAGTACACCTCGCCAGCAAGCGCTGCGTGGCAGCTATGATCTGCCCGATATCATCAGCGAGCTGCAGGAAGCCACGTCCCTCACCCGGAAGACGATCGTAGACATCCTGACCGAGTCCGGCCGTCTGGATGAGTTCATCTCCAACCCGAACGACTTCATCACCATGGCGAAGCGCCTCATGCAGGGCGAACTCGCCAAGCTTGTTGTCGACGGCGTTCAGTACGAGAAGATCGCCGGCTACGTCTATGAACTGCGCGAACTGCAGGAAGACGGCGCCGAGGAGAAGGATCGCTTCCTCGACCAGATGTATAAGCTCAACAACCCGGAGAAGTCCGACTTCGATTACGTCGTCTACGACTCCGCGCCCGAACGCCAGTTCGCCGAGCTCCTCGACGGCCGCGAAGACATCAAGCTCTTCTTGAAACTGCCTGCGAAGTTCAAGATCGATACCCCCGTCGGGCCGTACAACCCCGACTGGGCGATCATCAAGCACGAAGACGGCATGGATCGCGTCTACATGATCCGCGAGACCAAGTCGACGCTTGACGAGTCGAAGCGCCGCCCGAGCGAGAACGCGAAGATCAAAGCCGCGATCGAGCACTTCAAGGCGATCGGGGTCGACGACTACGCGGTTTCGGTGCCAGAGAAGTGGAATGTGTAACGGCTCGACGCGGCGCTGGGGTCGCGTTGATGGTGGCCATCAGCGCGCCGCCGCGATCCCGCGCATCGGCACCTCCACCAAAGCATCCACCCGCCCAGCATCCAGCGGCCTCCCCAGCAACGCCGCATACGAAGACACCGCGATGAACTGATCCGCGACGGCCGCGGCATCCACGTCCTCGCGCACCTCGCCGGCTTCCTGAGCCAGAGACAGCCGCGCGACGATCTGCTCAACGATCGGGTCGACGAGCCTCTTGTTCAGGGCCGCGCCGAGCTCGGCATCCGTCGCGGTCACCGCGATCAGCGCCCGCGCGAGCTCGACCGTGGCGCCATCGCCCGCCTGCGCCGACATCGCCGAGAACCAGGCGCGCAGGTCGGCAGCGAGATCGTCCGTCACGGGCAGGGAAGGCGTGGGCAGCGAACCCTCCAGCAGCGCCTCCCCGAGGATCGCCGCCTTCGACGACCACCAACGGTAGATCGTCTGCTTCGACACCCCAGCCTCGGCCGCCAGCCCCTCGATCGTCACCGACTCGTACCCGTCCGACGATTCGGTATCGCGGACCAGTTTTGTGCCGAGTCGACCGAATTATTGAGCAGCGTATCCATGTTTTCTCCCACGATCTGAGTGGCGTTTCGCTCAGGGTGCTCGCAGGATCGCTCGTCGCCGATAAGGAATGCGCCGGCGCGGCTGCGGTCTCCGTCGTGTGGGTGCCGCAATAGGTCGAGCGAACGCGAACCGTGGGCGCCGTTGTGGCCGGACACCGGATGGATCGTCGCCCTCGTCAGGTCACGACGCTTCTGATCTGGCTATCGGTCGGTCCGCGGGCAGGCAACGATGAGTCGAGCGCCTGGAAGAGGCGATCGCGGAACGCTGCCGCACTCCAGGCATCCATCAGTACGCGGCCGATTCTTGGCTGGCGCGCATCAACGTCAAGAATCTCTAACCAGATCAATGGAGGCTCACCATCAACCCACGGACCAGCCGCGATACCGCTCGAGAATAGTCTGGGAACGAGTTCGCCTCTACGGTCGCGGGCGGAAATCATCGGCGCCACCCGCGCCAAGCCTTGGATAAGTCGCGCATGCCCGGACGGTTCGACAACAGGTACTTGCAGCGGCGCTATCTTCGCTCTCTTCGCCCGGCCTGAGCCAATGTTCGGAGTCAACAGTCGCAGGATACGCGCAAGCAGATCCAGCGTCGTGCTCGCCTCCCTAAGACTTGAGGTCACGATAAGTGTGCGCCCATCAACGATGAACGTATATCGGATCATTGGCACGGGCGCACCACTCTCAAACGTGGGCGGCCGGAAATCCACGTTGACTCCGGCCTGAGCGATGCCATCAGGTACCCACGGGCTTGGCTTCGCATTCTGTCTGCCTGCCATAAGCCCAAACATATCGCTCAAGGACCGGAGGAAGGCGTTCGAGCTCGTGTTGGAACGTGCTCAGTCGCCTGTGCCGATCCCCCGCATCAACACTTCCACCAACGCCTCCACCCGCCCCGCATCCAGTGGCCTGCCCAACAGTGCCGCGTACGACGACAGCGCGATGAACTGGTCTGCGACGGCCGCGGCATCCACGTCCTTGCGCACCTCGCCGGCCTCCTGCGCAACCGTCAGCCGCGCGACAATCTGCTCGATGATCGGGCCGGCCAGCCGCTCGTTCAGAGCGGCGCCGAGTTCGGCATCCGTCGCCGTCACCGCGATCAGCGCCCGCGCGAGCTCGACCGTGGCGCCATCACCCGCCTGCGCAGACATCGCCGAGAACCAGGCGCGCAGGTCGGCAGCCAGATCGTCCGTTACGGGCAGGGAAGGCGTGGGCAGCGAACCCTCCAGCAGCGCCTCCCCGAGGATTGCCGCCTTCGACGACCACCAGCGGTAGATCGTCTGCTTCGACACCCGCGCCTCGGCCGCAAGTCCCTCGATCGTCACCGATTCGTATCCGTCCGACGACAGCGCAGCGCGCATGGCTTCCAGGACGGACTGCCGGGCTTGTTCACTGCGAGGACGGGGCACCATTCGAGCGTAGCGAGGCGTAGACTTGAGCTATAACGAGACGCGGCGTTGCGAAATAGGCCTCGGACCCTTCGACAGGCCCAGGGGCCGAGAAGGCAGTAGCCGCAGGAATCCGAAGGAGACACCATGGCACTGACCGCAAACTCCACCATCGGCGAATGGCTGAACGACCCGACGGGCGGCGACCTCGTCCGCGGGCTCCTCGCACAGTCCGGCGCCGACCCCGAAGCCCTCACCCCCGTGCTCGGCCTGCCTCTGCAGCAGATGGTCGCGCTCAGCCAGGGCGCCATGCCCCAGTCGGTCATCGACGACCTCGTCCGCGCGGCCAACGGCGGCGAGATCCCCGAAGAGTCCGCCGCGACCGGCTGGACCGAGCAGATCACCTCCGGACGCTTCGCCGGCAAGACCGTGATCGTCACGGGTGCGGCATCCGGAATCGGCAAGGCCACGGCATCCCGTATCGCCCGCGAAGGCGGCCGCGTGATCGCCTCCGACATCGCCGCCGACAAGCTCGACGCGTTCAAGGCGGAACTCCCGGATGCCGACATCGTCGCCGTCGCCGGCGACCTCACCAAGCAGGATGCCGTCGACGCCGTGCTCGCCGCAGCCGGCGACCGTATCGACGGCCTCGCCAACGTCGCCGGAATCAACGACGACTTCTCACCCGCCGGCGAGACCACGGATGCCGTGTGGGACCGCGTCATCGCGATCAACCTCACCGCGCCCTTCAAGCTCATGCGCGCTGTCCTCCCCGTCATGGAGAAGGCCGGCCGCGGCGCGATCCTCAACGTCGCCAGCGAGGCGGGCCTGCGCGGCAACGCCTCGGGCAACGCCTACACCGCGAGCAAGCACGGCATCATCGGCGTCACGAAGTCCGCGGCGTTCATGTACGGGCCCAAGGGAATCCGCGTGAACTCGGTCGCTCCGGGCGGCGTGGCCACCGGCATCCCGATGCCGCCGAACATGTCCGAGGCCGGGTCCGCGCGCCTCGCACCGTTCCAGCAGGCGATCCCGACCGTCGCGACGGCCGAGCACCTCGCGGCGTCGATCACGTTCCTGCTGAGCGATGACGCTGTGAACATCAACGGCGCGATCGTCGCCTCCGACGGCGGGTGGTCGGTGCAGTAAGTCATCAGGCATCGCCCAAGACGTCGCATGTAGGCGATAGCGTCCTACCATGTCTCCGATCTGGGATCCCGTCGAGCTCAACATGCTCGACCTGGATATCGAGGACCCGGAAGAGCAGATGGGCTCAAAGGACAAGAACTGGATTCGAATTGTCGGCGACGCTCGTCGGTGGCTCGTCAAGATAGCCCGCACCGACGTTCGCGATGGAACGACCAGCGGGGAGGATTGGGCCGAGTGGGTCGTTCGGCACATTGCCGCGCAGCTCGGGGTACCGACAGCCGAAGTACGACCAGCAGCGTTTGACGGCCATCGTGCAACCGCTTCGCGGTCAATGTTGCACGACGAGTCAGAGCGTCTCACTCATGGCAACGAACTCGCGTTCTCGCCGTGGGGCGATGCTGGATGGTTTCGGTCGGTGATGAGTGCCGCATAACCGACCGTCGTCATACAGCGTGAGCGCGGCGCCGCCAGCATCCGCTTGCCGACGCCAACGGCGCCCATGCGATGCAATAGCCGCCCCGAGACGACGTCCGAGGTAGTCGGTACGCTCCGGGGCATGGCCCGGAAACAAGAGCGGATGCACAACGCGAAGCGTGCGCGCGCCGAACGGGCGAAGTCCGAAGTCAGCCTTTACGAGGTTCCGGACGATCTGGACCTCCGTGAGGAGACATATCCGACGGACCTCGTGTGCGGGTGCCGTATCGTGCAGCGCCTTGTGTCCGCCGACTTTGCGCTCGTGTATTTCGCGATTGTGTGGGCCAAGAAGGTAGACGTAGACGAGTGGGAAGAGCAGTACTCCTGCGACACCGGACACGGGCACTTCCATGAGCACGTGACCGGCTATCGCAAGCCGAACGACGCACGAATCCTGCGCCCCTTGTACTCCCATGTCGACGTGCAAGAATTTTTCGACCGGGGATACGACCTGGTACAGGATCGCCACGATCAGAACTGCGGGGGTGGACACTGATGGATGCGCGCAACATCGCAACTCGTCGTGTGATGAAGACCGTCGCCCGCCGGTCCACGATGCAGCCACTCCCCGTCCTCGCTGACGACGGCACTCGACCGGTCGTCGTCGCGCTTCCGGACGACGACCTGAACTCCGTCTTCGAGCGTGTCGAAGCCTTCGGGGGCCGAGCCAACGTCTTTGTCGCGTTTCCTGACTGGCTCGCACTGATCGAGTTCATCAACGGATCTGGCGCCCGTGACAGTGCACCCGCCCAGCATGTGCACGAGGCGACATCGATGGCGATGTACGTGGAGTTCTTGAAGCTTCACGACACTCCCGTCACAGTCAGCCTGTCAGCCTCGGAGCAGACGACAGCGCAACACGGCCTGCATCAGGTCGCCTACGCGTTCTGAGCCGTCCACGGTTTCATCGGGCATACGACTGCGCGAGCGGCAGGGCGGTGCGGTGCAGCACTCACCGGACCGGAACCCGCTCCACCGCCGCCCGGACCAGCGCCGCGTTGCCCGACGCGATTCCTCCGTCGGGCAACGCGAGGCAGTCCTCCAGTCCGATGCGCGAGTCGAGTCCTCGCTCCACGGCGAGATCGAACGCGGCCCAGGCCGAACGTTCCTCGCCGTGGAGCAGGATTGGCATTCTCTGATCGATGCGCGTGATGCGGGCGATCAGATCCTCCGCCGCGTTGCGCACCATCGCGACATCCATGTCGGGCAGCTCGACCAGCACCCGCAGGCAGTCGCCGCGCACGGCGGAGCGCGACCACGCGTCCGCCCCCTCGACATTCCAGATCCCAGCCTCGACGCCGACGCCCCGACTCAGCAGCAGCGCCGCGACTTCGTCCGCGCCGTCCTCGTGCCAGTTCACGGACGCGAAGTCCGGAAGCTCCGTCCACTCGGCGAGCGCGGCGGTCCTGCTCTCGGCATCCGGCGCGGCCCACGCTCCGGTCGTGACCCCGATCGGGATGCCGGGGCACGCGGCCCGCACGGCCGTCAGCCACCGTGCGACGTCGGCGCCGTCGAGGCTGTCGCGTCCGGCAGCATCCTTCGGGTGCACGTGGATCGCGGCTGCACCCGCGGCGACAGCGCGTGCCGCCTCGATCGCCATGTGGTGCTCGTCTGTGCTGAGGCGCCGGTGCGCCGCGGCATCCTGAGCGCCGTTCACGCACGCCTGGATCAGCACGGCGTCCTCCTCGATCAGCCGACGCGGTCTCGCGGGT
This sequence comes from Microbacterium aerolatum, assembly GCF_007988825.1. GTDB lineage: Bacteria > Actinomycetota > Actinomycetes > Actinomycetales > Microbacteriaceae > Microbacterium > Microbacterium aerolatum. The sequence continues at coordinate 21,877 of NZ_BJUW01000018.1, read as the reverse complement.
TGGTTCCGTAGGAGCTGCGGTCGTCCGACGGGCCCTCGCTCTCCTTCACCGTGTGCTCGACCTGGCGAGCGACGGATGCGCTGCGTCCGGCGGCGACGGCATCCTCCCGGTTGTCGTATCCCAGCCCGAGTGTGCGCGACTCACCCTCGATCCGGTTGAACCAGATGCCGTTCTGGTGGAACGTCTCGATGTCTCCTGCAGCCATGTCGCGTCTCCCCTCTGCTCCAGGATCCAGTTGTACGCCGGATCGCTCGCCGCCGAAGAGGCCCTTGCCGAGGGGGGTGATCGCGAGTAGGGCCTTGGGCGGGCGCTGGGTTATCGCGAGCGCGAGTCGCTTTCAACCCCTTTCCGACAAACGCAGGAGCGGCGCATCGTTGACTGCGACACAACGCACGGAAGAGAAAGGTGAACGACATGACTGACTCCACAGACGATCGCACGAAGGTCGCAGAGCTCGTGAAGAAGTTCCGGTTCGCGATGTTCGTCACCCGCCACGCTGACGGCACGCTTGTCGCGCATCCGCTCACGGTTCAGGAGGCGGAGTTCGATGGCGACCTGTGGTTCCTCGTCTCGAAGGCCTCGTCGCCGATCAGAGATCTCGCGGCCGACTCGCACGCCAACGTCTCACTGAGCTCGGACGACGCCTGGGTTTCGCTCTCCGGCACGGCACGACTCGTCGAAGACCGCTCGAAGATCGAGGAGCTGTGGAACCCGGTTGTCGAGGCATGGTTCCCCGACGGACCCGACGACCCCTCAGTCGGCGTGCTGAAGTTCAGTGCCGATTCGGCCGAGTACTGGGACACCCCCGGCGGAAAGATCGCCACGGCCTTCAGCTTCGTGAAGTCGAAGATCACCGGCGAGCAGTACGACGGCGGGGACAGCGGCAAGGTCGAGCTCTAGCCAGGGTCATTCGGCCGCGGCAGCGGTGCTCCTCTCGTGAGGCGCCAGACCGGTGCCTTCGCGGGTGCGTCCTCTGCGTGCATTCCTCGAGACTGGCAGAAGCTGTGCGTGATGGCGGGGTTCGGCGCGCGTCGATGTCCGACGTGGCGCGAAAGATGAACGCATCAGCAGCGATATCTAGTACTTCTAGTAGATTTCGCTATTCTGGAGGGATGGCGAAGGTGACGAAGACCGAACTGAACCAGCAGACCGCTCGGGTGCTGGCGCGCGTCGCGGCGGGAGAATCGCTGACCGTCACTGACCGCGGGCGCGCCATCGCTCAGCTCACCCCGCCACAGCTCGATGACTGGGAGCAGCTCGTCGCCAGCGGACGCGTCACCCTGCCGACGCGCAGCGGGGCCCTCACCGTTCCGCCGGCGCAGACCTCCCAGACGAGCACCGAGATCCTCGACGATCTGCGGAGAGATCGACTGTGATCTATCTCGACACGTCCGCCGCTGCGAAAGCGGTGGTCGACGAAGCCGACAGTCCCGCGGTGCGCAGGCTCTTCGCCGACGGCACCGACTTCGTGTCTTCCACGCTCCTCGCGGTCGAGCTTCACGCGGTCGCTGACCGCCGTTTCGTCCAGCCGGATGCCGTACACGAGATCATCGACCGGGTAGCCCTCGTGTCGTTGGGCGATGACATCACCACCACGGCCATCAACCTGCACAGCGGCCTGCGCACACTCGACGCACTCCACCTCGCCACCGCGCTGCGACTCGGTTCGGCGATCACCGGCATCCTCACCTTCGACAAAGAGCTCGCAGAGGCGGCCGAACAGCGGGGGCTGTCGCTCCACCGCGTCTGAGACACCGGCGCCCGCGCGGCGTCCGACCCCACCCGTACGCTGAATTCATGACCAGGTACCGGCTGCGCGCGACTCTCGCTGAGAGCGACCCCGAGATCTGGCGCGTCTTCGATGTCAGCGGTGACCTTCGACTGCGGATGCTGCACCTCGCGCTCCAGACGATCATGGGGTGGCGCGAATCGCACCTGCACGCGTTCGTCGACACCGATCCGTTTACGCCAGGTGCCCGCGGCCGCCGGTGGGAATCGCCCGACTTCGAGCCCGCGGATGACTCGCTCTCCGAAGAGGACTACACGGTCGACGACGTACTCGGCGGCGTGACGGCGCTCTGGTACGAATACGACTTCGGGGATGGGTGGGTCCATCGCCTCGACGTCATCGAGCGCGCGGCGGATGACCCGCATCTCGCCCCGGTGGTGCTCCTCGACGGCGCGAACCGTGGGCCGTTCGAAGACTCCGGCGGCCCGCACGGGTATGCGGAGAAGCTCGCGATCGCGGCCGATCCGCAGCATCCCGATCATGGGTTCATCACCGACTGGATCCGCACGACCGTGGGTCCGTGGACTCCGCACGAGCCCGGCAACTTTGACGTCGTCGGCATCCAGACCGAACTCAACCTGCTCTTCAACCCGCACGGATCGGGGATGTCGCCGTACGACATGTCGGGGCTGGTCAAGAGCGAGGAGCACCGCCGCCCTGGCGATGTCGACGATGCGTCACCGATCGCCGCGTTCGCCTCGGAACTGCCCCCGCCGATCCGGTCAGAACTGCGGCAGCACCTGCACTACACCGGAGTCCTCGAGCCGATCGGCATCGACGACGAGACGGCGGCGCGCCTCATCCGTCCGTTCAGCTGGCTGATGGATGCCGTCGGCGTCGACGGTCTCGCCCTCAGCACCTCGGGGTGGATGCCGCCGGCGACCGTGCTGGCGGGCATGACCGAGCTCGGGTGGCTCGACGACTGGGTCGGCAAGGGCAACCGCGAGGAGTCCACGCCCCAGATCGCCTCGCTCCGCGAGACAGCGCAGCGGATGGGTCTGGTGCGGGTGCAGAAGGGACGGTTGGTGCTCAGCGCTGGGGCGAAGAAGGCGCTCGGAGACCCACGCCTTCAGCTGAGGCTGGTCGCGAGTGGCCTCTATCGCAAGCTCGGCGACGCCGAGACGGATGCGGCGACGCTGCTTCTGCTCGCCGCTGCCGACGGCACGCCGGCCGCTGAGCGCTGGAAGACCGTCGCCTTCGGGCTGGAGATGTGCGGCTGGCAGTCGGCCACGCGCATGGCGTTCACCGCCAGCGACATCGCTCACGCGACGTTCCACACGCGGCAGGTGCTCGACTTGATCGGCGGAGGATCGCGTTTTGGGCGGCTGCGTGAGGAAGACCCGGGCGTCAGGTTGTTCGCGGCGGAGGCGCTGCGGTAGCCGTCACCGTGCAAGGCGCGTGCTCGCGCCGCGCCCTGCCGACGCCCCTCGGTATCTCGCCTACACTCGCCCCATGAGCCCCGCCGACGTCAGCACCGCAGCCGAGGTCGAGGCGCTGGCGGCACGCGTCCTCGGGCGCCGCGACCGTCCGCTCGTACTGGTGTCGACGGATGCCGAGGGGCTGTTCCATTTCGATCTGAGCCGGCTGCGCACGGAGCTCGACGGCATCGCCGACGTCGTCACGATCGAGACGGGCTCGGCCAGCCGCGACCTCGAGCATCTGCTGCCACCGAAGACACACGTGTTCGGCGGTGCGGGCCGCTCGTATCCGCCCGACTTCGGGGATGCTCCGGAGTGGGCCCGCTCGCCTCTCCGCTTTCCGGGCCACGCCGACGCCGACGATCTCATCGACGACGCCATGGGTCAGACAGGTCGCCGCACCGTCGAATCCGCGCCCACCGCCAGCATCCGCCGCGCGAGCGGCATCGTGCAGGGCTTCGTCGCCGACGGCACGGTCGCGATAGTCCGTCTCGACGACGGCACGACGGTCACGGCCACCGGCGCGCTGCTTCCGCCCGAGATCCCGCTGATCGCCGCGCTCGTCGAAGGCGGGCCGGTCAGCGGCATCCTCGACGAACTCGAGCTGCACCCCGAGCCGCTCGCGCCCGATCTCTTGGCGCTCGTCGACGGCGCGCACACCCTCGCGCTCGTCGTGAAGGTGACCGATCTGCGCGCGACCGTGCAACTGCACCCGCGCGTCTCGGTGGTGCTGCGGCGGCGCGACGTCGACATCGATGAGGGGCCGGTCAGCGACGTGCTGCACGTCGGCGACGTCATCCGGGTGCGGGTGCGGCGCGATGGGGACGCCGAGATCGGGCTCAGCTGCGTGGACGTCGACCCGGATGCCGCGCTCACCCCGCCGCTCGCGCTTGTCGCAGGCGGTGCGCCGTGGCTGAGCGAGGGGCGCTCTTCTGCGGCGTCGGCACGAGATGCCGCGGCTCCTGCTGGCTCGGATGCGCCGGTGCCGGCATCCGAGACGTCAGGCCCGTCGGGGTCGTCGGGGTCGTCGGTGTCGCCGGTGTCGCCGGTGTCGCCGGGGTCGCCGGGGGAGGATCTCGCGAGGCGGCACGATCTGAACGCGCTGTCGAGCGAGGTGGCCGCGGCGAGGCGCGACATCCTCGCGCTCACGAACCTCGTCGCGCGCGGCGGACGGTCTGCCCCGGAGTCGTCCGAGTTGGAGAAGCTGCGTGCTGAGAATGAGCAGCTGCGCGCGAACCTCGCCGACGAGCGGGCCGAGCGCGCAAAAGTCGAGGCGCGGCTCGCCGATGCCTCACAGGACCGGCGCGAAGCGGGACGGGCGCTGCGCGATGCACGCCGTGCCGCCGAGAGAGCGCACGTGGACCCGACGGCTGACGGCATCCGGATCGAGATCGAGCGCACCTGGGGCAACCGCACCGCTCCCGGCGAGCGCGAACGCTGGCCGCTGCGCGAGTTCTCGTTCGGGCCCGCATTCATCGATTCGCTCGACGCGCTCGACGAGAACCAGCTGAGCAAGGCGGTACGCGCCTGCGTGGACGCCATCACAGGGAGAGACCGCGAGATCCCGGCCCGCGAGCTGCACCGGCTGCGCTCCGGCGAGGGCGGCGACGACCCGTACGTCGTGCGATCGGACGGCGCGCGCTGCTGGCGATCCTCGATCGAGCAGAACGCGCCGGGCGCGCGACGGCTGCACTACTGGGAGCTCGCCGGAGGGGTGATCGAGCTGAGTCGGGTCGTCCACCACGACGACACGCGGCCCTAGGTCGCGGCGGGCGGGCGTCGCGGGGCGGGCGTCGCGGGCGCGGCAGGGGTCGCAAATGGTCGCTTGGAGCGCGATTTGACGACACTTCGTGACCCCTCCCGCCGGAGCTGACACCACGGTCAAGCGGCAGGGGTCGCAAATGGTCGCTTGGAGCGCGAGTTAGCGACACTTTGCGACCCCTCCCGCCGGAGGTCAGGCCGCCCCTCCCGCCGGAAGTCGGACCGCCCCTCCCTCCGGAGGTCAGGCCGCCCCTCCCGCCGGAAGTCGGACCGCAGGCTCAGTATTCGGCGCGGTTGTCGGAGGCCAGCCACTTGTCGAACGGCGCCGTCGCGTCGGCCAGGCGCACAGCCTCCACCGGCAGCGACCACTCGGACCGATCGGTCTCGAACAGCCGATAGAACTCGAGGTCGTCGAATCCTCCGGTCGCAGCATCCTGCCTGTCGGCGGCATAGACGACACGATCGACGCGAGCCCACAGAGCGGCCGCCATGCACATCGGGCATGGCTCGCACGACGAGTAGAGCGTCGCGCCCTCCATCGAGAAGTCGTTGATTCGTTGCCCGGCCGCGCGCAGCGCGACCACTTCGGCGTGCGCACTCGGGTCGTGATCCCTCGTCACGCGGTTCTGCCCGGTGCCGATGACCTCACCGTCGCGCACGACCACCGCGCCGAACGGGCCTCCGCCTTCGGCGACGTTCTCGACGGCGAGCTTCACGGCCTGCCGTAGGAAACCTCTGTCCGTATCGTTCTCTGGCTCGTGATGACCGTCGGCCATCGGAGATGCCGTATTCATGCCGACAGGGTAACCCGCTCGGCTGACGCCGCCCAGGGCGTTGTCGGTCCGAGACAGCATCTGCCGCTCAGCACTCCCCGATCAGCTCCCAAGGACCCCACAATCCGCCGGGCTGCTGATTACGCGTCCACCACTTCGCTTCGAACACCTCCCCGTCAAGAACAACGTGTTCGCCACCTTTGTAGACCTGTGACGCTGTCCATGCTGCGACGTCGCCTTCGGCGCACGAGCTCAGCACGCCCTGCTCCATCCAGGATCCTGTCGGTGACGCACCGGGAACCTCCTTGGTCCACCACTGCGCGACGTACACGGCGCCCTCGTAAGAGACCTCGTCCCCGGTGTCGTAGGCCGTTCCCTTCTCCCAGGCTGGAGGCCCGATGCGCACCGGTTCTGTCAGAGCGCTCTCCTCCCCCGCACCACCCAGGTTCAGAGCCGTCACCGAGAACCGGTACGTCTCACCGAGCACGAGATCCGGCACCGTCAGTTCGGCACTGTGGCCGGCCGCCTCAAGCGGCTCCAGAGCTACATCCCCTTGGTACGGCGTGACCAGGTATCCCGTGATCGGCACGCCGCCGTCGGACTCCGGAGGCTCCCAGGACACGACCGCAGACCTGTCTGCCGCCTCGGCGACCACGTTCTGCGGGGCGCCTGGCGCGTAAGGCAATGCGTAGACCTCGAACTCGGAGAGCCCGACGTTGGGGCCGCTGCCGCCTTCGACCTGGAACCGCACGGAGTCGAACGACCTCATCTCGAAGTCGATGACCCTCGCCGAACCATCAGCAGGAATGCCGTCGACACTGACCGAACTGCCGTCGCTGAAGGTGAGGCTGCCTCCGTTCGCGTCGTCGACGCTGGGGCGGTCGTACAGGATGATCTTGTCGGCCTGCACCGGTTCCGGCCACTTCAGCTCGATCCACGGGTTCTTCTCTCCCTTGGAAGCCCAGTCACCCTTGTCCTTCTGGCCGATCACGCCGTCGAACGCCTTCGCGGGCGCGTAGCCGGAGTTGTACTGCGACGATGCCGTCGCCGTGACTCCGGGCCACCGTGCCGCGTTTCCTCTCAGCAGATCCGGGTCCAGCGCGATGTCCACCATCTGCGTCGCATTCGCGCCCCCGCTGTCCGCCGAGCGCACCGTGACCGCCACCTGTCCATCCCTGTGGTTGACGGTGAGCACTCCGCTGAACCGATCGATCGTCGCTTTGTCGGTCTTGGATCCGTCCGGCTCGGTCACCGACCAGTAGACCTCCTTGAGCAGGGTGTCGTCGGGGGTGACCGTCGCGTCGTACGCGGTCGAGCTGTACGGCTCGGCGATCTGGTCAGGCCCCGCGAGCTCGATGTCGGAGGCGAACACGGGTTGCTTGCCCTCGGATGCCGACTCGGATGGCGGCAGTTCGTCGACGCCCCAGCTCTTGTTCGGCTCCGCGCCCATCCACAGCTCGAGTGTCCCGCCGGCTGCGAACTCGTCATGGCCGAACCACGCGTTGTCGAGGCGTTGGCCATTCAACTCGGCGCTCTGGATGTAGAGGTTCTCGGCCGAGTTGTCGTGCGTGACGATCCGGAACTCTTCACCTTCGTAGTAGTCGCGATCCAGCGTGATCGTGATCTCGTCGAATACCGGAGACGTGATGTCGTAGACCGGATTCTCCAGTCCGGCGCCAGTGACCTCGAACAGCCCCATCGCCATCAACGCGCTGAGAGCCCCCATCTGGCCCTGGTCTTCGTCGTGGTGTCCGTACCCGTCGTCGGTCGCCGTCGACCCGTAGACCTCTTCCTTGATCTCACGCACCCACTTCTGCGAAAGCCACGGATAGCCCACGTAGTTGAAGAGGTGCGCCATCTCAAGGCCGGGCTGATTCCCGTAATTGACGGCGCTGTCACCATACCCGCCGATGTACTGGCCCATCCCGGACTGCTCGAACGCGTAGTTGAGCTTGTCGGCGTAGGCCGCCTCGCCGCCCATCTCGTTGGCCAGGCCCATCACGTCGTGCGTGGTGAACCAGGTCGACTGCCACGAGTTCGCCTGGTTGAAGCCGCTGGACGACATCGGATCGAAATTCGCCCGCCAGCTGCCGTCGGCGTTGCGAGCACGGGCGAACCCGACCTCCTCGTCGAAGACGTTGCGCCAGTTCTGTGACCGTTCGGTGAGGTAGTCGCCGAGACCCGTGTCATCCCACGCCTCGATCTCGCTGAGCCCGACGTTCTCGCCCTCGCCGCCGGTCGCGGTGAACCGCACGGAGTCGACGGTCCGAGGGTCGAACTCCACGACCTTGTCGCTCCCGTCGGCGGGGATATCGTCGACCGCGACGCTGCTGCCGTCGCTGAAGAGGAGCTCGCCGGCACGCGCGTTGTCGTCCGGATCCGCGAGGTCGTTGAGGACGACGTGATCGATGGTGCGCGGCTCGTCCCATGCCAGTTCGACCCAGGGGTTCTGCTCGCCGCTCGAGCGCCACTCCACGTCGGTCGGTGCCCGCAGCGGCCGGCCGTCCACGGCGCGCTCCGCGGCATGCTTGTCATCGAGCTGAGAGGATGCCGTCGCGGTGGCGAACTGCGACGCGTTGATGCCCTGCTTGTCGAGCTGAGTCGCGAGCTGTCCTAGCACCCAATCCTGGTGCGCGTACTCGAGTGTCTGGCCCGCGCTCTGGCCTGTTGCTCCGTTGGCCACATATCCCAGATCGAGGTACGAGCGGTTGCCGCCGGTGCCCCAGTTGAGATAGTCGGACGACGCCTTGTCGTACAGGCCTCCCAACGACTGGGCATCGAGCATCGCGTCGAAGGCCTTGTCGATGTCGAAGTCGCGAATGCCCTTGTTCCACGCACCGGAGATGAAGTTGGTGATGGGTGATCCCGTCATCACCATCGAGTAGTTTCCCGCCACAGGCGCCCGCGGAAGAAGCCCGCCGTCGTCGTACATCTGCAGTTGCGACTTGACGATGCTCGAGTAGATCTCGGGGTAGGCCATGCCCAGCACCGAGTTGAGGTTCCACTGGGTCAGCCACAGGGCGTCGTAGTTGTACATGGCGAACTCCGGGTCGCCGTTCTCATCCGTCGGGATGTTCTTGACCTGGCCGTTGTTCCACGTGTCGTCCATGTACGCGCCGTCGGCGTCGCTGACGATACTGCGACCGCAGAGAGCGTGGAACAGGTCGGTGTAGAACTTCTCCTGCTGCTGCTCGGTGCCGCCCTGCACGTCGATCCGGCCCAGCATCTCGTTCCACCGGTCCTGAGACGCCGCCTTGACGTCGTCGAAGTCCCATCCAGGCAGCTCCGCCTCGAGGTTGCGGCGGGCCCCATCAGTGCCGGTCAGCGACAGGGCGACCTTCATCTGCACCTGATCGCCAGCGTCGAGATGGTCGTAGTTGACGTAGACGCCCGAATCCGGTCCGGTGACCTCATCGACCGCCGCACCATCCGCGACCAGGGCACCATCCGCCCATCCGCCCATGGAGTCGAAGGGGGTGTCGAACTGGATGTTGAAGTACAGGGTCGTGTCATGCCGGCCGGGGTAGCGCTCGCCGTGCTGGTTGACGTAGCCCTCGATCTCGTGATCGCTGACGCGCGTCACGTGGGCATCGTCCATCACAGCCTCGCCCAGGACCCCGCCGAGGTTGACGATGATCTCGCTCGGCCCACCCGCGCCGTAGGTATAGCGGTGCATCCCGACTCGGTCGGTGGTCGTCAGCTCGGCATCGATGTCGTAGCGATCGAGGTGCAGCCGGTGGTAACCGGGCTGGGCGAGCTCGCTGTCGTCGTGCTCGACGTGCGATTGCCATCCCGTGTCGCCCTCCAGCTTGCTGACGCTCTCGCCGGAGGTGGGCATCACCTGCACTCCGGAAAGCTGCCAGTCGTGAAGATGGCTGAACCCCTTCACATCGTTCTCGTTGTGGCGGTAACCCGTGCCTCGGGCGTGGTGCGTGGTCGTGTCCGGACGCAGCTTCACCATGCCGAAGGGGTTGCTGGCGGACTGGAAGAAGAAGAACCGTGCGATGTCGGCCTCGACCCATGGGTTCACGAGACCGACGTAGTCGCGCTCCTGGTTCGGCGTCGAACTCGCAGCCGCGAAGGACGCGTCGGCGGCACCGACCAGCATCCCGGTCGTCAGAACAGCGGCTGTCAGGCCTGCGAGCATCCGATTCTGCATGCCAAGCTTCCGGGATTTCATGAACGCACTCCCTGCATCTCAGTACTTCGTCGTGACTGCGGTTGGTAACGTTATCAGGCGCTGCACAGCGCGTCAATCGTCTTTTCGGGCGGCACAGACGTCGACTCGACTTGGAGCCTGATAACGTTCCCGAAGAGCGTGAGCACAGCCGGAGGCAACTATGGGGGAGCGACCATATCGTCCGACCGTGAAAGAGGTCGCACAGCGTGCTGGCGTGAGCCCGATGACGGTTTCGCGCACGCTTTCCGGCGGCCTCAACGTGAAGCCCGATGTGCAGCAGAAGGTGATGGATGCCGTCGCTGAACTGGGTTATCACCGCAACGAGAACGCGCGCAGCATCCGCCCCGGGCACACCAGCGGCCTCATCGGCGTCGCCATCACCAACATCGCCAACCCGTACTACAGCACGTTCGCCCTCGGCGTCGAGGAGGAAGCCGCGTTGGCAGGCCGCCGCATCCTACTGGGCAACACATCGGAGGACTCCGCCCGCGAGACCGCGCTGGTGAGCGACTTCCTCGGTCGGCGCGTCGACGGACTGATCGTCGTCCCAGCCGGCACGGCGTCCCGACACCTCGAACACTCGCAGACGCAGGGGGTGCCTGTCGTCCTCGCCTCTCGTCGCGTCGAAGGGCTCGGCGTGGACAGCGTCGTCCTCGCCGATACCGACGGCGCGTTCCAAGGAACGACTGCGCTGCTCGACAGCGGTCACACCCGCATCGGATATCTCGGCAACAGCCTGGCTATCTTCACGGGTGAGCGGCGCTACGCAGGCTTCGCCCGCGCCCACGAGGAGCACGGGATCCCCGTCGACCCCGCACTCGTCGCCACCAACCAGCAGACCGTCGACCAGGCGCGAGACGCCACGCGCGCCCTCCTGCGAACCGAGAACCCACCGACCGCCATCTTCTGCGCGAACAACCGGAACGCGATCGGTGCCCTCAAAGAGATCAACCACCAGATCAATGCCGGGTCGCGATCGGTCGATGAGTTCCCAGAGCTCATGAGCTTCGACGATTTCGAACTCGCCGAGCTCTCGCCCGTGCCTCTCAGCGTCATCGACCACGACCCTCGCGAGCTTGGACGAACGGCGGCGCGACTGCTGCTGGACCGACTGGACGCCGACGGCAAGGATGCCGCGGTGCGGGAACTGGAGTTGCCGGTGTCATTGCGCATGTCCGCGCGATAGGACCGCCTGCGGCACGACTCGTCACGTTGGCGCGACGAGTCCGGAGACGGCATCCCGGAACATTTGACACTTCCGTCAGGGGTGGTAACGTTACCAACAACGATAGGAGGCACGCGATGGAGCTGTGCATCGACTTCGGCGGCACGGAGATCAAACTCGCCGTCATCGACGATGGGGGCATTCTCGGCACTGCGGGTGTCCCGGTCAGCGGAGACGCCCGTGACCTCATCGCTGCACGCACGGCAGCCCGTGAACTCGTCGCTCGCACCGGTGCTTCCCCGACCGCCGTCGGCATCGCGGTCCCCGGCGTCGTCGATCCGGCATCCGGACAGATGCTTCATGCCAACGACAAGTACGACTTCCTCCGAGGCTTCGACCTGCATACCTGGGCGCGCGAGCAACTCGGCCTTCCCGCCGCCGTCGAGAACGACGCCCGCGCCGCTCTGATCGGCGAGACCTCCACCGGGTCGGCCGCCGGTGAACGGGACGCCGTGCTCGTCACGCTCGGCACCGGCATCGGCACTGCGGCGATGATCGATGGTGTCGGGCTTCGAGGACGGACCGGTCACGCCGGAATCCTGGGCGGACACGTCACAGTCGACATTCACGGGCCGGCCTGTCCATGCGGGAACGTCGGATGCGGCGAGGCGCTGGCGAGCGCGTGGGCTTTGAGCTCGGCCGGTCAATCAACTATCCGCGAAGGGCTATCGGTCAAGGATCTGTTCCGCTCGGACGACCACACCGAGATCCGCGAAGGCTTTCTGGATGTGTGGGGCGCAACCGTCGTCACGCTGATCCACATGTACGACCCGTCGGTCGTCATCCTCTCCGGTGGCGTCCTTCGCGCCGGAGATGCCGTTCGCGCACCGATCGAGACCTACGTGCGCGAGCACCTCTGGTCCTCGGTGACAGCGCCTCGTTTCATCGTCCCGCCCGAACCCGAATACTCCGTCGCCCGCGGGCTGAGCACACTCGCCCGCAACGCGCCCCCTCAGACACCAGAAGAGCAGGAGACACATTGACCACGCCGATCAGCGCCATGCACGAGGACCGCACCGAGAGCGGCCGCTACGACACCCAGCCCACGGTTCCGCTGCCCAGCGGCGAGCGCATCGCACGTGGTTCGGAGGCGTGGCAGAAGGCGGCCGAGAAGGCTCTCAGCCGCGGGGGAGCTTTGCTCGTCGACACCTACCCGGGCGTCGACATCCCCGCCCTCACCGCGCAAATCGGCGAAGCTCTTCCCAGCTGGAACATCGTCGACGTCGAGACCGCGGCGCTCCCGGTCGCCGAGGTCGAACAACTCATCGCACCGCACCTCACCGACGACCGCGTGCTGGGCGTCATGAGCCACTTCGCACTCGGTGACTTCTACGACTCGGAGCGCCTGTCGAAGCTGGCCCGAAGCATCACGGCATCCACGGTGGTCGTCGGGTGGGGCGCCGCCCTGCTCGTTGACGGACTCGAGAACTCGACCACGGTGCTCGTAGACATGGCCCGCTGGGAGATCCAGCTGCGCCAGCGCGCCGGTGCCACCAACTGGCGAGCCGACAACGCGGGCGAAGACAGCCTCCGCAAGTACAAGCGCGGCTTCTACGTCGAGTGGCGCACAGCCGATCGGCACAAGCGCAAGCTGTTCGACACCGTCGATTTCGTCGTGGATGGCAACGCGATCGCGCCGGCCGTTCCGCATCCCGATTCGCCCGATGCGGGCATGATCACCGGCGATGCCTTCCGCAAGGCTCTGCAGGATGCCGCGGCGCGGCCGTTCCGCGTAGTGCCGTTCTTCGACCCCGGGGTGTGGGGCGGGCAGTGGATGAAGAATCTCATCGGGCTGGACCCTGCGAAGGACAACTATGCGTGGTGCTTCGACTGCGTGCCCGAGGAGAACTCACTGCTCATCGAAGGCGACGGCGGCGTCATCGAGATCCCCTCGATCGACCTCGTGTTCGCGCAGCCGATCGAACTGCTCGGGGCGAAGAACTTCTCGCGTTTCGGGGCAGACTTCCCGATCCGCTTCGACTTCCTCGACACCATGGGCGGCGGAAACCTGAGCCTGCAGGTGCACCCTCTGCAGGACTACATCCGCGACACCTTCGGGATGGCCTACACGCAGGACGAGAGCTACTACATGCTCGACGCCGACGACGACGCCGTGGTGTTCCTCGGGACCAAGACCGGCATCGACCAGCAGCAGATGGTCGATGACCTCACCGCAGCGCAGGAAGGCGGCGCGCCCTTCCCCGCAGAGAAGTACATCAACTCCTTCCCCGCTCGAAAGCACGACCACTTCGCGATCCCGGCCGGCACCATCCACTGCTCCGGCGCGAACTCGATGGTTCTCGAGATCTCAGCCACACCCTCGACCTTCACGTTCAAGCTCTGGGACTGGGGACGCGTCGGGCTCGACGGCATCCCCCGCCCGGTGCACCTCGACCACGGTGTGAAGAACATCCAGTGGGATCGCGACACCGAGTGGGTGCACGAGCAGCTGCTCGACCAGGTCGAGACCCTGCGAACCGACGGTGACGTCGTCGAAGAGCGCACAGGCCTGCACGAACTCGAGTTCATCGAGACCCGCCGGCACTGGTTCACTCAGGGAGCGGATCACGACACCGAGGGCACCGTGAACGTCCTGAACCTGGTTCAGGGAGACGAAGCCCGCATCGTCAGCCCCACCGGGGCGTTCGAGCCGTTCGTCGTGCACTACGCCGAGACGTTCATCGTTCCGGCATCCGTCGGCCCGTACCGGATCGAGCGCACCGACCGCACCCGCAGCGAGCGCCTCGCCACCATCAAGGCGTACGTGCGCGGATCCCGCACCAGCGACCGCTGAGGGCTCGGCTGGGCCACCTACGGTCGAAGCTCTAGAGGTCGTGGCGCGCGGCGGCGGCGAACCCAGTTGGCCGCCGCAGCCGCGCGCTGAGAACGGCCTGGTAGGCGTGGTACAGGTCCGGCTTACCAGGCCACGTGCGCGATGCCGGACGATTGTCTGCGCCGAGTTCATGCCACCATGAGCCGCCATCGCGATCGATCACGTGCCGGTTCGTCCACTCCCAGAACCTTCGGTACCACTGGACGTACTGCGAGTCCCCGGTGGTGCGCGCGAGCCACACGGCCGCTGCGAGCGCTTCTGCAATCACCCAGTGCATCCGCGCGGACCCTACGACCTCTCCGCGGAAGTCGGTGGTGTAGTTCAGACCGCCGTTGTCTTCATCCCACCCGTCCTGCACGGCGCGGGCGAACAGACCGCGTGCGGCCTCGTCGGCACGGTCGAAGCTCGAATCGTGGGCGGCTATGCCGAGGATCAACCGCGACCACTCGAGGCCATGTCCCGGCATCACGCCGAAGGGACGAAACTGATCGAGAGGCTTCTCGTGGCCGTACGCCTCGTCGACCTCCCAGTCGCTGGTGTAGTGCTCCGGCACCCGCCATTCGCGTGGGGTGGCACCCCTGATCACGAAGCGCTCAGCAAGTAGGCGCGCCCGCGTCAAGAACTCGACCTCTCCCGTGAGCTCGAAGCACGCGAGGAACGCTTCGGTCAGGTGCATGTTCGCGTTCTGCCCCCGGTAGTCAGACAGAGGTGTCCCCTGCGAATCGACTTCATCGACCGCGGCACCCGTGCCTTCGTCCCAGAAGAGGTCGTCGATCGCGTCTCGAGCACGGGCGAGCAGTTCGGCCCCGTGTGGCAGGTCGGCCTGAACCGCAGTCGCACCCGCCAGCAGGGCGAACGCATGCCCGTAGGCGCCGCGTCGGTCAGAGACGGGCGAACCGTCCGGCGCCACGACATCGAAGAAGCCGCCGCGCCGGTCGACGAATGACGACAGCAGCAGCGCCATGCCTTCGGCGCCCCAGGTGCCGGCCTGCTCGTCACCCAGCATCCGCGCGACGCCGAAGGAGTGCACGAGCCGAGCGACGCTGTACAGCTCCAGCGGTCGCTCCGCATCGACCGAACCGTCGAATCGGCGCCAGCCGTATCGCTTCCATCCAGAAGGCTGGGCGAAGAAGCTCCGCAGACGATCCGCCTCGCGCGACAGCATCCGCCGGTGCTCAGGATCGTCTATGAGCCAACTCGGGTCGTTGTGCCATCGCATTCTGTGCACTCCCGGCGCTATGACGCCACTCACGCAGATGCGCGCAGGCTGCTGACGAAGAACCTCTGGCACGACAGGAACAACACGACGGTCGGCAGCGAGGCCAGCAGCGCGGCAGCCAGCACCACTGGCGGTCCGACATTCACGAAACCGCCGTTGATCTCGGCCAGTGCCGCCATCACCGGACGCCGATCCGGGCTGGTCGTGAGAGTGATGCCGAACAGGAGGTCGTTCCACACCCAGGTGAACTGGAAGATGAACGCCGCGAAGAGCGACGAGCGGATCAGCGGCAGGTGGATCTGCGCGAACAGCCTTCCCCAGCCGGCACCGTCCAACTTCGCCGCCTCGGCGATCTCCGGCGGGATCGTCGTGAGGTAGTTGCGCACGATGAAGAACGCGAACGGGACGCAGATCGCAGCGTAGATCAGGATCATGCCGATCGACGTGTCGTACATCTTCGCGCCGACGAAGGCTTTGAACAGCGGTGCGAGAAAGATCTGCAACGGAAGCAGCGTGCCGAGATAGATCAACCAGAACCACACCGTCGGACGACGGACCGGCATCACGACGACGGCGAATCCAGCGAGTCCGGCGGCCAGCACGGCGATCAGCGCGGAGCACGTCGCGTACAGCAGGCTGTTGAACATTCCCAGGCCGAGTGACGACTGGTTCCAGGCGGCGACGATGTTCTCGACGATCGCGAAGCCGCCGGGAATCCACCGTGGCTCTCCGTGATACTCCGAGACGGGGGTGAGCGCGTTGACGATCAGCAGATAGACGGGCACCAGCCAGATCACGGCCAGCACGGACAGGACGACATTGCGGATGAGTCGGAACACGGCTCAGCTCTCCTTCAACTGCTGGCGCAGATATGCCCACGACGCACCCACGACGATGATCGACAGCACTACCGCGACCGCCGCACCGTAGCCGTAGTCGCCGATGATGAACGTCTCTCGGTACATCGTCACGGCGAGGGTTTCGGACGATCCCCCTGGCCCGCCCTTGGTGAGCAGCCAGATCATGTCGAACACGCGCAGGCTGTTGGCGATCGACATACCGATCACGACGACGGTCACGGGCTTCAGCTGCGGCACGATGATGTTCCAGAACAGGCGCATGCCCGAGGCTCCGTCGAGGGTTCCCGCTTCAACGGTCTCCACCGGGATGGCCTGAAGGCAGACGAGGAACAGAATGACCGCGACACCCGTGGCCTGCCAGGTGTTCGCGAGGATCATGACGATCGTGTTCGTGGGCCATTCGAGCAGCCAGCCCGAATCGGGCGCGACGCCGCCGAAGAAGGTGATGGCCTGATTGAGTGCGCCGTTGGAGCGAAGGATGAATCCCCAGATCACGGCCGTGGCCGTGCCGGAGAGCGCGTACGGCAACACGAACGCGAGACGCAGCCAGCGCCCGCCTTTCATCTGCGAGGTGAACACCGCGACCAGCAGTCCGATGCCCACCGGCAGAATCAGTGTGCCGACCGTCCACATCACGGTGTTCAGCACCGAACGGCCGAACATCGGATCCTGGACGAGCCGCACGTAGTTGTCGAAGCCGATGAACTCGGCATTGAAGCCGTCGTCGTTGGTGAGGCTCTGGTAGACCGTCGCGACGAACGGGACCAGGAGCATCACCCCGACCAGGGCGACAGCGGGAATCAGGAACGGGATGCTGCGCACACGCTCCGCGTACGATCCGGCCCGAGGGCCGGCGGGCCGGGTCGCCCCGGCCGGCCGGCCCGTCGTGACGGATTCGGTCGTCACTTGCCGCCGGCCTTCCAGTTGGCCCACTCGGTGTCAGCCAGATCCTGCAGCTTCTGCAGCGTCGGATCGATGTTCGCCGGAGAAGGGTCCGCCATGAAGGCGCCGAAGAACTGCACACCACTCTCGATCAGAGCGGGAGGACCCGCCTCCCAGTAGCGCACCAGCTCGGTCGGCTCGCTGGCTTCGACCTGCTCGAGCACCGATGCGAGCACGGGGTCGTCGGTGCCGACCATCGGGTTCGCCGAGGTGTCCTTGATCTCGTCCGCCCAGGGCTGCTGGACCTCCGGGCTCAGCCAGTTGTCCATCACGGCCTTGGCACCCTCAGCATTGGGGGCCTTCGCCGCCATACTGATGACACCCGACTCCACGATCACGGAGGGCTGCACGCCTTCTTCGACCGTCGGCAGCAGGTAAGCGCCATAGTCCGCCTGGTCCATGGTGTCGGCGAACAGCCCGTTGCGCCAGGACCCCATCGGAACCTGCGCCACGGTGCCCGCTGCGAACAGTGACGGCTCGTTGTCCCACGCGGTGTCCGGTGAGGTGAACCAGCCCTTCGCGAACATGTCGGACCAGATCTCCATCGCCTTGCGAGACGTCGGGTCGGTGTACTTCGCCTCGCCATCCATCAGCTTCTGATAGAAGTCCGGGTCGAGCTTGGAGAGGATCTCCGCGTACCAGATGAAGGAAGTCCAGCCCGCCTCCTGCGTGGCGAACAGCGGCGTGACGCCGGACTCCTTGAGCGCTTCGTTGTTCGATTCGAACTCTGCCCACGTCGTGGGCACCTCGATGCCGGCGTCGGCGAAGGCCTTCTTGTTGTAGAAGATCGTCCAGTAGGACTTGTAGATCGGAAGACCGTAGACCTTGCCGTCGTAGGAGAAGCTGTCGCGGGTTTCTTCGTTCACCCATCCCTTCTCGACAGCGGCATCCCATGAATCGCTGAGATCCGCGAGCCCGCCGGACCGCGCGAGCTCCTGAAGCCGGTAACCGTTCCACCACTTCACCAGATCGGTGGTGCTGTCGGTCTTCAACGATGAGCGCACGATCTGCTGGTAGTTCTCAGTCGAGGGCACGTTGCGTGCCTCAAGGCCGAACCCGGCGGCCTCCTCGAGGGCTTCTCCGGCGATCGCGTACGCGTCGGTGAAGTCTGCTCGATCACCGTTCAGCGTGACGACGCTCGAGTCGCCGCTCCCTGAAGACGACCCCTGTGCGCAGGCTGCGAGCCCGACGGCCAATAAAAGGGCAGCGCCGAAGCCGCCCACCCGCTTGAATGCTGTGTGCCTCTGTCCCATGTGATCCTCCTCGATCGGTGTTGGTAACGATACCAGTCCAGAGTCTGACGTCAACAAGAATCTCCGATTTGAGTGTCGGAGCCCCGACCTAACATGCCGATATGGATGCCGAAGCAGCGCTGCGAGGACTCATGACCGCCATCGGCGAGAAGCGATGGGACGATCTCGCGGGCTTCTTGCACCCCGACTTCGTCTGCCGCCTCGTGCACACCGGCGAGACATTCGACCGGGACGACTGGATCCGCTTCAACCGCGACTATCCGGGGTTCGAGCAGCTGACCATCGAGGAGATCGTCGCCGGTCCGGCCGAGGCCGCTTGCCGAAGCCACATCATCGGGCGGGATGCGTACGGCGCTCAGCATTTCGAGTGCGCGAGCTTCGCCCGCATGAAGGACGGGGTCATCGTGCAGCTCACCGAGGTGTGGACCGACGTCGATCAGCAGGCCCCGCCGGGTACCCGCCCTGCTCCGAATTGATGCTCACTCCTGCTGCCGGCCGAACCTCTCCGCGGACGCGACCTGCTGCGCCACGCGCCGCAGCGCGAGCAGCAGCGGCTCGACCAGCACGGAGCCGAGAACGACATACCGCACGGCCGCCTCGGCGGACTCGGTCGGGACGCCTGCGATCTCGGCATCCGCGATGTCGCGAATGCTCTTGAGATAGACCGGCATCGTCGCCGCCGGAACCTCGAACCCGGCACTCTCGAGCCCGCGCAGCGCCCGCGCCACCTCGTGGAGCACCGCCTCATCGCACATCCCCGGCTTCCATCCGAGGCCTTCGACGACTCCCGAAGCGGCGGACAGGTCGAGCGAGCCATCCGGCGCCGGAGTGATCGCCGAGTGCGCCGCGCCCAGCAGCGCGTGCGCGCTCTCGTGCGGAGCATCCAGAGCGCCGATCACCCGCCGCGTCTCGGCGATGCTGACGCCGGCCGCGATCAGCGCGCGGATGACGCGCAGCCGCTCCACGTGCGCCTCGCCGTACGCCGCCTGTGTCGGCGCGCTGCGCTCACCCTCGGGTAGCAGCCCCTCACGCAGGTAGTACTTGATCGTCGGCACCGGAATGCCCGCATGCGCCGACAGCTCAGAAATCCTCATGGTCACCTCTTGACTTCGATAGTAGCGCTATCCATTATGGATAGTGTCGCTATCTAATCAGGAGGAGATCATGTCGAAAATCGTCACCGCTCGCTCGACCCATCATCACGAAGGCGAGCTGGTCGTGTTCCACATCGGCATGCAGATCAATCGCTGGTGGCGCCCCGATCTGTGGATGCCGGCATTCATGGCGATGCCGCGGATGCTGCGCGAGCTGTCCATGGAGGAGGACTCCGGACTCCTCGGATACCAGCTGCTGTTCGGCAACGGCGGCCCGTACGTCGTGCAGTACTGGTCGTCGATCGAGAAGCTCTACGCCTATGCATCCGCCCCGTCGCAGGAGCACCGCCCGGCGTGGACCGCGTTCAACAAGCGGGCCCGCAAGGCGCCGGGCGCCGTCGGCGTGTGGCACGAGACGTTCCTCACCGAGCGCGCCGAGAGCGTCTACGTTGGGACGAAGCCCATGGGGCTCGCGAAGGCCACCGAGCATGTCGCGGTCGGCAAGCGCCACGAACGCGCACAGGCGAGGTTCGCCGATGGGCGGACGGCCGCTCCTCAGGTCAGCTGACCGCAACCGACGCCTGCACCCCAGCCACGATCATCGCGAGCCCGGCGTCGAAGTCGCCTCGGCGCTCGCCGGCGGCATCCGGGACGAGGTCGACGGATGCATCGGCAGCACCGACGACGGCCGCGTGCAGTCGCTGCTGCTCGTGGAAGGTGTAGCCGATCACGTAGTGCACGATCGTGTCGGCGGCGACCTCGGCGGCGGCATCCGTGAGCCCCGCCTGCCGAGCGGCAGCCACAAGCGCAGTGCGGGCAGGAAGCTCGAGAAGGCCGAGCGCCAGCGAGCTGGACACGATCTCGGCCCCGTCCTGATGCGCCAGCAATCGGTCGCGCAGGGCGCGCGCTGCGGCATCCATCTCGTCGGGCACCGATCCGGAACCGACGATCTGTGCGCTCACGGCCGCGAGCAGCGCCTGCTTGTTCGGAAAGTGCCAGTACAGCGCACTGACCTGCACGTCGAGCTCGTCGGCGATGCGGCGCATCGAGAGTCCGGGAAGCCCGCTCTCGGCGAGCACGCGCATGGCCGCGGCCACGACGGCGGGCTTGTCATTACGAGCGGATGCTGGCGCGGCGTTCATCCTGCTACTCTACAGAACACCGTTCAGGTGAACAGTGTTCAGGAAGCGTCAGGAGAACCATGTCCGCACCCGCCGTCCGTCTCGATCGCGTCCCCGTGCTCGCCGATCTGATCCCGGGCGCGCGTGTCCGGGACGTGATCCTCACCCTCGCCGGAACGGCCTTCATCACCGTCGCCGGCTACATCGCGATCCCGCTGCCGTTCACTCCAGTGCCGCTGTCGCTCGCCACGTTCGCCGTGCTGCTGACCGGCGCCGCGCTCGGCCCGCTCCGCGGCGGCCTCAGCGCGGGCATCTACCTGGCGATCGGTCTCGTCGGGGTGCCGCTGTTCGCGAACGGCTCGTCCGGCTGGGCGTTCTCGTCGTTCGGGTACATCGTCGGATACGTCCTCGCCGCTCTGCTGGTCGGCATCCTCGCCCGTCACCGCTCCGACCGTACGGTGTGGTCGACGCTCGGACTCGCCGTTCTCGGGTCGCTCACGATCTACGCGTGCGGTGTGCCGTGGCTCGCGGCGTTCCTCGGCGTAGACCTGGTTACGGCGCTCACGCTCGGAGCCGTGCCCTTCCTCATCGGCGACGCGATCAAGATCGTCGCGATGTCGGCGCTGCTGCCCGCGACCTGGCGCGTGGTCGATCGCGCGCGGCGCTGAGGTCGGCGCGGGGGATCGCTGCGGGAGTTCGTGCGTTCCGTGCCGGGAGGGGGCGCCCGATCGCGAGGGGTCGCAAATGGTCGCCTAGATGTGATGTCCAGGGACGTTGTTGCGTGAATTGCGTGTGAGCTGTTGACGGGTGAAGGCCTCCCGTTGCGAGAGTGGAGCTGTCTAGGAACCACTTTTCGCACACAGGAGGCCTTCGTGTCCCACGCTAACGCTGCTCTCACTCCGCGCGCTCGTCTGCGCTTGGCCAAGCTCATCGTTGAAGACGATTGGCCGGTCGCCGTCGCGGCGAAGATGTTCATGACCTCGCCGCCGACGGCGCGCAAGTGGGCGGCGAGGTTTCGGACCGAAGGGTCCGCGGGGATGTTTGATCGTTCCAGTCGGCTACACTCGATGCCGACGAAGACGCCGCCCGCGGTGGTGAAACGGATCGTGAAGGCGCGGTGGCGTCGTCGGCTGGGGCCGGTCCAGATCGGCGGTGAGCTCGGCGTCGCGGCGTCGACGGTTCATGCCGTCCTCGTGCGTTGCCGGATCAACAGGCTCAGCCGCATCGACCGGGTCACCGGTGAACCGATCCGCCGCTACGAGCACGACCATCCTGGATCCCTGATCCATGTCGACGTCACGAAGTTCGGCAACATCCCCGACGGCGGAGGGCACAAGTTCCTCAGTCGACAGCAGAGCAAAGCCAATGCCCAGGCGCAGGCACGCCGGACTGGTGAACGCGGACGCGAA
>NZ_BJUW01000017.1 GCF_007988825.1 Microbacterium aerolatum | reverse complement strand
GTTTGGCGCCATCAGCGGATCGGTGACGGCGACGACGGATGCGGCACCCGTCTCAGACCTCTCCGGCTCGAGCATCACCATTCTCAGCGGCGGCACGGCTGTGCAGCGCATCGCCGTCGCCGCCGACGGCACTTTCACCTCCGGCGCCCTACCGACGACATCCACCGACGATTACAGCATCTCCCTCGAGCCCGCCACGGGCTTCACGCTCGCGGATGCGCAGCCGTCGACCAACCCCGCCTTCGCCCTTCCCCGCGGCGTCGAAAGCCCCAGCATCGTCGATGTGACCCGGTCGTTCGCGCTCACCTCGGACAGCGCGACGCCGACACCGACACCCTCACCGACGCCGACACCGATTCCGTCCCCGGCTCCCTCGCCGTCGACGCCGTCCCCGACCCCGACTCCGACTCCGACTCCGACTCCGACTCCGACTCCGACTGCACCCTCCCTCGACCCGGTTCAGCAGCCCTACATCGCGTTCCACCAGCGCCCCGATGACACTGGCCTCACTGACGTGTTCAGCGGCATATCGGAATCCGAGCTCGCAACTCTGCTCGCGACCGCGGCAGGCACGCCGAACAGCGCAGTCCCCCTTCTCAACGCCTCGGGCCAGGCGCTCGGCCTCGCACAGCAGCCGACGCCGGACCAGGCGGCCGCCGCATCCCGGTTGCTGTCGCCGGTCGTCGCCGGCATACCGGGGCTGACCGTGAACCAGATCTCGCTCACCGCGTTCGATCTCGAAGGAGCTCTGCTCGCCGTCCAGGATGGGCGCGCTCAGCTGCTCGACCAGCAGCTGTCTTCGCAGCTCACGGATGTGCAGAAGCGCAACGCCCGCGTCGCCACACTCAACACGGCCATCTCGGCCCTCCGCGCATACGTCGCTGCTCCGGCCGATGGATCGCTGGCCGTTGCGGTCACGGCCGCAGGCGCGGCGGTGGAGTCGCACGATCTCCTTTCGGCGACTTCGGATTCCCCCGAGGCGAGAACGGCCGCCGCTTCGCTCGTCGCATCGTTACGCATCGAACTCGACTCCGTCACGAACACTCAGCAGATGGACATGCTGCGGCTGGCCAGCCTGTCGAACAAGCGCAATGAAGCCTTCGACATGATGACCGACTTCGTCAAGAAGATGCAGGACTCGCGGTCGTCGATCATCGGCAACATGCGATCGACGCCGGTCTCGATCGGCACCGTCCAGTGGGACAGCGGAGCCATCACCGGTCGCTTCGACCTCGCCGGCGTCGCGGACGGCGAGCACCACCTCATCATCAGCTTCGACGACATCGGCCTCACCGTGGTCGCCGCGGTGAGCGTGCAGCGCGGTGAACTGGCCGCGACCGGCGCCGAGTCGACTGCGGCTCCCTGGGTGGGCGCGGCACTGCTCGCGCTCGGAGCCGGGGCGCTGATCGTCCCGTCTCTCCGGGCGCGGCGCCACGTGCACGTCTGACCTCGAACAGCAACGGAGGCCGCCGGCGCCATGGGCGCGGGCGGCCTCCGTTGCTGCGCGGACCGGGCTAGACGAGGACGAAGGTCACCTCGACCTCGACGGGGCTGTCCAGCGGCAGCACCGTGACGCCGACGGCCGCGCGGGCATGCTGCCCGGCATCCCCGAAGATCTCGCCCAGCACTTCGCTGGCGCCGTTGATGACGCCGGGCTGGCCGGTGAACGAAGGATCGGATGCCACGAAGCCGCCGACGCGCATCACGCCGCCGATCTTCTCGACACCGCCCGCGGCGGACGCCGCGGCCGCGAGCGCGTTCAGTGCGCACGTGCGGGCGTAGCCCTTGGCATCCTCGGCCGTGACCTCGGCGCCGACCTTGCCGGTCGCCGGGAGGGAACCGGATGCGAAGGGAAGCTGACCCGACGTGTAGACAAGCTCGCCGTGCACGACCGCAGGGACGTATGCGGCGACGGGAGCTGCGACCTCGGGAAGCTCGATACCAAGCTCGGCGAGACGGGTGGTGATGCTCATGCGGCGCCCCCGTCGAACTGGCGCGAAGCCTCAGCCGCGGCGGCGAGTCCGGCGCTGTTGGACGCCGCGGATGCGTCGTCCGAGACAGGACGCTTGAAGTAGGCGACCAGGCCGCCCTCGGGGCCCTGGACGACCTGGACGAGCTCCCACCCCTGCTTTCCCCAGTTGTTGAGGATCGCGGCGGTGTTGTGGATCAGCAGCGGGGTTGTCAGATACTCCCACGTGGTCATGGCACTCCTGCAGGTTGTGTGGTGGACGATGACGTGGTCGGCCGGGCCGAGCGTCAGAGGCGATTATTCAGGGAAGTCCCCTACGATCTAGCGTATGCCTCAGAAGAATCGCACGGCTAAAGGTGTGCTCGGCGGCCTCCTCGGCCTGGTCGGGCTCAGCGCTGTCGCCGGCATCCTCGTGACCGCGACGGTCACCCCCGCACTCGCCGTCGCGGGCGCCGCCGGTTCCCAGGCTCTGGACCTGTTCGAAAAGCTGCCGTCGTACCTCGAGATCGACGCACCCATGGAGCCGAGCACGTTCTACGGCACAGGCAAGGACGGCAAACCGTTCGCCATGGCGACGTTCTTCGACCAGAACCGCACGCAGGTGACATTCGACCAGATCAACCCGGTCATGTACGACGCCGTCCTCTCGAGTGAGGACAAGAGCTTCTACGAGCACGGTGGTGTCAACATCGGCGCAACCGCGAAGGCACTGATCGACAACCTCCGCGGTACCTCATCGCGCGGTGCATCGACGATCAGCCAGCAGTACGTCAAGAACGTGCTCGTGCAACAGTGCGAGCAGGGTGTGCTGCCCGGCTCTGAGGGGTACTCCGACACGATCGCCCAGTGCTGGCTGGATGCCACGAACGCCAGCGGCAGCGACGGCATCGAGCGCAAACTGCAGGAGATGCGCTACGCGATCCAGATCGAGAAGGACTACTCGAAGAACGAGATCCTGCTCGGCTACCTGAACATCGCGAGCTTCGGCGGCACCGTCTACGGCATCGAGGCCGCGGCGAACTACTACTTCAATACGTCGGCGGCGAACCTCACCGTGGCGCAGGCCGCGACCCTCGCGGGCATCGTGCAGAACCCGAACACGTACCGCATCGACATGAAGGGCGGCACGACCACCGACAGCGACGGTAACGCCGTCAACTCGGAGGCCGACGGCTACAAGCTCACGCTTGACCGCCGCCACTACGTGCTCGGCCGCATGCTGGCTGATGGAAAGATCACGCAGGCGCAGTACGACGAGGCGGATGCCTCACCGATCGTGCCGGACATCAAGCCGCCGTCGCAGGGTTGTGCGGCAGCGGGCAACAACGCCTATTTCTGCCAGTACGTGAAGACGATCGTGTTGAGCGATCCCGCCTTCGGCGACTCCGGTCCAGAGCGCACCAAGGCGCTGTACCGCGATGGTCTGGACATCTACACGACACTCGACATGCGTGTGCAGGAGCCGTCGATCATCGCGCTGCGCGAGCGCGTGCCGGCCAACTACGACAACCAGAATTTCGGGGCTGCGGGTGTCACCGTCGAACCGAGCACCGGCCGCGTGCTCGCGATGACGCAGAACACGAACTTCCGGGAGACGACGACGGACGACCAGGCGTTCACGTCGCTCGTCTACGCCTCGGATCAGGCCCACGGCGGATCCGGCGGATTCCCGGTCGGATCTGCCTACAAGCTCTTCACACTCATCGACTGGCTCGAGAAGGGGCACTCGGTCAACGAATCGATCAACGGCCGCAACCAGACCCTGAAGATGCCCGCGAAGTGCGTGGGAGAGACGTACACCTTCGACACGAAGACGGTCGGCAACTTCGCGAACAATCCCGGCTACACCGGGACTCCGATGGTCTTCACCAGGAACTCCCTGAACTCCGGTTACTTCGCGATGGCTTCGAAGCTGGACATCTGCGACATCAACAAGGTCGCCGATCGCATGGGCGTCAACCCGGCCAAGGGTGGCAGCACCACCGACGAGAACTACGCCTTCAACGTGCTCGGCGACAAGTACATCTCCCCGCTCGACATGGCCGGAGCATACGCGACGGTTGCCAACAAGGGGACCTACTGCGAGCCGAAGGCGATCGACAAGGTCGTGAACCAGGAGGGCGAAGAGCTTCCGGTCCCCGAATCGAAGTGTTCACAGGTCATCACCCCTGAGGTAGCCGCGACAGCGGCATACGCGCTGCAGGGTGTCATGCAACGCGGTGGCACGGGCCAGGACGCCAACCCGTGGGACGGCACGCCGCTCATCGGCAAGACCGGGTCGCACAATGACTACTCGACCATGATGATCGAGTCCAGCACCAAGGCCACCACCGCGGTGTTCGTCGGACGCACCAAGGGCGACGAGAGCATCTGGGGACAGTGGACCAACGGAAACCTCCTGCAGAACATCCGATACGGAATCGCGCGCGACATGCAGGCTGCCGCGAATCAGCTGCTCGGCGGAGGTGACCAGTTCCCGAAGCCCGACCAGAACCTCACCCGCCGCGTGCTCGCCGACCTTCCGAGCGTCGTCGGCCAGTCGGTGGAGGACGCCACGAGGACGCTCGAAGAAGCCGGGTTCTCGGTCAGCGTCGCCACCCCGATCGACAGTGATGTGGCCGCAGGCCTCATCGCCGAACAGGATCCCGGCGCCGGACGAGTCGCCACCGGCACGACGGTGACGATCACGCCGAGCACAGGCAAGCCTGCGGCAGCGGCTGTTCCGAACGTCGTCGGGCAGAAGTACGCACAGGCGAAGAAGACGATCGAGGATGCCGGCTTCAAGGTCGCCGCGCCGAACTGCAAGGGCGGCGACGAGGTCGTCGCACAGGTTCCCACCAGCGGCAAGGCCACTCCCGGCAGCACGGTGACGCTCGCGTGCGCCGGCGGTAACGGCGACGGCGACGGCGATTGAGTAGGGGCTCCGCTCACCCGGCCCTCATCGCGCTCGGCGCGGTGGGTGCCGTCGGCGCCGCGTGTGCGGTGTGGGGCATCGGGATCGAGCGCTACCTGTTCACGGTCCGTGAGGCGACAGCCGCGGCGCTCCCCGCAGGCTCCGCTCCGCTCCGCGTGCTGCACATCTCGGATGCGCATATGGCTCCGTGGCAGCGCCGCAAGCAGGATTGGCTGGCATCCCTCGCCGATCTCGAACCCGACCTGATCGTCAACACCGGCGACAATCTCGGTCACCGAGACGGACTCGACGGCATCCGCCGCGCGTTCGAGCCGTTCGCCGGCATTCCCGGTGTGTTCGTCCACGGCTCGAATGACGTGCACGGCCCGACTCCGCGCAATCCGCTGCGATATTTCGCGGGCCCCTCGAAACGGCATGTGAAGCCCGATCACCTCGACACCGCCGGTCTGGACGCCTTCCTCGGCGAGGAGCTCGGCTGGGCCGACCTCAACAACTCCGCCGCGCGCGTCCGGGTCGGCGAGCGCGACGTCGACTTCTTCGGAGTCGACGACGCACACCGTGACTGGGACGACCTGGATGCGCTGCCGGGAGCTGTCGCCGGTCTCGGTGCGCGGAATGCCGCCACTCCCCTGCTCGGCGTCACACACGCGCCGTACCAGCGTGTGCTGAACGCGTTCACCGACCTCGGCGCGCAGGCGATCTTCGGGGGCCACACGCACGGCGGGCAGGTGTGCCTGCCGTTCTACGGCACGATCGTCGCGAACTGCGACATCCCGCTGAAGCAGGCCAAGGGGCTGAGCACGTGGACGCACGGGGAACGCGGCATCCCGCTGAACGTCAGCGCCGGCTGCGGTCATTCGATCTACGCACCGGTGCGGTTCGCGTGCCGTCCGGAGGCCACGTTGCTGACGCTGACGGCGCGGGACACGCCCGCGTGACCGTCGCGGGCGCTCGATTCGGTGCGGCACCCGATTCGATGTAGACTCGAACGGTTGCAACGGGGTGTGGCGCAGCTTGGTAGCGCGCTTCGTTCGGGACGAAGAGGCCGCAGGTTCAAATCCTGTCACCCCGACCGTTGCAAGAAGGCCGCCCTCCGGGGCGGCCTTCTTCCATATCCTGGAGACATCATGACTTCACCTCGCCTGGTCGCCTTCGACCTGGATGACACGCTCGCCGCCTCCAAGAGCGCGATCGATCCTCGCATCGCGGCGCAGCTGCGCGCGCTGCTGCGGGTCGTCGAGGTCGCCATCATCTCCGGCGGTAACGAGACGCAGTTCCGTTCACAGGTCGTGGCCCGGCTGGGCGATGCGGATGCCACGGAGCTCGCGCACCTGCACCTGCTGCCGACATGCGGCACCCGGTACCTGCGCCACGACGGCGAGGACTTCGCAGCCGTCTACGCGCACGATCTGTCGGACGCCGAGAAGGCCTCCGCCCTCCAGGCGCTGCGCGAAGAGGCCGAGCGCCTCGGCCTCTGGGAGCAGAATCCTTGGGGCGACATCCTCGAGGATCGTGGCTCGCAGATCACGTTCTCCGCGCTCGGGCAGAAGGCGCCGGGTGAGGCGAAGCACGCCTGGGATCCGACCGGGCACAAGCGCCTGCGTCTGCGCGACGCTGTCGCGGCCCGGCTGCCCGACCTGGAGGTGCGCGCCGGCGGATCGACGTCGATCGACATCACCCGTGCCGGCATCGACAAGGCCTACGGCATGAAAGCCCTCGCCGAGCACACCGGCATCCCCCTCGAGGACATGCTCTTCTACGGCGACCGACTCGATGAGGGCGGCAACGACTACCCCGTGCTGGCGCTCGGCGTCCGCTCGATCGCGGTCACCGGGTGGGTGGGCACCGCCGACGAGCTCGACGCGCTGCTGCCGACGTTGCAGCCGCAGGGCGCGACCCGGGCCTGACCCGCGTCCCGCCCCGCGCACGCGTCCAACTCACTCGTCGAGATTGCATTCCGCGGACGAGATGCGCCGCATTGCACGCAAAGTCGTCCGCGGAATGCAGTCTCGCAGGCGGGGACGCGCCGCTCAGCGCGCGGCGACCTCCGCGGCGTCGCGAGTCACGGGCACCAGGCGCGCGAGCTGCGTGACATGCGCCGGGGTGAGCTCCTCGAGCGATGCGACGCCGAGCAGGCGCATGGTGCGCTCGATCTCGGTGCGCAGGATCGCAATGGTGCGATCGACGCCCTGCCGACCTCCCGCCATCAGGCCGTACAGGTAGGCGCGACCGATGAGGGTGAAGTCGGCGCCGAGCGCCACGGATGCCACGATGTCGGCGCCGTTCATGATGCCGGTGTCGATCATCACGGTGAAGTCGTCACCGACCGCCTTGCGCACGCTCGGCAGCAGGTGGAACGGGATCGGCGCGCGATCCAGCTGACGCCCGCCGTGGTTCGACAGCACGATGCCGTCGACGCCGGCGTCACGCAGCCGCACCGAGTCCTCGACGTTCTGGACGCCCTTGATGACGATCTTGCCGGGCCACAGGTCGCGGATGACGGCGAGGTCCTCGTAGCTGATCGTGGGGTCCATCGCGGCATCCAGCAGCTCGCCGACGGTGCCGCCGGTGGTGCTGAGCGAGGCGAACTCGAGCTTCGGGGTCGTGAGGAAGTCGAACCACCACCACGGACGCGGGATCGCATTGATGATCGTGCCCAGAGTCAGCTGCGGCGGGATGCTGAATCCATTGCGCTTGTCCCGCAGGCGGGCCCCGGCGACGGGGGTGTCGACGGTGAAGTGCAGGGTGTCGAAACCGGCTGCGGCGGCACGGCGGGTGAGCTCGTAGGAGATCTCGCGGTCACGCATGACATACAGCTGGAACCAGTTGCGCCCGTGCGGGTTGGCGGCCTTCACGCCCTCGATCGACGTCGTCCCGAGAGTGGAGAGCGTGAAAGGGATTCCGGCGGCCGCCGCGGCACCCGCTCCGGCGATCTCGCCCTCGGTCTGCATGAGGCGCGTGAATCCGGTCGGTGCGATGGCGAACGGCAGGGCGCTGGGACCCCCGAGGATGTCGACCGACGTGTCGACGTCGGGCGCGGGCTTGAGGATGCCGGGATGGAACTCGACGTCCTCGAACGCCTGACGAGCGCGGGTGAGCGAGATCTCCCCCTCGGCCGAGCCATC
Source organism: Microbacterium aerolatum (assembly GCF_007988825.1). Lineage (GTDB taxonomy): Bacteria > Actinomycetota > Actinomycetes > Actinomycetales > Microbacteriaceae > Microbacterium > Microbacterium aerolatum. The sequence continues at coordinate 48,773 of NZ_BJUW01000017.1, read as the reverse complement.
GGTGTAGTCGAAGGCGGCCTTGGGCGTCCGGCGCTTCGCGATCAGTCGCAGGTCGGCGATCGTGAGCGCGCTCTCGAGGCGGCGCTTGCGACCGTCGAGCTCGGGCTTCTTGAACTTCATCAGCTCGAGAAGCTCGACGGGGTTGGGCAGTTGGCGCTGGACCATGGCGTTTCCTTCAGTCTTCAGTGCCGGGCGTCAGCCCGGCGGCGGTGTAGTAGCCGGTGATGTGTGCGCGGACGCGGGTGCGCGCAGCATCCGCATCGCCGGCGTCGATGGCGGTGACGATCGCGCGGTGCTCCGCGCGCAGTCGCGAGGTCATGGCATCCCAGTCGCGGATCTGCTCGGATCCGGTGAGCACATAGGACTCGATGGAGGTGCGCAGCCCCGCCATCATCGCGGCGATCACAGTGTTGCCGCTCGACTCGGCCAGCGCGAGATGCAGCTGGGCGTCGAGGGCGAGGAACTCCGCGGCGGTGAGGTCGCCGGCATCCATGGCGTCGAGGATGCGGTGCGCGTCGGCGGTGTCGCGTGTCGGATCGGAGGCGAGGGATGCCGCGACGGTGTCCTCCAGCACGAGGCGGGTCTGCACGACATCCGTCAGCGGGAAGCCCTGTGCGGCCACCTGCAGCCGCATGAGAGCAGAGAGGCCACCCGTGGGCGTGGCGATCACGATCGCCCCTGACGTGGGCCCTGAGCCGGTCGCGGTGCGGATCAGCCCCATCACCTCGAGGACGCGGAACGCCTCGCGTACGCTGGAGCGACCGACGCCGAGGTCGGCGGAGAGCTCACGCTCGGAGGGTAGCCGGTCACCGGGGCCGAGGCGGCCGTCGAGGAGGTCGCGCTCGACCTGCTCGAGCACCAGTTGCCAGGCGCGCTCCGCCATTACTCCTCCTGTGGTCTGACCACAGGGTAGCGCGCGTGGTCAGACCACGCAAAACCGTAACGTCAGCGCGGGACGTCGGGCGAACGTATCCACCCCGCGGGTCGTTGAGCGAGCCGCAGTCGCGACGAAGCGGGTTGAGCGAGCCGCAGGCGAGTCGACGCCGCCGCCTCAGCCCAGTCGCCCGGCGGACTCCTCGAGGTAGCAGTGCCCGCACAGCGATTCATAGGTGACGACGTCGGTCGCGGCCGCCGCCCCTGTGGCAGCCTCGTCGATCGCGACCTGATCGCCGTCGAAGACGAAGCGTCCTCCGACGACGCGGCCGTTGAAGACCGCCTTGCGCCCGCAGCGGCAGATCGTCTTCATCTCCTCCAGCGAGTGCGCGATCGCCAGCAGGCGCGCAGAGCCGGGGAACGCGTGCGTGAGGAAGTCGTTGCGGATTCCGTAGGCCATCACCGGGATGCCGTCCTCCACCGCGATCCGGAACAGGTCATCGACCTGCTCCGCGGTGAGGAACTGCGCCTCATCGACCAGCAGGCAGGCGACGTCTGCCGGCTCGGCGGGGATCAGGCCCTCGGTGCTGCGCTGCCGCAGGCGTTCGCGTTCCTGCCGGAACAGGGCGCGCGCGTCACCGCCTGCCGGGATCAGGAAGTCGACCTGACGGGTCACGCCCAGGCGGCTCTCGATCTGCGCGGCGCCCTTGGTGTCGATCTCGGGCTTGGCCAGCAGCACCTGCTGGCCGCGCTCCTCATAGTTGTACGCGACCTGCAGCAGCGCCGTGGACTTGCCGGAGTTCATCGCCCCGTAGCGGAAGTACAGCTTCGCCACGGCGCCGGGTCACTTCGCGATGTTCAGGGCGTCGGCGGTCGCCGACATCGACTCGTCGGCTGCGGCCGGGTCCTCATTCAGCTTCTGGCCGTACGTCGGGATGAGATCGCGCAGCGTCGGCTCCCATGCACCGTACTGCTCGGGGAAGCAGCTCTTCAGCAGCTGGAGCATGATCGGCACGGCGGTGGAGGCTCCGGGAGAGGCTCCGAGGAGCCCAGCGATCGATCCGTCGGCCGCCGAGACGACCTCGGTGCCGAACTGCAGCACGCCGCCCTTCTTCGGGTCCTTCTTCATGACCTGGGCGCGCTGGCCGGCCTGGATCAGCGTCCAGTCCTCGTCCTTCGCGGTCGGCATGAACGCACGCAGGCTGTCGACCTTCTTGCCGTGCGTCTTGGTCAGCTCGCCGAGCAGATAGGTGATGAGGTCCGGGTTGGCGAACGCGACCCTCAGCATCGGCCACAGGTTGTGCGTGCGCACCTGCGAGACGATGTCGAGGATCGAGCCGTTCTTGAGGAACTTCGGACTGAAGGTCGCGAACGGCCCGAACAGCAGCGATGCCTCGCCGTCGACGACGCGGGTGTCCAGGTGCGGCACCGACATCGGCGGGGCACCGACGGATGCCTGCGAGTACACCTTCGCCTTGTGCTGCGAGACGACCGCAGGGTTGGTGGTCTTCAGGAACTGACCGCCGATCGGGAAGACGCCGTAGCCCTTGATCTCAGGGATGCCGGAGCGCTGCAGCAGCTTGAGCGCCCATCCGCCAGCACCGACGAACACGAACTTCGCGTTCAGTCGTCCCGGGGTGTGGCCGAGCGCGTTGCGGTACTTGATGTTCCAGCTGCCGTCCTTCTGCTTCTTCAGCGAACGGACCTCGTGGTTGGTGAGCACCTGGGTGCCGGCATCCTGCAGGTGGTCGAAGAGCTGATGGGTGAGCGCGCCGAAGTCGACGTCCGTGCCGGCCGGAACGCGCGTGGCGGCGAAGGGCTCGCCCTTGCGGCGCTTCTGCATGAGCAGGGGCGCCCACTGGTTGATGACGCGGGAGTCCTCGCTGAACTGGATGCCCTCGAACAGCGGCTCCTTCTTGAGCACCTCGTAGCGGTCCTTGAGGTAGGCGACGTCCTTCTCGCCGCGCACGAAGGTCATGTGCGGAGTGGCGTTGATGAAGGTCGAGGGCGCGTCGAGTACGCCCTTCTCGACAAGCGAGGACCAGAACTGACGGCTCTGCTGGAACTGCTCGTTGATCGAGATCGCCTTGGCAGGATCCAGCGGCCCGTCGGTCTGCGGCATGTAGTTCAGCTCGCAGAGGGCCGCGTGGCCGGTGCCCGCGTTGTTCCACGGGTTCGAGCTTTCCTGGGCCACATCGGACAGCCGCTCGAAGGCGACGATCTTCCAGTCCGGCTGCAATTCGTGCAGCAGAGTGCCCAGGGTGGCGCTCATGATGCCACCACCGATGAGGACGACGTCGACGGATTCAGTCACTCGTCCATCCTAGTTCGCCTGCCCGAGGCGTCGAACCACGCCGAGATTGCATCCCGCGGACGAGATGCCCGGAAATTGCCGCGACCTCATCCGCGGAATGCAATCTCGCGGGCGTCGCGTGGGAGCGAGGCGTGCGGGAGGGCGGGCTGGGTCAGGACGCGACGGGGAGGCGGGCGGCGACGAGCTCGGCGATCTGAACGGCGTTCAGCGCCGCGCCCTTGCGCAGGTTGTCGTTGCTGACGAACAGCACGAGGCCCTTGTTCTCGGGGGCGGACTGGTCGGCGCGGACGCGTCCGACGAAGCTCGGGTCCTTGCCCGCCGCGTACAGGGGTGTGGGAACCTCTTCCAGCACGACGCCGGGAGCGGATGCCAGGATCTCTCGAGCCCTGTCCGGAGTGATGTCGTCGGCGAACTCGGCGTGGATCGACATGGAATGGCCGGTGAAGACCGGCACGCGCACACAGGTGCCGGCGACGCGGAGGTCGGGCAGCTCGAGGATCTTGCGGCTCTCGTTGCGGAGCTTCTTCTCCTCGTCGGTCTCGTTCAGGCCGTCGTCTACGACCGAGCCCGCCAGCGGGATGACGTCGAACGCGATGGGAGCTGCGTACTTCTCCGGCTGCGGGAAGTCGACCGCGGAGCCGTCGTGCACGAGACGCAGGGTGTCGCCCTGGGCGAGCACGCCCTCGACCTGTCCGAGCAGCTCCTGCGCACCGGCAAGGCCGGAACCGGAGACGGCCTGATAGGTCGAGACGACCAGGCGCTCGAGGCCCGCGGCCTCGGCGAGAGGCTTGAGGACAGGCATGATCGCCATGGTCGTGCAGTTCGGGTTCGCGATGATGCCCCGCGGGCGTTCGTCGATCGCGTGCGGGTTGACCTCGCTGACCACGAGCGGGACCTCGGGGTCGTTGCGCCAGGCGCTGGAGTTGTCGATCACGACGGCGCCCGCCGCAGCGAAGCGGTCGGCGTATGCACGGCTGGCCGTGGCGCCGGCGGAGAACAGCGCGATCTCGACACCGGCGGGGTCGGCGGTCTCGACGTCCTCGACGATGACGTCCACGCCGCCGAACGCGATGGCCTTACCGGCGGACCGGGACGACGAGAACAGCCGCAGCTCGCGAATCGGGAAGGAGCGCTCGGCGAGGATCTCGCGCATGACGGTGCCCACCTGACCGGTGGCGCCCACGATGGCGACGGAGTGTCCTGAGTCGGAGATACGGGTCATGAGAGTTTTCCTTGGCGTCGAACGATTCTGCGAACGAAGCGCTAGGCACGGCGTCGGGATGCGGATGCCGCGCCTGGCGCCGATGTCAGGGTTCCGGCGAGTCTACCCTTCGACAGGCTCAGGGGCCGAAAAGATCAGCGGCCGGTGCCGGCGTGCACGACGGCTTCGTCCTCGCCGTCGAGCCCGTAGGCCGTGTGCACGATGCGGGCGGCGTCGGCGAGATCGGTGTCGCGCAGCACGACCGAGATGCGGATCTCGGAGGTCGAGATCATCTCGATGTTGATACCGGCGGTCGACAGCGCCTCGAACAGGGTCGCCGAGACGCCGGAGTGCACGCGCATGCCCGCGCCGACCACCGACAGCTTCCCGATCTGGTCGTCGTGGATCAGGCTGTCGAAGCCGACCTCGTCCTGTTCCGCCGCGAGCGCCTTGAGTGCGACAGAAGCATCGGCCTTGGGCAGGGTGAAGGAGATGTCCGCGCGACCGGTCGCGGCGGCCGACACGTTCTGCACGATCATGTCGACGTTCGCGCCCGACTTCGCGATGATCTTGAAGATCTCGGCGGCCTTGCCGGGCACGTCGGGCACGCCCACCACGGTGATCTTGGCCTGGCCCTTGTCGGTGGCGACTCCGGCGACGATCGGTTCTTCCATGACTTCTCCCTCAGCTTCGCGCGGGTTCTTCATGCCCTCGCCCAGAACGTAGGTGCCCTCGCTCGACGAGAACGTCGAGCGAGCGTGGATGAGCACGCCGTGCCGGCGCGCGAACTCGACGGCGCGGATGTACAGCACCTTCGCGCCGTTGGCTGCGAGCTCGAGCATCTCCTCGCTCGAGACGTGGTCGAGCTTCTGTGCCTGCGGGATCACACGCGGGTCGGCGGTGAAGATGCCGTCGACGTCGCTGTAGATCTCGCACACGTCGGCCTTGAGTGCGGCGGCGAGCGCGACGGCGGTCGTGTCGGAGCCGCCGCGGCCGAGCGTGGTGATGTCGCGGGTGTCGCGATTGAAGCCCTGGAAACCGGCGACGATCACGATCGCACCCTCGTCCAGCGCCTCGCGCAGTCGCACCGGAGTCACATCGACGATGCGCGCCGACCCGTGGTGGTCGTCGGTGATCATGCCGGCCTGGCTGCCGGTGAATGAGCGTGCGTCGAAGCCCATGGAGTGGATCGCCATGGCCAGCAGCGCCATCGAGATGCGCTCTCCGCTGGAGAGCAGCATGTCCATCTCGCGCGGAGCGGGGATGGGCGCGACCTCGTTCGCGAGGTCGAGCAGCTCGTCGGTGGTGTCACCCATCGCGCTCACGGCGACGACGACGTCGTGCCCTGCGCGCCGGGTGTCGACGATGCGCTTGGCGACGCGCTTGATGCTCTCGGCGTCGGCTACGGACGAGCCGCCGTACTTCTGCACAATGAGGGCCACGTTCACTCCCAGGGATCTCGGGCGGATCCGCCCACGCGTCATTCTACTTTCGAGGCGCATGCCCCCGTGGGCATGTGACGGCACCAGAGGTCAGATGAGCCCGAGCCGTCGAGCCTCACTGGCCGCGGCGGCTCGACTGACGACTCCGAGCTTCTCCAGCAGATGGACCACATGGGTCTTCACGGTCGACTCCGAGATGAACAGCCGTGCCGCGATCTCCTTGTTGGCAGCCCCTTCGTCGACCAGCAGCAGCACCTCGCGCTCACGACCCGTGAGCTGCACCCTCGGTGCGCGCAGCGCCGCGATCACCCTGGCGTCCCCGCCGGGCGTGAGCACCATCGCACCGGCCGCGGCATCGCCGATCGCGGCGACGATCGCGTCGTTGTCGACGTCCTTGAGCAGGTAACCCGCCGCACCGGCCTCGATCGCACGGATGATCTGGGCGTCGTGATCGAAGGTCGTGAGGATCACGACGGCGGGAGCGTTAGCTGTTCGCCGCAGCGCTGCCGTCGTATCGACGCCGTCCATGCCCTCGCCGAGGCGAAGATCGCACAGCACGACGTCGGGGCGCAGCTCGGATGCCATCACGAGCGCGTCCTCTCCCGTCGAGGCCTCGCCCACCACCCTGAACCCGCGCGCCTCGATCACTGCGCGCAGCCCTGCGCGCACGATCGGGTGGTCGTCGACCAGCAGCACACTCGTCACCATCAGCGCGTTTCCTCTCCACGCCCGGACGGCAGCGCCGCGATCAGCGTGGTGCCCTCCCCCGGCGCCGAATGCACCTCGAGCGCTCCGCCGAACTCGCGCAGTCGCGAACGCATCGCCGACAGCCCGTACGAAGTCGAGGGAAGCGCGGCATCCTCCGCGAGGAATCCGACGCCGTCATCGCGCACCGTCATCGTCACGGTGCCGGCATCCGCAGTGAAGGTGACCGAAGCCCGAGATGCAGCAGCGTGCTGCCGTACGTTGGCGAGAGCGGATTGCGCGACGCGGAGGAAGACTACCTCCTGCGATGTCGTCATCGGCGGCGTGCCGGGGTCGACGCTCAGGGCGGTCGCGATCCCGGTGTCCTGCCGCAGCGCCTCCAGCATCCGGGCGATCGCCGCCGACAGCGCTGCGCCCTCGAGCTCCGCGGGTGCCAAGGCGGCGACGATGCGCCGCAGATCGGCGAGCGCATGCTGTGCGAGGGCTTCGATCTGGGGAAGGCGCTCCGCATCGCCGCTGCGCGCCATCAGCACCATCGAGCTGAGTTCCTGGGCGATGGTGTCGTGCAGATCTCGGGCGAGCCGCGTGCGCTCCTGTGCGGCGCCGGCGTCCCGTTGGGTGCGGACGAGCTCCTCCTGCAACGAGGCCATCTCCTCCTGCGTATGCACGAGTGAGGCGATCAGGCGCTCGCGTTCGACGGCATCGCGCAGCAGCGCGTCGTAACCGAGCGAGATCGCGAGCGCGAACCCGCCGCCGAGCAGTGGCCCCACGATGTGGGCGAACGTGATGGGAGCCTGGTGCAGGACCGGCGCGAGGATGGCCGCCGCGAGCACGGGGAGCGCGAACGCGACAGACCACAAGCGGCGCAGCGCATGCCCGGCGAGAAGCAGCAACGGGAACGACAGCCAGACGAACTCTGCCGAGAGCAGCAGCATGCCGAGCCACAGGATGCCGAGGCCACCCAGCCACCATCCGCTGAACCGGCCGCGCGCGAACGCGGCACCGGTGGCATACCAGGCGAGGAAGACCCCAGCGGCGAGCATGGCGGGCAGCAGCGGCACCCCCGTCGTGATCGCGCGGAATGCCGTCACCGCAGACAGCAGTGCCGTGATCAGATGCAGCGCGAATCGGGCGGCCGTCAGCATCCGTCGACGCGCCGGATCCGTGCGCGACAGATCTGTGCGCGACAGATCGATGACGGAGGGCGACGACATGCACCGATTCTCCCTGCTTCTGGCCTCCAATGCCTCGCGACGATATCGACCTTTCGATGGATCCGCGCTCCGCAGGCTCATCGCAGGCTGGATTTCATGACCCGTGAAATCACTCCCACATCGCGCACAGTGTCGCGCTCCGCTCAGCTTCAACTCCTCGGCGCGGTCGCCGTCTACACCGTGCTCGGACTCGCCGCAGGCCTCTTCTACCGTGAGTTCACCAAGCTCAACGGCTACCCGGAGGGGATGATGGGCCAGCTCGGCGTGGCGCACACGCACATCCTCACGCTCGGGATGATCGTTCTGCTGATCGTCCTCGTTCTCGAGAGGTCATTCTCCCTGTCGTCGAGCCGGCTGTTCCGCTGGTTCTTCTGGATCTACAACACCGGTGTCGTGCTCACGTCTGCGATGCTCGTCTGGCACGGGATGCTGCAGGTACAGGGACTGGCGTCGTCGAAGATGATCGCCGGGATCGCCGGTCTCGGTCACATGCTCGTCGGCGCCGGGTTCGTTCTGCTGCTGCTCGCGCTGCTCTCCGCCATCCGCCGGGAGGAATGAGCCACGTCCGTCAGGGCATCTGCGGCGGTGGCAGCGCCTCCTTGCGAGTGCGCAGCCGTCCGCCGGTGGCGGCGAACCAGCATCCGGCGATGATCACCGGGAAGCCGAACAGGAGTCCCGACGTGATCGGTTCGGACAGGAAGACTGTGCCGAGGACGATCGCGACCACCGGGTTCACGTAGGTGAACAGCGGCGCGCGCACAGGGCCGACCTCGCGGATCAGTGCGAAGAACGCGACGAAGGCGACGGCCGTGCAGATGATCCCGAGCAGCAGCAGGGACACGGCCGATCGAACCGTCGGGAGCTCGTTCTGAGTGAGCAGGGCGGCCGGGAGGTAGCCGATGCCGATCGCGAACAGGGCGAGCGTGATGGTTCCGATGGACGGCACGTCCGAGAGCTTGTGCGCGATGATGAACGGCGCGATCGCGTACAGCAGCGCCGTGAGCAGGATCTCGCCGATCGCGAAGACGCTCGCCGGCTCATGCGGGAAGAGCCCCGGCCCGGCGACGACGATCGCGACGCCGGCGAACCCGAGCAGCAGCCCGCCCAGTCGTACCGGGGACAGTGCCGTGCGATCACCCCGCAGCAGCGCGATGATCACAGCGAACAGCGGCACGGTGGCCACGAGAAGCCCGGTCAGACCCGACGGCAGTTGCGTCTCGGCGTGACTGAGCAGCAGGAACGGCCCCGCCATCTCGACCACGCCGAACGCGAGCACCCACGGCCAGTGCTTCCACGCGGCCTTCAGCGCACCGCTGCGCAGAGCGAACGGAAGGAGCACGAGCCCGCCGAGCAGAGTGCGCCCCGCCACGACGGCCGGCGGTGTGATCGAATGCACGGCCTCTTTGATGAAGAGGTAGGTGATGCCCCAGACGAAAGCCATGACGGCGAAGAGGATCCAGCCCTTGCGCGTGAATCCGGCCTGGGCGTTCACGCTGCGGCGACCACGACCGACACGCTCCGCGTGTTCACAGCGTGCGCCGGCCCTCGAAGGCCCGGCCGAGCGTGACCTCGTCGGCGTACTCGAGGTCGCCGCCGACCGGCAGTCCGGATGCCAGACGCGACACCGTGATCTGCATGGTGGTGAGCAGGCGGCTCAGGTAGCTGGCAGTCGCCTCGCCCTCGAGGTTCGGGTTGGTCGCGATGATCACCTCTTGCACGGTGCCGTCGGCCAGGCGCGACATGAGCTGCGTGATGCGGAGATCGTCGGGGCCCACACCGGCGATCGGACTGATGGCGCCGCCGAGCACATGGTAGAGACCGCGGAACTCGCGAGTGCGCTCGATGGCCGAGACGTCCTTGGCGTCTTCGACCACACAGATCAGGGCGGGGTTGCGACGCGGGTCGCGGCAGATCGCACAGCGGTCCTGCTCGGACACGTTGCCGCAGATCTCGCAGAACCGCACGCGAGCGCGTACCTCGGTGAGCAGCTCGGCGAGGCGGGCGACGTCGAAGGACGGCGTCTGCAGGATGTGGAACGTGATGCGCTGCGCGGACTTCGGCCCGATCCCGGGAAGACGGCCGAATTCGTCGATGAGCTCCTGGACGATGCCGTCGTACATCAGGCGAACCTCGTCGGCGGCTCGTAGGGCTCTTCGCGCACGAACGTCGCACCGAGGACCTGTCGGATCACGGCCTCGCCGTAGCGCTGCACGCCGCCGGGTGATCGTTCTTTGACCGCCGGCGCGATGCGCGGCTTCGAGGGCTGCGCGGCAGTCGCCGGCGCGGCACCGGCGGACGGCGGCGGCGTCTGCGGCGCGGGGGTGGACGGCGCGCCTGGCGTGTAGCCCGGGTCGTACGGTGGCTCGTCATCCGGGTACGGAGCGTCATCGTCGCTGGGCAGCGGCGGTTCGTCGCGGTCGACGTCTCCGTCGCGCGGTGCGGCGGGGGCGGATGCCGCGGCCTCGACCTCGGCGGGTTCGTCGTCGACCGGGAACTGCTGCTGCACGGGTTCCGGCGTTGCCGGCGCATTCTGGTCGGATGCCGGGATCGCCGCGACCGCCCACTCCGTGACAGGAGCAGAGGGCGCCGCCTGCCTGGTGGGTGCAGGGGCGGTGCGAACGGGAGCGGGCGCCGCGGCCTCGGAGAGCGCCGCCGGAGGCAGCTGTGCCGGCCGGTACTTGACCTTCACGCCGAGCTCCTGCTCGATGGCGGCGCGCAGGTGGTCGGACGGACCGTTCCCTGGAGTCGTCCCCTTGAACTTCGCCAGATCGTTCGGGCTGGAGAACCCGACGGTGAGCACATCCGTGTCGGCGTCGAACTCGAGCGGCTGCACCGCCGTGACGAGCAACCAGGACGTACGGCTGACGCTCTCCAGCCGCTTGAGGACCGCCGGCCACGATCCGCGGATGCGGTCGATGGTGACCGGCCCGGACGGTGCGGGGGAAGGTGCTGGAGCGGATGCCTGCTCAGGGGCGGGCGAAGAGGATGCTTCGGGCGCCGGAGACGAGGATGCTTCGGGCGCTGGAGACGTTTCGACTCGCTCCGCTCGCTCAACGCGTTTCGTCTCGCCTTCGGCTCGCTCAACGACCCGTGATGAAGTCTTCGTTGTATCCGCCGCCACTGCAGTCTGCGGAGCATTCGGCGCAGCCACTGCAGTCTGCGGAGCATTCGGCGCAGCCGCTGCAGCCTGCGGGGCGTTGAGCGGAGGTGTCGCAGGCGCCGAAGACGAAACGGGCTGAGCGAGCCTCGGCGAGTCGAAGCCGGCAGCGGCACCAGCCCCCTCCCCCGCCGCGCTCAGCACCCGGGCGATCATCAGTTCCAGGTGCAGGCGCGGCGATGTGGCGCCGGTCATGTCATCCAGGGCCGCGCTCACGACGTCGGCCGTCCGCGAGAGGCGTGACGCGCCGAACGCGTCAGCCTGCGCGCGCATGCGAGCGAGTTCGTCCTCGGCGAGCCCGCGCAGCACTGCGGACGCGCCATCGCCGACGGCGGCGATCACGATGAGGTCGCGCAGCCGCTCCAGCAGGTCGTCGACGAAGCGACGCGGATCCTGACCCGTCTGCACGACCCGGTCGATCGCGGGGAACGCGGCCGCGGCATCCCCCGCGGCGAGCGCGTCGACGATCTCGTCGAGAAGCGCGCCGTGCGTGTAGCCGAGCAGCGAGACCGCACGCTCGTACGTGACCGAGTCGCCGTCGGAGCCCGCGATGAGCTGATCGAGCAGCGACAGCGTGTCTCGCGGCGAACCGCCGCCGGCGCGCACGACGAGCGGCAGCACGCCCTGATCGACCTTGACGCCCTCCTCGTCGCTGAGCTTCTCGACGTACTCGAGCATGGCCGCGGGCGGCACGAGCCGGAACGGGTAGTGGTGTGTGCGCGAGCGGATCGTGCCGAGCACCTTGTCGGGCTCGGTCGTCGCGAAGATGAACTTGACGTGCGCAGGAGGCTCTTCGACGAGTTTGAGCAGGGCGTTGAATCCCTGCGGTGTGACCATGTGCGCCTCATCGAGGATGAAGATCTTGAACCGGTCCCGGCTCGGCGCGAACGTCGCGCGCTCGCGCAGATCGCGGGCGTCGTCGACGCCGTTATGGCTCGCGGCGTCGATCTCGACAACGTCCAGCGAGCCACCGCCGGAGCGGGAGAGCTCGACGCAGCTCGGGCAGGTGCCGCACGGGGTGTCGGTCGGACCTTCCGCGCAGTTCAGGCAGCGCGCCAGGATGCGCGCCGAAGTGGTCTTTCCGCAACCGCGCGGACCGGAGAAGAGGTACGCGTGACCGACACGGTCGCTGCGCAGCGCCGTCATCAGCGGATCGGTCACCTGGGACTGCCCGATCATCTCCCCGAAGTTCTCGGGCCGGTAGCGGCGGTATAGGGCTGTGGTCACGCATCCAGCCTACGGCGTGCCACCGACACCTAGTCCTCGAACGTCGTGATCACCGGCATGGTGCTCGTGATGACCGGGACGGATGCCGAGATCCGCGTGCCGTCCTCACGTCGCGCGTCCTCGAACTGGCCCAGCCGTGGCCGGCCAGGCAGCACCGGCCCCTGATCGGCCAGCGGCACCACGGCCTCGATGTCCGCCGATGCCCAGTACTCCGCACCGCGCACCGTGAACGTCACCGGCTCGCCCTCCTGCACACGCACCCGCAGCTCGTCGCGCGTGAGCGTGACCCGCAGCGAGCTGCGCTGCCACTGCAGCGCATACGACATCGACGGCCAATCCGCCGGGAGACGGGGGTCGAAGCTCAGCTCACCGGCGTGGTCGCGCATGCCCCCGAACCCGGAAACCAGCGCGGTCCACACACCGCCCGCCGAGGCGACGTGCACACCGTCGGACGCATTGCCGTGCAGGTCGCCGAGATCGACGAACAACGAGTGCTCGAAGTACTCCTTGGCGAGGTCCTGATAGCCGACCTCCGCTGCGAGCACAGACTGCACGACCGCCGACAGCGTCGAGTCGCCGGTGGTCAGCGGGTCGTAGTACTCGAAGTCGGCGCGCTTCTCCTCGGCCGTGAAATGGTTTCCCTGCAGGAAGAGCGCGAGCACGACGTCGGCCTGCTTGAGCACCTGGAAACGGTAGATCACCAGCGGGTGGAAGTGCAGCAGCAGCGGGCGCTGGTCATCCGGCGTGTGCTCCAGGTCCCAGACCTCGCGCTCGAGGAACATCGCGTCCTGCGGGTGGATGCCGAGGCTCTCACTGAACGGGATGAACATCGCCTCGGCGGCGCGGTCCCAGGCGTCCGGCTCGCCGGCATCCAATCCGGTGCGCTCGACGATGCCCGCGTACGCCTTCGGGTCGTCCTGCTCGATCTCCCGCACCACACGAGAGGCGTAGCGCAGGTTGTAGCGGGCCATGACGTTGGTGAACAGGTTGTCGTTGACGACCGTGGTGTACTCGTCCGGCCCCGTCACGCCGTGAATGTGGAACGTCGCATCGCCGTTCGAACCGCGCCAGAAGCCGAGCGTCGCCCACAGCCGCGCCGTCTCGACCGCGATGTCCACGCCCTCGTGGCGCAGGAAGTCGTCATCGCCGGTGGCGCGGACGTACTTGCCCAGCGCGAAGCTCACGTCGGCGTTGATGTGGTACTGCGCGGTGCCGGCGGCGTAGTACGCCGACGCCTCTTCGCCGTTGATCGTGCGCCAGGGGAAGAGCGCGCCCGCCTCGTTCAGCTGACTGGCCCTGCGGCGGGCTGCCGGCAGCATGAGCACCCGCGCGCGCAGCGCGTTGCGGGCCCACTGCGGGCTCGTGTACGTGAGGAACGGGAGCGCGTAGATCTCGGTGTCCCAGAAGTAGTGGCCGCTGTAGCCGGAGCCCGACACGCCCTTGGCCGGAACGCCGTTGCCGTCGGCTCGCGCGGAAGCCTGTGCGAGCTGGAACAGGCACCAGCGCACCGCCTGCTGCAGGTCGTCGTGCCCTTCGATCTCGACATCCGACCGCTCCCAGAACGCCGTGAGCCAATCGCGCTGGCGCTCGAACTGCGCAGCGACGCCCTCGACCTCAGCACGGTCCAGCGACCGGCGGCACCGGTCGACGAGTTCGCGAGCGGGGACGCTGCGCGAGGTGTGATAGCTGACGAGCTTTGTGATCGTGATCGGGATGCCGGCCTTCGCCTGCACGCGGAAGACGTTCTTGGCGATGTCCGGCTCGACCAGCGTGCGCGCGCTGTATTCGTTGTCGGTCGCGATGACGTGATCGGCGACCAGCGCGATCGTCATCCCGGAATCGGCTGTCTGGTACGACAGGGCCGAGCGCAGGCCGTCCTGCCAGTACTCGACCGGCTCGAGCACGCGCGCGGTGATCTTCTCCGTCTTGCGCGGATCGAACCCGGTCTTCTTCGCCGCCCTGGGCGTGCCGCCGTACACGTCGCCGCCGTCCTGGCGGTTCAGCAGCTGGCAGCTGATGGTGACCGGGGCATCGGCGTTCTCGACGGTGACCTCGACCTTGAGGATCGCGAGGTGTCGTTCCTCGAAGCTGACCATCCGCTCGTCGCGCATGCGGATGCGCTTGCCCGATGGCGTCTCCCACACGAAGCTGCGGGAGAGCACGCCGGTGCGCATGTCGAGCGTCCGCTCGTACTCACGCACCTCCGCCTCGTCGAACGAGATCGGCTCGTCGTCGACGTAGACGCGCATGATCTTGGCATCCGGAGCGTTCACGATGGTCTGGCCGACCTCTGCGAAGCCGTATGCCTGCTCGGCGTGGCGGATCGGCCAGGTCTCGTGCAGCCCGTTGATGAACGTGCCGTGCTCGTGCGCGTCGCGACCCTCGATGTGGTTGCCGCGCAGCCCGAGGTAGCCGTTGCCCACGGCGAACAGCGTCTCGGAGACGCCGTCCTGGGAGTAGCGGGTCTCTGTGAGGCGCCACGGATCTGCGGGGAAGCGGTCGCGATCGATCATTCAGTCTCCAGGGTGTCGCCGGGCGACGGGTCGAGCAGCAGGCGGGCAAGGTCATCGACGATACACGTGGCGCCGGCCTCGTGCAGCGCGCCGGCACCGGCGCCGCGGTCGACGCCGACGACGGTGGAGAAGCCGGCCGCGACGGCGGATTCGACACCGGAGAGCGCATCCTCCACGGCGACGCTCTCTCCGGGGTTCACGCCGAGCGCGACGGCGCCGGCGCGGAACATGTCGGGCGCCGGCTTGGATGCGAGACCGTCGCGTTCCGCGACGCGGCCGTCGATGACGACGGTGAAGAAGTCGCGGATGCCGGCGGTCTCCAGCACTTCTTCGGCGTTCTTGGAGCTCGAGACGACGCCCTGCGGGATGCCTTCGTCACGAAGCTGCCGGATCAGGGCGAGCGATCCGGGGAACGGCCCGATGCCCTCACGCCGGAGAGCTGTCGCGAACGCGGCGTTCTTGCGGTTGCCGATGCCGCAGATCGTGTCCTTCTCGGGCGGGTCGTCGACCTGGCCCCACGGGATCTCGACGTTCCTGCTGTGCAGCAGGCTCGCCACGCCGTCGTATCGCTTCTTGCCGTCGACGTAGGCGTAGTAGTCGGCATCCGTGTACGGCGGGGTGATCCCCCACTGCGCGAACACGCCGTCGAAGACGGCCTGCCAGGCGCGCATGTGCACCTCTGCGGTCGGCGTCAGGACACCGTCGAGATCGAACAGGACACCCTCGGCACGGCGAAGGTCAGGCACGCTGTTGGGCACTCAGCACTCCAATCACGGGGAAACAGGAATGGGGCCGGCACCTCTGTGTGCCACGGTGCCAGCGTAGTGGCGCATGACGGTCACAGGAACCCCGCTCAGGCGAGGCTCAGGGTCTGCCGGGCGATCTCGAGCTCCTCATCGGTCGGGACGACCAGCACCTCGACGGACGACGAGTCCGTCGAGATCCGCCGGATGCCGGGGGCGCGCCGGTCATTGCGGGCAGGGTCGATCTCGACGCCGAGGAAGCCGAGCGTGCTCATCGCCTCGGCGCGCACGCGAGCCGCATTCTCGCCGACCCCGGCGGTGAAGGAGACGACGTCGACCCCGCCGAGCTGGGCGATGTAGGCGC
Organism: Microbacterium aerolatum; assembly: GCF_007988825.1. Classification (GTDB taxonomy): domain Bacteria; phylum Actinomycetota; class Actinomycetes; order Actinomycetales; family Microbacteriaceae; genus Microbacterium; species Microbacterium aerolatum. The sequence continues at coordinate 33,020 of NZ_BJUW01000017.1, read as the reverse complement.
CCGCATAGGCGCGCAGGCGGTGGATGTAGACGTCGAACGCGAGCGTCGCCGCCGCCTCACCCGCCTCGACCCCGGCGAGGATGTCGCGCATGTCGATTCGGCCCGCGAGGCCCAGCATCCCGCTCTGCTTGTTCAGCAGCGTGTCGATCTCGCGAGTCGTCATCTGCGCCACCCGGCCGAGATGCAGCACCACCGCCGGGTCGATGTCGCCGGAGCGAGTGCCCATCACGAGCCCCTCCAGCGGTGTCATGCCCATCGAGGTCTCGACCGAACGGCCACCGTCGATCGCGGTGACCGACGCACCGTTGCCGAGGTGGAAGACGAGCTGCTTCAGCTCGTCCACCGGACGGTCGAGGAACGCGGCGGCCTGCTCGGAGACGTACTTGTGGCTGGTGCCGTGGAACCCGTAGCGACGGATGCGGTGCCGCGCGGCGACCTTCCGCTCGATCGCGTAGGTGTAGGCGGCCGGTGGCAGCGTCTGGTGGAAGGCGGTGTCGAAGATCGCGATGTGCGGCACATCGGCGAACGAGCGCCTGCCCGCGCGGATGCCTGCGACCGCACCCGGATTGTGCAGCGGCGCGAGCACCGAGAGGTCTTCGATGTTGATCTCGATCAGGTCGTCGATCAGGGTCGGCGCGAAGAACCGGGCACCGCCGTGGACGACGCGGTGCCCGACCGCGACGGGCGGATGCTCGGCCAGCTGCGGCCCGTGCTCGGAGAACTGCTCGAGCATCACCTTCATGGCCTCGTCATGGTCCGCGATCGGCCGCTGGCTGCGCTCTGTCGTGTCCAGCACGGTGGGCGCCGGCTCGCCCGCGGACGCCACCCTGCGCACGGTGTGCGAGATGTCGCTGTTCTCCTGGCCGATGCGCTCGATGAGCCCCTCTCCGAGCGGCACCTCGCGCTCCATGTCCATGAGGCTGTACTTCAGTGACGATGAGCCGCTGTTGATGACGAGGACGACGCTCACGCGACACCTCCCTGGGCCTGGATCGCGGTGATCGCGACGGTGTTGACGATGTCGTCGACCAGAGCGCCGCGCGACAGGTCGTTGATCGGCTTGTTGAGCCCCTGCAGCACGGGCCCGATGGCGACGGCTCCCGCTGAGCGCTGCACGGCCTTGTAGGTGTTGTTGCCGGTGTTCAGGTCGGGGAAGATGAACACCGTCGCTCGTCCCGCGACCGCCGAGTCCGGCAGCTTCGCCTTCGCCACCGCGGCATCGGCTGCCGCGTCGTACTGGATGGGCCCCTCGACCGGCAGTTCAGGCGCGCGCTCGCGCACCAGCGCCGTCGCCGCGCGGACCTTGTCGACGTCGGCGCCCGAACCGGATTCGCCCGTCGAATACGACAGCATCGCCACGCGCGGGTCGATGCCGAACTGCTGTGCCGTCTCCGCGGAGGAGACGGCGATGTCGGCCAGCTGCACGCTGGTGGGGTCGGGGATCACGGCGCAGTCGCCGTACACCAGCACGCGGTCGGCGAGCGCCATCAGGAACACGCTGGAGACGACCTCGACGCCCGGCCGGGTCTTGATGATCTCGAACGAGGGCCGGATCGTGTGCGCGGTGGTGTGAGCAGCACCGGAGACCATGCCGTCCGCGAGCCCCAGGTGCACCATCATCGTTCCGAAGTACGACACGTCGGTGACCGTGTCGGCGGCCTGCTGGACTGTGACGCCCTTGTGCGCACGCAACCGGGCGTACTCCTCGGCGAAGCGCGCGACGTACTCGGGGTCGGTGGGGCTGATGATCTGCGCGGCGGAGATGTCGACGCCGAGCTCGGTGGCCCTGGCGTGGATCTCGGCCTGGTTGCCGAGGATCGTGAGGTCGGCGACGTCGCGCGCGATGAGCGTCGCCGCAGCGCGCAGGATGCGGTCGTCCTCCCCCTCCGGCAGAACGATCCGACGGCGGTCGGCGCGGGCGCGCTCGAGCAGGCCGTACTCGAACATGAGCGGCGTCACGACGGTGGATTCGGCAAGCCCGAGCTGCGTGGTGAGGGAGGTGTAGTCGACGTGGGTCTGGAAGAGTCCCAGCGCCCGGTCGTAGCGGTGCCGCGAGTCGGCCGCGAGTCGGCCCCGCGCCCCCATGACCCGCACGGCGGTGTCATAGGTGCCGTGGTCGGTGGCGATGATCGGCACGCGCGAGGCGAGCCCGTCGAGTAGCTGCTCGATGGCCTCCGGCAGCGGGAACGGTCCGTTGAGGATGATGCCGGCGATCGACGGGAACGTGCCGGACGCGTCTGCCAGCAGCAGTGCCAGCAGCACCTCGGTGCGGTCGGCGGGGACGACGACGACAGCATCCTCGGTGAGCCGCGGCAGGACGTTGACCATCGACATGCCTGCCACGACGACGCTGAGCGCCTCACGGGTGAGAAGCTCGGGATCCCCCTTGACGAGACGTCCGTCGACGGCGGACAGGATGCCGCGGATCGACGGGGCGACCAGAGTGCGGTCCTCCGGGATCGCCCACACGGGCCTCGCCTGCTCCTGCACGGCGCGCACGGCATCCGCTGTGGCCGCCAGGGCATCGGGGTCGGCACGGTTGACGATGACGGCGAACAGCTCGGCGCGCTCCTCCTGCAGTTCGGAGAGCGCGAGGGCGGCGATCTGCCCGACGGCCGATGGGGTGCGCGCCGTCGAGGTGCCGAGCTGCTCACCGCCACCCTGCTGGTCGCGTCCGCCGAGCACGAGCAGCACGGGGGCTGCGAGGTTGGCGGCGATGCGCGCGTTGTAGCCGAGCTCGGCGGGGCTGGCGACATCGGTGTAGTCGCTGCCGACGATGACGACCGAATCGCACTGCGCCTCGACGGCCTTGAATCGCGACACGATGGTCGCGAGAGCCCGATCGGGGTCGTCGCGCACCTCGTCGTAGGTGACGCCGACGCAGTCCTCGTAGTCGAGGTGGACGCCGTCGTGGGCGAGCATCAGCTCGAGGACGTAGTCGCGTTCGGCCGAGGAACGGGCGATGGGCCGGAAGACCCCGACCCGCGGCGTTGCGCGCATCAGAGCGTCGAGGACGCCCAGTGCGATCGTGGACTTTCCCGAATGGCCTTCGGCCGAGGTGATGTAGATGCTCCGCGCCACTTTGCCAGCCTAGGGCGTGTCGCTCACGGGCAGGGTCCCGACAGGGCATCGACGACCGAGATCGCCTCCGCTTCGAACCGCGCGTAGTGCTCGGGGTCGGAGTTGATCTGCACCCGGTGGATCGCGATCGTCGGCTCGAGGTCCTGCCAGCCGCGCAGCCGCGCCAGGCGCGCGTAGAACAGCCCGGCCGATGTCGCCGGGTCCATGCGATCCTCAGCGCTGCCCCACCAGTCCTGCTGCTGGAACAGGCCGATACTGCTCGTCCTGGTGCCGTCCGGATTGGTGATGCCAGAGGTCTCCCAGTCGCCGTAGTCGATGTTGCGGAGGGAGCTCTCCCCCATCGCCGCCATCACCCCGATGATCTGCCCTTCGCGTCCGAATCCCCGCGCCTTCGCGGTACGTACGATGACGGCGGCGTTCTCGAGCTGTTCGCCCTCCCAGCCGTCAACCCCGGAGTCGGGGAAGGTCGCAGGCTGCGATACGCACAGCGCGAGCGGATCGCGGGACGACGCGATCGGCACGAGCACGGCCAGTAGGGCCACCAGCGTGACGCCGCCGATCAGGATGCCGGCAAGCCAGCCGCGCCGCCGCGAGCGCCTGCGCTGCCTCGACCGCGTCTTCACGCGTCCCGCCGGCCGCCAACCGGCCGCCGGCTGCCCGTCAGAGCGGCTATGCCTCCGCCGATCCCGCCGAACAGGTGCGCCTGCCAGGAGACTCCGGAGCTCACGCCGATGATGCCGGCCAGCATCGACCCTCCGTACAGCACGATGACGATCAGGGCGATGAACGCGTACACCAGTCGATGTGCGATGGGCCGGGGCGAGAACACGCGCACGACGACGTAGACGAAGTAGCCGAACACGAGCACGGATGCTCCGACCGTGAGCGTGCCGGGCGCATTGATCAGCCAGGTCCCCGCGCCGCCGACCACTGTGACCACGGCGGTGACGAACCAGAACCTGCCTGCGCCCTCGACGGCGACCAGGCAACCCAGCACGAGCAGCGGCAGGGTGTTCCCGATCAGGTGCGCCCAGCTGGCGTGCAGCAGCGGGCCGAGCACGATCCCCGGCAGGCTCCCGAGGTCCCAGGAGCGCAGTCCGAAGCCGGTGAACGACCCCGGAAGGATCGCATCGGCGAACTGGATGGCCCACATGAGCGCCACGAGCGCGACCGGAGACGCGAAGCGGGAGACGGCGCTGGAGCGCTGGGAAACGGAAGAGCTCACACCACGATCCTCGCAGGTGAACCTGTGGCGTGGATCCGGCATCCCGAGTTCGTCCGGGGAAAAGAAAGGACCCTCCGCGCACCCAGCAGAGCCCGGTTACCCTTGCTACGTTTCCGTCCTGGGGGAATTGGCCTGGATGCTGCCACGCGGAGAGCCTCAGACAGTCTAGCCGTCCTTCGGCGCAGTGACGAACCACTGGCGCGGACGGCACCCCCGCGGGTTACGATCGATTCACGCGCACCGAAGCGCGCTGGGGCGAGAGGGAACGCATGGACGACACCGGACCCGCGATCACGGCCGAGCAGTTCGCGAGGCAGACCTCAGCGATCCTGGCATCCGTTGGCGAGGTGATCGACGGCAAGGAGAATGCCGTCCGCAGCGCGCTGGTCTGTCTGCTGGCCGAGGGCCACCTGCTCATCGAAGACGTTCCGGGGGTCGGCAAGACCATGCTCGCGCGAGCGCTGGCGGCGAGCGTGGACGCCGCCGTGCGCCGCATCCAGTTCACCCCCGACCTGCTGCCGGGCGACGTCACCGGCGTCTCGGTGTACAACCCCGTCGACCGCGAGTTCGAGTTCAAGCCGGGTGCGGTGTTCGCGCAGATCGTGCTGGCCGACGAGATCAACCGATCCTCTCCGAAGACGCAGTCCGCGCTGTTGGAGGCCATGGAGGAGGGGCAGGTCACGGTCGACGGGCACACTCACCCGCTGCCCGACCCGTTCCTCGTCGTCGCCACTCAGAACCCGCTCGAGATGGAGGGCACCTATGCACTCCCCGAAGCGCAGCGCGACCGCTTCATGATGCGCATCTCGATGGGGTATCCGGATGCCGCGGCCGAGGCCCTCATGCTCCGCCAGCGCGACAGCGTGAACCCGCTGTCGGCGCTCCGTCCGGTGGCGGATGCCGCCGCGATCAGGGGCATGATCGGGTGGGCGCGCTCGGTGCACGTCTCCCCCGCCGTCGAGGAGTACGCCGTCGCGCTGGCACAGGCCACCCGCAACGATCCGAGTCTGCATCTGGGCGCCAGCCCCAGGGCGACGCTGCAGCTCGTCCGTGCCGCGAAGGTGTGGGCGGCGCTGGACGGGCGCGAGTTCGTCATCCCCGACGACCTGACCGCCCTCATCGTCCCCGTCTTCGCGCACCGGCTGCTGCCCGCGCGCGGCGTGCACAGGGCAGGCGCCCAGCCGGTCGAAGCCGCGCTCCGTCAGATCGTCGAGCGCGTGCGCGTTCCGCTGACCGCGCGTACGTGACGCCATGAGCTCTCGACGGCCACTGACCTTCCGCGGCGTCGTCGCGCTGCTCGCGGGGCTCGCGCTGGCGATCGCCGCGAACATGCTGGCGGCGCCCATCCTGCTGTACGTGGCCGTGCTCCTGTTCGCGCTGGTGAGCATCGCCGTCATCGTCGTGCACGTGCCGCGTCGCGGCGGCGGCGTCACCCGGCGCATCTCGACCGATCTCCTCACCGTCGGCGAGGAGTCGCAGGTGGCGGTGCGCTTCGACCTGCGCGCGCTGCGCGTGCCCTACGGCACCTGGGAGGACGCGCTTCCGGATGCCGTCGCCGGAGACGCGTCCGGCGATTTCCCGACCGACAACGGCACGCACATCCGGTACAGCATCACCGGCGTGCGGCGCGGCGTCTGGCCGGTCGGTCCGCTCTCTCTGCGCACGATCGATCCGTTCGGATTCGCGCAGCGCACCCAGGAGTTCGGCGACACGCGCACCGTGACGGTGGTGCCGGAGGTGATGCCGCTGGCTCCGATGAGCGGCGACGTCGGTGCCGCCGGCGGCACCGCGCACACGGCCTCCTCGAGGCTCGGGCAGGGCAGCGACAATCTCTCTCCGCGGCTGTACGTGTCGGGCGACTCGATGCGGCGCATCCACTGGCGCGCGACAGCGCATCGCGGCGACCTGATGGTGCGGCAGGAGGAGGAAGAGGCGAGCCCGGACGCCATCGTCATCCTCGACCGCTCCGCCCGCCGATGGGAGAGAGAGGGTTCGGCTGTCGACCCAGCGTTCGAGGCGGCCGTCGCGGCGTGCGCGTCGGTCGCCCTGCACCTCGTCCAGGAGGGCTACAGCGTCGACGTCCGCGACTCGGCGGGCAGCGTCCTCGGGGTGCTGCGCGGCCAGGAGGACGATCGGGATTCGCTGCTCGTGGTGCTCGCGATGGTGCATCCGCAGGGCGAAGGACGTGAGATCGTGACCCTGCTCGACGGAACCCCGCCCGGTCCGCTGGTGATGATCACCGGCCGGATCGACGAAGAGGATGCCACGCTGATGCGACACGGCGGCGCTGGTGCGCCCATCCTGCTGGCGACCGATCCCCAACCCGGCGCCTTCACGGCCGCCGCCGCACTTGGCTGGTCGACGGGCGAGCTCGATGAGGACGTGTCGGCGGCGTGGGAGGATGCCCTGTCCGGGCACGTGGCACCGGGAGGCGGGCATGTTCCGCGATGAGCGGCGCGCGGCGGCGCGCCCTGCGGTCGGCTACGCGGCCCGATTGAGACTGCGCGATCGGACTCTGGCCGCGGCACTGCTCTCGGTCTGCGCCGGCGTGGTCGTGATGTGGCCCTACACGGCGGTCGTGGCACCGGGCAGTTGGACGCTCATCACCGTCGCGATCATCGTCGCCATGGCCGCGACCGGGATGCTGGTGCGGCTGCTGCGCGGCGGCCGCTTCGCGGACGGACCGTTGTCCGCCCTCGCGCAGCTGCTCGTGGCGGTTCCGCTGCTGACCCTGATGCTGCTGCCGCAGGGCGCTCTGATGGGCATCATCCCGACCGGGGCGACGTTCGCGGGTGTCGGGCGGCTGGCGGTCGAAGCCGTGGAGCAGGTGCAGTTCGGGACGGCGCCCCTCGTGGACACCCCGGCGCTGCGCACCATGCTCGGCATCGGCTTCGCGGTCATCGTGATCATGACCGATCAGCTGATCGCCGCACGCTTCGCCCTGCCGGCGATCGTCCTCATCACAGCGATCGGTTCACTGCCCATGATCATCACGCTGGGCGATGCGAACATCCCCTGGTTCGTCATGCTCGCCCTGCTGGCCGTGTTCCTGCTGCGTTACAGCATCCGGCACAGCGATCATCACCCCCGGCAGGCGTCCGCCGGGTTGTCGGTCAGCGTCGGCGCGGCGGCGATCGCGGCGGCGCTGGTGGTCACACCGGTGCTGCCGATCTCGACGACGTGGATGGGAGCGGGCACCAGTGCACAGCTCGATCCCTCGCTGAGCCTGGGAGAGGATCTGCGACGTCCCACCCCGTTCACGGTGATGACGCTGGCGACCAATGCCCCCACGGCGCCGTACCTGCGCGTCGCGAGCCTGTCGGAGTTCGACGGCACGACGTGGGTGCCCGACGAGGGTGATCTGCAGTCGATCTCCGACGGATTCGGCGAAACGGACTGGGCCGACGACATCGAGTCCGCCGAGCGCCGCACGTCGATCCGCATCACGGGCATCTCCGGCTCGTGGCTGCCGGTTCCTTACGCGGCGACGAAGATCGTCGGCGTCTCGTCGGGATGGCAGGCGATGCCGTCGAACCGCACCGTGACCTCGCTGAATCAGGATGCCGCGAACGAGGATTACACGGTGACGGCCGAGGTCGTCCAGCCCACGCGCGAACAGATCCAGGCGACATCCGCGACCGCGGAGGGCGGGGCCGACGTCCCGGCGTTCATCGCGGAGACCGCCCGGGAGGTCACGGCGGATGCGTCGAACGACTACGACCGGCTCATCGCGATGCAGAACTGGTTCCGAGGACAGTTCGAATACTCCCTCGAGGCTCCGGTCGACGGCGATTTCGACGGAACGGGCGTCGACGCGGTCGAGGAGTTCCTCGAGGTGCGTTCGGGGTACTGCATCCATTTCGCCGGCGCCTTCGCGCTCATGACGCAAGCGCTCGAGATGCAGGTGCGCGTCGTGGTGGGCTACCTGCCCGGTTCCCTCACGGACGAGAAGCGCGGGGACGAGTCGATCTACACGGTCGACAGCGACCAGCTGCACGCCTGGCCCGAGGTGCACTTCGAAGGCATCGGCTGGGTGCCGTTCGAGCCGACCGCATCGCTGGGAATCCCGACCGACTTCCTGCCCACCACGACCGGCGGAGGCTCCGCAGCCGACCCCGATGCGCCTGAGCCGTCCGCGGCGCCCTCCGCCGCACCCACCCGCGGACCCGAGCTGGACGAGGACCCAGGCGGTTCGACCGGTGCGGGCGCCGGTTCGCTGCGGCGGCTTGATCCCACCCCCGTGGTGCTGGTCAGTGCCGGCATCCTGCTCGCGCTCACGCTCCCGGCTCTGGTGCGGCTCGGGGTGCGCATACGACGGAGAAAGCGCGCGCGTGGCGGCGATGCGGCCGCGGCCTGGCAGGAGGTGCGTGCGACGCTCGTCGATCTGCAGCTCCCCGCCTCGGATGCCGACACCCCCCGCACGCGCGGGGCGGCGCTGGTCGAACGCGGGGTCGAAGCAGGCGCGGTGCAGATGCTGGTCGACGCGGTGGAGCGCGCGAGCTACGCGCCGCCCGGCACGGGTGCGGGCGACCTCTCGACAGCGCTCGGCACCGTCATCCGCGATCTGCATCGCAGCGTCGACGCGCGCGACCGGATAGCGGCGGTGCTGGTGCCCCGGTCGCTGTTCGCCGCACGGATGTCGCTGTCGGGGGTGAGATGACGATTCCTCGTCCCCGGCTGGCGGCCGTGGCGCTGATCGCGCTCACGATCATGCTCGCCGGCTGCGTGCCGCGCGGGGATGACGCGGCTTCTTCACCCTCACCGACACCGACACCGACCGCGGCCTGTCCCGAGATCGAGGGCGTCGATCTGCCGCCGGGATGCGCTCCCTACGACCCGGACGCTGCCATGGCTGAGAACGACCGCTACCGCGAGCGCATGGATGTGGATGAGGACACGCGACAGGACAATGCCCTCCTCATCGCACCGCTCACCGAGGCGTTCGAGGAGCTGCGGGCTCGCGGTGAGATCACGGTCGACGCAGTCGGCGACACTCTGCACGATGCCGGCCTCGAGGGCCCGCAGGTTCGCGACGACTACGGCAGCATCCTGTTCGGCGTCGCCGGCCCCACCGGCGGTTGCCTGTTCGGCGAGGTTTCGGCCGACGTCGTTTCCGTCGAGATGGGCGGATACATCCTCGACGGCGGCTGCCTCCCCTCACAATGACCGGCGTTGCGGCGCCGACGCTCAGCCCGCCGGCACGCCTCCGAAGGTCCCGCCGAGGTAGGTCGTACCGTATTCGCCGAGAGAGCCGAGGACGTACTCGAGCGCGTACCCGTCCACGTCGGCCGTGGCCAGACGCGGGTCGCTGAGACGCGCATCCAGCTCGGCTGCTTGCGCAGGCGACAGCCCGGAGACATAGAAGGTCGGGTACTGAGGTTCGCTCTCCATGGCTTCCAGCAGCACCTCGGCGGCGGGATAGTCGCGGGCGATGCCGATGATCTCGAGGATCGCCGAGTCCGCCGTGCGCGTCGGGACGTGGACGATGCGCAGGTGCTCGTCGAGGGACTGCAACGTGTACGTTCCGCCGGCCTCGAACAGCGGCATGGCGGACAGGCGCGTGAACACGTCCTCGAACGCGTCGAGCGTCTCGACAGTGACGTGCGGCCAGCCCTGCGCGAAGATGCCGACCGCACCGGGAACAGCCGCCGCCGCGAGCGTGCCCGACAGCGCGACCTCGAACTGCTCCGGTTCGGCTGGGCGCACCGTGAGCTCCCACTTCGGCGGCGCCGAGACCTCCGGGTCGAGAACGCGCGGGTCGCTGGACTCGCCGCGAAGGACGATCTCACTGCTCGTCTCCTCGTCATCCGTGTCGTACAGCCGGTGCGCGAACTCTGTCACCCGCTCGTCCGCGGCATCACCTGGTACCACGACGATCGTCGTGCCGCCGCCGCTCTCGCACGTCAGGACCAGCGGCTCTGCGCACAGCTCCTCGATCGATGAAGGAGCAGAGTCGATGCTGGCCGGCACTCCGCACGAGACGAGAAGCATGCCCACGCCGGCAAGGCCGGTCAGACCGGCGACCAGGCGCGGGGTGAGTCTCACGCGATCATCCAACCATCACGCGGCGGCCGCTGCGTGCTCATCGCAGGCGATGGCATCGCACGCGTCGCAGACGACGAACTGGCGACGGCACGAGGCGTCGGGGCAGTTCGCGGTGCGGTTCGTCGGCACACCGCACGCGGCGCACTCCCCCACGACGACGGTGTGGTCGCTGAAGTCGACCGAACCGCGCTTGTCGAACACATACAGCGATCCCTCCCACAGTCCATCGTCGCCGTACTTCTCGCCGTAGCGGACGATGCCGCCGTCGAGCTGGTACACCTCACCGAAGCCGCGCGCGACCATCAGGCTCGAGAGCACCTCGCAGCGGATGCCACCGGTGCAGTATGTGACGACCGGCTTGCCTTTGAGGTCGTCGTAGGCGCCGGAGTCGAGAAGCTGCACGAAGTCGCGCGTCGTCTCGGTGTCGGGAACGACGGCATCCTTGAACCGGCCGATCTCGGCCTCGAGAGCGTTGCGGCCGTCGAAGAAGACGATGTCCTCGCGCGACTCGACGAGCTCGTGCAGCGCCTCCGGACTGAGACGGATGCCGCCCCCGACGACGCCGTTCTCGTCGACTTGGAGCTCACCGGGGGCGCCGAACGAGACGATCTCGTCGCGTACCTTCACGCTGAGCTTCGGGAAGTCCAGGCTGCGGGCGTCGGCATCCAGGCCGGTGCCCTCGCTCCACTTGATGTCCGCCTCCTTGAACGCCGCGTACGACCGGAACGATCTGGCCCATTTCTTCAGCACCGGGAGGTCGCCGCCGAGTGTGCCGTTGATGCCGTCCTTCGAGATGATCAGGCGGCCGCGCAGACCGAGTGCCTCACCCAGATCGCGCTGCCACATCCGGATCGCCTCGGGGTCGGCGAGAGGCGCGAAGGCGTAGAACAGGACGATCTTGGGGGTGCTCACCCTGCGATTTTAGGCGAGCCGGCTCAACGCACCCGTCCGGTCGCGCATCCCTCGTCATCGCCGGTGGTCCCGGTGACGTCGCTGGGCAGGGTCACAGTGCCCTCCCCCGGCGTCGGCGTCGCCGGCGCGGTCGTCTCCGGTGCGGGAGCTTCTGATTCGGGAGCCTCCGGCACGGGCGCCTCAGTCGTCGCGTCCCCCTCCGGGGTGAGGGTCAGCGGTTCGTTCGCCTCCAGCGCGTCGAACAGCGTTGTTGCGGCATCCGTGAGCGGTTCGAGGCGGTTGGCGTCGACCTGAGAGGTCACGGCCGGGTACTGCACGAACACGTAGTCGCTGACCGGGATGTCCTTGAGCGCAAGCCCCATCCGCACCAGGATGCCGGGATCGGTGAGACTCGTGCTGGGGTCGACCGCCGACACGATGGTCCGCGCCAGCGGCAGCATGACCATGGGATCGGTCAGCACCTTGTCGCTGGTGATCTTGCGGACCAGGCTCGACATGTACAGCTGCTGGTTGCCGATGCGGGCGGTGTCGCTGCCGTCCTCGGTCGAGTAGCGGGCGCGCAGGAACGCAAGCGCTTCCGCTCCCTTCAGCTGATGCGTGCCGGCGGGCAGGTCGATGCCGGAATCGGCATCCTTCATCGGCGTGGCGAGGCAGACCGGGACCCCGCCGATCGCGTTGGTGACGTCGATGACGCCGCCCCAGTTGATGGATGCGGCGTACCCGACGTCGACGCCGGTGAGCTCTTCGACCGTCTGCACCGAGCAGGCCAGCCCGCCGGCGCTGAACGCGGAGTTGATCATCTGCCCGTACATCTCAGGTGTCTCGTTGCCGTCGGCGTCCGTGCAGGACGGGATGTCGACCAGAAGATCTCGCGGGAAGCTGACGACGGTCACGCGGCGGGGCGGCTCCGAGATGTGCACCAGCATGAGGACGTCGCTGCGGACGCCGTCCTCGGCATCCGTGCAGCGGTCGCCGAACAGGTCGGCGTACTCGGGCTCGCAGTTGTCGGTGCCCGCGATGACGATGTTCGCGCTGCCCTCGAGCTCGGTGAACTCGGGCGGAGCCTCCGTCTCGCTCTGCAGTTCGACGGCATCTTCGCTGTAGATGGCGCTGAGATCGAGGAACAGCCAGACCGCGACGCCGATGATGGCGACGAGAACGGTGCCGAGGCCGATCGCGAGCCAGCCGAGCACTCGCCCGGCGCGGGATCGCGGCCGCTCGTGGCCGTGCCTGGCGCGCACGCTCGACGATGTGTCCCGATTCATGTGGTCAGCCTAGCTGCGGGATATCGTCGTCAGCTGGCAGCGGCACGGGCGGTGCGCGCGATCGGATAGACTGTTCAGGTTGTTCCCTGGTGACGTGTCCGAGCGGCCGAAGGAGCACGCTTGGAAAGCGTGTGTTGTGCAAGCAACCGCGGGTTCGAATCCCGCCGTCACCGCCAGATGACTGAAGGCCTCGCGAAAGCGGGGCCTTCAGTCGTTCCCGGCGGCTTACAACCGGATGCCGAAGGCCAGCGAGCCCGGTTCGGTCGGCAGCTGCTGCATCCCGAGCCGCTCGTAGAACTTGGCGGCGCCGATGTTCGCCGGGTCCATACCGAGGTGCAGGCCCCGCACCCCGCGGCTGCGCAGTTCGGCCAGGAGCGTGTCGATGAGCCGCCGCCCCAGCCCCTGCCCCTGCGTCTCGGGCAGCAGGTCGATGTGCAGGTGCGCGGGGTACTCCGCCGTGTTGGGCTCGCGCCCCGGTTCCCGCGCGTACGCGTACTCGACGATCTTCTCCTCGCGCGTCTGCGGCGTGACCGGGCGAGGGAACCGATCGGCGAATCGAGGCCACCATTCGTCCCGGAACCACTGCTCGAAGGCATCCGTGTCATCGGTGGCGACGATGTAACCGACGACCCGGCCGTCGCCCGCCTCGACCACCCAGGCCAGATCCGGATGCCGTTCGACATACGGCACCGCGAAGATGAGCCCCCAGAGGTCGTCCTCGGCGAACAGCCCCGTGGCATCCTGGCCGGCATCGGCCGTCTTGACGCACACCTCGAACATCGCCGGTCGGTCCTCGACACGGTACGGGCGGATGGCGATCACTGCACACTCCTCATCTGGGGTCGGCTCATCTGGCCCAGTCATCTCATGCCGATGTCGTCGGCGGTCCGTGGCGAATCGCTTCTCGGCGATCGCGCCCAGTCGAGCAGCAGTCCGCCCACCACGAGCGTCACGCCTGCTCCGATCAGCATCCCGCCGACGGTGTCGCTCAGCCAGTGAGCCGACAGCACGGTGCGGGAGAACGCCATGCAGACCATCCACAGCCCGGCCACCAGCCACACCCACAGGCGCGGGAAGAGCATCACCGCGAGCACGGCGAAGGTCGCGGCGTTCGCGGTATGGCCGCTCGGGAACGAACCGAAGTCCGAGTCGACGAGGATCTCCTCGGGCCGTGTTCTGCCGAACAGCGATTTCAGAAGCTGCACCACGAGCACGCTCGCCAGAAGCGAGACCGCCACGAAGACCGCGGCTCGCCATCGGCGGGCGATCAGGAGCGCGGCGACGGCGACGAGGCCGACGATCGTCGCGATCCTGCTGCCGCCGACACGGTCGAGCGTCGATCCGAATCCCACGAGGAACGGCGACCGAACGCCGTCCATCAGCGAGTTCCACCAGGTGTCGACCGCCGACGGAATGTCGGGGCCGGCCGCGGTCAGCGCCGCGCCGAGAGCCATGGCGGCCAGGATCGCGCCGATCCCCCACCACAGCAGCACCGGACGCGTCATCCGGCTATTGTGCCCGATCCGCGCTCCGGGCGCGGCAACACGGTCAGCGTGTGGAGCGGTCCAGCCCCTGCTGGAGGTCGGCGAGCAGGTCGGCGACGTCTTCGATCCCGACCGACAGGCGCACGACGTTCTCGGGGACGGCGAGCTCCGTGCCGCGCACCGAGGCGTGCGTCATGTCCGGCGGGTACCCGATCAGCGACTCCACTCCGCCGAGCGACTCGGCGAGCTGGAAGAGCTCGGTCGACTCGGCGAACGCGCGGGCCGCGTCGGGGCCCGCCGCGAGTCCGAGCGACAGCATCCCGCCGAACCCGCTCATCTGGCGGGCGGCGACCTCATGCCCTGCGTGCGAGTCGAGCCCCGGGTAGTACACCGTCTCGAACTCGGGACGCGCATCGGCCCACTCAGCAATCGCCTGCGCGTTCGCGCTGTGCTGCCGCATCCGCACGGCGAGGGTCTTGATGCCGCGGGTGGTGAGCCAGCCGTCCAGCGGGGCCGAGACCGCGCCGACGGCGAACTGCTGGAACTTCACCTGGTCGAAGAACCGGTCATCGGCGAAGATCACCGCTCCCCCGAGGACATCCGAATGCCCGCCGAGGTACTTCGTCGTGGAATGCACGACGAAGTCGGCTCCGAGCGCGATCGGATTCTGCAGCGCAGGCGATGCGAACGTGTTGTCGACGACGACGACGATGCCTGCGGCGTGTGCGAGTTCGACGGTCTTCGCGATGTCGACGATCTTCAGCAGCGGGTTGCTGGGCGTCTCGACCCAGATGATCTTGGTCTCGGGGCGCAGCGCGGCGCGGACGGCATCCGCATCGCCGAGCTCCACCGTCGTCGTCTCCACACCCCAGGCCGCGTGCACCTTCGTCAGCAGGCGATAGGTGCCGCCGTACACGTCGTTGCCGAGCAGGACGTGGTCGCCGGGCTTGAGGATGCCGCGCAGCAGCGCGTCCTCTGCGGCCAGACCCGACGAGAACGAGAGCGCGCCGACGCCGCCCTCGAGTGCCGCCAGCTGCGTCTCGAGCGAATTGCGCGTGGGGTTGCCAGCGCGGTTGTACTCGTAGCCGGAGCGGAAGCCGCCGATGCCGTCCTGCACGTGCGTGGAGGCCTGGTAGATCGGCGGGATGATCGCTCCGGTGAGCGGATCGGGATCCTGACCTGCGTGGATGGCGCGGGTGGCGAAGGCGTGATCGGACATGTCTTCAGCCTACGTCGGGCGCCGATCCCATGCGCCCGCGTTACGCCGCGCGACGACGCCCGCCTAGGACCGCTCAGTGCGCGAGGTAGGCGATGAGGTCCTGCCGGGTGAGCACCGTGTGCGGCCGGCCGTCGACCGTGACCAGCAGCGCGTCTGCCTCTGCGAGCGCGCTGCGCGCCTGATCGACCGGTGCATGGATGCCGATGAGCGGCAGCCCTTCGCCGACGTGAGTGCCGACGGCATCCGTGGGCTTGGCCGCGTTGCGGAACAGCAGATCCAGTAGGCCGCGCTCGTCGACGGTGCCGATGACCTCACCCATCATCACCGGCGGTTCTGCGCTGAGCACGACGAGCTGCGAGACGGCGAACTCGGTCATCATGTTGATCGCGTCCAGCACGGTGTCGCTGGGGTGCGCGTGGACGAGATCGGGGATCGCGCCCTGCGCCTGCCGTGCGGACTTGCGCGCCGTCAGCACATCCGCGACGGTCTCCCCCGCCTCGACCTCGCTGAACCCGTAGGAGCGCATCCAGGAGTCGTTGAAGATCTTGGACAGGTAGCCGCGACCGCCGTCGGGCAGCAGCACCACCATGACGGCATCCGCCGGCAGGGTCTTCGCCACTCGCAGCGCTCCGGCCACCGCCATGCCGCTGGATCCGCCGACGAGGATGCCTTCCTCGCGCGCCAGGCGACGGGTCATCGCGAAGGACTCGGCGTCGTCGACCGCGACGATCTCGTGCGGGACGGCGGGGTCGTAGGTGCCGGGCCAGATGTCCTCTCCGACGCCCTCGACGAGATAGGGACGCCCGGTTCCGCCGGAGTAGACGCTGCCCTCCGGGTCGATGCCGACGATCCGCACCCGGTCGTCGGAGACCTCGCGCAGGAATCGTCCGGTGCCGGTGATCGTGCCGCCGGTGCCGACGCCGGCGACGAAGTGCGTCACCTTCCCGTCGGTGTCGCGCCAGATCTCCGGCCCGGTCGTCTCGTAGTGGCTGCGCGGCCCGTTCTGGTTCTCGTACTGGTTCGGCTTGAACGCACCAGGGATCTCACGCGCGAGCCGGTCGCTGACGCTGTAGTACGACTCGGGGCTGTCGGCGGGCACAGAGGTCGGGGTCATGACGATCTCTGCGCCGTAGGCGCGCAGCACGTCGATCTTGTCCTCGCCGACCTTGTCGGGCAGCACGAACACGCACTTGTAGCCGCGCTGCTGGGCGACCAGCGCGAGTCCCACGCCGGTGTTGCCGCTGGTGGGCTCGACGATGGTGCCGCCCGGCTTCAGTTCCCCTGACGCCTCAGCTGCATCGATGATGCGCGTCGCGATGCGGTCCTTCGCCGAGCCGCCCGGGTTGAGGTATTCGAGCTTGACCAGCACCGTGCACTCCACGCCCTCTGTGACGTGCTGCAGCTTCACGAGAGGGGTGTTGCCGACGAGGTCGACGATGTGCTCGGCGTAGTCCATGGTTCCAGGGTACGGTCAGCGGGCGCCGCGTTACAGCGACGCCCGCAGCACCGCTACCCCTTCGTCGACCCCGCCAGCAGGCCCCGCACGAAGTACCTCTGCAGGGCGAAGAACACGATCAGCGGCACGATGATCGCCACGAACGCGCCGGCGGTGAGCAGATGCCAGTCATTGCCGCGTGTTCCGGTGATCTCGGCCAGCAGTTTGGTGATCGGGGCCGCCCCGCCGTCGGCGAACACCAGCGCCACGAGCAGGTCGTTCCACACCCACAGGAACTGGAAGATCGCGACCGACGCGATAGCGGGCGTCGTCAGCGGCAGCACGATGCGGAAGAAGATCTGTCCGCGCGACGCGCCGTCGACGCGCGCTGCCTCGATGATCTCGCCCGGGATCTGGGACATGAAGTTGTGCAGCAGGTAGATCGTCAGCGGCAGCGCGAACATCGTGTGCGCGAACCACACCTGCGCGTAGCCGCCGGATGCGCCGAGCGGCAGCGTGATCTGCAGACCGAACAGGCTCAGTCCTCGCGAGAACGTGCTCAGCAACGGCACGAGCGCCATCTGAATCGGCACGATCTGCAGCGAGAAGATCAGGATGAACAGGAAGTTGCGTCCCTTGAAGTCGATCCACGCGAACGCGTACGCCGCCATCGACGCGATCATCAGCGGAATCAGCGTCCCTGGGATCGTGATGGCGATCGAGTTCACGAACGACTCGAGCATCGTCAGCTGGGTCGTACCTGCTGCCAGCACGTCGACGTAGTTCTCGCCGGTCACCTGCGGGTTCAGGAAGAACTCCCACCATCCGCTGGTGAGGATCTGATCGCGTGGACGGAACGACGAGATGAACAGTCCCAGCGTCGGGATCGTCCACAGCACCGCGATGACGATGGATGCGACCGACGCCCAGGGACGGGACAGCCGCTTTCGCGCGCGACGGGAGGACGCTTCCAGCTTCCCGCCGGTCGTGATCGCGCGTGTGCTCTGCGAGATCGGATTCCGGGTTTCGGTCCCTGAGCCGGTCGAAGGGTTCATCGGATCTCCCGCTGCTGCTGGATCTGGCGTGCGTTGTAGACGACGATCGGAATCACGAGGATGAACAGGATCACGGCGAGCGCGGCGCTGCGTCCTGCCTCGAACTTGGAGAACTGCGTGTACATCTCGTTGGCGAGCACGCTGGTCTCGTAGTTTCCTGCGGTCATGGTGCGGACGATGTCGAAGACCTTCAGCGAGGCGATCGAGATCGTGGTCAGAACGACGATCAGTGCCGGGCGGATGGACGGGACCGTGACGGACTTGAACCGCTCCCAGGCATTCGCGCCGTCGAGCTCTGCGGCCTCGAGCAGTTCCGTCGGCACGCCCTTGATGGATGCCGACAGGATCACCATCGCGAAACCGGTCTGCACCCAGATGAGCACGACGATGAGGAAGAGCGTGTTCCAGGGCGGGTTGAGCAGGAACTGCTGCGGTTCGCCGCCGAACCAGACGATGATCTGATTGAGCAGACCGATCTGGTCGTACTGCGGTCCGCGGTATTCGTACATGAACCGCCAGATGATTCCCGCGCCGACGAACGAGATCGCCATCGGCATGAACACGAGCACCTTGTAGATCTTCTCGCCCCGGGTGCGGTCGATGAACACGGCGTACGCGAGGCCGACGATCGTCGAGACCGTCGGCACGATGAGCACCCACACGATCGTGTTGATGACCACGCGGACGCCGTCGGGCTGACCGAAGATCCAGAGGTAGTTGTCGATGCCGACGAACGTCTTGCCGGAGGAGTTCAGGAACGAGGCGACGAAGGTCTGCAGCGAAGGCAGGATCAGTCCGATGAGAAGAAGCAGGAAAGCAGGCGCCAGGAAGGCGACGAGTTGGATCAGGTATCCCTTGCCGGCCCTGGACCGGTAGTCGAGCAGGAAGAAGATCGCGCCCACCACCACGGCGACCCCGATGGCCCAGTAATAGGAGCGGAAGAACCACATCACCGCGAGCGGGATGAGCAGGCACATCGCCAGACGCGCGACGGTGTACCAGGCACCCGTTCGCGGAGCGATGTCGACGAGGAACAGGATGAGCACCACCACGACGGCGAAGGCGATGACGACGGCCACCCCCTGCACCACCGGAGGCAGAGTCCCGATCCACTGGAAGAAATCGATCGCAGTCACAGAGTCCCCTTTGCGAGATCATCGACGGTCCGTGCACCGTTGCGCGGACCAGAGCGGGTGGACCGCTGCGGAGCCGATCGACTCCGCAGCGGCTCACCCGGAGGCGGATCAGCCGGCCGGCCAGCCCGTCTCGATCTGCTCGAGGACCTCGTCGGTACCGGAGCCGTTGACCCAGGCCACCATGCCCTTCCAGAACGTGCCCGCACCGACGGCGCCCGGCATCAGGTCGCTGGCGTCGAAGCGGAACGTGGTGTCGGGGTCCTGCAGGATCTTGATCGTCTCCTGAAGGATCGGGTCCTGGGCGTTGGCCGGGTCGAGGCCGTTGTTCGCCGAGGTGACGCCGCCGAGGCTCACGCGGCTGTTGGCCCACTCCGGGCTCGACAGGTACGCGAGCACCTGCTGCGTCGCCGCGGATTCGCTGAACGCGCCGACGATCTCGCCTGCGCCGGTGACGGCGCTGTCATCAGCGCTCTCGCCGGGGAGCATGAACGCCCACACGTCGCCGTCCTCGGCGATGTTCGTCCCCTCGGGGAAGAAGCCCGAGAGGAACGACGCCTGGTGCGTCAGTGCGCAGTCGCCGCTCGCGAGCGCCGGCGCGACGTCTCCGAACGCCGTCGAGTTGATCGAGCGGACGTCACCGAAACCGGCGTTCACGTTCTCCGGGGTCAGCAGGATCTCGCCGACCGAGTCGAACGCCGACTTGATCTGCGGGTCGGTGAACGGCACCTCGTTGGTGACCCACTGGTCGTAGACGTCGGGCCCGGCCTGGCGCAGCACGTAGTCCTCGATCCAGTCCGTGCCCGGCCATCCGGTCGCAGTGCCGGACTCGAAGCCCGCGCACCAGGCGGGGGCACCGGTCGCACCCTGGATCGTCTCGGTGAGAGCTGCCATGTCGTCGAGCGTCTCGGGGACCTCGACGCCCCACTCCGCGAACTTCGCCGGGGAGTACCAGATCCAGCCCTTGACGTTGGCCATCAGCGGCGCCCCGTAGAAGGTGCCGTCGTAGGTGCCGTAGTTCACCCAGTCCTCGGTCCAGTACTCGTTGGCGTTCTTCTCGACCTCTTCGGGCGCCGGCTTGAGGAAGTCACGGGCCGCGAAGTCGGCGAACAGACCGGGCTGCGGGAAGATCGCGATGTCCGGCGGGTTGCCGCCCTGCGCACGGGTGCCGAGCTGAGTCTCGAAGTCCTGACTGCCCTCGTACTTGATCTCGATGCCGGTCTCCTCTTCGAAGTCCGCCCACGACTCCTGCAGGAGCTCGGCCTCGCTGTCGACGATGGTGCCGTAGATCGTGACGGTCTCGCCGGAGACGTCCTCGCCCCCCGCGTCGCCGCCCCCTTCGGGTGCGCCAGGGGCGCCGCATCCTGCCAGGGCGATGCCCGCGGCCCCCAGCAGGGCGAGCGGTGCAAGGCGCCGGTAACGCTGTGACTGTGCCATGTGATTTCTCCTCTTCGAGTTCACGTCCCCAGAGCGTCGCTACCCGAAGGTCAACGGATCGGGAACCGCTTCCAGGCCCAACATACTGGGCGGCAGTGCCCGGCACAATAAGAAGAGATCACAAGCTGGCAACCTTTGGCGCGAACTCAGGACCGTGAATGGGAGCGCTCCCGTCCGTGTTGGCTGGAACCGGTTCCCTTCCGGCGTCCGCGCGACTACGCTGTGCACGGACGCACTGGCGCGCCGGTCATCGAGGAGGATGCGCATGAGCACCATCGCGGACGTCGCCGCACGCGCCGGCGTCTCGAAGGCGACGGCCAGTCGGGCCCTGAGCGGTCGCGGCTACGTCTCCGACGACACCCGCGACCGGGTCGAGACGGCCGCGCGCGCACTGTCGTACGTCGCGCATTCCTCCGCCACCAGCCTGGCGACCGGCCGTACCCAGACGATCGGGGTGATCGTCCCCAGCGTCGGGCGGTGGTTCTTCTCCGAGCTGCTCACCGGCGCCCAGGAGACGCTGCTCGAGAACGGATACGATCTCGCGCTGTTCGGCGTACCGGAACGTTCGACTGCTCGCAGGCAGGTGCTCGACGATGTCCTCCCTCGGCGGCGGTTCGACGGCGTCATAGTCGTCGGGATCGAGCCGGACTCGCCCGAGATGGCCCAACTGCTGCGCCTGGGGCGTCCGGTGGTGAGCGTCGGGCCGCACACCGCGCGGATGAACGCCGTATCGATCGACGACGCCGCGGCCGCCCGCATCGCGACGGAGCACCTCATCGATCTGGGCCACACCGAGATCGCGTTCATCGGCGGGGCGACGGAGGCGGATGCGCTGACCCTAGGCGACGCGCGCAGGCTCAAGGGCTTCCGATCGGCGATGGATGCCGCGGGGCTCGACGGCCGGTCCAGTGTGGCGCCTGCGGCGGGCACCATGCCGAGCGGATACGAGGCCGCCGTCGACCTCCTGGGCAACCGGCGCACCAGGCCGACCGGGGTGGTCGGGGTCTGCGATGAAGTGGCGATCGGGACGATCATCGCCGCACGCAGACTCGGCATCGCCGTGCCGACCGAACTGAGCGTGGTCGGCATCGACGATCACCAGCACGCCGAGATGTTCTCGCTGACGACCATCCGGCAGCAGCCGCGCGAGCAGGGCAGAGCCGCCGTCCGGTTGCTGCTGCGTCAGCTGGACGACCCGGATGCTCCGGTCGAGGACGTGGTCGCGGCATCCGCCCTCGTCGTGCGCAGCTCGTCGGCCGCACCCCGCTGAACACACTCCGCAGACAGCACGAAGGCCCCGGAGCGAACCCCGAGGCCTTCGTGACAGTGCAGCGTGATTACTTGAGGGTAACCGTGGCGCCGGCAGCCTCGAGGGACTCCTTGGCCTTCTCCGCGGTCTCCTTGTTGGCGCCCTCAAGGACAGCCTTCGGAGCGCCGTCGACGACAGCCTTGGCCTCGCCGAGGCCCAGCGAGGTGAGCTCGCGGACGGCCTTGATGACCTGGATCTTCTTGTCGCCAGCAGCCTCGAGGATAACGTCGAAGGAGTCCTTCTCCTCAACCTCTTCAGCGGCACCTGCGCCACCGGCGCCGGCAACGGCGACGGGTGCAGCAGCGGTGACGTCGAACTTCTCCTCGAACGCCTTCACGAACTCGCTGAGCTCGACGAGGGTCAG
Organism: Microbacterium aerolatum; assembly: GCF_007988825.1. Taxonomy (GTDB): domain Bacteria; phylum Actinomycetota; class Actinomycetes; order Actinomycetales; family Microbacteriaceae; genus Microbacterium; species Microbacterium aerolatum. Next base: position 11,056 of record NZ_BJUW01000017.1, on the reverse strand, counting down.
GTCTGCAAACTGCTCGAGCAGCTGCTCAGTGGTGAGCTTCGCCATGATGTATCTCCTAGATTGATGGGGTTTGTGGAACGAGATCGTCGGTCGCTTACGCGGCCGCGGTCTCCAGCTTTTCGCGAAGTGCGTCGATGGTCGCGGCAGCCTTGCCCATCGTCGCCTTCATCATGCCCGCAGCCTTCGCCAGCAGAACCTCACGGCTCTCGAGCGAGGCGTACTTGTTGACCTCGTCGGCGGTGAGGGCATTGCCCTCGAAAACGCCGCCCTTGATCACGAGAAGCGGGTTGGCCTTGGCGAAGTCACGAAGAGCCTTCGCAGTGGCGACGAAGTCGCCATGCACGAATGCGACAGCAGACGGACCCTTGAGGTCGTCATCCAGCGCAGAGATCCCGGCCTTGTTGGCAGCGATCTTGGTCAGCGTGTTCTTCACCACGGCGTACTCAGCGTCCTGACGGATGCTGTTGCGCAGCTCCTTGAGCTGGGCAACCGTCAGACCGCGGTACTCGGTCAGCAGGACGGCGTTCGAGTTCTCGAATGACTTCGTGAGCTCGGCAACCGATGCATCCTTCTGCGCCATGGTCACTCCTTGGTGGGTACGAGATGCCTCACGTGCGTGGGACACCGACCTGGACCGCCCGCAAACAAAAACGCTCCGGCGCAAGCGACGGAGCGTGGAAACCAGTTTCCTGGAGAACGTTCATGTCCCTGCGCGGGCCCCTGCATTGCAGTGCTTCAATCGCCTCGCGCTTTCGCGCATGACGATGACCAGCGGTCTTCGGTTACGACAACTGTACCTCACCGCTCGCGCCCCCCAAAATCCGCGCGCTCGGTCAGCGGGAGGCGACCCCGCCGCGTCGGTGGGCGGCGCGACCGGAGTGGCCGCCGAGTGCGTCCGCGGCGCGCACCAGAGTCAGGTGCGAGAACGCCTGCGGCGTGTTGCCCGCCTGTCGCGCGCCACCGACGTCGTACTCCTCCGACAGCAGACCGAGGTCGTTCACGAGCCCGACCAGACGATCCATCAGCGCCCGCGCATCGTCGAGGCGGCCGCTGGCGGCGTACTGCTCAACGAGCCAGAAGCTGCACGCGAGGAAGGGATGCTCCCCGCCCTCGAGCCCGTCGACGCCGGAGGAGGTGCGATATCGCATCAGCAGCCCGTCGCGCATGAGCGTCTGCTCCATCTGCTCGACCGTGCGCAGCATCCGCGGGTCGTCCGCCGCGCAATACCCCACCTGCGGAAGGGTGAGCAGCGACGCGTCCACCTCATCCGTCTCGTAATGCTGCACGAAGTAGCCGTCACGGTGCACGCCCCGCTCGTCGATCTCGGCGTGCAGCCGGTCGCGCATCTGCTCCCAGCGATCCGCGTCGCCCGTGAGACCGTGCTCGCGCACGGCTCGCACGCCGCGGTCCAGGGCCGCCCACATCATCACCCTGGAGTGCGTGAACCATCGCACCGGGCCACGGATCTCCCAGATGCCGTTGTCCTGCCGGTCGATGTCGGCGACGACCCGGTCGATCAGAGCGCGCTGCAGCGGCCACGAGAAGGCCGATTCCTCAAGGCCCGCGATCCGCGCCGCTTCCAGCGCGACGAGCACCTCGCCCAGCACGTCGCCCTGATACTGCGCAACGGCTCCGTTGCCCACCCGCACCGGTGCCGCGCCGTCGTAGCCGGGCAGGCTCGTCACGACCCGTTCGGCGAGGTCCCGCTCGCCGGCGATGCCGTACATGATCTGCACCTCGGCGGGTTCGCCGGCGACCGCGCGCAGCAGCCATCGCCGCCAGTGGTGGGCTTCGGCGAGGAATCCGTGCGCGATGAGCGACTCCAGCGTGAGTGCCGCGTCCCGCAACCAGACGTAGCGGTAGTCCCAGTTCCGGGAGCCGCCGAACTCCTCCGGCAGTGACGTGGTGGGCGCGGCGACGATGCCGCCGGTGTCGCGATCGGTCAGCGCGCGCAGGACCAGCAGCGAGCGCACGACGGCATCCCGATACGGCCCGTCGTGCTCGATGGGGCTCGCCCACCCCTGCCACCACGCCCTCGTCCGCGCGATCGCGTCCTCGACGTCCAACGGCGCGGGCTCGGTCTCGTGCGACGCGTGCCAGGTGAGGACGAGCTCGCGATGCTCGCCGGCGGCGACCGTGAAATCGGCTGTGTGCGCGTGATCGGATGCGGCGAGCGCGACCCCACGGACGACGACGGCCTCGGGTCCGGCGATCGCGCTGAGCGCCGGTGCCTGATCCGAGCCCACCTGCCGCACCCACGGCAGCGCACGCGCATAGTCGAAGTGCATGCGCAGCTCGGTGGTGAACGCGACGTTCCCTGACACGCCGATCACGCGGCGGACGAGATCCGTGCGGTCCTCGGTCATCGGCAGGAACTCCTGCACCTCGGCGACGCCGTCCTCACTCTCCCAGCGGGTGATGAGAATGAAGGTGTCCGGCAGGTACCGTCGCGTCGCGGTCGCCGATGCATCGCGCGGGCGGAGGGTCCAGCATCCATGGCTCGGATCCCCCAGCAGCGCGCCGAAGACCGACGGCGCGTCGAAGCGCGGCAGACAGAGCCAGTCGATGCTCCCCTCGCTCGACACCAGCGCCGCGGTGCGGCAGTCGCTGAGAAGTGCGTAATCCTCGATGGGAGCAGGCATCGCCCGATTCTTCCACGGCCCTGGCCAGGATGCACGTGTCGCGTTACGGTGAGCGAATGGATGCTGCGACCACACTCGTCATCTTCGGAGCGACCGGCGACCTGGCCTCGCGACTCCTCCTCCCCGCGCTCGGCCAACTGCTCGCCTCGGAGCCCGATCGGCGCGTCAACCTGATCGGCGCCGGCACCGAGGACTGGTCCGACGCCGCACTGAAGAAGGTCGTCCGAACCGCGTTCGCCGCCTCGGATGCCGAGGCCGCCGCCGATCGCGTCGACATCTCTTACCAGCAGACCGACATCACGAAGGCAGCGGATCTGAAGCGCCTGCTGAAGGGCCTGAAGGGACAGGTCGCACTGTATTTCGCCGTGCCGCCCGCGGTCACGGCTGCGGCGTGCGAGGCGCTGACCCCGGAGATGCTGCCGGAGGGCGTGATGCTCGCGATGGAGAAGCCGTTCGGCACTGATGAGGAGGGCGCACGCGAGCTGAACGCGCGCATCGCCGCGCTGGTGCCCGAGCAGCAGGTGTTCCGCGTGGATCACTTCCTCGGCAAGTCGACGACCCTGAACCTCCTGGGCGCCCGTTTCGCGAACCGCCTGCTCGAGCCGAACTGGTCGGCCGAGAGCATCGACTCCGTGACGATCGTGTACGACGAGAAGCTGGGACTGGAGGGAAGGGCCGGCTACTACGACCACGCCGGAGCGCTGGTCGACATGATCCAGAGCCACCTGCTTCAGGTGCTCGCGGTCGTGGCGATGGAACAGCCCGCCACGCTCGACCAGGCCGACTTCCGCGAGGCGACCTCTGCGGTGCTGCGCGCCACCAGGATCTGGGACGATGACCCCGCCGCGTCGTCGCGGCGAGCGCGGTACACGGCGGGCAGTGTCGACGGTGTTGAGAAGCCGTCGTACATCGACGAACCGGGCGTCGACCCCGCGCGGAACACCGAGACGCTCGCCGAGGCCACCTTCGAGGTGCGCAATGCCCGCTGGGCGGGCGTGCCGTTCACGCTCCGATCGGGCAAGGCACTTGGCAACCCTGGTCGGGAAGTCGTCGTGCACTTCAAAGCGGTGCGGCACGTGCCGGTGGGACTGCGCGGCTCGGCCGCAGGTGCCGTGCTCCGGCTGTCGCTCGGTCCGGATCAGATCTCCCTCGAGCTCAACCTCAACGGCGCGGACGACCCGTTCGTGCTCGAACGCGCGACGCTCTCCGCGGACCTCGGCCCCGGCGAGCTGCTGGCCTACGCGGAGGTGCTCTCCGGCATCCTCGACGCTGATCCGATGCTCTCCGTCCGCGGCGACGCGGCGGAGCAGTGCTGGCGGATCCTGGAGCCGGTGCTCGCCGCGTGGGCGGGCGACGAGGTGCCACTCGAGGAGTATGCGGCCGGATCGCGCGGCCCCGAGCACTGGCCGTATCGTCGCTGAATCGCAACCGCTCCGGATCGGCGCGGCCGACAGCGGAGGTCGGCGGCGCGGGGTAGCCTCGAACGGTGACCCCGGAACTTCAGGCTCGAATCGTCGCGGACTCCCGTGACCGGGTCGCCTGGCTCCGGGCACGGGCCAGAGGCATCACAGCGACCGACGTCGCCGGCCTCTCCGGAGAGAAGTCGATCACCCGCGCGGCCGACGCCAAGCTCGGCGGAGGCGCACGCTTCGGCGGCAACGCGTACACCGATCACGGCCGCAGGCGCGAGCCGGAGATCGCGGCGTGGGTTGCGGCGACGCACGGCATCCGCCCATCCTCGGCGCTCTTCCGCGCCGAGGCCGAGCACCGCCATCTCGCGACGCCCGATGGCATCGTGCAGGATGCCGGCGGCCGCATCCTCCTCGCCGAGATCAAGACCACGAACAAGAACTGGCGCACGATCCCCCGCACCTACCTGCGGCAGGTCTGGTGGCAGCAGCATGTGCTCGGCGCCGAGCGCACCCTGTTCGCCTGGGAGGAGCACGACGACTTCCGTCCCGTCGACGATGAGCCCCGCTGCGTGTGGATCGATCGCGACGACCGCGAGATCGGCCAGCTCGTCGGGCTCGCCACCCGCCTGATCGACGAGCTCTATCACCGCACCACCGGCAACCCTCCGCCGAGCGCGCAGGCTGTCGTGGCATCCCGCCGCGAGGCACTCCGCGAACGCGATGCGTTCCGGGCGCTCGCACTCGCCGACTGAGCTCCCGCGCCCGGCGGTCGCGCGGGCGCCGTCTCTTCCGATAGTTGCCAAACATCAACATCGCGCGTATCGTTGACTTTTTTCAACTTGTTCACGCCAGCGCTGTCGTGCTTTCTCTGTCCTCCGACATGAAAGGTGCGCATGAGCGCTCATTCCCCATCGACTGCCACGACGACGACCCGGATGTCGCATCGTCAGGTCCTTCAGGCACTCTCCGGCCTGATGCTCGCGATGTTCTGCTCGATGGTCTCGACGACCGTCGTCGGAACCTCGCTGCCGATCATCGTCCCCGAGCTCGGCGGATCTCAGACGTCCTACACATGGGTCGTCACGATGACCCTGCTCACCACGGCGATCTCGACCCCGATCTGGGGCAAACTCGCCGACCTCGTGAACCGCAAGAACCTCATGATCCTCGCGCTGACGATCTTCATTCTCGCCAGCGCCGGGGCCGGGCTGTCGCAGAACACCGAGATGCTCATCATGTTCCGCGGGTTCCAGGGGCTCGGCGGCGGCGGGCTCGCCGCTCTCAGCCAGGTCCTGATGGCCGACATCCTCTCGCCGCGCGAGCGCGGCAAGTACATGGGACTGTTCGCCGGCGTCATGGCGGTCGCCACGGTGGGCGGTCCGCTGCTCGGTGGCGTCCTGACCGACAGCGTCGGCTGGCGCTGGAACTTCTACGTCGGCGTGCCCCTGGGCATCATCGCGATCGTCGTCCTGATCCGCACTCTGCGCATCGAGCAGATCAAGGCGGCGAAGGTCCGCATCGACTACCTCGGCATCGTGCTGCTCTCGGTGGCATCCGGCTTCCTGCTGGTCTGGGTCTCGAACGTCGCGACCTACGGCTGGCTCAGCTGGGAGACGCTCTACATGGTCGGCACGGCCGTGATCGCCACGGGGCTGTTCATCGTCGTCGAACTGAAGGTGGCCGAGCCGCTCATCCCGCTCACGCTGTTCCGCAACCGCACCTTCACGCTCTCCGTCCTCGCGTCGATCTCAATCGGCGTCGCCATGTTCGGCACCTCGGTGTACCTCGCGCAGTACATGCAGATCTCGCGCGGGTACGGTCCGACCGAGGCCGGCCTGCTCACCATTCCGATGGCCGCGGGCATGCTGATCGCCTCGACCGTGATCGGTCAGCTCGTGACTCGCACGGGCAAGTGGAAGAGCTACCTCGTCATCGGCGCCGTCCTCATGATCGCCGGCACCTCGTTGCTGTCGACCCTGCACTACGACACCTCCCTCTGGCTCGTGGGGCTGTACATGTTCCTGCTCGGCGCGGGCACCGGCATGACCATGCAGAACCTCGTCCTCGTCGTGCAGAACACCACCAGCCCTCAGGAAGTCGGCGTGGCGAGCTCGGGCGTCAACTTCTTCCGCACGGTCGGCGGCACCACCGGCGTCGCCGTGATGGGCTCCGTCCTGGCCGCCAGCATGACGCAGCAGCTGTCGGATCGTGCCGCTGAGGTGGGCGCCGCAATCGCAGCGCTGGGCGAGAAGGGCAAGGCCATCGCCGCTCAGCTCGCCTCCGGTTCGCTGCCGACCACGCGTGACATGCCCGAATCGATCCGCATCATCATCGAGGATGCCTCGGCGCAGGCGATCTCGCACGCGTTCCTCATCGGCGTCCCGCTGGCGGTGCTCAGCCTGATCGCGATCGTGTTCCTGCCGAACATCCCACTGCTCCGTCAGAACAACGTGGAGCGGGTGCGGGAGCAGCGGCGCGAGAACGAGTTCGCCGTGGCGACCGCGGAGACCGGATCGATTCCGGTGCATGTGGCCGAGCCGGAGCAGACCGATGGCGGCCGCCGGAAGTGACGCATCGGTCTCGGGGACGGAAGCGTCCGTCCCCGAGACCGATGAGGAGCGCATCGCCGCGGTGACCGCGCTCGAATCGGAGTTCGGCGAGCTCATCACGCACTTCCGACGCACCGTGATGGCAAACGCCACGCGGTTGAGCCCTGGGATGCTGCCCGGCGCCTACAAGACGTTCACCACGATCGTGCGCTACGGGACGTGCACCGCCTCGACACTCGCCGAAGTGCTGCAGATGGACAAGGGGCAGCTCAGCCGCACGATTCGCGAGCTCGAGGACCTGGGCCTGATCCAGAGAACTCCGGACGCCGCGGATCGGCGTTCCATCGTGATCTCCCCCACCGATGAGGGACTGGCGCGTCTCGCTGCTGCCCGACGTCCGCAGGAGGGCGCCGTGCTCCGTGCGCTCAGTCCGTGGCCGGTGGAGGACATCCACTCGCTCACAGAACTGCTGCACAGGCTGACCAGCGCCGCGCGCGACGCCTGACGCGCGCTCAGGGGAGGACGCGTCGGGCTTCGTCCGCCACCTCGGCGGCGATCGCGTCGAGCAGCGTGGAGCGCAGGTTCCACTGCTGCCAATAGAGCGGGACGCGTACGGGGTCTCCGCCGAGCGGGACGACAACACCGGATGCCATGGCTTCGGTCAGTTGCGATCGGGGCAAGAGCCCCCATCCGAGCCCCAGCGAAACCGCCTGAGCGAAATCGTGTGATGCGGGCACGTAGTGGCGCGGGATGCCGTGCGCGTCGACGCCGCGATCGGCGAGCCACTGGTGCTGCAGGCCGTCGCGCCGGTCGAAGTCGACGAACGGTGCGCGACGGAGAGCCTCGGGGCCCACGCCGTCACCGAACCAGCGCCGCGCGAAGTCGGGAGTGGCAACCGCCTCGTACGTGAGCACGCCCAGCGCCGAGACCGTGCACCCTGTCACAGGAGCGGACTCCGAGGTGACCGCGGCCATTACCTCGCCGGATTCCAGCAACCGTGCTGTGAAGTCCTGGTCGTCGCGGTGCAGGTCGAAGTCGATGTCGTGCGCGGCGCTGAGCCGTGCGAGCGGTGCGAGGAACCAGGTGGCCATCGAATCGGCGTTCACCGCCAGAGGCACGCTCGCCCGCCGTCCCGGCTCGTCGATTCCGAGCTCTGCGAGCGCCTCGTGCTCGAGCAGTGCGATCTGGCGCGCCATCCGCACCACTGCCTCGCCGGAGGCGGTGACGGTCGCAGGGCGGCCGCGCACCACGAGCACGCGGCCGAGCTGCTGCTCGAGCGTCTTGAGCCGCTGGCTGACGGCGGACGGCGTTATCCTGAGCGCTCGCGCCGCGGCCTCCAGGCTGCCGCCATCGACGATCGCCGCGACGGTGGATGCGAGCTCCGGGGCGATGGATGCCATGAAGCGATGCTAATGCACCGTAAGCATCGTGCGCTGGTGCTTATGATGACTGCCTCGTAATTTCGAAGGGTGCTCTCGTTCCTCGCCGGCCTCGGCCTCGGCCTCTCGCTCATCATCGCCATCGGCGCTCAGAACGCGTATGTGCTGCGTCAGGGCATCCGACGCGAGCACGTTCTCGCCGTGGTCGCGATCTGCGCGGCATCCGATGCGGTGCTGATCCTCGCCGGCGTCGCCGGTCTCGGGTTCCTCGTCGAGCGGATGCCGTGGCTCGTCGTCGTCGCGCAGTGGCTCGGGGCTGCGTTCCTGCTGGTGTACGGAATGGGCGCTGCGCGCAGGGCACTGCGCTCCACGGATCTCGGCCTCACGGGCGAGGCCCCTCCCGCCGCCCGCTCAGGAGGACGGCTGGCGGCCGTCGTGCTGACGACTCTCGCGCTGACATGGCTGAATCCGCATGTCTATCTCGACACAGTGCTGATGCTCGGCTCGATCGCCGCAACGCACGGCGATGCCAGGTGGATCTTCGCCGCGGGCGCGGTCGTCGCCAGCATCCTCTGGTTCAGCGTGCTGGGCTACGGGGCACGCCATCTCGGGCGCTGGCTCGACACGCCCACGGCCTGGCGCATCCTCGACGGGGTGATCGCCGTGATCATGATCGGTCTGGCAGTGAGCCTGGTGGTGCAGGCGATCAGCGCCTGAACGCGCCGGATCAGTCGTCGTCACCGGGCTCGAATCAGTCGTCGTCACCGGGCTCGGTGTCGAGCGGTCGCATGATCCTGGCGAGGAAGCGCTTTGTGCGCTCGTGTGCGGGCGCCGTGAACAGTTGCTCGGGCGGCCCCTCCTCCACGACGACTCCGCCGTCGAGGAACAGCACATGGTCGGCTGCCTCACGCGCGAACGCGAGCTCGTGCGTGACGACGACCATCGTCCAGCCCTCGTCGGCGAGTTCCTTGATCACGAGCAGCACTTCGCCGACGAGTTCGGGATCGAGGGCGCTGGTGGGCTCGTCGAACAGGAGCAGGTCAGGGCGGAGCGCGAGGGCGCGCACGATGCCGACGCGCTGCTGCTGCCCGCCGGAGAGCTCGTGCGGGTAGGCGTCCTCCTTCTCGGCCAGCCCCACTCGCGCGAGCAACTTCCGCGCGGAATCCACCGCTTCGTCCTTGTTTCGACGCTGGACCCGCCAGGGGCCCTCGATCACGTTCTGCAGGACCGTGAAGTGCGGGAAGAGATTGTGGTGCTGGAACACCATCGCCGAGCGGTCGCGCAACGCGAAGCGCGTGCTCTTGCCCGGAGGTGTGGCGAAGTCGATGGCCGGCCCGCCCTGAATCGCGAGCGTTCCGGCGTCGGGTGTCTCGAGGCCGTTGAGCGAGCGGAGCACCGTCGTCTTGCCGGAGCCGCTGGGACCGATCAGCACGACGACCTCACCGCGATGCACGGTGAGGTCCAGCCCCTTCAGAACCTCGTTGGTACCGAAGCTCTTGTGGAGATCGCGCGCAACGAGGAGAGGAGGCTGCGCGTCGTCGATCGAGGGGCGGTCAGCGGGCGACATTGCGATCGAGCCTCTTCTCGAGCAGGTTCTGGCCGGCGGACAGCACGAGGCAGAACACCCAGTAGACCAGCGCCGCGGTGAGATACACGGCCATGAACTTGTAGTTGAAGGCGGCGATCTGCTGCGCGACGCGGAACAGCTCGGTCACCAGGATGAGCGAGGTGAGCGAGGTGTCCTTCACCAGAGAGATGAACGTGTTGGACAGCGGAGGCACCGAGACGCGGGCGGCCTGGGGCAGGATGACGCGGGCAAGAGTGCGGGAGCGTCCCATGCCGACGGTGTAGGCGGCCTCCCACTGCCCCTTGGGGACCGACAGGATCGCTGCGCGGATGATCTCAGCCGCGTAGCCGCCGACGTTGAGCGACAGCGCGATGATCGCGCTCGGCCAGGGGTCGACGAGCACGCCGATCGACGGGAGTCCGTAGAAGATCACGAACAGCTGCACCAGCAGCGGGGTGCCTCGGATGATCGAGATGTAGACGCGAGCGATGCCGGAGAGCAGCCGGTGTTCGGAGATGCGCATGAGCGCCACTCCGAGTGCGAGGGCAAGGCCCAGCGCGAAGGAGATGAGGGCGAGCGGGATCGTTCCGATCAATCCGGCCAGGGCGATGGGCCCGACCGAACTGAGGAACACATCCCACAGGTCCATGGCTACTCGGTGACGTCGGCGCCGAAGTACTTCTCGCTGATCTCCGCGAGCGTGCCGTCCTCGCGCAGTTCGGCGAGGGCGCCGTCGATCGCGTCGATGAGCTCCTGCTTGTCCTTGGTGAATGCGAAGGCCGAGAGCCCGGCCTCATCCGTCTCGGCCGCGATCTTCAGGCCGGTGTCGCCCTCGGTCTCCTCGTAGTCGAGGAAGGTGAGCTTGTCGTTGACCGTCGCATCCACGCGTCCCTGCTTGAGCAGCGAGACGGCCTGCGCCCAGCCTTCGACGTTCTCGACCTTGGCGCCGCTCGCGGTCGCCAGCTCGTACCAGTTGCTGGTGAGCGACTGTGCGGTGGTCTTGCCTGCGAGGTCGTCGAAGGACGTGATGGAGTCGTCGTCTGCGTTCACGACGATGACGCCGGGCGAGACCGTGTACGGCTCGCTGAACAGATAGTTCGCCTCACGCTCGTCGTTGATGGTGACCTGGTTCGCGATCAGGTCGAAGCGTCCGGCGTCGAGGCCGGCGAAGATAGCGTCCCACTGGGTCTCTTCGAACTTGATGTCGAGGTCGAGCTTTTCGGCGACGGCCTCGATGATCTCGACGTCGAAGCCGACGAGCGCGCCGGCGCCGTCGCCCTCGTGGAAGCTGAAGGGACGGTAGGTGCCCTCGGTCGCCACCGTCAGGGTGCCGTCGGTCATGAGACCGTACTGGCCGCCTGCCGCGTCGCCCGTGTCGCCGGAGTCGCTGCTCGCGCTGCAGGCGGTGAGTGCCAGTGCCGCGACGGCGAGGGCTGCTACGGCGGTGACGCGACGTGACATGTGTGGCCTTCCTGGAGGGGCTGTGAAACTGGATGTTAACGCAAAA
>NZ_BJUW01000016.1 GCF_007988825.1 Microbacterium aerolatum | reverse complement strand
GGGTGCTGTGGCCGCGGAAGAACTCTGCCGCCTTTCCCGCCGGTAACGACGCCAGCATCGTGTTGGAGATCGCCGGCGGAGGTGTGCCGCGATCGCTGTTCCTCGGCGACCTGTCCGCCGTCCCGCAGCGGATGCTCGCGTCACAGCTGCACGGCACGTACGCCGTGGTGAAGGTCGCGCACCACGGCAGCGCAGACCAGGATCCGACGCTGTACGCGCAGGTGCGGCCGTCCGTCGCGATCTTCAGCGCGGGAGCGGACAACGACTACGGACATCCGAGGGCCGAGACCATCGCGACCACTGAGGCGGCGGGTGCCCTGACGCTGCGTACCGACCTGCAGGGGCGCATCCTCATCGGTCTCGAAGACGAGGCGCTGACGGTGTGGACCGAACGGCAGGACGACGTTCCCGACGAGGCCGTCGGGACCGCCGGTGTCGACGACCCCGAGTAGGCTCGTATCCATGGCAGCTCCTCGTTCCTCCGCCCGTGGTGGCGCGAAGGCGACCAAGGTTCCGCAGGTCTCCTGGCGGGATCCGCGGCCGGCACCTGTGGTGCTCGTGTCGGGTCCGGAAGAGGTCTGCGCCGAGCGGGCGATCGCCGGCATCCGCGACTATCTGCGTGCCGAAGATCCCGCGCTCGAGGTCAGCGACGTGCGCGCCGACGACTATGCCCCGGGCACCCTGCTGTCGCTCACCTCTCCGTCGCTGTTCGGCGAGCCGCGCCTTGTCCGCGTCTCGGGCGTCGAGCGGTGCACGGATGCCTTCCTGCAGGAGGCGGTCGCCTACCTCGACCACCCGCAGGAGGGTGCGACCGTGCTGCTCCGCCACACCGGTGCCAGTGTGCGCGGCAAGAAGCTGCTCGACGCACTGCGCGGCGGCACCGGCGATGGCATCGAGATCGCGTGCCCGACCATCAAGCGCGACAGCGACCGCGTCGACTTCGCCGCGGGGGAGTTCAAAGCCGCGCGCCGCAGGATCGCGCCCGAGGCGCTGCGCGCACTCGTCTCGGCGTTCGCCGATGACCTCACCGAGCTCGCCTCGGCCTGCCAGCAGCTGATCCGCGACGTCGAAGGCGACATCACAGAAGACACGGTCACGAAGTACTACGGCGGTCGGGTCGAGGTGTCGGCATTCGTCGTCGCCGACACGGCGATCGCCGGCCGGTACGGAGAAGCGCTGGTCGCGCTCCGGCACGCACTGGACTCGGGGGCCGATCCGGTGCCGATGGTCGCCGCCTTCGCCATGAAACTGCGCACCATGGCCCGCGTCGCCGGTCAGCGCGAGCCCAGCCGCAGCCTTGCCCAGCGCCTCGGCATGAAGGACTGGCAGGTCGATCGAGCACGCCGCGATCTGAGCGGCTGGAACGAGCGATCGCTGGGACTGGCGATCCAGGCCACCGCTCGCGCGGACGCCGAGGTGAAGGGCGCGGCGCGCGATCCGATCTTCGCGCTCGAGCGCATGGTCACAGTCATCGCCACCCGTGCCCCGTTCGGGGAGTAGCGCATAGGTGCGGCACGTAGGGTGAGGTCATGAGGCTCCTTCTGATCCGACACGGCCAGACCCCCAGCAACGTCGCAGGAGCCCTTGACACGGCCCGCCCAGGAGCGGGCCTCACCGCGCTCGGCCATGCGCAGGCCGCCGCGATTCCGCAGGTGCTCCGCGACGAGCAGATCGAGGCACTGTACGCCTCGGTGCTGACCCGCACCCAACTCACCGGCCAGCCGCTCGCCATCGCCCGCGGACTCGACATCAGGGTGCGCGAGGGACTCGAGGAGATCTCTGCCGGAGACTTCGAGATGCGCACCGATGCCGATGCCGTGCAGGAATACATCGAAGGCGGATGGCGCTGGGCCAGTGGTGACCTTGAGCATGCGATCTCAGGCGGCGAGAGCGGGAACGACTTCCTGCGCCGCTACGACGCGGTGATCGACGAGGTCGCGGAAGCGCACGGTACTGCGGCGGTCGTGAGCCACGGTGCCGCGATTCGCGTCTGGGCGTCCTACCGCGCCGTCAACGTGGCATCCGAGACCGCGGTGCAGCGGCGCCTGCAGAACACCGGCATGTGCGTCCTCGAAGGCGATCCCGACAGCGGCTGGGTGCTGCAGCGCTGGCACGAAGAGCCCCTCGGCGGAGCAGATCTGGAAGACCGGTACGCCCACGACGTGACCGGCGAGCCGGAAGAGGCGGATGCCGTGATCGCCGAGGAAGCCAGGAGCTGACGCGACTCCCTTCAGAGTCGGTCTGCGGCGGAGGAGGAGTCCCGGGAACGCCGAAGGCCCGCCCCAGAGGGGACGGGCCTTCGAAAGAATCTCAGCTCAGAGAGCCGCGACCTGCTTGGCGATCGAGGACTTGCGGTTCGCAGCCTGGTTCTCGTGGATGACGCCCTTGCTGACGGCCTTGTCGAGCTTCTTCGCGGTCACCTTGAGCGACGACTCGGCAGCGGCCTTGTCGCCCTTGGCGATGGCCTCGCGGGTGCTGCGGACGGAGGTCTTGAGCTCGGACTTCACGGCCTTGTTGCGGGCGCGAGCCTTCTCGTTGGTCTTGTTGCGCTTGATCTGCGACTTGATGTTTGCCACGCGTGGAAACTTTCGTTCAGGGATGGATGGGATGTTGTCGTGGGCAGGAAGAGGGCTGCCTTCCGACGGTCGTGAGGGACGAACCCACACGCAAGCCAAGAATCGAGTCTACCAGGTCTGCGGGCCTTCCTTTGCGCGTCGCTCGCGCTGGGCGATCGGGATGCGGCAAGCTGAGCGTACCCGAGCGAAGGAGCTCCGTATGGCGGATGCACCGACCCTGCCCCTGCGCGTGCCGGAAGGCCTGCGATGGTCCGCCGCGACCGCGGCCTTCCAAGTCGAGGGGGCCCGCACCGCCGATGGACGCGGCCGATCGATCTGGGACGACTTCGTCGACACCCCCGGTAACGTCCGCGACGGATCGACGGCGGAGCCGGGGCCGGACAGCTTTCACCGCAACCGTGAGGACGTCGCGCTGCTGCGCGACCTCGGCGTCGACCGCTACCGATTCTCGATCTCATGGGTGCGTGTGCAGCCCGACGGTCGGGGGCCTGCGTCGCCCGCCGGGCTGGCGTACTACGACCGGCTCGTCGACGACCTGCTCGCGGAGGGCATCGTTCCGTTTCCGACCCTGTACCACTGGGACCTTCCGAGCGGACTCGAAGCCGAGGGTGGATGGCTCTCACGCGACACCGCCGAGCGATTCGCCGCGTACGCCGAGCACGTCGCAGCTGCACTCGGCGATCGCGTCAAGCACTGGTACACGATCAACGAGCCGGTCTCGACGTCCCTCCAGGGGTACGCGGTCGGCGTGCTGGCACCGGGTAGGCAGCTCCTTTTCGACTCGCTGCCGACCGTGCACCACCAGCTGCTCGCGCACGGCCTGGCAGCCGCGGCGCTGCGCGCGCGCGGGGCGGATGCCGTCGGCATCGTGAACAACCACACCTGGGTGTATCCGGCATCCGACTCGGAGTCCGACCAGACCGCCGCGCACCTGTACGACCTCGTGCATAACCGGCTGTTCGCCGAACCCGTTCTCACCGGCGCGTATCCCGACCTCGCACCTCTCGGCGCCGAGATGCCGGTGCAAGCCGGCGACCTTGAGGTGATCGCGTCGGCATCCGACTTCTACGGGGTCAATTACTACAACCCGACCACGATCGCCGCGGCGCCTGACGGCGCGCCGGTGCCGTTCGTGCCTGTGCCGACCGCCGGCGCGGAGCACACCGGCTTCGGCGAGCTGTGGCCGATCGATCCGGCAGCGCTCACGGCGTTCCTCGTCGACGCGAAGCAGCGATACGGCGATGACCTGCCGCCGATCATCGTCGGCGAGAACGGTGCCTCGTTCCCCGAACCGGACCGTGTCGATGGGCCTCTCGAGGACCGGCAGCGCATCGACTATCTCGCAGGGCACGTCAGCGCGGTGGCGGATGCTGTCGCCCAGGGTGTCGACGTCGAGGAGTACACGGTCTGGAGTCTGCTGGACAACTTCGAGTGGGCGGACGGGTTCACCCAGCGCTTCGGGATCGTGCACGTCGATCAGGAGACCTCGAAGCGCACGCCGAAGACATCGTACGGGTGGTACCGCGATCTGATCGCGAGCACCCGATGAATGCCCTGGCGCCGCGCGGCGGCAGGGTCGGCGGCGTATGGATGACGCTGTTCGGCATCGCCTGGCTCGCCGTCTGGACGGTGCAGCTCACTCCGGTCCAGTTGCTGCTGCCGCTGCAGTTGGACACTCCGGGTGGGCCGGAGGACTGGATCACCGGAGTCGTCTGGTCAGGGCTCATCCTCTCGATCGGCGGACTGGCCGGCGTCATCGCCGGGCCACTGGCCGGGATGCTGTCCGACCGCACCAGGTCGCGATGGGGGAGGCGGCGCCCCTGGGCGATCGGCGGCACGCTGCTGACCGCCGGCTCCCTGCTGCTGACCGGCACGGCCTCGGAGCCGGTGACCGTCGGCGCAGCCTGGGTAGGCGTCTCCGTCGGCATCGCCGTGCTCTCAGCCGCACTCACGGCGATGATCGCCGACCAGGTGTTCGCCCAGCGTGGCGCTGCATCCGCTCTGGTGAGCTCGGCGCAGGCAGTGGGCATCGTCGTCGGCGTGGGCGCGGTCGTGCTGCTCGGCCTCGGCATCGGCGCCAGCTACGTGATGCTCGCTGTGTTCATCCTCATCGTGGGTATCGGCACGGCGCTGCTCCTGCCCGACCCGCTGCCGACCGATCTCGTGCACGAGCGCAGCCGCGCGCAGGCGCGGGCGCCCTGGCGTGAGAGGCTCGGCGCACTGCAGGATCGCAACTTCGGGTGGGTGCTCGCCAGTCGGCTCACCGTGAATCTGGGCAATGCGCTGGGGACGGCGCTGCTGCTGTTCTTCCTGCTGTACGGGGTCGGGTCTCCCGCGGCCAGCGCGGAAGACGACCTGCTCGTGCTCATCGTCATCTATACGATCTTCGTGGTCGGGGCATCTCTCTTCGCCGGTTCGCTCTCCGACCGCACCGGCGTGCGCAAGCCGATCGTCATCGTCGCAGCGCTCGTGCAGGCGGCGTCCGCTGTGATGATCCTGATCTCGCCGACTTTCATCGGTACCGCGGTCGCCGCGGCCGTGATGGGCGCCGGGTATGGCGCGTACATGGCGGTCAGTCTCGCTCTCGCGACCGATCTGCTGCCGCGTCCCGAGCACCACGCCCGTGACCTCGGCATCGTCAACGTGTCGGCGAACCTCGGTCAGCTGCTCGGCCCGCTGCTGGGCGCAGGGCTCGTGGCGCTGGTCGGCGGATTCTGGCTATTGTTCCTCGTGGCCGGGATCCTCTCGGTTCTCGGCGGGATCATGACGGTCCTCGTGCATCACGAACCGGTGCGTCCCGACGCATCGTCGCGATCGCCACGTCGAGCAGCGCGTTGAACACGCGTGGTCGCATCGCCGTGACGAGGTGCGACGTGCGGGGTACGACGATGAGCTCGGAGTGCGGGGTGATCCGCTGGAAGAGACGCTCCTGCGTGCGGAGCTGGTCGAACTGGCCGTTGATCCACCACACCGGCATGCGAAGCCGGTGCAGGTCTGCGGCGAGATCCAGGGAGCTCAGGCTCGCCAGGGCGATGTCCTGCATGTGGAGTGCGTAGCCGCCGGCGGAGAAGTCCGAGCGGGTCTCTTCGGGGATCGTGGCGGCGAGCACCCGGTTGGTGAGCCACATGCCCTGATCGGGAAGAGAGTTGAAGGTGCGCGCCAGCGCACGATACGTCGCGAGGCCGGCTCCGCGCGGGAACGCCGTGCAGGAGGCGCCGATGAACGCGGACACCGGGGGAGCGGAGGCGGATCCTGCGTAGGCGACCGACAGCAGGCCTCCCATCGAATGGCCGACGAGCAGCACGGGGCCTCTGGTCGCGGCATCCTGCACCGCGTCGTCGATCGCGCTGAGCGCGTCATCCAGGGCGAACCTCTCGGCCATGCGCGATCCGTGACCGGGAAGGTCGACCGCGACGGCCGGAACGTCACGGTCGGCGAGGTGAGCGAGCTGCGAACGCCACATGGTACGAGACGTGCGGATGCCGTGCACGAGGACCACCTGGACGTTCACGGAATCAGCATAGAAGCAGTGGGCACGAAGAAGCGGGGCCGGTGGATGAACCACCGACCCCGCTTCCGCTGTCAGAAGTGCTTACTTCTCCCAGCCCACGTTCTCCACCGGCTGGACGCCGAAGCCGTCCAGGCCCACGTAGGGCTCGGGGGTGAGGTTCGCGAGACCGGTCTTGACTGCCGAGATCGACGGACCGTTGTAGAGCGGGATGAGGCCCCACTCCTGGAAGATCTCAGCCTCGAGCTTCATGGCCGCGGCGGTCTGCTCGTCAGCGGTCGCAAGCGACTCGACCTCGTCGTGGATGCGCTGGTCGGTCTCCTCGTTCTGAACACCCGAGAGGTTCAGGCCCATGTCCATGCAGTACAGCTGGCAGAACCAGGCGGCACCGAACGGGTCGGACGAGGTGAAGCGCAGCGACGAGACGTCCCAGTTCTTCGACGTGTAGTCGTTCGAGAAGTCGGTCGACGGGCGGATGTCGATCTGAAGGTCGATACCGACCTCCTTCATCTGCTGCTGCAGTGCCTTGGCAAGCGCCTGCTGCGTGGCGTCGTCGCTCCAGACGGGGTAGACAGCGGTGAGCGTCTCGCCGTCCTTCTCGCGGATGCCGTCTTCGCCCTCGGTCCAGCCGGCCTCTTCGAGAAGAGCCTTCGAGTCCTCGGGGTTGTACTCCCAGCCGGCCTCAGCCAGAGCGTTGGAGTAGCCGGGCTGGAACGGGAAGAGCGTCAGCGAACCGGCCGGCTCCTCTTCGTAGTCCAGGCCGTTCCAGGCGATCTCCTTCTGCTGGTCGATGTTGATCGCCTTGAAGAACGCCTCGCGGACCTTGACGTCCTCGAACTGCGGCTTGTCAGCGTCGACCTGGATCAGCGTGCTCGCGGTCTGCGTGGCACGGTAGATCGTGATGTCGTCCATGTCCTTGACCTGCTCAAGGCGATCCTTGGTGTTGACGCCGACCATGTCGACCTCATCGGCCTTGAACGCATTGATCGAGGCGGAAGCCTCCATGCCCTGGAAGGAGACCTTCTCGAGCAGCGGCTCGTCGCCCCACCACTCGGGGTTCGGTACGAAGGAGACGTACTCGGAGTTCGCGTCGAACTCGTCGATCGTGTACGGGCCGGCACCCCACTCTGCGTGAGGGTCGTCGATCATCGCCGAGTTGAAGGTGTCAGGGTCAGCCAGCGCGGGGTGGATGATGCCCGTCAGGAACGGCATCTCCGGCCACGCGAACTCGCCGTCGAACGTGACGATCGCGGTCTTGGCGGTGTCGCCCTGCTCGACCGAGGCGATCTGCTTGTAGCCGTCGGTCGCGTTCGGGTTGAAGCCCTCGTCGGTGGAGCGGTTCGCCTTCCACGTGGCGTCGATGGCAGTCCAGTCCATGTCGGTGCCATCGTTCCAGTGCGCTTCATCCGTGAAGGTGAAGGTGATCTGGGTGTTGCCGTCGACGGTTTCGATGTTCCACTCGTCGAGGTACGCGTCGTGCTTGTACGGCGTGCCGTCGTCCTTCTGCAGGAGGATCTGGGGCATGTACCACGCGGCGACGCGGGCAGTGTCTGCGGAACCGTCTCCGTTGAACGCGTTCAGCTGCTCCGGGATCTCGTTGATCGGGAAGCGTGCCTCGCCACCGACGGCGAGGTTCTCGCGCGGCTGCGGGTTGTAGTCCGAGGCCTTGGTCTCGGTGGGAGTGTTGCCGCCGTCACCGTTGTCGCCGGTGTCGGCTGCACAGCCCGCGAGGGCGAGTGCGAGGGCTCCGCTGAACGCGAGCGCCCCCATCAGCTTGTGCTGCTTCATGGTGCTCCTTTCGCCTTTCGGCGTGTCATAAGGCGAGGATAGTTCGCACGGTTGCCGAATTGGCTCGAGCAGAGTGAATCGCGCCTAACTGTTATCGGACAGTGACCGAGAGCCGCAGGCGGCTCGCAGAATCAGCGGACGACGGGCTCGGCCTGCATCGTGTCGGGGTTGAAGATCAGGCGTTCGCGGCTGCGCTCGATGTCGGGATCGGGCACCGGGATGGCCGAGAGCAGCGCCTTCGTGTAGGGATGCTTCGGATTCTCGAAGATCTCCTCGACGTCGCCGTGCTCGACGAAATCGCCGAGATACATCACCGCGACGCGATCGGCGATGTGCCGGATGACGGACAGGTCGTGTGCCACGAAGAGGTAGGAAAGTCCGAGCTTCACCTTCAGCTCGTCGAGCAGGTTGATGACGCCGGCCTGGATCGACACGTCGAGGGCGGAGACGGGCTCGTCGAGCACGATGATCTTCGGGTTCGTCGACAGCGCGCGGGCGATGCCGATGCGCTGACGCTGACCGCCCGAGAACGCACCGGGGAACCGGTCGATGTGGGCGGGGTTGAGGCCGACCAGATCCATGAGCTCCTGGACGCGGCGGTGCACCTCGTCCTTGGGCGTGCCGATGGCCCGCAGCGGCTCGGCGATGACGTCGGCGACGGTCAAGCGCGGGTCCAGCGCGCCCATCGGGTCCTGGAAGACGATCTGGATGTCGCGGCGGACCTGACGCTCGATCTTGCGGCTGGTGATGTCGTTGACGCTGGTGCCGTTGATGATGATGTCGCCGTCGTGCTGCTTGACGAGGTCCATGATCTGCAGGAGCGTCGTCGTCTTGCCCGAACCGGACTCGCCGACGATCGCCATCGTCTCGCCCTCGCGCACGTCGAAGGTGACGTTCTTGACGGCGTGCACCTCACCGACCTTGCGCTTGAGGAACGCGCCCTTCATCAGCGGGAACGACTTGTTCATGTTGCGCACGTCGAGGGTGACCGGGCGCTGCTCACGCGGCGTGAGCGTGAGTTCGCTTTCCGGGGCCTCAGGGACCGGGTAGACAGGAAGGCCGCCGAGCAGGCCGCCATCCTCGATCTCGTGGGCGCGGATGCAGGCCACGTCGTGCGGTGCTCCCGTGCCGGTCTGAACCGGGAGGAGGGCCGGTTCGCCGGCCCGGCAGGCAGCGACGGCGATGGGGCACCGGTCGGCGAACGGGCACGCGTCCGGCAGGTTGATGAGCAGCGGCGGGTTGCCCTTGATCGGGACCAGCGGCTCCTTCTCGGCCTTGTCGACGCGCGGGATGGCGCCGAGCAGACCGATCGAGTACGGCATCCGGGTGTGGTGGAAGAGCTCGCCGACGGGGGCGTGCTCGATCGGCTTGCCCGCGTACATGACCATCACGTCGTCCGCCATGCGTGCCACCACGCCCATGTCGTGCGTGATCATGATGGTCGCAGCACCGGTCTCCTGCTGCGCCTTCTCGATGAGGTCGAGGATCTGGGCCTGGATCGTGACGTCCAGAGCCGTCGTCGGCTCGTCGGCGATGATGAGCTTCGGGTTGTTCGCCATCGCGATCGCGATGACGACGCGCTGCCGCATGCCACCGGAGAACTCGTGCGGGAAGCCCTTCATGCGCTTCTCGGGCTGAGGGATGCCGACCAAGCGCAGCAGTTCGATCGCGCGGTCCCAGGCTTCCTTCTTGGTGAGCCCGCGGTGCACCGTCAGTGCCTCGATCAGCTGGTCGCCGATAGTGAACACCGGCGTGAGCGAGGTCAGCGGGTCCTGGAAGATCATCGC
Source organism: Microbacterium aerolatum (assembly GCF_007988825.1). GTDB lineage: Bacteria > Actinomycetota > Actinomycetes > Actinomycetales > Microbacteriaceae > Microbacterium > Microbacterium aerolatum. Next base: position 50,439 of record NZ_BJUW01000016.1, on the reverse strand, counting down.
GAGGCCGTTGCCGCGGATCACGGACATCTGCTTGTCGGTCTTGCCGAGCAGCTCCTGCCCGTCGTAGACGATCGAGCCGGTGACCTTGGCGTTCTCATCGAGCAGGCCCATGATCGCGAGCGACGTGACCGACTTCCCAGAGCCGGACTCGCCGACGATGCCGAGGGTCTTGCCCTCTTCGAGGTCGAACGAGACGCCGCGCACGGCATCCACTCGACCCGCCTCGGAGGCGAAGCTGACCTTGAGGTCTCGAACCGAGATGATGGCGCTCATGCGCGGCCTCCTGCTGCAGAGGTGGGATCGAGGGCATCGCGCAGACCATCGGCGACGAGCGCCATCGAGACGGTGAGCAGCGTCAGGGCTGCGGCGGGGAAGTAGAACAGCCACGGCGCGCTGGTGATCGTGTTCGCGCCGTACCCGATGAGGGAGCCCAGGGACACGTCAGGAATCTTCACGCCGAACCCGATGAACGACAGGCCCGTCTCCGCCATCACGGCGTTGACGATGCCGAGGGTGAAGTTGATCACCAGCAGCGAACCGATGTTGGGGATGAGGTGACGCAGGACGATCCGGAACCCTCCGACGCCCATGTAGCGCGCGGCGTGCACGTACTCGCGCTCGCGCAGCGAGAGCGCGGTGGTCCACACGACGCGGGCGGGGAAGTACCAGCCCGTCACGAAGATCATGATCAGTGCGATCACTCGCCAGTCACCACCGGATCGGTTCGACAGCAGCGACAGGATGAGGAAGCTCGGGATCACCATCATGAAGTGGATGATCAGGAGTGTGACCTTCTCGGTGCGGCCGCCGAAGTAGGCGGCGGCGGTGCCGATGATGGCGGAGAGGACGGTCGTGCCGAGCGACACGGACACGGCGATCATGAGCGAGCGCTGCAGGCCGATCGCGACCTGCGCGAACGTGTCATTGCCTGCCGCGGTCGTCCCGAACCAGTGCTCGGGCGACGGGGGAGTGCCCAGATTGAGGAAGTCCAGCTCGATGTGGTCGTACTTCGCGATGAGTGGCCCGATGATGGCGAACAGCACCAGCAGCACGAAGATGATGATGCCGCCGACGGCGGGCTTGTTGCGCATGAAGCGCCGGCTGTACAGAGTCCACTTCGACAGCGGCTTGCCGACGGATGCCGCCTGCGAGCTGTCGTCCTCGGCAACTCTGACGGTGGGGTCGATCATTTCACTCATGTTCAGCTCACCCTCACTCGCGGATCGAGGACCACGACGATGATGTCGGACAGGATCGCGCCGATCGCGACCATCACGGCGCTGAACGCGGCGACGGCCACGACACCGTTGATGTCGCTCTTGGTGATGGTCTCGATGAAGTACTTGCCCATGCCGTTCCAGGCGAAGATCGACTCGGTCAGGATCGCGCCGGTGAAGATGCCGGGGATGCTGAAGGCGACCTGCGTGGCGACGGGGATGAGCGACGTCCGCAGCGCGTGCTTACGGATCGCCTGCTGCTTGGTGAGGCCCTTCGCCCGCGCCGTTCGGACGTAGTCGGCGTTGATGTTGTCCAGCAGCAGCGACCGCTGCAGGAAGTGCGTGCCCGCGTAGCCGGTGATCACCAGGGCGATCGTCGGCAGGGTGATGTGCTGCAGCTTGTCTATGAGGACGGGGAAGAAACCTTCGACGCCCTTGCTCGACGCTCCCGTCACGTAGAAGACGCGGACGCCGACGAGGTCGTTGAACGCGATGGCCAGCAGCACGAGGCCGAGGGCCGCGACGATGACGTTGATGTTCATCGTGATGATCGACGTGCCCTGGCCGATGCGGTCGGCGAGCTTGTACTGGCGCGAGGCCGTGTACACGCCGAGCGCGATGCCGAGCACCGTCATGATGATGGTGGCGCCGAGCACCAGCTCCGCGCTGACCCACATGCGGTAGCTGATCTGCTCGTTGATCGAACCTCCGGTGGGGCTCACACCCCAGTCCCAGTGGAACAGGATCGAGCTGAACCAGTTCCACCAGCGCTCCCAGATCGGGACGGTGTCGCTGAGGTTGCGCGGTTCCAGCAGGTTGACGATCTGCTCTTCGCTGAGCGGAGGGCGGCGGCCGACGAAGTTGTTCCGGGGGTTGAGGAAGCCCCAAGCCAGGAAGAACGTGATGTTGGTCGCGACCACGATCATCAGCAGCCAGCCGAGGAACCGGCGCAGGAGATACTTGATCAAGGTGATGTCTTTCTCTTTACAGGCGCGCTCGGGATCGGCCGACGCAACGCCGAGTCCGAGTATTCAAACACCTCGGACTCGTTTGTGCGACCGATCCGGCCAGCGGCTGGTACGGAGTCGGGTTGCAACTGGTACCCAGGCTCTTTGAGTGGCACAGGGCAACCTCGCGAGACTATCACCGGTTTTCCCGAATCGAGCATTGGCGCCGCCTCACCGTAGACTGCTGGAGACATGTCACCACGCGCTCTCACCCCGCTTTCGCCTGCCGCGACGCCGCCTTCGCAGATCCGAAACTTCTGCATCATCGCTCACATCGATCACGGCAAGTCGACCCTGGCCGACCGCATGCTCCAGATCACCGGAGTCGTGTCGGACCGGGACATGCGCGCGCAGTACCTCGACCGCATGGATATCGAGCGCGAGCGCGGCATCACCATCAAGAGCCAGGCCGTGCGCATGCCGTGGTCGGCCGACGGCGACACGTTCGCCCTCAACATGATCGACACCCCGGGACACGTCGACTTCACATACGAGGTGTCGCGCTCTCTCGCCGCGTGCGAGGGCGCGATCCTGCTGGTGGACGCCGCGCAGGGCATCGAAGCCCAGACCTTGGCGAACCTCTACCTGGCGCTCGAGAACGACCTGCACATCATCCCGGTGCTGAACAAGATCGACCTGCCGGCCGCCGACCCCGACCGCTTCGCCAAGGAGCTCGCCGATCTCATCGGAGGCAAGCCGGAGGACGTGCTGCGGGTGTCGGGCAAGACCGGCGTCGGTGTGGAGGAGCTGCTGGACCGCATCGTGCAGGACATCCCCGCGCCGGTCGGCGATGCGGATGCTCCGGCTCGCGCCATGATCTTCGACTCCGTCTACGACGCCTACCGTGGCGTCGTCACTTACGTGCGCATGGTCGACGGCAGTCTCTCGCCGCGCGAGCGCATCCAGATGATGTCGACGCACGCCAATCACGAGCTCCTCGAGATCGGCGTCTCCAGCCCGGAACCGATCCCGTCCAAGGGGCTCGGCGTCGGCGAGGTGGGCTACCTCATCACCGGCGTGAAGGATGTGCGCCAGTCGAAGGTCGGCGACACCGTCACCTCCAGCCGGGGAGGGGCGACCGAGGCTCTGGCCGGGTACACCGATCCCAAGCCGATGGTGTTCTCCGGCATCTACCCGATCGACGGCAGCGATTACGCCGAGCTGCGCGAGGCCCTCGACAAGCTGAAGCTGTCCGACGCCTCGCTGCAGTACGAGCCCGAGACCTCTGTGGCGCTCGGCTTCGGCTTCCGCTGCGGGTTCCTGGGCCTCCTGCACCTCGAGATCATCACTGAGCGCCTCAGCCGCGAGTTCGGTCTCGACCTGATCACCACCGCGCCGAGCGTGATCTACGAGGTCACCACCGACACGGGGGAGACCGTGACGGTGACCAACCCGAGCGAGTACCCGGACGGGCGCGTCGCCTCCGTCGCCGAGCCGATGGTGAAGACCGCGATCCTGCTGCCGAAGGACTACGTCGGCACGGTCATGGAGCTGTGCCAGTCCCGCCGCGGATCGTTGCTGGGCATGGAGTACTTCTCCGAGGAGCGCGTGGAGCTGCGGTACCGGATGCCGCTCGGAGAGATCGTGTTCGACTTCTTCGACCACCTCAAGTCCAAGACGCAGGGCTACGCCAGCCTCGACTACGAGCCGGACGGTCAGCAGGAGGCGGATCTGGTGAAGGTCGACGTCCTGCTGCAGGGCGACAAGGTCGACGCGTTCAGCGCGATCGTGCATCGCGACAAGGCGTACGCCTACGGCACGCTCATGACCGAGAGGCTGCGCAAGCTCATCCCTCGGCAGAACTTCGAGGTCCCGATCCAGGCGGCCATCGGCGCCAGGATCATCGCCCGCGAGACGATCCGCGCCCTCCGCAAGGACGTGCTCGCCAAGTGCTACGGCGGTGACATCAGCCGTAAGCGCAAGCTGCTCGAGAAGCAGAAGGAGGGCAAGAAGCGCATGAAGATGGTCGGCCGCGTCGAGGTCCCCCAGGAGGCGTTCATCGCCGCGCTCTCCGGCGACGTCGAAGGCAAGGACAAGAAGTAGCGGATGCCCCTACGGGGGTGTTCACTCAGGTAACGGAAGTAGTCTGGATCTCATGCGGCGCGGGACTTTCCGAGACGACACGGTCGATTATGCAGCCGTCGGGGGAACGCACGCCTCCGACCTCATGCAGTATCCGCCGGAGCGCAGCATCCCGGCAGAGGAGTCCTGGCGCCTGGGCAGCGGCGAGGAGCGGTTCCGCACAGCGGGCGACGCGCTCCTGTCGTGGACCGCGCAGCGCGCGGCCGGTCTGTCCGTGCAGGACGTGCGTCCGGCATCCGGCCCGGCATACGCGGGTGTCAGCTTCGACGCCGAGGGCAACCCGATCGCGCCGAGCACGCGCGAGGTCGAACAGCGCTTCGACGCGGAGGGGACGCCGTTCGCGGGCCCGGGCATGACGCTTCGCCTGCGGGGCCGAGTCGGCGGGATGCGCGCGGACGCCGAGCTGCGCGTGATCTCGGTGACCGAGCAGGCGCGCCGGATCGGCCTGGTGCTCGGCACTGTCGGCGGTTCGGTCGTCAGCGGCGAGGAGCTGTTCGAGATCGACTGGCGTGAGGACAGCGACGAAGTCTGGTTCACGGTGCGCGCGTTCGACGCCCCCAACTCGGTTCTGTACCGGTTCGTGCCGTGGCTGCTGAAGCGGCGCCGCAAGGAACTCTTCGCCCGGTACCTGCGTGCGATCTCACCGCTCTACGCGACGCCGCTCTGATGGCGGGGCCCCTGCCGGTCGGCGACCCGGCTCCTGCTGACGGCAGGCTGCCGGCGGACCTGCCCATCGATGCGTCGAGGCCGTTCTCGGCGTACCTGCATGTGCCGTTCTGTCGTGTCCGCTGCGGCTACTGCGACTTCAACACGTACACCTCCGGCGAACTGCGCGGCGCGCGGCAGGATGAGTACGCCGACACTCTCGGCGGCGAGATCGCCCTCGCGCGGCACGTGCTGGGCGAGGCGGGCGCGCTGCGCCCGATGGACACGGTCTTCTTCGGCGGCGGCACACCGACGCTCCTGCCGCCCGGCGACCTGGCCCGGATGCTGGACGCCGCCGTCTCGGCGTTCGGCATCGTCGACGGCGCCGAGGTGACCGTCGAGGCGAATCCCGACACCGTGACGCCCGACGTGGCGCGCACTCTCGCGGATGCCGGCGTGACGCGGCTGTCGGTCGGCATGCAGTCCGCCGTACCGCACGTGCTGGCGGCGCTGGATCGCACCCACCACCCGGACAACGTGCGCACGGCGGTGGATGCCGCGAAGTATGCCGGACTCGCCGTCAGCGTCGACCTCATCTACGGTGCCCCCGGTGAGTCGCTCGCAGACTGGGAGGCCTCGCTGGATGCCGCGATCGCGCTGGATTCCGACCACGTCTCGGCATACGCGCTGATCATCGAGGACGGCACGAAGCTCGCCAGGCAGATCCGCCGCGGCGAGGTGCCCGCGCCCGACGACGACCTGCAGGCCGACATGTACGAGCTGGCCGACGCCCGGCTGGCGGGCGCCGGATTCGACTGGTACGAGGTCAGCAACTGGGCGCGGAGCGTCGAGCAGCGCTCACGCCACAACCTCGCGTACTGGCGCGGCAGCGACTGGTGGGGCTTCGGCCCCGGCGCGCACAGTCACGTCGCGGGGCTGCGCTGGTGGAACGTCAAGCACCCTGCCGCGTACGCGCAGCGGCTCGCGGCATCCGAATCGCCCGCGGCGGGAACCGAGCGCCCTGACCGGGAATCGCGCCTCTTGGAGCGCGTGCTGTTGGAAACGCGACTGTCGGACGGCATGGCGATCGCCGACCTGCCCGAGGCCAACCGGACGCGTGTCGCAGGCCTCATCGCGGACGGCCTGGTCGATGCGGCAGTCGCGCTGCAGGGCCGGATCCGGCTGACGCTCAAGGGACGTCTTCTGGCGGATGCCGTGGTGCGCGAGCTGACCGATTGATCTTCGGTCGCTGAGCCTGTCGAAGCGTCCGCGACGCCTGAGCGGCTAGAATTGGCACTCTGGGTGTAAGAGTGCCAGCAGAGAGGAGCGCATGATGGTCACCGAACGTGGGCTGCAGGTGCTCCGCGCGATCGTGCAGGACTACGTCGAGACGCATGAGCCCGTCGGCAGCAAGTCGATCGTCGACCGGCACTCCTTCGGCGTCTCGGCTGCGACGATCCGCAACGACATGGCGCTGCTCGAGGACGAAGAGCTCATCGCCGCGCCGCACACCTCGTCCGGCCGCGTGCCCACCGACAAGGGCTACCGCGTCTTCGTCAACCACCTCGCGCAGTTGCGCCCGCTCTCGGGCGCGCAGCGCAGCGCGATCGAGTCTTTCCTCACTGACCCCGCCGATCTCGACGACCTCATGGTCCGCACCGTGCGGGTTCTGACGCAGCTGACCGGACAGGTCGCGCTGGCGCAGTACCCGTCGTTCGCTCGTGCTCATCTCACCCACATCGAGCTGGTGTCGCTCGCACCGAACCGTCTGCTCGTGGTTCTCGTCACGGACGCCGGCGGAGTGTCGCAGCGCATCGCCGTGCTGCCGGTCGACGTCGACGACGCCGACGTGGCTGTGCTGCGTGCGCGGCTGTCTGCGCTGCTCACCGGTCAGACGGTGCGCGAGGCGACCGACCGGGTGCAGATGCTCATCGAGGGAGTGGACGACACGGACGTCGACAAGGCGATCCGTCCGCTGGCGGGCATCATCGGCGAGGAGCTCGCCGAGTTCCGGCAGGAGCGGCTCGTGATGGCGGGTGCGGCGACGCTCGCGCGCCGTGAGCAGGACTTCCGCGGCAGCATCCATCCTCTGCTCGAGGCGATCGAGGAGCAGGTGACGCTGCTGCGGCTGATGAGCGAGATGGTGACCGACGAGCACGGCCTGGCGGCGAGCATCGGCGCCGAGAACGAGGCGTTCGGACTGCCCGAAGCATCCATCGTCGCGAGCAACTATCTCGCACCCGGCGGCACGGCACGCGTCGGCGTGATGGGACCGACCCGAATGGACTATCCGAGCAACCTCGCGGCGGCGCGGGCTGTGGCCCGCTACCTGTCGCGGCTGCTCGACGAAGACGACGCGAGCCGCTGACCGTTCCCGGCAGCAGCAGCACGCACACGCAGGAAGGTGATTGTGGCGGACCACTACGAGGTTCTCGGGGTGTCGCGAGACGCATCGACGGACGAGATCAAGAAGGCGTATCGGAAGCTCGCGCGCCAGCTCCACCCGGATGTGAACCCGGGGGAGGACGCGGCAGAGCGGTTCAAGCTCGTCACGCACGCCTATGACGTGCTGAGCGACGACGACTCCCGCCGTCGCTACGACATGGGTGGCGGAGACGGCGCCGCAGGTGACTTCGGAGGCTTCGGAGGCTTCGGCGACATCTTCGAGACGTTCTTCGGTGCCGCGCAGGGCGGCGGCCGGGGCGGACGTCCCCGGTCGCGCAAGGAGCGCGGCCAGGACGCGCTGGTGCGCGTCACGCTCGATCTCGGCGACGTCGTCTTCGGCGCGCATCGCGACATCGAGGTCGACACGGCCGTCCTGTGCGAGACCTGCCAGGGATCGTGCACGCAGCCCGGTACGCAGCCGGTGACCTGCGACATCTGCGGCGGCACCGGACACGTGCAGCGTCAGGTGCGGAGCCTGCTCGGCAACGTCGTCACGTCGCAGCCGTGCGGCAGCTGCCAGGGATACGGCACCGTCATCCCGCATCCGTGCGGTACCTGCAACGGTCAGGGACGAGTGCGCTCGCGTCGCACGGTGTCGCTCGACATCCCGGCGGGAGTCGAGACGGGGCTGCGGCTGCAGCTGCCCGGCTCCGGCGAGGTCGGCCAGGCCGGCGGTCCGAACGGCGACCTGTACGTCGAGGTGACGGTCTCGCCGCATGCGGCGTTCAGCCGTGACGGCGACGACCTGCTGGCGACGCTCGAGGTGTCGATGGCGGACGCGATCCTCGGTACCGAGACGTCGATCGATGGGCTCGACGGAACGGTGGATCTGGAGATCCGACCCGGCGTGCAGTCCGGCGACGTGCTCACGATCAAGGGACGGGGCATTACGCCTTTGCGCGGCAACCAGCGCGGCGACCTGAGGGTCGGCGTGCAGGTTGTCACCCCCACCAAGCTCGACTCTTCGCAGCGCGCGCTGATCGAGGACTTCGCCAAGAAGCAGAAGGCCCCCGGCCCGCAGCTCGCGCAGTTCCAGCAGGGACTGTTCTCGAAGCTGCGCGACCGGTTCCGGCACTGACATGGCTCTGCACTTCCTCGTCGAAGGCTGTTCCGGCGTCGCGGTGGGCGACATCGTCTCGCTCACGGGAGCCGAGGCGAAGCATGCCGCGGTGGTGCGCCGGGTGCGCGTGGGGGAGGCGGTCACCGTTGGCGACGGTCGCGGTGTCTGGTTCGAGGGCGAGGTGTCTGACGCTTCGCCGTCGCGCGTCGAGGTGACGATCACCGCGCGCTCGGCGGTGGATGCTCCTGCTGTGCGCCTCACGCTCGTTCAAGCACTTGCCAAGGGGGACCGAGACGAGCTCGCCGTGCAGGCGGCGTGCGAACTCGGCGTCGACGAGGTGGTTCCCTGGCAGGCGTCCCGGAGCGTTTCGCGCTGGGAAGGGCCTAAGGCGATCAAGGGGCGGGAGCGCTGGGCGACGATCGTGCGGGAGGCCGCGAAGCAGGCGCACCGTCCGTGGGTTCCCGAAGTCTCGGAGCCGGTCACGACCGCGCAGCTGGTCGCCCGCGCCGAGGGCGCGCGGATGCTGGTGCTCGATCCGACCGCGAGCAGGCGGCTGTCGGAGGTCGCGGTTGAGCCAGGGAATGCTGTTGACCTCCTGCTCATCGTCGGGCCGGAGGGCGGGATCAGCCCCGAGGAGCTCGAGAAGTTCGACGCCGCCGGTGCCGAGCGCGTGCGGCTCGGAGACACGGTGCTGCGCACCTCGACGGCAGGCCCCGCCGCGATCGCGGTGCTCTCCGTAGCCCTCGGCCGCTGGTAGCCGTCCGGCGGGAGAACCTTCTCCGCGTGGAGAGTCCCTTCACAGCTGAACTTCTCTCCGCGTGGGGTACTCCTTCACGGACGACCTCTTCTACGGGTCGTTGAGCGGAGGGGCGCAGCCCCGGAGACGAAACGGGGTGAGCGAGCGCAGCGAGTCGAAGCCGCTCGGACCAACCGCCCTGCGTTCGGAGTTCTCTTCATAGGCGGTTCTCCTTCCGCGGGTCGTTGAGCGGAGGGGCGCAGCCCCGCAGACGAAATGGGCTGAGCGAGCGAAGCGAGTCGAAGCCTTTTGGACCAATGCCCTGTGTTCGGAGTTCTCTTCATAGGCGGTTCTTCTTCTGCGGGTCGTTGAGCGGAGGGGCGCAGCCCCGGAGACGAAACGGGGTGAGCGAGCGCAGCGAGTCGAAGCCTCCCTCTCGCAATTGTCCACAGCATCCGAGCGCGCAGAACGGTGTACCGAGTACCGTGCGGCCATGGCATACGCGTACATGCTTCGCTGCGCAGACGGGACACTCTACGTCGGCAGCACGATCAATCTCGACGAACGTCTGGCAACGCACCAGGCAGGCATGGGTTCTGAGTACACAAAGCGCCGTCTACCGGTGGAGCTCTATTGGTGCGGCGAGTTCGACGGCATCGACGAGGCGTTCGCGTGGGAGAAGCGCCTGCAGGGCTGGAGCCACGCGAAACGCGTCGCGTTCGCAGAGGGCGGGCTGGATGCCGTCGTCGGATGGCATCGGCGGAGAGAAGAGGCTAAGACCCGTCCGTGAGGAGGGCGGCTTCGACTCGCTTCGCTCGCTCACCCCGCTTCGTCTTCGGCGCTGCGCGCCTTCGCTCAACGCCCCGCACTTCGTATCGACAGCTTCATCGGGCGCTGCGGGGTTTGAGACGCGGGGCATCCGTCTGCGGGTCGTTGAGCGAGCGTAGCGAGACGAAACCGGGTGAGCGAGGAGCGCAGCGACGAGTCGAAGCCTCTGCGGAGGAGGGCGGCTTCGACTCGCTTCGCTCGCTCACCCCGTTTCGTCTGCGTCGCTGCGCGACTCCGCTCAACGACCCGCAGGAGTTCCTGCAATCGAGAACCCGCGGTGGGGGCTCCCACGATCGAGAACCCGCGGCAGGGAGTCCCACGGTCGAGGCCCCGCAGTACGTTCCCCCGCCGAGGACCCGCAGCACGTTCTCGCGATCGAGGACCCGCGCGGGAAGTCTGCCCGGCCGGGCGGGCATCGCCGCACATAGAATGGGCACATGGCCGAACCGTCGATCTTCACCCGCATCCTCAACGGAGACATTCCCGGCGAGATCGTGATCGACACGGGCACGGTCTTCGCGATCCGCGACATCAATCCGCAGGCGCCGCTGCACATGCTCGTCATCCCGAAGACCGAGCAGTACCGCGATGTCACCGAGCTCGCCGCGGGCGATCCCGCACTGATGGCCGACATGGTCGCGGTGGCCAAGCAGATCGCCGACGAGCACGCCAACGGCGAGTATCGTCTGATCTTCAACAACGGACCCAGCGTCGCGCAGTCCGTCTTCCACGTGCACGCCCACGTGCTCGGCAACCTCGAGGAGAACAAGCTCGTTGGCTTCTGACGATTCGAACACCCCGTCCGTGACGGAGCGCATCTACGCGGACGGTGTCGCCATGGTGCAGCTGCTCGGTCCGCAGGACCGCCTGCTCCGCATGCTCGAGAAGCAGCATCCCGACGTCGAGGTGCTCGTCCGCGGCAACGAGATCACCCTCAGCGGCGAGGCGAAGCTCGTCGCCGATGCGAAGGCCCTCGTGAACGAACTCATCACCATCACCCGTGAGGGCGCCGACCTCGCGCCCGCTGACGTGGCGACGTCGGCCCGGATGCTCCGCCAGGAAGGCGGTCCGCGCCCGAGCGAAGTGCTCGGCGAGGCGATCCTCTCGACCCGGGGCAAGGTCATCCGGCCGAAGACGCCGGGGCAGAAGGAGTACGTCGACGCGATCGAGGAGAACACGATCGTGTTCGGCATCGGCCCCGCCGGCACCGGCAAGACCTACCTGGCGATGGCGAAGGCCGTGCAGGCCCTGCAGCGCAAAGAGGTCAATCGCATCATCCTCACGCGTCCGGCCGTCGAGGCGGGGGAGCGGCTCGGCTTCCTGCCCGGCACGTTGAACGACAAGATCGACCCGTACCTCCGCCCTCTCTACGACGCTCTCAACGAGATGATGGACCCGGAGATCGTGCCACGGCTGATGGCGACCGGCACGATCGAGGTCGCCCCGCTCGCATACATGCGCGGACGCACCCTCAACGACTCCTTCGTCGTGCTCGACGAGGCGCAGAACACCACGCCTGAGCAGATGAAGATGTTCCTCACCCGCCTCGGGTTCGGCACGAAGATGGTCGTCACCGGCGACATCACCCAGGTCGACCTGCCCCAGGGCGCATCCGGCCTGCGACTGGTGACCCGCGTACTGAACGAGATCGACGACATCCACTTCGCGCGTCTGACCAGCGACGACGTCGTGCGCCACTCGCTGGTCGGCCGCATCGTCGACGCCTACAGCGAATACGACGAGCAGCGCACGGCGGCCCGTCACGAACGCGAACAGGCCGCTGAGTTCGCCAATCGCGCCGAGCGCCGCGGAAACCAGCGCCCCGGCCCCCGCGACCGGATGCCCAGACGAGGACACTCTTCATGATCGAGATCAACAACGAGTCCACCATCTCCGTCGACGAGACGGTGCTTCAGCGGCTCACCGACTTCAACCTCGCCCAGCTGCACGTCAGCGCGGACGCCGAGGTCGCGATCGTCCTCGTCGACGAAGGCGCCATGGAGGCCCTCCATGTCCAGTGGATGGACGAGCCCGGACCCACGGACGTGCTCAGCTTCCCGATGGACGAGCTGCGTCCAGGCACCGAGGACCGGCCGACCCCGCCGGGACTCCTCGGCGACATAGTGCTGTGCCCGCAGGTCGCAGAGACCCAGGCCCAGGCCGCCGGTCACACCCTCATGGACGAGCTCATCCTGCTCACCACGCACGGACTGCTGCACCTGCTCGGATTCGACCACGCCGAACCCGAAGAGGAGCGTGAGATGTTCGGGCTGCAGAAGGAGTTGATCACCGCCTTCGCGCGCGCTGAACGCAGCCGATGACCGAGACAATTCTGCTGATCCTCGCGGTCCTCCTGGTCGCATTCGGCGGTCTCACGGCGGCGATCGACGCCGCCTACGGGGTCACCTCGCGCGCCGACCTCGCCGACATGGCTCTCGAGGGGCGCAGAGCCGCCGCTCTCGGGCGCATCGCCGACGACCTGGATGCCCATGTCAACGCGATCGCGTTCATCCGCGTCCTCGTCGAGGTCACGGCCGCCGTGCTCGTCACCGCCGCGTTCACCATCATGTTCGAGAACATCTGGTGGGCGATGCTGGCGGCGGCGGTGCTGATGACCGGCATCACCTTCGTGCTCGTCAGCGCGAGCCCGCGAGCGTTCGGCCGCCAGCGCTCCGAGAGCATGATCCGCGGCACCGCGTCGATCGTCCGCGGGCTGCGCATCATCCTCGGACCGCTCGCGCAGGCGCTGGTGGTCATCGGCAACAGGGTGACACCCGGAACCGGCCGCAGCTCGTTCACGAGCGAGGACCAGTTGCTCAGCATGGTCGACGAGGCCGCGTCCAACGACCTCATCGAAGAGGACGATCGGGATCTGATCCACTCGGTCTTCGATTTCACCGACCAGTTCGTCCGTGCCGTCATGGTGCCGCGCACCGAGATGGTGACGGTGGATGCTGAGGCCACGACCGATCAGGCGATGTCACTGTTCCTGAACCGCGGAGTCTCCCGCGTGCCGGTCGTCGACGGCGAGGCGGATGACGTGGTCGGAGTGCTGTATCTGAAAGACCTGGTGCAGTTCGCGTACCGCGATGAGCTGTCGTGGCGCACGGCATCCATCCGTCCGATCGCGCGGCCGGCGACCTTCGTGCCGGAGTCGATGCGGGCGGAGACTCTCCTGCAGCAGATGAAGCGGGATGCCGTCCACGTCTGCCTCGTCATCGACGAGCACGGCGGAATCTCGGGTCTCGTGACTCTCGAGGATCTCATCGAAGAACTCGTCGGCGAGATCTCGGACGAGTACGACCACGCCGCGGCCGAAGTCGTGGAACTCGGCGACGGACGGTACCGCGTCAGTGCGCGCCTGTCCCTGGATGACGTCGGCGATCTGTTCGGCATCGAACTGGAGGACGAGGACGTCGATTCGATCGGCGGACTGCTCGGCAAGGCCGTCGACCAGATCCCGCAGCCCGGCGTCACGGCGACGATCGACGGGCTCGTACTGACCGGCGGCGCGTCGCGCGGCCGAGGACGCGGCATCGCGACGGTGTTCGTGGAACGAGCCGCCGGAGCGGCAGAGGAGACAGATGATGACTGAGATCTCACGCAGCGGGTTCGTGACCTTCGTCGGGCGCCCGAACGTTGGCAAGTCGACGCTGACGAACGCGCTCGTCGGCGAGAAGATCGCCATCACGAGCGAGAAGCCGCAGACGACCAGGCGCGCGATCCGCGGCATCCTGAACCGGCCCGCTGGCCAGCTCGTGATCGTCGACACCCCCGGCATCCACAAGCCGCGCACGCTCCTCGGCGAGCGACTCAACGATCTCGTCGAGCAGGTGCTCGGCGACGTCGACGTGATCGGTTTCTGCGTACCGGCCACGGAGAAGATCGGACCGGGCGACCGGCGCATCGCGGCGTCGCTGGACGGCTATCCGCGTGCCAAGAAGATCGCCATCGTGACGAAGACCGACGTCGCCGAGCGCGACCAGATCACCGAGCGCCTCATCGAGGTCGACGCGCTGCGTGAGGACTGGGCGGCCGTGATCCCGCTGTCGGCGTTGACCCGTGAGCAGCTCGACGTGCTGACGGATGAGATGCTCGCGCTGATGCCGGAGGGGCCCGCCCTCTACCCGGCGGACGTCGTGACCGACGAGTCCGTCGAGGATCGCATCGCCGAGATGATCCGCGAAGCAGCACTCGACGGAGTGCGCGACGAGCTGCCCCACTCCATCGCCGTGGTCGTCGACGACGTCGCACCCCGCGAGGACAGCGACCTCACCGACGTGCACGCGTCGATCGTCGTCGAGCGCGACAGCCAGAAGGCGATCATCATCGGCCGCAAGGGATCGCGACTGGCCGATGTCGGCAAGCGCGCCAGGGTCGGGATCGAGGAACTGCTGGGCACCCGGGTGTTCCTCGGGCTCCACGTCAAGGTCGCCAAGGAGTGGCAGCGCGACCCTAAGCAGCTGGGGCGCCTAGGGTTCTGAGAGGCACGAGGTCTGACATGGCGAAGCACTGGATCGCGACCGCGTGGGGGACACCCGACGAGTGGGAGTTCCTCGAGTACGAACCTTCCGCCGCCGGCCCAGGCGAGGTGACGATACGTGTGCTGGCGGCGGGCGTGAATCCGGCAGACGCGAAGCATGTGGCCGCACCGCGTGCCGGCACAGAGCTGCCGGTCGCGATCGGGTACGAGATCTCCGGCGTCGTCACCGCCGTCGGGCCGGATACCGCGATCGGCTCGGGGCCGGTGGAAGTCGGCGACGAGATCCTGGCCTTCCGCGTCCGCGGCGGCTACGCCTCCGAGTTGACGATTCCCGCAGAGAAGGCGTTCCACAAGCCCAAGACGCTGTCGCACCCCGAAGCCGCGAACCTGCTGCTGGCCGGCACCACTGCGACGCAGATGCTGGCGGTCACCGGCGCCGAGACCGGCGAGACCATCCTGTTGCACGGTGCGTCAGGGGCCGTCGGGGTCAGCGTCCTGCAGCAGGCCGCGTTGCGCGGCATCCGGGTGATCGGCACGGCGAGCCGGGCCCGCTTCGACGAGGTGCGGCGCTTCGGCGGCGAGCCCGTCGAGTACGGCGACGGACTCGCCGAGCGGGTCCGCGAGATCGCCGAAGGATCGATCGCCGCAGCCTTGGATGCCGTCGGCACCGACGAGGCGGTCGACGTCTCGCTCGAGCTGGTCGCAGACCGCACACGCATCGTCACGATCGCCGCAGCCGCGCGCGCCCAGACCGACGGGTTCGAGTGGATCGTCGGTTCGCAGCCGGAGAGCGCCGTGTTCCGGGATGAGGTGCGGGCGGGTCTCATTGATCTCGCTGCGCGGGGACTTCTCGTCGTGCCGATGGCGCGCACGTACCCGTTGGTCGAGGCGCCGGAGGCGCTGCGATTCCTCGCGGAAGGGCACCCCGGCGGGAAGATCGCTCTGATTCCCTGAGGGTTCAGCCCTCGACGGCGCGCAGCGCCGAGCGGATGATCACGACGCCCTCGCCGTAGTCGTCATCCGCCGCCTGCTGAAGCGTGCCATCGTCCCAGACGACGTCGACCCACAGCCGGGCGTTCTCAGGATAGGAACCGAGGTAGCCGCCGCTGTTCTCGCCGAACCGCGCCGGAAGCTCTTCCTGGATCTCGAGCAGCTCGGCCTCGGTGGCTCCGCCGGCCTCTCCGCCGGTCGGGTCCTCGGACGCGATCGGATCGTACAACGCGAGCAGCATCGGCTCGCCGGTGACCGTGAACGCGGAGCCGTCATAGGTGCCGGTCAGGGCATAGGCGCCCCATCGGATGCTGTCGCTCGCCTCGGCTCCGTCGACTCCGTCCCACGACCACCCTTCGATGGGAATGCCCGTGCACTGCGGCGGGTAGGACTCGGCGATCGCGCCCATACAGAACTCAACGGTCCCGTCGACGTCCATCACGGTGCCCGTTCCCACGACTTCGCCCTCCGGCGGGGCGGATTCCCACGCGCGTACGCCGTCGCCGGTCGGAGCATCGGAGCTGGCCGGCGGGGGAGCATCCGACACCGTCGCGCATGCGCTCAGAGTGAGCAATCCGACAAGGGAAGCCGCAGCGATGAGGGCAGGAGTACGCAGTGTGCTCATACTGAACAGTGTCCGCCCAGAGGCGGATGTCTCAGAACTGTGCGCGCGGCGGCATCCGATCCTGTTACGATCAGTTCATGCCTTTCGGCGGTCTGCTTCTTCTTAGCTGCCGCGACGAGTCCTGAACGCAGGGGCCTTCCTCGTCGCGGCGCTTGTGTTGGCCCGATCATTCTGACCCGATCAGTAGACGAAGAGAAGAAGCCCATCATGCAGAACTCCCAGCGCCCGTCCGCAATGCCGATCCACAAGTACCGGCCGTTCCACGAGCAGATCAAGGTCGACCTCCGCGACCGCACCTGGCCGTCCCAGCGAATCACCGAAGCGCCCCGCTGGTGCGCGGTCGACCTGCGCGACGGCAACCAGGCACTCATCGATCCGATGTCCCCCGAGCGCAAGCGGGTCATGTTCGAGCTGCTCGTCAGCATGGGGTACAAGGAGATCGAGGTCGGCTTCCCCTCGGCGAGCCAGACCGACTTCGATTTCGTGCGACAGCTGATCGAAGACGACCTCATCCCCGACGACGTCACGATCCAGGTCCTGACGCAGGCGCGCGAGCACCTGATCGAGCGCACCTACGAGTCGATCGCCGGTGCCAAGCAGGCCATCGTGCACCTGTACAACTCCACCAGCATCCTGCAGCGCGACGTCGTGTTCCGCACCGACAAGCAGGGCATCATCGACATCGCACTCGAGGGTGCGCGGCTGTGCAAGAAGTACGAGAAGACGGTGCCCGGCACGACCGTGTACTACGAGTACTCGCCCGAGAGCTACACCGGCACCGAGCTGGAGTTCGCGCTCGACATCTGCAACCAGGTGATCGAGATCTTCGAACCGGCGCCGGACCGCAAGGTCATCATCAACCTGCCCGCCACGGTCGAGATGGCATCCCCGAACGTGTACGCCGACTCGATCGAGTGGATGAGCCGTCACCTGAACCACCGCGAGAACATCATCCTGTCGCTGCACCCGCACAACGACCGCGGCACCGCCGTGGCCGCAGCCGAACTCGGCTACATGGCCGGGGCCGACCGGATCGAGGGATGCCTGTTCGGCAACGGTGAGCGCACCGGCAACGTCGACCTGGTCGCCCTGGGCATCAACATGTTCACTCAGGGCATCGACCCGCAGATCGACTTCAGCGACATCGATCAGGTCAAGCGCACGGTCGAGTACTGCAACCAGCTGCCCGTCCCGGAGCGCAGCCCGTGGGCCGGGGATCTGGTCTTCACCGCGTTCAGCGGATCGCACCAGGATGCGATCAAGAAGGGCTTCGAGGCGATGGAGGCCCGCGCGTCCGCCGAGGGCAAGACCGTCGACGAGATCGAGTGGGCCGTGCCGTACCTGCCGATCGACCCGAAGGATCTCGGCCGCTCGTACGAGGCCGTCATCCGCGTCAACTCCCAGTCCGGCAAGGGCGGCGTCGCGTACCTGCTCAAGACCGACCACTCGATCGACCTGCCGCGCAAGCTCCAGATCGAGTTCTCGGGAGTCGTGCAGTCCAAGACCGACAGCGAAGGCGGCGAGGTCACCAGCGACCAGATCTGGTCGATCTTCCACGACGAATACCTGCCCGCCGACGACTCCGACGCCAAGTGGGGCCGCTTCGAACTGCTCGCCACGCAGACCCGCAGCGACATGTCCGGCGAGGTCGTGCTCGATGTCACCGTGCGCGATGGCGAGACCCAGCACGCGGTCACCGGTCAGGGCAACGGCCCTGTTGCCGCGTTCGTGGAGGTGCTGCGCGGACAGGGCTTCGACATCACCGTCTACGACTACGTCGAGCACGCTCTCAGCGCCGGCGGTGACGCTCAGGCCGCGGCCTACGTCGAACTGCAGGTGGACGACCAGCGCCTGTGGGGCGTCGGCATCGACGGCGACATCTCGACCGCGAGCCTCAAGGCGATCGTGTCTGGCGTGAACCGCGCCATTCGCACGCGGGAGCCGCAGCTCGCGGCGGTGTGAGAGCCGGTTCGCCCTCGGGCGGAGGATAATCGAAGGGTGCCCACCTATCGAGACGAAGCGGTGATCCTGCGCACCCACAAGCTCGGTGAGGCGGATCGCATCGTCACCATGCTCTCGCGCCGCAACGGAAAGATCCGTGCGGTCGCGAAGGGCGTGCGGCGCACCTCGTCGAAGTTCGGGTCGCGGCTCGAGCCGTTCATGGTCGCCGACGTGCAGCTGTACCAGGGGCGCTCCCTCGACATCGTGCAGCAGGCGGAATCGCTCGGAGCGTACGGCAGCGAGATCGCCGCACACTACGAGCGGTTCACGTCTGCCAGCGCCATGGTGGAGACCGCGGACCGTCTGAACGACTCGGAGGCGACGCCCGAGCAATACCTGCTGCTCGTCGGGGGTCTGCGCGCGCTGTCACGCGGCGAGCATGCTCCGCGCAGCATCCTCGATTCCTACCTGCTCCGTGTCATGGCGCTGTCGGGCTGGGCGCCGTCGCTGAGCGACTGCGCCCGGTGCGGCGCTCCGGGACCGCACCGGAGTTTCGTCGTGCAGCTCGGCGGGCTGGTGTGCGGGAACTGCGCTCCTGCGGGCAGCCCGCGGGTCGCCGAGCCGACGCTCGACCTGCTGCGCTCGCTGATCCGCGGTGAATGGGATGCCGTGGACGCCGCACCAGGGGCGGATTCGGCCGCAGCATCCGGGCTCGTGTCGGCGTACACCCAGTTCCATCTCGAGCGCGGCATCCGCTCGCTCGCGCAGATCTCCGGATCCGACCGGGAAGGCATCCGTTGACCCCGAAGCCCTACACGCACAAGGATGCCGTCGCGTATCGCCCGCTGGACTGGACGGGCGTCTATCCGCCGAAGTTCCCGAAGGTGCCCGAGCACGTCGCGATCGTCATGGACGGCAACGGGCGCTGGGCGAACCGCCGCGGCCTCACGCGCATCCAGGGGCACAAAGCGGGGGAGGAGGTGCTGCTCGACGTCGTCGCCGGCGCCATCCAGGCCGGCGTCAAGCACCTCAGCGTGTACGCCTTCTCGACCGAGAACTGGGCGCGATCGCCCGAGGAGGTCCGCTTCCTCATGGGCTACAACCGCGACGTGCTGCACCGCCGCCGTGACCAGCTCAACGAGTGGGGCGTCCGCGTGCGGTGGGCCGGACGCAAGCCGCGCCTGTGGGGGTCGGTGATCAAAGAGCTGCAGTACGCGGAGGAGCTCACCAAGAGCAACGACACTCTGACTCTCACGATGTGCGTCAATTACGGCGGACGCGTCGAGCTGGTGGATGCTGTGCGCTCGCTCGCCGGCGAGGTCGCGGCCGGACGCCTGAAGCCGAACGCGATCAGCGAGAAGATGATCCGCCGGAACCTCTACGTGCCGGACATGCCGGACGTCGACCTGTTCCTGCGCAGCTCGGGGGAGCAGCGCACCTCGAACTTCCTGCTCTGGCAGTCGGCGTATGCGGAGATGGTGTTCCTCGACACGCTCTGGCCGGACTTCTCGCGTGAGGAGCTGTGGCGCGCGATCGAGATCTACCTCTCGCGGGACCGCCGGTTCGGAGGCGCGGTGGACGCGCCGGACGCCGCCCGCTGAGAGCACTGGGGCCTCTAGACGGGTCGTTGAGCGGAGGCGCGGAGCGCCGGAGACGAAACGGATTGAGCGACGAGCGCAGCGAGGAGTCGAAATCTCAGTTCGCCCGCAGCCACCGTTCCGTCTCGCGCGGATGCCGTAGCCGCACGATGGTCAGATGCGGGAACTCCGCCTGCTTCTGCGGCATCCGCTCTGCCCAGAAATGGCGGGTCTTGATCTGCCAGGCGAGGATGCTTTCCGCAGGATCACGCGTCGCGAGCATCTGCCAGATGGGCTTCTCAACGTTGCCGTTGTACATCTTGGTGCGCAGGATGCTACGGCCCACCGTGCGCCGGATCAGCCGGGTGCGAACAACCGGCCAGGGATAGTCGAGCCAGATGGCGAGCTGCGCACGAGGGGTCATGATCTCGTCCGTCCCCTTGCTGGTGTACTGCCACTCGGTGACCCACCGGTCGGTCGCGGCGAACGCGCGCACATCGTCGAGGAACTCGGGTCGCGGCATCCAGCCCGGGCCATGGTGCAGCGCATCGATCTCGTGATGCACGAGATCCCACCGCTCGGCGATGCGTCGCGCGAGCGTGGTCTTGCCCGATCCGGTGACTCCGGCGATCAGCACCCGCTGGGGCCGGTACGGCAGCGGATCATCGGCGGTGAGCATCCGAAGATGCTATCAACGGAATATGTCGCGCCCCGACGTCGTTGCACATGACGTGAGCGAACCTATTTCCATTGACATCTGGTCCGACATCGCCTGCCCCTGGTGCTACATCGGCAAGCGCAATCTTGAAGCGGGCCTCGCGGCCACGGCATCCGACGACGACGCCCCGCAGGTCAACATCACGTTCCACTCCTTCGAGCTCTCGCCCGACACCCCGGTCGACTTCGACGGCGACGAGATCGACTTCCTGGCAGGCCACAAGGGCATGCCGCGCGAACAGGTCGCGCAGATGCTCGACAACGTCACGGGCGTCGCGAAGAACGCCGGTCTCGAGTACCGGTTCGATCTGCTCAAGCACACCAACACGGTCAAGGCCCATGAGCTGCTGCACCACGCCAAGGCGCAGGGACTGCAGCACGAGATGGAGGAGCGGCTGATGTCCGCTTACTTCACCGAGGGCAAGCACGTCGGCCGGGTCGACGACCTGGTCGATCTCGCCGTCGAGGTCGGGCTGGATGCCGACGCCACCCGCGACGCTCTGAACAACGACACGTATGTGCCCGCCGTCCGCCAGGACCAGGCGCAGGCGCGCGCATACGGCATCCAGGGCGTGCCGTTCTTCGTCATCGACGGACAGTACGGCATCTCAGGTGCCCAGCCGCCGGCGACGTTCGAGAACGTGCTGCGTGATCTTTGGGCGAAGCGCGGCGCGGACGTCAGCGCCTGAGCAACGGTTCGCTCCAGCGGGTCAGGGCGCCCTCGATCGCGCTGACGATCTCGGGGGCGTCCGGCTTCTGCTTCGGACGGAACCGCGTCACCGAGCCATCCGGGCCGACGAGGAACTTCTCGAAGTTCCACTCCACGCGGCCGGCCTTGCCACCGGCATCCGGCGTCTGCTTGAGCGACTTGTACAGTTCGTCGGCGTTCCGACCGTTCACCCTGACCTTCTCGTTCACGGGGAAGGTGACGCCGTAGGTGGTCGAGCAGAACTCCTGGATCTGCTCGAGCGAACCGGGCTCCTGGCCCATGAACTGGTTGCAGGGGAATCCGACGACGCTGAACCCTCGTTCGCCATAGGTGCGCTGCAGCTCCTCGAGCTGCTCGTACTGGGGCGTCAGGCCGCACTTCGAGGCCACGTTGACCACCAGCACGACGTCGACGCCGAGGTCATCGAGGGTCTTCTGAGTCCCGTCCGCATCTGTGAACGGGATCCGGCGCACGTTGTCATCAGAGACAGAGGAATCGGTCATATCCACACCCTATGTCCGCGATGAGGCACCGGGCGCGCCGGGGATGGGAGAATGGTAAGGAAATGACTATCGCTCCCGCTCCCGCCCGCGCTCTGCGCATCGGCCCGATCGACCTCGACGTGCCCGTGGTCCTCGCGCCCATGGCCGGCATCACGAACACGGCCTTCCGTCGCCTGTGCCGTGAATACGGCGCAGGACTCTACGTCAGCGAGATGATCACGTCGCGCGCGCTCGTCGAACGCAACGACACGACGATGCGGCTGATCCGCCACCACGAGTCCGAGACTCCCCGGTCGATCCAGCTGTACGGCGTCGACCCGAAGACCATCGCCGAGGCCGTGCGCATCATCGTCGCCGAGGATCACGCCGACCACATCGACCTCAACTTCGGGTGCCCCGTCCCCAAGGTCACCCGCAAGGGCGGGGGAGCAGCGCTCCCCTGGAAGACCCAGCTGTTCGCCGACATCGTCGATCAGGCCGTCAAGGCCGCGGGCCCCCTTCCGCTCACGGTGAAGATGCGAAAGGGCATCGACCCCGACCACCTCACGTTCCTCGACGCGGGTCGCGCCGCCGAGGATGCCGGGGCGGCAGCCGTCGCCCTCCATGCCCGCACAGCGAGCGAGTTCTACTCCGGCCACGCCGACTGGAACGCGATCGGCGAGCTCAAGCAGGTCGTCACCAGCATCCCCGTGCTCGGAAACGGCGACATCTGGTCGGCCGATGACGCCGTACGGATGATGGCCGAGACCGACTGCGACGGCGTCGTCGTCGGCCGCGGATGCCTCGGCCGCCCCTGGCTGTTCGGCGACCTCGCCGCGGCGTTCGGCGCCGAGGCGCCTCACGTCGACGCCACGCTCGGATTCGTCGCCAACGCGTTCCGCCGCCACGCCGAGCTGCTCGTCGACTTCTTCGACGACGAGGACCACGGATGCCGCGACATCCGCAAGCACGTCGCCTGGTACTTCAAGGGCTACCCGGTCGGCAGCGACATCCGCACCGGACTCGCCACGGCGCAGAGCCTCGCCCACATCGACGAGCTGCTCGGTCAGCTCGATCACGACGCCCCGTATCCTGGCGCGGATGCCGAGGGGCAGCGCGGCCGCGCAGGGCGTCCGAAGCGTCCCGCACTGCCGGACAAGTGGCTGGAGTCGCGCGATGTGGCTGCGGAGACCGGTGAGATGCTGCGCGGAGCGGAGATCGAGAACAGTGGCGGCTGAGGTGCGCGCCGACGGCTACGAGCCGCGCGATGCCGAGCGCTACTTCACCCAGGCCCACCGTTCCGAACGAGACGACTTCGCACGCGACCGCGCCCGGGTGCTGCATTCCGCGGCGCTGCGCCGACTGGCCGCCAAGACGCAGGTGCTGAGCCCCGCCAGCACCGCCGACTTCGCCCGCAACCGTCTCACCCATTCGCTCGAGGTCGCGCAGGTCGGCCGTGAACTCGCGGTGGCGCTGGGCGTTTCGGCCGACGTCGTCGACACGGCATGCCTGAGCCACGACCTGGGCCACCCGCCGTTCGGACACAACGGTGAGCGCGCGCTGAACGAATGGGCAGAGCCCATCGGCGGCTTCGAGGGGAACGCCCAATCGCTGCGCATCCTCACCCGCCTCGAGGCGAAGGTCCTCGACGGCGACGGACACTCGGTCGGGCTCAACCTCACCCGCGCGAGCCTTGATGCGACCTGCAAGTACCCGTGGACGGTCGACAGCCCTGTGCCCGACCCGGGCGGACGGCTGAAGTTCGGCGTCTATCCCGAGGACGAGGCCGTGTTCCGCTGGATGCGCGAGGGGGCCCCGGGCCGCCTGCGCTGCATCGAGGCCGAGATCATGGACCTCTCCGACGACATCGGCTACTCAGTGCACGATTTCGAGGACGCCATCGTCAACGGCTACCTCGAAGTCGCACAGCTCTCCGATCCCGCCGAGCATCACGCACTCGTCAGCCGCATCCAGCAGTGGGTCGGCTACGACTTCACCCGCGAGGAGCTCGCCGACGGGCTGTACCGCCTCACCCGCCAGCCGATGTGGCTGAAGTCCTTCGACCGTTCGCGGCAGGACCTTGCGCGCCTCAAAAACCTCACCAGCGACCTCATCGGTCGCTTCGCCCGCGCAGCGGTCACGGCGACCCGCGACGCCTACGCCGGCCCTTCGTTGGTGCGCTACAACGCGCACGTCGTCGTCCCCCGCGTCGTCGAGGCCGAGATCGCGGTGCTCAAGGGCATCATGGGCCAGGCGATCGTCACGATCGATGCGCGCAAGGGCGTGTACAAGGAGCAGCGCCGGGTCCTCAAGCGTCTCGCCGAGGCGCTCTGGTCCACGGACGCGCTGTGGAACGCCGGAGCCGACGTACTCGAGCCCGCATTCGCCGCGGACTTCCAGGCCGCCGAATCGGATGCCGAGCGCGCCAGGGTCGTCGTGGACCAGATCGCCAGCCTCACGGATCAGACGGCGCTGGACTGGCACAGCCGGCTGGTCGGCGACATCGACCCGGCGGAAGTGGGGATCTGGACGCCGCGCACTGCGCGAGCCGGCGCGAGGCCGCACGCGCACGCAGCGGTGCGGATGGCCGAAGGGGCGCACTGATGCCCCGCATCCGGCAGGCCGACGTCGACGAGGTCAAGTCCCGCACGAACATCGCCGACATCGTCGGAGAGCGCGTCGCGCTGAAGTCCGCCGGGGTGGGATCGCTCAAGGGACTGTGCCCGTTCCACGACGAGAAGAGCCCGAGCTTCCACGTCCGGCCGCAGGTGGGGTTCTACCACTGCTTCGGCTGCGGCGAATCCGGAGACGTCTACTCGTTCCTGCGAGCGATCGACCATGTCAGCTTCACCGAAGCGGTCGAGCGCCTCGCCGGCCGCCTCGGCTACACCCTGCACTATGAGGACGGCGGTGCCGCGCCTGAGACCAGCGGCCGCAGCCGGCTGTACGCCGCGAACACCGCGGCGGCGGAGTTCTTCCGCGGCCAGCTGCTGTCTACGGAGGCCGAGACCGGCCGCCGATTCCTCGGTGAGCGCGGCTTCGACGCGGGAGCGGCGGCGCACTTCGGCGTCGGCTACGCGCCGCGCGGTTGGGAAGGGATGCTGAAGGCGCTCAGCGCGCAGGGGTTCACCCGCGACGAGTTGCTCGCAGCGGGCCTGGTCTCGCAGGGGCAGCGCGGCGTCTACGACCGGTTCCGCGGACGCCTGGTGTGGCCGATCCGCGATGTGACGGGGCAGACCATCGGGTTCGGGGCGCGCAAGCTCTACGACGACGATCAGGGGCCGAAGTACCTGAACACCCCCGAGACGATCATCTACAAGAAGAACCAGGTGCTCTACGGCCTCGACCTCGCCAAGCGCGACATCTCGCGCGGCGATCCCCGCCGTGTCGTGGTCGTGGAGGGCTACACGGACGTCATGGCGTGCCACCTCGCGGGCGTCACCACGGCGATCGCCACCTGCGGAACCGCGTTCGGCGCCGAGCACATCAAGGGTCTGCGGCGCGTGATGGGCGACGACTCCAGCTCCGGCGAGATCGTCTTCACCTTCGACGGCGACGAGGCCGGCCAGAAGGCCGCGCTGCGCGCCTTCAGCGAGGACGATCGCTTCAACGCGCAGACCTTCGTCGCCGTCGCCCCGAACGGCATGGACCCGTGCGATCTGCGCCTGCAGCGCGGCGATGCGGCAGTGCGCGGACTCATGGACGCCAAGGTGCCGATGTTCGAGTTCGCGATCGACCGCAAGCTCGCCGGGTACGATCTCGCGACCGTCGAGGGGCAGGTCGGTGCGCTGCGCGCCGCCGCACCGATCGTGGCCGAGATCCGGGATCGACTGCTGCGTCCCGGGTACGAAAGGGTGCTCGCCCGACGTCTGGGCATGGACCCGACCGAGGTGCACGCTGAGGTCGAACGGGCCGCGCGCGGCGCCGGCGCCGCAAGGTCCAAGCAGGAGCAGCCTGCCCAGACGCAGCCGGAGGCGCCCTCCGCCGGCATCCCTGCTGTGACGCTGGCGAGTCTGCCGCGGACAGCGGATGTCGCGGCAGAACGCGGCATGATCATGGGCGCGTTGCAGTACGGCCACCAGGTGGATCAGGCGATGCTGTCCCGTGCAGTGGAGGCACCGTTCCGGCATCCCGCGCTCGAGGCGATCCGCCAGGCGATCGCCGCGGTCCCGGACCGCACGCGGGTGGGATGGGCGATGGATGCCGTCGGTGCAGTGCGCGAGCCGTACCGGTCGCTGGCGGGCGAGCTGCTGATGAGTCCGTTCCCCGCGCGGGATGAGGCGGGCGCCGTCGCCTCGACCGCCGACCTCTCCCGGCGCATGATCATGCGCGGCCTCGAGCGGGAGAAGCAGGAACTGCTGGGAGCGATCCAGCGGGTTCCCGCCGACTCGGACGGCGGACGCGCACTCCGCATGCGCCTTCGTGACATCGACGTCGAGCGTCAGCGCTTCGCCGAGTCGTAACGTGCTCAGCCTCTCGCGCCGGGGGAGGATGGAACACATGTCACGAAGACCGCCCTCCACGGACGTCATCGACTGCTCCGATCTCGTCATCGACCGAATCGGGCACAGCGCTCCGACCCGCGCCGTCGACGGGGTGACGTTCGCGCTCCCGCCCGGTGAGCTGATCTGCGTCGCCGGTCCCACCGGATCCGGCAAGTCGACGCTGGTCGCGGCACTTGCGGGCTCCACAGACCCCTCTGTTCGGATCGTCGGCGGACGCGCCGAGGTGTGCGGCGTGAACGTACGACGCCCGGGGCGTCGTCATCGCGAACTGACCTATCGCGCCGGCTATCTGCCGCAGGGTGCAGGGGCGGATCTGCCGCCGACCCTCACTGTCGGGGACGTGATCGCCGAACCGATCCTGATCCGCGACAAGAGGGTCAACAGCAAGGCGCTGGCCATCCGCGTCGCCACGCTGCTCGACGAGATGCACCTGCCGCTGGGTACGGCCGAGAAGTTCCCGTACGAGCTCAGCGCCGGCATGAGGCAGCGTGTCGCCGTCGCCCGCGCGTTCGTACTGGAGCCGAAGGTGCTGATCGCCGACGAGCCGCTCGCGAATCTCGACCTGGAGGTCCGGCACGTGGTGTTCGACGCGATCACGCGCCGCCGCGAGGACCATGCGATGGGCGCTCTGCTCGTCACGAACGATGCCGCGTTCATCCGCGAGCTGAACGCCGAGACCCTGATGCTCAAGAGCGGCCACGTCGTCGCGCGGGGCGTGGGGCGGGACCTGCTGTGGGTGCCGAACGCGGAGGCCGACTCGCCGGGATGGTGAGTGTTCCGGGACACGCCCGAGGGCTCCCGCCGATGTCACGTGCACCCGCAGGAGTTTGCTAAGATTGTGGAGTTGCCTCGGCGACGAAGCATGATCCCCTGTAGCTCAATTGGCAGAGCAGCCGGCTGTTAACCGGCAGGTTGTTGGTTCGAGTCCAACCGGGGGAGCAGAACGAAGAAGGCCCCGTCTCAAGACGGGGCCTTCTTCGTCATGCGCTTCGGGTCAGATGCCGGCGCCTTCGAGCGAACCGGTGACCTCGAGCGGCGTCCGGCCGGTCGAGTCCGCGGGGTCCGGCTGGTAGATGACGCACTGCACCACGCGGTCGTTCGCCTGGGTCCAGGTGTCCTCCGTGGGCGTGATCCACCAGAAGTCGAGCGTCGACTCGTAGTAATCGACGCCGACGAACTCGGTGAATGCCGGTACGCACTCCGCTTCGACCTGGCTCATGATCTCGTCGTCGCCGGGCAGTTCCTCGCCCTGGAGCTCGAACTCGTAGAACACCTCGTCGGCGTGCGGCTCGGAGCAGGGGACGACATCCGCGTCCGTGATCTCGCCGCTGGCGTCGGATGCCGGCATGCAGTCGCCCACCTTCAGCGAGAAGATGTCGATGTTCGTGCCCTCTGTGACGTTGCCGTCGTCATCGCGCTGCGCGTCGTTCCCGCCCAGGATGCCGCTCAGTGCGCTGCATCCGCTGAGCGCGATGCTCAGAGCCACCGCTGTCCCCGCCAGCGCCAGCCCGCGCTTCGTGCGCATCTTCATCATCGTGTGTTCTCCTCCGGAATGGTGATCAGCAGGATCAATGAGCCTGCTATGTAAATCCTATCCTTCGAGGTCGTCCACGCCCGGCGTCCAGCTGGCGCCCGGACGCCCCCATCCGCGCTTCTTGGCGATCTTCTGGACCGTCTTCCAGTCGCTGTCCGAGAGGCGGTCGATGTACAGGATGCCGTCGAGGTGATCGAACTCGTGCTGCATGATGCGCGCGCGCCAGCCGTCCACCTCGATGCGGACCTCCGCGCCGTCCAGATCGGTGCCGGTGACGAGCACACGGTCAGCCCGACGCAGGGCGAACCGCTCGCCGGGGAACGACAGGCACCCCTCCGACTCCTCGTCCGGATCGGGGGAGCCGGGCTCCGGCGGCGACATCCACAGCACGGGGTTGATGATCACGCCGCGCCATGGGTTCTCGTCGTCGTCGACATACGCGTAGGTATAGATGCGCAGCGGTTCGCCGACCTGCGGGGCGGCGAGACCGACTCCCGGGGCGGCATCCATGGTCTCGAACATGTCCGCGACGAGTTCGCGGATCGCCTCCGTGATCTCTTCGACCTCGGAAGCGGGGGAGTGCAGGACAGGATCGCCCATGATGCGAATCGGAAGAACAGCCACGCCACAACCCTACTGGCCGCGCATCGGCGGGTAAGGTTCTACTGTGAACTCCGGGGTATGGACGTCTGTGGACGAGGTCGGCGACCAGCTGGTCGGGGCATTCCAGAACCCGGCGCTGCTGCTGGGAATCCCGCTGGCCCTCGCCGGTGCCGTGTTCATGTCACTGGGCGCGCAGTACCAGCATCGCGGCGTCACCAAGGTCGAACGCCTCAGCGGCGCGGATGGCACCCAGGGGCTCAGCTTCGACCAGGTCAAGGCCCTGCTGACGCGCCCGTCGTGGCTCATCGGCACCCTCATGCTGGGGCTTGCGATCGTCTGTCAGCTGGCGGCCCTCGCGATCGCCCCGCTGATCGTGGTCCAGCCGCTCGGAGCGATCGCTCTCGTGATCACCACTCTGCTCAATGCGCGTGTCTCGGGTCACACCCCCACCAGGAAGTCGCTCACCTCGATCGTCGCGTGCGTCGGCGGCATCTTCCTGTTCGTGTTCCTCGCGGCCATATTCGCCACTGAGCAAGAGGTCACGACCGAGAAGCTGTTCATCATCCTGACGTGCCTGCTGGTCGTGATCATCGTCCTCGGGGCGTGCTGGCTCATCCTGCGACACCGCATGCGCGCTCTGTTCTACGTCATCGGCGCCGGCATCCTGTACGGGTTCGTCGTCACGCTCGCCAAGGCGATCATCGAGCGACTGAAGGCGGAGAACTTCGACTGGCTCACGCTCGTCTGCGCCATCGCCCTGGTCGCGGCCGCTGCAGTCGGCGCCTACTTCGTGCAGACGGCGTACAGCTCCGGCCCCCCGGATCTCGTGATCGCCGGCCTCACGGTGGTCGACCCGATCGTCGCGGTCGTCATCGGCATCGTCGTGCTGGGCGAGGCTGCGGCGGCCCCAGCCTGGGTGCTCGTCGCGTTCGTCGTGATCGGCGCCGTTGCGGTGTGGGGCGTCGTCGGGCTGGCCAGACATCACCCGCAGGTGCTCAGCGAGAGCCAGGAGCTCAGGATCACGCGCGGCAGCGATCCCGCCCCGCGCCCGAACCCCGCGGACGACTCTGGACGTGCGAACGGCTCGGGAACCGGCGACGCTCCGGCGAGCGATCAGTAGCTCTGATCGATGAGGTCTTCCGGGACCTCCGAGGCCGCTGCCTCATCGACGAAGAACACCGTGCGCTTGCGGCCCTTCGCGCCCGCTGCCGGCACGTTCGTGTAGCTCGCGCCTGCGAGGGCGAGCCCGAGCGCCGAGGCCTTGTCCGCCCCGGTGAGGACCAACCACA
The DNA here is from genome assembly GCF_007988825.1 of Microbacterium aerolatum. GTDB lineage: Bacteria > Actinomycetota > Actinomycetes > Actinomycetales > Microbacteriaceae > Microbacterium > Microbacterium aerolatum. The sequence goes on along the minus strand of NZ_BJUW01000016.1, from coordinate 20,964 downwards.
CGCGCTTGGACGAGTTGATGACCGGCCGGGTGAGAGTCACACGCTCCGGCGGCGGCTTGGGGGAGTCGCGCACTGCTAGGGCCGCGGCATCCGTCACGGTGACCTCGGCGCGATCGGGGAACAACGAGGCGATATGCCCGTCCGCTCCCACGCCGAGGAAGCAGACGGCGAACGACGGCCACGCCTCGCCATCCGCCCCGAACCGGGCGAGCTCGTCGGAGTACGCGGTCGCGGCCTCATCCAGGGAGAGCCCGCTGTCGGCTGCGGCGATCTCGTGCACGTTCTCGGCGGGCACGTCGATGTGATCCAACAGGGCGTTGCGCGCCTGCACGGCGTTGCGATCGGTGTCGTCGCTCGGCACGAAGCGCTCGTCGCCCCACCAGAAGTGCACCAGGGACCAGTCGGTCTGCGATGCCTTGGGATGCTGGGCCACTGCCTGCAGCACGACGCCGCCCATCGAGCCGCCGGTCAGAGCGACGTGCGCGATGCGGCCGTTGCGGGTCCGCGCCTTCACCCGGGCGAGAAACCGGTCGGCCACGCGCTCGGCGACGGCCGCCGCACTCTGATCGATGACGACGACCTTGTCGGCGGAAGCTGATTCCATGCGCCTTACGCTACCGCCTCGGGCGGCCCGAGCTGCTCCCAGCCATCGGTGATGACACGACCGTAGAGCACGTCGGGGTCAAGACGCCGCAGCTCCTCGGCCAGGCACTCGCGCAGGGTGCGCCGCGGAAGCACGAGGTCGTGGTCGGGCTGATCGGGCTGCGTGAGCACCGCGACGCCGGGCTCCGGGCGCTCGAGCAGGATGTCACCGCTGGCACGAGTCAGACGAACCGACTTGATGCCGTCCGACCAGTGCGCCGGGTCCTCATACGACCAGCGCACGGGAACCTGCAGGGCGAGCTGCAGCCATGCGGCCAGCAGCGCGGTGGACGGTGAGCCGGCGGCACCACGAACCTCGACGGCGTCGACCGGCTCGAACGGCGGCTGGTCGAGGACGGCGGCGAGCTGCTCGCGCCAGTGCGTCAACCGGGTCCAGGCCAGATCGGTGTCGCCGGGAGCGTGCGTCCTGCCGCGCAGGGACAGCCGGTCGCGCACATCGGGGGTCGTCGCGGCATCCGTGATCCGGCGCTGAGCGATGCGGCCGAGCGGAGAGGAGGCCGGATCCGACGGGGCCTCATCCGGCCACCAGGCGACGACGGGAGCGTCCGGAAGCAGCAGTCCCGTGATGAGGCTCTCTTCGTTGCTCGCGGCAGCACCGTAGGCCTGCAGCACGATGACCTCGCTCGCGCCGGCATCTCCGCCGATGCGGATCTGCGCGTCGAGGTGGGCCTCGCCCTCACCCGTCGTCAGCACGATGACGCGCATCGGGTGCTCGCGAGAGGCGTCGTTGGCGGCGTCGATGGCGGCTTCGGCGACGCCGTTGCGCGCCGAGATGACCAGGGTCAGCACGCGGCCGAGGGCGACGGCGCCACCCTCTTCGCGTTCCTTCACCAACTGCTTGGCGACCTGGCTGACTGTCGTGTCGGGAAGATCGATGATCACGGGCGTCTCCAGACTCGTCCGTCGCGGGCAAGGAGTGCATCGGCGGATGCCGGACCCCAGGAGCCGGGGGCGTACTGCTCCAGCGGAGCACCCTGTGCGGCCCAGTACTTCTCGACCGGGTCGAGGATCTTCCAGCTCAGCTCCACCTCCTCGTGGCGGGGGAACAGCGGCGGATCGCCGAGAAGGACGTCCAGGATCAGTCGCTCGTACGCCTCGGGGCTCGCCTCGGTGAAGGCGTGACCGTAACCGAAGTCCATCGTCACGTCGCGCACGTTCGTGCCCGTGCCAGGGACCTTCGATCCGAACCGGATCGTGACGCCCTCGTCCGGCTGCACACGGATGACCAGCGCGTTCTGGCCGAGCTCGGAGGCGTTGCCGCGACCGAACAGGTGCTCGGGTGCCCGGTTGAACACCACGGCGATCTCGGTTACACGCCGGCCGAGGCGCTTTCCGCTGCGCAGGTAGAACGGGACACCCGCCCAGCGTCGGTTGGCGATCTCGAGCTTGATCGCGGCGTACGTCTCGGTGATCGAGTCCGGGTTCATCCCGTCCTCCTCGAGGAAGCCGCAGACCTCCTGGCCGCCCTGCCACCCGCCGTCGTACTGTCCGCGTGCCGTGGCGAGAGAGAGATCGTCGGGCAGCGTGACCGCCGCGAGCACCTTCTCCTTCTCGGCGCGGAGGTTCTCGGCGGAGAGGCTGATGGGCTCCTCCATCGCGGTGAGCGCCAGCAGCTGGAGCAGGTGATTCTGGATGACGTCGCGGGCTGCGCCGATGCCGTCGTAGTAGCCGGCGCGGCCGCCGACGCCGATGTCCTCGGCCATCGTGATCTGCACGTGGTCGACGTAGTTGCGGTTCCAGATCGGCTCGTACAGGGCGTTCGCGAAGCGCAGGGCCAGGATGTTCTGGACCGTCTCCTTGCCCAGGTAGTGGTCGATCCGGAAGATCGAGTCCGCCGGGAACGCCACCTCGAGAGCCTTGTTCAGCGCGCGCGCCGAGTCGAGGTCGTGGCCGAACGGCTTCTCGATCACGACACGGCGCCACTGGTCGTCGCCGCGGTCCTCGCCGACGAGCCCGGATTCCTTGAGCTGCTTCGCGACGAGCGGGAACGCCTTCGGCGGGATCGACAGGTAATAGGCGTGGTTGCCCATAGTGCCGCGTTCGACGTCGAGCTTCTCGACGGTCTCGCGAAGCTTCGCGAAGGATTCCGGGTTGTCGAACTCTCCGGAGACGAAGCGGATGCCCTGCAGCAGCTGCTTCCAGGTGTCCTCGCGGAACTCCGTGCGGGCGTGCTCCTTGACCGCCTCGTACACGACCTGCGCGAAGTCCTGGTCCTCCCAGTCGCGACGCGCGAAGCCGACCAGCGCGAAACCAGGGGGCAGGAGCCCCCGGTTCGCGAGGTCGTACACCGCGGGCATGAGCTTCTTGCGCGAGAGATCGCCGGTCACACCGAAGATCACCAGCGCGCTGGGACCTGCGATCCGGTTGAGGCGACGGTCATCGGGGTCGCGCAGCGGGTTGTGGCCGCGTGATACGGGAACGGTCATCGGTGAGATGTACTCCAGTTGGGATGGCTTGCGTTCAGACGGCTTCGGACTACTTCTGAGCGGCTTCGAACAGCGCGAGCACGTCGGCGGAGTCGTCGGTGATCGTGAGGGAGACGACCGGGCGGCCGTGCTCGGCCAGGACCCCGGCGTCACCGGCGGCCTGAGCCTGGATGAGCTGCCCGAAGGTGAACGGACGGTCGGGGATCTCGAGGTCCACGTCGGTGCGCTCCAGGATCTGCAGGTACACGCCCTGAGCGGGACCGCCCTTGTGATACTGACCAGTGGAGTGCAGGAACCGCGGTCCCCAGCCGAACGTGGTGGGCCGGCCGGAATCGGCGGCGACGAGCTCGCGGAGCCCCTGCAGCTGAGACAGCTCGAGACGGTTCACGTACGCCTGGATCGATACGTAGCCATCCTCGGGCAGGCGGGCCCACAGCGCATCCATCACGGCTTCGATGTCGCCGGATTCGGCCAGCGCCGGGTCGGAGACCCGCACCTCGATGCCGTGCTGCACGAATGCCGGTGCGGTGGGCTCCGGGCGGGCGTCCAGCAGGCCGCGCGCGGCGATCTTCGCGGATTCGACGTCGGGCTGGTCGAACGGGTTGATTCCGAGCAGGTGACCGGCGATGGCGGTGGCGTACTCCCACACGATGAAGTTCGCGCCCAGCGAGCCGCTGACCAGGATCTCGCCCTGATGCCGCTCGCGCAGGTGGAACTCGTTCGCGTCGTCGACCAGACGCGTGATCTGCAGATCCGCGGGCAGGGACTCGAGCTCGGGGGAGACGGGCAGCAGGACGACGGGCAGGATGCCGGTGCCCTCCTTGCCGGTCGACTCCGCGATCAGCTGCTCGATCCAGTCCGGCAGGCCGACGATGTGCGTGCCGTCGGTGACGAGGCCGAGCTTGTCGCGGCGCGGGTTCGTGGCGGCGATCGCCGCGCCGAGCCGCAGCGCCGGGTTGTCGGCCTGATCGACGGCGACCTGCAGAAGCGTCGCCTCCGCCTCGTCCAGCAGTTCGGCGATGTCGACGCCGGCGAGGCCCGAGGGAACCAGGCCGAACGCCGTGAGCGCCGAGTAGCGGCCGCCGACGTTCGGGTCGGCGTTGAACACCCGGTAGCCGGCCTCTCGGGCCGAGGAATCCAGCGGCGAGCCCGGGTCGGTGACGACGACGATGCGGGAGATCGGATCGATGCCGATGTCGCGGAACGCGGCCTCGAAGGTGCGACGCTGCGAGTCGGTCTCGACCGTGGAGCCCGACTTCGACGACACGACGAGCACGGATGCCGCCAGGTCGTCGTCGAGGGCCGCGAGCACCTGGCCGGGCGCGGTGGAGTCGAGGATCGTCAGGGGCACGCCTGCGGTCTGCGCGATGACCTCGGGCGCGAGCGAGGAGCCGCCCATGCCGGCGAGCACGACGCGGTGCACGCCCTGGGCGCGCAGCTCGTCGCGCAGGGCGACGATCTCGGAGACGAGCGGGCGGGAGACCGAAACGGCCTCCACCCAGCCCAGGCGCTTGGATGCCTCCTCCTCGGCGGCTTCGCCCCACAGGGTGGAGTCGAAGGCCGTGATGCGCGAGGCGACCAGGTCGCCGACGAGGCGCGGGACGACCTCGTCGATGGCGGCCTTGGCGGCGCCGGTGGCGTGGATGGAGAACGTCATCGCTGGGCCTCGAGTCCCTCGGCGACCTGGGTGAGCAGGTCGTGCCAGGAGTCGATGAACTTCTCGACGCCCTCGTCCTCGAGCACCTGGGTCACGTCGTCGAAGTCGACCCCGACCTTCTCGAGACCGGCGAAGACCTCGCGCGCCTCCTCGTAGCCACCGGTGATCGTGTCACCGGTGATGACGCCGTGGTCGAACGTGGCCTCGAGCGTCTTCTCGGGCATCGTGTTGACGACGCCCTGTGCGACGAGCTCGGTGACGTAGAGCGTGTCGGGGAGCGCCGGGTCCTTGACGCCGGTCGATGCCCACAGCGGTCGCTGCAGGTTCGCTCCGGCATCCAGAAGAGCCTTGGCGCGGTCAGAGGCGAACGTCTTCTCGAACAGCTCGTAGGCGAGACGGGCGTTCGCCAGCCCTGCCTTGCTCTTGAGCGCCAGGGCCTCGTCCGTGCCGATGGCGGTGAGCCGCTTGTCGGTCTCGGTGTCGACGCGCGAGACGAAGAACGACGCGACCGACTGGATCGTCGACAGATCGATGCCTGCGGCCTTGGCGGTCTCGAGACCGGTCAGGTACGCGTCGATGACCTCGGCGTAGCGCTCCAGGCTGAAGATCAGCGTGACGTTGACGCTGATCCCCGCACCGATCGCCTGTGCGATGGCGGGCAGGCCCGCCTTCGTCGCGGGGATCTTCACCAGGAGGTTGGGGCGGTCGATCTTCGTCCACAGCTGCTTGGCCTGCGCCACTGTGCCGTCGGTGTCGTGGGCGAGGTCGGGGGAGACCTCGATCGACACACGACCGTCGACGTGACCGGAGGCCTCCCACACCGGGCGGAAGATGTCCAGGGCGGATGCGACATCCTGCGTCGTCGCCGCGAACACGGCGTCCTCGGCCGATGCGCCGGATGCCGCGAGCTCCGCGACCTGCGCGTCGTAGGAGGTGTTGTTCTTGTCGGTGATCGCGTTCGCGAAGATCGTCGGGTTGGTCGTGACGCCCGTGATGTTGCGGGAATCGATCAGCTCGGCGAGGTTTCCGGAGTCGATGCGCGTGCGGGAGAGGTCGTCCAGCCAGATGCTGACGCCGGCGTCGTGAAGGGCGGAGGTGGGGGTGCTCATGCGTTCTCCTTGATGGTCTCGCGTGCCGCCTCGACGACGGCCTCGGCGGTGATGCCGAACTTCTCGAACAGGGTCTTGTAGTCGGCGGAGGCGCCGAAGTGGTCGATCGCCACCGAGCGGCCCTTGTCACCGACGATGCCGCGCCAGGTGAGGGCGGAGCCGGCCTCGACCGACACGCGGGCGGTGACGTCCTTCGGCAGGACGGACTCGCGGTACGCGGCATCCTGCTCGTCGAACCACTCCAGCGACGGGGCGGACACGACGCGGGCGTTCACGCCCTCTGCCGCGAGCGTCTCGCGAGCCGCGACGGCCAGCTGCACCTCGGAACCGGTGGCGACGAGGATGACGTCGGGGGTGCCGCCCGGCGCCTCGGCGAGCACGTAGGCGCCCTTGGTCGCGTTGTCGGCCGAGGCGAGCGTGTCGCCGGATGCCGCACCCTCACCGCGATCGAACACGGGGATGTTCTGGCGGGTCAGGGCGATGCCTGCGGGGCCTGCGTGACGACGCAGCAGCTCGAGCCACACGACAGAGGTCTCGTTCGCGTCGGCGGGACGCACGACCGTGAAGTTCGGGATGGCGCGGAGCGTCGCGAGCTGTTCGATCGGCTGGTGTGTGGGGCCGTCCTCGCCGAGCGCGACGGAGTCGTGCGTCCAGACGTAGATGCTCGGGATGTTCATCAGCGCTGCCAGACGCACGGCAGGGCGCATGTAGTCGCTGAAGATCAGGAACGTGCCGCCGAACGCGCGGGTCGGCCCGTGCAGGACGATGCCGTTGACGATCGCGCCCATGGCGTGCTCGCGGATGCCGAAGTGCAGCACCCGGCCGTAGGGGGTGCCCGACCACTCGTGGGTCGACCACTCGGACGGGATGAAGGACGCGGCTTCCTTGATGGTGGTGAGGTTCGACTCGGCGAGGTCGGCCGACCCACCCCACAGTTCGGGGAGCTCGGCTGCGAGGGCGTTGATGACCTGGCCGGATGCGGCACGTGTGGAGACGTCCTTGCCCGATTCGAAGACGGGCAGCGCCGAAGCGATGTCCTCGGGCAGCTCCTTCGCCTCGACCCGGTCGAGCAGCGCCTTGCGCTCGGGGTTCGCCTCGGCCCATGCGTCGAACGACTTCTGCCACTCGGCGCGCTCCTCGGCGGCGCGATCGGCCAGCCCACGGGTGCGGGCGATGATGTCGTCCGCGACGACGAAGGTCTGCTCCGGGTCGAAGCCGAGCACCTTCTTGGTCGCGGCGAGCTCGTCGGCGCCGAGCGCCGAGCCGTGGATCTTGCCGGTGTTCTGCTTGCCGGGGGCGGGCCAGCCGATGATCGTCTTGAGGATGATCAGCGACGGCTTGTCGCTCTCGCCCTTGGCGGCCTCGATCGCGGAGTGGAGCTCTGCGACGTCCTCGACGTATTCGCCGGTCTTCTTCCAGTCCACGGTCTGCACGTGCCAGCCGTACGCCTCATAGCGCTTCGCGACGTCTTCGGTGAAGGCGACGTTGGTGTCGTCCTCGATCGAGATCTGGTTCGAGTCGTAGATCGCGATCAGGTTGCCGAGCTGCTGGTGGCCGGCGAGCGAGCCCGCCTCACTGGTGACGCCCTCCTGCAAGTCACCGTCTCCGGCGATCACGTACACGAAGTGGTCGAACGGGCTCGTGCCCGCTGCGGCCTCAGGATCGAACAGGCCGCGCTCGTAGCGCGCCGCGTACGCGAAGCCGACGGCGGATGCCAGGCCCTGGCCCAGCGGGCCCGTGGTGATCTCGACGCCCTTGGTGTGGCCGTACTCGGGGTGACCCGGTGTCTTCGAGCCCCAGGTGCGCAGCGACTTGAGGTCGTCGAGTTCGAGACCGAACCCGCCGAGGTACAGCTGCACGTACTGGGTGAGCGAGGAGTGTCCGGCGGAGAGGATGAAACGGTCGCGGCCCAGCCAGTCGACATCCTTCGGGTCGTGGCGCAGCACGCGCTGGTAGAGGAGGTACGCGGCGGGCGCGAGGCTCATCGCGGTTCCGGGGTGACCGTTGCCGACCTTCTCAACGGCATCGGCCGCCAGAATCCGTGCGGTGTCCACCGCGCGTCGATCGATCTCATCCCACTGCAGTTCGGTCACGGTCATGCCCTTTCCAACAACTTACGAGGGCGCCCGATTCCCTGGCGCATCCGCATCGTCACGGACAGGTGCACAGCGCCGGGCGCGCGAGTGGGTTTCAGCTTAGCGTCGTGCCGGTACCCGTGAAACGACATTTCGCTCGGTTGCCGCGGGAGGGACACGCCGGCCGCTGGACTAGACTGGAAGGGTTGTCGGAGTGTGCGCGGAGGAGGCGATCGATATCTCGACCATGTCGCAGGCGACGGCGGTGAAGCGGCCGATCGGTCAGACGATCAAGGCTTATATCGCATTGACGAAGCCCCGTGTACTGGAACTGCTTCTGGTCTCCACGGTTCCCGTCATGTTCCTGGCAGAGGGCGGCATGCCGAACCTCTGGCTGGTTCTGGCCACTGTCATCGGCGGATCGATGAGCGCGGGATCCGCGGCATCGTTCAACATGTACCTGGACAGGGACATGGATGCGCATATGCATCGCACCGAGAACCGTCCGATCGTGACCGGCCAGGTCTCGCCGCGCTCCGCGCTGATCTTCTCGTGGACACTGGCCGTGGCATCCACGATCTGGCTGCTGGCGACGACCAACTGGCTGACGGCCGTCCTGTCGGTCTCGGCCATCTTCTTCTACGTCGTGATCTACACGATGATCCTCAAGCGCCGCACCGAGCAGAACATCATCTGGGGCGGCATCGCCGGATGCTTCCCCGTCGTGATCGGCTGGTCGGCAGTCACCGGCGATGTGGCGTGGCCCGCGATCGTGCTGTTCGCCCTGGTGTTCCTGTGGACGCCGGCGCACTACTGGCCGCTGTCTATGAAGTACCGCGACGACTACGAGGGCGCCGATGTGCCGATGCTCGGAGTCACCCGCAACGCATCGCAGGTCGGCCTGCAGGTGATCCTGTACGCATGGGCGACCGTGGCCTGCTCGCTGCTGCTCATCCCGGTCGCAGGCATGGGCCTGGTCTACACGGCATCCGCGCTGGTCTTCGGAGGCTGGTTCGTATACGAGTCGCACCGCCTGTATGACCAGGCGGTGCGAGGCTCGAATCCGCGGCCGATGCGTGTGTTCCACGCATCGATCACCTACTTGACGCTGATCTTCGTCGCTGTCGCGGTCGATCCGCTGCTGCCGTTCTGATCGTCTGAATCTTCTTCCGCCGTCGGCTCTTCGACGACGGGATCCGCGGACGGGGCGGTGAGGGTGTCGTCGTCGGCGGTCCAGTCGATCGGCTCGACGACGACCGGCGTCGCCGCCGGAATCAGTGCCTTCGCGGCAGCCAGCACGAGCGCGAGCAGGATGCCGATGACGCCGGCGGCCAGGATCGCGGCACCGGCGGTGATCCACGCCTGACCCACATACACCTCGACGTTGGTGGCGGTGCCGTCGAGGAGGGTGATCTCCATCGTGTTCGTCTTGTCCCACACGAGCCAGCCGCCGACGGCGACCGCTGCGATCGAGAGGACGAGGAGCAGCCAGTACGGGATGCTTCGGGTCAGTGCTGTCTTGTTCATGCGTGCCAGCATCCACACCGTTCTGATGCGGGCACGATGAGCGCGCTATGCGCGGGCTGAGTGCTCGGGCTCCTCGGCGGGCTCTGCGGCAGCGACCGGGCTCTTCATCTTCAGCACAACGACGGTGTAGGCCGCTGCGCTGAGCGCTGCGAGAACCATGTGGATCCCGACCAGGATCTCGGGGAGCCCTTCGCGGGCCTGCCAGATGCCGACGCCGATCTGCACCAGGATGGCGACCACGAGCACGAGCAGCCAGCGCCTCGGCTGCAGCCGCAGCACCCAGGCGGAGATCACGAGCGCGGCGACGAGTACGGCGAGGATGTAGCCGGGCCAGGAGTGCACGTGCGCGAGCACCGTCGCGTCGAAGCCGTCCCGCAGGACGTTCGCGTCACCCGAGTGCGGGCCGGAGCCGGTCGTCAGGACTCCGAAGAAGATCGTCACGGCCAGGGCGAGGCCCGTCACATGCGACAGGATCGCGAACCAGCGCGGGACGACGCTGACACGTGCTCCGGCCGGTTCCTTCATGCGGACGAGGAACGCGGCGGTCACGCACACGAGGACGAGGGATGAGGCGTAGTGGAATCCCACGATGAAGGGGTTCAGGCCGGTGAGCACGGTGATGCCCCCCACGAACGCCTGCGCGACGACGCCGATCAGGACGATCCATGCGAGAGCTCCGAGATCGCGGCGCTCCGGGGTGATGCGCAGCGAGTGCACGGCGCCGACGATCGTGGCGAGGATGAGGCCCACGGAGAAGAAGGCGAACGGCTCGTCGACGAGCAACGCGGCGATGCCGAAGCAGATCACGCCGGTGACGATTCCGCCCAGCGCGAACCACAGCGCGGCCACGAGCGAGCGCCGTCCTCCGACTGCGTGGAGGGTGAGGAGGAGTACGGCGATGGCCAGCAGGCCCACGACTCCGGTCATGGTGCGGTTGCCGAACTCGATGATGCCGTGGATGCCCTGGTCGCCGTAGATCGGCACGAGCGACTCGGGCGTGCACAGCGGCCACTCCGAGCACCCGAGGCCCGAGCCGGTCAGGCGCACCGCGCCCCCGGTGCCGATGATGATGACCTCCGCGAGGAACGACAGCCAGGCCAACACGCGCAGCGGCTTGCCGATGCGTACGGCCGGCCGGCCGTTTCGCATCGACGGGACGGCGGGGGCGATGGTGTCGGGCATGTGTCCTCCGGCCCGCGCCTGAGCACGCGGGCACGGCCCGGTTGTCAGGGGGAACCTGTAGAATCGGATTGTTGCGATGCGTGCGCTTTGCGCGAGATGCACCGCTAACAGTTTAGGCGCGAAGAATGCGTTCGTGATGAGGCCCACCAGCGGCACCGTTCCCATTGCAACCGATGGGGTTCGGCATGCCGGGGCGGATGACACCGTTGAGGCCCAACAAGGAGAGTGTGATGTCGGATGTGCTGATCGACCGCCCAGAGCTCGACAGTCTGGGGGTGTACGAGTTCGGCTGGCACGATGAGGACGCGGCCGGCGCCGTTGCCAAGCGCGGCCTCTCCGAAGAGGTGGTGCGGGGCATCTCCGCACTCAAGGACGAACCCGAGTGGATGCTGAAGACCCGGCTGAAGGGCCTGTCGCTGTTCGGCCGCAAGCCGATGCCCACCTGGGGCGCCGATCTCAGCGAGATCGACTTCGACAACATCAAGTACTTCGTGCGCTCCACCGAGAAGCAGGCGCAGTCCTGGGAAGAGCTTCCTGCTGAGATCCGCGAGACCTATGAGCGTCTCGGCATCCCCGAGGCCGAGCGCCAGCGCCTGGTCGCTGGCGTCGCCGCGCAGTACGAGTCCGAGGTCGTCTACCACCAGATCCGCGAGGACCTGGAGGAGCAGGGCGTCATCTTCATGGACACCGACACCGCGCTGCGCGAGCACCCCGAGTTCTTCGAGGAGTACTTCGGCACGGTCATCCCCTCGGGCGACAACAAGTTCGCAGCCCTGAACACGGCCGTCTGGTCGGGCGGCTCGTTCGTGTACGTCCCGAAGGGCGTGCACGTGGAGATCCCGCTGCAGGCGTACTTCCGCATCAACACCGAGAACATGGGTCAGTTCGAGCGGACGCTGATCATCGCCGACGAGGACAGCTACGTCCACTACATCGAAGGCTGCACCGCCCCGATCTACAAGTCGGACTCGCTGCACTCGGCGGTCGTCGAGATCATCGTGAAGAAGAACGCCCGCGTGCGCTACACGACGATCCAGAACTGGTCGAACAACGTCTACAACCTGGTCACCAAGCGCGCTGTCGCGCACGAGGGCGCCACCATGGAATGGGTCGACGGCAACATCGGCTCCAAGGTCACCATGAAGTACCCGTCCATCTACCTGATGGGTGAGCACGCCAAGGGCGAGACCCTCTCGGTCGCCTTCGCCGGCCCCGGCCAGCACCAGGACGCCGGCGCGAAGATGGTGCACATGGCGCCGTACACGCAGTCGTCGATCGTCTCGAAGTCGATCGCCCGCGGCGGCGGACGCGCCGGCTACCGCGGCGAGGTCCGCGTCGACCCCGCAGCGCACCACTCCGCGAACTCCGTGGTCTGCGATGCCCTGCTCGTCGACACGCAGTCGCGTTCCGACACGTACCCATCGATCGACATCCGCGTCGATGACGTGCAGCTCGGCCACGAGGCCACCGTGTCAAAGGTCAGCGAAGAGCAGCTGTTCTACCTGATGAGCCGCGGCATGGAAGAGACCGAGGCGATGTCGATGATCGTGCGCGGCTTCATCGAGCCGATCGCACGCGAGCTGCCGATGGAATACGCCATGGAGTTGAACAAGCTCATTGAGATGGGCATGGAAGGATCGGTCGGCTAAATGGCGGCCCAGACGACGGCGCCCGCAGAGGCGCAGCACACGAACGCGCACATCGACCCGGCCGCTCAGGTGGCTGATGCCGGATTCGTTCCGGTCCAGACCCGCTCCGAGCGCCCCCGCTCGTTCGACCCGGACGACTTCGGCGCGCCCACTGGCCGCGAGGTCAACTGGAAGCACACCCCGGTCGCGCAGCTGACGGGCATGCTCCAGACGGCGACGCAGAACGACGGCGTGACCTACGAGGTCGAGAGCGGCGCGCAGTTCGCAACCGCGTCCCTCGCGGCCGGCGACACTCCGCGCGGCGAGTTCTTCGTCCCGGAGGACATCGTCTCGGCTGTCGCCTGGCAGGGGTCGGCCGAGGGCATGCACGTGCGCATCCCGCGTGATGAAGAGGTCGCCGAGCCCGTCCTCGTGACGATCACCGGCCAGGGCGCCGACAAGCGCGCCGACGCGCATATCGTGATCGAGGCGCTCGAGAACAGCGCAGCGACCGTCGTGCTGCGCCACCGCGGCTCTGCGCAGTACGCGCAGAACGTCGAGATCATCGCACGGCCGGGCTCGCGGCTCACCGTCATCACGGTGCAGCGCTGGGAAGACGACGCGGTCCACGCGGCATCCCACCAGGCGCGCGTCGACAAGGACGCCCTGCTGAAGCACTTCGTGATCAGTTTCGGCGGCGGCATCGTGCGCGTGAACCCGAACGTCGAGCTCGCCGGCACCGGATCCGAAGGACGCATGTACGGACTGTCCTACGCGGACGCCGGCCAGCACCTCGAGAGCCAGGTCTACCTGCACCACAAGGGTGCGCACACCACCGGCGACGTGCTCTACAAGGGTGCGCTGCAGGGCGAGAGCGCGCACAGCGTCTGGATCGGCGACGTCCTCATCGGCGCCGACGCCACCGGCACCGACTCCTACGAGGCGAACCGCAACCTGGTGCTCACCGAAGGTGCGCGCGCCGACTCGATCCCGAACCTCGAGATCAAGACCGGCGACATCCAGGGGGCTGGCCACGCCAGCGCCACTGGTCGTTTCGACGACGAGCAGCTGTTCTACCTGCAGGCGCGGGGCATCGATGAGGAGGAGGCACGTCGACTGGTCGTGCTCGGCTTCCTCAGCGACGTCGTGCAACGTCTCGGCATCCCCGCTCTCGAGGAGGAGCTGCTCGCCGCCATCGAGACCGAGCTCGCGGCGGTGACCGCGTGACCGCACAGCGCGCGTGCGGCCTCAGCGACCTCGAGCAGGACACCGCCCTGCGTGTCGAGATCGACGGCGTCCCGATGGCCGTCGTGCTCGACGGCAACGGTGAGGTGCACGCCATCGGCGACACCTGCACCCACGGCGAGATCTCGCTGTCCGAGGGGTTCGTCGAAGGCGACACGCTGGAGTGCTGGGCCCACGGCTCGGCGTTCTCGCTGCTCACCGGCAAGCCCCAGAACCTCCCCGCTTTCGAGCCCGTCCCCGTCTACATCGTCGAGATCGACGGCGACGACGTGCTCATCGACCCGACTGTCACAAAGGAAGTCTGAAAATGTCTGTTCTTGAGATCCGCGACCTGCACGTCTCGGTCGAGACCGAGGCCGGGGCAAGCCCCATCCTCAATGGAATCAACCTCACGATGAAGACCGGCGAGACGCACGCCATCATGGGCCCCAACGGCTCCGGCAAGTCCACACTCGCCTACACGATCGCCGGTCATCCGAAGTACACCGTCACTGGCGGGTCGATCACGTTCGACGGCGAGGATGTCCTGGCGATGTCCGTCGACGAGCGCGCCCGCGCAGGACTCTTCCTCGCGATGCAGTACCCGGTCGAGATCCCCGGCGTCACCGTGACGAACTTCCTGCGCACCGCGAAGACCGCCCTGGACGGCGAGGCTCCCTCGATCCGCTCCTGGACCAAGGACGTCAAGTCCGCGATGGCGAACCTGCGCATGGACCCGAAGTTCGCGCAGCGCAACGTCAACGAGGGCTTCTCCGGTGGCGAGAAGAAGCGTCACGAGATCCTGCAGCTCGAAGTGCTCAAGCCCAAGTTCGCCGTGCTCGACGAGACCGACTCCGGCCTCGACGTCGACGCGCTGAAGATCGTGTCGGAGGGCGTCAACCGCGCCAAGGAGGCCACCGGCCTCGGGGTGCTGCTGATCACGCACTACACGCGCATCCTCCGCTACATCCGCCCCGACTACGTGCACGTCGTCGTCGCGGGCAAGATCGTCGAAGAGGGCGGGCCCGAGCTGGCCGACCGTCTCGAGGAAGAGGGCTACGACCGCTTCCTTGACCCCAGCGCCCCCATCGAGGCGTAGGCTGATCGCATGACCGCGACTCTTGCCCCGGAGAAGTACGACGAGGTCACCGAAGCTCTCAAGGACGTGATGGATCCCGAGCTCGGGATCAACGTCGTCGACCTCGGACTCATCTACGACCTCGCCTGGGACGACGAGAACGACGCGCTGGTGATCCACATGACGCTCACCAGCGCGGGCTGCCCGCTCACTGACGTGCTCGAAGAGCAGACCGCTCAGGCGCTGGACGCCGTCGTCGACCGGTTCCGCATCAACTGGGTGTGGATGCCGCCGTGGGGTCCCGAGCGGATCACGGACGACGGGCGCGACATGATGCGCGCTCTCGGCTTCGCGATCTAGTACGCCGTGACGACGCCGGTGCGGGCGCTCCCGCTCGCCCAGCTGAGAGAACGAACCAGCGAGAAGTGGCGGGAGTACCCCGCTGACGTTCTGCCGCTGTTCGTCGCCGAGACGGATTTCCCGCTCGCGCCGGCGATCACGCACGCTCTCGATCGGGCTGTTCGCAGCGGGGACACCGGCTATGTCGCCTCACGGACGCCGCTCGCAGAAGCGTTCGCAGGCTTCGCTCAGCGCCGCTACGGCTGGTCGCCGGAACCCGCCAGGATGCGTTCGACGGCCGACGTGAGCATGGGCATCGTCGAGATCCTGCGCCGTGTCGCGGCTCCCGGTGACCGCGTGATCGTCAATCCTCCCGTGTATCCGCCGTTCTTCGAGCTGGTCGAGGAGGCAGGTGCGGTCGTCGAGCGCGTCCCGCTGCGCGACACGGGAGACGAGTGGGAGCTCGACCTCGTCGGCATCCGCGCCGCGCTCGAGGACGGTGCGCGGGCCGTACTGCTGTGCAACCCGCACAACCCCACGGGAACCGTGCACTCGGCGGCATCCCTCGCGGCGCTGGCGGATCTCGCCGTCGAGTACGGCGCCGCAGTGGTCTCCGACGAGATCCATGCCCCGCTCGCGCAGCCCGGCGCCGCGTACACACCGTTCCTCGCGGTCTCGGATGCCGCCCGCCAGGTCGGCTACGCGATCGTCAGTGCGAGCAAGGCGTTCAATCTCGCCGGACTCAAGTGCGCGCTGATGGTGACCGCCGCCGAGGACACCTCCCGTGTTGTTCGTGGCCTGCCGGTCGAGGTGGAGTGGCGCACCGGGCAGTTCGGGATGCTCGCCGCCGTCGCGGCGTTCTCGGAGGAGAGCGATGCGTGGCTCGACGGTCTGCTCGTCACTCTCGACGAGAACCGGCGTCTGCTCGCCGACCTGCTCGCCGAGCACCTTCCCGGCGCGCGCTACCGGATGCCGGACGCCGGGTACCTCGCCTGGATCGATCTCACCGGCCTCGGCTGGGGTGCGAACCCCTCCAAGCGGATTCTTCGTGAGGCGAAGGTCGCTCTGCACTTCGGCCCCGCCTTCGGGGCCGAGGGCGCCGGGCATGTGCGGCTGAACTTCGGCACGAGTCCGGAGATCATCACCGAGGCCATCACACGCATCGCCGCGCTGCGCGCACACGATCCGCACGACGCATGAGCGTCTCGGCCGCCGCGTCGATCTGGGACCGTGAGCGCGTCTGGGTCACCGCCGGTGCGATCGCGCTGATCTTCCTCGGGGCGATCGAAGCGCTGGCGGTCACCACGGTCATGCCGGTCGTGAGCGCCGCGCTCGACGGACAGGCGCTGTATGCGGTCGCGTTCGCCGGCACGCTGGCCACGAGCGTCATCGGCATGGTCGCCTGCGGTGCGTGGTCGGACGCCAGGGGTCCGCGCGGCGCGCTGTACGCCGCGGTGTCGCTGTTCATCGCGGGGCTCGTGGTCTCCGGGTTCGCGTTCACGATGGAGCAGTTCCTTATCGGGCGGCTCGTGCAGGGGCTCGGCGCCGGCGGACAGACCGTCGCGCTGTACGTCGTCGTCGCCCGGCTCTACCCGCCGCATCTGCACGGCCGCATCTTCGCCGCGTTCGCCGCCGCGTGGGTCGTACCCGCCATGATCGGGCCGTTCCTCGCCGGAGCGGTCGCGGAGTTCCTCGACTGGCGCTGGGCCTTCCTCGGCGTCGCTGTTCTCACGGCCATCGCCTTCCTCATGATCGCCGTCCGGCTGCGTGCCCTCGATCTCGGCGGAGGCGACAGCGCCGGCATCGCGGGACTCAGTAGGCGGCTGCTGCTGGCGGTCGTGGTCGCGATCGCCGCGGTCGCGGTCGGACTGTCCGCCGACGCGCCTCCTGCGCTCGGCTGGCCATTGGCGCTGATCGCGCTCGTGGTCATCGGCTTCGCGCTCGTGCCGCTGCTGCCGAAAGGGACCCTCTGGGCTGCTCGCGGCCTGCCGAGCGTGGTGCTCGTCCGCGGACTCGTCGCAGGGGCGTTCTTCGCGGCCGAGGCGTACATCCCCTACCTGCTCATGGCCGACTTCGGCTTCACGCCCACCTGGGCGGGGATCGCGCTGATGCTCGCGGCGTTCGCGTGGGCAGGCGGATCCGCTCTCCAGGGGAGGTACGGCGAGAAGCTCGGCAACCGGCGCATCGCATTGATCAGCCTGGCGCTCATCCTCTTCGCACTCCTCAGCGTGGTCGTCACCGCACTGACCGGTGCGAGCCCGGGCATCGTCGTGATCGGGTGGGGCTTCGCCGGCGGCGGCATGGGCCTGTTGTACCCGCGACTCACCGTGCTGACGCTGGCGTACTCGACGCCGGGTAACGCCGGTTTCAACTCCTCGGCCCTGTCGATCTCGGATGCCACCGGTTCCGCAGTCGCGGTCGCGCTGGCCGGGCTGGGCGTCGCGACGCTGGGCGGCGGTGCGAACGCTTTCCCGCTGGTGTTCGCCTTCGCGATCGCGGTGATGCTGCTCGCGGTGCTGCCCGGACTCCGCCTCGGCCACGGCGCAGAACCGGGCTGAGCGGCGAGCCGAAGGGCCGCGACCATCATCAATGCCGTGATCGTCGCGGTGACCGGGGTGGCACCGAGCACGAGAAGACCGACGACGGCGGCGATGCCCATGACGGCGGAGATCACGAGCCGCGCGGTCGATTCGGTGTGGCGGGGCGCGGGGCGCGCTTCGATCCGCGCGAAGGCCACGGCGATACCGGCGGTCAGTGCGAACGCGGCGATCAGCCACAACGGGCGTGTCAGCCACCAGACGGGATTGCTCGGCTCCGGCAGGGCGATGCCGGTGAGGATGGCGAAGATCGCGGATGCGCCCGCCATCGTGAGCAGCACGGGCATGTGCCACAGGTAGATCGTCATCGCGCGGGGCGTCACGAACCCGCGCACGCGCGTGCCGAGCGGGCGGAGACTCCAGTCGTTCAGGCGATCTCGCATCAGCGACATCAGCATGGTGTGTGCGACGCCGACGAACAGCAGGGCGGTGGTCGGCGGGTTGATGTTCGCGATGAGGTCGGGGGAGTGGATGCCGGCCGCGAAACTGAGCAGCAGACCCGCGACCGCGGCGACACCGAGCGATGCGCGCGTGCGGCGGGTGAGTGAGCCGATGCGCCCGTCGGCGAGAAAGAATCCCAGCTGCTGCAGCGCGAGCCACACGAACGCGAGGTTCAGGATGCCGACGGCATCCGCACCCGACGCGACACGCACGGCGTCCACCGCCACAGCCCCCGCGACGAGTAGCCCGATGCTCCGCCATGGCGCCCGCTCGTGGGCGGCGGCGAGCGCGGGGAGCAGTACCTGGCAGAGCAGGAACACGCCGAGGAACCACAGCGGCTGCCCGAACCGGTAGCCGGCAATGCCGACCAGCTCGTCCGCGACGCCGTACGTGAGCAGGGCGGCGAGGGCTACGCCGACCACGCCGACCGTGCACACGGCCGGTAGGAGGAGCCGGTGGATCCGACCCGCCACGAACGCCGCCGGAGTCCCACCGCGGTGCCGTGCCCGCAGGTACGAGGTGTACCCGGCGAATCCGCCGATGACGAAGAACAGCGGCATCACCTGCAGGATCCAGCTCAGCGGAGTGATCCATTCCGAACCCTCGCTCGCGTTCACGAACAGAGGACCGGCATCGGTGACCGTGACCCCGACCATCAGCGCGTGCAGGACGACGACGCCGAGCACGCAGAAGGCGCGGACCAGGTCGATGCCGGTGTCGCGGCGGGGCCGGGACTCGGGTGACGGTGTGCTGACGGGTCGCAGTTCTGCGATGGCCATGGGGTCCTCCTCGATGGGTGTCCGAGGAGGCTATGGACGCGGTGCCGACGGAGGCATCAACCCGTGGGGTCGTCGTGCCCCATACCGCGGTGCCGTCAGGCGGGTTCGACGAGTCCGGTGTCGTACGCGAAGATCACGGCCTGCACGCGGTCGCGTGCGCCGACCTTCGCGAGCACCTTGCCGACGTGTGTCTTCACGGTCTGCTCCGCGATGAACAGCGCCCCTGCGATCTCGCTGTTCGAGCGGCCCTGGCCGATGAGCACGAGCACTTCTCGCTCGCGATCGGTGAGGTCGGCGAGCAGGTGAGCGGATGCCGTGGCCCGCGGCTTCTGCGCGGCGAACTGCGCGATCATGCGGCGAGTGACGCTCGGCGCCAGCAGTGCATCGCCGGAGGCGATGACCCGCACGGCGTGCACGAGCTCATCGGGAAGGGCGTCCTTGAGCAGGAATCCGCTCGCGCCCGCCTGCAGCGCGTCGTACACGTAGTCGTCGATGTCGAAGGTGGTGAGCATCAGGATGCGCGGCACTTTGGCCGCGGGGTACGAGGGGCCGAGAATGCGACGGGTCGCCTCGATGCCGTCGAGCTGCGGCATCCGCACGTCCATCAGGACCACGTCCGGATCGAGGCGCGCGGCGAGCGAGACCGCCTCCAGGCCGTCGGCGGCCTGCCCCGTGACAGTGATGCCCTCGTGTGCGCCCAGCAGCGCGGCGAAGCCCGCGCGCACCATCGCCTGGTCGTCGGCAATGAGGACTTCTATCGTCACTGTGGTCCTTCCATGGCCGGCGTGATGGGATGCCGCGGCATCCGCGCCGTCACGATCCAGAAGCCGGCGGCATCCGGACCGGCGGCGACCGTTCCGCCGAGCAGCGTCGCGCGCTCGTTCATGCCCCGCAGCCCGTGGCCGCCGGGAGTGCCGGTCGCTTCGCCGTCGTACTCGTTGCGGACGGTGACGGTCACGTTCGTGTCATCCGCCATCAACGATACCGAGATCGGGGATCCCGCAGCGTGACGCACGGCGTTGCTCAGGGCCTCCTGCGTGATCCGGTACGTGGCGAGCTGGGTCGCCGCCGAGACGTCGTCGCTGACGGCCTGGCTCAGCGACACCGCGGCACCGGCGCGGCGAGTGGTCTCCACCAGCGCCGGAACGTCGTCGATACCGCGCTGCGGTGCGAGCTCGGCGGCCTGATCCTCGGTGCGCAGCACACCGAGGATCCGGCGCATCTCGGTGAGCGCTCCTCGTGCGGAAGCGGCGATGTCGTCGAACTCGGAGGCCGCTTCCGGCTGAAGATCGGCGACGCGATATCGAGCAGTGGACGCCTGCACCTGGATGAGCGACATGCTGTGAGCGACGACGTCGTGCAGCTCCCTGGCGATGCGGGTGCGCTCCTCCACGAGCTCGCGCCGAGACTGCTCCTGCGCGGTGTGGGCACGCTCGCGGGTGAGCTCGTCGCCCAGACGAAGGCGCCCCGCGAGAAGCACCGCGACGAGGTAGACGCCGGCGGCGATCGAGGTCGTCACGATCAGCGAGTTGCCGCTGGGGATGGAGGGCAGCATGATGGCGACCGTCACTCCCGCGGCGGTGCCGAGCGCGAGCTGGATGAGCCCGGGGCGCCAGCCGTGGCGGAACGTGATGGCAGCCACCGCGACCACGAACGCGATGAGCATCGGCACCGACCACGGCCAGGGGGCTCCGATCGCGGCATCCCGCGTGATCATCAGCGGCATGAGCACGGCGGACGCCGTGAACACGATGATCGCGAGGTGCGGATGCCTCAGAGAGAGCAGTGGCGCTCCGACCGCGGCGAGTCCGAGCAGCATCGTCATCGCGACAGGTCCGCCGTACAGGGCGGTCTGCACCGGCACGAGCACCGCATAGAGGGCGACCGCGACGACCGCGAGGACGACCACCAGCGCGGTTCCGCGATCCCGGGGCCAGAGGCGCAGGAGTCGGGAGGGCTTCTTCTGCCGCTCCTTCCTCTTCGCCTTCATGGGAGTCATCCTGCCACCTCGGCCGCGTCCGGTTCGCGTACCTCGCTCGCGGCGAGCGAGACGGAATCAGCGCCCTCGCACGCACGGCGGCGACGGCGGATCGCTGCGACGCGGTCGATGGCGAAGCCGATGACCAGCGCGAACGCGATGCCGAAGACTGCGCTGAGCAGTGGCTGGTCCTCGAGCCAGTGGCCGGCGAGGATGCCGATGCCCGCGCTGTAGAGCGCCCAGGTCGCGCCGGCGACGGCG
>NZ_BJUW01000015.1 GCF_007988825.1 Microbacterium aerolatum | reverse complement strand
CGTCACGAGCATCCCGACTGCACCTGCACGGTGCATCACTTTCAGGGTCGCACCCGGTTCGGAAGGGTGAATGTCGAGACCGCCCTGGTGCACCTGTACGACTGCCAGGGCGATGAGGCCTTCTTCGCCGCGTACGAGTCGGCATGGCGCAAGCGCGTGCTGTCGAAAGCGGCGCGTGCACGCGTGCGGACGGCGCTGCCGGCATCCGCTCGCTGGCTCGTGGATCTCGCCCGCCCTGACGCGGACAGCGGGCTGGAGTCGCTGCTGCGACTGCGACTCCATATCCTCGGCATCCGACTCGACTGCCAGGTCACGATCGACGGCGTCGGACGGGTCGATTTCGTCATCGACAAGCGTCTGATCCTCGAGGCGGATGGCAAGGAGAATCACGACAGCTCGACCAAACGGCACGCTGATCGGGTGCGGGATGCCGCGGCATCCGCTCTCGGGTACGAGACGCTACGTTTCGACTACGCCCAGATCGTGCACGATTGGCCGACCGTCCAGGTAGCGATCCTCGGCGCACTGACCCGACTGCGCGCTTCGTCGTGAGCACACCTGCACGACCCAGGTACGCCTGCACGACCGATTCGTCGAATCCGTCGTGCATCTGTGCCCAAGTCGTGCAGGTGGCCCGCCTCAGCTGAGCTCGCCGCCCTCCAGCAGGTCGGTGACCAGGGCCGCGATCGCCGACCGCTCCGAGCGGGTGAGGGTCACGTGCCCGAACAGGTCGTGGCCCTTCAGCGTCTCGATCACCGAAGCGATGCCGTCGTGACGGCCGACGCGCAGGTTGTCGCGCTGTCCGACGTCGTGGGTGAGCACGACCCGGGAGTTCTGGCCCATGCGGCTCAGCACCGTCAGCAGCACGTTGCGCTCCAGCGACTGCGCCTCATCGACGATCACGAATGCGTCGTGCAGTGAGCGTCCGCGGATGTGCGTCAGCGGCAGCACCTCGAGCAGGCCGCGCTCGACGACCTCCTCCATGACGTTGCCCGAGACGACCGAACCGAGCGTGTCGAAGACCGCCTGACCCCACGGGCCCATCTTCTCGCCCTGGTCGCCGGGCAGATAGCCGAGCTCCTGGCCGCCGACCGCGAAGAGCGGACGGAAGACGATGATCTTCTTCTGCTGCTGGCGCTCCAGCACCGCCTCGAGCCCCGCGCACAGCGCGAGCGCCGACTTACCCGTGCCGGCGCGGCCGCCGAGCGAGACGATCCCCACGTCCGGGTCCATCAGCAGGTCGATCGCGATGCGCTGCTCGGCCGACCGCCCGTGCATCCCGAACAGCTCGCGGTCGCCGCGCACCAGCCGGTACTCGCCGTCACCACTCACGCGCCCGAGCGCCGATCCGCGCTCGGAGTGGATGATGAGCCCGGTGTTCACCGGCAGCCCGCGTGCGTCCTCGCTGATGCCGACCTCGCTCTCGTAGAGGTCGCTGATGTCGTCGCCGGTCAGGTCGAGCGTCGCGATGCCGGTCCACCCGGAGTCCACGGCCTGCTCCGCGAGGTACTCCTCGGCGCTGAGGCCGAGGGACGCCGCCTTCACGCGCATCGGCAGGTCCTTCGAGACGATCGTGACGTCCTGCCCGTCCTGCGCGAGGTGCATGGCGACGGCGAGGATGCGACTGTCGTTGTCTCCGAGGCGGATGCCGGTGGGCAGCACCTGTCCGTCGCTGTTGTTCAGGTCGACCCGCAGCGTGCCGCCCTCACCGATCGGTACGGGGAAGTCCAGTCGGCCGTGCTCGATGCGCAGCTCGTCGAGGTGCCGCAGCGCCTGCCTGGCGAAGTAGCCGATCTCCGGATCGTGACGCTTGCCCTCGAGCTCCGTGATCACCACGACCGGAAGGACGATCGAGTGCTCGGCGAAGCGGAACAGCGCCTGCGGATCCGACAGCAGCACCGATGTGTCGAGCACATACGTGCGGAGGTCCGCATCCGGTTCCCCCGAGGAGGACCGGCGCGAGGCCTGACGGGTGGACTGCTGTGCTGTACGTGTGGTCACGACCCACTCCCGACCCGGGATGATTCCCGGCTATGCCACGAGTCGACCTGGGGGCCACGAGCCGCGTACCTGATGGCCGACTCGACCGGACACCGTGTCCGATGCCTTGAACGTACGACCCGCCGCCGATTCGTCGCGAGCGACACGCCCGGAGCTCACGTTAAGCCGAGATGAACTTTCAGGCTCCCGGCGTGATGACCGTGCTGAGCGCCTCGTCGAGCATGCGCAGCGTCTCGTCGCTGGTTCCGGCGTGCGCCGCCAGGCGGACGGTCGCGCCGCGCGTCGTCGCGACCATTCCGGCGTTGGTCAGTGCCGCCGACACGGCGGCAGGAGCCTCGGGGGCGAGCGCCACGATTCCCGCGCGGTGTTCGTGTTCGCGCGGCGTCAGCACGGGGATGCCGTGGCGATCCGCGATCTCGAGGATCGCGTCGACGTGGCCGCTGATGGTCTCCTCGATCTCCGCCACGCCGGCGTCGCGCACGTCGCGCAGGCCGATCGCCAGACGGGCGACGGCGAGCTGATCCGGGCTGCTCACGCCGAAGGCGCGGGCGGATGCCGCAGGTGCCGGCCGCTCGTCGATGGGAAGCCCGCCGTCCACGCCGGCGAGCCCGGAAAGGACGGGGGTGATGCGCTCGCGCGCATTCGCGGAGAACGACGCGAAGCCCGTGCCTCTGGCCGCACGCAGCCACTTGTAGCCGTGGCCGGCGACGATGTCGGCGGCTGCGTAGTCGTCGGCCACGACTCCGAACGACTGCACGGCGTCGACGATCAGGAGCCGATCGGGTCCGAGCAGCTCGCGGAGCCCGGCGAGGTCGGCGCGGTAGCCGGTGCGGAAGTCGACGTGGCTCACCACGAGCGCCGTCACATCGTCGTCGAGAGCCTCGGCGACGGCATCCACCGACACGAATCCGTCCTCGGGCGTGATCCAGCGCGCAGTCAGCTCCCCCGCGGAAGCCTGCGCCGCACGCTCGAGCGTCATGCTCACGCTCGGGAACTCCGCCGTCGACGCGATCACGCTCCCGGTGAGGCCGAACAGCGCATGCATGAGACCGTGCGACGACGACGGCTGCATCGTCACGGTGTCGGCCTCGACGTCCAGAAGCTCGGCGGCGATCGCCCGTGCCTCGTCGATCCGCTCGGCGATCAGCGCGCGCGATGACGGCCGGGCACTGCCGAGCAGGTCGGCGTCAGCGAAGACCTCCGCCCGAACGGTCGGAGAGATCGGCCCGAAGGCGGCCCAGTCGAGGTAGCCGGGGTCGCCCTCGAACGTGGCGAGGTAATCGTCGAATGCGGTCACTCATCGAGTCTCCCACGTGACCGCGACCTCCAGAAGTCGGTCCCTGAGCCTGTCGAAGGGTCAGCGGCCGAAGCGGCGGTCTCTGTCGACGTAGTCGCGGATCGCGCGCAAGAAGTCCACCTCGCGAAGATCCGGCCCGAGCGCCTCGACGAAGTAGAACTCGCTGTGCGCGCTCTGCCACAGCAGGAAGTCGCTGAGCCGCTGCTCGCCGCTGGTGCGGATGACGAGGTCGGGGTCCGGCTGTCCGCCGGTGTAGAGGTGCTCGCCGATCATCTCGGGGGTCAGGTGGGCCGCAAGGTCCTCCAGCGTTCCGCCGGAGGCGTCGTGCTCCGCGATGATGGAGCGCACGGCATCCACGATCTCGTTGCGACCGCCGTACCCGACGGCAAGATTGACGTGCAGACCCGCGTTGTCCTTCGTGCGGACTTCTGCGTCGTGCAGGACTCGTGCAAGTTCGGCGGGAAGGATGTCGGAGCGTCCGACGTGCTTCACGCGCCAGCCCGCCTGCTGCGACAGGGACTCCGCGAGCTCGGCGATGATCTCGATGAGGTCCTCGATCTCCTTGGAGTCGCGCTTGCGCAGATTGTCGCTGGAGAGGAGGTACAGCGACACGACTCGCACGCCGATCTCATCGCACCACCCCAGGAACTCGCGCATCTTCGCGGCTCCCGCACGGTGCCCGTCGGCCGCCGAATCGAAACCGAGCTGCCGGGCCCAGCGCCGGTTGCCGTCGATCATCATCGCGATGTGATGCGGGACGGAGGCCGTGTCGAGCTGTCGACGGAGGCGCTTGCTGTAGAGGCGATACAGCGGCCCGCGGCCCTCGCTCGTGCGTGCATTCACGTGCCTACGCTACCGCGCAGCCCGTCCGCGCCCGTGTGATGGCGCTGTGTATCGCGGATATGTGCGGATTGGGGCATGCCGGGCGACTTAGAGTGAGCACGTGAGCACACCCGAGAGCGACGCCATTCCCGTGCCCGAGCTGCCGCTGCTCGAAGCGGCAGCCGACGACGCTCAGGTCGAGATCAAACCGAGCTGGCGCGGCTGGCTGCACGCCGGCACCTTCCCGGTTGCCATCGCGGCGGGCATCGTGCTCATCGTGCTCGCCGAGGGCGCCCCGGCGAAGTGGGCCGCTGCGGTCTTCATGGCCAGTTCGCTGCTGCTGTTCGGCAACTCGGCGCTGTATCACCGCATCGACTGGAAGCCTAGAACGAAGCTGATCCTCAAGCGCATCGATCATGCGAACATCCTGCTGCTGATCGCCGGCACCTACACGCCTCTCGCCGTCAACGCTCTGATCCCCGAGAAGGGCGTCCTGCTGCTGTGCCTCGTGTGGGGCGGCGCCGTGCTCGGCATCCTGTTCCGCGTCTTCTGGATCGGCGCGCCGCGCTGGCTGTACGTCGCGCTGTATCTCGTGCTCGGCTGGGCGGCAGTGATGTACATGGTCGACCTGGCCACCGCCAATGTCGCCATGATGGTACTGGTCTGCGTCGGCGGCCTGCTGTACACGGCCGGTGCCGTGGCGTACGCACTGAAGAAGCCCAACCCGTGGCCGGGACACTTCGGCTTCCACGAGATCTTCCACCTGTGCACGGTCCTCGCGTTCCTGTGCCACTGGACCGCCTGCCTGCTCATCTCGCTCGCCCCGTATTCCCCCTCACTCGGCCTCCCCGGCTGACCGTCCACCGATCTGGAGAAGAACCATGGCTGACGTCGAGAGCTTCACGCTCGACCACACCGCTGTCCACGCCCCGTACGTCCGGCTGATCGGCGTCGAACGCGGCCCCAAGGGCGATGCGATCTCGAACTTCGACGTGCGCTTCGTCCAGCCCAACGAGGGCGAGATCCCCACCGCAGGACTCCACACCATCGAGCACCTGCTCGCCAGCCTCATGCGCGATCACGTCGACGGCATCATCGACATCTCCCCGTTCGGATGCCGCACCGGCTTCCACCTGATCATGTGGGGCGAACCGGCCGTCGCCGATGTCGTCGCCGCCGTGCGTGCGAGCCTCGCCGCCATCGCCGAGGACATCACCTGGGACGACGTCCCCGCGGTCGACGCGATCAGCTGCGGCAACTACCGCGATCACAGCCTGCACAGCGCCAGGGAGTGGTCCAAGCGCATCCTCGAGCAGGGCATCAGCCTCGACGCGTTCGAGCGCGTCGGCGTGTGATGTTCGCCGAGCTCCGTGACCGCGTCGTCCTCGTCACCGGAGGCGCCAGCGGGATCGGCGCAGGCATCGTCGACGCCTTCCTCGCCGAGGGCGCCACGGTCGTCAGCGCCGATCTGAGCCTCCCGGACGGGCTGTCCCCGGCACGGGACGACGAATGGACCGTGCGCCTCGACGTCGGCGACGAGCGCGCCGTCGAGCAGGCCCTGGATGCCGTCACCGCTGCCGTCGGCCTCATCGACGTCGTCGTCACCGCCGCGGGGACCTCGACGATGGGCTTCGCGACCGAGACGACGAGCGCGGACTGGGACCGCAACCTCGACGTCAACGCCAAGGGATCGTTCCTCGTCGCGCGCGGCGTCGCTCGCAGGCTCCTGGATGCCGGCCGCACCGGCCGCATCGTCTTCATCTCGTCGCAGGCGGGGAAGAACGGCTACCGCGGAATGACCGCCTATGTGGCGTCGAAGCACGCCGTGCTCGGGGTGACGAAGACCATGGCGGTCGAGCTCGCCCCGCACGGCATCACCGTCAACGCGATCTGCCCGGGGATCATCGAGACCCCAATGAAGCACCGCGAGCGCATCGAGGGCGGCGCTATCCGCGGAATGACCGCCGAAGAGGTCGCCGCCGAGGACCGCTCACAGGTGCCGCTCGGACGCACCGGCACGACGCAGGACGTCGCCGGCGTCGCACTGTTCCTCGCCAGCGATCTGGCGAGCTACATGACCGGCCAGGGGCTCAACGTCACCGGCGGCATGACCATGCACTGACGCTCAGGCCGGCGGGGTCTTCCCGTCGTCGCTGGAGCGGCCGGGCGCTTCGCCGTCCGCGTCGGGAGCGGTCTCGGCATCCGCCTGCGCCTGCGCGGCCTGCTCGGCATCCAGCTCCTCGCGCACCTCGCCGCGGTAGCGGACCCGGCGGACGCGGCGATTCATGTCCCAGATCAGCAGGACGACGGCGATCACGACGATCACGATCACTGCGAAGCCCATCGGACCAGGGGTGACCGAGTTCGGGTCGACGGTCATCGACGGCGTCGGCATCGGCGTCTCAGCTCCTGAGAACACGGCACCGAGCACCGTTCCGAAGTGCACCATCATGTGTCCGCCTCTCGATCGCAGGTCACGTAACCTGGAATGACAAGCCTAACGACCGAAAGGCGCCATCCGTGACGACCGCACAACAGCTCGACGAGCGATATGGTCGCGCCCGCCGCGGACGGCTCCCCTGGGTCATCGGCGGAATCATCGCCGTGATCGTCGTCGTGATCGCGGGATGGATGACGTTCTCGCAGTCCATGAACTCCGTCGACGCCGACGATCTCGGGTTCGAGGTGGTCGACGCGCACAGCGTGACGGTGCGGTTCCAGGTCGCCGGCGCTCAGGGCAAGGACCTCGCCTGCGCGATCGAGGCGCTCGACGAGGAGTTCGGGATCGTGGGCTGGAAGATCGTCGAGATCCCGGCATCCGAAGGCCATCTGCAGCAGCTGAGCGCGGAGGTCCCGACGGTCGCGGAGGCCACCACTGGTTTGGTGAACTCCTGCTGGGTCGCATAGAATCCTCTGAGACGACGCCCTGGCCAATTGCCGGGGCGTCTTGGCATATCCCCTCCGCCTCTTAGGGCGGTCAGCACAATCGCCCTGAAGGGCGTTCGAAAAAGGAGCACGCTGTGTCCACAGACGCTCAGGTCCCGTTCCTCACGCAGGAAGCCTACGATCGGCTCGTCGCAGAGCTCGAGAACCTCTCGACCGTCGGCCGCGATGAGATCGCCAAACGCATCGAAGCCGCACGCGAAGAGGGCGACCTCAAGGAGAACGGCGGCTACCACGCCGCGAAGGACGAGCAGGGCAAGCAGGAGGCGCGCATCCGCACTCTCGAGCAGCTGCTGAAGACCGCCAAGGTCGGCGAGGCGCCCGCGAGCCGCGGCATCGTCGAGCCCGGCACCGTCGTCACCGCCCTCGTGGCCGGCGGCGAAGAGGTGTTCCTGCTCGGCAGCCGTGAGATCGCCGGCGGCACGGACCTCGACGTGTACAGCGAAGCCAGCCCGCTGGGCCAGGCCATCATCGGCCTCAAGGTCGGCGAGAAGACCGCCTACGAGGCACCCAACGGCAAGTCGATCTCCGTCGAGGTCACCGGCGTGGAGACCTTCGCCGGCTGACCCGTTCGGTCCCTGAGCCTGTCGACCGGCCGGAACGCTTCGGTCCCTGAGCCTGTCGAAGGGTCCGAAACGTCCTAGTCCGGGACGACGACGGGTTCGTAACCAGCGCGGCGGAGCGTGTCGAGCGTCAGCTCGGTGTGCTCCGCCCCGCGCGTCTCGATGCTCAGCTGCAGGCTCACCTCGCTGATCTGCATACCCTGGCCGTGCCTGGTGTGCATGACCTCCATGACGTTCGCGCCGGCCTCGGCGACGAGCTCGGAGACCCGTGCGAGCTGGCCGGGGCGGTCGGGCAGCGGGATGCGGATGGTCAGATATCGACCGGATGCCGCGAGCCCGTGCGACACGACGCGCTGCAGCAGCAGCGGGTCGATGTTTCCGCCGGAGAGCACCGCCAGGGTCTTGCCGGTGTCCTTCACCTTCCCTGCGAGGATCGCGGCGACGCCGACAGCGCCGGCGGGCTCAACGACGACCTTGGCCTGCTCGAGCAGCACCAGCAGAGCGCGTGCGATGTCGTCGTCGGTCACGGTGACCACGTCGTCGACGATGTCCTCGATGATCTCGAACGGAACGTCGCCGGGCTTGGCCACGAGGATGCCGTCGGCGATCGTCGGGAGCGTGGTGATCTCAACCGGGTGTCCTGCCGCGAGGGACGGCGGCACGGCGGCGGCGTTCTCCGCCTGCACGCCGATCACCCGGAGAGTCCGTCCGTTCTTCGCAGCGGCAGCCTTGGCTGCGGCCGCGACTCCGGCGATCAGCCCTCCGCCGCCGATGCCCATGATGATCGTGTCGACGTCGGGGGCATCCTCGATCAGCTCGAGTCCGAGCGTGCCCTGGCCGATGACGATGTCGCGGTGGTCGAAGGGGTGGATCATGATCGCGCCGGTGCGCTCGGCGAACTCGGCCGCGAGCCGCAGCGAGGTCGCGACGGTCTCGCCCTCGAGCACGACCTCCGCGCCGTAGCCGCGGGTGGCGAGGAGCTTGGGGACCGGCACGCCCAGCGGCATGAAGATCGTCGCGGGGATGCCGAGCGCCTGCGCGGCGAGGGCGACGCCCTGTGCGTGGTTGCCGGCGGATGCGGCGACCACGCCGTGCGAGCGCTCCTCCGCGGTCAGCTGCGCGAGCCGGTGGCCTGCACCGCGGATCTTGAACGAGCCGGTGCGCTGCAGGTTCTCCATCTTCAGCAGCACGGGCGATCCGAGGATGTCCGACAGCGCCCTGGACGGCAGCGTCGGCGTATGAGAGATCACACTTTCCAGCCCCCGCGCGGCGTCTTCGAACTCGGCCAGGGTGGGGACTGCGCTCATGTGTTCCTCCGTCGCCGCTCGCGCGGCACTGTACTCCAGATCAGATCACCGGCGGGTTGCCGGCCGGTTCGCCACGAGCCGGTGCTGAGGGTCACCGCGACCACGTTCACGAACGCGGCCAGCGGGACGGCGAACAGCGCACCGGGGATGCCGGCGATCATCGAGCCTCCCGCGACGACGAGCACGACGGCGAGCGGATGCACCTTCACCGCCGAGCCCATCAGGATCGGCTGCAGGACGTGCCCCTCGAGCTGCTGCACGCCGATCACGACCACGAGCATCCAGAATGCGTTCCACGGATCGTTGTAGACCAGCGCCAGGAACACGGCGACAGCGCCCGTCGCGACCGCACCGACGATCGGGATGAACGCGCCGAGGAACACCAGCACCGCGACGGGGATCGCCAGCGGCACGCCGAGCAGGAAGGCGCCGATGCCGATGCCGATCGAGTCGATCGTGGCGACCAGCAGCTGGGTCTTGGCGTAGTTGACGACCGTGCGCCAGCCGCTGCGCGCCGAAGCGTCCACGGCGGGGCGGGCGTCGCGGGGGAAGAGCTTGGTGGTCCAGCGCCAGATGCCGCCGCCGTCGGCGAGCAGGCAGATGAGGATGAACAGGGTCAGCAGGGCGCCGACCAGAACGTGCCCGGCGGTCGACCCGATCGCGAGCGCGCCGGACCAGAGCAGTTCGGCCTGCTGCTGGATCAATGCCCAGCCCTGATCCAGGTAGTCCTGGATCTGCGTCTCGGTCAGATGCAGCGGACCGTTGATGAGGTACTGGCGGAACTCGTCTATCGCCTCGGTGGTCCTGGCCTGCACCTGCGGCCATTCCCTGGCGATCTGCCAACCGACCAGCCACAGCAGACCGGTGACGATCGCGATGGTGCCGATCAGCGCGATGACGATGGCGAGCCAGCGCGGGAAGCGGTGCCGCAGCATCCACTCGAAGGCCGGCCAGAGCAGCGCCGTGATGAGGATGCCGACCAGGATCGGGATCACGAGGAGCTTGAGCTGGATGACGACCCAGATGATGACGCCGGCGGCGGCGGCGATGAGCAGCAGGCGCCAGGCGTAGGCGGCGCTGACCCGCAACGAGAGCGGGACGGTGTTGTCGGCTTCGGTGGAGACCGTCCGATCGGTCGGCATGCGACCCCACAGAAGATCGCGCTTGCGGGGGCGCTGCTCGTCCGTCATGCGCCAAGTCTAGTTGCGGTGCTGAGCGGATGCTGTGACGCATGGCGGCCGCGATGGCGAGCTCGGCGGTCGCGATGTCGGAGCCGGGCGATACGCTGACCGGGTGTCCGAGACTCTCAGCGCCGCTCAGGCCCGGCGCGTCGCCCTGGCCGCCCAGGGCTTCACCAGGCGCCGCCCCTCCGCGAAGGTCGGCTCCCGGCACGTGCACGGTGCGATGGAGCGCCTGGGAGTGCTGCAGATCGACTCGGTGAATGTCTTCGCACGCAGTCACTACCTGCCGCTGTTCTCGCGGCTCGGCGCCTACGACCCCGCACTGCTCGATCGCATCTTCATGTCGCGCACAACGCACTACGTCGAGTACCTCGCGCACGAGGCGACCTTCGTGCCGGCAGAGGACTGGTCGCTGTGGCGCTTCCGCATGGATGACTTCCGCCGGCGATGGGCCGACGACCCCGACTCGTGGATGAACCAGAACGCCCGCACGATCGCCTGGGTCAAGGACGAGCTGCGCGCACGCGGGCCGTTGCGACCCGCCCAGCTGCGCGCCGACGCTCCCCGCGAGCGCGGCACCTGGTGGGACTGGGACGAGGTGAAGCTCGCCCTCGAGCACCTCTGGCGCATCGGT
The DNA here is from genome assembly GCF_007988825.1 of Microbacterium aerolatum. Lineage (GTDB taxonomy): Bacteria > Actinomycetota > Actinomycetes > Actinomycetales > Microbacteriaceae > Microbacterium > Microbacterium aerolatum. Next base: position 53,784 of record NZ_BJUW01000015.1, on the reverse strand, counting down.
GAGGTCGCGGTCAGCGGCCGCCGAGGGTTCGAGCGTGTCTACGCACTCGAGGAGCAGGTGATCCCCGCCGAGGTGCGCCTGGTGGAGGTACCCCGAGAGGACGCGATCCGAGAGCTCATCCGCCGCGCGGCGCGCTCGCACGGTGTGGCCACCGACTCGGACCTTGCCGACTACTACCGCATCCGCGATCGTGCGGCCGTGCGCCGTGCGATCGACGATCTCGTCGACGCCGGTGAGCTGCGTCCGGTGCAGGTGCGCGGCTGGGAGAAGGCGGGTCGTCAGTTACCGGCCTGGATGCATCGGGACGCCGTGCTCCCCCGCCGGGTGGAAGGCGCAGCACTGCTCACCCCCTTCGACCCGGTCGTCTGGTTCCGTGACCGCGCGTTGCGCGCCTTCGACCTCGATTACCGGATCGAGATCTACGTCCCCGCCGCCAAGCGCCGGTTCGGGTACTACTCGCTGCCGATGCTCGTGGGCGACCGGATCGTCGCACGCGTCGACCTCAAGGCCGATCGCGCCTCCTCGACGCTGCAGGTGCAGTCGGCCTGGTGGGAGCCGCAGGCGCGGCCCGAGGATGCCGAGGCGATGACGCAGGAGCTCGCGCTGGCGGCGGCCTGGCAGGGTTTGGAGAACATCTCGGTCTCCGGCTGGGGCGATGCGGCGGATGCGGTTGCCGGAGCCCTGCACGTCGGGAGCGGCGGCGTGCGACGTCACGTGCACGAGCGGGAACGATCGGCGTGAGGCGACGGACGGCGTGGGTCGTCGTCGCGGTGGCCGCAGCCGCCGTGATCGTCGCGGTTCTCGTATGGCTGGCGGTGTCGACCGCTCAGACCGGCCCGCCGCGCGCTGTCGACGGAATGACCGCGGTCGAGCCGGCGACGGGCCCCGAGGCGACGGCGCTCGCGCAGCAGCAGCTCGATGCGCGCCTGGCGGCCTGCACGGAATCTGCCGCCGAGGCGCCGGATTCCTGCGGCATCGCGATCCCGTGGACCGCGGATTTTGCCGCGGTCGACGGCATCCGCTATCGCGTCGAGAAGACGCCGGAGCTCACGCTCACACCGCCGACGTTCCGCGCCGACGACGGCATCCTGGTCGCCACCGTCACGGGCACCGGTCTCGACGGCACGGCGAAGACGCTGACCTATCGAACCGAGAACTGGATGCTGCGCGGAGACCTGCGCGTCAAGCGCGCGGGGGTCGGGCTGGTGCCCTGGTAGACGAGGGGTTTCGACTCGCTGCGCTCGCTCAACCTTGACGCGCAACCGACTCAACGCGCCTTCGGCGCATAGAGTCGGTTCGCATCAAAACTGCACGCGCGGGGGTTCGGAGATCGCTGCGCCGTCGGCGACCTCGAAGAACTCCCGCTCGGTGAATCCGAGACCGCGGGCGAACAGGTTGTTGGGGAAGACCTTGATCTTGGTGTTCAGCTCGCGCACGCCGCCGTTGTAGAAGCGCCGGGCTGCCTGGATCTTGTCCTCGGTGTCGACGAGCGCATGCTGCACCTGAAGGAAGTTCTGGCTGGCCTGCAGCTGGGGGTAGGCCTCGGCGACGGCGAACAGGCTCTTCAACGCCTGCTGCAGGTGGCCTTCGGCGATGCCCGCTTCACCGGGGCTGGTCGCGGCCAGTGTCTCGGCGCGAGCACGGGTGACGTTCTCGAACACGGCCTTCTCGTGCGACGCGTATCCCTTGACAGTCTCGATCAGATTCGGGATGAGATCGGCTCTGCGCTTCAGCTGCACCGTAATGCCGCTCCACGCCTCGTCGACACGGACGTTCAGCTGCACCAGGGAGTTGTACGTCGCCCAGAAATAGATGCCGATGAGCACCAGCACCGCGCCGACGATCAGTACCGGAATGAGCCATTCCATGTCAGGCAACCCCCTTGGCCAGAATTTTCTTCATCCTATCTGCGCACCCTGCATGTGCACTGGGCGCCCCGTCATTCTCCGAGAATGCGCTCGAGGTGCCGATTCGCGAAACGACGTGCGGGGTCGAGCCTGTCGCGCAGCGCGACGAAGTCGCCGAAACGCGGGTAGCGCTCGCGCAACTGCTCGGCATCCAGCGTGTGCAGCTTGCCCCAGTGCGGGCGGCCGCCGTATTCGAGGCAGATCTTCTCGACCGCCTCGAAGTACGCCGTCGGGTCGGCGCGCCAGTACCGGTGCACGGCGATGTAGCCGCTGGCGCGACCGTGCGCGGTGGACAGCCACAGATCGTCGGATGCCGCGAAGCGCACCTCGATCGGGAACTCGATCTTCCACCCCCGCTGCGCGATGAGCGCCTGGATCTCGCGGAACGCCGGGACGACGTTCTCAGCAGGGAAGGCGTACTCCATCTCACGGAATCGCACGTTGCGGCTCTGGGTGAGCACCGAGTGCGAGCGATCGGTGTACTCGCGGTCGCCGGTGAGTTTCACCGCGAGCCTGCTGAACGGCGGTGTGACGGCGGGGATGATCTGACCGGCCGCGCACACGGCGCGGTAGACGCCGTTGGACAGAAGCGTCTCGTCGATCCACCTGCCCACGGCCGGGAGCGGCTTGCGCGGCGCCGACTCGGGAAGGCGCGTCTGACGCTTCGTCAGCGCGACATCGGTGTGCGGGAACCAGTAGAACTCGAAATGATCGGATGCCGCCACCCGCTCGTCCAGCGTCGTCAGGACCTCTTCGAGCGGCACGGGCTCATCGATCGCGTGCATCACGAAGGCGGGGACGCACTGCAGCGTCACCTCGACGAGGATGCCGAGCGCCCCCAGTCCCAGTGCGACCGCCGGCAGCAGATCGGCGTTCTCGGTGTCGCTGACCCGCAGGAACTCGCCGTCGGCGGTGACGAGTGTGGCACCGACGACCTGCGTGGCGATGCCTCCAAACCGAGCTCCGGTGCCGTGCGTCCCAGTGGAGATCGCGCCGGCGATGGACTGCCGGTCGATGTCACCGAGGTTCTCCATCGCGAGGCCGTGCGGCGCCAGCATCCGCGGGATCCGGTACAGCCGGGTGCCCGCCAGCAGCGTCACCGTGGACTTGTCCGTGTTTACCGACACAAGCCCCTGCAGATCGTCGAGCTCGAGCAGCACGCCCGGTGCGACGGCGATGCCGGTGAAGCTGTGCCCTGCACCCACGGCCTTGATGGGCAGGTTGAGGGCGACGGCAGCCTGCACGGCGCGCTGCACTCCCTCGGGAGTCCGCGGGCGCTCCACCCGCACAGGCCTCACATGCGTCGAGCGCGCCCAGTTCTGCCAGGTGCCGCCGGGTCGAGTCACAGGAACGCCTTTCCCTCGCCGCGATACGTGGGCAGCTCGTCGATCACGTCGGTGCCGGAGACCAGCTGGTAGGAGTCGATGCGCTCTGCCGGTTCGCCGCTCTTCGCGTGACGGAACCAGACGCGATCGCCGATCTTCAGCTCGGCGGCGGCCCGGCCTCGCAACGGCGTCTGCACTTCGCCGGCGGCCTCGCGGGGCATGGTCTGCAGCCCCTCGGGCCACACTGCCCGAGGCTGGCGGGAGGCGAGGGCGGGTCCGGAGGCGATCCAGCCGCCGCCGAGCACGGTCGCGATGTCGGGGGCGGGACGGCGCACGACGTCGAAGGCGAAGGCGGTCGCCGGGGCTGGGCGGAACGAACGGTAGCCGTCGAAGAGGTGACCGGCGAGCAGCCCGCTGCCGGCCGAGGCCTCGGTGACGGACTCGTCGCTGCCGGTGAACTCCAGCGATCCCGTGCCGCCGCCGTTGAGGAAATCAAGCGGAGCGATGTCGGTGAGCACGTCCGCGATCTCCGCACGGCGCGTGCGCAGTTCCGCGCGCGACCTGGCCTGCACTGCACGGATCACCGGAGCATCGGGGCCCTTGTCGCCCTGGCCCGCGATCTGCGCCTCGTACATCTGGAGTCCCACCAGCCGGAAGCCCGGCCGCCCCACGATCGTGCGAGCGAATCGCCCGACATCGGATGTTGTGAACAGGGGCGACCGCCTCACCCCGATGTGCCCGAGGGCCGCGGAACGCCAGGACGCGTCGGCGTCGATCGCCACGCGGATCGTGGCGCGCTTGTCCGGTGCGGCGATGCTGTCGATGAAGTCGAGGTGGGCGACGTCGTCCACCATGAGGGTGATGCGGGACGCGGCATCCTCGTCGTGCACGAGACGCTCGAGGCTCGCCCTGTCGACGGTCGGGTAGCCGAGCACGATGTCGTCGTGGGTCTCGGCGAGCCAGAGCGCCTCGGCGAGCGAGTACGACAGGATGCCGCGATATCCGGGAATCCGCAGTACGGCGTCGAGCACGGCGCGCACGCGTACCGATTTAGAGGCGACGCGGATAGGGATGCCGCCGGCGCGCACGAGCAGGTCCATGGCGTTGTGCCGCAGGGCGTCGAGGTCGATCACGGCGACGGGCGCTGCGAGGTGTGAGGTCGCCTCGGTCAGGCGCGGCCACCACCGTGCGGGGTCTTCCCAGGCGTGATCGGCTGGCGACGGCGGCAGCGCGGTGAGGTCGAGCACTCCCCCACCCTATGACCTCGTGGGTCAGTGACGCGCAGATAGGCTGAGGGTGTCACGCCCCCATAGCCCAATGGCAGAGGCAGGCGACTTAAAATCGCTTCAGTCTGGGTTCGAGTCCCAGTGGGGGCACACTCGACTACCCAGTGGGGGCAGCGCGCTTACCAGAAGTGCTCACTGTTGAGCAAGGGTTACGCCTCATTTTGTTCAGTTCCCTCGTGCTCTGCGAGTCTGATTGCGGAGCGAGCGTTCAAGATCAGCTCGCAGGGAAGGACAAACGAAGCGATGACCATCATCACGACGGCCCCCGTCAGCACCACCCCCGCACGAGTCCACTGGGCCGAGGTCGACGACGACCTCTGGGTCGCCCACATCGGCGGTGCATTCGGCGGCTCGATCGACTCGGCCGGCGGCCGACACGTCGCCAGGGACCCGTTCGGTCGCGACCGCGGAGAGTTCGACACCTTCGATGAGGCACGGCGCCACCTCGAGGCGTTCCTCGCCCACCCGGCGATGAGCCGGCGCCTCCAGGCACCGTCGGTCGCGCACGACTGACCGGCCTCGCGCCCATAACGCTGAAACCGCCCCTTCCCGATTCGGGAAGGGGCGGTTTCTGCGTTATCGAGTGACTACTTCGAAGCAGCCGTCTTCTCGGGCACCTCAGTCTTCTCGCCCGTACGCTTCTGGGCAGGAGGAGTGACCGCGGGCTTCACAGCCGGAGCGGCATCCGCTGCCGGACGCGGACGCGCGGCGAACTCCTCGAAGATGTAACGCGGGTTCTGCACGGTCTCGAGGTTGACGAGGTCGCGGCCGAGCCACAGGTTGTTCCACCAGCCCCACAGGACGCGCCACTTGCGCTCCCACGTCGGCATCGCGAGGCCGTGGTAGCCGCGGTGAGCGACCCAGGCGACGAAGCCCTTCAGCGCGAGGTTGCCGGACTGGAACACACCGTTGTAGAGCCCGAGGCCTGCGACGGCACCGAGGTTCTTGTGGAAGTAGTCCTTGGTCTCCTCGCCGCGGAGGACGGCGGTGAGGTTCTTGGCGAGGCGCTTGGCCTGGCGAACGGCGTGCTGAGCGTTTGGGACGCAGTACCCGCCGACACCGCCGCCGGTCAGATCGGGAACGGCCGAGACGTCACCGGCAGCCCATGCACCCTCGACGATCTCGTCGGCGGTGCCGACGCGCAGGTCGGCGCGGGTCTGGATGCGGCCGCGCTCTTCAGCGGGCAGGTCGCCGCCGCGGACGACGGTCGGGTTGGCCATGACACCGGCGGTCCAGATGATCAGGTCGGTCGGGATGACCTCACCGGTCGACAGTGCGACGTTGCCGCCCTCGGCACCCTGCACCTGCGTGTCGAGGTGCACGTTGGCGCCGCGCTTGGCGAGGTCCTTGAGGACCCATTCGCTGGTCTTCAGCGAGACCTCGGGCATGATGCGGCCCATCGCCTCGATGAGGTGGAAGTGCGTGTCCTCGAAGCTGATCTGGGGGTACTTGCCCACCAGCGACGAAGAGAGCGAGCGGAGCTCGGCGAAGGCCTCGATACCGGCGAAACCGCCGCCGACGACCACCACGGTGAGCAGTCGATCGCGCTCGGGGCCGGCGGGCAGCGACGCCGCCTTGTCGAAGTTCGACATCAGCTTGTCGCGGACCGCGACGGCCTCTTCGATCGTCTTCAGTCCGATGGCGTTGTCGGCGATGCCCGGGATCGGGAAGGTGCGCGAGACGGCACCGGCGGTCACGACGATCTGGTCGTATGCGAACTCGTAGGGCTCTCCGACCGGAGGCGTGATCGTGGCGACCTTCTGCGCGTGGTCGATGCCGGTGACCTTGGCCGTGACCACGTTGGTGCGCTTGAGATGGCGACGATGGGCGACGACGGCGTGACGCGCCTCGATCGATCCGGCCGCGACCTCGGGCAGGAACGGCTGGTACGTCATGTACGGAAGCGGGTCCACCATGGTGACCTCGGCTTCACGCTTGCGGAGGTGCTTCTCGAGCTTCCACGCCGTGTAGAAACCCGCGTAGCCGCCACCGACGATCAGAATCTTGGGCACAGTGCTGTTCTCAGGCACAGAGAGATAACTCCTAGTCAGGCTGCTGGCGTGCGTTGCGCGCCGATCGGATGCGCCGGGCAGCTGCAGTGACGCCTAGCCCGACCAGAATACCAGGGACTGTGAGCACGATGAGCGGCAGGGTACCGTAGCGCAGTGATTCCGCGCTCGGAAGAAGCGGAGAACCCGCCTCGGTCGGCGCTTCCGGGGCCGGCAGCGGGTCGACCTCGACCGGCGTCACCTCCGGCGCAGGCGCCGGCTCGGAATCGGCACGGCGGTACAGGCGGATCCACTCCGCCAGGTCACCCATCGGGTTCTCGTCCACCAGAGGAACGGATGCCGACACCGCCGCGGAAGCGTCCAGGAGCCCGTAGCCGTACAGCGGATCGGGCACCTCGGTCACGCCGGGAACCTGGATCGCGGTCTTGATGATGCGGTTGATGACGTTCGCGGCATCCAGCTCCGGATGCGCCGCGCGCACGAGGGCGGCCGCACCGGCGACGATGGGGGCTGCGCCGCTCGTGCCGCGCCACGGCGTCAGCTCGCCGTCCGCCGTCACGCCGATCAGTCCCTCGCTCGGAGCAGAGATGCCGATCGTGATGCCCTGCGTGGATGCGTCGACGCTCGCCGTCCCGGTCTGATCGACGCCGCCGACGGTGAGCACGCCGGGGATCGTCGCGGGAGCTCCGACCATCGAGGTGCCGCTGCCGCGGTTTCCGGCGGCGACGACGACCACGACATCGTGCTCGTAGGCGTACAGGAACGCGTCGTCCCAGCTCTCGTCCCAGTCGAGGGTGTTGGTCGTGAGCGACATGTTGATGATGTCGGCACCGTTGTCGACCGCCCAGCGGATGCCCTCGGCGATCTGATCCGCGAACGGCACGACCGCCGCGGCGCCGAACCCGATCGACACGGACAGCAGCTTCGCCTCCGGTGCGACGCCGATCATGCCGGTGCCGTCTGCCTTCCCGCGCCCTGCCGCGACCGAGGCCACGAGCGATCCGTGATCCGGGTCGATCGTGCCGACCGGTGTGCGGCCGTCGGGAGAACCGCTGCCCGAGACGTCGATGCCGGCGACGACCGCGTCGCCGAAGGCCGCCGGCACCTTGCCGATGCCGGTGTCGATGACGGCGATGGTGACGCCTTCACCGCGTGTCGTCTGCCACGCCTCCCGGATGCCGGCGCCGTCGAGCCAGTACTCGAGCGCGCGGACCGGATCGGCCGGGTCATCAGGGATCGGCGGCGTCGGCGTCGGGCTCGGCGTGGCCGCGGCACCGGTGAGCAGGACGGATGCCACGACCGCCGCCGCTGCGACGGTGCTTCGCAGCATCGCCTTCAGCGTCATCGCGTCGCGGCTCCCGGGTCGTCGCACTCGCAACGGGCCGGTGACCACGCAGCACGCTCCAGCGCGGCATCGCCGATCGGGTTAACGCCCTGCCCTGCGGCGAGCGCGTGGCCGGCGAGAGCGTGCAGGCACTTGACCCGGGTGGGCATGCCGCCCGCGGAGATACCGGCGATCTCGGGGACCTCGCCGAACTGCGCGCGATCTGCGAGGTAGGCGTCGTGTGCGGCGCGGTACGACGCGGCGACGTCCTCGTCGTCGAGCTGCGCTGCGAGCTCCGGCATCACCTGCGTCGCCTCGAGGGTCGACATGGCCGCGGTGGCGGCGGGATGGGTCAGATAGTAGAACGTGGGAAACGGCGAACCGTCATCCAGCCGAGGGCTCGTGGCGACCACGGTGGGGTTGCCGCAGACGCAGCGCGCGGCGATGCCGACGACGCCGCGAGCGGGACGGCCGAGCTGCGCGGACACCACGTCGATCTCGGCGGGCGTGGGCAGGGCGAAGGGCGGAGTCGTCACCGTCTCAGCCTACGGGAGGCGCGGCTGGAGAAACCCTCCGCGCGCCCTACTCCGCCTGGCTCGCGTTCTGCGCGAGTCCTGCTCCCGCGACGGTGCGCAGCAGCTGCGGCATCCAGTCCGAGGGCGTCTTCTCCAGCTCGTCGCTCACGGGCACCTGCTCCTGCGGCAGTGAAGCGGGATCGAGGTCGTTGTCGACGAGGTAGACGACCTCGCCGGGCTTGACGTAGTAGAGGCGCTCTCGCGCCTGTGTGGTGATGTACGCCGGGTCCTCCCAGCGATTGCGCTCCTGCTCGAGCGCCTCGATCTCCTCCGCCGTCACCTGCACCGAGACCTCGAGTGCGGCGATCTTCTGACGCTGGTCGATGTACGTCCCGAGTGTGGGCACCAGCACCCACGCGCCGAGGACCACCAGCGAGAGCATGATCGCCATGAATCCCGAGAGGCGGATGCCGGACGTCCACTCGCGCACATCCACCTGCGGACGCCGCCTGGCCTGCGCGCGCGGCTCGACGCGTGCACGAGAAGGGGGAACCGGACGCCTGGTCATGGTTCCCCCTTCTGTCGTGTCTCAGCTGCGCGCGTGCCTCAGCGGGCTCCGGTCAGCGTTCAGCCCTGGAAGCGGGGGAACGCCGAACGACCGGCGAACACTGCTGCGTCCGCGAGGTCCTCTTCGATGCGCAGAAGCTGATTGTACTTCGCGACGCGCTCGCTGCGGGCCGGCGCACCGGTCTTGATCTGACCCGCGTTCGTGGCGACGGCGAGGTCGGCGATCGTGGTGTCCTCGGTCTCGCCGGAGCGGTGCGAGAGCATCGCGGTGTAGCCGGAACGCTGGGCGAGGCTGACCGCGTCGAACGTCTCGGTGAGCGTGCCGATCTGGTTGACCTTGACCAGCAGCGAGTTGGCCACGCCGCGCTTGATGCCGTCGGCGAGGCGAGCGGGGTTGGTGACGAACAGGTCGTCGCCGACGAGCTGGACCTTCGAACCGAGCGCCTCGGTGAGGAGCTTCCAGTTGTCCCAGTCGTCCTCGGCGAGAGCATCCTCGATCGTGACGATCGGGAAGTCGTTGACAAGGCCCTGGTAGTACTCGATGAGCTCGGGGCCGGTCCAGTCCTTGTTGTCGAGGCGGTAGACGCCGTCGTTGAAGAACTCGGTGGCGGCGACGTCGAGGCCCAGGGCGATGTCCTTGCCCGGGGTGAAGCCGGCCTTCTCGATCGCCTTGATGAGGAACTCGAGACCCTCGCGGTTGCTGGGCAGGTCGGGGGCGAAGCCGCCCTCGTCGCCGAGACCCGTGGCGTAGCCGGCGGCCTTCAGCTCGGAGCGCAGCACGTGGTAGGTCTCCACACCCCAGCGCAGCGACTCGGAGTAGGTGTCTGCACCGATCGGGGCGAGGAAGAACTCCTGCATGTCGATGCCGTTGTCGGCGTGCTCGCCGCCGTTGATGACGTTGAACAGCGGCACGGGCAGGACGTGCGCGTTGGGACCGCCCAGGTAGCGGTACAGCGGCAGGTCGGCGCTGTCCGCGGCGGCCTTGGCGACGGCGAGGCTGACGCCGAGGATGGCGTTCGCGCCGGTGCGCTTCTTGTTCTCGGTGCCGTCGGTCTCGTTGAGGATCTCGTCGACGATGCGCTGCTCGCTCGCCTCGACGCCTTCGATGGCCGGGCCGAGCTCGTCGATGATGGCCTCGACGGCCTTCAGGACGCCCTTTCCGCCGTAGCGGGCCTTGTCGCCGTCGCGGAGCTCGTATGCCTCGAACGCGCCGGTGGATGCGCCGGAGGGAACGGCTGCCCGCTGGACGATGCCGTCATCGAGGAGCACCTCCACCTCGACGGTCGGATTGCCGCGGGAATCAAGAATCTCGCGTGCGCCTACAGCCTCGATGAGTGCCACGTATGTGCTCCTTGCTCAGAGAAAGGGTGGTTGTGGAGCGTCGTCGATCCGTGGCCAGTCTAGTGCGCGGCATCCGCCCTTCGACAGGCTCAGGGACCGGGCGACAGGACGAGAGCGAGCGCGACGCCGTCCCAGCCCTTTATGCCAACGGTCTGCAGCGCGGTCGCGTCGAAGCGCGGATCCTCGGCCAGCATCCGCAGGCCGTCGCGGGTGCCGGCGACCATCGGGTCATCGGTGTCCTCGTTCACGATCTCGCCCTCACGGCCGACGTTGTCGAGCACGACGACTGTGCCGGTTCTCCCGAGCCGTGCGGCCCAGTCGAGGTAGATCGTGTTGGACTGCTTGTCGGCGTCGATGAAGACGAGGTCGAACGGCTCGGAGCCCTCCAGCGTCGGCAGCACGTCGGCGGCCCGGCCGATGCGGATCGCGACGCGATCGCCGATGCCGGCGGCGTCGATGCTCGCGCGCGCGATGGCGGCATTGGCGGGCTCCGCCTCGATGGAGACTACCTCGCCGCCGTCGCCGACTCCTCTGGCCAGCCAGATGGTGGAGTATCCGCCGAGAGTGCCGATCTCGAGCGCGCGGCGGGCGCCGCGGATGCGGGCGAGCAGATTCAGCAGCTTTCCGCTGACCGGGGCAACCTCGATGGGCGGCATCCCGGCACCCCGCTGAGCGGCCAGGGCCGCCTCCAACCCTGGGTCGTGCCCGACGAGGAGATCGGAGAGGAACTCGTCTGTGCGTCGCCAGTTCTCGGGCGTCGATTGGGCCATGGCTCCACCCAACCGTCGCGCCCGTGCGGCGTCAAGGGCGGCGGTCCTGCTCAGCCGCGCGGCGCCGAGAGCAGCCGCCCCGGCGCGCCGTCGAGCTCCGGCTGACGGCGGAACTGCCCAGTCAGCGCGAGCACGACCACGACGGCCGCGCAGACGATCCATCCGGCGACGCCGAGCGGACCGGCGAGCGCCATGTCGAACGTCGTGCCTGCCGCGTAGACGAGGCCGACCAGAGCCGCGCACGCGTTCATCATCCCGTGGGCGAACACCGCCGGCCACACGGATGCCGATCGCAGGCGCAGCCATCCGAGCAGCACGCCCCAGGCGATGCAGCCGGCGGTCATGAGCAGCACCCCTGTGATGTCGTAGCGGGCGAAGTTGTATCCGAGCAGGATGATCGGTGCGTGCCACAGCCCCCAGATCGCGCTGCTGATGAGCAGCGCCGGCCAGGTGCCCAGCGGCCTGAGGGCCGGCACGAGGAATCCTCGCCAGCCGAGCTCCTCGCCGAAGGCGACGACGGCGTTCACGGTGGCCGCAGCGATCGGGATCATCACCAGTTGCGAGACGATGACGATGATCGCCGGCGGCATCGGGGTGCCCTCCGGCATGGTCGCCGCCAGCGTCTGGGCGAAGCCGGAGAAGTTCACCAGGTCGAGCTGCACCCAGCCGCACAGCGCCGCGACGAACACGGATGCCACGACCAGCACGAATGGCGCGAACAGCCCGATGATCGTCATCCAGACGACGCGCTTCGCCGGGCGCAGCGGCCACATCCCGAGGAACCTCAGCCACTGCCCCTTCGGAACGGGTCGCAGCGCGAGCATCACGATGATCGCGGCGATCGTCGGGGTGAACATCATCACCGGGACCAGCACGCCGAACAGCGGGCTCGCGACGCCCCCGCTCCCCCACAGCGGCAGGGTGACGAGCCAGGCGAGACCCATCGCGAGGACGATGAATGAGATGGTTGCGGCGGGTCGGATGCGGGTCATGGCTTCACTCCCTTGACGGCGGTGTTGAGGACGGATGCTGCGGTGGCGGCGTCATCGGTCGTGACGACGAAGGTGCGCCCAGAGTGGCGCGTGACCTGCAGCCCCTCGCCGGTGCGCAGCACGACCCCCATCCGTCCGTCGACGGCGAAGCGCACGCCCCACCCGCCGAACTCCGCCATCGGGTTGACCTGGACGGCTCGAGCCTCGGTGATCTCCGAGGCGGGGATGCTCCAGCGCGGCCAGCCGGCGATCGAGTGCACGCGCAGACCGTCGGCGCTCACCCGGATGCGGAAGACGAGAGTCGTGGCGATCAGCAGGATGACCAGCGCGGTCACGATCGCGAGGATCCACCCGGCGCCCTGGTCCATCAGGAGCACCCACACCGTGATGGCGATCAGGATCAGCACCGCCAGCACGAGGAAGACGACGCCGGTTCGCCCCATGGCTGCCGTTCCGAACCAGGCCGCCCTCTCTCCCGGAGCCAGGTCCAGGTGCGCGGCGCGCCCCGATGTCTGCGCGGTCGTCACTCGCGGCTGCAGGAACCAGCCGATCACGCCGAACACGAGCATGCCCGCGAAGCCGATACCGAGAACCGCGCCGATCCCCGAACCGTCCGCATCGCCCCGCTGGATCGCGACCGACCCGGCCGATGCGACCGCGATCAGGACCGATACGCCGAGCGACATCGCACCGAGGAAGCGGCAGGTGATGCCCCACGACTCCCGCATTGTCGCCAGCACGGGCAGCGTCATCAGCAGCGGGATGCTCAGCCCGACGATCACCTGGATCCAGACGAACATGGCGGGGCTGCCGAAACCGTCCGGACCGTTCGCACCCCAGTGCATGACGACCTGGTCCGGTAGACCCGGCAGCCAGATGAGGATGAGGACGACCGCGGCGGCGGCGATGGCGATCGGAGCGACCAGCCCGACGAGGAGGAACGCGCGGCGTGCGCGGCGGATGTCGTCGGGGCGGCGTGCGTGCGTGTTCATGAATCCGTCTCCGTGATGATGGCGGCGAGTGTGGTGGGCGAGATGCCGAGCGAGGATGCGCGGCGGACGAGATCTGCGATGTCACCGGCGAGCTCGGCGAGAGGCGCGGCGGATGCCGCGACCACGGCGCCGCGCCCGCGACGGAGGTCGATCAGCCGCTCGTCCCGCAGCTGCTGATACGCACGCAGCACGGTGTGCAGGTTGATCTCGAGCGCCTCGGCGACCTCGCGCGCGGTCGGAAGCCGATCGCCGGGGCCGAGCCGGCCGGCGAGGATGTCACCGCGCACAGACGAGGCGACCTGCTCGAACAGCGGACGTGAACTGTCCGCATCGATCCTGATCAGCATCTGCTTCCTTCCGTAATGCGACTAATTCTAATACTACTAGAACAACTGTCACAACCCTGCAAATGCTTTCCGTCGCACGCGGATGCTCAGCAGACTGAAGCCATGAAGATCACTCCGCGCCGTCTCGCCGTGGGCATGAGCCTGTGGATCCCGAACCTGTTCAGCGGCATCCGCATTCGTCGCTTCAGCGAGGACTGGACGCACGCGACGGTCGAGCTGCACGTCAACGTGTTCACCAGGAACTACGTCAAGACCGCGTTCGGCGGTTCCATGTCGGCCATGACCGATCCGTACTTCTTCATGCTGGTGATGCATCAGCTCGGGCGCGACTACGTCGTGTGGGACACGCGGGGTGAGATCGAGTTCGTCAAGCCGGGACGCGGCGTGCTCACCGCGCATTTCCACGTCTCGAAGGCTCAGGCGGAGGCGCTGCGCGAGCGCGCGAAGGGCGGCGCGAAGGTGCTCGAATGGTTCGAGACCGAGATCACCGATCGCGAGGGTGACGTCGTCGCGCGGGTGCGCCGCGAGGTGTACGTCCGCGAGAAGAAGCGGGTCACCGAGGCCCGCCGCGGCTGAGAACCATCCGTTCACCTCTGCGTGGCACGATGAGCGCGTGAATCTCGCTCGCCGCCTGTCCCTGACGGATGCCGTCGCCATCGGCCTCGGCTCCATGATCGGCGCCGGCGTTTTCTCGGTGTGGGGACCGGCGACTGCGGCCGCGGGCTCGGGGCTCTTCATCGCGCTCGCGATCGCGGCGGTGGTCGCGTTCTGCAATGCGACGTCCTCGGCACAGCTCGCCGCCGTGCATCCCGTCGCCGGCGGCACCTATGCCTACGCCCGTGCCGAGATCGGACCGTGGTGGGGCTTCGTCGCCGGCTGGAGCTTCCTGATCGGCAAGCTCGCCAGCTGCGCCGCGATGGCGATGACCTTCGCCGCCTACGCCGCCCCCGCCGGATGGGAGACCGTGATCGCGGTCGCCGCCGTCGCCGCGCTCGCGGCGGTGAACTGCTTCGGCGTCACGCGCACTGCGCTGCTCACCCGGATCCTCGTCGTGGTCTCACTGCTCGGCCTGGCCGTCGTGGTCGCGATCGGGTTCTCGTCGGCATCGACGGCGGACCCGACCCCGCTCCCCGACCTCACCGCCTACGGCGTGCTGCAGGGTGCGGGGCTGCTGTTCTTCGCGTTCGCCGGGTACGCGCGCATCGCCACCATGGGCGAGGAGGTGCGCGACCCCGCGCGCAGCATCCCGCGCGCGATCGTGCTCGCGCTCACGGGCGCGCTCATCGTGTACGCGCTGGTCGCCGTCGTCGTGGTGCTCACCCTCGGGGCGGATGCCGCCACCCACGCCGCCCCGCTCGCCGCGGTCGTCGATGCCGCAGGGCTGACGGTGCTTGAACCCGTTGTCCGGATCGCGGCGGCGACGGCATCCCTCGGCGCGCTCCTCGCGCTGCTGACCGGCATCGGACGAACGACCCTGGCGATGGCCCGCGAATCCGATCTGCCGCGGTTCCTCGGCGCCGTGCACCCCCGGTGGCAGGTGCCGTACCGAGCCGAGATCCTCGTCGCGCTCATCGTGATCGCCGTCGTCCTCGTCGCCGATCTGCGCGGGGCGATCGGGTTCTCGTCGTTCGGCGTGCTGCTGTACTACCTGATCGCGAACGCGGCGGCGTTCCGGCAGGTCGGCGCAGCGCGCCGGTATCCGCGTGCGCTGCAGGTGCTGGGCGTGCTGGGATGTCTCCTGCTCGTGAACACGCTGCCGGTCGTCGCATCGCTGATCGGAACGGGCATCGTGATCGTGGGCGTCGTCTACCGGATGGTCCGGCTGCGCATCACCCGCGCGCGGAACGGTACGCCCGCGGCGTGATGTTCAGCACGGCGCGGAAGTCGTTGGTCAGATGCGCGTGATCGGCGTAGCCGAGTTCGGCGGCGAGCGCCGCCAGATCCACATCGGGTTGATCCCGAACCCGCTGAGCGGCCTCCTGCAGCCGACGCCGCCGGATCATCGCGGCGGGCGACAGTCCCACGTACCGGTGCGCGAGTCGCTGCAGAGTGCGCACCGACATCGCCAGCCGCGCTGCGGCATCCTCGGCCCGGAGGACGGTCGCATCTCCCATCAGCATCGTCGACATCTCATTCGCCTGCCGTGGGACAGTGTCGATCTCGCCGACGCGCTCGACGAGCCAATCGGCGAACACCTGGACTGCTCGTTCCCGCCCGGCGGGCCCGCCCTCGCCCATGGCCTCGCACACGCTGCGATGCAGGCCGACCGCGTCGAAGGGCACCGAGTCATCGCGCAGCGCCGCAGGATCGTCGACGAGCGCAGGAACGGATGCCGGCCGCAGCAGCGCTCCCACGCCCCAGCCGCGTCCGGTCAGATCGCGGCGCGTCGCGGTGGTCGAGGCGCCGACGAGCTCGACGCCGTCTGGCTGCACCACGAGATTGAGGGCCGGGAACGCGATGACGTCCTGCCGCGAGACGCGGCCCTGCTCGACATCCCATTCCGGAATCCAGAACCACTCGACGAGCTCTGCGGCCCCAGTGGGCGGGGGCAACCGGTGGAATTCCGGCATCCGCGCGGGGTACAGGATCCCGCGCCGCGTGTCGATCATGTCTCGACGATAGGACGCTCTGCCGACATCGTGTCGCGAATCTCCAAGCGCCCCGCCGCTTCGCGGTCATAGCGTGGCGACATGGACACCACGACAGGCCTCACCGGCACGCACACCACGAACGGCCGCCCGAACAACGCCACCTCGCTCACCCCTTTCCTCGCGATCCCGCAGGCGGCGGATGCCATCGCGTTCTACCGCGACGTGTTCGGTGCGACGGTGATCGACGTGACCGAGATGGGCGGCGTGGTCGTGCACGCCGATCTCGACTTCGGCCTCGGACTGCTGCAGATCGGCGAGCCGAGCCCCGACTACAGGCTCGTACCTCCTCCCGCAGGCGACGACGACTGCTATTCGCTCGGCCTGTACGTACCCGATGTGGACGCAGTGCTGGCTCGCGCCGAAGCCGCGGGGGCGACCGTGCGAGAACCGGCATCCGTCTTCGTCTCGGGCGACCGCTTCGCCAGCATCCGCGATCCTTTCGGCGTTCGCTGGTCACTGATGACGCGGATCGAGGACATCTCCCCAGCCGAGAGCGCGAAGAGGGTCGAGGAGTGGGCCGCGTCGTTCAGCGCGCCAGCAGCGGAGCAGACTGCCTGAGCACCATCTCGACGGCGGGCAGCAGCGCCTCGGCGGTGCGCCGGTAGCCGGCGGCGCTCGGGTGGAAGCGGTCGAGACTGAACATCTCGTCGGGCTGCTCGCGGAACGTCGTGCCGACGGCTCGTCGCAGATCGACCGGCACGGCCCCGGTGCGCCAGGCCACCCTGGTCTGCTCGAGCGCCAGTCGGTACGACATCCGCGACAGCAGCGTGCGCAGCGGCTGCGGCACGGGCTGGAGCGTTCCCAGATCGGGACAGGTGCCGACGATCACCGGCGTCCCGCGCTCCTGCAGGCGGATGATCGCGCTCTCGAGTTCGGCTGCGGCAGACCGCGGCGGCACCATGTGCGTGACGTCGTTGCCGCCGACCACGATCACCGCCGCGTCCGCTCGGTAGTCGTCGGGCAAGCCGTCGATCTGACCGGCGAGGGCGGTCGACTCCGACCCGACGACCGCGGCAGTCCGCAGCCGCACCGGCCGCAGCATCCGTTTCGCGACGGACTTGGCAAGCCGCCCGCCGAGCGTCTCCTTACGGCGTTCGGCGCCGAGGCCAGCGGCGAGCGAGTCGCCGAGCAGCAGCAGTTGGATCGGCCGGCCCTCGAGCGACTTCTTCCACACCCGGTCGGCGTCCAGCGAGATCTCGCCCAGGGGTTTGCCGATGCGGCGCCGGGCGATCGCGGCCTGTCTGGTCAGCAGCATCCGCACGCCGAGCGCGACGACGCCCATCGTCGCGCCGATCATGAGGATGCGCACCCGGATCATGCCCTCATTCGACAGGGCACTCGTGAACGGGGCGTGAACGGCCGTCGCCAGCGGACTCAGCTGAGGGGCTTGAGTTCCAGCGTCCCCGGCTCGACGCCGGCCGAGACCGTCGCGAAGGCGTTGTAGCCGTCGGCGGCGGACCGCTCGAGCAGGGCCTTGAAGTTCTTCACCCGGCGCTCCAGCCGCACACGGCCATGCACCATGAGGGCAGCCTTGTGGGCGATGAGCTCTGCCAGGGGCACGTCGGCGTCGTGGACGAGGACGATGGCCTGGCTGCCGGCATCCGCCGCCTGATCGAGCAGGTCGGCGAGCCGCTCGAATCCGAGCGAGAATCCCACGGCGGGCACCTGCTGGCCGAGGAAGCGGCCGATCATGCCGTCGTAGCGTCCGCCACCGCCGAGCGAGTACGACACCGAGGGGTGCGCGAGCTCGAAGATCGTGCCGGTGTAGTAGCCCATGCCGCGCACCAGGAACGGATCGAACACGAGCGGGATGTCCGTCGCGCCCGTGCCCGCCGCGACGGCCTCGCCGATTCCGACCAGGTGCGCGACGATCTCGTCGGGTGCGCCCTCGGGCAGCGCCTTGCGGATCTGCCGTTCGCCGTACGGGTTGTACTCCAGGGTCTGAGGGCGGCGCAGGTAGGCGTCGAACGCGTCGACGGCGGATGCCGTGGCACCCCGTTCGCGCAGTTCGGCGACGATGCCGTCCGGGCCGATCTTGTCGAGCTTGTCGATCGTGATCAGCACGCCGGGGCGCTCGTCGGCGGCGAAGCCGAAGTCGTCCAGCATCCAGTCGAGCACGCGTCGGTCGTTGACGCGCACCGTCGCGCCGTCGAGTCCCAGTGCGCCGAGGGCATCGAGGGATGCGACCATGAGCTCGGCCTCGGCGCGTGCCGAGTCGTCGCCCATGATGTCGATGTCGCACTGCATGAACTGGCGGTAGCGGCCCTTCTGCGGACGCTCGGCCCGCCAGACCGGACCGATCTGGATGGCGCGGAACACGGCGGGGAGCTGCCCGCGGTTGCTGGCGTAGAACCGGGCGAGCGGGACCGTGAGGTCGTAGCGCAGACCGAGGTCGCTCAGCGCGGACGGGTCATCGGCGCCGGTGCGGATCGCGTCGGCATCCAGGCCCCGGCGCAGGATGTTGTAGGACAGCTTCTCGTTGTCTCCGCCGATGCCCGCATGCAGACGGTCGTACTCCTCGACCGCGGGGGTCTCGATCTCGTCGAAGCCGTGCGCCCGATAGCGCTCGCGGATGACGGCGAGCAGGCTCTCGCGGCGCGCCTTGTCAGCGGGGAGGATGTCGCGCATGCCGCGCGGCGGGTTCACAGTAGCCACGCATCCATCTTTCCAGGTGTCGCTGTCAGCATGTGCCGTCGCATCGAGTGGGAAAACCCGGACCAGCTGGCGTGTCGACGGCGTGTCGAGGCGCACCACGCCGTCGACACGCCGAATCGTCTGGGTTTTCCGGGGATCGGGGAGATCGGTCAGCCGGCCTCGGCCGTGCGGACCTCGTCCTCCAGCGTGCGCAGGCGTTCGCGCAGCGCGCGCTCGGCGTCCCAGCCGTTCGCCCTGGCGGTGGCGGTGAGCGTCAGCAGCAGGTCGCCGAGCTCCTCCTCCGACTCCGGTGCCGCACCGATCTCCGCGGCGTCGTGCGCGGCGAGCGCGACGTCGGCGCCCGCCCCGACCCGTGCCGCTCTGCCGAGCACCTTCTGCGCGAGCGCGAGTGCCGGCATCCCTCGCGGGACGCCGTCGAGCACACTGGTGCGGGTGCGCTTCTCGGCCGCCTTCGCGGCGTTCCAGTGCACGAGAACCTCTTCGGGCGTGTTCGCGACCTCGTCGCCGAAAACATGCGGATGCCGGCGGACCATCTTCTCGGTGAGCGTCTCGGCCACGTCGTCGATGTCGAACGGATCGTCCGGATCCTGGGCGGCGATCGCCGCGTGGAACAGCACCTGCCAGAGCAGATCGCCGAGCTCCTCGCGCAGCTCCGCCCTGTCCCCCGTCTCGACGGCGTCGATCACCTCGTGCGACTCCTCGATGAGGTACGGCACGAGGTCGCGGTGCGTGATCTGCTGCGACCACACGCAGCGCTCGCGCACCGCCCGCATCGTCTCGGCCGCCGCTCGCAGCGCATCGGAGTCGGTCATCGCATCCCCCTCGTGGTCGTCAGGAACCTTGTGTCCGTCAGGAACTGGCCGCCGTGACCCTGCGGTGCCACGCCGCCCGCGACGTGACGATGATCCCCGACAGGACGAGCGCGATCAGCGAGCCGACCAGCACACCGAGGATCGCCTGATCGCGGGTGGCGGCATCGCCGGCGAAGGCGAGGTTCGCGAGCAGCAGCGACACCGTGAAGCCGATGCCGCCGAGCGTCCCGGCCGCCACCAGATCCATGATCGTGAGGGTCGGAGCCTTCTCCTTCTTCCCGATCCGGAGCGCGATCCAGCCGAACAGGGTGATGCCGATGATCTTGCCGACCGGCAGCGCGATCGCGATGCCGAAGAACGCCGGCGAGAGCTGGGTGGGCGAGACCGCGGGGATCACGACGAAGGCCGCGGCGAACGCGAAGATCGGCAGGATGCCGCCGTTCACCCACGGCTCGAGCACGTGGCGGGCGCGCATCGACGGCGACTGCGCGATCGCGAGGCCGAGCATGACGCCGGCGATCGTCGCGTGGATGCCGGAGAGCAGCATCAGCGCCCACACCAGCACGCCGACGACGACCATCGCGACGATGACGAGCCACGAGTGCTTGACGGGCAGCATCCGCGAGAGGATCCCGAAGGCGACGACGCCGACGACGGCGAGCACGAGATAGATCCAGTTCAGGTCGTGCGCGAACAGCACGGCGATGAAGATGATGCCGATGATGTCGTCGAGGATGGCGAGCGCCAGCAGGAACACGCGCACGGCCGTGGGCAGGCCCTTGCCGAACACGGCGAGCACTCCGAGCGCGAATGCGATGTCGGTCGCGGTCGGGATGGGCCAGCCGGATGCCGTCGCCTCGCCGCCCGCGATCACGAGGTAGATGATGATCGGCACGAGCACGCCGCCGGCCGCGGCGATCGCCGGCTGCAGCGCCTTGCGGAACGAACTGAGATCGCCGCGGGTGAGCTCGTACTGCAGCTCCATCGCCACGACGAAGAAGAAGATCGCGAGAAGTCCGTCAGAGATCCAGTGCGCGACCGAGAGGTCGATGCCGGTCCCCGGGACGGCGATGTGGAAGTCCAGCACTGCGGCGATCGGTCCGTGGGTCGGGAGGTTCGCCAGCAGCAGCCCGAGGGCCGCCGCGAGAAGCAGCAGGACTGCGGGGAACTGCTGCGTTCGCAGGAGGTTTCGGGAGTCAGACATCCGCTCCATGCTATGCCCGGGCAGTCACGATGCGTCACGTGGTCGGGAGGGCCTCTGCGGCGCGGCTAACCTCGAATGATGACCACGGAGCCGACCTACACAGAGCCCACGAACACCGAGGCCATCCGCGTCATCGGACGGTTCGAAGCCGGGCGGGGCACACCCGATGAGATGCGCGCCGATGTGCGCATGCTCGGCGGACTTCTCGGACAGGTGCTGCAGGAGTGCGGCAGCCCCGGACTCTTCGAAGACGTCGAGCGCCTGCGCCTGGCGACGATCCAGGCGTACGAGGCCGAGAGTGCCGAGGCGTTCGAACGCGCGGCCGAGATCGCCGAGTCGTTCACGGTCGCCCGCGCCGACGAGGTCGCCAGGGCGTTCACCTGTTACTTCCACCTCGTGAACCTCGCCGAGGAGCACCAGCGGGTGCGGATCCTGCGCGAGCGCGCCGGCCGGCCGGGCCGTGAGGATGCCGCCGACACCGTGGCCGCGGCATACGCGCAGCTGCGCGGCGAGGTCGGCGACGACGAAGCGCGGCGACGTCTGTCGGGTCTGCGCTTCCACCCCGTCTTCACGGCGCACCCCACCGAGGCGCGGCGACGTGCGGTGTCGACCAGCATCCGCCGTCTCTCGGAGCTGCTCACCGCCCACGACGCGTCCAGCGAGGGCGGCGCCGAACAGCACCGCGCACGCCGCCGCATGCTGGAGGAGGTCGACACGCTCTGGCGCACCGCTCCCCTGCGCGCGCAGAAGCCGTCGCCGACCGACGAGGTCCGCACGGTCATGTCGGTGTTCGACGAGACGCTGTTCACCACCGTCCCGCACGTGTACCGCCGCATCGACGACGCCCTGCGCGGCGAGCAGTCCGGTGCGAGCGCGCCGGTCGTCCCCGCGTTCGTGCGCATCGGATCCTGGGTCGGCGGCGACCGCGACGGAAACCCGTTCGTGACCGCGTCCGTCACCAGGGAGGCCGCGCAGATCGCCGCCGACCACGTGCTGCGCGGCCTCGAGCGCGCCATCGAGCGGATCGGCCGCACGCTCACGCTGGATGCCGAGAGCACCCCGCCCAGCGCGGACGTAATCATGCTGTGGGAGGCGTTCTCCTCCGCGCATCCGGAGCTCGCCGAGGAGATCGCCGCACGCTCCCCCGAGGAACCGCACCGCCGTGTCGTACTCGCATTCGCGAACCGGGTCGCCGCCACCCGCCTGCACACGCCAAGCGGCTACTCCGCACCGGAGGAGCTTCTCAGCGACCTGCGCGCCGTGCAGACTTCGCTTGCGGCATCCGGCGCGAAGCGGCATGCGTTCGGCGGCATCCAGCACCTGATCTGGCAGGTGGAGACGTACGGCTTCCATCTCACCGAGCTCGAGGTCCGGCAGCACTCCCAGGTGCACCGCGAGGCGCTCGCCGAGCTCGAGGCCGGCGGCGAACTGAGCGAGAAGACGCTCGAGGTGCTCGAGGTCTTCCGCGCGATCGCCGAGATCCAGCGCACCTACGGCCTGCGCGCCGCCGGACGCTATGTCGTCTCGTTCACCACCTCGGCGGAGGACCTCGTCAACGTTCGCCGTCTCGCCCGCCACGCGCTCGGCGATGACGCCCCCGTGCTCGACGTCGTACCGCTGTTCGAGACGTTCGCCGACCTGCAGGCCGCCCCGGGCATCCTCGCCGAGGTCGTCACCCACCCCGAGTTCCGCCGCCGACTCGACGAGACCGGCAACCGCATGGAAGTCATGCTCGGCTACTCCGACTCGTCGAAGGACGTCGGCCCCGTGGCCGCGACCCTCGCGCTGTACGAGGCGCAGGAGAAGATCGCCCTGTGGGCGAAGGACGCCGACATCGAGCTGACGCAGTTCCACGGCCGCGGCGGCGCTCTCGGACGCGGCGGCGGACCGGCGAACTCGGCGATCCTCGCCCAGCCGCCGCACTCCGTCGACGGGCGCTTCAAGCTC
Organism: Microbacterium aerolatum; assembly: GCF_007988825.1. Taxonomy (GTDB): domain Bacteria; phylum Actinomycetota; class Actinomycetes; order Actinomycetales; family Microbacteriaceae; genus Microbacterium; species Microbacterium aerolatum. The sequence goes on along the minus strand of NZ_BJUW01000015.1, from coordinate 31,140 downwards.
ACCGAGCAGGGCGAGGTCATCTTCGCCCGCTACGGCGAGCCGGCGATCGCGATGCGGCACATCGACCAGGTCGCCGCAGCCACGCTGCTCGCGTCGTCGCCGAGCGTCGAGGAGCGCACCAGCGGCGCCGCCGCACGTTTCGCGCACGTCGCCGAGACGATGGATGCCGCGTCCCGCGAACGGTTCTTCCAGCTCGTGAAGGCCGACGGCTTCGCCCCCTGGTTCGCCACCGTGACCCCGATGGAGGAGATCGGGCTGCTCGCCCTCGGCTCCCGCCCGGCACGCCGCGGCCTGTCGGTGGAATCGCTGGAGGATCTGCGCGCCATCCCGTGGGTGTTCGCGTGGACGCAGGCGCGCATCAACCTCGCCGGTTGGTTCGGCCTCGGGACGGCGCTGGAGGCCGTCGGCGACGAGGCACTGCTGCAGGAGGCGTACCGCGAGTGGCCGCTGCTGCACACCATGATCGACAACGTCGCCATGAGCCTTGCGAAGACCGACGAGCGGATCGCCCGCCGCTACCTCGCCCTCGGCGACCGCGACGATCTCGCCCAGCTCGTGCTCGACGAGCTCGCCCTCACCAAGGAGTGGGTCATCCGTCTCACCGGCGGAACCGGCCTGCTCGAGAACAAGCCGATCCTGCAGCGGGCCGTCGCCCTGCGCAGCCCGTACGTCGACGCGCTCTCGCTGCTGCAGCTGCGCGCCCTGCGCGAGCTGCGCTCGGCGGCATCCATCCCGGCCGAAGGCTCGGGAGCCGACGAAGAGCAGCGCCGCCTGCTGCTGCTCTCGGTCAGCGGCGTCGCAGCGGGCCTGCAGAACACCGGATGATCCCCGTGTCGGCGCCCCGGAAATCCCCGGGGTAAAGTGAGATCTCGCGCCCGATCCGGCGCCCACGATTTCACGCGACACGATCGCCCCTCAGCCATACCACTCAGAAAGCCGTCCCCGCGTGACCGCAACTCTCACTGATTTCCACCCGCTCACCGAGTCCGTCCAGCCCGTGTTCGACACGGTGCTGGCGCGCAGCCCGCACGAACCCGAGTTCCAGCAGGCCGTCCACGAGGTGCTCGGAACGATCTCGCCCGCCCTTGAGCGGCACCCGGAGTATGTCGAAGCCGGCATCCTGGATCGGATCGTCGAGCCGGAACGTCAGATCATGTTCCGCGTGCCGTGGATCGACGATGCAGGGAAGATACAGGTGAACCGCGGCTACCGCATCCAGTTCTCCTCCGTGCTCGGCCCGTACAAGGGCGGTCTGCGCTTCCATCCCTCGGTGAACCTGTCGATCATCAAGTTCCTCGGCTTCGAGCAGATCTTCAAGAACGCGCTCACCGGTCAGGGCATCGGCGGCGCCAAGGGCGGATCGGACTTCGACCCGCACGGCCGGTCGGACGCCGAGATCATGCGGTTCTGCCAGTCGTTCATGAGCGAGCTGTACCGTCACCTCGGCGAGCACACCGACGTCCCCGCCGGCGACATCGGCGTGGGCGGCCGTGAGATCGGCTACCTGTTCGGCACATACCGCAAGATCACGAACCGTCACGAGTCGGGCATGTTCACCGGCAAGGGCACCGGATGGGGCGGCGCCGAGGTGCGCACCGAGGCCACCGGTTACGGCGCGGTGTTCTTCGCGCAGGAGATGCTCGGAGTGAAGGGCGACTCGTTCGACGGCAAGCGCGTCGGCGTCTCCGGCTCCGGAAACGTCGCGATCTACGCCATCCAGAAGGCCACCCAGCTCGGGGCCACCGCGGTCACGGCATCCGACTCCTCCGGCTACGTCGTCGACGACGCCGGCATCGACCTCGATCTGCTGCGTCAGATCAAGGAGGTCGAGCGCGGCCGCATCGTCGAGTACGCGAACCGTCGTGCGAGCGCGCGCTTCGTCGAGGGCGGCAGCGTCTGGGACGTGCCGGTCGACATCGCCGTGCCGTCTGCCACGCAGAACGAGGTCAGCCTGGAAGACGCCGAGGCGCTCATCGCGAACGGCGTGCGCGCGGTCTCCGAGGGTGCGAACATGCCGTGCGTGCCGGATGCCGTCGCGGCGTTCCAGCGCGCAGGTGTGCTGTTCGCACCGGGCAAGGCCGCCAACGCCGGTGGCGTGGCGACGTCTGCGCTCGAGATGAGCCAGAACGCCTCCCGTCAGCGCTGGACGTTCGGCGACAGCGAGAACAAGCTGCGCGAGATCATGCGCGACATCCACCAGGCGGCGTTCGACGCCGCGGAGAAGTACGACGTCGCCGGTGACTACGTCGCCGGTGCGAACATCGCCGGCTTCCAGCGCGTGGCCGCCGCGATGCTCGCCCAGGGCGTCATCTGAGCTAGTCGCTTCGTCGGGGGCGGCATCGACTCTTCGCTGCGCTCATCGCTCAGCCCGTTTCGTCTCGCTGCGCTCGCTCAACGACCCGCGGAACATTGACCCCGCGGGTCGTTGAGCTGCGGGATGACAGTCCCCCGCGGGTCGTCGACCTGCGAGATGACAGTCCCACGCGGGTCGTTGAGCGGAGGCGGCGAAGCCGCCGAAGACGAAACGGGCTGAGCGAGCGGAGCGAGTCGAAGCCTGCTCAGACCGCGTGGTCGTCCGCGTGCCGCGCGAGCGATGAGCCGTATCGCTCGGTCAGCTGCACCATCAGATCCGGGGTGTCGCGGTCGACCCCGAACACGTGTCCGGGGAAATCCAGGTCCGGCTGCGCGGCAGCGATCTCGTCGGCCCGATCCGGCGAGAACAGCTGCACCGGGTCGCCTGCGGCCACCCACCCGATCGGCACGACGGTGCCCTCGGGCAGCACGGCGCGGCGCGTCACGATCGCGTTGACACGGATCTCGCAGCGCGGGCCGACGATCGATCCGTTGAAGACACGTGCTCCCGAGGCGAAGAACACCTCTTCCCCGACCGTCGCGCCGGCGATGCTCGCCAGAGTGCCCACGAGCGTGTGATCGCCGATGTGCACGGCGTTGGCGGCGGTGGCACGGATCAGCGCGTTCTCCATCACGATCACGTGCTCGCCGAGCGTGATCGGTCCGCCCTCGGCGGTGATCACGGCGCCGTGCAGCACCTGGCAGTTCGGTCCGATCTCGACATCGCCGGAGATGACGGCGGTCGGCGCGATGACGGCGGTGTCATGGACGCGGGGCCGAGCCCCGAGGTGCTCGTACAACATGCCGCCAGACTAGTCCGGCGCGGCGCCGCCGTGCACGACTTCGGATGCCGCGGCCGAAATGCCGCGGCATCCTCTCTGCAGCCCGCCGCGTCGCGTCCGGCAGCCGAAGTTGTGCACCGGTCATCCCGGCGCCGGATCAGCTCGCGGTCTAGACCGGCTCGGGGAACAGCGCGGTGAGCAGCTGCGAGACCCACTCGAGGATCGTGACGTCCTCCGGCAGCGGAACGAGCAGCGACTCTCCCCCGGCGACGAGCTTCGCCTTCGGGTACAGCCGCTGGAGCCGCACCTTCATCGAGTCCTCGAGGCGCGCGGGCGCGACCCGCAGGTTCGAACCCATGACCACGACATCAGTGAGCCCCGCCGTCGCTGCGCGCCGGCGCAGACGGGCGACGGCCACAAGCCCCTCGACCTCTTCGGGTGGTGTGCCGTACCGGTCTGTCAGCTCCTCGATGACGAGGTCGATCGCGTCATCCTTCGCGCTGGGCGTCGCCGCAGCGGACAGCTTCTGATACGCCTCCAGGCGCAGCCGCTCGCTGTCGATGTAGGTCTCGGGGATGCGCGCATCCACCGGGATCTCCATCCGCAACTCGACGTCGCCCTGGGTGTCCTCGCCGCGGAAGTTCGCCACGGCTTCGCCGATCATCCGCAGGTACAGGTCGAATCCGACCCCGGCGATGTGGCCGGCCTGCTCGCCGCCGAGCATGTTTCCCGCGCCGCGCAGCTCGAGATCCTTCAGCGCCACCTGCATGCCCGAGCCGAGATCGTTGTTGATCGCGATGGTCTGCAGGCGGTCGGCGGCAGTCTCGCTGAGCGGCTTCGAGTCGTCGTAGAGGAAATACGCGTACGCCCTCTCGCGGCCACGCCCCACACGGCCGCGCAGCTGGTGCAGCTGTGACAGGCCGTACTTGTCGGCCTTGTCGATGATGATCGTGTTGGCGTTGGAGATGTCGAGACCGGTCTCGATGATCGTGGTCGACACGAGCACGTCGTACTTGCGCTCCCAGAAGTCATCGACGACCTGCTCAAGCTGATGCTCGCCCATCCGGCCGTGCGCCACGGCGATGCGCGCCTCCGGCACGAGTTCGGCGAGCTCTGTGGCCACCCGCTGAATCGACTGCACCCGGTTGTGCACGAAGAACACCTGGCCCTCGCGCAGGATCTCGCGGCGGATCGCGGCCGCGATCTGCTTGTCGCTGCGGGGACCGACGAACGAGAGGATCGGATGCCGGTCCTCCGGCGGTGTCGCGAGCGTCGACATCTCGCGGATGCCGGTGACCGCCATCTCCAGCGTGCGCGGGATCGGGGTGGCGCTCATGGCGAGGATGTCGACGTTGGTCTTCAGCTTCTTCAGCCGGTCCTTGTGCTCGACGCCGAAGCGCTGCTCCTCGTCGATGATGAGCAGCCCCAGATCTTTGAACATCACCTGATCGGTGAGCACCCGGTGCGTGCCGATGACCATGTCGACCGAGCCGTCCAGCAGGCCCTCGAGGGTGAGACGCGCTTCCTTGTCGGTCTGGAATCGCGACAGCGGGCGCACCTTGACCGGGAACCCGGCGAAGCGCTCGGTGAACGTCTCCAGGTGCTGCTTGACCAGCAGCGTCGTGGGCACGAGCATCGCGACCTGCTTGCCGTCCTGGATCGCCTTGAAGGCGGCACGGACGGCGACCTCGGTCTTGCCGAAGCCGACGTCGCCCGACAGCAGGCGATCCATCGGGATCTCGCGCTCCATGTCGGCCTTGATCTCGTCGATCGTCTGCAGCTGGTCCTGCGTCTCGGCGAACGGGAACGCCTCTTCGAGCTCGCGCTGCCATGGGGTGTCCGGCGCGAAGGCGTAGCCCTTCGCGGCCATGCGCGCCGAGTAGAGCTTGACGAGTTCCACGGCGATGTCGCGCACCGCTTTGCGGGCCTTGCCCTTGGCCGCCGACCAGTCGCTGCCGCCCATCTTCGACAGGGTCGGTGCTTCCCCGCCGACGTACTTCGACAGCAGGTCGAGCTGGTCGGTGGGCACGTAGAGCTTGTCGCCCGGGTATCCGCGCTTCGAGGGCGCGTACTCGAGCACGAGGTAGTCGCGGGTCGTCTTGGTGGCGTTGCGGCCGCCCGTGGAGACCTCGCGCTGCGTCATCTCGACGAACTTCGCGATGCCGTGCGTGGCGTGCACGACGTGGTCGCCGTTCTTCAGCTGCAGCGGGTCGACGACGTTGCGGCGCCGGGAGGCGAGTTTCTTGACGACGCGCTGGTCGCCGCCGATCGTGCGACCGTAGAACTCGTTGTCGGTGAGCACGGCGAGCTTCGCCTCGGGCACCTGGAACCCGGACTCGAGCGATCCGAGCACGAGCGTTGCGACACCGGCATCCGGCTGGTCGATCAGGGACTCGACGGCGCGGGCGGCGAGCCCGCGATCGGAGAGCACGTCGTTCGCGCGATCGACGAGTCCGGTTCCGGAGGCCACGACCACGACGCGCCAGCGGTCGGCCAGGCGCGCGGCGACGAACTCGATCGCGCCGTCGACGTTGCCGTGGAACGAGGGGATGATCGAGGCGTCGATGTTCGCGGCATCCTCGTCGTCCGTGGCGAACGGACTGAACCGCCACCACACGCCCTCTCGCTCGTGGACGATCTCGCGCAGGCGCGCGACGCTGAGGAAGTCTCCGGCGCCGAGGTCGATCGGGGCGGATGCTCCGGAGGTCGCCGCGCTCCACGCGGCATCCAGGAACTCGCGGTTCGTCTCGCCGAGGCTCTGCGCACGGGCGCTGGCGCGCTCCGGATCGACGAGGGCCACGGCCGTTCCGGGGGCGAAGTACTCGGCGAGGGACTTGAGTGGGCCGGCCACTGCGGGCAGCAGCGACTCCATGCCCTCGACCGGGATCCCCTCGGCCATCTTCTCGAGCATCCCGGCGATCGCGGGGAACCCGGCGACGAGCGAGCGCGCCTTGTCGCGGACTTCGGCGGTGAGCAGCAACTCGCGGGTCGCGGGGAGTTCCACGAGATCGACATCGCCGGGCAGCGAGCGCTGGTCGGCGACGGAGAAGGCGCGGATCTGGTCGATCTCGTCGCCGAAGAACTCGATGCGGTACGGGTGCTCGCTGGTCGGCGGGAAGACGTCGAGGATGCCGCCGCGCAGCGCGAACTCGCCTCGGCGGGACACCATGTCGACGCGGGTGTACGCACGCTCGACGAGTTGCTCGACCGCGTTGTCGAGCTCGAGGCCGCGGGCACCGAGCGCGAGGGCGAGCGGTGCGGTGTCGCCGAGGTTGGCGGCGATCGGCTGCAGCGCCGCGCGGACCGAGGCTACGACGATGAGCGGGTGCTCGCCCGACCAGGTGGTGATGCGGCGCAGCGTGTCCAGGCGGCGGCCGACGGTGTCGGCGCTCGGGCTCAGGCGCTCGTGCGGCAGCGTCTCCCACGCGGGGAAACTGAGGATCTCGGCATCCGGCATGAAGGAACCCAGCGCCTGCGCGAGCGACTCCGCACGGCGCCCGGTGGGCGCGATGACGAGAAGGGATGCCGGATGCCCGGAGCTCGCGCGCTTGCCGAGGAGCCCGGCGATCGCCGGGGCGTCGAGCCCGTCGACGAGCCCGAGGTCGGCATCGGTCTGCGCCCAGGTGAGGGCGTCGCGGTAGAGAGTCGCCTCTTCCAAGGCGCGCAGAATCCCGGGAACAGTCACCGGACAAGCTTAGACGCGGCATCCGACACTTCGGCGGGCTCAGCACATCGGATCGGATCAGCGCGGGCCGGCTCAGGCCGGGAGGTGTCGCCTCCTGCCGCATTCCGGCCTCCGATGCGGCACGAACGACCACCTCCCGGAGCGGGCTGAACCGGGAGGTGTCGCTTGCTGCCGCATCCCGCGCCCGCGAGCGGCACGAACGACCACCTCCCGGTCGGGTGTACGGCGCGGGGGCCGAGGCTCAGTAGCCTGTGCGGATGGAATCCGTCACGCTGCACACCGAACGTCTCGTCCTCCGCGCTCCGACAGCGGACGACGTCGACGCGATCACGGCGGCGTGTCAGGATCCGGAGATCCCACGGTGGACCACGGTGCCGAGCCCGTACACCCGCGCGCACGCCGAAGGATTCGTCGAGCTGATCGCGAACTGGTGGGCCGATGGCAGTCAGACGATCTGGGGCATCTTCCACGACGACGTGCTGGTCGGCGTGGTCGGGCTGCACCACATCACCACTCACCCCAGCGGCGGCTCGACCGAGCTCGGCTACTGGGCGACCGCCGAATCACGTGGACGCGGCTTCATGGTCGAGGCATCCCGCGCGGTGATCGACTGGGGTTTCGCGAATCTCGAGCTCGCCCGCATCAACTGGCGTGCGGTGGCCGGGAACGTCCCGTCGGCGCGCACCGCGCGGGCGCTCGGATTCCAATACGAGGGGCTGATGCGCCAGGGTCTCACCAGCCCGCGCGGACGCGACGACGGCTGGACTGCCGGGTTGCTGGCATCCGACGACCGCACACCGGTGGAGTGGCCTATCCCGCTCGCCTGAGTCGAAGCATCCGCACGGGGAGGTGTCGCTTCCTGCCGCATTCCGGCCTCCGATGCGGCACGAACGACCACCTCCCGGAGCGGGCTGAACCCGGACGTGTCGCCTCCTGCCGCATCCCGCGCCCGGGAGCGGCACGAACGACCACCTCCCGGCCGAAACCCGCACTCCCTGCCGAACGTCCGCGGCAGGTGGCAGGATGGGCGCATGCCGGAGATGCCGGAGGTCCAGGGGCTCGTCGACTTCCTCGGCGAGCGCGCCGTCGGGCACGCGATCACGCGGACGAGCGTGGGTGAGATCGCCGCGCTCAAGACCTACGACCCGCCGAACACCGCCCTGCACGGCGCGACGATCACAGCCGCGAGCAGGCAGGGAAAGTTCATCGTCCTCTCGTGCGGCGACGAGCTGCACCTCGTCTTCCACCTCGCCAAGGCGGGCTGGCTTCGCTGGTACGAGCTCTTGCCGACGACGCTCATCAAACCCGGCAAGTCGCCGATCGCGCTGCGCGTCGCGCTGGACGACGACGGCGGGTTCGATCTCACCGAGGCCGGCACGAAGAAGTCCCTCGCCGTGTACGTCGTGCGCGATCCACAAGACGTCCCCGGCATCGCCCGCCTCGGGCCGGAGCCTCTCAGCGACGAATTCACCCGCGATGTGTTCGCGACCCTGCTCGAGGGCAGGCGGATGCAGATCAAGGGCCTGCTGCGCGACCAATCCGTCATCGCGGGGATCGGCAACGCCTACAGCGACGAGATCCTGCACGCCGCGAAGATGTCTCCCTACGCGATCAGCGGAAAGCTCGACGACGCCGACATCGATCGCCTTTTCGACGCGATGCAGACGACGTTGCAGGATGCCGTCGCCGCAGCATCCGGAAAGCCACCGGCCGACCTCAAGGACACGAAACGATCCGGCTTCCGCGTGCACGCGCGCCGAGGCGAAGCGTGCCCCGTCTGCGGCGACACCGTCCGCAGCGTGTTCTTCGCCGACCGGTCGCTGGAGTACTGCCCGACCTGCCAGACCGACGGCAAGATCCTCGCCGACCGGCGGCTCTCCCGACTGCTGAAGTGACCCCTCTCTAGGATTGCCCAATGGAACCGGTCACGCTTCGAACCGCGCGTCTCGAGCTGCGCATGCCGACGGCGGTGGATGCCGAAGCCATCACCGACGCCTGCCAGGATCCGGAGATCCCGCGCTGGACGGTCGTCCCCAGCCCGTATTCGATCGAGGATGCCCAGCACTTCACCGGCCTCGTCGCGAAGCAGTGGGCCGACGGCGAGGAGTGCACCTGGGCGATCCGCCGCGACGAGAAGCTGATCGGCATGATCGGCCTGCACGACATCACCGGCAACGCCGCCGGCGGCCAGGCTGAGATCGGATACTGGATCGCCCGCGATGCGCGCGGCGAAGGATTCGTCACCGAGGCGGCCGGCGCCGTCATCGACTGGGGATTCGCCGAACTCGGACTGGCGCGGATCGAATGGCGCGCCGTCGCGGGCAACATGGCATCTGCACGCACGGCACGTTCGCTGGGATTCCGCTACGAGGGCACGCTGCGTCAGGGCCACTCCAGCCCGCGAGGCCGCGCCGACGCGTGGGTCGCGGGTCTGCTCCGGACCGACGACCGCTTCCCCGCCGAGTGGTCGGTGCTCGACGACACGGAATGAAATGCGCGCGCATGCGTTGACTACACTGAGCATCAACGTGCTCCGGGGTCGGTGTGAATCCGAACCGGCGGTGACAGTCCGCGAGCGTCGAGGGAAACCTCGATGCCGATCCGGTGGAATTCCGGTACCGACGGTGATGCGAGAGCAATCTCGCTAGTCCGGATGGGAGGCAGCACGATGCGCGACAACGCGCGTTCTGTCATCCCCGGAGCCTGGACGAAGGACGACGGATGGCAGTGACCGAGGCGGAGCGCCGCGCGATGTCGCGTGCGCTCGAGCTCGCCGCACGCGGGCCCCGCGGCGTCAACCCTCAGGTCGGCGCCGTCATCCTCTCCCCCACCGGCGACGTCATCGCGGAGGGCTGGCACCAGGGTGCAGGCACTCCGCACGCCGAAGTCGATGCGCTCTCCAAGCTTTCCGACGGCGCCGCACGCGATGCGACGGCGATCGTGACCCTCGAGCCCTGCAACCACACCGGCCGCACCGGCCCCTGCGCCCTCGCCCTCATCGAGGCCGGCGTCTCCCGAGTCGTCTACGCGCTCGATGATCCCGGAGCAGCGTCCGGCGGCGGCGCCGAGCGGCTGCGCGATGCCGGTGTCGAGGTCGAATCCGGCGAGCAGGCGGATGCCGCGCACGCACTCATCGCCGACTGGCTGACCGCACAGCAACTGGGCCGCCCGCACATCACGGTGAAGTGGGCGCAGAGCCTCGACGGCCGTGCCGCCGCTGCAGACCGCACCAGCCAGTGGATCACCGGTGCCGAGGCCCGCGCTGATGTGCATCGCCGCCGCGCCGCAGCCGACGCGATCGTCGTCGGCACCGGCACAGTCCTGGCCGATGACCCGTCTCTGACGGCCCGCGACGGCGACCGCCTGCACCCGCACCAGCCGGTGCCGGTCGTGATCGGCGCACGTGAGACGCCGGCGGATGCCGCGGTGCGCCGCCACCCGCATGAGCCCCTGTTCTACGACACCCGCGACCTCCACGCGATCGTCGCTGACCTTCACGCCCGCGGCATCCAGAGCCTGTTCATCGAGGGCGGCCCGACGCTCGCCAGCGCGTTCATCGCGGCGGGCCTCGCCGACCGCATCCTCGCGTACATCGCGCCAGTGCTGCTGGGCGGCGACCGCCTCGCCATCACCGACATCGGCGTTGGGAGCATCGAAGCGGCCCGACGCCTGACGGTCGAGGAGTGGGTCCCGCTCGGCGCCGACCTGCTCGCGATCGCGCATCCCACTGCCAGCCAGGAAGGAAACCACTGATGTTCACCGGCATCATCGAGGAGATCGGCGAGATCACCGCCATCGCGCCATCCGGAGACGGGTGGCGGCTGACCGTGCGAGCCCCGAAGGCCGCGCAGGATGCCGTGCACGGCGAGTCCATCGCGGTCTCCGGAGTCTGCCTCACGGTGGTCGACTCGAGCTCCGACACCTTCGACGCGGATGTGATGAAGCAGACGCTCGACGTCTCCGCTCTGGCGACGGCATCCGTCGGCACCCGCGTCAACATCGAGAAGGCGATGCCGGTCGGCGCGCGCCTGGGCGGCCACATCGTCCAGGGACACGTCGACGGGACCGGCGAGATCGTCGAGGTGCGCCCCGGCGACCAGTGGTCGGTGTTGCGGGTCTCGCTTCCGGCCGACCTCGCCCCGCTCGTCGTCGACAAGGGCTCGATCTCGATCGACGGGACCTCGCTCACGGTCAGCGCGGTGAGCGCCGCGACCGCCGAGGAAGCCTGGCTCGAAGTCTCCCTCATCCCCGAAACGCTCTCCGCCACCACGCTCGGCAGCCGCGTCGTCGGCGACCGCGTCAATCTTGAAACCGACATCCTCGCCCGTCATGTCGAACGTCTCCTGGCGTTCCGGGCTGTCTCGGAAGGAGGCTCGCGATGAGCCTTGCCACCATCGAAGAAGCTCTCGAGTCGCTGCGGGCAGGTCGCCCTGTCATCGTCGCCGACGACGAGAACCGCGAGAACGAGGGCGACGTCATCCTCTCGGCCGAGCTCGCCACCCCCGAGTGGGTCGCGTGGACGGTGCGCTGGTCGTCGGGGTTCATCTGCGCTCCGATGCCGTCGGACCTCGCCGATCACCTGAACTTGCCGCCCATGGTCGAGGCCAACGAGGACGCCCGCTCCACCGCCTACACCGTGAGCGTCGACGCCGCAGAGGGCGTCACGACCGGCATCAGCGCCTCCGACCGCGCGCACACCCTCAACGTCCTCGCCAACCCGGACTCGACCGCGACGAGCATCATCCGCCCTGGTCACGTCCTTCCGCTGCGCGCAGTCGACGGCGGTGTGCGCGAGCGCGGCGGTCACACCGAGGCCGCGGTCGAGCTCATGAAGCTCGCGGGATTGCGTCCGATCGGCGCGATCGCCGAGGTCGTCGCCGAGGACGGCAGCATGATGCGCCTTCCCGGGCTGAAGGAGCTCGGGAAGCGCGACGGTGTGCCGGTCATCACGATCGAGCAGCTCATCGCGCACCTGAACGAGATCGACCCGCTCGACGGCCCCGTCGCGTCCTCGCGTGCGGGCAAGCGCCGCGTGAGTCTGCGCGCGGATGCCACAGTGCCGACCGACCATGGCGTGTTCCGTTTCCTCGCTTACAAGGACCGCGTGACCGGCACCGATCACATCGCGGTCGTCTCGGGCGAGGTCGGCGAGACGGCGCTGGTGCGCGTCCACTCGGAGTGCCTGACCGGTGAGGCGTTCGGCTCGCTGAAGTGCGAGTGCGGCCCGCAGCTGGATGCCGCGCTGGACGCCATCGAGCCGGACGGCGGTGTGGTCATCTACATGCGCGGCCACGAGGGCCGCGGCATCGGCCTGATCAACAAGCTGCGCGCTTACAGCCTGCAGGAGGAGGGGCTCGACACCGTCGACGCGAACCTCGCCCTCGGCCTGCCCGCCGACGCCCGCGAGTACGCCGCGGCGGCCGGCATCCTGAGCGACCTGGGAGTCTCGAAGGTGCGCCTGCTCACGAACAACACCGACAAGGTCAAGCAGCTGCGCGAGCTCGGCCTCGACGTGGTCGAGCAGGTGCCGCTGATCGTCGGCGTCGGCCCGAACAACCACCAGTACCTCGAGACCAAGCGCGACCGTATGGGGCACATCATCGGCGAGGCAGAGCTCGCCGAGGCCCTCGCGCACGGAAAGGACAACGCATGAGCGGCGCAGGAGCCCCCTCCCCGCACGAGAAGATCGACGGCACCGGCCTGAACGTCGTCATCATCGCGGGAACCTGGCACGACGTCATCACGGACGGGCTGATCGCCGGCGCCGAGCGGGTGCTCGCGGCATCCGGCGCATCCTACGAGACCGTGCGCGTTCCCGGATCGTTCGAGCTCGCCGTCGCCGCGCAGGCGGCGTTCGCGGGAGGAGCGGATGCCGTGGTCGCCCTGGGCGTCATCATCCGCGGCGGCACCCCGCACTTCGAGTACGTGTCGGCTGCGACGACCGACGGTCTCACACGGGTGGCTCTGGATGCCGGCAAGCCGGTCGGCTTCGGCGTGCTGACCCTCGACGACGAGAAGCAGGGCCTGGACCGGGCCGGGCTCGAGGGCTCGAAGGAGGACAAGGGCGCCGAGGCGGCGGATGCCGCGCTCCGGACGGCCCTGGTCGTGAAGGCTCTGCGCGGCTGAGGCTCGCCTTCCTGGCGCAAACCCGCGTGCCCCTCTACGGTGAGGGCATGGAGACCCTGCGCCACGTCGTCGTTTTCATCCACCTCGTCGGCTTCGCCACGCTGTTCGGAGCCTGGGCCGTCCAAGCCTTCGGCGGAAAGCGCGAGTTCACGCGCCTGATGAGCATCGGCATGACGATCGCCGCCGTCGCCGGCCTCGCACTCGCCGCTCCCTGGGGCCTCCCCGACGGCGCCGAGATGAACTACGCGAAGATCGGCACGAAGCTCGTGGTGCTGCTGATCATCGGCGCTCTCCTCGGCATCGGCGCCGGCAGGCAGCGCAAGACCGGCAGCGTGCCGCCGGTGATGTTCTGGCTCGTCGGCATCCTGACGCTCGCGAACGCCGCGATCGCCGTGCTCTGGCGGTAACACGCGGCAACCCGCGCACAGCGGATTCTCAGGAGGCGTAAACTCCCCGAGGTGCTCGTCGTACGAGCATCCGAACGTCAGGAGCATCTTGAGCACCACCGCCACACCCGCCAACCCGCGCTCTCGCGTCATCACCGCGAGCCTGGTCGGCACCACGATCGAGTTCTACGACTTCTACGCCTACGCCACGGCCGCGGTCCTCGTCTTCCCGATCCTGTTCTTCCCGAGCGACAACGAGACCGCCTCGCTGCTGGCCTCCTTCGCCGTCTTCGGCGCGGCGATGGTCGCCCGCCCGATCGGCGCGATGGTGTTCGGGCACTTCGGCGACAAATACGGCCGCAAGGCCACGCTTGTGGCATCGCTGCTCACGATGGGAATCGCGACCGTGGTCATCGGTCTGCTGCCCACGTTCCAGCAGATCGGCTGGGTGGCGCCGTTCCTCCTGCTGATCCTGCGTCTCGCGCAGGGCTTCGCGCTCGGCGGCGAGTGGTCGGGTGCGGCTCTGGTCGCCACCGAGAACGCCCCGAAGGGCAAGCGCGCCTGGTACGGATCGTTCCCGCAGCTGGGCGCCCCGATCGGCTTCATCATCGCGAACTTCATCTTCCTCGCGATCAACTGGCTGCTGCCGCACGCCGAGGACCCGGCGCTGAAGTCCGAGGCGTTCCTCGCCTGGGGCTGGCGCATCCCGTTCCTGTTCTCGGCCGTCATGGTGATCATCGGCCTGTGGGTCCGGCTCAAGCTCGTCGAGTCCGACACGTTCAAGAAGGCAGGCGAGAGCGGCACCATCAGGAAGATGCCGCTCGTCACGGTCTTCCGTCACTACTGGAAGCAGCTCATCCTCGGCACGTTCATCATGCTGGCGACCTACGTGCTGTTCTACTTGATGACGAACTTCACGCTCACCTACGGCACCGCTCAGGCAGACGCCGCCGTGCCGGGTTCGGGCTTCGGTTACACCGACTTCGTGCTCATGCAGATCATCGGCGTCGTGTTCTTCGGCATCTTCACCTTGCTGTCCGGACCGATCGCCGACGCGATCGGACGTCGCAAGCTGCTGCTGTGGGTCACCGGCGCGATCATCGTGTTCGGCTTGACCTTCAACCTGTTCCTGCTGCCGCAGGTCGACCCGAAGTTCACCGGCGCGCTGACGCAGGCGTTCCTCATCCTGGGCTTCATGCTCATGGGCACCACCTTCGGCCCGATGGGCGCGATGCTCCCCGAGCTGTTCCCGACGAACGTGCGCTACTCGGGCTCGGCGATCTCGTACAACGTGTCGTCGATCCTCGGTGCGGCTGTGGCGCCGTTCATCGCGGTCGCGCTGTGGGCGGCGACCGGCGGGTCGCCGTGGCTGGTCGGCGTCTACCTGTCGGCCATGGGCGTGCTGACCTTCATCGCGTTGATCTTCACGCCGGAGACGAAGGATCACGACTACGAGTCCGACCTCGGCCTCGCGCAGAGCGCGGAGCTGTAGGCACCTCGGTCGAAGCCCCTCGACGCCCCCTCGTGCAGACGCTGCTGCGAGGGGGCGTCGACGTGCAGAGGGGGCCTCGGCGTCAGTAGCGGGCGAACACCTTTCGGGACGCACCGTCGAGGACCATCTGCCCGCCGTAGGGCACGATCCACTGCGGCCGGGTGTGCCCGAACGGCACGCCGACGCAGGTGACGGCATCCGGGTTGTAGCGGGCGACCGTCTCGATGATGACGTCACGCTGTGCGGCGCGGAGCGCGTCGGCCTCGGCCGGCGACGGGTGGAAGTCGAAGTCGCTGACCGGCGGCCGTGCGACGACGAGCCCGGCGACGGCCGAGAGGATGCCGCGCTCTCCCAGTCCCCGCATCCAGCGGCCGACCCAGGGTGCCGCGGGGCGCTCCTCGCTCGTCTCGATGAGCAGGATCGTGCCGTCGAGATCGGATGCCGGCGGCAGCCGGTCCGCGAGGGCGAGCTGGTCGATGACCTCGAGGCAGCCGCCCCAGGTGCGGCCCTCGATACGGGCCTGCGGCCCTGCCCACGTCCACGGTTCGGTCGGGATGCGGTGGCCGTACTCCGTGAGCGCGCAGGGATCCTGCCAGCGCTTGCCGACGTCCTCGGACTCGCCGGGTTCGGTCAGCTCGATCTCGCCGCCGTCCAGCAGGGCCGCGCGCAGCGACCGCAGGTGCACGTCGTCGACGGCGGGCCCCGGCCCGAGGTGCACGGCGGTGGATCCGCCGTAGAAGCCGGGGATGCCGAGGTCCCACAGCCAGTTCAGGAGGTTCGTGTTGTCGCTGTACCCGACGAACGGCTTGGGGTCGGCCTGCGCGAGCGCGGCATCCAGGTGCGGGATGACGAGGATCTGGTCATCGCCGCCGATCGTCGCCAGGATCGCGCGGATGCTCGGATCGGCGAACGCCGCGTTGACGTCTGCGGCGCGCGCCTCGGGCGAGGCATCCAGCTGCCGCGTCGTCGGGTACTCGACCGGGATCAGTCCGGTCAGCTCCGTCAGCCGGCGAAGCGCCTGCTCATGGAGCTCCGGCGCGACGGCCGGAGCGGCGAACGCGGGCGAGAGGATCGCGACGCGATCCCCGGGAACGAGCTTGGGCGGTGTCAGCATCCGCCCATTCTGGCATCGGGCAGATCGTCAACGCGTGTTGACACCCGCGCTGCGTCAACATAGGTTGACTTTCATGACCGTTCACACCGCCCAGGACCTCGACCCCGAGGGCGAGCCGATCGCCGAACTGCACCGGCTCGCCGACATCCGTCGCGACCTCGCGCGCACCGAAGAGGCTCAGGTCCGCCGTGCCCGCCTGGTCGGATATTCCTGGCAGGCCATCGCGAGCGCCCTCGGCGTGACCAAGCAGGCCGCCCACAGGAAGTACGGTCGTAGGTAACCCCTTTTCTTCAGATCGAGGTCTCGCATGTCTCGCACGGCGTCCACCCGCCGCCGCGGACGCGGTGCGCCGCAGGATGGTCCGCGCGCCAGTTTCCGCCAGCTTCTCCCGTTCCTGTTCGAGCACAAGCGCACACTGATCATCGTCGCCGTGCTCAGCGTCATCGGCGCCGCGACCTCACTCGTGCAGCCGCTGCTGGTAGGTCAGGTGATCGTCTCGGTCCAGGCCGGCGACACGCTGGGCCTCTTGGTCTGGGCGCTGGTCAGCTTCGTGATCATCTCGTCCGTGATCTCCGGGTATCAGCACTACCTGCTGCAGCGCACCGGCACCGCCGTCGTGCACTCCAGCCGCCGTCAGCTGATCGCGCGCATCCTGCATCTGCCGATCCGCGAGTTCGACTCACGGCGCACCGGTGACCTCGTCTCGCGCGTGGGAACCGACACGACGCTGCTGTACGCCGTGCTCACCCAGGGACTCGCGGATGCTGTCGGCAGCGCCCTGATGTTCCTCGGCGCGCTGATCGCGATGCTCATCATCGACCCGATCCTGCTGCTGATCATCGTGGTGGTCGTGGGAGTCTCGCTCGCCGTCGTCGTTCTGCTCGGGGGCCGGATCCGCACCGCCTCGAGCGCACAGCAGGTCAAGGTCGGCGAGCTGTCATCCGCCGTCGAGCGCGCGGTCGGCTCCATCCGCACCGTGCGCGCGTCGGGTGCGACCGAGCGTGAGACGGATGCCGTCTCGGGACTCGCCCGCGACGCCTACGGCCTCGGCGTGCGCATCGCCAAGGTCTCCGCGCTCGTGGTGCCGATCTCCGGCGTCGCCCTGCAGCTGTCGTTGCTCGCGGTTCTCGGCGTCGGCGGCTTCCGCGTCGCCGCAGGCGCCATCACCGTGGCCTCGCTCATCACGTTCGTGATGTTCCTGTTCATGATGCTCATGCCGCTGGCGACGACCATCGGCGCGATCACCTCGGTGAACCAGGCACTCGGTGCGCTCGGCCGCATCCAGGAGGTGCTGGACCTGCCGACCGAGGATCAGGAGGATGCCGCGATCGCGGCTGCCGTTCGCGAGGCGTCCGGCCCTTCGACAGGCTCAGGGGCCGGAGTAGCGGCGACAGGGACCGGACTGGTGCCGGCACTGTCGTTCCACGACGTGCGGTTCCGCTATCCCGACACCGTGATCGCCGCGCGCGAGGCCGCCGCGAACGAGGCACGCAGCCTTCTCATCGACGCTCACCTCGAGCGCGCCGAGGAAGCGGTGGATGCCGAGACCCGGCCCGACCAGAATGTGCTTCGTGGCGTGTCGTTCGAGGTTCCGCGCGGAGCACGGGTTGCCCTGGTCGGACCGAGCGGCGCCGGCAAGAGCACGATCCTGTCTCTCATCGAGCGGTTCTACGACCCGACCGGCGGTTCGATCCGCCTGGCCGGCAGTGACATCCGCACCTACCCGCGCGCCGAGTTGCGCGCGCAGTTCGGCTACGTCGAGCAGGATGCTCCGACGCTGGCCGGCACGCTCGCCGACAACCTGCGGCTGGCCTCCCCCGACGCCACGGACGCCGACTGCGAGCGCGTACTGAGGGCAGTGAACCTGGGCGACGTGCTGGAGCGCGGACCGCTCGGCCTCGAGACGCCGGTCGGCGAGGACGGCGTCATGCTGTCGGGCGGTGAGCGCCAGCGGCTCGCGATCGCGCGGGCGCTGCTGACCGAGGCGCCGATCCTGCTGCTGGACGAGTCGACGTCATCGCTCGACGGTGTGAACGAGCAGCGCATGCGCGAGGCGATCGACGCCGTCTCCGCCGACCGCACGCTCGTGGTGATCGCGCACCGGCTGTCGACGGTGGTCGACAGCGACCGCATCATCGTGCTGGAGGCCGGAGAGGTCGTCGGCAGCGGTACGCACGCCGAGCTCATCGAGCAGGTGCCGCTGTACCGGGATCTTGCCCGGCATCAGCTGCTGGCGTAGCGAGGGCGCGGGGCAGAGGCGGTTTCGACTCGCTTCGCTCGCTCAACCCGTTTCGTCTCACTTCGTTCGCTCAACGACCCGCGGGGTGACCGGCGCGGTGCGGCTCAACGACACGCGGGGTTCGTGCGGGCAGAGGTACGGACGCTGTCCCGATCCGCAGACTGATTCCCCCGAAACGTCAGCAGAACGGGACAGGCCCGGTCATCTCGCGGCGGCAGGATGGCGGGACCACTCAGCCATGGGTCTGTCCCTGCCATCCCGCCGCCGCGGGTCTGTTGCGCGGCGCTTACTGCGCCTGCGCGAGTCGGTAGCGCAGCGAGGCGAGCTCGGTGCGAAGAGCTGCCGGCAGCGTGTCGCCGAAGGTGTCATAGAACGCCTCGGTCGACTCGGCCTCCTGCGCCCACGCGGCGGGGTCGACGGCGAAGAGCTCCTCGAGGTCCTCCGCTGGGACGTCGATGCCGTCGAGGTTGAGGTCCGCGGTCAGCGGCAGGCGTCCGATCGGGCTGTCGACGGCTGCGACCTCGCCGCTGATGCGGCGGATGATCCAGTCGATGACACGCGCGTTGTCGCCGAAGCCGGGCCACAGGAAACGCCCGTCCGATCCGCGGCGGAACCAGTTGACCTGGAAGATGCGCGGCGCGCGGTCGAAGCGCAGCTCGCGGCCGACTTTGAGCCAGTGGGCGAAGTAGTCGCCCATGTTGTAGCCGCAGAACGGCAGCATCGCGAACGGGTCGCGGCGCAGCTCGCCGACTGTGCCCTCAGCAGCAGCAGTGCGCTCCGAGGAGATCGTCGAGCCGAGGAAGACGCCGTGCGTCCAGTCGGTGGCCTCGACGACCAGCGGGACGTTGCTTGCGCGGCGCCCGCCGAACAGGATGACGTCGAGCGGGACCGCCTCTTCCCAGTCCTCCGAGATCTGCGGGCACTGCGCGGCAGAAACGGTGAAGCGCGAGTTCGGGTGCGCGGCGGGGCGGCCCGAGTCGGGCGTCCAGTCGTTGCCCTCCCAGTCGATCAGGTTCGCCGGCGGGGTGTCGGTCAGCCCCTCCCACCACACGTCGCCGTCGGGGCGCAGCGCGACGTTGGTGAAGATCGTGTTCCCCCACAGCGTCTCGATCGCGGTGACGTTGGTCGACTCGCCGGTGCCGGGTGCGACTCCGAAGAAGCCCGCCTCGGGATTGATGGCCCACATGCGGCCGTCCTCACCGGGCCGGATCCAGGCGATGTCGTCGCCGAGCGTCTCGACCTTCCAGCCGGGGATCGTCGGGCGCAGCATCGCGAGGTTCGTCTTGCCGCATGCCGAGGGGAACGCCGCGGCTACGTGGTAGGCCTTGCCCGCGGGGTCGATGACCCGGATCAGCAGCATGTGCTCGGCGAGCCAGCCCTCGTCGCGGGCGATCACCGAGGCGATGCGCAGCGCGAAGCACTTCTTGGCGAGGATGGCGTTGCCCCCGTAGCCCGAGCCGTACGAGTAGACCTCGAGGGTGTCGGGGAAGTGCACGATGTACTTGTCGTCGTTACAGGGCCACTCGACATCCGCCGCGCCGGGTGAGAGCGGAGCGCCGACCGAGTGGACCGTCTTGACCCACGGGGCGCCCTCGGCGATCTGGCGGGTGACCGCGTCGCCGACGCGGGTCATGATGCCGATGGATGCCACGGCGTAGGCGCTGTCGGTGATCTGGACACCGATGTGCGAGAGCGGGCCGCCGACGGCGCCCATCGAGAACGGCACGACGTACATCGTGCGGCCGCGCATCGAGCCCTCGAAGATCTCGGTCATCTTCGCGCGCATATCGCTCGGGTCGGCCCAGTTGTTGGTGGGGCCGGCATCCTTCTCCTGCTCGGAGGCGATGAACGTGCGCGCCTCGGTGCGGGCGACATCGCTCGGGTGCGAACGTGCGAGGTAGGAGCCGGGGCGCCACTCTGGGTTCAGCTTGATGAGCTTGCCCTCGTCGACGAGGCCGCGCAGCAGGGCGTCGTTCTCGGCGGCCGAGCCGTCGACCCAGTGCACGTCGGCGGGCTGGGTGAGCTCGCGGATCTCTTCGACCCAGGCCTTGAGCTCCGCCATCGCTGCGGTGTCATACGTCGGAGCCGCGCCCAGGGCTCGCACTGCGCTGACTGCGGGAACGCGAGGGGTGAAGGTCTCGACCATAGCCATGACTGCTCCTTGAGATCGACGAGATTGAGATCGAAGAGATCGGTGTCTGCATCCATTCTGTGGAACCAACCGCCGCGCTTTCGGCCAGATCCGCGCTAAAGAAGTGCATTTCTTTCGCTATGCTCAAGGAATGAGCAGCTCCGGCATCCACCTCACGACTCTCGGTCATCGCATCCGTCACCATCGTGTGGCTCAGGGCTTCACTCTCGATGAGCTCGGCGCGAAGGTCGGAGTCGCCGGTTCGCAGCTCAGCCTGATCGAGAACGGCAAGCGCGAGCCCAAACTCTCCCTGCTGCAGGCGATAGCGACAGCCACGGGCACCGAGGTCGCCGATCTCATCTCCGGCGAGCCGCCGAACCGCCGCGCGGCACTGGAGATCGAGCTCGAGACGGCGCAGGCCAGTCCGGTGTTCCGGCAGCTCGGCATCACTCCGGTGCGCGTGTCCAAGGGCATGCCCGACGAGACGATCGAGGCGATCCTGGGGCTCCATCGCGAGCTGCAGCGGCGCGAGCGCGAGGCCATCGCGACGCCGGAGGAGGCGCGTCGCGCGAACACCGAGCTCCGGCTGCGCATGCGCGCGCAGAACAACTACATCGGCGACATCGAGAAGCTCGCCGAGAAGCATCTGAAGGCCGCGGGGCACGTGTCGGGGGCGCTCACGCACCGCACGGTGATCATCATGGCCGAGAAGCTCGGGTTCGAGCTGATCTACGTGAACGACCTGCCGCACTCGACCCGCTCGGTCACGGATCTGGAGAACAGCAGGATCTATCTGCCGCCGGCATCCATCCCCGGTGGGCACGGCCTGCGGTCGATGGCGCTGCAGGCGATGGCGCACCGATTGCTCGGGCACACCCCACCGACCGACTACGCGGACTTCCTGCAGCAGCGGCTCGAGATCAACTACTTCGCCGCTGCCTGCCTGATCCCCGAGACGGCCGGGGTGGCGTTCCTGCAGCAGGCGAAGAAGGATCGCAACCTCGCCGTGGAGGACTTCCGCGATGCGTTCGGCGTGACGCACGAGGCGGCCGGCATGCGCATGACCAACCTGATGACCGAGCACCTCGGGATGAAGCTGCACTTCCTGCGCGTCGATGAGACCGGCGCCATCACGCGCGTCTACGAGAACGACGACCTGCCGCTGCCGATGGATGTCACCGGCGCCGTCGAGGGCCAGCCGGTGTGCCGCAAGTTCCAGGCGCGGGCGGCGTTCACCCAGCAGAACCGCACCACCGAGCGTTACCAGTACACCGATACGCCGTCGGGTACGTTCTGGTGCGCGACGCAGACCGGCTCGGGCAGCGACGGCGAGTACTCGGTCACAGTCGGGGTGCCGTTCGACGACGCCCGATGGTGGCGCGGACGCGAGACCTCGGACCGCGCGGTGTCGACCTGCCCGGATGAGGCGTGCTGCCGCCGACCGGCGCCGGACCTCGCCGGGCAGTGGGCCGGTCGCTCGTGGCCGAGCGCGCGCGTGCACACGCACATGTTCTCGCCGCTCCCCCGCGGAGCGTTCCCGGGCGTCGACGACAGCGAGGTGTACGCGTTCCTCGACCGGCACGCGCACGAGAAGTGAGTCGGCGCCTCGTCACCCGGTGATGAACGCCGCGTACCGGTCGAGCGCGGCCGCGACGTCTTCGTCTGACGCGGCCCCGGGCGCGAACAGCTCGGGCACCGGATCGTCGGTGTGCCGCCCGATGGCGGTGGAGTGCCGCCATGTGCCGACGACGACGCCGTCGGCGAGGAGGATCGGGCGCACCATGCCGTTCTTGCCCGGCCCCACGGCGGCCAGATGCTCCGACGTGCAGGCGACGGTGCGGTCCTGGTACGAGATGTAGTACTCCTCGAACGGGCCGAGCGCGACGACCGACGCCGCGCGGGGACTGCGTCGTGGCCGCGTGCGTGCGGCGAACATGCCCTCGTCGACCTCGTGGATGCGTTCGTCGGAGACGGATGCCGCGGCGCGCGCGGTGCCGAGCGTGACGCCGGCCCACCAGGCGAAGTCCTCGGCGGTCGCAGGGCCGTGCCCGATGATGTAGCGCGCGAACATCTCCGCGGCAGGATCTGCCGGTGACGCGGAGGCTCGGATGTACTCCTGTGTGAGCACAAAGAGCTGCTCGCGCGATGCGCCGCCTCGCCCCGGCACCACAGGTCCCTGGCAGAGGACGCCGCGCAGCGCGAGGTGCTGCACGGCATGAAGCCCGCGCTGGCCGGTCGGGTCGATGCTCGCGTTCTCGAGCACGGCGAACAGCTCTGCCCGCATCATCGCGTTGCCGCCGTGCAGTGCGCCCGTCAGCACCCGCTCCACCGTCGCAAGCTCGTCCGGCCCGAGCCCGAGCTCTCGGTAGCGCGGCGCGGCCATCCGCAGCTGCCGCTCCCCCGTCACGCTCAGCATCCAGGCGAGGTCTTCGGACGGGACGATGTGCAGGGTGCCGCGCTGCGTCCAGCCGCGGACCAGCTCGCCACGATTGAAGAGCCTGTCCACCGACCGCAGCGTCGGCGCCGTGGTCGTTCGTGCGGCGAGCGCCCAGCGCCCGGCCCAGAACTCCTGCGCCTGGACTGCGAGCATGTGGCGCGCAGCATCCATCGCAGACCGCGCCGGCGCTGTCAGCCGATGTGAACGCAACCGCTCCGCGCGGAGAGTGTCGGAGTCCATGCGCCCATCCTGCCCCCTGCCGCCGACATCGCGCCCGCCCTGCTGTATGCGTTGTGCTGGTTCTGGTCGCGTCAGGCCGACCGAACTCATCCCGCATGGCGATCCGCCGCGACAGTAGGGTCTAGTCAGACGAGCTGAGCGACGAACGGATGATCATGGCTGCACAAGCGCGGAAGACGAACTGGTTCGCGATCTGGATCTCGATCGGCGTCGTGATCGCGTTGGTGGCGGTGGGCGTCCTGGTCGTCTGGCTGAATCAGCAGCAGGGCGCGGACTCCGCGGCGCCCGGCGGCAGCATCGTCGAGGAGCAGACCGGGGCCATCATGATCGGCGACGGCGCGGACGAGGTCGAGATCTGGTTCGACTTCTACTGCCCGCACTGCCAGGACTTCGAGGAGGTCTACGGTCCCCGCGTCCAGGAGCTCGTCGACGACGACGCGATCACACTGCGCCTCATGCCGGTGGCACTCTCCGGCCTCAACGCGGCATCCGGCACCGAGTTCTCCGAACGCTCGGGCAGCGCCCTGTACTGCGTGGCCGACGCGGCCCCGGACTCGGTGCTGCCGTTCTTCACGGAGCTGTTCGCCCTGAAGCCCAGCGGCGCCGGGCTCACGGACGAGGAACTGACGGCTCTCGCCGAGGACGTCGGCGCCGCAGACGCCGCGGACTGCATCGCCGACGGCACCTACCGTCAATTCACCGTCGATCAGGCCCAGGAACTCCCGACGGACCCCCAGAGCGGCGGAGCCGGCACCCCGACGCTCGTTGTCAACGGCGAGTACGTCGCGATCACGGGCGATGTCGATGCCGACATCATCAGCCGCCTGAACGGCTGAGCAGCCCGGCCGGCGACCCCCAGGTCAGGCCTGCAGCGTCACCTCGCGGCGCGGCGGCAGCACCACGGGGTGCGATCCGGCCATCACCTCGAGCACGCGGATGACCTGGCACGAGTATCCGTACTCGTTGTCGTACCAGACGTAGAGCACGACATCGCGGCCGTTCGCGATCGTGGCCAGCCCGTCCACGATGCCCGCGCGATGCGAGCCCACGAAGTCCGTCGACACCACCTCGGGCGACTCGACGTAGTCGATCTGCTGGCGCAGCTTGGAGTGCAGCGACACCCGGCGCAGGTAGTCGTTGAGCTCGTCCTTGGCGGCCGGATTCTCCAGCGTCAGGTGCAGCACGGCCAGCGAGACGTCCGGTGTGGGAACGCGGATCGCGGATCCGGTGAGCTTGCCTTCGAGCTCCGGCAGTGCGCGGGCGACCGCCTTCGCGGCTCCGGTCTCGGTGATCACCATGTTCAGCACGGCCGAGCGTCCGCGGCGGTCGCCGGAGTGGAAGTTGTCGATGAGGTTCTGGTCGTTCGTGAACGAGTGCACCGTCTCGACGTGGCCGCGCACGATCCCGTACGCCTCGTCGACGGCCTTCAGCACCGGCGTGATCGCGTTGGTCGTGCACGATGCCGCCGACAGGATGCGGTCCTCGGGGGTGATCGTGGCGTCGTTGATGCCGTGCACGATGTTCTTCAGCGCGCCCTTGCCCGGAGCGGTGAGCAGCACGCGGGCGACGCCCTCGGCCTCGAGGTGCCGGCTGAGCCCTTCCTCGTCGCGCCAGCGGCCGGTGTTGTCGACGACGATCGCGTTCCGGATGCCGTAGGCGGTGTAGTCCACGGATGCCGGGTCGTTCGAGTAGATCACCTGGATGCGAGTGCCGTTGGCGATGATCTGCTCGGCCTCCTCGTCAACGGTGACCGAGCCGGCGAAGCGGCCGTGCACGGAGTCGCGCATCAGCAGCGAGGCGCGCTTGACGAGGTCGTTCTCCGAACCGCGGCGCACGACGATCGCGCGCAGGCGCAGGCCGCTGCCGCCGCTGTTGTGCGCGATGAGGATGCGGGCGAGCAGGCGCCCGATCCGGCCGAAGCCGTACAGCACGACATCGGTGGGTTCCGCCGGTGTCGCCCCCATGGCGGGTGCGAGGATCTCGCGCAGGTACTCGCCCAGCGGCGCATCGGAATCCGCGCGCTCGGCGACCAGACGCGCCACGTCGATGGAGGATGCTCCCGGCGCGAGCTCGCGCAGCGATTCGAGCACCGCGAGGGTGTCCTCCAGCGCGAGTTCCTCGTGGCCGAGCTGGGCGATGCGCTCGTGCAGCTCGATGATGCCCGTGGTCGACAGGCCGAGCAGCCGGTGCCCGTGCAGCGATGTGACCACCTCGTGGTCCCGGCGGAGCGCCCCGACGAGCGGAACCATCCGCTCGGCGAGCTCTTCTCTGACCATCCAGTCGTCACGGTGTGCGTGCTCGTCGTTCATCTGCTTCCTTGCATGTGTGAGCGCGCGCCGAAGGTCTTCCGGCGCGCGGGTTGCCGGGTGGAACATCGGGGGATGTCTCCAGCGTACGCGTCGCGGAGGCACCGGACGAACCATCAGGTCGACCGGGCTAGCCTGGATCCATGTCGACAGTCATCACCGCCCGCGCCGCACTCCTCGACATGGACGGCACCCTCGTCGACTCGACTGCCGTCGTCGAGCGTCTCTGGCTGGAGTGGGCCGAGCCCCACGGCCTCGACCGCGACACGGTGCTGAGCACGGTGCACGGACGTCAGGGCTGGCAGAGCATGTCGATCCTGCTGCCCGAGCGCGACCACGCCATCAACCTCGTCGAGAACCAGGAGATGCTCGCCCGTGAAAGCGCCGACACGGACGGTGTCGTGGCGATCGCCGGAGCCGACCGCCTGCTGCGCGCGCTCCAGGGGTTCCCGCACGCGATCGTCACCTCGGCGGACGTTGCGCTGATGACCGCGCGGATGGGTGCGGCCGCGCTCACCGTCCCCGAGCTGGCGGTGACGGCCGAGCGCGTGACGAACAGCAAGCCGCATCCGGAGGGCTTCCTGCTCGCGGCATCCACGCTCGGCATCGATCCCGCAGGCTGCGTCGTCTTCGAGGACTCCGGTGCCGGCATCCGCGCCGGACTCGACGCAGGCATGAAGGTGATCGGCGTCGGCCCCCACGCTCCCGCGTTCGGGCCCGCACATCACGTCGACGATCTCACGCAGATCGCGATCGCCCCCGCCGGCGACGGGTTCGAGATCCGGATCAGCTGAGCGCGGCGATCGCCTCGCGCAGGATGCCGCCGGTCTGAGCCAACGCATCCTTCGACCGTTCGACATCCGCTCCGGTCGCCAGCGTCAGCAGTGCGAGCTTCACCGAGCCGCCGGCTGCGCGCAGGGCATCTGCGGCCTCGTCGACTCCGACGCCGGCGATCTCGGTCACCGTACGGATCGAGCGGGCGTGCAGCTTCTCGTTCGTGGCCAGCAGGTCGACCATCACGCCACGGTACGTCTTGCCGAGTTTGATCATCGACAGCGTCGTGAGCATGTTGACGACGAGCTTCTGCGCGGTGCCCGACTTGAGCCTCGTCGAACCCGAGATGAACTCGGGGCCTGTGACGACCTCGATCGGGATCTCGGCGGCCGCCCCGATGTCGGAGCCGCGATTCGACGCGATCGCGACCGTGAGCGCACCGATCCCCCGCGCGTATCGCAGTCCGCCGACGACGTACGGCGTGCGGCCGGATGCCGAGATGCCGACGACCGTGTCGCTTTCGGTGAGCTCGATCTCGCGCAGCGACGCCTCGGCGGCATCCGCGTCATCCTCGGCGTTCTCGACGGCGGAGCGGATCGCCGTCTCACCGCCGGCGATGATCCCGACGACCATGGATGGATCCGTGCCGAACGTGGGAGGGCACTCGCTGGCGTCGAGCACGCCGATGCGGCCGGCGGTGCCGGCGCCGATGTAGATGAGTCGCCCGCCGCGGCGGAAGCGCTCGGTGATGCCGTCCACGGCGCGGGCGATCTCATCGGCGCGCTCGGCGACCGCGACCGGCACCCGCTGGTCCTCGGCATTCATGCGGTGGACGAGCTCCACGGTGCCCTGCAGATCGAGGTCACCGCGTTCCGTGGTGGCCGCCTCGGTGTCGAGCTGCGAGAGCACGCCGAGCAGTTCGGCGAGGCGGGAGGAGTCATTCGGCACGGGGTTATTCGGCACGGTGCACGAACCTTTCGTGAGGCATGTCGGTACGACGCGCGAGCAGCGCGGCACCGTCGAGGGCATCGCCGGCGGCAGGCGCAGTCATGCGCCCGGCGGCGGTCAGAGAGCGTTCCAGCTCGGCGCGGAACCAGGCATGGTCGGTGAGGCCGCCGTGGATCACGACGGCAGGATCATCGGATGCCGCGACTGCCGACGCGGTGAGGAGCCGAGTGGCCTCCGCGGCGATCCCGGTGGCGACGGCGTCGCCGGCGGCGGCTGCGTCGAGCACGAGCGGGGCGACGGTTGCGAGCTGACGTGCGGCGGGGATGTCTGCGGCCAGCCACGCGACGGCATCCGGCGCCGGGGAGATGTGAGCGCGCACGGCATCGCTGAGCGTCGTGGCCTCCGCGAGCCCGTCGCGGGCCCTCAGGACCGCGCGGATCCCCTCGCGGCCGATCCACGATCCGCCGCCGAGATCGCCGACATCGGGGCCCCAGCCGTCGACGAGTCGCACGCCCGCGGCATCCGCACCGAGGGCTGCCGCGCCCGTTCCCGCGATCAGCAGAGTGCCCGGCGCACCACCGAGCGCCCCGCCATGGGCGGTCACGACGTCCGAGGCCACCGCCACGGGCACCTCGGTCGATGCGGCGAGGCGCTCGGCGAGGTCGCGGGCGGCATCCGGTACGCTCCACGCTCCTGCGACTCCGACGCCGAGGGAGTCGATGGGTCCGGCCTGCGCGAGCAGCGGCAGGATCGCGGCGAGCGCGGTGTCGACGCCATCCGCTGTCGCAAGGCCTGGAGACCCGGCATCCGCGTAGCTTCGGCGCCCGTCCGGGTCGATCACCGCGAGGCGGCAACGGGTCTTCCCGAGATCGATGGCAGCGATGATGTGCGCGATCTGCATTTCTCAACTCTCGGACGGCGACGCGGCGCATGGGTTCTTCGGAAAGAGTCTACACGACGCGTAAGCTTCTTGAAAAGAATTTACCGACCGACCGGATCGCGAGACGAGAATGTCCGTGCCGGGACGCGACATACTGTAATCCCAGCCCTCAGGAGCGCCGATGAGCATCCAGACAACGATCGAAGCGGCCGCGTCGACCCTGCCGCCCTCGCTCGCGCGCATCGCCGCGGTCGTGCGCGAGAACCCCTCCCTCGTGGTCGATATGACGATCAACGAGCTCGCGCACAAGTGCAGCACCTCCGTGGCGTCTGTCGTGCGGTTCTGCCGTGCCATCGGGTTCAGTGGCTACGCGCCGCTGCGGATGGCGCTGGCCGCCGAGCTCGGCAAGGAGGCCGCCCAGTTCTCGACTCGCGGGACGCTCGGCTCGGAGATCTCCGACGGCGACTCGTTGCGCGAAGCCGTATCGAAGCTGGCTGCGCTTGAACTCCTCGCCATCGAGGAGACCGTGGAGGGCCTGGACTTCGATGTCCTCGACGCCGCGATCACCGACATCGACGCGGCCCAGCGCATCCTGCTGTATGGGATCGGCGCGAGCCAGTTCGTTGCGGAGGACCTCGCCCAGAAGCTGCTGCGCATCGGTCGCAACGCGCATGTGCTCGCCGATCCGCACGAGGCGATCGCGGCCACGGTGCTGAACACCGGGCCGACCGTCGCGATCGGCTTCTCGCACTCGGGCGCGACCACTGAGACCGTGCGGTTCCTGCGCACCGCCGGCAGAAGCGGCGCCGCGACGATCGCCGTGACCTCGTCGAAGGACTCCCCCCTCGCCCACGTGGCCGACCACGCGCTGTTCACCCAGGTGCGAGAGTCGTCGTTCCGAGCCGGGGCCATGGTGAGCCGGATCGCGCAGCTCACGATGGTCGACTGCCTGTTCGTCGGCGTCGGCAAGCGCCGGTTCGCCGAGACGATGGATGCCCTGCAGCGCACCCGAGAAGCCACCCGCGCCCTGCGGAACTGATCGACGACGAGCACGCCGCGGTGCGAGAATGACGCGATGAGGCTCTCCGAGGTCGTCACCGCGTCTCAGCTCGTCGGGTCCACGTCGTCGAGGCTCGGCAAGATCGCCGCGCTCGCCGATCTGCTCACGCTTGCAGAACCTGCCGAACTCGTCCCGCTGACGGGTCTGCTCCTGGCATCTCCGCGACAGGGGCGACTCGGCGTCGGCTGGCGCGGCCTCGCGGCCCTGGAGGTCACGCACGCGGATGCCGCAACGCTCAGCATCGCCGACGTGGATGAGGCGCTGACCGCTGTCGCCGCGGCATCCGGATCAGGGTCGCACGCCGCGCGCAACGCCCTCCTCACGGCCCTCGCGTCGGCAGCGACCTCCGACGAGTGGCACTTCCTCGCAGGCGCCATGCTCGGCGAACTTCGCACAGGCGCGCTATCGGGCGTGCTGCTCGATGCGATCGCGCGCGCGAGCGAGCGCACCCCGGCCGCCGTGCGTCGGGCGGCGATGCTCTCCGGCGACCTCGGCGAGACGGCCGTACTGGCACTGACCGGCACGGCGGAGCAGTTGGACGAGGTCGGCCTCGTGGTGGGCCGCCCCGTGATGCCGATGCTCGCGGCGACCGCGACCACTCCCACGGCTGCGCTCGAGCTGACCGGCGAGGCATCCGTGGAGTACAAACTCGACGGCGCGCGCATCCAGGTGCACCGGCGCGGCGACTCGGTCTCGGTGTACACGCGCAGCCTGGCCGACATCACCCATCGGGTCCCGGAGATCGTCGAGATCGTCAGCACGCTTCCTGGCGGAGATCTGATCCTCGACGGCGAGACGCTGTCGCTCGACGAGGACGGCGGTCCGCGCCCGTTCCAGGAGACCATGTCGCGCTTCGGCGCCGATGTCTCGCGCGAGCTGGTGCTGCGCCCGTGGTTCTTCGACATCCTGCACGCCGGCGGACGCGACCTGATCGACGAGCCGCTCTCGGTGCGGTCGGCGGAACTCGACCGCGTCGCGGGAGGCTGGCGCGTCCCCGGCATCCGCACGGACGACCCCGAGGAGGCAGAACGGTTCTCCCGCGAGGCGCTGGATGCCGGCCACGAGGGCGTCATGGTCAAGTCGATCGATGCGCCCTACACGGCCGGTCGCCGCGGGAAGTCGTGGATCAAGGTGAAGCCGGTCTACACATATGACCTCGTGGTGCTCGCGGCGGAATGGGGGTCCGGGCGCCGGCGCGGACAGCTTTCCAACCTGCACCTCGGCGCTCGCGACCCCGACGGCGAGTTCGGCGAACCGGGCGGCTTCGTCATGGTCGGCAAGACGTTCAAGGGCCTCACCGACGAGATCCTGCGCTGGCAGACGCAGACCTTCCCCTACTTCGAGACGCATCGCACGGGCGCGGCCGTGTTCCTGCGGCCGGAGGTGGTCGTGGAGATCGCCATCGACGGAGTCCAGCGCTCCCCGCGGTACCCGGGCGGCGTCGCGCTGCGCTTCGCGCGGGTCAAGCGCTACCGCGACGACAAACCCGTGACCGAGACCGACACGATCCAGACACTGCGGGCTCTGGTGCGCGGCTGATCCATCGGCTTCGCCGCGGCTAGAATCGAGCTGTCCGGCACTGCCGGTGCTCGAAAAATGGGCACGAAGCCTCCGACGCGCAGACGCGTCGCGCGAGACACACACGGAATCCGCAACCGTACCGTCTCGAAAGGCTCTGTCATGCCCTCCGTCTCCGCGCACGTCGCCATCACCCTCGCCCAGCACATCGACCACGTGTTCGGGGTGATGGGCAACGGGAACGCCTATTTCCTCGACGCCCTCGAACGTGAGACAACCGCCGAGTTCACCGCCGTGCGCCACGAACAGGGCGCCGTCGTCGCCGCAGATGCGCACTACCGGGCATCGGGTCGCATCGCCGCGGGCACGGCCACGTACGGCGCCGGATTCACGAACACGCTGACCGCGCTTGCCGAGTCGGTGCAGGCGCGCATTCCGCTGGTGCTCGTCGTCGGGGACGAGCCGACCTCGGGTCCGCGGCCGTGGGACGTCGACCAGATCGCGCTGGCGTCTGCCGTCGGCGCACGGACGTACACGGTGGGGCGGACGGATGCCGCGGCGACCACCGTCATCGCGATCGAGCACGCCCTCACCTACCGCGTGCCCGTCGTGCTGGCCATCCCGTACGACGTCGCCGCGGTCGAGGCGGGCCCCGTGCCCGCTGTGCCCG
>NZ_BJUW01000014.1 GCF_007988825.1 Microbacterium aerolatum | reverse complement strand
CGGCGACGAGCGACCGCACGCCGTCGTCGATCTGCTCGACGGGCGCGCACACGGTCCGCAGCACCGGGTCGCCGAAGACCCTGATCTCGCGAGCAGTCATCAGGCTGCGCTCACCCGCAGACCCTCGACGAGCACTGCTGCCAGTTCACGGGCGGCCTGACGGGTCTCGGGCTGGAGGCCGGTAAACACGATCGCACCGCCTCCGGCGATCTGCGGGTCGTAAGGCATGCGCACGACGTGCCGTGCACGCGTGCGGAAGTGCGCCTCGAGCTCGTTGAGTCGCACGAGCGGGCTTCCCGGGGTCGACTGGTTGAGCACGATGATGGCATTTCGCGCCTGCGCCTCGTAGCCGTTGGTCTCCAGCCAGGTCAGCGTCTCGGACGCGAGCCGTGCCTCGTCGACGCTCAGTCCCGACACGATGACGATCTGATCGGCGAGATCGAGCGTCGCCGACATGACCGAGTGCACGATGCCGGTGCCGGTGTCGGTGAGCACGAGGGAGTAGTAGTGCGCGGCGACGTCGGCGACGTTCCGGTAGTCCTCATCGCTGAACGCCTCGGCGATGCGCGGATCCGCGTCGGATGCCAGCACGTCCAGGCGCGTGGAGTCCCTCGCCACGATCGCGGAGATGTCGTGGTATCCCCTGACCTCATCGTGGATGCGGACGAGGTCACGCACCGATTTGCTGTGCGTGCGCACGATGCGGTCGGCGAGCGTGCCGCGATCGGGGTTGGCGTCGACCGCGATGACCCGGTCGTCCCGGGCGTCGGCCAGCGCCATGCCGAGCAGTGCCGTGATCGTCGTCTTGCCGACTCCGCCCTTGCGGGACAGTACGGGGATGAACCGCGCCCCACCGGTCAGCGGGCTCGCGATGCGGGAGCTGAGGGCCTTGCGGGCGCGTGCGCGCTTGCCGTCGCCGATGTTGATGCGGCGGCCGGACACCGTGTAGACGAAGTGGCTCCACGCGCCCTCCGGCTCGGGCTTGCTGACCTGGCTCGGGTCGAGCAGTCGGTCGGCGGTGAGCAGGTCGGCCGTCTCACGGGAGGACTGGCCGAGCTGGTCGCCGAGCCTCTTCGAGGCCAGCGTCACCTCGGCAGGGTGTTCCTTGACCGTGGCGACGGGCGCCACCGCGCTCTTCGCCGCAGGGGTGCTCTTCGGCGTCGCGGCGCTCGGCGCGGACGTGCTCTTCGGCGCGGTGCTCTTCGGCGCCGACGCGGACTTCGGCGCCGATGTCGCCTTGGTCGCAGAGGCGCTCTTCGGCGCGGGGTTGCTCTTGGCGGAACCGGTCGACGCACCCGCCGCGGAAGCACGCGGCGCGGATGCAGGCGCCGTCACGATGGCGATGGGCTCGACGACGACCTCGGCCGCCTCGGCGTTCTCGTCGTCGGATGCCGGTGTCTCGGCATCCTCGTCCGTCTCGTCGTCGTGCGAGGACTCGATGACGCCCTCGACGATCTCTCCGGAGAACTCGCCGTCCAGGACGGAGTCCTCGACGAGATCGTCGTCGTCATCCATGTTTCCGGGCAGCGTCACGGTGAACTGCGCGGTCTGTCCGAGCACGCCGAGCGCGGTCGTGTCCACCGACGCGGAGTCCTCGAGAACGCCGAGGTCGTCGTTCTCCGCGTCGGTATTTTTCTTCGATGTCACTGTGTCACTCCAAGCTTGTGCGAGCGTGTCGCTCGCCCAAGATTACTTGTCCGGAGTGACCACGACCAAAAGGTCCCCGGCATCCACCTGCTGGGTCTCGCCGATCGCGAGGCGTTCGATGACCCCGTCGACGGGCGCGGTGATGGCCGCTTCCATCTTCATGGCCTCGATCGACGCGACCGGTTCGCCCGCGCGAACCTTGGTGCCGACCTCGACCTTGAGGGTGACGACGCCCGAGAACGGAGCGGCGACCTGACCGGGTTTGGACGTG
This sequence comes from Microbacterium aerolatum, assembly GCF_007988825.1. GTDB lineage: Bacteria > Actinomycetota > Actinomycetes > Actinomycetales > Microbacteriaceae > Microbacterium > Microbacterium aerolatum. Next base: position 66,310 of record NZ_BJUW01000014.1, on the reverse strand, counting down.
TCGGCCTTCTCGGCGTCGTGCGCGTCGACCGCGATCGAGCGATCGCGGACGAACACGGGGCGCAGCTGACCGTTCAGCGTGGTCATGACCGTGCGCATGCCGCGCTCGTCGGCCTCACCGATCGCCTCGAGGCCGATGTACAGCTGCACGCCGCGATCGATCTCGATGAGGTGCTCCTGGCCCTGGACGAGGCCGAACAGGTAGTCGCCCGTGTCGAGCACCGACAGGTCGCCGTACTGCTCGCGCTGCTGCGCGAACTCGCGCGTCGGCGCGGGGAACAGCAGGGTGTTCAGGCGTGCGCGCCGCTCGTCGCTCGTGCCGGCGAGGGCCTTCTCGTCGTCTGCGGTGATGGCGGTGAGTCCCGTGCGCACCTGGCGCCCTGCGAGCACCTTGCTGCGGAACGGCTCCGGCCACCCGCCGGGCAGATCGCCGAGCTCACCGGCCATGAAGCCGACGACCGAGTCGGGGACGTCGTACTTCTCGGGGTTCGCCTCGAAGTCCGCCGGATCGGCCTTCACTGCGGCGAGGTGCAGGGCGAGGTCGCCGACCACCTTCGACGAGGGCGTCACCTTCGGCACGCGGCCGAGGATGCGGTCGGCGGCGGCGTACATGTCCTCGATGAGCTCGAAGTCGTCGGCGAGGCCGAGCGCCTTGGCCTGCTGGCGCAGGTTCGAGAGCTGACCGCCGGGGATCTCGTGGTGATAGACGCGACCCGTCGGGCCGGGCAGACCGGACTCGAACGGCGCGTACTGGTTGCGCACCGCCTCCCAGTACGGCTCGAGGTCGGAGACGCCGCCCAGATCGATCCCGCTGTCTCGTTCGGTGTGCGCGAGCGCTGCGACGAGGGACGAGAGTGAGGGCTGGCTCGTGGTGCCCGACAGCGGGGCGGATGCCGCATCAACGGCATCCACGCCGGCCGCCGCGGCGGCGAGCAGGGTGGCGAGCTGACCGCCCGGAGTGTCATGCGTGTGCAGATGCACCGGCAGATCGAAGCGCTCGCGCAGCGCCCGCACGAGCTTGGCTGCGGCACCGGGGCGGAGCAGCCCCGCCATGTCCTTGATCGCGATGATGTGCGCACCGGCGTCGACGATCTGCTCCGCGAGACGGAGGTAGTAGTCGAGCGTGTACAGATCCTCGGCTGGATTCAGCAGGTCGCCGGTGTAGCACAGGGCCACCTCGGCGACGGAGCTACCGGTGGCGCGGACCGCGTCGATCGCCGGACGCATCTGCTCGACGTCGTTGAGCGCGTCGAAGATGCGGAAGATGTCGACTCCGGCCGACGCCGCCTCGGCGACGAACGCCTCGGTCACGGCGGTCGGGTACGGCGTGTAGCCGACCGTGTTGCGCCCGCGCAGCAGCATCTGGATGTTGATGTTCGGCAGCGTCGCACGCAGCTTGTCGAGCCGCTCCCACGGGTCTTCCCCCAGGAAGCGCAGGGCGACGTCGTACGTGGCGCCTCCCCATGCCTCGACCGACAGCAGTCCCGGCGTGAGCCGTGCGAGATAGGGGGCGGCGGCGACCAGGTCCTTGGTGCGCACGCGCGTGGCCAGCAGCGACTGGTGCGCGTCGCGGAACGTCGTGTCGGTGATCGCGAGTGCGGACTGCTCGCGCAGGCTGCGGGCGAACCCTTCGGGGCCGAGCTCCTGCAGGCGCTGGCGCGAGCCGGGCTCCGGCTCGGCGCTCAGGTCGATCTCGGGCAGCTTGGCGGCGGGATCGATGGTTCCGGGATGCGGCCCGTTGGGCTTGTTGACGGTGACGTCGACGAGCCAGTTCAGCAGCTTCGTGCCGCGGTCCTTGGACACGCGCCCCTGCAGCAAGTCGGGTCGCTCGTCGATGAACGAGGTGCTGATGTCGCCCGAGACGAACGCGTCGTCGGCCAGCAGCGCCTGGAGGAACGGGATGTTGGTGGACACTCCGCGGATGCGGAACTCTGCCAGTGCGCGACGCGCGCGCCCCACGGCGGCCTCGAAGTCGCGCCCGCGGCAGGTGAGCTTGGAGAGCATCGAGTCGAAGTGCGGGCTGATCTGCGCACCCTGATGCACGGTGCCGCCGTCGAGACGGATGCCGGCACCGCCGGGCGAACGGTAGGTGGTGATCTTGCCGGTGTCGGGGCGGAACCCCTGAGTGGGGTCCTCGGTGGTGATGCGGCACTGCAGCGCGGCGCCGCGCAGGCGGATGTCCTGCTGCTGCAGGCCGAGGTCGGCCAGGGTCTCACCGGCAGCGATGCGCATCTGTGCCTGCACGAGGTCGACGTCGGTGACCTCCTCGGTCACGGTGTGCTCGACCTGGATGCGCGGGTTCATCTCGATGAAGACGACCTCGCCGGTGCGCTCCCCCGCCGTCTCGAGCAGGAACTCGACGGTGCCGGCGTTCTCGTAGCCGATCGAGCGCGCGAAGGCGATGGCGTAGCCGTGCAGGGCGGTGCGGATGCTGTCGTCGAGGTTCGGCGCCGGGGCGATCTCGACGACCTTCTGGTGCCGGCGCTGCACGGAGCAGTCGCGCTCGAACAGGTGAACGGTCTCGCCGGTCTTGTCGGCGAGGACCTGCACCTCGATGTGACGGGGCCGGACGACAGCCTGCTCAAGGAACATGCGCGGGTCGCCGAATGCGCTCTCGGCCTCGCGCATCGCCTCGGCGAGGGCTGGGGCGAGCTCGCCCTTGGTCTCGACCCGGCGCATGCCGCGGCCACCGCCGCCGGCGACAGCCTTGGCGAACAGCGGGAACCCGATCTCGTCGGCCTGTGCGACCAGTTCGTCGACGTCGCCGGATGCCTGGGTGGAACGCAGCACCGGCACACCGGCCTCGATCGCGTGGCGCTTCGCCTCGACCTTGTTGCCCGCCATCTCGAGCACGTGCGAGGGCGGGCCGATGAAGACGATGCCGTTCGCGGCAGCCTTCTCGGCGAGCTCGGGGTTCTCGGAGAGGAATCCGTAGCCCGGGTAGATTGCGTCGGCACCCGATTCGCGTGCGACGCGGATGATCTCGTCGACGTCGAGGTATGCGCGGACGGGGTGGCCCCGCTCGCCGATCTCGTAGGCCTCGTCAGCCTTCAGACGGTGCTGCGAGCCGCGGTCCTCGTAGGGGAACACGGCGACTGTGCGCGCCCCCACCTCGAACGCAGCCCGGAATGCGCGAATCGCGATCTCACCGCGATTGGCCACAAGGATCTTCTTGAACATGCACACCTCTGATAGCTCGCGGTGCGGCACTGTCGACGCACACGGGGCGGGGCTGAGTGTTTTCCAAGCCTAGGGGAAGGTAACGTGGTCATCGTGCACGTACTCAGCGTCAGCTCCCTAAAAGGCGGTGTCGGCAAGACGACCGTGACTCTCGGATTGGCCTCTGCGGCCTTCGCCCGGGGGATCCGTACTCTCGTCGTCGACCTCGATCCCCAGTCCGACGTCTCGACAGGGATGGACATCCAGGTCGCTGGTCGTCTGAACATCGCCGATGTGCTGGCGAACCCGAAGGAGAAGGTCGTCCGTCAGGCGATCACCTCCAGCGGCTGGGCGAAGGTGCACCCGGGAACCATCGACGTGCTCATCGGCAGCCCGTCCGCCATCAACTTCGACGGCCCGCACCCGAGCGTGCGCGACGTGTGGAAGCTCGAGGAGGCGCTGGCTGCCGTCGAGAGCGACTACGACCTCGTGCTCATCGACTGTGCACCGTCGCTGAACGCGCTGACCCGCACCGCCTGGGCCGCCAGCGACCGCGTCATGGTCGTGACCGAACCGGGCCTGTTCTCGGTCGCCGCCGCCGACCGCGCGCTGCGCGCCATCGAGGAGATCCGCCGCGGCCTCTCCCCTCGTCTTCAGCCGCTCGGCATCGTCGTCAACCGCGTTCGCCCGCAGTCGATCGAGCACCAGTTCCGCATCAAGGAACTGCGTGACATGTTCGGCCCGCTGGTACTGTCGCCTCAGCTTCCCGAGCGCACGTCGCTGCAGCAGGCGCAAGGCGCCGCGAAGCCGCTGCACATCTGGCCCGGCGACTCCGCGCAGGAACTCGCAGCGGACTTCGACTCGCTGCTGGACCGCATCGTGCGCACCGGCCGTGTGCCCGTCCCCGAGACCGGCGCCCAGGCCTGAGGTTCTCGCCGGGCAGGCAGGCTTCGACTCGCTGCGCTCGCTCAACCCGTTTCGTCTCGCTACGCTCGCTCAACGACCCGCAGCAACTCCCCCGTTGACCGACGGGCGCATGCCCTTGCGGATCGTTGAGCGGAGGCGCGGAGCGCCGCAGACGAAACGGGTTGAGCGAGCCAGAGGCGAGTCGAAACCTCGCCTAGCCCCAGAAACCTGCTGAGCCCCAGAAACCTCGACTACGCGGAACGCTTGGAGCGACGAGCGCTGAGCTCGTCGACAGGGTCCGGTGCCGTGGGGTCGAACTCGACGAGAGTGGTCTCCACCTCGCGGAGAACCTTGCCCACTGCGATGCCGAACACACCCTGGCCGCGGCTGACGAGGTCGATGACCTCGTCGTTCGACGTGCACAGGTAGACGGATGCGCCGTCGCTCATCAGCGTGGTCCCGGCGAGGTCGCGGATGCCGGCGGCACGAAGCTGCTCGACGGCGACACGGATCTGCTGCAGCGAGATGCCGGTGTCGAGCAGGCGCTTGACGAGCTTCAGGACGAGGATGTCGCGGAATCCGTACATGCGCTGCGAGCCCGAGCCGCTGGCGCCACGCACGGTGGGCACGACGAGCTCTGTGCGTGCCCAGTAGTCGAGCTGGCGGTAGGTGATGCCGGCGGCGCGAGCGGCGACCGCACCGCGGTAGCCAACCTCGTCATCCATCGCGGGCAGACCGTCGGTGAAGAGGAGTTCGGTCACGAACCGCGGGTCGCCGGTACGCTCATCCGCATTCATTTGAAATCCTCTCCGAAGCGATTACCTCCACGCTAGAGCAGTGCCCCGGCACCGGCAACGACATCCGCTTCGCGGTCAAGGTGTGTCGCAACCAGTTCGTTACGAAAGCACGCGAGCGAGCGCTTCTTTGATGAAGACCGCTCGCACCTCGTCGATCTTGCCCGCCAGCTCGGGGGCCATTTCGCGCGCTTTGCCTCGCGACGCGGCATCCGTCCTGCGCAGCAGTGCCGACATCGCCGACTCGATCAGCGACACCTCGCGCTCGGCGCTCTGACGCAGCGTCCGCAGGTGCCGCGGCTCGATGCCGTGCCTGTCGAGCGCGACGAGTCCGCGCAGCAGCGTGACGGTCGACTCGGGGTAGGTCTCGGCCGGGGCGATGATCCCCGTGCTGATGGCGTCGTTGAGGATCTGCGGACCGGCTCCGGCCGCTGAGAGCAGCTCCTCGCGCCGGTAGCGGCGCGGTGCCGGTGCGATCGAGGGCGGCGGCGCGATCGCCGACACTGCCCCGCCGTCGGCTTCTGCCTCGTCGAGCTGCTCGCGGATGACGCTGAGCGGGAGGTAGTGGTCGCGCTGGAGGGTGAGCCCCAGTCGCAGACGGTCGATGTCGGTCTGCGAGAACTTGCGGTAGCCGGACTCGGTGCGAGACGGGCTGACGATGCCCTGCACTTCGAGGAAGCGAAGTTTGCTGGAGGTGAGATCCGGGAACTCCGGGGTGAGCCTCGCGAGCACCTGACCGATGCTCAGAAGTCCCGCGGTCGCTGAGCGATCGCGGGCGTGGAGTGCTGCCATCACTCAGTCGCCGCCGCGAGATCGGTGGGCGACATGAAGAAGTTCAGCCGGAACTTTCCGATGCGAAGCTCGTACCCGTTCGCGAGCGCGCTGCGGTCGACCCGCTCGCCGTTGACGTAGGTGCCGTTGAGCGAGCGTTGATCGATGATCTCGAACGAGCTGCCGGAGCGGGTGATCTCGGCGTGACGACGCGACACCGTCACGTCGTCGAAGAAGATGTCTGCCTCGGGGTGACGGCCGATCGTCGTGACGTCGGTGTCGAGCAGGTAGCGCGCACCCGCCAGCGCACCCGAGCGGACCAGGAGCAGCGCGGAGCCCGAAGGAAGGGCGGCGATCGCGGACTGCTCGACGTCGGTGAGCTCGGCACCGAAGGGCACGAACGACAGATCGGAGTCGTGTCCGAATGTCTGTGTGGCGTCGTGCCTCTGCTCGCCGTCGCGGTGGATCGACGCGTCGCGAGCCGGTCGGCTTTCGAAATCTGTCACGGTGGCCCTCCTTCCGAACCAGACTAACGGATCGACGGACCCCCGAGCGAGGGTCTGTAGGACACAGCATGCGCACAACGCTATTTCCTATGGTTGAGGTGTGCGCACACTCACCTCCTCGCGTTCCACCGCCCCACTCGCTCTCGCCGCGACACTGCTCGCCGCATTCGTGTTCCTGTTCGCCTGGCCGCAGCCGGCGTCCGCGCACGACGCGCTAGTCGACTCCAGCCCGGCGGCGGATTCCACGGTCGAGACGCTCCCCGGTGAGCTGACGCTGACGTTCAGCGCGGCGCTGATCGGCGGGGACGGTTCGACGGAGATCGTCGTAACGGATGCCGCGGGCGAATCGGTCACCGACGGCGCAGCGGAACTGGACGGCGCGATGGTGACGCAGCCGCTGGTGGCAGAGGCGGATGCCGGCCAGTATCAGGTGCTGTGGAAGGTCGTCTCCAGTGACGGCCACCCCACCTCGGGCGAGTTCGCCTTCACCGTGGCCACGAGCACGCTGCCCGCCGAGCCCTCGGCCGCGCCGACCGAGACCGTCGCACCGACGCCGGACGAGACGCAGACCGCCGCCCCCGCTGAGGATCCGAGCATGGAGTCCATCGCTTCCTTCTCGCCCGGCTGGCTCATCGGCGGAGCCGTCGTGCTCCTCGTCGTGGCGATCCTGCTCTTCCTCCTGCTGCGTCGCCGCGGACCGCGCGATTCCGAATCGGACACCCCCGCAGAGCGATAGGCTGGAGGCATGCCACACTACGACGTCGTCATCCTCGGCGCGGGCCCCGGCGGGTACGTCGCCGCAGTCCGCAGTGCACAGCTCGGACTCTCCACCGCGATCATCGAGGAGAAGTACTGGGGAGGTGTGTGCCTCAACGTCGGCTGCATCCCCTCCAAGGCTCTGCTGAAGAACGCGGAACTCGCTCACACCCTGAACCACAAGGCCGAGTTCTTCGGCATCTCGGGTGACTTCACCATCGACTTCGGCAAGGCGTTCGACCGCTCCCGCGAGGTCGCCGAGGGCAGGGTCAAGGGCATCCACTTCCTGATGAAGAAGAACAAGGTGACCGAGTACAACGGTCGCGGCACGTTCACCGGCCCGAAGGCGATCTCGGTCGCCAAGGCCGACGGCCAGGTCGAAGAGGTCACGTTCGACAACGTCATCATCGCGACCGGCTCCAAGGTGCGCCTGCTCCCGGGCGTCGAGCTCAGCGAGAACGTCGTCACCTACGAGGAGCAGATCCTCACCCGCGAGCTCCCCGAGTCGATCGTCATCGTCGGCGCCGGCGCCATCGGCATGGAGTTCGCGTACGTCCTCACGAACTACGGCGTGAAGGTCACCATCATCGAGTTCCTCGACCGCGCGCTCCCCAACGAGGATGCCGACGTGTCGAAGGAGATCACCAAGCAGTACAAGAACTACGGCGTCGACATCCTGACCTCCACCAAGGTCGAGAAGGTCGTCGACAACGGCTCCTCCGTCACCGTCACCTACACCGGCAAGGACGGCAACCAGGCCTCCATCGAGGCCGGCAAGGTGCTCATGTCGGTCGGCTTCGCACCGAACGTCGAGGGCTTCGGTCTCGACAAGACCGGCGTGAAGCTCACCGAGCGCGGCGCGATCGACATCGACGACCACATGCGCACGAACGTCGACGGCATCTACGCCATCGGCGACGTCACGATGAAGCTGCAGCTGGCGCATGTCGCCGAGGCGCAGGGCGTCGTGGCGGCCGAGACCATCGGCGGCGCCGAGACGCAGACGCTGGGCGACTACCGCATGATGCCTCGTGCGACGTTCTGCTCGCCGCAGGTCGCTTCGTTCGGCCTCACCGAGCAGCAGGCGAAGGACGAGGGGCGCGAGATCAAGGTCGCGACGTTCCCGTTCATGGCCAACGGCAAGGCGCACGGTCTGGGCGAGCCGGTCGGCTTCGTCAAGCTCATCGCCGACGCCGAGCACCTCGAGCTCATCGGCGCGCACATGATCGGACCGGACGTGTCCGAGCTTCTGCCCGAGCTGACGCTCGCGCAGAAGTGGGACCTCACGGCACTGGAGCTGGCCCGCAACGTGCACACGCACCCGACGCTGTCGGAGGCGCTGCAGGAGGGCTTCCACGGCCTCGCGGGCCACATGATCAACTTCTGATCTCAGCTCAGCACTTCTCGAACGGCCCGGTTCAGGCATCGCCTGCCGGGCCGTTCGGCGTTGGTTCCGAGGCTTCGACTCCCTTCGGTCGCTCAGCCCGTTTCGTCTGCGGCGGCTCCGCCGCCTCCGCTCAACGACCCGCAATTGCAGCATCCTGCGGCCCTAGCGCCCCGTGGGAACTTCTTCCCTGCGGGTCGTTGAGCGAGCGGAGCGAGACGAAACGCGTTGAGCGACGAGCGCAGCGAGGAGTCGAAGCGTCCACTGCAGCTGAGGCTTCGACTCCCTTCGGTCGCTCACCCCGTTTCGTCTGCGGCTGCTCCGCAGCCTCCGCTCAACGACCCGCAACTGTCCCCGGTTCACCCTCCGCGCATGGTGATCATGTCGGCGGCGCGGGGGCGCAGCGGGCGTGTGCCGAGGGTGCGGATGAGGACGTTCCGTGCGAAGAGCGCGGGGCCGCGGGCAGGACGTCCCATCGTCATGTAGAAGAACGAACGGCGCTGCGCACGCGCCGCCGCGCGGAGTGTGCGGCGTTCGTAGTCGGTGAAGTCCGGATGACGGCGGCGCAGAGATCGTTCGAGAGCCGGGGCGAGCCGCACGGCCGCCGCCCACCCGAGATTCATCCCCTGCCCGCCGATCGGACTGGTCTCGTGCGCCGCGTCGCCGAGGAGCACGATGCGCCCCGCCACCAGCCGCGTGGCACGGTGCTGCCCCGCGCGGAACAGGGTCGGCTGCATGCCGCCGGGAAGCTCAAGCCGGATGCCCGTGCGCCCCCGGATCGCGGATGAGAACGCCGTCGCCTCCCCGAGCGCACGTCGCGGGTCGGACACGACCCAGCGCCGTCCGCCGTCGGCCAGCGGAAAGGACTCCACCAGCCCATCGCGCTCGCAGTGCAACTGCGCGCGCGGCTCCACGCCAGTCCCGGGAAGATCCACCATCGCGTACCAGCCGCTGCCGGGCCGTTGGCGCCAGCCGATGCCGAGCTGTCGCCGGATGCCGCTGCGCACGCCGTCGGCCGCGACCACGAACGACGCGGTGATGTCCGGGGCATCCTCGAACGACAGCCTGGCCACGTCGCCTTCCTCGTGCACGCGGGTGACCCGCCGGCCCTGGTTCAGCGCTCCCTCCCGCAGCCGCGACAGCCGCTGCCGCAGCAGCGCGTCGGTGCGGTGCTGCGGCAGGATCAGCACCCGCCGCCGGTCGAACGAGAGCGACGCCAGCACCCGCCCGTCACAGATCACCTCGCCTCCGTCGAGCGCGAGCGCCTCCTCCCCCACCTGTGCCCCGATTCCGGCGGCGTCGAGGGCAGCCTGCCCTGGCGGGTGGATGCCGATCGCGCGCGACCTGTCGTCAACGCCTTCGCGCGCCTCGAACACCGCGACATCGATGCCCCGCGCAGCGAGCAGGCAGCCGAGAAGCAGCCCGACCGGCCCCGCGCCGACGATCGCGACGTCATGGTCGGGCATCCCACGCCTCCCATCGCAGCTCGAGCCGCGCGGGGAACGTCTGCCGCACCTGCCACCCCGGCGGGACGACGCCTGCGATCTCCGGCACCGTGTACGAGCGACGGATGCTGGTGAGCCCGTCATCTCGGATGAACGAGCCCGCAAGCAGATTCCTCGCGAACGGCAGCGTCCCCGCGGCGAATCCCCGGTACGCGAACCGGCTGCGCGCGATGTCTCGATGCAGGACGAGCCCGTCGTCCGCGGCGAGTGCGACGGACTCCGCCAGCAGTGACGGCAGCTCGTCACCGGTCAGGTGATGCAACAGATGATTGGAGACGACGATGTCGAAGCGCTCGCCCTCCGCGACCAGTTCGCCCGTGTAGGCGCGGCGGTACTCCACCCCGCCGCCGCGCTCCTGTGCCCACCGGATCGCCCGCTCGTCGGCATCCAGAGCCGTCACCGCGACCTGCAGGCCGTCACGGCGCGCCCACCCGGCGATCGCCCGCGAGACGTCACCGCCGCCGGCACCGACATCGAGCACACGCAGCGGCTTCCGGCGGGCGCGCGGGCGGATGTCGCGCCGGTACACGGTGCGCCACCGGGAGACGACGGCGTTGACGAGCGGGAAGCGCTCGTACGTCCGCTCCAGCATGCGCAGATCCGCATCCGGATCGTCCATCAGCTCCCGCGCCTCGATCGCACGGGACGAGAGATCGACCATCAGGCCGGCGCAATGACGGTCATCAACGCGGCCTCGGCGGTCAGTCCAGGACCGAAGGCCATTGCCGCCACCCGGTCGCCGTCGCGTGCGCCCTCCTCCTCGAGGATCCGCCGCAGCACGAACAGGACGGTCGCGCTGGACATGTTGCCGTACTGCCGCAGCACCTCGCGCGCCGGACGCAGTTGCTGTTCCGACAGCTGCAGCCGGTCCTCGACGCGATCCAGAATGCTGCGTCCGCCGGGGTGGACCGCCCAGTGCGCCACCTGATCCCCGATCGTCCCGTCCTCGAAGGCCGCGGCGAGCGCCGTGTCGGAAGCGTAGAGCGGGCGGAGGGCATCGAAGATGTGGTCTCCGATGAGCTGTGGCACGGCCGTGGACAGGACCATCTCGAAGCCCTCGTCGCCGATCGTCCAGGACATGTCCTTCTTGCCTCCCGGGATGATCCCGGTGTGGAACCCGTCCAGCGCGAGGCTGGGCACGGCGGAGTCGAACGTCCGCGCGGTGACGAGGCCTGCGGCGGCACCGTCGGCGAACAGCGACGTGGCCACGATCATGTCCGGGTCCTCGGAGGTGCGCAGATGCAGAGTGCACAGCTCGACGCTGACCACGAGGACCACGGCATCCGGGTCCGCGGCGCAGAATCGCGCTGCCGCCCGCAGCGCCGGCATCGACGCGTAGCAACCCATGAATCCGAAGTGATATCGCTCCACGCTGTCCGCCAGCCCGAGGGCGCGCACGATCTCGTAGTCGGGACCCGGCGCGTAGAACCCGGTGCACGACACTGTGATCACGTGCGTGATGTCGGCGGCGGTGATGTGCGGATCCGATTCGAGGCTCTGCCGCGCGGCATCGACGTAGAGCTTCCACGCTTCGCGCACGTAGATCTCGTTGCGTGCCTTCGTCCCCGGCGACAGCAGGGTGCCGCTCTCCCGGTCGAAGAACTGCGGCGACTCCGTCGTCGACGAGAACGACAGCTCGTCGAGCACGGTGTAGCGGGTGTCGATGCCGGATCCGTTGAACGACGCCGTCACGAGTCGCTTGGCCAGTCTGCCGAGATCCGGCTGGGCGGCGAAGACATCCCGCACGTCCTCCTGCCGCAGCTCGGTTCCGGGAACGATCGTCTGCAGGGAGCGAAGTGTGGCGGGGTGACTCATGAGGTCACTCAAGCACTCCGGAATCCTCCGGAGAAGGGGGTTGTGTCAGAACCGCGACATCGTCAATGGCCGAGTGCGCGTGCGAGTTTGGAATCGGATGCCGCGGCGCGAGCACCCGCGGCGAAGACGACGGCTTCGACCGCGGCGAAGAACGCGTCACGACCGGCGTCATCGGCCGGAGCAGCCGGGCCCAGCTCGACCTCCCACTCCCGCCACTCACGCTGCACCGGGTTGTCCGCAAGATCGGGCTGCCGCAGATCCGTGGCACGAACCCGGTCATCGACGAACTCGGCGATGACACCCTCGGGCCCGGTGAGCAGGTAGGCGGTTCGGCTGTTCTCGATGCGCGCGAGCGGCGTCAGGGGTGCTGTCGTCCATCGTGCGAGGGTATCGGCGACGGCATCCGGGATCGTGTCGTCATCGCTCAGCGGCCATGCGATCTCGAGACGCCCGTCGCCCTCACGGGGACCCTTGATGTGCCAGCCGGCATCCGGCCCGCCGGTGCGACGGCGCACCGCGACGCCCGCACGGGCGAGAACCGAGTCTTCGGTGTCGAAGTAGCGGGCGTCCAGTTCACGCAGCTCGCCAGGTCTTACGGCATCCACTCCCGTGATCCCGGTCCAGGCGGGCAGCGGCGTACCGGCGTCGACGTCGTACTTGCGCTCGACCTCGACGGTCCTGGCACCCTCAGTCATCGTTGCTGGTCAGTCCTTCGAGCGCCTCGTCGAACCAGTAGTCGATCTCGGTGGGGCCGTCGTCTGATCCCGTGTTCTGCGCATCGCCGCGGCGGTTGTAGACCACCTGCGTCTCGCTGTAGGGAACGATCAGCTTGTCGTCGGCGTCCTGGATGGGGACGATCTGCCCGTCCAGCGGGCCGCCGTGGAGTCGTGCGATTGCCATGAGCACACCATAGTCTTCATCGGGCGACGATGTCCTCACCCGATCGCGATGCCCAGGACCGCGCCGACGATCATCCACGGCCCGAACGCGATGCGGGTGGACCGGTTCGCACGCCTGAACGCCATGAGCGCGAGGGCGTAGAACGCACCGAGGACGAAGGCGGATGCCGCGCCCAGCGCCAGCACCTGCCAGCCGTGCCATCCCAGCACCAGGCCGATGAGGGCGGCCAGCTTCACGTCTCCCCCGCCGATCCCGCCCCGGCTCATGCCGCGGAGCACGGCGTAGAAGCCGCCGAGGATCAGCATCCCCGCCAGCGCCCCGATCAGTGCGCCGTTGCTCTGCATGGCGAGCGCGTCGATCCCGGCCAGGGCGAGGGATGCCGCGAGCGTCGGCAGCACGATCCGGTTCGGGAGCCGGTGGGTGCGCGCGTCGATCACCAGCAGCCAGATGCCGATCCCCGCGAGCGCCGCATGCGCGACGACGACCGCGACCTCGTACGGCGAGATGGACGGCATGCCGGAAGGTTACGAGAACCGAGGCGGCCGTGGTTCCGGCCTGTGGATAACGTCGATGTCCGATGTGCGAATTACGATCTGAGGACAGCTTGCTTTATTCGTAGATACATTCGAGGATGGATGCATGGGCACAGCACTTTCCGCCCCCTCGGCTCTCCCTCGCGAGAGCGTCGCCTCCCGCGCGCAGGAGGTTCATCGCCTGCGCAGCGAGATCTCCCGCATGCAGCGGCGACGCAGCGACGTGCCCTTCCTCCCGCTCGATCCGGCACTGGAGGGGCTGCTGCCCGACCCCGGTCTGCGCGTCGGATCGTCGTATTCGATCTCGCCGTCCCCGAGTCTGCTCGGCGCCCTGCTCGCCGCGCCGTCGCAGAAGGGGTCATGGTGCGCGATCATCGGCATGCCGACGATCGGCGTCGAGGCGATGAGCGATCTCGGCGTCGAGCTGGAGCGCCTCATCCTCGTGCCCGACCCCGGCCCGCGCTGGCTCACCGTCGCGACGGCACTCTCCGAGGTGATCCCGATCATCGCCGTGCATCCGCGCAGTCGCGTCTCGGATGCCGACATCACCCGGTTGAACGCGCGCCTGCGCGATCGCGGCTGCACGCTGCTGGTCACCGCTCCCTGGCCGCAGAGCGAGGCGACGATCCGCGTCGAGGAGACCGAGTGGCACGGCCTAGGCTCGGGGTGGGGGCTGCTCTCCGATCGCACCGTGACGCTGCGGGCCTCGGGGCGGCGCTTCGAGTCGGGTCGGCGGGTGCGCGTGCAGATGCCGACCGCGCTCGGCCGTGTGGGAGACGCACCCGCTCCCCTGCAGCCGGTGAAACCGCTGCCGGTGACGACGACCGTGACCACGACAGTGGCGACGCCGCTGACGGTGATGCCGGTGCCCGATCGCTGGGCGGCGGCAGGATGAGCGCACCTCCCCGTCACCTCGTGCTGTGGCTGCCGGACTGGCCGGTGCGCGCGGCACTCGGCGCGCCCCCAGGAGACGAGCCCGTCGCCGTCGTGCAGGCGAACACCGTCATCGCCTGCTCTGCATCCGCCAGGGCGCAGGGAGTGCGGCGCGGTCAACGTCGCCGGCTCGCGCAGACCAGTTCCCCCGGCCTGCGGATCCTTCCCGCCGATCCGCTTCAGGAGCAGCGGATGTTCCTGCCGGTGCTGCGCCTGCTCGAAGAGCTGGTGCCGGGGGTGCAGCCTCTGCGTCCGGGGCTGATCGCGCTGCGGGCCCGTGGCGCCGCCCGCTACTACGGCGGCGAGGAGCAGGCAGCGCAGCATCTCATCGACGCGCTCGCCGAGCACACCCATCCCGGTTCCCGTGCCGGCGTCGCCGACGGGCTGTTCACCGCCGAGCAGGCGGCGCGTCTGGCCGATCCGGTGCGCGTGGTCTCTGCCGGCGGTTCGCGTGATTTCCTCGCGCCGCTTCCCGTGCAGGTGCTGGCCGATGAGCAGATCACGACGCTGCTGACGAAGCTCGGCGTGCGCACCCTGGCCGATTTCGCCGCGCTCGAGGTCGGTCACGTCCGCGACCGGCTCGGCGAGCGGGGCGTACGACTGCACGATCTGGCCGCCGGGGCCGATTCGCGGCCGCTGACGCCGCAGAAGCCCGAGCCGCAGCTCGCGCGGGAGATCGTGTTCGACAGTCCCCTGGCGCAGGCCGAGCAAGTCGCCTTCGCCGTGCGCCAGACCGCGGATGCCGTCACCGCGGGTCTCGCCGAGCTCTCCCAGGTGTGCACCGAGGTGCGCATAGATCTCACCGACGACGACGGCGGCGTCTCGTCGCGGGTCTGGATGCATCCGACCTCGTTCGAGGCGAGCGACCTGGTCGACCGGGTGCGGTGGCAGCTCGAGGGAATGGCGAGCGCGTTCGCCGAGACCGAGCGGGTCGGCGCCGGCATCCTCGAGGTGCGGATCACCCCGACGCGCGTCGACGACAGCGCGCATCATCAGCCGGGGCTGTTCGGGCAGGGCCCCGAGCAGCGCCTGCACCATGCGGTGTCCCGCGTCCAGGCGCTGCTCGGGCATCGCGGCGTGGTCACCCCGCAGGTCACGGGAGGGCGCCGGCTCGCCGAACGGCAGCTGTTCCAGCCCTGGGGCGACAAGACCCCGCACGAGCGCGACGCGGCCTCCCCCTGGCCGGGGAGCCTTCCGCCCCCGCATCCCTCCGAGGTGTTCGTCCCGCCGGTTCCCGCCAGGGTGATGACCGCAGACGGCACCGCCCCGACCGTGGACGAGCGCGGTGCGCTGTCCGCGCCCCCCGCCGTGATCGAGGACGCGCCCGTGCTCAGCTGGGCGGGCCCCTGGCCGCTGCGGGAGCGGGCGTGGGATGCCGACCGTTCCCGCACTGCGCAGCGGTTCCAGATCGTCGACGAGTCCCAGCGCGCGTGGCTGGTGCTCTGGGAAGACGGCGCCTGGTGGGCCGAGGGGAGGTATCGCTGATGGGCTGGCACAACCCGGCGATGCCCTGGAAAGAGCTCGAGCGCACCCTCAGCGGGCGCCCGGCCCCCGAACCGCCGCCGACCAGACCCGACCCGGGGCCGATCAGCAAGCGCCGGGCGGCGTCTCCCCCGCTGATCATCCCTCCCGAGCACGCCGTCCCCTATGCCGAACTGCACGCGCACACCTCGTACTCCTTCCTCGACGGCGCCTCCGCGCCGGAGGAGCTGATCGCCGAGGCCGCCAGGCTCGGGCTCACAGCCCTCGCGATCACCGATCACGACGGGTTCTACGGCGCCGCCCGGTTCGCCGAGACCGCGGATCTCATGGGCTCTCCGCTGCAGACCGTCTTCGGCGCCGAGCTGTCGCTGGACCTGCCCGCACCGCAGGGCGGCGTGCCCGACCCGGTCGGCGAGCATCTGCTCGTGCTCGCCCGCGGCATGGACGGCTATCACCGGCTCTCCGGCGCGATCACCAGAGCGCAGCTGCGCGGAGGCGAGAAGGGGCGCCCGGTCTACGACATCGACGACCTCGCGGCGAGCGCAGACGGACAGTGGACGATCCTCACCGGCTGCCGCAAGGGCGGGGTCCGGCAGGGACTGGCCAGAGGGGATGCCGCCACCCCGCTGCGACGCCTGGTCGACCTGTTCGGGCACGACAGCGTGGCCGTCGAGCTGTTCGACCACGGCGACCCGCAGGACTCCCGCCGCAACGACGCCCTCGCCGATCTCGCGGCATCCCATCGGCTCCCCGTCGTGGCGACCAACAACGTGCACTACTCGGCGCCTCGGCGGGCAGGCCTGGCCGAGGCGGTCGCCGCGGTGCGCGCGGTGCGCAGCATGGACGACCTCGACGGCTGGCTGCCATCGCACGGGTCGGCGCATCTGCGCAGCGGGGCCGAGATGACCGAACGGTTCCGCCGCTACCCCGGCGCGATCTCGCACGGGCTCGTCATCGCCGAGGAGTCGGCGTTCGAGCTGCGCCGCGCCCGCCCCGCCCTGCCCAGCCAGAAGGTCTCTGACGGCCACACGCCGATGACCTGGCTGCGGCACCTGGTGTGGGAGGCGGCCCCCGCCCGGTATCCCCGTCTCGACGATGCCGGACGGGCCCGGATCGAGCGCGAGCTGAACGTGATCGACGAGAAGGACTTCCCGGGCTATTTCCTCATCGTGCACGGCATCGTGACCGAGGCGAAGCGCCGCGGCATCCTCTGTCAGGGCCGGGGGTCGGCGGCGGCGAGCGCGGTCTGCTACCTGCTGGGCATCACCGCCGTCGACCCGATCCTCTACGGTCTGCCGTTCGAGCGGTTCCTCGCCAGCACCCGCGAGGAAGAGCCCGACATCGACGTGGACTTCGACTCGGGGCGGCGCGAGGAGATCATCCAGTGGGTCTACGAGCAGTACGGGCGGGAGTGCGCGGCGCAGGTGGCGAACGTCATCCAGTACCGCCCGAAGAACGCCGTGCGCGACATGGCGAGGGCGCTGGGCTACTCTCCCGGCCAGCAGGATGCCTGGTCGCGCCAGGTCGACGGCTGGGGCGCCGATCTGATGCCCGCAGACGGCCATGACATCCCCGAGACGGTGCTGGAGTACGCCGGCGAGGTGCTGAAGGCGCCCCGGCATCTCGGCATCCATTCCGGCGGCATGGTGCTCACCGCGCGCCCGGTCGGCGAGGTGGTGCCCGTCGAGCACGCCCGCATGGACAATCGCACCGTCATCCAATGGGACAAGGACGACGCGGCGTGGATGGGCCTGGTGAAGTTCGACCTGCTGGGGCTCGGCATGCTCGCCGCCCTCCAGAACTGCTTCGATCTCGTCGACGCGTCGACCGGCGAGAGATGGATGCTGGAGACGATCCCCAAGGAGGAGGAAGCGGTCTACGACATGCTGTGCCGGGCCGATTCGATCGGGGTGTTCCAGGTGGAATCGCGTGCGCAGATCGGTCTGCTCCCCCGGCTGCAGCCGCGGCGGTTCTACGATCTCGCCATCCAGATCGCGCTCATCCGCCCCGGCCCCATCCAGGGCGGCGCCGTGCACCCGTTCGTGCGGCGCAAGATGGGCATGGACGAGGTGACCTACCCGCATCCGAAGCTGAAATCGGTGCTGGAGCGCACGAAGGGCATCCCGGTGTTCCAGGAGCAGCTCATCCAGATGGCGACGACGATCGGCGACTGCACCGCCGATGAGGCCGACACGCTGCGGCGGGCGATGGGCTCCAAGCGCGGGCTGGAGAGGATCGACAGCATCCGCGAGAAGCTGTACGCCGGCATGGCGCGCAACGGTCTGTCGGTCGAGCAGTCCGATCGCATCTACGAGCAGATCCAGGCGTTCTCGCACTTCGGGTTCGCCGAATCGCACTCGCTGTCGTTCGCGCTGCTGGTCTACGCCAGCTCATGGCTGAAACTGCACTATCCGGCCGCGTTCCTCGCCGGGCTCCTGAACGCGCAGCCGATGGGGTTCTACTCCGCATCCACGCTCACCTCCGACGCCCGCCGGCACGGCGTGCAGGTGCGCCGACCCGATCTGCACGCCTCCGCCGCGGCTGCGGCGCTCGAGCCGCTCGAGGAGGGCGGCAGCCCCGCCGGCCCCACCGGGCTCGCATCCTGCGCCGTGTACGAGCAGCCGACACCGGGCGAGTTCGACCGGGATGCGCCGGACGAGTCGGCGGCGCATCGCCGCGACGGCGCGTTCGCCGTGCGGCTCGGGATCGGCAGCGTCCGCGGCATCGGCATGCCGATGGCCGAGCGCATCGTCGCGGAGCGAGAGGCGCACGGCCCGTACCGGGACCAGCATGACCTGGTGCGCCGCACGGATGCCACCGCCGCCCAGCTGGAGGCGCTGGCATCGGCCGGCGCCTTCGAATGCCTCGGGCTGAGCAGACGCGAGGCGGTCTGGCTCGCGGGCGCCGCCGCAGAGGATCGCGCCCGATATCTGCCCGGCACGACCGTGTCGGTGCAGCCGCCGCTGTTCACCGATCAGAGCAGTTACGAACTGCTGTCCTCAGATCTGTCGAGCACCGGCGTCTCGGTCGACGACCATCCGATGACGCACTTCCGCGCGGCGCTGGACGACCGCGGCGTGCTCACCGCCGCACAGCTGCGCGATCACGAGGTCGGCAGGCGCATCGAGGTGGCGGGGCTCGTCACCCACCGGCAGCGGCCGGCGACCGCGGCCGGGGTCACGTTCCTCAACCTCGAGGACGAGCACGGTCTGGTCAACGTGGTCTGCTCGACCGGGGTCTGGGACCGCTACCGCCGCATCGCCAGGGAATCCCCCGCGCTGATCGTGCGCGGCATGCTGGAGCGTTCGCCCGAGGGCGTGATCAACGTGCTCGCCGATGCCTTCCAGGATCTGCGCACCGGGATCGAGCATCGCTCTCGCGACTTCCGCTGACCGCCCGATAGGTTCGGTGGCATGGTGCATCTGCCTGAGACGCTCGACCGCCCCGGTGCCACGCTGCGCTATCAGGACACCGGTGGCCTCGGCGACGCCGTCGTGTTCACGCACGGAGCAGGCGTGGATCACACGATGTTCGACGCCCAGTTCGCCGCCGCCCGTGACGCCGGCTTCCGCGCTGTCAGCTGGGATCTGCGCGGACACGGCGCCTCGGACCTCCACCACGGCGTCCGCTTCCGCAGCGAAGACGCTCTGGACGACCTCGCAGCGCTGATCGATCACCTGGGGCTCCGCCGACCCGCCCTCGTCGGTCACTCCCTCGGCGGAAACCTCGTACAGGAGCTCGCCCGCCGGGAGCACGCACTGGCCGGTCGCCTGATCGTGGTCGATTCGACCTGGAACGCGGGCCCTCTGACGCGCATGGAGAGGTTCTGGCTGCGGCTCGCGGCGCCGTCGCTGGCAATGATTCCCGCCTCCCGGCTGCCGAAGCTGATGGCGACCGCATCTGCGACGACACCCGATGTCATCGAGTACGCCCGCCGCTGCTTCGCCCGGATGCCGAAACCAGTGTTCCTCGACGTCTGGCGCGCGACCGCCGAGCTGGTCGATCCGGAGCCCGGCTACCGTTCACCCGTTCCGCTGACACTCATCCGCGGGGCGGCGGATCGCACCGGCAACATCGCGACGGCCATGCCGCGCTGGGCTGCGGCCGAGGGCATCGAGGAGCACGTGATCCCCGATGCCGGCCACATCGCGCCGATGGACGCGCCGGATGCGGTCACAGAGGTGATCCTCGCCGCACTGCGCTGACCCCGAAGGCACGACACCTCACCAGAAGCGCGGCTCCTCCGGCTCCGGCGTGCGGTCGGCGCCGCCCCAGCGGAGCGCCTCTTCCGTGACGGCGGATGCCGCGGCATCCGCTCCGCGCAGCGCGATGTCGGCTTCGGCAGCTCCCGGGCCCACGGGATCCACCAGCAGCGTCGTGCTGACGCCCGCCCTGCTGGGAGTGAGGGTGCACTCCAGAACCCGGCCGATCCACGCCGCCGACCCGGGCGTCGCGGCGGCGTGCTGATACCGGATCCGCGTCTCCAGATCCGTCACACCGATGACCACGCGCTCGCCGCTGTCGTCCACGCGCTCGACCACCTCGACGCGATGCCCGTGCGGGATCGGAGCCGGCACCGCGATCACGATCGTCCTGTCCATGGCTACAGCCTACGAAGCGGGGCGGCAGAGGCAAGAGCATCCGCGCTTTCACGGCCTCGTAGAATCGCCACATGCCGTCCTCGCCGCTGCTGCCTCCCGACGCGCGGCTGGGACGCCTCTACTTCGCCGCCCAGGCCATCGCGGGTGCGGCCTGGTGGATCGGCGTGGCGATGTCCGACACGGTTCGCGAGCTGACCCTCGGACAGCTCGATCCGGTGCTGGTCGCCGCGTTCGACATCCCGCTCTTCGTGATCGTCTCGGTGCTGGTCGCGGTCGGAGTGCGCACCGCGGTCTGGGTCGTGGTGCCGTGGACCGCGGTGGTGACGGCTGGTATGGCACTGTACGCGACGATGACGGGGCTCGCCGGCTGGGGCGTGCTGCTCATGATCGCCGCCACCGTCGGCAGTGCGGCGGCCGGACTCCTCGTGTGGCTCGGGCGCCTGCCCACCGAGTGGATCCTGTTCGGGCCGTTCGCGTTCCGGCTCGCGCCGCCGTCGTCGACTGCCGCTCACATCATCCGCACGACGGCGCAGATCGTCGTCTTCTGGGGCCTGTTCCTGGCGGCGATCCCCGCGATCATCGCCGTGCTCGAACATCGCTGGAACCTGCATCTCCCGCTGCCCACGGCCGTGCGCTGGGGCGGCCTCATTCTGCTCGTGGCGGCGAGCGCGCTCGGGATCTGGGCGGCGAACGCCATGTCGACGCGCGGTGAGGGCACGCCGCTGCCCTCCGCGACGGCACGCCGCCTGGTGATCGCCGGCCCGTACCTGTTCGTGCGCAATCCGATGGCTCTGGCCGGGATCGCGCAGGGCGTCGCGGTGGGGCTCATGGCGAGTTCGTGGCTGGTCGTGGTCTACGCGCTGTGCGGGTCGCTGGTGTGGAACTGGATCATCCGCCCGCTCGAGGAGGCCGACCTCACAGAGCGCTTCGGCGCTCCATACCTCGCGTACGTGCACGCCGTGCGGTGCTGGATGCCGCAGCTGCGGCCGTTCCGCGCCGAGGTGAACATCCGGTGACTCTGCGCTGATCCTCAGGTGCGCTCTCCTACGCTGGAAGCCATGGATGCCGGAGCCGAGAACCTCAACGCCATCGCCGCGTGGGCCGTCTCTCTCATGGAGACCCTCGGCGGCTTCGGCGCCGGCGTCGCCATCGCGCTGGAGAACCTCTTCCCTCCGCTGCCGAGTGAGATCATCCTGCCGCTGGCCGGATTCACCGCCGCGCAGGGAACGCTGGGCCTGGTCGAGGTGCTGATCTGGACCACCGTCGGCTCGGTCGTCGGCGCGCTCGCGCTGTACGGCATCGGCGCATGGCTCGGCCGACGCCGCATGTACGCGATCGTCGAGCGGATGCCGCTGCTGAAGACCGAAGACGTCGAACGCACCGAGGCCTGGTTCGAGAAGCACGGGTCGAAGGCGGTGTTCTTCGGCCGGATGATCCCCATCTTCCGCAGTCTCATCTCGATCCCGGCGGGCATCGAGCGGATGCCGCTGCTGCGCTTCACGCTGCTGACCACGGCCGGCAGCGCCATCTGGAACACGATCTTCGTGCTCGCCGGCTTCTACCTCGGCGCGAACTGGCACATCGTCGAGGACTACGCCGGCATCTTCCAGAAGATCGTGATCGCGGTCGTGATCATCGCGGTCGTCGCCTGGATCATCATCCGCGTGCGGCAGATGCGCCGCAATAAGGCTGCTGTCGACGAGACCGTCAGCGTCGACTGACCTGCCCTACTCCCCTGCGCCGGCCGCGCGTCGCACGACCTCGGTCAGCTGCTCCCAGGCCTTCTCGGTCGGGTCGATGAGCGCGTACGACGTCGGCCAGAAGCCGCTCGGCCCGTCGAGTGCCGCCTGCGCGCTCACCCCGAACGTCGAGTAGCGCTCCTTGTCCATCTGGCCGCTGCGGAAGAACACCACGACCTTGCCGCCGCGCGCGTAGCCGGGCTGGCCGTAGTAGAGCTTGGGCGCGAGCCCCGGCGCGACCGAGGCCACTATCTGGTGCAGGCGCTCCGCCATCTCACGGTCTCCGTCGGGCATCTGCGCGATCTTGGCGAGCAGCTCCGCCTCCTCGGCTGCGGCCTTCTCGGCGCCCTTCGCGCGCTTGGCGTCTGCCTTGAGTTCGGCCGCGCGCTCCTTCATCGCCCTGCGCTCCTCGGCGGAGAACCCGCCGGCATCCTGCTTCGTCATGGTGCTGCCTCCTCGATCGGGGTGGTGTGCCGTCCACGCTACGTCGCGGCCCGCCGCGGCTCTTCTCGATTCCTGACGGATTCGGCATCCGGCATCCCCCGCCGGCGACGCGCCTGCCAGGATGTACGCATGGCGGAAGCGAACGATCGGGCCGACATCACGGTCATGCGCCGCGTGCGCGACCGGATCGACCGCGAGTTCGCGCATCCGCTGAACGTCGAGGACCTGGCGCGCGGCGTGCACATGTCAGCCGGGCACCTGAGCCGCGAGTTCCGGCGCATCTACGGCGAGCCGCCGTACGCCTACCTGATGACCCGGCGGATCGAGCGTGCGATGACGCTGCTGCGCCGCGGCGACCTCAGCGTCACCGAGATCTGCTTCGCCGTCGGATTCTCGTCGCTCGGTACCTTCAGCACACGGTTCTCCGAGCTCGTCGGGGTATCGCCGAGCACCTACCGCGATGATCCGTCCCGCTCGGTCGAGGGCATCCCGCCGTGTCTGGCCAAGCAGGTGACCAGACCGGTCAGGAATCGAGAAGCGCAGCCGGCGGCATCCGCCTAGCGTTGCCTGCATGAACATCAGCATCCACAACGCGTTCCTGCCTCACACCGACGCCGATGCGGCGCTCGGCTTCTATCGTGATCTGTTCGGTTTCGAGGTTCGCAAGGACGTCGGCTACGAGAACATGCGCTGGATCACGGTCGGTCCGGCCGGCGACTCGACCTCGATCGTGCTGCATCCGCCGGCGGTCGACCCCGGCATCACGGACGAGGAGCGCGAGACGATCATGAACCTGATCGCCAAGGGCGTCTACACCGCGATCACTCTCGCGAGCGACGACCTGGACGGGCTGTTCGAGCGTCTCGAGGCGGGCGGCGCCGACATCGTGCAGGAGCCGACGGATCAGGACTACGGCGTGCGCGACTGCGCGTTCCGCGACCCGGCCGGGAACCTCATCCGCGTGAACCAGCGCTGAGCCGCGCCGGCGCTCCGGTCATACGATGGCCGGGTGGACACTCCGCGCACGATCCAGACTCTCGGCATCCTCGGCGCCGGGCGACTCGGCACCGTGCTCGCCCGGCTCGCGGCGGAGGCGGGGCTGCGCGTGCTGGTCGCCCGGTCGGGTGCACCGGCGGTGATCGCGCCGGCCATGGCCGCCGTCGGCGCGACGGCGGCCGACACCGCGACGGTCATCTCCGAATCGGATGCCGTCGTCCTGGCTCTCCCGCTCGGGCGATACCGGACGCTGCCCGCCGATGCCCTGCGCGGTTCACTGGTGATCGATGCCATGAACTACTGGTGGGCGTCCGACGGCATCCGCGATGATCTCAGCGATCCGCGCACCTCGACGAGCGAACTCGTGCAGGCCCATCTCGACGGCGCGCGGGTCGTGAAGGCGCTGAGCCACATGGGCTACCGGGATCTCGAGGACGAGGCGCGGCCTGCCGGATCGCCCGGACGCAAGGCGATCGCGATCGCCGGAGATTCTGCTGCGGACGTCGCCGCGGTGTCGGCGCTCGTCGACCTGCTGGGGTTCGATCCGGTGCACGCCGGTCCGCTCGCGGCCGGGATCATGCTGGAGCCGGGTGCCGAGGCGTTCGGCGCCGATGTCGACGCCGAACGGTTGCGCGAGATGCTCGATGGGTTCTGGACCTCGCAGCGGGGCATCATCGTGGCGCGTGCGCGAGAAGGCGCGGCGAGTCGCTGATGGCCGGGTTGCGGCGCGTCGAGGTCGAATCGTCGGCTGTGAGGTCCGTGGGGTACGACGACCAGTTCGCGGTGCTGGAGATCGAGTTCGTCAGCGGCGATGTGTACCGCTATCACGCGGTGCCGCACGCGATCCATCGCGCGCTGATGGATGCCGAGAGCAAGGGGAGGTTCTTCGTCGAGCAGATCCGCGACGTCTACCCGACCGCCCGGGTGAGCTGAACCGGCGCATCCGGCTCGTAACGATCCCACACTCCAGAGGTGCCCTGCGCGTCGGCCGCGCGAATCCGCTGCCAGTTGCGTCCGCCGCGCGCGAAGGATGCGTGCACGGAGGATGGTGCCTGACCCCACGGGATCGGGGTGGGAATCCAGTCACAGGGCCGCACATGGACGAGATCGACAGCCCAGGCTCCTGGGCCGGCGTCGTAGCTCCACGGGTTGCCGATCCGGCCCAACCAGAGGAACTCGTAGACGTCGCGGGTCCAGACGAAGGAGCCCTCCGGCGCGTCGGCGAACCGTTCTAGGCGGCGCGCGAAGCGTTCACCGTACGCTGCGTCGGTCTGGGACAGTGCGTCGGTGAGCGACGCCGGAGGGGCATCGAGGCGCCCTCCGACGCCGCACACGCCGTGTTCGAGCGCCCTGTCTACGGCGACGCCGACAGGCACGTTGTCGTCGCGCGATCGCATCGGCGCACGGAAAACGGCGTGGTCGCTCATTATTCGTCCTCGTCGGGGACTTCCATCGACTGGTCCTGCGCATCGGCCGGGTCGGACTCGATGCCCGAGCCGTCGGGCAGGTGCTCCCCGACGGACTGCTCCGGATCGATCGGGTCGTCCTGTGCAGGGCGCTGCTGCTCCTGCACGTCGGCGGCGTCGGCATCCATGGGTGACGCGGCGGCCTGCCCGCCGGCGTCCGATTCCATCATCATGATGCGTCTCCTCTCGCGATCAGAGATCTTCAGGGGCGAGGTCGCCCTGTCCGTCCTCGCCGAGCTCTGCGCTCACGGGTTCGTCGCCCTGTGTCTCGGGCTGGGCGCCGAATCCGGGCAGATCCTCGGCGGGGATCTCGTCGTCCGGGTCGGGGATCTCATCAGGGTCGCGTCCGGTTGCGGTCGCACCGTCGAGCTCGCCGCCTTCGTCGACGGCTTGCGTGCGCTCCCACTCCGCCTGCGCCGGGTCGGCGGCGGGATCGGCGGTGGTGGTGGCGTCCTCGTCTCGGAGCGGCTGCATCGGCTCGTCCTCGCCGGCCGCGGACACAGCGTCGGGTGTCGATTCCATGATTCCTCCTCGTGGATTCTCGAGGCGGACGCTCCGCCCTCACGGACAGTGTTCTCGATACGGCAATGCATCGGTGAGGGGGTTGACAGGCCTGCCGAGGCGAACGAACCCGCGTCACAGGGGGAAGCAGATGCAAGGTAGATGTTTCCGCGCATCCAGGCGACGCGGAGGGATGCGACTACGAGAGCGTTCTCGCATCGTGTGCCGCGGGGATCAGTCGCGGGACGACGTTCACGGCGAGGACCATCACGACGAGTTCGACGAGCGTCTGCGTGACGACGACGAGGGGTGCAAGGGTGAAGGTGCCGGGGAGCGCCAGGACCAGCGGCAGGACGACGAGAGAGTTCCGTGTCACGCCGCTGAAGACGATCGCTCGCGAGCCGCGAACATCGAGCCGCGCGACACGGGACGCGACCATTCCGACGGGAACCATGACCGCCGCGAACAGGACGAAGACGGGGATCACCATCAGGAGGGAACCGATCCGCTCCCCCAAACCCGCGACCTGGGATGCGACGACCACCGCGAGCGTGAGCATCATCAGCGGCACCATCGTCGTCTCGACTGCGCTGAGCAATAGACGGCTCCAGCGGGTGCGCGCCGCGGCGAACTGAGTGAGCGCGGCGGCGGCGAGCGGCAGTACGATGAGCAGCCCGAACGCTTCAGCGAACGGGGCGAGGTCAATGTCGAGCACGAAGTCTGTGCCGAGGAAGAGCCAGAGGTAGACGGGAAGAAGGAGCATCTGGGCGAGCATCAGCAGCGGCGTCGCTGCGAGCAGCCGGTCCTTGGCGCCGCCGGCGAGACCGGTGAAAACGATGACGTAGTCCACGCACGGCGTGAGCAGCACGAACAGCACGCCCACGAGCAGCACGTGGTCCTGGGCGACGATGCGCGACAGCATCCAGACGATGACGGGGACAACGGCGAAGTTCACGACCAGGATCGTCGTCAGGAATCGCCAGTCGCGGAATGCCTGGCCGATCCTCGCGAACGGCACCCCACAGAAGGTCGCGTACAGCAGCAGGCCGAGCGCGGGTGTGATGGCGACTTCCGCGGGCGGTGCGACGACGGGAAACAGCAGGCCGACGGAGGCGCCGACGGCGAGGGCCGCGAGATAGAGCGGAACCTGAAAACGCTCCATGCGCCCAGTCAAGCAGAGCTTTAGGTGCGGCGACGAGACTTACGTAGCGCGAACGCTGATCCGTCCCTCATCCACGCTGACCTCCCAGAGCGGCTGCGGCACGCTCGCCGGCCCGCGTTCGACGGTGCCGTCCTCGAGCAGGAACCGACTGCCGTGCCACGGGCAGGTGACGCAGCCGTCGGCGTCGAGCGTCCCTTCGTCGAGCGGTCCGCCGGCGTGGCTGCACACCGCAGAGATCGCGTGCAGCCGGCCGTACTGCCGGGTGAGCAGCACCGGCACGCTTGCGACCAGCACGCGGGTGAGCGATCCTTCGGCGATGTCGCTGTCAGCCGCGACATCGGTCCATTTGCGGGTCGCCCCCTGGAACGCGGTGTGGTTGACGCCGATGCCGCGGACGAACGAGAGGTGCCCGCCGAGGTACGCGGAGCAGAGGGTGAGTCCGAGTCCCAGGATGCTGAGCACGATGCCGGCGCCGCGGTGACCGCGCCGGCGGGCGAGCCACGAGCTCGCTTGCAGCACGCTCGCCGTCGCGTTGGATGCCGCGTGGATGAGTCCGACCCGCTTGTCTGCGCCGATCGTGTCCGACCAGTCCGACGCCCCGGACAGTGCGGTCGGCGCGGACGCCAGGATGCCGAGACCGACGAGGCGCCGCGCTGCCGCAGCGGATTCTTCTCCTCCGGTGAGGTCGAGGGCGACGGCGGCTCCCCAGGCTCCGATCGGCAAGTCGGTGAGCATCGGATGCAGTTGGTGGCCGAGCCAGGAGCCGGAGAGAGCATTCTTCACGCTCTTGGTTCGCGTGGCTTTCTTGACCCAGCCGTCCACTGTCTCAGCCGGGCCGTCGAGCTCTTTCGTGCGACCGATCCGCTGAATCAAAGTCCTCATCACGCCCGATGCTTCGCTCATACGCCCTGTCTACTCTCGCGTTGTGACGGGGTCAACGGGAGCGCCCCATCGTTGGGAACGTTCAGTCAGTCGTGCTGGGCGCGAGAAGGTCGCTCGACCGGGATCAGCTCCACTTCGACGCGCTCGCCGTCGATCACCGCGCGCATCATCGTGCACGCGGGCTGCCGTCGCCGATCGGTTGGCGACCCGGGGTTGAGCAGTCGCATGCCAGCGGGAGTCACGGTGTCCCACGGGATGTGCGAGTGTCCGAAGACGAGCATGTCCACGACGGGGAACGCGGCGTCCATGCGCTCTTCACGCCGGGTGGCCGGGCCGGTCTCGTGGATGACCGCGATGTCGACCTCCTCTACTGTCACGTGCGCCACTTCGGGCAATCGCGCTCGCAGTTCGGGGCCGTCGTTGTTGCCGTATACGCCGCAGAGCCGACGAGCGCGTGTCTCGAGCAGGTCGAGCGTGGGGATGTCGATCCAGTCGCCGGCGTGGATGACCAGGTCGGCATCGTCGACGGCACGGAGCACCGCATCGGGGAGTTGTCTCGCGCGAGCCGGCACGTGCGTGTCGGCGAGGAGGAGCAGCGTCGTGGTCACGGTCAGAGAAAAGGAGCGAAGGATGCCGGGACGGTGACGTTGTCGGGCAGGCCGGCGAACAGGGGCGCCACTTCTTCGGGCGTATGCCCGGCGATCCCGCAGCCCACCGGCGTCAGCAGGAAGCGCAGCTCGGGATGCGCTTCGGCGTAGGTGACGAAGTTGCTTGCCTCGCTGGCGAGCACCTCGAGCCCGCTCATGGTGTCGATGGCGTAGCTCTGGCCGTGATGGCCATGCCCCTCGCCCCACACTGCGCCGAAGCGTTCGTGAGCGACGCGGGCGGCACCGCCGCCATGGAATCCGCCCGCGTTCGAGCCGAACACGAAGATCTCGTTGGGCTCTAGGTGTTCGACGACTTTCGGGGTCGTGTCCATGAGTGAAGGGTACGCGTGTCGGATTCAACCGGACCTGAGGAGCCCTGAGGAATGGCCATGGGCAGCAGCCTCATGCCGTGGCGTACGCGGCGGCATACTCTGCGCTCGGCGGTATCGGCTGAATCACATCGAGCAGGACTCCGTTCGGTGCGGCGACGATGAAGTGACGCTGCCCGAAACCCTCGTCCCGTATCGCGAGAAGAGGTTCCAGTCCGAGCTGACCGGTGACGCGCTCATATACGGCATCCACATCGTCAACCTCGAGGTTCACGATGACTCCCCGGGGAAGGCTGCGGTACGCCTCGGGCACCGTTTCATGCTCGTATGCAAGAACCGCGAGTTCGAAGGCGCCGAAACGCATGCTGATATACCAGTCCGATTCAAAAGTGAACTCGAAGCCGATCTTGTCGCGATAGAACGCAGCAGCCGACGTCACGTCGTCCGACATCAGTACGGGGTAAAGGCTGGTGAGAGTCACGTCTTACTCCTTTTACATACAATGGGAATGTAACGACCAATATACATACTCTACGTACGTAAAGGAATGATCATGCCTCGCGCCTCCGCCGCCGACGCCGCTCTCACGGCTCGACAAGTCCTCGAGGCAGCTATAGGGCTGTTCTCCGCTCATGGATACGCCGACGTGTCCCTCGACGACATCGCTCGGGCCGCGGGCGTCACGCGCGGAGCGGTCTACCATCACTACGGAAGCAAAGTAGGGCTCTTCGGAGCGGTGGCGAGCGAGCTCCAGTCCAGCGTCGCCGCGCTGGTTGTCGACGCTGCCGACAAAGCAGGTTCAGGGGCCGCAGAGCAACTCCGCGCCGGGTCCCACGCCTTTCTCGATGCGATCACGACGGGAGCGGCGGTGCGAGTTCTGCTCATCGACGCCCCCGCGGCAATCGGATGGGATGCATGGCGGCGACTCGATGCCGAGAACTCCGCCGCACATCTGCGCGAAGCGCTCCAGGATGTCGGAGTAGCCGACGATCATCTTGATGCCACCACGATGCTTCTGTCAGGCGCGATGAACGAAGCGGCGCTCTGGATCGCGCAGCATGACGACCTTGCAACGGCCCGTGACCGCGCACACGGGGTGCTGGATCGGCTGATCACCGCCCTGATCCCCTGACCCCTGGCAGGGGCTGTGGACAACCGGAGGCCTCCTGGAGGCCCCTGGCTTCCGAGCAAAGAGAAAGCCCCGGAAACTCTTGCGAGATTCCGGGGCTAGTCGGTCGGTCGGGCTGACAGGATTTGAACCTGCGACCCCTTGACCCCCAGGCGTCCAGACGGCTTCGATGGAACCGAAATCCGCATGTTTTCGGGGATCTGAGCGTGCAGAACACGTCACGACATGCATGGTTTGCATGATTCTGGTCCCCTTTTGGTCCCCCGCTTCGACCGCCGACCTCCTCCGTTCGCCAGCGAACTCACTGAGATGGACAAATCCGTGTCGCAACGATCACCCGAAGATCGCGGTCAGCCCCGGTTGCTTAGAGGCTAAGCAACTAGCGCTGGGAGGAGGCTCTCCACGCCTCCGGTCAGGAAGATCATCCGGTTTTTTCCCAGAGTGGCAGCCACGGATGGAGCATCTGCGTCCGGCGTCCGGTACTCCGCATCCATCGCCCAAAGCAATCCGCCGAGGGTGTCCTCGTCTTGGCGGATGTGGCGACGCGGATAAGGGTCGATCACGACGATGCGACGAGACGGTGACAACGAAGCCCAGCGGCGGATCGCCGCATCCACATGTTGATCGCGGAAGGAGTAGCCGACCACGACCAGCAGCTCTGATCTTTCAAGCCAGTCGTGGAACTGACGAGTCAACGCCGGGAAAGCCGAGAAGGGAGTGGTTTTCGAACCCGATCCGAAGATGACGGTCGGGGTCAGAAGTCGATTGGGCGCAGCTTCGTTGAGACCGCTCGTTTCATAGAAGCCGACAGCCGGGACGAGGTTCCCGCTCTCATGGTTGATTGATCGAGAGCCGCGCCAGGTCATGGAGCCATGCATCTTCAGGAGATGCACGGCTGCTGTCCCGAATTGCCACTGGAAGCCTCCATCCCACAGCTCGGCTCCTGTGGAGACTTCGACACCGAACTTCTCACCAGCCCGCTCAATGAGCTGGTCGTAGTTAAGCGTGACGATGCCCGTCTTGGCGGCACGAAGCAACGGCTCAAAGTGACCAAGTGGCGCATCTGCCTGGGCGGTATCAAGCGCACCGAGGGTGTGCCCCTGGACCATGTCGAGGATCCACTGAGCGTCTCGTGCCAGCTCTGCGGTGTTACCGCCGTAGGTAGGGAACTCCATGAAACCTTTAACCCAGAACCGCGTCGGGTCAGAGTCCTGATAGGTCAGCGTCTCGACCGCTTGGTAAAGATCCTCGATGTTTGAGCCCATCGATGCGAGCACCGGACGAATATCCCGCCAGAGCTCCGGGACCCGCGATTCAGCAGCGAAGTTGAGTGTCGCCTCATCAATGCTCGCGAGCACGATCTCAGTGAGCTCAGCGGAGACCGGAAGCGCAGGCTTAGAGGCCCCCGCGCCCAAGAGGAATAGGGCTCGCCCGCTCGCCCGCCCCACCCACTCACGGGCCTCGTCGAGATTCGTCTGCACGATACCAGCATGGCAGCGGCGACCCATCTCTCACCAGCGACGCCGGGCAGACACGAAAGGTACACGTGCCCTCCGAGCGGATGTTTCTGGCACTGGAGGCGGGCCCTTCCCGTCGCATGCGAAGCATGCTAGTCAGTGGGTGTTCCCCACGATTGGCGTCGAACCTTGGTGAGGGAGCGCCCTTCAGCGCCTCTCGTAGGATGGAGTCGACAGGCTCGGCCCTGAGTAAGGGCGCGACCGGGCGGGGCAAGGGGGCATTTGTGGCTGACTGGAAACATCTGTCATTGGCTTCAACGCTGTATGCACCTGCGTCGGTCACCACCCCGGCTCCGGTGATCGGCAAGCTGGAGGAGCTCCCGTTCACTTCCCTTTCATGGGAGAACTTCGAACGCCTTCAACTGCGGATGATGCGAGACGTCGAAGGACTTCGTGAAGCACAGCTTTACGGAGACCGCGGGCAGGCTCAACTCGGACTCGACATCGTTGCGCTGGCACCGGACGGCGCAGGCGTCGCTCTTCAGAGCAAGAACTACAAGCGGTTCGGGAAGTCACAGCTCACCGCCGCGGTCAAGAAGTTCCTCACTACGGAGCGACCGTTCACGGTTCAGCGCCTGATTTTGGGCGTGGCATGCGCAGTCAAGAGCACCGGTGCAGTCGAGGAGCTGGCTGTTCAGCGTAAGGAGCTTCGACCGGTCGTTCTCGACCTTTGGGATGCGCAGGAGCTCTCGGCGCTCTTGCGTAAACGGCCAGAGATCGTGATCGAGTACTTCGGTATGCCCACGGCAGAGGCGTTCTGTCACAAGTTCAAGATCGATGTTACCCAGGTACCCACCGCCGATGCTGCCGCGGTGCGAGAGGCAATCGCACGCACTCCCGAGGTCTCGACGGGTGCTCAGGAGTTTTTTGATAAGGCGGCTGAAACGACCGATCCCGAACAGGCGCTTGCGCTCATCGAGAAGGGGCAGGCTGCCCTGCACAATGCAGGGTTCAAGCCTCATGCGGCGTCTCACGAGAAGGAGCGCGTGCGCCTCTTGGCTCTCAACGGACGAGCCGAGGAGGCGTCACGCCACACTCTCGATGAGTTCTGGTCGGCACTCGAGCAAGGCCTCGCGACAACCGCCCAGATAACGCAGTCACGTCTAGCGGAGTTAACAACTCAGGCCGAAATTGCCCCAACAGTAGATGCCTGCCGCAAGGTCGCCGAATGCGCAATCAACCTCTATATGAATCCGCTCGGCTATCTTCCGGACGTCAAGGAGCTGCGGCTTGGGGAGCCCGAGGACCAGGTACGTCTCGCGCTCCTCGCAGGCGAAACAGCTATTGCTAACGACCGCTCCGACTGGCTGAGCAGCGCTGTCCCCACCCTGGCCGAGTTGTCCCGTCTTCCTGGTCTCGATCAAATGCGACGTACTCGCCTTCGCCTGATCATCGCCGAGTCGACGCAGGACTGGGCAGAGCTTCTCACCGACGCTCGAAAGATCACCCACGGATATAGCGTCTCCGGACTCATCGCCGCTCGCCACGCACGCAGCCTCGCTCGGTACGAGAAGTTCAAGGAAGCCGACCTAGCCTGGGATGAGGCCTCCGGCTTTGCGTCGCTTGCCTCTCAGTGGGGCGAGGCATCGACGTGGATCTTCAGCAGGCGTGCCTTCCGCTCACGCTGGAACCCGTTCACAAGTAACGAACTACTTCCTTTGCAAACCGCTGTCCGAGAAATGGGTATCTCCAAGCCAATCGTGCCGACGGCCCATGACGCCTACGTCGACGCACTGTCAGGACTGAACGAGGGCAGCCTGCGATCTGCGGCGATCTCCGCGCAGCGCGCGCTGCGTGATGCGGTCGCGACTAGCGACTTGGTAGAAGAAGAACGCGCGCGGCGCGTGCTTGCCTCGATCATGATCGAGTCCGACGAACCTACCCTCGCCGCTCATCACCTCGCGCAGATAGGTGCGACAAAACGGATCGACTCACTGGGCAAGTCATTGCCGCTTCAGTTCCTTGACATCACGGAGAATCTGGACGCACCGAACTACTGGACGGTGGGTGCCACCTACCGCCTCATCGCTTCCCAGGCGGATCTCGTTCCCGACACCCTCGTGGACTTCATCGCCGAGCACATCATCGCGGAGCTCGCGGCAGCCGAGGAAGGCACCCGACCCGATCTGCGCTCCTTTGCGACCTCGCGCTACAACAACGCAATCAAGGCGTTGGCGGGTATTGCCGGCCGCATTGCTCACGCACCGGCGACGGCCGCGTTGGCACACTTTGAGCAGCAACCGGAGGTTCAGGAGAACCACTACCGGTTCCACGATGACGATGAGGCGCTTGCTGTGGCGAAGATCGCGCTCAGGCATCCGGACCTCGCTCCACGTGCTATCGCCCACCTTGTGCCGCTCCTGGGCAGAGCTCAGGGCGCGCGAAGTGAGACTGCCCACGATGCGATTGCGAAGAACGAGGCGCTTGCGCGGGACGGACTCACCACGCTCGCCGCAGCCGGCAACCACTGGGCACAGGAAACACTGGCACTCGCCGACCCGACGGACATCGATCCGGCTGTTGCCGCCGATGCCTTGGCTCGACTCACCACACCTCTCACGCACCTCACTGGTGTCTATAGCGTGGGTACGAACGCGATCGGTGACTCGCTCCTCATTCGCCATCTGCCCTCGGACTCAATCAACGCTGCCGTCGCCGAGCTACTGATTCGCGCAGATGATCCGCACCTTGCTTCCAGCGATCGCGCAGACTATCTAAACGCGGCAGGCAATCTCACACGCCATCTCAATGAAGCCCACCATGCAAGTCATTTTGAGACTGCCATGCGACTCGCAACCTCGCCCACCCCGTCAAAGTACGACGAACTCAATAGCCAGCACACCCACAAGCTAGGCGGCTTCCGCATGAACGGGATGCCCCAGGGAAGTCGCGGGCAGGCGCTGGCGCTTGCCGCCAGCCTCGCCGGCAACGATGACCAGCGAAAGGAAGTCCGGCGCGTCGTCTACGCTCTACTCGGCGAACAGGCCGATTACTGGCCGACCATCGCGCTGCAGCGTCTTGGTGATGCTGTGAACGACGACCTTGCGTTCCTCTCGATGCAAGGATGGGCCATCCGAAGTCTGGTCGCACTGAAGTGGGTCGAGCACGGCGAACCTGAGCACCTCGGCATCCGCTTGGCGCGTGACTCCGACGTGCGCGTGCGGCGAACGCTCGCCCGCGAGCTCGCGGGCCAAGCCGATGGCGCTCATGCAGATGTGCGCGCTGTACTGGCCGACGACCCTGCCTACAGCGTGCGCACCGCCCTCAGCGACACAGAAGCCCCCTAGAACCGACACGTCAGCGCAACCGGGCTCCGGAGGAACAGCTCGCCGCCATGTCGGCGACCCCTGACATTATGGGCAGATGAGTGACGAGCCGGCTGGCTGGACCGAAGAAGACGACGCCATGGTGACCTACGAGTCGCTTCCCGACTGGCACCCATCGCTCTTCGTCGATGTATTTCGTACCGGCCTAGATATGGAACAAGCGAATGCGAGCGAACTGTTGGGGTGCGCATTCGTCACCCCTGAATCGCTTGGCACCTGGGAAGATTTCTCCCGAGCTCGATCCGTCTTCTCTTCAGGCCTCAAGATCAGCACCACGGCACTGTTCGGCATCGGCGCACCGGACGTGGCCTATGTGCGCCTCGTCGAGACCGATGCGTATCTCAATGATGACATCGACGCCGTCCCTGCGACGATGCACGTGACGCTCGTGTGGCGCCCAGAGATCGCGGTGGTACCAATCAGCAGCTGGCGCATCCACCATCTCGGTGAGGCGATCGAGCCCACGCTCGTGCCGCGCACCGCGGCTGGCTTCGATCCGCGAACGCAGGCCTAGCCTGCAGGACGCTGCGATCGGAATGCGCAGAGTCGCGCCCATCATTGCCGATCGCCGATGATCCTGGAGACGCCTTCGATGCCCTGAGCGGAATGGCGCTGATTTGGTTGGTCATCTGTGCTTTACGCCCGTCTTGCCCGAACTCGCTGCATGACTTTGCGCGCACCGCTGTGGTTCATCCTCCATCGAGCGATCGCGAGGCTGACATCGTAGGCGTGAGCGGCTTGTTCGTCGGTGGCATTTGCTCTGGCAAGCCGGAATGCTCCGTCGTTGGGGATCAGCATCTCCCCCGAGAGCCAGTCGGCTTCGGCTTCTTGGTCGCCGCCGAGCCCACACTTCCTCTCGTCGGAAAGCGAGACGCCGAACTGGTGCTCCAGGACGACGTGGGCGAGTTCGTGGCACATGGTGGTGCGACGACGAGTCAGGGTCTGAGCATCGTTTTCCAGGATGACCACGCCACTCCCGTTCGGGATCAGCGCCCCGGACAGTGCGCTTCCGTCCGCCCGCAGGAAGTGGTCACGCGCGACACCATCAAGGTCGCTGAGCTGGACCACCGGGATGCCGTACTCAGAAGCGAAGGCGTAGGGGTCGAAAGGCGCATGCGCGTCGAGGCCGATCTCGGCTCGTAGCTCCAGCGCGAGGCTCTTCGCCTCGGTCTTGAATCCTCGACGCACGAGTCATCCCTGAGCCCGTGCACGTTCGATGGTCGCACCGATGACCTGTTGCAGGTACTTGACGTCGGTCTCGCTGAGGTCCTTCCGGGCGCGCAGGAGCGGTGCGAGCTGCGCCATGAGGTCGGGCTCACGTGCGTTGTCGTGCTGCCCCTCGTGCTCGAAGAAGTCCTCGGCCGGGAGTCGGAGCCAGGCAATGATCGTGGCGAAGCCGTCGGTGTCCGGCTTGAGGCCGTTGCCGAGCCGGGAGAGTAACGAGGGGCTCACCCCTACTTCACCGGCGAGCGCTCGCCAAGAAAGCTGCCTCTCTTGACGAGCGGCGTCTAGGGCGGAGTACAGCGCGGCCGTGTTGATCGTGGTCTTGGCCATGCTCCCAGTGTGTCACATCTGCGACAGCACGTCGCCTTCGACACGAAGCGTGTTAGAATTGAAACACAGCATCGAGTCTGGAACATCGAGGAGGTGAGGAACATGGCAGGCAAGAGAGGGCGCAGCGCAGTCACGGGGCGGTTCGTGAAGCAGTCCACAGTGAAGCGTCACCCGAAAACCACGACCAACGAGAGCACCGGCAAACGCGGCAAGAAGTAGTACACCACCTGCTCTCCATGCTCGCCGAAATGTCGGTGGCATGGGACAGGCTCGGAGAAGTCCAAGACAATCACAACGAGATCGGAGGGCCCGATGGCTCACCTCAAGCAGCAGTTCAAGGATGCGCTGAGCTCCATCGAGCCCGGCGATGACAAGGCCAACGCACCGGAGGCGCACCGACTGGTGCGCGATGCACTCGAAGCCGACACGAAGCTCACCGAGTACGGAGTGGACCCAGTGCTGATCGGCTCGTACAAGAGGAACGTGTCGATCAAGCGGGTCAAGGACGTCGACGTGTTCGTGCGACTCCCGGACCTACCGAACGACGTCACGTCGAAAAACATCCTCGACCGATTCTTCACCGTTCTGCATGCGGAGTTCGGTAGCGATGACGATGGTCACCGACGAACGAAGCGTCAGGATCGCAGTCTGCAAGTGTCGTTCCCCGAGTACGACCTGTATGTCGACGCGGTGCCTGCCCGCCCTTACTGGGACGGCGAAACGTGGGAGATCCCGCAGAAGGGCGATGAGGACGAGTGGGTGCGTACCAATCCGGAGAAACTCACGTCGCTGTCGACCGAGATGAACGCGGCACATGACGGCTACTACGTTCCCACGGTGAAGCTGCTGCGTCAGACCCGACGCTCGATACTCGGCGCCAGCAAGAAGCCTGGTGGGTTCTTCATCGAGGTCGCGACCTACCAGGCCTTCGCCTCCGGCCTGGTCTCAGGCAACGATCACGCAGAGTATTACGTCTCTGCGCTCAAAGAGGTCAGCAAGATCATCGACAGCTATGTCACCTTCGGCATCGCGGTGAACGACCCCACTCTGCCTGGGCACACCATCCGCATTCGTGCGACAGATGATGAGCTGGACGCAGCGAAAGCACGTTTTGCCGACGCAGCGGAAACCGCGCGCGAAGCGCTCGCCGAGGAGGACGAGGGCAAGGCAGCACTGGCGTTCCAGAAGCTACTGGGCAAGAACGGCGACGACGAGACAGTGTTCCCGATGCCCCCCGGATTCAATGAGGATGGGTCGAAGCGCGCTTCCGCCATCTCGGCTGGCGCACGGACCGTCCCGGCGGGCACGAGGACCTTCGGGTGACCCTCACCGAGTACGACGACTACGTCGCATACTCACAACAGCACTTCGAGGAAGGGCTGATCCGAGCCGGCTTCACGAAAGATGACAGCGGCTGGCGAGGGACAATCGTTCACTCTGGGGGCGCGACCGAGGTTCTCATAAAGCTGCGTTCCCGCTACCCCTTTCAGCCACCCCGTGTGGTTCCGATCGACTCAGATGCGGTCGCGTGGTCCTGGCACCGGGAGTTGGACGGGGCGCTGTGCTTGATCGCCGAGGACGATCACGAGGGACTGTGGTGGACGGAAGCGCCAGCGTTCCTCGAACACGTCACTGCCTGGTTCGAACAGGCTGCAGCAGGCTGGCCAGACGACCGACCCGACCTAGACCTCGACCGCTACTTCAAGCCCTCCGATGATAAGCGGCTTTATCTCTACGATGATCTGACCCGCTATCCCAGCGGATTCGTTCGGTTCCGCCCGGCAGCGAACAACCTGATGCGAATCGGCGGCGGCACCAAGCCAGCGAAGTCCTCGAAGCACAGCAAGGATCGCTTCGGATACGTTGCCGACCTCGGCGATGTAGACGTGCCCCCCAGATCATGGGACGACATCTCCGGTCGCATCAACCCCAGCGTCGACCTGGATCGCAGAATTCGCAAGCACACGATAGAGATCGTGGTGCTGATCTACAGCCGTGGCTCTCACGACGGCGCAATCACCCTCGAAGTATGGCCCACCGAAACTGGCGGCATAGCAGTCAGGCGCCTGAGCTCAGGTGCTGACACCGATGCCGCCAAAGCCGCACGCTCGGGTCAGCTTGCTCCCGAGCTCCGCGGACGGCGAGTCGCAGTTGTGGGCGTCGGAGCCCTCGGCTCGTTCATCGTGGACATACTCGTGCGCTCTGGTGTCCAGAAACTCACCCTGCTCGATAGCGACGTCGTTATGCCCGGGAATCTCGTCCGTCACCTTGTCGGCCCTGAAGCCGTGGGCCGGTCGAAGGTTAAGGCCGTCAAGCAGCATCTGATTGACCGCGGTGGAATTGCAGGTGCCGACATCGAGGTGATCGATCACGCGCTCACCTCAGGCGACGAAGCTGTCGAGCTTCTGACCGACCACGATCTCGTGGTGAACGCGACCGCCGATTTCGCCACCACTGCACTCCTCCATGTCGCTGCACGGGCGTTGTCCAGGCGGATCGTCTCAGCGGCGATCCAGAACGGCGGCACGAGCTACCGAATCGATGTGCTGCCGCCGCTCGACGGAGCCGAACCGCTGCCACCCTCGTCCAGCGTTGTCGATCAGCCTGAGTCTGAACTGTTCGAAGCCGGCTGCGGCAGTCCAATCTCTCCGACGCCCCCTTACGCGGTGATCGAGGCGGCAGCAGCGACCGTGCGCCACGCCGTCGGCCTGCTCGTCGATCGCCCTCTCCACCCCGCGGGGGAAACGCGAGACCTGTCGATCGGCGAAGTAAGGAGTCACGAATGACTCGACCACCAACGCGCATCGACCTGCTCGTCGACGCCTACGAGACCATCGCCTTCGAGACAGCGAACCACCTCCCTCGGGAGACCGGTGGCATCCTCCTCGGCTACCAGGACAACGGCACCATCGTGGCAACTCACGCCCTGGTTGTTGATGGGCAAGGGGCAACGACGAACAGTTACGTTCGCGACGACATTCGCGCGGACGAGCTCTTGCAGGAGTTTCTGGACCAACGAGCTGACGACGATCCGATCGGCTACGTCGGTGAGTGGCACAGCCACCCCTCCCCATCTGGACCGAGCACCGTCGATCACGCAGCGATGCGCGCGACCGCCAAGGTCAGTTCCAACCCGATCGCGCTGCTCGTCTTTGCGCCCGGCGCAACCGGTAGGTTCTACGGACTCATCGCCCGGCGTCAACGGTTCGGGAAAACCACAACGAAGGAAGCAGTCGTCTCGCTTCCTCCTTCGAGATTCCCTCCCCTCGGTCCTTTACCGGACGGTGCCGTCCGCGGCGACGGCCCAGTATTCATCTCCTACCGCCAATCGGACGGCACCCCGCAAGCCGACGCTCTTGAAGATCTACTCCGGGCCGCCGGGCTCGTTGTATGGAGAGACCGCACCGATCTGCGACCCGGGACGACTACCGACCGCCTCGAACAGGCGCTCACCCGAGGTCTCTCGGCAGGCGTGCTCGTCGTCACACCCGACATCGCCCACAGCGACATCGTCCGCGAACGCGAACTGCCACGTCTGCTACAGCTCGACGCCGATCCCAACTTCAGCCTGTGCATCGCAAACACGGTCACACGGGTAGGTGAAGAGTTGAAGTGTGACTACGACGCCCCGGATCGGCTCCTGCGGCTCGCGCCAGCACGAACCCTGGCTGACAAAAAGCAGGCGAACATGCGCCAGCCGTCTGGCGAAGTCGAGATCGTGCGTGACCTTCTGATGCACCGCATCGAGCAACGAAAGCCCAGCATTCGCAAAGAAGCACGCGATTTCACGATTCGCGTGCAAAGCCGCCCCGCATCATCTGCCCTGGACGCCGACGAGGAGGACCTTCACATCCGACTCAAACCGTCGGACGACGGTCGACTACCTTCCCAAGGCGGCCTGGAACTG
This sequence comes from Microbacterium aerolatum, assembly GCF_007988825.1. Classification (GTDB taxonomy): domain Bacteria; phylum Actinomycetota; class Actinomycetes; order Actinomycetales; family Microbacteriaceae; genus Microbacterium; species Microbacterium aerolatum. Next base: position 26,667 of record NZ_BJUW01000014.1, on the reverse strand, counting down.
CTCCAGAAGACTCTCCCGCTCACCAGCGATGCCGTGTATGCGGCAGGCGCAAAGAGCGTCCGCGTATCGGGCGGAGCCCACTTGTCAGTCGGCCTCGCAGTTGGTGCGGCTCTGCCCGAAACGAAGATCGGCAGGGTGATCGTGACCGATCCAGAGGGCAATGCCTGGACATCCGCCGTGTCCGACGACGACCCGCAGACCACCGAGCTGACCATCGAGCCCGCCCAATTCGAACAGGACCAAGCGGGAGAACTCCAACATCGCGTGGCGATCTTCGTGACCCTGACGCCACATGCAGATCGGACCGCTTTCGAACAGCTTGTGAACGACTCAGCCGATGGATTCGACGCAGCCGAGATCATCTCACTTGGGAGCACAGAACGAATCGACCCACGAGAAGCAGCTCGTCTCAGCGCGGCCATCGCACAGCAAATCAAGAAACTCTCCGCCAGCCAAGGACGCGCCGAGGTACACCTCGCCTTCCACGGTCCTTACACGATGGCCGTACTCATTGGGCGCTACCTCAATACGCTGCGAACCGTCGTCTATGAATGGGATGGCAATAGGAAGGATGAGCCCCGCTACAAGCCCGTGCTCGTCCTCGAACCTGGCGTTACGGGCGGACCGATCACTGATGTCTTCCCGTAAGGATCGGCACGATGAGCATCGAGGATGCCTACACGTGATCCCTCCGCAGGCATCGTCTTCCCGTCATCCAGCCTTACCAAAGGCCCGCTCGAGGTGCTCGCGGTAACGGGGTTCACGATCTCGCTGCGCTGGATGTAGTGCTGCATCGTGATCCGCGGGTCGGTGTGCCCGAGGAGCTCGGAGGCGGGGAGCGCGTCTTGCGCGTCGTTGACGCCCGTGGCGACGGTGCGGCGGAAGCGGTGCGGGGTGACGTTCTCAATCCCGGCCGCGTCCATCACGTCGCGCAGGAGCCTGCGGATACGCTGACGTCAGCACGCCGTCATCACCGAACTGAGATCGAACCATGCCGAAGAGCAACGAATCAGCTTCCCCGCACCCCCGAATCGCAGTGGATCTCAATGACATCCAGATTCGATACTCCAGCGAAGGAGTCCTTGCGGGTGCGCACGATGGAGACTACGAGAACACCGTCACGCCCTGGTGGGCCGAACTAAGTCTCGCTGACTATCCAGACGATGGCGACGAACCTACGGTGACCTCAATCGGCTCCATCCGCTGCTTCTTGGTAAATCTGGACTCCGACACCAGCGCATACGAAGCACTCGACGCACTCGAGGCAGACCTCGGAGCCGTGGGTACTGCCTTGTTCCAGGATGACGGCATCGTCGAGCGAACGGAGATCTTCCCATCACACGCGATCATCATCGATCGCGTGTGGATCGATCCGAAGTATCGCGGACAACGGCTGGGACCACGAGCAGTGGCGACAGCCATTCGATTCCTCGGGCGGCGACGAATCACCGTCGCCGCTTTGATCGCGCAGCCAGACGGATGGCACAAGATGAGGGGCCGCGCACTACGTGACAACCGTCAGAAGGTCCGCCAAGCGTGGGAAAGCATCGGGTTCGCACTATTTGACAACGAGGTTCTGTGGCTGGACGCCACCGACTATGACGAAGAGGACTACTTCACCAGCTGATCTAAGTCCCTACGACCGTCCGACCCGTCGCTGTAGGTACCGCGGCAAGGCGAGGTGCCTATAGCAACGCTTCGCCATTCACGGGTAGTGTGTACTCATGACACATCATCCCGCCCTCGAAGCAACCCTCACCCTGCGCCATGCCATCGAAGTGAAGAACAGCGATGACGTCTCCGCCCTTGCTGCCAGCGCAGATACTGAGGACACGAACCACCTCTACGGATATATCTCCGAGCAAGGTCGAGTGCTCGTGTGGACATCGCCCGCTGGTGAGCACCTTCTCTATGAGGGCGAGATCCGCGTGGCGGATGACTACGAGTGGACACCCATCGGCACACCGCGCATCTACCGCTTCAACACGACCGACAAGGCGGAGATCCATGCTGACACCCTTCGCCTCTTCCTCTCACAGAGCCTCAACAATGGCGGTGTGAGGCGATCTGGCGGCTGGCGAGACCGGATCGTCGCGCTCGTCCCGGAGGAGGTCGGGGCCAAGGAGTCGAAGATCATCCGGACCCTAGCAGACGGCGGAATCGAGGCGACCCACACCTACAACGTGCTCGACGCCTACACGAAATACGCCGAATGGGTGAACGCTCTCGCGGCCGAGTTCGGTGGCACTGACGAGAAGCTGGAAGCACACATCGAGACGCCGGACATCGCGCCGTTCTCCCCGATCGTTGCGGGCATCGCCCAGGCGTGGCTGTTGCGTGAGGCTGCGGACGCCACTCTTGAGCAGACGCGCGCTTCCCTGAAGTTCAGTCTCGCGGGGTTCACCCGTCTACTCGAGCTCGCCGGAAGTGATCCTCGTGCCTCCGTTGCCGAGCTCGCTCGCTCGCTGCAAACTGATCGTCCGAACCTCACGCGCATGATCAAAACGGCCGAAAAGGATGCGCGGATCGCGGAGATCCTGGGTTCTCTCCCCCGTTGACTTGCAGACACTCAGTCATCATCGCGGTTGGGGGAACGTGCGATACGCCGATCCGATCGCGTCTCCGCGGGAGCATTGAGTTCGCAGGGATGTGGGGAGATCCTCAATCGGATGACTGTTCATCGTCCTGCCTTGCCACCACACGGAGTGCCCCTCCACCTCGACGCCCTCCGCCGCGGTTCCCGAATCCGCGCTCGCGTCCGTTGGACCGATCCGTTCTCGCATCGACGCCAGAGCCGATCGGTCACGGTCGATGATGAGGTAGCCGTTCGGAAGTTCTTCGAGCTCATGTGCACAAACTCGAACCGAGACATTGATCCGGTCATCACCCCGAGCGACTATGCGTGTTCGATCGGCGACCGATTCCTTCGCGGCGTCGATCCGACATCGACGGCAGCCGGATACCGAGCCGGACTCCGGCTCAGGGTTCTCCCCACGCTCGGCCACACCCGCCTTCGAGACATCACGACGGGCCTTGTCGACCGAGCGATCGACAGCTGGGAGGCGACGCACTCCCGCTCCACGCTGAAGAACACGATCGCCGCACTGACGCGGGTGCTCGACGAAGCGGTGCGCGATGAACTCATCGCTCGCAATCCTGTGCGCGACCGCGCCGACAGGCGCTATCGCCCGAACACTGAGCTTCCGCAAGCAAAGCTGATTCCTGCGCCCGATGATGTCACGCGGGTCGCTGCATCCTGCGCTGAGATCCACCCAAGCTATGGCGACCACGTCATGCTCAGCGCGTTTCTCGCCGCGCGCAGTTCGGAAGTGGGCGGGCTCATCGTCGGCGATGTCGATTGGGAGAACAAGATGGTCACGATCGAACGGCAGTGTTTCCCCGGCGCCGGCGGCCTGAGCATCAAACCCCCGAAGGGTCGTCGCGCCCGCCGCGTACCGATCATCGAACCGCTCGAGCCCGTGCTGCGCAGGCTCACAACGCGACGGTCGCGCAACCTGCCACTAATGCGCGGGCCGCGTGACGGTGTCATCACCACGGCAGCATTGCGTGACGCAACCGGCTGGGACGAGCTGGTTGCATCGCTGGGGTTGCCAGGGCTGCGCCGTCACGACCTCCGACATGCGGGTGCAACCTGGTTCGCAAACATCGGCATCCCGATACACGTTGTGAGCGACATCCTCGGACATGCATCGGTCGAGACGACGCGTGCGTACCTTCACACTGACAACACAGCGTTGCAAAACGCTGCAGCACGAATGAACGAGCACCTTCGGGAGGCCGCGATGAGCAACTAGAGACGCCTGAACCCCTTGACCATGTCGAGTCAAGGGGCTCAGCGGGTACAATCTTGGGTACAAGACCGGCGCGAACGCCGACCTCACGACCTCTCGAAGATACCTTCTGATCGGGTATTTTCTCTTCGGTCGGGCTGACAGGATTTGAACCTGCGACCCCTTGACCCCCAGTCAAGTGCGCTACCAAGCTGCGCCACAGCCCGTTGTCGTGCGTTCTCACGCAGGCAACTCCCCTATCTTAGCCGCACCGCGCAGCCTTCGCGAACCAGCACTCTTGCCCGTGTCCGACCCTGGGCGTAGCCTGCCGCACATGCCCACGATCACCACCGCGCTCGCAAGTCCAGAGGTCTGGGAAGACATCCAGCACGCGCTGAGCGGCGGCGGCGACGGTCGCAGCTGCCAATGCGTCTGGCCGGTGCTGACGAACAAGGAGTGGGAGACCACCGACCTCGATCAGCGCACCGCGCTGTTCCAGCAGGAAGTGGCATCCGATCGCCCGCCGGGAATCGTCGCCTACGTTGACGGCGAAGCCGCCGGATGGGTCCGCATCGGCCCTCGCCCCGCGCAGCGACGACTGGCCCGCACTCGTAACGTCATCGCCACCACTCACGAGCCTCTCGAGGACGACGGCGTCTGGGCGGCCAGTTGCTTCGTCGTCCGCAAGGAGCACCGCGGGCAAGGCCTGAACGCCACGCTCCTGGACGCGGCGATCACCTTCGCCCGAGAGTCCGGCGCCCGCGTCATCGAGGGCTACCCGATCGACACCTCGCAGACGAACGTCCGCGTCAACGACCTGTTCCACGGCGCGCTCTCCACGTTCCTCGCGGCCGGTTTCACCAAGATCGACGGACCCAAACCCGAACGCCCGCTCGTCAGCCTCGCAGTCGCCTGACCCCGTCGCCCTACGATGGTGGGATGCCGCGCAGCATCCCGTCTCGAACGCTTCTGCCCTGGGCGTTCGTCCCGTACATCGCGATGTCGATCGTGCACGTCGCCGCCCTCGCAATCGAGAGCGACATCGCCGCTCCCACGAAGCTCTGGCTGATGCCGCTGCTCGCGATCCCAGTGCTGGTTTCGCTCCGCCTGCGACCCGTACTCGCCATCGCTCTGCTGCTCGCAGCCATCGTGCTGTCATGGCTCGGCGACGGCGCCGGCGCGTTCTTCCCCGCCGGACCCGAGTTGCCGCTCATGCTGCTCTTTTTCGGACTCGCCCACATCGCGTACATCGTGCTGTTCGCCCGCGTGCTGCGGGTGCGCCGGATGCCGTGGTGGACGCTCGTCTACGTCGCTTGGTGGATCGCCATGATCGCCGTCCTCGGACCGCACACCGGCGCGCTTCTGCCCGCCGTCGCCGCCTACGGAATCGTGCTCGGCGGCACCGCGGCCTTCGCCGCCCGCTGCCACCCGCTCGTCGTCACCGGCGGCGTGTTCTTCCTGCTCAGCGACACGATCCTCGCGTTCCGCCTGTTCCTCTCCGAGGCGATGCCCGCGTGGACCAGCCCCCTCGTCATGCTCACCTACACGCTCGGGCAGGGCCTCATCGTCACCGGAGCGCTGGTCGCCTTGCGGAAGCGGGGCACCCGATGACCGGGCGGCTCATGACGTCGCCGGTGCGCGTGGACAGCTGGCTGTGGGCGATCCGCGTCTACAAGACCCGCTCGGCAGCCACGACCGCGTGCCGTGCAGGTCACGTGCGGGTCAACGGCGACAAGGCCAAGGCCGCGCAGACCGTGAAGCCGGGCGACGAGCTGCGCGTGCGCATCAGCGGCTTCGACCGCATCCTGATCGTCCGCCAGACCCTCACCAAGCGCGTCGGCGCACCCGTCGCCGCCCTCGCCTACGAGGATCGCACCCCGCCACGCGAGCCGATGGCTGCGTTGGGCGTGCGAGACCGCGGCGCCGGACGCCCCACCAAGCGCGAGCGTCGCGACATCGACCGCCTGCGCGGACGCGACTAACGCTATCCGAGACGCTCGCGCAGGCGCGGCCACGCGTCGGCGAACCCCGGATGCAGCGGCCGCTCGGTCACCTCGTCGAACGACACCCACTCCAGCGCGACGCTCTCCGGGTCGCTGATCACGGGCTCGAACGGCGCGACCACGTCAGCGACGACTGTCGTGTACGACCAGATGCCGAGGTCGAGCACGCTGGTGAAGCGCACCTCGACCGAGCCTGCAGGGATGCCGGCTTCTTCGGTCGCCTCGCGGATCGCGCCATCGATCGGCGTCTCGTCTTCGTGCAGGGCACCGCCGGGCAGGCCCCAGGTGCCGCCGAAGTGACTCCAGCTCACCCGGTGCTGCAGCAGGATGCCGCGCTCGGCATCCACCGCGAGAAGGCCCGCTGCGCCGAATCGGCCCCAGTACCGCTCCCCCGTCTCGGCGACAACCCATGCGTCGCCCGGGTCACGCGGTCCTAGCGGGCGTCGCGGTTCGCCGGGTTCGGGGGGAACGATCGTCACCTGTTCAGCTTTTCACAGGAATTGGGGATCGGGGTGTGGGTGACGGTGGGTTACTCGGCTGGGGCTACGTTTCGATGGGCCTGGGTGACGTTTCGACTCGCCTGCGGCTCGCTCAACGCGTTTCGTCTTCGGCGCTCCGCGCCTACGCTCAACGACCCGCGGAAACAAGCGCACGCATGGAGGCCCGCGGAAGAGGTCACGCACGAAGGCCCGCGAGACGAGGCCACGCACGAGGGCCCGCGAGACGAGAGTCGAGGGGCGGGCGGGTCTGGGAGAATGAGGGGGTGAAGCTTCTCGTCGCCGCCCTCGATTCCGAACTCGTCGCCTTCCCCGAGCAGCTGCCCGGTTTCGACCGGCTCGTCACCGGTCCGGGCAAGCTCAAGGCGACCTATGCGCTGACCCGCGCCCTCGACGCCGCAAAGTACGACGAGATCCTCGTTGTCGGCACCGCCGGAGCCCTCGACGAGACGATCGGTGCCGGCGTCCACGAGATCCACTGGACCTTCCAGCACGACGTCATCAACGAAGAGGGCGTCCGCGGCGAGCACGTGTCGATGCCGCAGCGCATGCAGCTCGGCGAGGGCGACATCTCAATCGCGACGGGCGACAGCTTCATCGACGACGCCGAGGCCGTGCAGCTCATCCTCTCCCTCGGCGGACGCCTGGTCGACATGGAGTCGTTCGCGTACGCCTGGGTGGCCGCGCAGTTCGACGTGCCGATCCGCATCTGGAAGGCCGTGTCCGACCGGGCCCAGGATGATGCGAACACCACCTGGACCGAGGCCGTCACGGCGTGCAGCCACGAACTGCGCGACCGGGTCCGCGAGGTCTACGGGGTTTAGCCGGCCAGTGCCGATGCCCCGGCGCGAAGCCGCTCGGCCGCCAGCTCCTCGGCAGCTTCGAGCGGAGTGATCGAACGCTCCTCGGCATCCGCGAGGATACGGCGCACCGTGTCGCCGATCTGCGCGACGCGCTCCATGATCTCGGCACGCGTGCCGAGCTGCTTGGCCTCGTGGTCGAGGTAGATCACGCCACCCGCGTTCACGACGAAGTCGGGGGCGTACAGGATGCCGCGCCCGGCGAGCCGCTCCGCACCGCTGTGCGAGGCGAGCGGGTTGTTCGCCGGCCCGCACACCGCACGGGTGTCGAGCGCGTCGATCACCTCGTCGGTCAGCAGCCCGCCGATGCCGGCCGGCACGAAGACATCAGAGGGCACCAGGTGCTCGGTGCCCGGCTCGACCCACTTGGCGCCGAGTTCTCCGGCGAGGTGCCGGCGGTCGGGGTTCACGTCGGTGACGGCGAGAGCCGCACCTTCTGCGGCAAGACGCACGGCCAGCCGGCCACCGACCTGCCCGAGACCCGAGATGGTGATGCGGCGCCCGGCGACATCGGCGCTGCCGGTGGTGCGCTCGAGCACTGCGCGCAGCGACTCGTACACGCCGAGGCTGGTCGGGCCGGCGGGCTCGCCGGAACCGCCGGTGCTGTCGGGCAGCCCGACGACATGCGCGGTGCGCTCGCCGACGACGGCCATGTCGTTCATGGTCGAGCCGACGTCCTCCGCCGTGCGGTACAGCCCGCCGAATGACTCGACGGCGTCGCCGAGGTCGAGGAACGCGTCACGGCGACGCTCGGCGTCGAGCACAGTCCCGGGCTCGAGCCCGATGACGGACTTGCCTCCGCCGGCGTTGAGGCCGGCGGTCGCGTTCTTCAGCGTCATCGCGGCCGAGAGGCGCAGCGCGTCACCGAGCGCATCGCTCCAGTGCGGGTAGGTCCACAGTCGCGCGCCGCCGAGGGCGGAGCCGAGAACGGATGAGTGCAGGGCGACGGCGATGAACAGTCCGCTGCGCCGGCCGGTGATCACCTCCACCCGTTCGTGGGAGAACTCGGGAAGGGGCAGGGTGTGCGACATTGCATCCTCTTTCGGCAGGCCTTGTGGGCGCGGGTAGTGGATGCCGCGTGGTCACGGCATCCACCTTCCATTGCACCACCCGGTCTGCCTTTCGGCAAGGGTGCGCAGACTTGAGGCCGATGCCTCAGGCGCACTGCCTCCCCCGGGCGCACGCTGAACTCATGAGCACCACACCCCGCGCGGCCGCGGCGACCCAGGAGGTCGGTCCTCACCTCGCCGAAGGCACCGACGAACGATTCACGGGCTACGGCGTCATGGGGCTGCCGTACGCCAGCGGCCACTACCTCGCGCTGCGGGCGTTCGTCGCCACCTCGATCGGCCCGGCCTACCGGGCTGTGTGGCATCGGGACCCCGACGCCGGGTGGGAGATCTTCACCACGGTCGCGCCCGAGGCGAGCTGCCCGCGGTATTTCGGCTCCGAAGCACCAGGCGAACAGGTGCCGTCCATCGACATCGCATGGCCGGATGAATGGACGTGCGAGGTCACGATGGGCGACCGGCTGTCGTGGCGGCTCGAGCTGGCGAGCACACCGGCCACGCGAATGATGACCGCAGCAGGCGGCGCCCTGCCCGACGACGCCTGGAACAGCGAGGCAGTACTCGCGTCGATGGGACCGATGGCAGCGGCGTTCCTGGGGATCGGACGCACGAGGCTGCGCGGGGCCACTCCGAACGGCCCGCTCTACAAGGCCGCCCCTCAGCAGGTGTGGCGCGTGGCCGGTGGTCGGGCCGTGCTCGACGGCCAGGATCTGGGCCGCATCGGGCCGCTACCCGAGCAGAGCCACCTCGCCGATTTCTGGCTCCCCCAGCGCGGCATCTTCTTCGTGGGGCGAGCGAGCTTCGCCCCCGTCCGGACGAGCACTCCCGTTCGCAACTGATCCGGAGCACACTTGAGAAATGGACCCCAGTGCGCCGCAGAGGCATGGACTCCTGCCACGCCGAATCGAGGTCCTGGCCGGGCTCTCGGTGGCGATCGACCTCGGCCTCGGGCAGCCCGCCGAGCACATGCTCCGCACTGCGGTCATCGCCTGCTGGCTCGCCGACCGACTCGGGCTGAGCAGCGCACAGCGTGCCACGACGTACTACACGGCCCTGATCATGTGGATCGGCTGCAATGCGGACTCCCAGGAGTACGCACGGTGGTTCGGCGACGACATCGCGGTACGCCGCGACTCGTACTCGGTCGACTGGTCCGGGATGCCGTTCATGCGCTTCCTGCTCGGCAACATCGGCCGCGGCGAACCCGTGGCCAAGCGCGTGCTGACGATCGGAACATTGCTCCGCGACGCCCGCGGACAGCTCGGTGCGCTCATGCACTCGCACTGCATGTCTGCCGCCGAACTCGCCGATCACATCGGGCTGCCCTCAGACGTGGAGCAGGCCGTGGGATTCACCTTCGAGCGATTCGACGGTTCCGGACTGCCCCGCGGATGCACAGGGGACGAGATCCCGATCGAGATGCGAATCGCCCAGATCGCGGATGTCGCCGAGGTCCACCATCGGATGCGCGGCATCGACGCCGCCGTCGCGACGCTGAGCGCTCGCCGCGGCGGGCACTTCGATCCGGTCATCGTCGACGCAGTCGTGGACGACCCGGAACCGCTGTTCGCCGAGGCGTCGGACGGCGATGTCTGGTCTGCGGCGATCCAGGAGGCTCCGGATGCCGAGACTCGACTGGACCAGGAGAGCCTCGGCCGGCTCGTGAGCGCGATCGGTGACTTCGCCGATCTGAAGTGTCCCTTCACGCTGGGGCACTCGCGTGCCGTCGCCACGCTTGCGGCAGACGCCGGGGCACTGCTCGGCCGGGAGGCCGACGAGGTCCACGCCCTGCGCCGGGCAGGGCACCTGCATGACATCGGCAAACTGGGCGTGTCGAGCCAGATCTGGTCGAAGCCCGGTGACCTCACGGCGTCGGAGTGGGAACGAGTGCGGATGCACCCGTACCTCACAGACCGGGTGCTGTCGCGGATCTCCGGCCTGGAACGGGAGCGGACGTATGCGCGCGCCCACCATGAGCATCTCGACGGCAGCGGCTACCCGCTCGGCACGTCGGCCACCTCGCTCGGCCGAGGCGAACGCATCCTGGCCGTCGCCGTCGCCTACCAATCCGCACTCGAGCCGCGACCATATCGGGAAGCTCGGGATCCGGCCGCGGCTGCCGCGGAGGTGCGCGAGCGCAGCGCGCACGGTCAGCTGGATCCCGAGTGCACTGAGGCCGTGCTGAGCGTCGCCGGACACGAGGCCCGACGAGTTCGTAGCGACGACGGTCTCACCGCGCGCGAACGCGAGGTGCTCGCACACGTCGCTCGCGGGCTGAGCAACCGGCAGATCGCCGAGACGCTCGTGCTGAGCGAGAAGACCGTGCGCAACCACATGGAGCACGTCTACGTCAAGATCGGCGCGAGCAATCGGGTCGGCGCCAGCCTGTACGCCCTGCAGCACGGACTGGCGACGCCGTTCGCATGACCACCTGAACCGAGGAGAATCTGCCATGTCCATCATCACCACCCCGGATGACGCCGATGAGGCCGTAGCCGACCTGTACGCCTCAGAGATCGCCGAGCTCGGCTACGTTCCCAGCCATACCCGCATGATGGCGGTGAACCCGGAGGCCTTCCGCGCCTTCCAGCAGCTGGTGCGCACGATCGTCGCACAGCTCGGAGTGCGCAGGTACGAGCTCGCCACTCTCGCCGCGGCCGACGCGATCGGGTCGCAGTCATGCCGGTACGCGCACGCGCGCAAGTCGCTGAACCTGTTCGACGAGGAGCAGCTGGAGCGGATCCTCCGCGACTACCACGACGCCCGCCTCAGCGACGCGGACATGGCGCTGATGGACTTCGCCGCCAAGCTCAGCCGTGATTCAGCATCCATGACGGATGCCGACAGCCTCCGTCTGCGCGACGTCGGATTCACCGACCGCGAGATCGTCGACATCGCGCTGGCAGCATCGGTGCGCAACTACTTCAGCCGCGCCCTGCATGCCCTCGCTGTCGAGGTCGACATCCCGCCAGGGCTCAGCGCGAGCATCCAGGACGCGTTGGCACCGAGGTGACTCAGCGCTGGCGCTTCTCCCGAACGCGCATGTTGATGACGATCGGCGTGCCCTCGAACTCGTACAGCTCACGCAAGCGGCGCTGGATGAACCGGCGGTAGCCGGGGTCCAGGAATCCGGTCGTGAACAGCACGAACGTCGGCGGACGCGTCGACGCCTGCGTGCCGAACAGGATACGCGGCTGCTTGCCACCGCGCAGCGGGTGCGGGTGCTCGGCGACCAGCTCGGAGATGAAGGCGTTGAACTTGCCGGTCGGGATGCGACGATCCCAGCTCTCCAGCGCGGTCTCCAGCGCCGGGACGAGCTTGTCCAGGTGGCGGCCGGTCTTCGCGGAGATGTTGACGCGCGGCGCCCAGCTGACGTGTGCGAGATCCTGCTCGATCTCCCGCTCGAGGTAGCGACGGCGGTCCTGGTTCTCCAGGTCGGAGTCGTTCAGGCGATCCCACTTGTTGAACGCGAGCACGAGCGCGCGGCCCGACTCGAGCACCAGGTCGATGATGCGCACGTCCTGCTCGCTGAGCGACTCGGAGACGTCGAGCACGACGACGGCGACCTCGGCCTTCTCCAGGGCGGCGGAGGTGCGCAGAGACGCATAGAAGTCGGCGCCCTGCTGCAGGTGCACGCGACGGCGGATGCCGGCGGTGTCGACCAGGCGCCACAGGCGGCCGCCAAGCTCGACGACCTCGTCCACCGGGTCACGGGTCGTGCCGGCCAGGTCGTTGACGACGACGCGCTCTTCGCCGGCGGCCTTGTTCAGCAGCGACGACTTGCCGACGTTCGGGCGTCCGAGGATCGCCACGCGGCGCGGCCCGCCGATCTCCTGCTTGGCGACCGCCGACACCTCGGGCAGCTTCTCGAGCACGGCGTCGAGCAGGTCGGCGACGCCGCGGCCGTGCACGGCAGAGGTCGGGTACGGCTCGCCGAGACCCAGGTTCCACAGAGCCGCGGCCTCGGGCTCCTGGCGGGTGTCGTCGATCTTGTTGGCGACGAGGAACACCGGCTTGCCGCTCTTGCGCAGCAGCCTCACGACGTGCTCGTCGGTGGACGTGGCGCCCACCATCGCGTCGACCACGAACAGCACGACGTCGGAGAGGTCGATCGCGACCTCGGCCTGCGCGGCGACGGAACGGTCGATGCCCTTCGCGTCGGGCTCCCAGCCGCCGGTGTCGACCAGCGAGAACCGACGGTCGTTCCACTCGCCCTTGTAGGTCACGCGGTCACGCGTGACGCCGGGGGTGTCCTCCACGACGGCCTCGCGGCGACCGAGGATGCGGTTTACCAGCGCGGACTTGCCCACGTTCGGGCGCCCGACGATCGCGATGACCGGCAGGGCGGGCAGGAACTCGACGCCACCCTCGGCGAGGGTGAGGCCGGCGAGCAGCGCGGCATCCTCCTCGTCCAGGTCGTAGTCGGCGAGGCCTGCGCGCAGAGCCTCCGCGCGCTGTTCGGCGAGCTGCTCGTCGAGCTCGTCCATCTTCTCGGCGAGGCGGTCGGGGCCGCCTTCGTACTCTTCGTCAGCGGCCATGTTCCGCTCCTTGCTTTCGGTCGATCACCGCGAGTACGGCGTCGATGGTCTGTGGGAAATCGAGATGCGTGGTGTCGACCACTTCGACGCCGTCCGCGGCGTTCAGGAAGTCGACGACCGCACTGTCGGAGGCATCGCGCTTGTGCAGCGCTTCGGCGACATCGGCGGCGTTCTCGCTGGTCAGCTCACCGGCACGTCGTGCGGCGCGCACCTCGGGGGATGCCGTGAGCAGGATGCGCACGGGGGCGTCGGGTGCGACGACGGTGGTGATGTCGCGCCCCTCGACGACGACGGCCGGGTACGCGGCGTTCGCCACCAGGGAGCGGAAGAAGATGTTCACCTGCTCGCGCACGGCGGGAACGCGCGCGACGCCGCTGACGGCGCCGGAGACCCGCGACTCACGGATCGTGGTGGTGATGTCGGTGTCGCCGACGGCGACTGTGCGGTCGTCGGGATCGAGCCCGAGCCGAAGATCGAAATCGGATGCCGCGGCGAGCACCGCATCGACGTCATCCGTGTCCGCGCCCTGCTCGAGGACGTACCAGGCCAGCGCCCGGTAGGCGGCACCGGTGTCGAGTAGGCCGTAGCCGCGCTGGCGGGCGATCGCCTTGGAGACGCTCGACTTGCCGGAGCCCGCCGGCCCGTCGATCGCGATGAACTCACTCATTGGTCGCTCCTGCAATCCGCCATCCGCGCTCCTGCAGCCCCTCCGTCGCACCGTGCAGTGCGGCAGGTGCCACGCTGATCTCGGCGAGACCGAACTGCGCGCCCGGCGAATGCTCCAGGCGCAGGTCTTCCACGTTGACTCCCAGTTCGCCGAGTTCGCCGAACAGGCGCCCCAGCTGGCCGGGGGTGTCGTCGACCATGACGACGAGCTGCTCGAACTTGCGGTTCTGGCCATGCTTGCCCGGCAGACGCTCGACGCCGTCGTTGCCCTGGCGGATCGTCTCGGCGATGACCCGTCGGGCGCCGGGCGCCTCGGGCGCGCGGAGCGCTTCAGCCACCGTCGTCAGGTCGGAGGCGAGAGCATCGAGCACGTCGACGACGGGTTCCGCGTTGGCGCCGAGGATCTGCACCCACAGTTCCGGGGCGGATGCCGCGATGCGCGTCGTGTCGCGCACGCCCTGACCGGCGAGCCGGAGCGCGTCCTCGTCCGCCGTCGCGAGGCGTGCGGCGAGCAGGCTGGCGACGACCTGCGGCACGTGCGAGGTGAGCGCGACCGAGCGGTCGTGCTCCTCCGGCGTCATCTCGAGCGGCATGGCGCCGACATCGAGCGCGAGGTCCTCCACGAGCGCGAGGTCGGCGGCACGAGTCTCCTCGTCGCGGCAGACGACCCACGGGCGTCCGATGAACAGGTCTGCACGCGCGGAGATCGCTCCCCCGCGCTCACGGCCGGCCAATGGGTGCGAGCCGATGTACCGGGTGAGGTCGAGGCCGCGGTCCTTGAGGGCGCGGAACGGCTCGAGTTTGACGCTCGCGACGTCTGTGACGACGGCATCCGGGAACGCGGTCAGCTCGGCCTCGATGACGTCGGCCGTGACGTCCGGCGGCACGGAGACGACGATCAGCGCGGGCGCGTCGTCGTCGCGGGCCGCGCGTCCGGCGCCGTAGTCGATCGCCAGGCGCAGCTGCGCCGGTGACGTGTCGGAGAGGACGACGTCGACGCCCTTGGCTCGCAGCGCGTGCCCGATGCTCGCGCCGAGGAGCCCTGCGCCGACGATGCGGACGGTCCCCGAGAGGCGCGGCGCATTGCCGTTGCCATGGGTCCTGGCAGTGTCGGTCACTCTATCTCCTGGGCGTCTCCCGGCGTGGCGTCCGCAGGGGCATCGTGGCGCGCGAGAGTCAGAAGCGCACCACGTTCGATTTTAGTCAGTTCCCTGGACTTCCCCGCCGGGAGGGTTCCCAGGTGGAGCGGGCCGAACTGACGGCGCACGAGTTCGGTGACCGGATGCCCCACCTCGGCGAGCATGCGGCGCACGATCCGGTTGCGCCCGGAGTGCAGCGTGAGCTCCACCAGGCTCGACGGGTTCGCGCCCTTCGAGGTGTCCAGCAGCCGGGCCTTGTCGGCCTTGATGAAGCCGTCCTCGAGGTCGAATCCGGTGGTGAGCTTCTGGATGACCTGCGCGGTGACCGTGCCCTCGACCTTGGCGATGTACACCTTGGTCACGCCGAACGACGGGTGCGCGAGCACGTGCGCGAGTTCGCCGTCGTTGGTGAGGATGAGGAGGCCACTGGTTTCGGCATCCAATCGGCCGACGTTGTACAGGCGCTCCTCGTAGTCCTTCGTGAAGCGGCGAAGGTCGGGGCGGCCGTTCTCGTCCTTCATGGTGCTGACGACGCCGGTGGGCTTGTTCAGCATGACGTAGCGCTTGGAGACGTCGAGCTGGATGGCCGTGCCGTCGACATCCACGAGATCGGTCTCGGGGTCGATGCGTCGGCCGAGCTCTTCCACGACCACGCCGTTGACGCGGATGCGCCCTTCGACGATGTACTGCTCGACGACGCGACGTGATGCCACGCCCGCGGCGGCGAGCACCTTCTGGAGGCGGACGCCCTGGGGCGCCTCGCCGAACGGTTCGATGTTCATGTTCATCGGATGGTTCCTTCGTCGAATCCGTCGGCGCCGTCGTCGAGCAGCGGCGAGATCGGTGGCAGCTCGTCGAGCGAGTTGATGCCGAGGTTCTGCAGCAGGGCGTCGGTGGTGCCGTAGTTGATGGCGCCGGTCTCTGAGTCGGCGAACAGCTCGGTGATCAGCCCTCGCGCGAGCAGTGTGCGTACGACGGAGTCGACGTTCACGGCGCGGATGGATGCCACCTGGCTGCGCGTGACCGGCTGCTTGTAGGCGATCACGGCGAGCGTCTCGAGCGCGGCCTGCGACAGCCGCGCGGGCGCCTGTCCGCCGACGAACTCGGCGACCAGGCCATCGTGGTCCTCGCGAACGTAAAGGCGCCAGCCGCCGCCGACCTCGCGCAGCTCGAAGCCGCGCCTGGGGCCTGAACCGTTGCCGTCGTAGTCGTCGACGAGCGTCTCGATCGCCTGCCGCACGGCGGGCACGGGCGCGCCGACTGCGGCGGCGAGGGCGACGAGACCGAGCGGCTCGTCGATGATGAGCAGGATCGCCTCGAGCCGCTCGGTGAGCGGCAACTGCGTCTCGGACGGAATCGTCTCGGTCATCTCATCGGTCATAGTCGGCCCCCAGGCTCGCAAGTGTCTCGTCCGACCAGGAGTCGGCGGCCCAGCGCAGCGTCAGCTCGCCGAGCGGTTCCAGTTGTTCGAAGGACAGCGCCGCGTGCCGGTACAGCTCGAGCACCGAGATGAACCGCGCGACGACGATGCCGGGTTCGGTGGTGCCGGCGACGAGCTCACGGAAGGTCAGCGACTCGGTGTTGCGCAGCAGGGTGACGACGATCGCCGCCTGCTCGCGGATGCTGACCAGCGGAGCGTGCAGGTGGTCGAGCCCGACGTTCGGGATCTCCTTCGGGGCGAACGCGAGCAGCGCGAGGGCCGCGAAGTCCGAGGCGCTGAGCGTCCAGACGAGTTCCGGCGTCTGACGCCGGTGCTTCTCGTCGAGGCGGACGGCGCGGGTGTGCCGTCGGTCTTCGCGCTGCAGACAGCGGGCGAACCAGGCGGAGACCTCTTTGAAGGCGCGGTACTGCAGCAGACGGGCGAACAGCAGATCGCGCGCCTCGAGCAGCGCGACAGCCTCGGCGTCGACGAGCTCGCCCTGCGGAAGGAGGCCGGCGACCTTCATATCGAGCAGCGTCGCTGCCACCACCAGGAACTCGGATGCCTGATCCAGCTCCTCGTCGGCCTCGAGCTCCTTCAGGTACGAGATGAACTCGTTCGTCACGGCGCTCAGCGAGACCTCGGTGATGTCCATCTCGTGCTTGGAGATGAGGTTCAGCAGCAGGTCGAACGGGCCGTCGAAGTTCGTCAGCGAGACGCGGAATCCTTCGGACGGCTCGTCGACCGGCTCAGGGACCGCGACAGACTCGGCCGCTGAGCCTGTCGAAGCGTCCGAGACTGGCAGCTCGCTACGCGACGGCGCCACGGGCGACCAGCTCCCGGGCCAGTCGCAGGTACGCCTGGGCGGCGGCATGCTCCGGCGCGAACTCGGTGATGGGGACCCCCGACACCGACGCGTCGGGGAACTTCACGGTGCGGCCGATCACGGTCTCCAGCACGTCGTCGCCGAAGGCCTCGACGACGCGCTCCAGCACCTCACGCGAGTGCAGGGTGCGAGCGTCGTACATGGTGGCCAGCAGCCCGTCGAGCTGGATCGCGGGGTTGAGCCGGTCGCGCACCTTCTCGATCGTCTCGATGAGCAGGGCCACGCCGCGCAGCGCGAAGAACTCGCACTCCAGCGGGATCAGCACGCCGTGGCTCGCGGTGAGCGCGTTCACGGTCAGCAGGCCGAGCGAGGGCTGGCAGTCGATCAGGATGACGTCGTACTCCCCCGCCACCTGGCGCAGCACCCGGGCGAGAATCGTCTCGCGGGCGACCTCGTTGACGAGGTGCACCTCTGCGGCCGACAGGTCGATGTTCGCGGGCATGACGTCGAGTCCCTCGACACCGGACTTCACGATCGCGTCGTGCGCGTCGCGCTTGGTGTCCAGCAGCAGGTCGTACACGGTCGGCACATCGTGCGTCTGGATGCCGAGGCCGGCAGACAGAGCGCCCTGCGGGTCGAAGTCGACGGCGAGCACCTTGCGGCCGTACTCGGCGAGAGCCGCCGCGAGGTTGATGGACGTGGTCGTCTTGCCGACGCCGCCCTTCTGGTTGCACAGCGCGATGATGCGCGCAGGTCCGTGCGAAGCGAGCGGCGCGGGGATCGCGAAGCCGTGATAGGGACGCCCGGTGGGACCCATGGGGGTGTCGTCAGCCTTCGACGTCTTACCCTTGGTCTTCGCCGCGTTCTGAGCCACCGAATCTCCTGCTTCCCTCGTGCTTGGTCGATTCTAGCGATTCACGTGCCGATCCGCGGGCTCCCGCCCCGGCGATCCCCGAGAGCGGCTCAGCGGGCGCGCGGGTGGGAGGTCGCGTAGATGTCGCGCAGAGTGTCGACCGAGACGTGCGTGTAGATCTGCGTCGTCGCCACCGATGCGTGCCCGAGCAGTTCCTGCACGACGCGCACATCCGCCCCGCCCTGCAGCAGATGGGTGGCGAACGAATGCCGCAGGGTGTGTGGTGAGACCTCGGCGGTGATCTGCGCGCGTTCGGCAGCCGACCGGATCACCAGCCACGCGCTCTGCCGCGACAGCGGTGCGCCGCGCGCTCCGAGGAACAGCCGGGCGGACGCGTTGCCCTTCGCCGCGAGGGCAGGGCGCACTCGCGTGAGGTAGGCGTCGACGGCATCCCTCGCGAACGATCCGATCGGCACGATCCGCTCTTTCGAGCCCTTGCCGCGCAGCCGCAGCACGTCGCCGTGCGCGAGATCGTCGACGTCGAGACCGACAGCCTCCGAGACGCGGGCGCCGGTCGCGTACAGCAGCTCCAGCAGTGCGCGGTCGCGCATGCCGATGGGCTCCTCTGCAGACGGCGCCGCCAGGAGACGCTCTACCTGGTCGATCGTCAGCGCCTTCGGCAGCCGCTGCGGAGTCTTCGGCGGGCGCAGTCGGCCGGTCGGGTCCTCCACCTCGATCCCCTCACGGATCAGGTACCGGTGCAGCCCGCGGACCGAGGACTGCAGCCGGGCGAGGCTCGTCGCCGCCGGAACCGGCATCATGCCCGAGCGGTCGGCGATGAAGCGGCCGATGATCGCGCCGGTGACGGCCGTGGTGTCGTCGATGCCGGCATCCGTCAGCCAGTCGAGGTACACGGCGAGGTCGCGACGGTACGCGCCGATCGTGTGGTCGGACAGGCCGCGCTCGATCGTGATGTGCCGCAGGTAGGCGTCGATCGCACGATCCAGGCGCACGTCAGCCCCGCAGTCTCCGCTCGGCCGCGAGGACGCCGAGGGACAGGATGCCGTTGCGCAGCCGCCCGTCGAGCACGGCGTCGACGGCATCCGAGAGCGGAACCCACTCCAGCCGGATGTCGGCTTCCTCGTCCTCCCTGGCGAACGCGTCGGGAGCCGCCTGGATGCCGGTGGCGAGGTAGATCCGGATCAGTTCGCTGTTGCCGCCGGGCGTCGTCCACGTCGACACGAGCGGCTGCCAGTCGCGTGCGACGAGGTCGGCCTCCTCGGCCAGCTCGCGCTGGGCGGCGACCATCGGATCTTCGCCCTCGATGTCGAGAAGGCCGGCGGGCAGCTCCCAGTCGCGGTGGCGGATCGGATGCCGGTACTGCTGGATCACCAGCACACGGCCGTCGTCGTCGAGCGCGAGGACCGCGACGGCACCTGTGTGATCGACGTACTCGCGGACGATCTCACCGTCGCCGTACGCCACGCGGTCGGAGCGGACATCCCACACCCAGCCCTTGTAGACCAGGTCGCTCTGGATGACCTCCGGTTCGAAGGGCTCGTCCCTCAGCACATCGTGCCGAAGCTCAGGCATCTTCTTCGACATCGAACAGCTCGCTGGAGCGGTGGCGGTCGATCGCCGCGCCGATCAGGCCGCGGAACAGCGGGTGCGGGTCGGTCGGGCGCGAGCGCAGTTCGGGGTGCGCCTGCGTGGCGATGTAGTACGGGTGCACATCGCGCGGCAGCTCGACGAACTCGACGAGGTCGAGTTCGGGGTTGAGGCCCGAGAACACCAGTCCTGCATCCGAGAGGCGGTCGCGGTAGGCGTTGTTGACCTCGTAGCGGTGACGGTGGCGCTCGGAGATCTTCGTGCTGCCGTACACTTCGGCTGCCAGCGATCCCTCGGCGAGGGCGGCTTCGTACAGGCCGAGGCGCATGGTGCCGCCGAGGTCTCCGCCGTCGAGGATCTCGACCTGCTCGGCCATCGTGGCGATGACCGGTGCCGGGGTCTCCGGATCGAACTCGGTGGAGGATGCTCCGTCGATGCCGGCGATGGTGCGGCCGTACTCGATGACCATGCACTGCAGACCGAGGCACAGGCCGAGGGTCGGGATGCCCTGCTCGCGGGCGAAGCGGAGAGCGCCGAGCTTGCCCTCGATACCGCGGATGCCGAAGCCGCCGGGAACGCAGATGCCGTCCAGATCGGAGAGCGCCTTGGCAGCGCCCTCGGGGGTCTCGCAGGAGTCCGACGGGATCCAGCGGATGTTGACGTGCGCCTCGTGCGCGAAGCCGCCGGCGCGCAGCGCCTCGGTGACCGACAGGTAGGCGTCCGGCAGGTCGATGTACTTGCCGACCAGGCCGATCGTGACGTCGTGCTTGGGGTTGTGAACCGCCTGCAGCACCTTCTGCCAGCGCGACCAGTCGACCTCGGGCGCGGCCTTGGCGTCGAGGCCGAGGCGGCGGACGATGTACGAGTCCAGACCCTGATCGTTCAGCGTCGAGGGGATGTCGTAGATGCTCGGCAGGTCGACCGTGTTGATGACGCCTTCGGCGTCGACGTCGCACATCAGCGCGATCTTGTTGCGGTTCGACTCGCTCACCGGGCGGTCGCTGCGCAGCACGAGCGCGTCGGGCTGGATGCCGACCTGACGGAGCGCTGCGACCGAGTGCTGGGTGGGCTTGGTCTTCTGCTCGCCGGACGCGCCCATGAAGGGAACGAGCGAGACGTGCACGAAGAACACGCTGTCGCGGCCGAGTTCGTGACGCAGCTGGCGGGCCGACTCGAGGAACGGCTGCGACTCGATGTCGCCGACCGTGCCGCCGACCTCGGTGATGATGACGTCGGGGCGCGGCTCTTCCGTCGCCTGCAGGCGCATGCGGCGCTTGATCTCGTCGGTGATGTGCGGGATCACCTGCACGGTGTCGCCGAGGTACTCGCCGCGGCGCTCCTTGGCGATCACCTGCGAGTAGATCTGGCCGGTGGTGACGTTGGCGGCCTGCGACAGGTTGATGTCGAGGAAGCGCTCGTAGTGCCCGATGTCGAGGTCGGTCTCCGCCCCATCGTCGGTGACGAACACCTCACCGTGCTGGAACGGGTTCATCGTGCCCGGATCGACGTTCAGATACGGGTCGAGCTTCTGCATGACCACGCGGAGTCCGCGAGCGGTGAGCAGGTTGCCGAGGCTGGCTGCGGTAAGCCCCTTGCCCAATGAAGAAACGACACCACCAGTCACGAAGATGTGCTTGGTCGTGTCGTTTTCGGGCCCCGCCTCAGAAGAGTTCATCACGGGCTTCAATCCTAACAGTTCGCGGCGGCCCCGAGGCTGAGAAGCTCTCGGGCATGAGTGAGTGCGGCATCCGAATCGGCGAGGCCGGACAGCAGGCGGGCCATCTCCGCCTCGCGTTCGCCGCCCTCCAGACGCCTGACGTTCGAGGCGGTGACCGCGCCGTCGTTGGACTTCACGACGGACAGGTGATTGGACGCGAACGCGGCGACCTGCGCCAGGTGCGTGACGGCGATGACCTGAGACGATTCTGCAAGTCGGGCGAGTCGCCGCCCCACCTCGATCGCCGCGGCGCCGCCGATGCCGGCATCCACCTCGTCGAAGACGAACGTGGGAACAGGGTCGGTGCCGGCGATCACGACCTCGATCGCGAGCATGACGCGCGAGAGCTCGCCACCCGAAGCGCTCTTGGCCACCGAACGCGGCTCGGCGCCCGGATGCGGGGCGAGCAGGATCGCGACGTCGTCTCGGCCGTGGGAGCTCTCCGCGCCCTCTCTGACGGCGACCTCGAGTCTGGCGTCCGGCATGGCGAGGGCGTGCAGCTCTTCGGTGACTTCGGCGCCCAGGCGACCTGCCGCCTCGGTGCGCGCCGCGGTCAGCGCTGCGGCGGCCGTGTTGAGATCGCCGCGTGCGGCGTCGCGCTCTGCCTGCAGTCGCTCCAGCCGGCCGCCGTCGTCGTCGAGTTCGGCGAGGCGAGCGGAGCCGGTGCGCCACAGTTCCAGCGCCTCGTCCAGCGTTCCGTGCGCGCGGACGAGGGTGGTCAGCGCGGCCCGGCGCTCCTCGACGGCGGCGAGTTCGTGCGGACCGCTCTCGTCGAGATCGGCGAGATATGCGGACAGCTGCAGCGCGAGGTCGGCGAGGCGGTACCCGACATCGGCGATGCCGTCGGCGATCTCTCCGAGGGCGGAGTCCGCTGCCTTCTCGAGGTGACGGCGGGCCTCGGCGACGAGTGCTGCGGCGTCGGCCTCGCCCTCTTCGCTCGAGATGGCGTTCCGGGCGAGGGATGCCGCGAGCCGCAGCTCCTCGGAGTTGGCGAGCCGCTCGGCGCGCTCGGCGAGGACGACGTCCTCGCCCTCCTCAGGAGCGGTGGCCTCGATCAGCGCCAGCGCTTCGCGCAGCCGGTCGGCCTCTTCGGCTCGGCGGTCGCGGTTGTCGGAGAGTTCGGTGATCTCGGCATCCAGCTCGCGCCACCGCGCGTAGGCGGCGGTGTATGCGTCCAGGGCGGTGGCGATCGGAGCGCCGCCGAAGCGGTCGAGAGCGTCGCGCTGCGCTGCCGCCGAGCGCAGCCGCAGCTGCTCGGACTGGCCGTGCACGACGACGAGCTCATCGGCGAGGGCCGACAGGACGCCGGCAGGTGCCGCGCGTCCTCCGACGCTGGCGCGGCTGCGTCCCTCGGCGCTCAGGGTGCGCGAGACGTAGAGCTCGCCCTGCGCGTCGCCGAACGACTCCAGCTCTCCCCCGGCATCCGCCACGATGTCGGCGATGGCGCCCTCGGAAGCGACGATCCAGACGCCTGCGACGGACGCCTGGTTCGCGCCGGCCCGCACCGCACCGGAATCGGCGCGCTGGCCGAGCAGCAGCCCGAGTCCGGTCACGACCATGGTCTTTCCCGCGCCGGTCTCGCCGGTGATCGCGGTGAATCCGGGGCCGAGCGGGAGGACCGCGTCATCGATGACGCCGAGGCCCTGCATCCGCATCTCCTCGATCACGCGGAAGCCCCTCGCCAGCCGGCGACCGGCAGCTGGAACTTGCGGACGAGCCGGTCGGTGAACTCGGTCGGGTGCAGACGTGCGAGGCGCACGGGGCGCGACGAGCGTCGCACCACCACGCGTGCGCCGGGCGGCAGTTCGTGAGAGCG
The DNA here is from genome assembly GCF_007988825.1 of Microbacterium aerolatum. Classification (GTDB taxonomy): domain Bacteria; phylum Actinomycetota; class Actinomycetes; order Actinomycetales; family Microbacteriaceae; genus Microbacterium; species Microbacterium aerolatum. The sequence goes on along the minus strand of NZ_BJUW01000014.1, from coordinate 3,863 downwards.
CCGGCCGTCGCACCAGAGGATGCCGGTACCCGTGGTGCGCTCGAGCATTTCGATCGCCACGGACGTCTCGGGTCCGAGCACCAGCGGGCGGGCGAACAGGGCGTGTGCGGAGAGCGGGATGACGGCGATCGCCTCGACAGTCGGCCAGATCACCGGCCCTCCGGCGGAGAAGTTGTAGGCGGTGGATCCGGTCGGCGTCGAGATCACCATGCCGTCGCAGCCGTAGCTGGAGAGCGGTCGTCCGTCGATCTCGACGACGACCTCGATCATGCGCTCCCGGCTCGCCTTCTCGACCGTGGCCTCGTTCAGTGCCCACGTCTCGTAGACGACCTTGCCTGCGGCATCCTTGACGCGCACGGCGAGGGCCAGGCGCTCCTCGACGACGTAGTCGCGTGCGATGACGCGCTCCACGGCTTCGTCCATGGCGTCGCGCTCGATCTCGGCGAGAAAACCGACGTGCCCCATGTTGATCCCGAGCACCGGTGCGCTGTGGATGCCGCGGACGAGTTCAGCCGCACGCAGGATCGTGCCGTCGCCGCCGAGGACGATCGCGAGTTCCAGATCGTCGACGGCGACATCGTCGATCAGCGTGTCGACGCTTGAGAAGAAGTCGCCGTCGACCGCGCACAGTTCGGCGCGGTCGTCGACCGAGAGCACGGGACGCGCGCCGGCGCTGCGGAGCAGTTCGATGACACGGCGGGCTGCGGCGACGGTGTCGTCCCGGCCGGCGTGGGCGACGACCAGGATGTTGCGCTCGTTCATCGTCCTCCTGTCAGCTCGTCGATGCGTCCTGTCCATTCTGTCGGATTGCTCCCGCGTCCGGGCGCCATGTGGACGAGGAACTCGGCGTTTCCGTGCGTGCCGAGGATCGGTGAGGCGATGATCCCCAGCATCCCGAGGCCGGCATCCCAGCCGTGCCAGACGACGCGCGCGACGGCGTCGGCCCTGGTGGCGGGGTCCGTGACGAGCCCGCCTCGGACGGCGGTGCGCCCGACTTCGAACTGGGGCTTGACGAGCACGACGATGTCGGCTCCGGATGCCGCGACCGCTGCGACGGCGGGGAGGATCAGCTCGAGGGAGATGAAGGAGAGGTCGCCGACGATCAGGTCGGGCGCTGCAGTTTCGCCGGTGACCTCGGTGAGGTTCTCGCGGGTCATGTGGCGGACGTTGTATCCCTCGACGTCGACGACGCCGGGGTCGCTGCGGACGGATGCCGCGAGCTGCCCGTGTCCGACGTCGACGGCGAGAACTTTGCTAGCGCCGCGCTCACGGAGCACCTGCGTGAACCCGCCGGTCGAGGCCCCCATGTCGAGTGCCAGTCGCCCCTCGACGGGAACGTCGAACGCGTCGAGTGCGGCGACGAGCTTGTGCGCGCCGCGGCTGACGTAGTGATCGGTGGAGGCGACGACGATCTCGGCGGCATCGTCGACGGCCGTCGACGGCTTGATGACTTCGCGGCCGTCGACGCTCACGAGTCCGGCGGCGATCAGCGTCGCGGCGTGGGTTCGGGAGCGCGCGAGACCGCGCGATGCCAGTTCAGCGTCGAGGCGCGTCACCGGTCTCCCGACTTCTCCTGGGAGTCGAGCTTCGCTCCGCTCTCGAGCCGGCGGAACAGCTCATCGTGGACGACCGTGTAGGCGTCTGCACGAGCCGCAAGCGGCTGCCCCTCGATCAGGCGCAGACGGCTCCAGAGGCCATCGGTCGGCTGGGGGATCTCGTCACTCACCCCTCCACCTTACGACGCGTCGACGGCCGGGCCGCCGAGGCGCACTCAGGGGCGGTGGAACGGGTCGTCGTAGAGCTGCTCGGGCACGTTCAGCACGAAGATCGGGGTGCCGGATTCCCAGATCGCGGTCGCACCGGCGCGCACGAGGTCGATGTGGCGCTTGCCGGTTGCGAGGATCTGGACGTCTCCGCCGACGACGCGGACCGACGCGCCGTTCACGGTCACGACGCCGTCCTTGCGCTCGGTCTGCGGGTAGGGCTCGTGCAGTTCGCGCAGGTCGCTGAGCACGTAGGTCGGGCGCGAGCCCTCGGGTGCGGCGAGTACGTGCTTCGGGCGATCGATACCGGTCAGCACGAGGACCGAGTCGATGCCGACGCGGGCAGCGCCCATGATGTCGGTGTCGAGCCGGTCGCCGATGAAGAGCGTCTTGTTCGCCCCGAACCGTGCGATGGCTTCTTCGAAGATCGGGATCTCGGGCTTGCCGGCGACGGTCGCGAGGCGTCCGACGGCGGTGTGCACGGCGGACACGAGCGTGCCGTTGCCCGGAGCGACCCCGCGCTCGCGCGGAATCGTCCAGTCGTTGTTGGTGGCGATCCAGGGGATGCCGCCCTCGTCCTCGGGGAGCTTGAGCGCGAACGCGGCTTCGGCGAGGTCGGTCCAGGCGACGTCGGGCGAGAAGCCCTGCACCACAGCATCCGGCGCATCCTCTGCGCTGCGGGTCACCCGGTAGCCGGCCTTCTCCGCCTCGACGACGAGGCCCTCTCCCCCGACGATCAGCAGAGTTGCTGGGGCAGGGACAATGGACGCGAGCAGGCGCATCGCCGCCTGAGGGCTGGTGACGACGTCGTTCGCCGCGACCGAGAGGCCCAGGTCGGTGAGGTGCTCAGCGACAGAGGCGTCGGTGCGGGAGGCATTGTTGGTGATGTAGCCGACCCGGCGCTTCTCGGCGACGCGGTTCAGGCTCTCCACTGCATGCGGGAGCGCGCCTGCGCCGGCGTAGACGACGCCGTCGAGGTCAGCGAGGACGACGTCGACGCCGTCCAGAGGTGTCGGACGGGCCTTGGAGAAGAGTCCCACTCAGGAATCCTCCTTCGGCGCGTCCTCACCGGGCTCTTCCGCGGCCGGGGTGTCCTCGGTCGGTGCGTCCTCAATGGGCTCTTCGGTGGTCGACTCGTCGTCGACCACCGGTGCTTCGGCAGGCTCGTCGTCGGTCGCCGGCGTCTCGTCAGCCGGCTCGTCGTCCGTCACCGGCGTCTCGACAGCCGGCTCGTCGTCGAACTCGCCTTCGATGAGGCCGTCCTCGACGAAGATCTCGTCCTCGTCGTCATCGTTCATGCCGAGGGCTTCGGAGGCGACTTCGGCGCGGGTGGCCCAGAAAGCCGCCTCCTCATCGCGTCCGAGATCCTCGAGCACCGCGGCGTGGGCGCCGAACAGAGCCGGGCTCCACTCGAACGCACGGTTCGGGTCGAGCTCCGGAATCTGCAGTTCGCCGAGCGCGAGTTCCGGCTCGCCCTGGTCGAGGCGGGCACCGGACATGGCGATCGCCAGCGCAACGCGCACGGGGGTCGGCAGCGCGGCACGATCGACGGCGCGTCCTGCCTCGAGGGCACGGTCGGCGCGACCGACACCGCGTTCGCTGTCGACCATGAGGGCGATCTGGTCGTCCTTGCCGGAGATGCGGCGGTAGGTGCGCAGCTCGCGCAGCGCGAGGGCGAAGTCGCCGATCGCATAGGCGGTGATGCCGAGCGTCTCGCGCACGATCGCGATGCGACCGGCACGACGGGATGCCGCGAGAGCGTGCTTGTGCGCGAGTTCGGGATCTTCGTCGATCAGCTGCGAGGCCATCGCGAGATGACGTGCCACCTCTTCGGCGTTCTCCTTGCTCAGCGTCTTCAGCTCGTTACGAGCAGACGCGTGCAGGTCCTTCCCCGTGATCTCGTCGGGAATCTCCGGCGCGTCGTAGCGCGGACGATCGTCGGCCTGACGGTCAGGACGCTCGCGCCCGGCTCCCCCGCGCTGCGGGAAACCGCGGCCCCCGCTTGACCCACGGCTGTCGTCGCGGCGCGGAGCGCCATCACGCTTCTGGTAACCACCCTCACGGCGGTCACCGTCACGACGAGGCGCGGCACCTTCACGA
>NZ_BJUW01000013.1 GCF_007988825.1 Microbacterium aerolatum | reverse complement strand
ATCGCCGCACCGTCGCCATGATCCAGGCCGACGCGTTGAGCCTCTTCTGTGCGCACATGCTCGGTTGCACCTCGAAGGAGGTTCCGCTCGCCGGAGCGACCGTCATCGTGCGGATGAACCTGGACGACCTCGAGGCGGGCACCGGATCCGCGACGATCGACGGGGTCGACCAGCCGATCAGCGTCGCAGCGGCCCGCCGGATGGCGGCCGACGGCGGCGTGATTCCCGTGGTCCTCGGCGGTGACAGCGAAATACTCGACTGGGGCCGGGAGAAGCGACTCTTCACCCGAGCTCAACGCTTGGCGATCGCCGAGCGCGACGGCGGCTGCGCGATGTGCGGACTGCCGCCGCAGATGACCCGGATGCATCACATCCGATGGTGGAAGAGGCAACGCGGACCGACAGACCTGGTCAACGGAGTGCTCCTGTGCGAGAGCTGTCACCATCGCATCCACGACAACGGGTGGGATATCAAGATCGACGGAGTCGGCGCCTGCTCGAAGGTGTGGTTCATCCCGCCGCCGTACGTCGATCCGGCGCAGACGCCGCGGCTCGGCGGGCGAGCGCGGTTCGATCTCGTGGCGTGAGGGGCGCGTACCAAATCCGAGGCGTACGAAACTGACTCTTCCCGAACGACCTATAGCGATATATCGTTGAGCAACCCAGTTCGCTAAACCATCCCGCACCGCGCTTCGCGCACCGGGATCGAGGAGGTCACCATGAACGGCTCATCTCACGACAGCGGCTCCGGATCGGGCTCGCCCTTCGGCGGCTTCGGAGGATTCGGCTCCGGAGGATCCGGAGGCTTCGGACCCGGCCTCTTCGGCGGCTCGGGCGGCAACGGTGGCCCGGCATCCGCTCTCTTCGATGCCATGGACCAGCTCCGCAAGGCCTTCGAACCGCGCCCCAGCGGCTCATCACGAATGGCACGCGGCGACGTGCGTGCCGCCGTGCTCTCGCTCCTCGCCGAGGGGCCGATGCACGGTTATCAGATCATCCGCGAGATCGAGGAGCGATCCGGCGGCAGCTGGAAGCCGAGCGCCGGATCCGTCTACCCGACCCTGCAGCTGCTCTCCGACGAGGGGCTCGTCGACGCCGAAGAGCAGAATGGTCGCAAGACCTATTCGCTCACCGAAGCGGGCCGCGCAGCGGCCGAAGAGGCGGATTCCCCCGCACCCTGGGAGAGCACCGGCACCCGTGACGGCGGCCGCCACGTCGCCCTCGCGAAGGCGGGCATGGATCTCGCCGGCGCCGCAGCGCAGGTCGCCCGCACAGGCAGCACCGAGCAGGCCGACCGCGCCGTCGAGGTGCTCGACGAGGCACGCCGCCGGCTGTACGCGATCCTCGCCGAAGGATGAGCCACCGCCCGGCCCATCGCGCTCGCTACCGCCGCATCCTGCGGTTCGCATCGCTGCAGCTCGTGCAGGTGTGGTGGTTCGAGCTGTTCCTGCCGCGCATCGGGCTCGCCGCCGTCGCCGAGCGCACGCGCACCGACCGGATGCGGCGGATCGCCGAACGCTTCCACGTGCTCGCGGTCGAGCTCGGCGGACTGATGATCAAGGTCGGGCAGTTCATGTCGTCACGCCTCGACGTGCTGCCGCCCGAGATCACGAATGAGCTCGCGGGTCTCCAGGACGAAGTTCCCGCGGTGCCGTTCGCCGACATCAAAGCGCTCGCAGAGGCGGAGCTGGGCGTCTCGCTCGACCGCGCGTTCGCCTGGGTCGACGAGACCGCACTCGCCGCGGCATCCCTCGGCCAGGTGCACAGGGCGCGACTCTCCGAACTCGACGCGGCCGACACCGGGCTCGAGGACGTCGTCGTGAAGGTGCAGCGTCCCGGCATCGACGGGGTCGTCGCGGTCGACCTGGCGGCGCTCCGCAAGGTCGCCGGGTGGTTGCGGCGCGTGCGGATCGTGTCCGACCGGGTCGACGCGCCCGCGCTGGTCGAGGAGTTCGCGCACACCTGCATGGAGGAGATCGACTACCTGCACGAAGCCGCGAACGCCGAGCGCTTCGGCGAGAACTTCGCGGGCGATCCGCGCGTCTCGACCCCCGAGGTCGTCTGGGAACGGACCACGCGCCGCGTGCTCACCCTCGAAGACGTCACCGCCATCAAGATCAACGACACGGCCGCGCTGCGCGCCGCCGGCATCGACCCCGCCAAGGTCGCCGACACCTTCGCCGAGGTCATGTTCGCGCAGGTCTTCACGCACAGCTTCTTCCACGCCGACCCGCACCCGGGCAACATCTTCGTGACGCCAGGCGGCGACGGCTGGCGGCTGACGTTCGTCGACTTCGGCATGATGGGCGCGGTCCCCGAGGGACTGCGCAGCGGACTGCGCGCGGTCGTGATCGCCGTCGCGGCGCGAGACGGACGCAAGCTGGTGGATGCCGCGCAGGAGGTCGGCGTGCTGCTGCCCTCCGGCGACACCAAGGAGTTCGAGAAGGCGCTGACCGCCCTGTTCGCACGCTTCGGCGGCATGGGGTTCGCCGAGCTCAGCAGGGTCGACCCGCGCGAGTTCCGCGATTTCGCCCACGAGTTCGGCGATACGGTGCGGGCGCTGCCGTTCCAGCTGCCCGAGGGGATGCTGCTGCTGTTCCGTGCCGTCGCGCTGACGTCCGGCATGTGCAGCGGGCTGAACCCGGCGTTCAACGTGTGGGATGCCGTCGAGCCCTATGCCGCCCAGCTGCTGCGCGACGAGAGCGGTAACACGGTGAAGGCGTTCGCCGAGCAGGCGTGGCAGACCGCGGCGGTCACCGCGCGCCTGCCCGGCCGCATCGACGCGGTCATCACCGAGATCGAAGACGGCACGCTCACCTTCGACACCTCACGGCTCGAACGGCGGCTGGACTCGCTGGTCCGCATCGGCGTCCGCGTGATCTCCGCAGTGCTGTTCGCCGGTCTCGTCGTCGGCGGAGCACTGTTGATTGCGCCCGTGCCTGCACTCGGGATCGTGCTGCTCGCGGCATCCGTCGTGCCGCTGGCGCATGCCGTCTTCGGCGGCGTTGGACGGCGCTGAGACGGTCAGTCCTCGCTGGAGTGCAGGCCGCGATGCGCTGAGAGCAGCGTGATCTCGGGATGCTCCTGCGCCAGCATCCGCTCGGCGTGATCGAGCACGTCGCGGGCGCGGGCGGCATCCGCCGCGACCACAGAGACGCCGATCAGCGCGCGCCGATGCAGATCGTGCGCGCCGACCTCGGCCACCGTCACCTCGGTTCGGCGGCTCAGGTCGGCGATGAGCGGGCGGATCACGCTGCGCTTCTCCTTGAGCGAGTGCACTTCGCCCAGGAGCAGGTCGAACTCGATCCAGCCGATCCACATGCGGACAGTCTGGCACCGGATCGACGAGCGCTGTCGAGAACGGGGTGGAGTGACCGCGTTCGGCCGTGGACCGAGCAACTCGATCCACGGCCGATGCGCGGCGCCGCTAGGACGTGCGACGCAGGATCATCCCCGCGTGGTGCAGGATGCCGTCGATGAAGTCGCCGTCCGCGGTGAATCCGGTGTCATCCACGTAGTCGATGTGGTCATCGGTCACGACGTATCTGCCGGTGTACGCGCGCTCGCGCGTTCCGCGCGCTTCCACGTATCGGCCGTTCGGCAGAAGCTCGTGTCGGACGTGTCCGTCGGACGTTTGCCACATTCCGACGTAGGGATGGGTGGTTGTCTCAGGCATGGTGTGGCTTCCTTCGAGGTCAGCGGCGGTTGAGGATGTACGGCCCGTGGTGGAGGACTCCGCCGATGAACTCGCCGAAAGCCCAGAAACCGAGATCGTCAAGGTAATCAATGCGATCGCCGTCGATCCAGAACGACCCCTGGAAGGCGTGCGGGCGGCCCCCGCGGGTCTCGTCGTAGCGGCCATCTGCGGTGAGCTCCTGGTAGAGGAAATCGGTCTGGTCGATCCACATCCCCACATAGCGGCTCGTGGACGGAGAAACCTCGCTCACGTGACTCCGGTCGAGCCGTGCCGGAGCGTTCACCGTGCGCTCGCCGTTCCAGAGCGCGACCTTGCCGTCGATGATGATCGCAGCGATCGACTCAGGGTGCGCGAGCACGCGGGCGACAGCGCTGGCGGCGTCCTCGGCCAGTTCAGCGTCGACGACTGCGAAGGTCCCCGTGTTGCCCGGCCAGAGGGTTCCGACGTCCGAGGAGCGGTCGGGGTTGAGGCCGAGCGCGGCGCGAGCGTCGACCACCATCGGCACGATGACCATGCCCGTGCAGTCGATCACCAGAGCGTTGTCGTCACCCGCCGCGGTCACGATCCCGGGTCCTGTCCCGACGATGAATTCCTCGCCGAGGAGGATGTCGGCATCCTTCATCTCGTCGACCAGGGAGTCGAACAGGTGGACGCGCGCGCCGACGAACAGCAGCGGCTGCGCGTACTCGGCTTGATTGTCGATGATGCGTTCCAGCAACTCGGGTGTGAATGCGTTGTTCATGCTTCCTCCTCGATCTCCGTGGTGGAGATCCTGACCTCAAGCCTGCGGAGGTTGCCGGCCGGCAGGCAGAGCGCGGTTCACCCCGGCGGCTCGCACCCGGGTTGCGGGTAGTACCGTTCACCGATGGGGAGGTGCGGTGCACCCTGTTTCGCAGGACCCCGGACAGGCAGGCTGTATTCATGGCACGAAATGACCTCGGAGAGTTCCTCGCTGCACGCCGTGCCTCGATCAGTCCCGACGACGCCGGCATCCGGTGGAGTGGCGTACGGCGCGTGGCCGGGCTCCGGCGCGAGGAAGTGTCCATGTTGGCCGGCGTCAGCGCCGACTACTACGCGAGGCTGGAGCAGGGGCGTGAGCAGAACCCGTCCGCCTCCGTTCTCAACGCGCTCAGTCGGACGCTCGACCTGGCCCCGGACGCCCGCGAGCACCTGTACCGGTTGGCGGGGATCGCGCCGGCTCCCGCACCGTCACCCGTCGTCGAGAGCGTGGACCCGTCGTTGCTTCGGCTGATGGACGCGTGGCCCGACACTCCTGCATTCGTCCTCAATCGGCGGCTCGACATTCTCGCGCTGAATCCGCTGGCACGCGCGCTTTACTCCGCGTTCGAGAACCGTCAGAACCTGGCTCGAATGGTGTTCGCGGATCCCGCTGGCGCAGCGTTCTTCGAAGACTGGGACCGATCCGCGCATGCGAGCGTGGCCAACATCCGGCTGGCGTTGGGCTACGACGCACATGACAGCGCGACTCTGGCATTGGTGGAGGAGCTGCAGTCCAGCAGTCGGCGTTTCGCTGAGCTCTGGACGAAGAACGACGCGCGCGGGAAGAGCCATGAGGCCAAGGCGTTCATCCATCCGGATGTCGGACACCTCACGCTCGAGTTCAATGCCTTTGACGTGCGCGGTGCGACCGGTCAGCAGCTGATCGTCTACCGGGCAGAACCCGGATCATCGAGCGATGACGCTCTCAAACTGCTCGCGACGATCGTCGCCACTCGACAGAAATGTCGGGAACGCGGTGAGATGACACTAGATGTCACGCCCGGGGGGTCGCAGGGGTGCGACGGGGCGTCGTTATCGTGACACTTTCCGGGCTGGATGTGCGTTGCGACCCGTGAGGTGCTGCTCCTGATGGCGGTTGGGACGTTGAACGGGGGGGCGAGTTGCACGTGGGCGTTGACGACGGCTGCACGTACGTCGGCAACGTGCTCGCCAGGCTCGGCGTCCGTGACCGAGCCCAGGCCGTCGTCCGCGCCTACGATCCGGCTTCGTCCCCATGCGCCGCGCATGAGCGGCTCGCCGGATCACCCGCACGGGGGAGCGAACCTACCCGCGCGGGTGATCCATGGGCGCCACGAGCGTACGAGTCTCGAGTCATGGCAACTCATGAGATCGACACTCCGCACCGGCCGCACTCACCGGGGGCGCGGTCGCCGATGTTGCGGCGGCTCGACACTTTCGCCGTCGTCTGGTGGGCGGTCGGTGCGGTGCTCGCTGTTGTCGACGTCGTGCGGGGCGGGCATACGGCCCCGACCGCGATCGAGAGCGGCCTCCTGGGTGGCGTGCCGGATGCCGCGGCTGCGGTCGGTATCGCGGTGCTCGCGGTGCTCGGCGCCGTTACGGCGGCCTGGGCTCGCTGGGGTTGGACCACGACGCGGACCGCGCGGGCGCTGACGGCAGTCGCCGCCGCGGTCGTCTTGGCGGGCGCGGTGCCGCTGACGGACGCCACCGTGCTCACGGGGCTCGGCTACCTTCCCGTGATGCTGCTCATGGTCCCGTTCAGCGCCACGGCGCGCGGGAAGCTGGACTTCTACGTCGAGCCCGCTTTCTTGATCCAGACCGCCGTGCTCGCGGGGGCCGTGCTGCTTGCCGTGTCCGTGGTCCGGTACGTCCGGCGCTCGACCGCGGCGTGCGAGCGCTGCGGGCGTAGGCGCGATGGCATCGATCCGGGGTGGACGACGCCGGCCGCCGCGGCGCGCTGGGGCCGCGTCGCGACGCTGCTCGCCGCGGCGATCCCCGCCTTCTATGGGATCACCCGGATCGCCTGGGCACTCGGGATCCCTCTCGGCTACAGCCGGGAGAACCTCGAGTCGGTGCGCGCGGAGGCCCTCGCCCCCGACATCGGGCTCGGCTGCTTCGCCCTGGTGGGCGCGGCCCTGACTCTCGGACTCGTCCAGCGCTGGGGCGACTCGTTCCCGCGTTGGACGTTCGGGCTCGCCGGTCGCCAGGTGCCCGTACGCCTGGCGGTGATTCCGGCGACTCTCGTGGCGGTCGTCGTGCTGCCGGCTGGCATGACCGTCGTCGGCAATGCCATGCAGGACGGCATGGGCTCCTTTGGCGCCGACACGTGGGGCGCGATCCTGCCACCGATGATGTGGCCGCTGTGGTCGGTGGCCCTAGGCGCGGCGACGTACGCCTATTGGCTGCGGCGGCGTGGCACGTGCGCCACCGGCTGCCGCGGTTGAGGACGGACGACGCAGGCCTGTCCACAGTCAGGAAAGCCCACATATGCCGACGCGACGCCGCGGCGATCGCGTCGAAGCGTCCGGGGCTTGGTGGAGGTTCTCAGGTCACGGAGGACGAAAGTCATTGCAGCCTCCGCCCGAGCGCGCGGTAGCCGCTGCCGCCCGATCGGGCGTGTTTTGGTCGAAGCCTGGAGCAGTCGCGACATCCCATCCCCATGACGCTCCTGTCGCGACCTTGACGATCTCAAGTGACGAGGCGGGTTCCGGCAATTGCTGGCACAGGCGACTGGTTTCGGGAGGTCATCGCGTCTGGCTCCGAGGACCGGAGTGGTTCTAGATCACTCGATCCGCTCGAACATGGCCGACGCGAATCGCGCCCCGGAATCCCAGGTCGTGCGGTTCAGTCGTTCGCGTCATTCCGGGTCCACAGTTTGCGTGTCAAGTTGCGCAGCGAACACCGCCCCGGCAAAGTTCAGAAGTTCCTCATTGCTCACGATCGCGAGACCGCGCGCGGTATCGCCCAGCAGCAGGACCGTGTCTCCGGGCTTGATGTCAAAGATCTCGCGAGCCTCTTTCGGGATAACCAGCTGTCCCTTATCCCCAATGCGGGCTGTCCACGCATGCTTGCCCTCGGTCCGAGAAGTCATCCCCGTCCTCCAACCACTCAAAACTTCCCCTCAGTGTACACGAGACATATTAGTGCGTTGGAACGTACTAGTATGTCTCGTACCATGACAACACTTCAGATCGTCATCCTCAACGTGGGTATCGCGGCAGTAGGAATCATCGTTTCGCAGGCCATCCGAGTGCTCGTGGCCACCGTCAGAACGAAGAATTACTTCTGGGGTCCGGTCGACAAGGCCAGGGACATCGGGTTCGTTGAGAAGCAGATCGAACTACGCCCTGGGCTGCGCATCAACTACGCAGAGGGTCCAGTCGGAGGCATCCCGCTGCTTCTGGTCCATGGGCAGGGGATGACATGGGAGGACTACGGGCCTGTCCTGCCAAAGTTGGCATCGACCTATCACGTCATAGCAGTGGACTGCCATGGGCATGGTAAGTCCTCGTGGAATCCCGAGGACTACAACGTGAACACGATGGCCAACGATCTTGCCGACCTCGGCAGGATCCTCTTCAACGAGATGAGGTTTGTGGCATCTGGCCACTCTTCGGGCGGTCTCATCGTCGCCAGACTCGCCGCACTGCACGCGGACGCGGTGAGCGGTCTCGTCATCGAGGACGCCCCCTTCTTCAGCACCGAACCGCACCGCGCGGCGCGAACCTACGCATACATCGACTCGTTCAACTTCGTGGATGATTTCCTCGCGCAGGACGCTGAACCGGACTGGGTGTGCTTCTACATGCCGCGCAGCTACTGGAAACGGATGTTCGGGGAGGCGCTCTGGGGCTATTTCACCAGGGAAGTTGTCTCACAGCGCCACGCTGACCCTGGGCGCCTTCCCCTCATTCGATGGGCGGGCATCTCCATCAACCGCATCTGGGAGTCGGTCAGCCATCCCTACGACGTCCGATTCTCGAAGGCCTTCTCTGACTTCTCATGGTTCGACCGATTCGATCAATCCCAGACGTTGCGCGATATCGAGTGCCCGACGACCTTCATCAAGGCGACGACCCGATATGACAAGCGGGGGAACCTGCTTGCAGCACTCAGCGAGGAGGACTGCGAGCGCATCGGTTCAATTCTTTCCGACAACGAAACTGTTCACGTGCGCAGCTCCCACGATGTCCACTTTGCACATCCCCGAAGGTTCGCTAGTGCCGTCATCAAACTTGCCGAGCGGATCTAGCGAACGACGCATGGCTCATGCGCACGGGAGTCGAGTCCGTCGCCGCCATCGGAAACGAGCGCGGAAGCCGAATTGCCTGCCCGGGGGTTGCGGCAACGGGCGGTGCGCCAGCGGGTGCCAGAGCGAAACGCCGAACGGTCAGCATGAAGGTGTTAGTGGCCGGAGCCACCGGCGCCGCGTACATCGAGAAGCCCACGGCTTCCGTCTGTGAACTGGGCCAGGAGGTCGGGGACGTGTGAATCCCCCGACAACCGCGAACCGTGCCCGAAGGCGATTGCCAGCGGCTGCGACCACAGCCGTTCTACCTGCCCGCTGTAGTCCAGCGACGGTCACACCGATCTGCACCGCCGACAGGAACGTGTTGGGGTTGCGTGCCAGCGCGGCGGCGCGCTCACCACGCCGGCCGCGCGCGGCGATCGCGTTGACCTGGCTCTCGCGGAGGGTGACCAGCGCCATCTCGGTGCGTGCGAAGACGCCGCCGATGAGCACGAAGGCGATGACCAGCGCGATGTTCAGGATGAGGTCGCCGTTCATCGAACGTCAAGCCCTTCGTCAGCGTACGCCCGCCGAATCGGCCGGGCGCCGGGTCTGTCGGGGTCGGGGGAGGGATCAGCGCGGTGCAGGATGCTCACGAGAGTTCCTTCTATGTGTCATCGGCTGAGACCTGCTCGGCTGGGCGGCGGTCGCCGCGGGTCTTGATGAGGCTGGCGATGGTCGCCACCGCGATCGTCCCGGCGATGAAGAGTAGCGAGAGCCAGATCGGGATCTCGGGGATCACCGTGATCGGCTCGCCGCCGTTGATGAACGGCAACTCGTTCTTGTGCAGGGCGTGGATGAGCAGCTTCACGCCGATGAAGGCCAGGATGACAGCGAGCCCCTGCGCGAGGTAGACCAGCCGCTCCAGCAGGCCGCCGATCAAGAAGAACAGCTGGCGTAAGCCCATGAGCGCGAACGCGTTGGCGGTGAAGACGATGTACGCCTCTTCGGTCAGCCCGTAGATCGCCGGGATCGAGTCGACCGCGAAGATGAGGTCGACGAAGCCGATCGCGATGATGGTGAGCAGCATCGGCGTGGCCCAGCGGCGCCCCTGCTGCACGATCGTGAGGCGGTCGCCGTGGTACTCGTCTGTCACGCGCATATGGCGGCGCACGAAGCGCATGAACCTGCCGTCGGCGGGGTTGGAGTCGCCGTGTGTGAAAGCCTGCCGGTAGGCGAGGAAGAGCAGCAGTGCGCCGAATCCGTAGAACACCCACGAAAAGTTCTCGATGAGCGTCGCGCCGACGGCGATGAAGATGCCGCGGAGGATCAGTGCGATCACGATGCCGATCATCAGCACCTTCTGCTGATAGATCTTCGGCACGGCAAAGCTTGTCATCACGATGAGGAAGACGAAGAGGTTGTCGATCGACAGCGCCTTCTCGGTCAGATACCCGGCGAAGTACTCACCGCCGTACGTCCAGCCTGACACCATTCCGATGCCGACGCCGAACAGCAGCGCGAGACCGATGTAGAAGGCCGACCAGCGGGCGGATTCGCCTATGGTCGGCTCGTGGGGCTTGCGCACGTGCGCGTAGAACTCGTAGACGAAGAACGCGATCGTGACTGCGATCGTGATGATCCAGACGAGCGGGGGGATGTTCACAGCGGGGTCCTAACCGTGGCGTGAGCGGATCAGTGCCAAGGTCTTCTCCATCCTCGTGATCGAGGACCGGTGGCCCGGGATGCGGCGTGCATCCGTAATGACGAGCCGACTGTGGCGGAGTACTCCCCTTGGACTTCCAAGTATGCATGTCCTCGCCGTGTTTCCTGAACAGGTCGTGGTGGGCTTGCACGATGACGCCTTGGTGGGGAAGCCGAGGCGGGTGGCGTTGGAGAGGGCTTGTGCGCTGGTGAGGATGTGCCGGCCCGGGGGCACGGGGAAGCTGGCGGCGCGGAGTCCGAGGAGTGCTTTGCTGCGTGCGGCCTGTTGTGGGGTGAGGGTACGAGGGATGTCGCCGGCGAAGGATCCGAACTGGTCGGTGTCGATTCCTGCCGGGGCGAGAACCGCGGCGCCAAGGATTGTGCGGAACGGTCCGCGGGCGAGTTGTTCTTTGCCGTGCATGGTGGCAAACGCGATGACAGCACCGCGGTAGGGGTTCGGGGTGGGTGTCATTGGAAGTAGTCAGGTCGGCTGACGTAGGTGTCGGTGACGAACATCACGCCGCTGCAGGTGGTGAACAGTTCCCGGGCTGCGGTGATGAGCTCGAGCAGGAGGGGTACCTGACCCGGGAGCGGGTCGGACGGCGCAACACCTACCGGCTGAACCCGGACCGGCCGTTGCGGCACCCGCTGGACAGGGACCATCACATCGGTGAACTCCTGGCCATCTTTTCGGCATCTGACGCAGCCGAGCACGCACCCACCGCGGCCTGATCTCAGCCGCCGCAGATCCTGGATGGCATGCCGGTAGGCGCAGCCCTGGGAGGATGGGAGCTATGGCGGAGTGGACGTTCTTGACCCATCACGCGCACGTGTTGCTCGCGATCGCGGCTAACCATGACGCCACTGTGCGCGATATCGCCGCGGAGGTCGGGATCTCCACGCGTTCGGCGCTCACGATCCTCAACGATCTCGAGGACGCCGGATACCTGGAGCGGGAGAAGCGCGGTCGGCGCAACCACTACGTGTTGTACCAGGACCGTCCGTTGCGGCATCCTGCGAACGCCGCGCATACCGTGGGCGACCTCATCCGCGCGTTACTGGACATCCACTAAGACACGCGCGTTACCGCTCGGCTCAGCGGATGCCGGGGCGCGGTCAGTGCACGAGTGCTTTGAGAGCGATCAGCGCGAGTCCCATGCCTGCCGTCGCGGCGGCGGTGACCACCTTCACCAGGGCGGGGTCGTTGCGTTGCCGGGCCGCCCACCATCCCAATATGGCGAGGGTGACGACGCCTCCCCACAAGGAGATGTCTACGGCGGCATCCATCGATAGTCCGAGGAGCGCGGCCGCGGTCAGGCAGGCGACCGGGACGATGAGTGCCCACAGGAGTCCGGCGGAGCGTTGCAGGCCCTCGCGGACCGCTTCTCGCCAGCTCATTGCGCGGTTGCCGACGATCTCGGCGTAGACGTGTGCACCCCAGAACACCAGGACGGTGCCGATGGTGCGCGCGATCAGGACCGGCAGTCCCGGGTTGTAGAGAGAGAACGCGGAGATCAGCCCAGCGGTCAGAACGGTGCCGTAAACGGCCTCCGCGTTCATGGCCCTCGACACCCACGGGTATCGCCGCAACCCGGCATCGACGTCGAACCCCGAACCCTTCACCCGCCACCACCACTTCGCCGTGCAGCTCGACGAGCAGCCCGAAGACAGTATAGTCCTGCCAGAACACCGCGAAAGCGCCCCCAGGCTCGCCCATCTTTTGACCGTGGTTCCGGGAACTTCTCGCGAGCCGACTTGACGTGAAGCATACTTCTCCTGTTTGATGGGGCAAGAAGGGGAGTAATCCTCGCTCCGCATCGTCAATACGTTCCCGCCTCGGGATCCGGTGCGCAGGGCCGTCAGGCCGATGAGACCTTCACGAGTATTCGTGGAGGTCTTTGATATGTCAGTGCCGTTGTGGGCGTGGTTCGCCGTCCTGGGCGTGATCCTGGTGATGCTCGCCGTCGATCTGGTCGCACACCGCAAAGCCCATGTGATCGGTGTGCGGGAAGCCGCCGCGTGGTCGATCGTGTGGGTCGTGCTGGGCGTGAGTTTCGGTGTGCTCGTGTGGTCGCTGTGGGGGGCGGAATTCGGGCAGCAGTACTTCGCCGGCTACCTGATCGAGAAATCCCTCGCCGTGGACAACGTGTTCGTCTGGGCGATCATCTTCGCCGCATTCGCCGTCCCCCGCGAGTACCAGCACCGGGTGCTCTTCCTCGGCGTCCTGGGCGCCCTGATCTTCCGCGGGATCTTCATCGCCGCCGGCGCCGCACTGATCGAGAACTTCGCCTGGATCCTGTACGTGTTTGCCGCGTTCCTGATCTACACCGGATGGCGGATGTTCCGCTCCCGCAACGACCACATTCACCCCGAGAAGTCCAAGATCCTCAAGGCCTTCCGCCGGTTCGTGCCGATGACCGACGCCTACCACGGGCAGAAGTTCCTGATCCGCAAAGCCGGAATCGTGGTGGCGACGCCGCTCTTGGCGGTGCTGGTCCTGGTGGAGATCACCGACATCATCTTCGCCGTCGACTCCATCCCCGCGATCTTCGCCGTCACCTCCGAACCGTTCCTGGTGTTCACCGCCAACGCGTTCGCCATCCTGGGGCTGCGTGCGATGTACTTCCTCCTCGCCGACCTCATCCACCGGTTCATCTACCTCAAGGTCGGGCTCGCGTTCGTCCTGATCTGGGTGGGCATCAAGATGCTCCTCCTGGACGTCCTCTACATCCCGACCACCATCAGCCTCGCCGTGGTGGCCACCATCATCACCGTCTCGATCGTCGCCAGCCTCCGTGCCACCCGAGGCCAAGGACGACGTGAGGTGCAAACCGAAGCCGCCGGGGCGTTCCGCCTCGCCAGCGACGAGGAGCTCGCCGCCGCGGAGCCGGTCTTCCGCCGCCGCGGCAGAGTGCCCGCAGAACGGAAGGTGAGTTCCGATGACTGACCGTGACCCCTCGGCGGCCCTGGCCCCCGATTCCCAGCCGGTGAGGAGGGGTCACCGAGGTTCGACGGTGGCGGTAGTTGTGTTGCCGCTGCTCGCTGTGACCGGGATTCTCGCAGTCGCGTGGACTGTCGGTGTCGGTGACCGCTGCGGCGGACCTCTGCCGGGGTGCGGGAGTCTGCGCAACGCGGGAGACAATCCGGTCACCGTGCGTGAGGTCACGGATCAATCCGTGACGGACGTTGTCGTCGCGGCGGGGCAGTGCCTCATCGTCGAGGGAGGTCCGTCCTGGGACGCCCGGACGGTGATCGACCGGACTGCTGCGGCCACCGGTGTGTTGCATCCGATTGATGACTGGGGCGCGCGTGTGCAGCTACACGACGATGCCTGCCCGGATCGAAGCTGATCGTGATCACGAAAGAACACGATCTGTGCTTGCTGCATTACGGTCAGCTCACCACCCCGATCGACCGCGTCATCCTCGAAGCGCCCGTATGGCCCAACGATCTCCGCTCGTTCGTCGGGGACGGTGATCTGTGCGTGCACATCGCCCTGCCGCGCCAAAGAGTCCGGTGGAACGGACTGTTCACCGCGGTTCGGCTCATCGCAGAGCGCACCGCACATGTGGGAGTACACGTGCAGCCGGAGCGGGCAGGGTTCAGCCTCGACCCGGCGGTCTTGCTGCATTCTCGCACTCGACGGCACCGCGAGATTCTCACCGCGGTGCTCGCGGATGCCGCCGCCGCGAGGGTTGAGCTGACCCCCGAGCCGGTGCGCGTCGAATCCTACTCAGCCACACGTTCTTCCCTCCGCCTCCCACCCTCCGCAGGTCGGGCACAGGCGTGGGGAGTGATGTCCGTGGCATGGCTCCCGCTCGCCTGACCTGCCACGTGATCGACCAACGTTCGCGAAGCAGGAGGGACGTCCACTCGCCCGGAAGAGGCGCACTCACGTTCCACCGAACCCCAGCACCTACCCAGAAGGAAGACGCTCATGACCATGTTTGACCGCCTCACCGGCCTGGCCCAACGGGCACTCAACAAGACCCCCGCGCCTGCGCAGACCCCTGGCAGCGAACCGCGCGACTGGAAAAGCACACTGCGTGGTGCGGTGGGCGCGATCACCGGCGCCGCGCCCACCCCGCCTGCCCCGGGCAGCGCGCCGGCGACACCCGTCCCGCCAGCGGGACCCGGGCATCCGCTCAGCCCACCTGCCGGCGCACCCGCCGGCACTGCACCCTCGAAGACCGTCGGGCTGACCTCACCCCCGGCAAACGATCACGCGTCCGAGCGTGCCGCAGTGGCCCGCTACGAATACCTCCTACATACCGCCGAGCCTGCCCAGTTGGAGCGGATCCACGCCGATGCGTTCAGCCGACTCACTCCTGCAGAACGCAACCAAATCCAGGCGCGACTGCGGACCGAACTCCCCCTCGCAGAACAGCCCCGCACATCCCAACCGGCTGATCTTGCCCGCACCGCCACCCGCGCCGAGGCAGCTCGGCCTGGTGCTCTGGCTGGGATCCTCGCTCGTACCCCTCGAACCGGTAACGCCACCACCGGGCAGAGGGCCGGCGTGGCCGCCGCCGGTGCTGCCGGTGGGCTCTTGGTTGTCGTCGCTGCCGGCGCGATCGGAAGTACCATTGCCGCGCCTCTTCTTGCCGAAGCGCTCACCGCGGGCGTCGATTTCGATGCTCTTGCCGGCGCGATCGACCTTTCCGCGCTTGCCACGGGACTGGAGGACGTCACCGCCACAGCCACCGACTTTGCCGGCGGGGCGAGTGATCTAGCTGGCGGGGCGAGCGACCTCGCTGCCGGAGCCACAGCGGGCTTGGGCGAGAACATCAGTGGCTTCGGGGAACAACTCTCCAACATTGACATCCCTGGCTGGGGAAACCTCTTCGGCAGATGACTGAGGCCATCACGTCATTTGACCTCGGGCTGCGACTGGGGTGGTCATCGGAGTGAATTAGTCGGCTGCGAGAGGTCGACGCTCCGCGCAACCGACCAATACTGCACCCCTCAGTATTGACTCTCCGCCAGTCCGTGACGTGTCCCAGAGCTACAGGGGCGGCATGTTCTGGACTCGTTGCAGCTGCGGCGACGAGTTCGCCGGGAGCGACCCCGACGACGCCGACGCAGCGCCTATGAGCACTGCTTCCCCGAGGGGGTAACGCGATGAACGGGGCAACGGTCACCGCTCCCCTCGTTGCAGCGATCGAGGCCGCCTGGACGGCCATTCAGACCACACACGACGACGTGCCCGAGGTCGTCGTGACCATCGGCAGCGGGAGCAGCGCCAAGGGGCTTAGGCTCGGCCACCTCGCCGCCGACAGGTGGGTACGTGGAGAAGATGCCGTGCACGAGCTTTTCGTGGGCGGCGAAGGGCTCGCCCGAGGCGGCGCAGACGTGATGGGAACTCTGCTTCACGAGGCAGCGCACGCGGCCGCACAGGCGCGCGGCGTCCAGGACACGAGCCGTCAGGGCCGCTACCACAATCAGAAGTTCAAGGCGATTGCCGAGAGCTTCGGGCTCGTGATCGAGCATGACGCGAAGATCGGATGGAGCGTTACGGCGCTCCCCGCGGGCGCAGCAGCTCACTACGCCGCCACGATCAGCAACCTTGACGCTGCGATCACCGCACACCGCCGCGCAGAGCTTCACGGAGCAGAGGGCGGCCGCAAGAGCAACAACAACGGCGCTGCGGCCGCGTGTGGCTGCGGCCGTAAGATCAGGGCGTCCCTCGCGGTGCTAGACGCTGGCCCCATCGTGTGCAGCCTCTGCGGCGACGAGTACACCCCCGAGAACTGAAAGGCAAGTCCCCCCTTGACATTGACGGCAAGGGGGGGCTAGATTAGAGTTATGAAAGCACAGAAGACGCGGGACGTCCTCAAGTACCTGAAAGGGCTCGGCTGGGTCTACCTCCGGGACGGCCAGGGAAGCCACGAGCTTTGGGGAATGCCCGATGAATCTGTCAAGGCGTCGATCCCGACCGGACACCGCGAGGTCTCCCCCGGGGTGCTGCGCCAGATCCAGAATGCAGGAGTCGAGTTGCCGCGCGAGTGGCGATGAGGAAGGAGAGCGCGATGAGCGCACGAACGTTCGAGGTTACCGTCGAGCGCGAGGGCACCTGGTGGGTGTTCGAGATTCCCGAACTCGGCACTGGCGGCCAGGCGCGCAACCTTGCTGAGGTCGACTACGAGGCTCAGGGCGTCGCCGCGATGTGGCTCAACGTCTCCCCCGAGACAGTCGCAGTCAACGTCACTGTGAAGGGCCCAGAGCACGCCCTCAACGAGTGGGCGGCCGCCGAGCGCGACGAACAGGAAGCGCGAGTCGCGCAGGCCCGAGCTGCCGAGCGTCGCCGCTCCGTGGTGCGCGAACTCCGCGGGCAGCTCAGTGCCCCCGACGTCGGCCGCGTGCTCGGGATCAGCAAGCAGCGCGTCTATCAGATCGAGAAGACCGCCGACGCCGGCAAGACGATCGCCGGCTCGTCCGCGCCGATCCCGAGATGATCGCGCGCGCACGGGCGCTGCTGGCCCGTTACGAAGAGCTCTGGCGGGCTCGCATCTCCCGCCTCGATGACCTGCTCGCCGCTTCGACGAGCTCAGCGAACGACTGACGACGAGAACAAGGGAGTTTGAAATGCCTGTCACCGATGTCTCCACTGACACCGAGAACCTGACGATGACCGTCACAGCCGACTTCGCCGCTCCGGTCGAGCGCGTATGGAGCGCGTACAGCGACCCGCGGCAGCTCGAGCGGTTCTGGGGCCCTCCCGGGTGGCCGGCCACCTTCACCGCCTGGGATCACACGGTCGGCGGCCGCGCGAACTACACGATGAACGGACCGCGCGGCGAGAAGTCGTCCGGGTACTGGGAGTTCCTTACTATCGAGGAACCGCGCCGCTTCGCCGTCCTCGACGGATTCGCCGACGAGCAGGGCAACCCGAACGCGGACTTGCCGGCGATGCGCATGGAGTTCACGTTCGAATCGGCCGCCGACGGCACCCGCATGGTGGCGACCAGTCACTTCGTCTCCGTCGAGGCGCTCGAGCAGGTCGTCGAGATGGGCATGATCGAGGGCACCAAGATGGCGATGTCGCAGCTGGATGCCGTGCTGCAGGACCTCCGCGAATACGCCGAGGGCAAGGGCACGCGCGTCGAACTGCTCGATGACACGCACGTGCGGATCACGCGTCTCGTGAGCGGACCGCGCGAGCTCGTCTGGCGCGCCCACCATGAGCCCGATCTCATTCGGCAGTGGATGCTCGGGCCGGACGGCTGGGAGATGACCGAGTGCATCGCCACGACCACGGTCGGCGAGAGCTACCGGAACTCGTGGGCTCCGGTCGGCGACACCGAGGGGGAGCCGTTCGGCTTCGAGGGCGAGGTGCTGCTCATCGACGCGCCGTGCCGTGCGGTGACCACCGAGCGGATGCAGGGGATGCCGACCGAGACCCTCAACGACCTCAATCTGTATGAAGAGGACGGCGCCACGCTCGTCACGGTGCTCATCGAGTACCCCGACAAGGACACCCGCGACATGATCCTCGCCACCGGCATGGCTGACGGCATGGAGGAGTCGTTCGCAAGGCTGGAACGCGAAGTCCTGGAGCCTTCGCGTTCGTAGGTTCACAGCGGCTCAGTGAGCATCTCGCTGATTATGCGACGCATCACGTCGGCTTGAGAAAAGGCTTCGGGCTGGTAAAGGGCTTGAATCTGTAAGCCGTCCGAAAGCCCGATATACGCTCGCGCCGCATCTGCGGGGTCGACACCTGGCCGCAGACGGCCCTGTTCTCGCAGCGTGACGAAGGATGCCCGCACCAGGTCAAGGGTGGTTTCGTACCGGCGGCGGAAGTATTCGTGTGCGGGGTGATCCGGTGATGTCGCCTCAGTCGACATGACGGCGAAGAATCGAGTGCCCTGCGGGTCAGATTGTCCCTGTTCGGCCAGATCAAGGGCGGCCCTCAAAAGCGCCATGGGGTCCGTGCTGGTGAATCGGGCTTCGGTCTCGCGTTGCTTGTGATCGAAAACGGCTTCGAGCAACTGTGTCTTCGTGGAGAAGTGGTGGTTCAGCCCAGCCACGCTGATGTCGGCGCGTTCAGCGATCTCGCTGAGCGACGCCTGCATGAATCCTGATCGGCTGAACACGGCGGCCGCCGCATCGACGATCTGCCGGCGTCGGTCAGCTGTCTTCGCGTATTCGCCCCGACGGCGCGACGGTGTGATCGGCATGGGAGTAGAAGCTAGCACGCATAACCGCGACTGATGTGCAGCTTCAGGAATAAAACCGGATGTGTCTCCGGTTTTCGTGTTACGTTGGCGGAACTTGACCACCAAGGTCACCCGCAGCAGCGAAAGGACGTGCAAAGATGCACCGCAGCAAGAAACTCTGGGCCGTCAGTATGGGAGTGGTCGGCCTCCTCACCCTGTCGGCGTGCGCGGGCGGAGGAAGCCCCGCGTCGGAGGAGCCGTCGACGCTTCGCTATGGGGCTGCCGACGCACTGGCGTCTTTCGCGCCTTGGGAGGCACGCTGGGCCGGCGACGTCGCCTATCTGCAGCCGGTATACGACACTCTTCTACGCGCTGACCCAGACGGTGCCCTGATCCCTGGCCTCGCGACCGAGTGGGAGTGGGACGACTCTCTCACCCAGCTCACGCTCACTCTCAGGGAAGGCGTCGAGTTCTCGGACGGCGAAGCGTTCACGGCGGAGGTCGCCGCGGGCAACCTCACCAGGTTCCGTGACGGTACGAGCGACAATGCGTCGTTCCTCCAGGCGTTGGCCTCGGCCGAAGCTGTGGACGAGCACACCCTGCTCATCACGCTTTCTGCTCCTGACCCGGCGTTCCTGGGTTACCTGTCACAGAATGCGGGACTTCAGGGGAGCCCATCGATGTGGGAGTCTGACGACGCGCAGACCAGACCGGTGGGAACCGGGCCCTATGAGCTCCGCGCCGATGAGACCGTGGTCGGTTCCAAGTACGTCTTCGAGAAGAAAGATGACTACTGGGACACGGAGTCTGTGCACTATGACGAGATCGAGGTCACGGTTTACGGTGACGCTACAGCACTGGTGAATGCGCTCAAGGGCGGTCAGATCGACGTATCCGCATCGAACACTCCTACTCAGATTCCGGATGCCGAAGCCGCCGGATACACGGTGAACCTCGTCGAACTGAACTGGGCCGGATTCCTCCTCGTCGACCGCGACGGAACGGTGAACCCGGCGCTCGGCGACGTGAGGGTACGCCAGGCGATCAACCACGCGCTCGACCGCGAGTCCCTCGTGAAAGCACTGGCGGCCGGATACGCGGTTCCGACCACTCAGGTCTTCTCGGTGAACAGTGATGCCTACTCGGAGGAGCTCGACGAGCGCTACGAGTACGATCCCGAGAAGGCCAAGGCGCTTCTCGCGGAAGCCGGCTATCCCGACGGTTTCACCCTTGTCATGCCGCGCAACAACTTCGTGCCCGAGTCCGAGTTCGCGATCTATGGCGAGCAGCTCACCGCGGCGGGGATCGACGTCCAGTGGGAGCAGACGGGCGAGGATCTCTTCCCGAAGATGCTCGGTGGCACGTGGGCGGCGTTCCCGTTCCAGCTGCAGTCAGACCCGACTGCGTGGCAGACGCTGCAGTTCTCGATGCTGCCGCACGCGACATGGAATCCGCTTCACACCGAGAACTCAGAACTGACCGCGCTTGCGGCCGAGCTGCAGGTTGCGTCTCAGGATGAGGTCGAGCCGATCGCACAGAAGATCAACGAGTGGATCGTGGAGCAGGCATGGTTTGCACCGAGCTATCGCCTGCAGAGTGCATTCTTCAGTGACGATGCGACCACCGTCGTGATGCAGTCCGACAACATCGCTCCTTATCTCTGGAACATCGAGCCCGCCGAGTAGGAATCAGGAGGGGCGGCATTCGGTGCCGCCCCTCCGTTCTCATCATGATCACTTTCATTCTTCGTCGTGTCGCAGCCGGTGTGGTCACCGTTCTGACGCTGTGTGTCCTGGCGTTCTTCCTGCTGTATCTCAGCGCCGAGAGCACCGCGCGCAACATCGTCGGACAGACGGCATCTGCTGAGATCGTGGCGCGCAAGGCCTCGGAGCTGGGGCTGGACCGTCCCCTGCTCGCGCAGTTCACCGACTGGGTCAGCAGCGCTGTCACCGGCGATCTCGGTCGTTCTTGGTTCACCGGTGAAACGGTCGCACAGACTCTCGCAGCGCGCGTGCCGGTCACCCTCTCCATCACCGTCGGTGCGATCCTGTTGTCGGCGATCCTCTCGATCGTCCTCGGAGCGCTTGCCGCGGGGCGACGCGGATGGGTGGATCACACGGTCCAGGTTGCTTCAGTCGTAGGCGCAGCGGTCCCCGGCTTCCTATTCGCTCTCGCTCTCGCAACGGTCTTCGGTCTCGTGCTGCGATGGTTCCCCGCGACGGGCTACGTTCCCGTCACTTCTTCGGTGAGCGGATGGCTCTCGACGATCACTTTGCCGATCATCGCGTTGGCGATAGGTGCGACCGCCGCGGTCGTTCAGCAGGTTCGGGGAGGGATGATCGACGTTCTGCGCATGGACTACGTGCGCACGCTTCGCTCGCGGGGCCTCGGTAAGCGTCGCGTCGTCTACGGCCACGTGCTGCGCAACGCCGCGGGCCCCGCGCTCGGTGTACTCGGACTTCAGTTCATCGTCGTATTCGGCGGTGCGGTAGTGGTCGAGCAGGTCTTCTCTCTCCCCGGACTCGGGCAGGCCGCGATCGCGGCGACCTCGCAGGGGGACATCCCGGTCGTAATGGGCGTCATCATCGTCACCGCTGTCCTCGTCGTCCTCGTCAATCTCGCCATCGACCTGTTGCAGGGATGGCTCAACCCCAAAGTGCGGCTGTCATGACGACAACAGATGTCTATACCACGCCGGTTCCGCAGGGACCACCGACCAGGCGCAAGAATCTCTTTCGTCGACTGATCGGGAACACTCTCGGGGTCATCTGTCTCACCTACCTCGCGGCACTCGCGCTGGTCGCCGTCGTCGGGCCATTCATCGTCCCATTCGACCCGAACGCTGCCGACATCGGCAACGTTCTCTCCACGCCGAGCGCCGAACACCTGCTCGGGGGTGACAGCGCCGGGCGGGACGTGCTGTCCCGTCTGGTCGTCGCATCGTCGATCAGCTTGGCTGGGGCGCTCGTCACGGTCATCGTCGCGGCAGTAATAGGCATCCCTACCGGCCTCATTGCCGGCTACTACGGCGGGTGGTTCGACAACGCAGCTGCTTGGCTGGCCGGTCTCGTCATGGCGTTGCCGGCGTTGGTGGTTCTGCTGGCAGTCCGAGCTGTGGTCGGCCCATCCATCTGGCTCGTGATGGCGATATTCGGGGTTCTGATCTCTCCGTCGTTCTATCGTGTCGTCTCCGGCGCCGTCCGCGCGGTGAGAGAGGAGCTCTACATCGACGCAGCCAAGGTCGCCGGCCTCGGTAATGTGCGGGTGATCGGGCGGCACGTGCTGACCGCAGTGCGCGCCCCGGCGATTCTGCTTGTCGCCGGGATCTTCAGCGTCGGAGTCGGTGTCCAGGCAATCATCGACTTCCTCGGGCTGGGAGACACTTCATTGCCGTCATGGGGAGGAATGCTCAGCGAGGGCTTCTACAACATCTTCCGCGCGCCGGCACTGATGATCTGGCCGGCTCTCGCCATCGGCCTCACATGTATCGCGCTCACTCTTCTCGGCACTGCACTGCGTGACGAGATGGAGTTCAGTGGCGGCGACCGCAACCGCTCTCGTTCGGAGTGGTCGGCGCCGCATCCGCGCGCTGATGCACCGATGGTGCATGCCAACGGCAACACGACGCCCGCACCGCTTCTGCAGATCACCGACCTGGCAGTGGCCTATCCCAAGGGAGCAGCGTGGTCCACGGTCGTGGACGGCGTTTCACTTTCGGTTGCAGCGGGGGAGGTGCACGCACTCATCGGTGAATCCGGATCCGGCAAGACGCAGACAGCATGGGCTACCCTCGGTCTGCTGCCTGCGGGTGGTCGGATCGTCGGTGGAACCGTGACGTTCGACGGTCAGCAGCGTGCGAGCACGGGCAGCTCACAGGTCGATCGGCTCCTCGGAAGGCACATCGGCTACGTACCGCAGGAGCCGCTCAGCAATCTGGACCCCTCTTATACGATCGGGCATCAGCTGATCGAGCCGATGCGCGCAGTGATGGGCATGGCGAAGGCCGAGGCGCGTGATCGGTCGCAGGAACTGCTCATCCGCGTTGGCATCGACGACCCAGAGCGAGTGATGGCCTCGTATCCGCACGAGATCTCCGGCGGCATGGCGCAGCGGATTCTCATTGCGGGAGCGATTTCCTGCAAGCCTGCGCTCGTCATCGCGGATGAGCCGACGACGGCACTTGACGTGACCGTCCAGGCTGAGGTTCTGCAGTTGCTTCGCGAGCTGCAGCAGGAACTCGGACTCGCGGTACTGCTGGTGACGCACAACTTCGGAGTCGTTGCCGATCTGGCCGATCGTGTCTCGGTCATGCGTGCTGGCGCCGTCGTGGAGACAGGAACGGTCACCGATGTCTTTGCGGATCCACAGCACTCGTATACGCGGAGCCTGTTCGCTGCCCTCTTGGACGGGGCACCCACCCGCGAGCCGTGGGCACCTCGAGCGGAGGCCGGCCGATGAGACTGCTCACAATCACCGATCTCTCCGTGACCTATGCGCGGCGCAGTTGGCGCAAGCCGCCATTCACTGCTCTTCGTGACGTCTCTCTCGACATCCGCGAGGGTGAATCGCTGGGGCTGGTCGGTGAGTCCGGTTCAGGAAAGTCCACTCTGGGTCGTGCGGTGCTCGGCCTCGCGCCCGTCAGCTCCGGCAGCATCACTTTCGCCGGAGAAGAGATCGCTCACGCACACACCCGAGAACGACGCCGGCTGGCGAGCGACATCCAGGTCGTCTTCCAGGATCCCTACTCGTCGTTGAGCCCCTCGTTGACTATTGGGGAGACCCTGGCCGAACCGTTGCGGGTGCGTAAAGTCGGACGGCGCGAAGCGGATCGACGGATCACGGAAGCGCTCTCGCTCGTGAACCTGCCCCCCGATGCCGTCGACCGCCTCCCACGTGACTTCTCTGGCGGACAGCGGCAGCGGATCGCGATCGCACGGGCTCTCGTGCTGGAGCCTCGCCTGATCATCTGCGATGAGCCGGTTTCCGCGCTCGACCTCACCACGCAATCACGGGTGCTTGACCTCTTTCTTGAAGTGCAGCGGCGCACAGGTGTCGCGTACCTCTTCATCTCCCACGACCTCTCGGTCGTGCGAGTCATGAGCCATCGCATCGCAGTGATGAGGCAGGGGCGCATCGTCGAAAGCGGAACCGCCGCAGAGGTGACGTCTGCGCCGAAGAGCGCCTACACGAGAAAGCTGCTGCTGGCGGCTCCCGTGGCGGACCCGGCGCTACAGAAAGCACGGCGTGCCGCGTATCTCGATTCGCGCGTACCGCAAGACACCCAGCGCGCACCGCAAGATACCCAGGAAGAGAAGGCATGACCACGATCGACACGACCCACAGCGTGAACCGGGCACGGGAGATCGTCGACGCGCTCTCCCTGGATCAGCAGATCGGGCTGCTGTTGCATCCGATCGTGGCGCTCAACCACGATCCCGATGGGTCCTCGGGGTTCGGAGGACCCAGCATGCGAGAGCTGATCGAAGACCACGGCATCCGCTTCTTCTGCCTCGGTTCGATTCCCGACCCGAAAGCCACCGCCGAGATTCTCGCCGGATTGCAGGAGATCGCTCGCTCCACGGGTTCGAAGCTCCCTGCGGTGTTCTCCACAGATCCACGCCACTCGTTCATGCAGAACGACGGGGCTTCCCATCGGGCGTCCGGGGTGTCTCAGTGGCCGGAGAATCTTGGGCTGGGTGCGATCGGCGACGTCGAGCTCGTCCGCCGGTATGCAGACATCGTCAGGCAGGACTATCTGGCGATGGGGATACGGATGGCCCTGCACCCGCAGGTTGATCTCGCCACCGAGCCGCGTTGGGCCCGGCAAGCGCAGAGTTTCCACGCCGATCCCAAGACGACGAGCCACATGCTGGAGGCCTTTCTCGACGGACTCCAGGGGCCCGAGCTCGGACCGCAGAGCGTCGCTGCAACCGTGAAGCACTTTCCCGGCGGCGGACCTCAGCTCGACGGCGAAGACCCCCATTTTCCCTACGGTCGAGAGCAGGTCTACCCGGGTGGCCGGTTCCAGGACCACCTCGAGCCGTTTCGCACGGCGATCGCGGCGGGAACCGCGGCGATCATGCCTTACTACGGCATGCCGGTGGGGCTGGAGCTTGACGGCGAGCCCGTCGAACCGGTCGGGTTCGCGTTCAATCGGCAGATCATCACGGGTCTGCTTCGGGAGCGCCTCGGTTACGACGGTGTGGTGCTCAGCGATTTCGGCCTCGTCACCGACATCGAGATCGCGGGCAAACCGTTCCCCGCACGCGCATGGGGGGTCGAGCATCTGTCCGAGTCCGCGCGCGTCGCGCGGATCTTCGAAGCGGGAGTCGATCAGCTCGGGGGCGAGAGGGACTCTGCTCTCATCCGCAGCACGATGAGCGCGGGCCTGCTGGACGCTGAGCGCGTCGCTGTGTCGGCGGCGCGCATCGTGCAGCTGATGGTGGGACTCGGCCTGCTTGACGACGCGCCGAGCGATGCTGTCGCGCACGCCGCCCTGCCTCGATCAGGCGATGCTGAGTTGGCCGCCAGTGCACAGTCGCGAGCGCTCACGGTGCTTTACAACGGCTCGGAGGCTGCGCCCGTTCTGCCGCTGGCAGGACGACAGAAGGTGCACCTCGTGAACACATCCGCCGAGGTGCTCCCGGATGGATGGGCCGCTGTAGACGCCGATCTCGCGGATGTGGCGATCGTGAGAGTCCGCGCGCCGTGGGAGCACCGAGACCACTACTTCCTCGAAGCAGGGATGCAGCAGGGAAGCCTAGAGTTCCCTGACGCGCTCATCGAGCGCATCGTGGGGTTGGCGCGACGGGTTCCTGTGATTCTCGTCGTTGAGATGAACCGGCCGGCGATCTTGACGCCGTTCGTGGACGAGGTCGCCGCCATCGTCGCCGACTTCGGAGCGTCAGATGCGGCTGTACTTCAGGTGCTGTGCGGGGCTACGACTGCCGAGGGGCAACTGCCGTTCGAACTGCCTCGTTCGATGGCCGCGGTCGCGCGGAGCGCTCCTGACGCGCTCAACGACACGCTTGCCCCCCTGTTCCCCGCGGGGTGGCATGTGGCTGTGAGCGCGGCAGCAGACGAAAGCGCGACGACCCGATCATGACGACGACCGTGAAGCTCCGTGCGGAGTACCGCGAAGATTCGCCCTGGGTGGCCACGGCCCGGCCCCGACTGAGCTGGGTCGTCGAGACCTCCGAGCCCGGGTGGGTGCAGACCGCCGCGGAAGTGCTCCTCGATGACAGCCGCAGCGCCGTGCTCGATGGCGCTGACCACGTGCTCGTCGCCTGGCCATTCGATGACCTGTTGCCGAGGCAGGAGGTCACCGTTCGTGTGCGGGTGCGCGATGGCGAAGGTAACTGGTTGGAGAGCGGGCCGTGCGTGATCCGGTTCGGCGCCCTCGACGTCGACGAGTGGCGAGCGGCATTCGTGGCGCTTGCGGAACCGGATGCCGCGGCGCAGCCGTTCATCGCTCGACACCGCATTCACATCTCCGGTGAACTCGTCTGCGCAACGATGTATTGGTCGGCTCTGGGAGTCGCGACGTTTCGCGTCGACGGGCGCGTCGTCGACGACGCCGTGCTGTCTCCGGGGTGGACCTCTTATCCGCACCGCGTGTTGCATGAGACGGTCGATGTCACTGCTCTCCTATCAGCCGGTGATCACACGCTCGGATTCGAGGTGTTCGGCGGCTGGTATACGGAAAGCTACGGGTTCGCAGACGAGGCCGAGCGCGTCTACGGCGATCAGCCGTCGGTGGCAGCCCAACTGCACCTCCGCTACGCCGACGGCACGGAAGAGGTCATCAGCTCGGATGGCGAGTGGGAAGCATCCGGCGCCGGCGCATTCATCACTTCTGGAATCTACGACGGCGAGAAGATCGACCTGCGGCGCGCCGAGGACTGGTGGCTGACGACAGCGCCTCGATGGCCCGCTGCCGTCGTCGGCGCCCAGCAGCCGGTGCCTGTCGCTCGATTCAGCGAGCCGGTCCGGCGCATCGCCGAACGTGAGGTGCTCGAGGTGATCACGACGCCGTCCGGTCGGACGGTGCTGGATTTCGGTCAGAACATCGTCGGCCGGCTGCGGTTCTCAGTGTCCGGGCCGGCGGGTACTGAGGTCGTGATTCGCCACGCCGAAGTGCTCGAGGACGGCGAGATCGCGACGCGACCGCTGCGCCGCGCCGCGGCGACGGACACTTTCATCCTGTCGGGAAGTGAACGTGACGTCTTCGAACCCTCTGGCACCTTCCACGGGTTTCGATATGCAGAGGTGTCCGGTTGGCCGGGCATCCTCGATCCCGCGGCGATCCGCGCCGTGGTGTTGCACAGTGACATGCGCCGCACGGGGTGGCTGACGACATCGCATCCGCTGCTGCAGCGTCTGCACGAGAATGTCGTCTGGAGTATGCGTGGCAACTTTCTCGCGCTTCCCACCGATTGCCCTCAGCGTGACGAGCGCCTCGGCTGGACCGGAGACGCCCAGATCTTCGCGCCGACAGCATCCACGCTCTTCGACTGCAATGCATTCCTGGCGAACTGGCTCACCGACCTTCGTCTGGATCAGGACAGCAGCGGTGGTGTGGTTCCCACGATTGTGCCGAACGTGTTCGGCTTCGCGTGGCCCGCGGCAGGGTGGGGTGACGCAGCCACGATCGTGCCCAGTGTTCTCGAAGAGCGATACGCCGATGAGGGTGTCCTCGTCGACTCCATCGCATCCATGCGGGCGTGGGTCGATAAAGAGATCGAAGCCGCCGGCGGGGTGGGATTGTGGGAGACGACGCTGCAGTTCGGCGATTGGTTGGATCCGTCGGCTCCGCCGGACATGGCGGGCGCTTCGAAGGTCGCGCCGGGCATCGTCGCAACCTCCTACCTGTGCCGATCGCTCGATCTGCTCGCCGTCGCTGCAGAACGCGGTGGACATTCCGGCGGTGCTCAGCGCGCGAGCGCACAGGCAGCACAGGTGCGAGAGGCGTTCCGCTCCGCCTACCTCACCGCCGACGGAAGGATGCTTTCGGATGCCCCGACCGCTTATGCGCTGGCTCTGCAGTTCGATCTGATCACCGACGACGATGTCCGTCGCGCACTGGCTTCCCGGCTCGCGCACGTCGTCAAGCGCGACGCCTTCCACATCTCCACCGGCTTCATCGGGACGCCGCTCGTACTGGATGCCCTCACCGACCACGGGTACGACCGGGAGGCCTCGGCGCTGTTGCTGCAGACCCGAGCGCCGTCGTGGCTGTACCCGGTGACGATGGGGGCGACCACCATCTGGGAAAGATGGGATTCCATGCTTCCTGACGGCTCGATCAACCCCGGAGAGATGACGTCGTTCAATCACTACGCTCTGGGCGCGGTCGTCGATTGGATGTATCGGCGCTTGGCTGGAATCACGCCGGAGGAGCCTGGATATGCCGGCATCCGATTCGCACCGGTGGCTCTTGCCGGCCTTGACGACATCGAAGCCGAGGTCGATACCGTCTCGGGGAGAATCCGAGGCGGGTGGCGGCGTCGTGGGGCCCAGATCGAGTGGTCGCTGACCGTGCCGGCCCATGCCCGAGCGGTCGTGGAGATCCCGGGCGTCGAGCGCCAGGAGGTGGGTACCGGCAGCTACTCCTGGGTGACGGATGACGAGCGCCCGGTGCCGGTTGCCGCATCGACGTTGTGGTCGCCGGTCTCCGCGGTCGTCGACGATCCCGCAGCTTACGCTGCGGTCATGAGCGTCCTGGACGAGCATGACCCTGCCTTGGCGGACAACGTTCGAAGAAGGACCGACTGGACGTTGCAGACGCCACTGGCGGCGGCGCTCTTCAGCGTCCCTGGCCCCGTCGTCGCTCAGATCGCAGCGTCGCTCGAGAAGATCTCACACGCAGAAGATCCCGTTATGCGCGAATAGATAAGTCTTATGTAGAAAACGCGCGTAAGGGGTTAGCCTCGAAGAAGCGAAGACGCCACACACAGAGAGCGAGCGCCGATGCTTCTCGAGAGAGACCTCATCCAGTCCGTCGGATTCCGCAACGTCCGTGAGGGCGGCGAGATCACCGGATTCCAGTTCCGAGTGCGGATGCCGTCGTACCGCGGCATGGCCGCTTCGTTGATCGACGGCATCGGCGTCAGCATCCCCGGCCACGTCGATGTCGCGCCCGAGATCCCGCTGTGGACGCTGCAGGGCAAGACGTACACGCTCGAAGAACTGTGGCAGAGCGACGGCGTTCGCTGGCAGCTGGAGGATGCCGCGGTCGTCACCGTTCCCCTGCCAGGGGGTCTGCCCGACGGCATCCACGAGCTTTCGATCGACCTGCGCCTGCGCATGTCGTACATTCCGCAGGAGCACCAGCCCAGCCGCTATCAGGTCACCAAGCACGTGACGCTCTCGCCCGAAGCGAAGGGCGCCCCGTTCACCTACGGCGTCTCGCTGTACAGCTTCATGGGTGACTACGGCACCAACACCGACCTCGAGACGGCCCTGCATTCGATCGCCGACCTCGGGGCGACCGGTGTCGAGATCCTCGGTGAGGGCCACGTGCCGAACTACCCGGACCCGCCGCAGGAGTGGGTCGACGAGTGGTTCCGGCTGCTCGAGGTCTACGGTCTCGAACCGACCAACTATGGCTCCTGGATCGACACCCGCCTGCACTCCAGCGGCGAGCACGGCCGTGACATGACCGTCGAAGAGGGCGCCGCCGCCCTGCAACGAGACCTCCGGCTCGCGAAGCGACTCGGGTTCCGCTTCGTGCGCCCGAAGATCGGCGTCGTCTCCGGCGACCTCATCCCGCACCCGATCTGGACCGACGTGGTCGAGGCGAGCCTTCCGCTGGCGGAGGAGCTCGATGTCATCATCTGCCCCGAGATCCACTCGCCGACACCGATCAAGCACGAGGTCGTCGACGACTACATCGAACTGATCAAGCGCACCGGCACGAAGCACTTCGGGCTGCTGCTCGACACCGGGATCTTCCAGGATCGGCCGATCCCCCTGGCCCCGGGCGAGTTGCCCGGCCGCCGTCCGGCATTCCTCGACGGCATCGGTGTCGACCCAGCCGATGTCTTCGACATCATCGACCACGTCGTCTTCATCCAGGCGAAGTTCCACGACATCGACGACGCGCTCGAAGATCAGCAGATCCCGTGGGAGCCGGTCCTTCGCGCCCTCAAGGATGCCGGGTACACCGGCTACCTCTCCAGCGAGTACGAGGGCGAGCGCATCCCGTGGCGGTCCATCGAGCAGGTTCGCCGCCAGCACTCGCTCATGCGCCAGGTCGCAGACAAGCTCTGAACGGAAAGACATCATGCCCAACGGACTCATCCACGCCGACAGCCTCCGTCCGCACCCGGACGGCCTCGCGCTGCGCCTCACCATCCCCTGGTACCGCAGCCTGTGGCTGTCATCGGTGACCAGCCTCGAGCTGACCGTCGACGGCAAGCCCGTGCCACAGGACGACCTCCGCTTCGTCCTCGGCGACCGCGAATACCGCCTCGAGGAGCTGCCGAACCAGAGTGAGACGCTCTGGTTCCTGCAGGAGCATCCGCTGCTGGTGGCCAAGGGAGAGCGCCCGGTCGAACTCGGTGAGAAGTACGAGATCACGCTCGTCGGGCAGTTGCGCTTGCCGTACATGCAGATCGCTCCCGGGAAGGACGGCGCGCCGGGTATGTATGTACCCAACTTCGTCCGGGACTCTCTCTCGCTGACGGTGACGGATGCCGACGCGCCCGCTCCGGCGCTGGTCTCCGACGTTCCGCCGGCTCCGCCGGCGACCGATGCCGACCCGTTCCGGCTGGGTCTCACGCTCTACTCGGCATCCGCGGAGTTCCGCGCCGGCTGGTACGACTTCGACGGGCTGCTCGACCGCGTGTCCGAACTCGGCATCGGTCCCGGCATCGAGATCGTCGCGTCGCAGATGGTGCCGACGTACCCCGTCGTCTCCGACGAATTCGAGCGCACGTGGCGGACGGCATTCGATCGCCACGGCTTCGACGCCAGCTCGTTCGGCGCGAACCTCGACATGGGACGCCGACGCGACCGCGACATGACCCCCGACGAGGAGTTCGCCTTCAGCGAGCTCATGTTCCGCGGTGCGAAGAAGCTGGGCTTCCCGCTCGTGCGCATCCAGAGCGCGAAGCCGGAACTGCTGCGGCGACTGCTTCCGATCGCCGAGGAACTCGAGCTGAAGCTCGCCTATGAGATCCACGCTCCGATGGGCCCGAACGCCGAGCCGATCATGAAGGTGCGCGACACTTATGCCGCCCTCGACTCGCCACTGCTCGGATTCGTCGCCGACTTCTCGTCGACCATGCACGCGATGTCGCCGACGCTTCTGCGTGCCGTGCAGCGCGCCGGTCTCGACGACGAGGCGCTCGCCCGTCTGCAGCAGATCTGGGCGACGGATGCCACGATGCAGGAGCGTCAGCAGGAGTTCATCGGCTACCTCACGGGGCGCGATTTCGACCCGGGTCGACTCGGGTCCTTCGCGCACCTCGCATTCAACATGCACGGCCACGTCGACCCGCGCGAGTGGGCCGACATCATGCCGCAGATCATGCACGTGCACGCGAAGTTCTACGACATCGACGAGCACGGTCAGGAGCCTGCGATCGACTACCCCGAGCTCGTGCGAGTGTTCGTCGAGGGCGGCTACCGCGGGTACTGGTCGAGCGAATGGGAGGGGCATGCGTTCGCCGAGCTCGGCGAGGTCGACCCGCTCGTGCTCGTGCGCAGGCAGCACGACCTGATCCGCACGACGATGAGGTCGCTCCAGGCGGTGTGAGCCCACATGTGAACGCAGTCGGGCGTGGCTCAGGCGTGCTCGCCTGCCTGGACGATTTCGCCCGCCTCGCGGAGGAGATCGATCATCCAGGCGTGCTCCGGATCCCGGCCATGAACGGGGTGCCACCAGACCGCGTTGACGATCGGCGTCGCATCGAACGGCAGCCCGACGACCCGCACGCCGCCGAGGCGCGTGACGACGGGCGCCAGCGCGCGCTGCACGAAACCGACCCGGTCGGTTCCGGACACGAACAGCGGCATCGACAGGAAGCTCTCCACGACAGCCTCGACGCGCGGCTCGATGCCGAGCTGCTGGATCTGCCTGCTCGCCGACGTGAATGCCGACCGCGACTGGTATGTCATCACGAAGGGGAGCGTACCGAGCTCTTCCATGGTCAGCGTCTCGCCGACCGACGGATGGTCGTCGGAGACGATCGCCACCCAGTCGTCGCGCCACAGGTCGGCGTACGCGAGATCGGTGAGGAACCCGTGCGGGATGATCAGCGCGTCCGCGGAGCGCAGGCGTGTGGCGGCATCCTCGACGACGGTCGGATTGTGAAGCATGAACCGGAACCGGATGCCGAGACCACGGTCTGCCGCGAGCTTCGAGACTGCGGCGCCGACCGTGGCGAACCCGTAGTCGGAGCCGTAGATCGAGAACTCCCGGGTCGAGTCCGACGGTGCCCACGTCGCCTGGCTCTCGAACACGCGGCGCGCGGCCTCAAGTGCCGTCGAGGTGTGCTCCGAAAGTCGCAGTGCGAAAGGCGTGAGCTCATAGGTGTTGCCGCGCCGCGCCAGGATCTGGTCGTTGAAGTGCGTCCTCAGTCGGGCGAGCGACGCGCTCAGCGCCGGCTGGCTGAGATGGAGGCGATCCGCGGCCCTCGTCACGCTGCGTTCGGTGAGCAGTGCGTCGAGTGAGACCAGGAGGTTGAGGTCGAGACGAGAGAGAAGCGCGTGATCTGTCACAACGATGTGACCCTTCGGGAGAGGGGATCGGGTGCCGTCAGTCTATCGATGCAATCTATGTGCACGCCAGGGGCCATCGCTCAGCCGGATGCGGGGCATTCGCCATCCGGTTCGCGCCAGCTTATGCCGCATATCGAAACAGCTTATGTGTGTTTCTGGCACATCGGGACGATACTGGCAGAACAGCGGGCGGCCCGATGAACGAGTCGCCGACAACGAAGTCAGAAAGGCTGGACATGACACAGCACCGCCGCACTCACGTCCTCCGCACCGGCACTCTCGCCGTCGCGACCGTGGGAGCCCTCATCCTTGCCGGCTGCTCCGCCGGTGGAACCGACGACGCCGGCGACGGAGGCGAGTCGCAGTCGTTCTCGTTCACGTTCGCCACGTCCAACAACCTCGAGAGCCCGTACGAGTCGCTCGCCAAGGCCTACATGGAGGCGAACCCCGACGTCGAGATCACCACCAACCCGACGCCGAACGACAAGTACGGCGAGACGATCCGCACGCAGCTGCAGGCCGGCAACGCCTCGGACGTCATCCAGACGACGCCCGGTTCCGGTGATGCGCGCGGTGTCATCCCGCTCGCAGAGGCCGGGTTCCTCGAGCCACTGGGCGCCACCGCCGAGGGCCTCGTACCGGAGGGCAGCGAGACGATCTTCGAGATCGACGGCAAGACCTACGGCCAGCCGATGGACTTCACGATCGCAGCTGTCGTCACGAGCATGGGCACCGCGGCGATGAACGGCCTCGACGAGTGGCCGACCACCGAGGCGGACATGTACGACGCGTGCACCGCGCTCGCCGCAGACGGCAAGTCGCTCCTTGCGCTCGCCGGCGCCGCCGGCCCGAACGCCGGCCTCACGGCGCAGGGCATCGCCGCGACCCGCGTGTACGCCGAAACGCCTGACTGGAACCAGCAGCGCGCCGACGGCGAGACGACCTTCGCCGAGAGCGAAGGCTGGGCCGACACCCTGCAGACGGTCATGGACCTGCACGAGGGTGGCTGCTTCCAGCCCGGTGCAGAGGGCGCAGGCTTCGACGCCATCACGAACGGTCTCGCCCAGGGTGTCTCGGTGGGCAGCTTCATCCCATCGGGTTCGGCCGTCGAGATCGCGGCCGCCGCGCCGCCGGAGGCCGACTTCAAGGTGCAGCCCTTCCCGGCAGCCGACGGCGGGGATCCCTACATCATCGCCAGTTCCAACTACACGATCTCGATCAACGCCGCATCGGAGGCCAAGGACGCCGCGGCCGCGTTCGTCGAGTGGCTCGCGTCGTCCGAAGCGCAGACGCTGTACTACGAGAAGTCCGGTCTCCTGCCGGTCTCGTCGTACCAGGAGCTCGACCTCGAGGACACGATCTACTCCCCGGTCGTCGACCTTCTCGCAGAGGGCTCGTTCACGCCGCTGCCGAACAACATCTGGCCGAACCCTTCGGTGTACGAGGCGCTCCAGGTGGGCGTCCAGGGTCTGCTGACAGGACAGAAGACGGTCGATCAGGTCCTCCAGGACATGGACGCCGCATACGGCGACTGATCGCACGACTGCCCGGGGAGCCCCGCTTCCCGGGCAGTCATCGCCCCACCACTTCCGATGCACGAGCACACGAGGATCTCATGCCCACCAAGATGATCGACGCCGAAACAGAGACAGAGCTGGTGATCGTCCCGAAGCGCAATCGCCGGGGCCGTCACCGTAATCCGGCGCCGCGCCGCCCGGGGCTGCTGAAGTTCGGGCACTGGTGGTGGGCGCTTCCGGGCATCCTCCTCGTCATCGCGATCCACTATGTCGCGACCACCGTCGGAGGCTTCTTCGCATTCACCGACTGGTCCGGAATCGGATCGTTCAACTGGATCGGGTTCGCCAACTTCGCCAAGATCTTCGGCGATCCTACGCAGGTCGGCGCACTCAGCAACACGCTCTTCCTGGCGTTCGTCTCCGTCATCCTCAGCAACGTCGTCGGTCTCGGCCTCGCCCTCGCCCTCAATCGCGGGCTGAAGACCCGTTACGCGCTGCGGGTGCTGTTCTTCATGCCGGTCGTGCTCAGCCCGCTCGCCGTCTCGTACGTGTGGAAGTTCATCTTCGACTTCAACGGGCCGATCAACGCGTTCCTGCGCTCCATCGGCCTCGAAGAGTTCGCCAAGGCCTGGGTCGCAGATCCGACCTTCGCGATCTGGACCATCCTGATCGTCGTCGTCTGGCAGAACACCGGCTTCGCCATGGTCATCTACATGGCGGGGCTCGCCGCCGTTCCAGTGGAGATCGAAGAGGCCGCCGCAATCGACGGTGCGAACCTCCGCCAGCGGTTCTGGCACGTCACGTTCCCGTCCATCCGCCCCGCCGTCGCGATCGCGACGACGCTCGGGCTCGTCAACGGACTGCGCGTCTTCGACCAGATCATGGCGATGACCGGTGGCGGTCCCGCGGGGGCCACGGAGACGCTCGCCACCCAGGTGTACAAGGAGTCCTTCGCGCTCGGGAACTTCGGCTACGGTGCCGCGCTCGCGCTCCTGCTCACCGTCGTCATCCTGGTCTTCGCGATCATCCAGCAGCGCGTGACCAACGGCCGCCCCGAGGAGTCCTGACATGTTCCGCTACACGAAGCTCACCGCGCTCCGCGAGGTCCTCATCTGGGTGTTCGCCCTGATCTTCCTCGCCCCGTTCTACTTCCTGGTCACCACGGCGCTGAAGTCGGATCAGGAGGTCATCACCTCGTCCAACTTGGCCCCGCCTACGAGCGTCGACTTCTCGAACTTCGTCGAGGTGCTCACGGCCCAGGGCAATTCGAACGTCGTGATGGGTCTGGTCAACAGCATCCTCATCACCGCGGGAAGCATCCTCGGACTCGTGCTGCTCGGCGCCCTGACGGGGTACGTCATCTCCCGCAGCACCCGACGCTGGAGCCGGACGGTATACTACCTGTTCCTCATCGCCATCGTGCTTCCCACGCAGCTCGGAACCGTGCCGCTGTACATCGGTGCGCGCACCATCGGCCTGACCGGCTCGATCTGGGGCATGATCATCCTCTACACCGGGATGCTGCTGCCGCTGTCGATCTTCCTCTACGCCGGCTTCTTCCGGGGCCTCGGCACCGAGTACGAAGAGGCGGCCACGATCGACGGGGCCTCGCGCACGCAGATCTTCTTCCGCATCGTGCTCCCGTTGATGTCTCCGGCGACCGGCACGGTCGCGATCCTCGCAGGGCTCATCGTGTGGAACGACTTCTTCACCTCGCTCATCTTCCTCGGCGGCTCGGAGAACCAGACCCTCCCGGTCGCGATGTACTACTACATCGGTTCGCTCGTCTCGTCCTGGAACAAGATCTTCGCGATCGTCATCGTTTCGATGATCCCGATCCTCGCCTTCTACCTGTTCGCCCAGAAGCGCTTCATCCAGGGGTTCGCCGGCGGCCTCAAGGGCTGACGCCCTGCGGACGCCACGGAATCCCGCGAGCCTTCTTCGCTTCAACGACCCAGAAAGAGAACCATGTACCAGCTGTCCCCCAACATCGAGTTGCTCTTCGCCGAAGCCGGCGACTACCACGACCGGGTCCGTGCGGCGGCTGCCGCCGGATTCACCGCGGTCGAGATGTGGGGACCCACCGGAGTCGACGCTCCGGCGACGCCGAAGGACATCCCGGCGCTGAAGGCCGCGCTCGAGGAGACCGGCACGCAGCTCACAGCCCAGCTGTCCGAGCCGCGTACGCAGTTCATGATCCCGCCGTGGGACCACTCCGAGTTCTACCGCAAGCTCGATGAGGGGGTCGCGATCGCACACGACCTCGGGTGCCCGCGGATCGTCGTCGGCAGCGGCACGGGCTTCGGCGGGTGGAAGCGGCAGGTGCAGCTCGACAAGCTCGTGGAGATCTACCAGCAGGCGATCGCCCAGATCGACGGCTCCGGCATCACGCTGGTGCTCGAGCCGGTCAACGTCCGCGTCGACCACCCCGGCTCGCTCCTGGACCGCACCGCCGAGGCCGTGTACGTCGCCCGCGGCGTCGACTCCGCGCACTTCGGCGTGCTCTACGACATCTATCACTCCGCCGTGGAGGGGGAGGACATGGCCGCAGAACTCGCGAACGGCGGCGACCTCATCAAGTATGTCCAACTCGCCGATGCTCCCGGCCGCGGTGAGCCCGGAACCGGCGAGCTCGACTGGGCCGACCGCCTCGGCATCCTGCGCCGCTCGGGCTACGACGGGCCGATCGGA
Organism: Microbacterium aerolatum; assembly: GCF_007988825.1. Taxonomy (GTDB): domain Bacteria; phylum Actinomycetota; class Actinomycetes; order Actinomycetales; family Microbacteriaceae; genus Microbacterium; species Microbacterium aerolatum. The sequence continues at coordinate 47,880 of NZ_BJUW01000013.1, read as the reverse complement.
CTCGAGTACTACCCGCAGACCGCCTCGGAGGCCTCGGTCGAGCGGATCGTCCGGCTGGCGGCAGAGGCGTGAGCGCCCGCGACTATCCGCAGCAGGTCGACGTGGTCATCGTCGGCAGCGGACCGACGGGCTCCGCCTATGCCCGGATTCTCACAGAGCGTGCACCGGATACGACGATCGCGATGTTCGAGGTCGGTCCGACGGTCTCGGATCCAGCCGGCGCGCACGTCAAGAACATCGACGATCCCGAGGAGCGCGCCGCGGCTCAGCGCGCCTCCGAGGGACCGGGTGCTCGTGCCGCGACCGTCGACTCGCCCGGTGCGGTGAAGTCCGGCCAGCGCCGTGCCCGTCCCGGCACCTATCTGCTGGAGGACGGCTTCCAGGAGCCGGGTGAAGACGGCATGCCGGTGGCCGCGATGTCGAGCAACGTCGGCGGGATGGCGGCGCACTGGACGGCGGCGTGTCCGCGCCCCGGCGGCAGCGAGCGAATCCTGTTCCTGGACGACCTCGATGAACTGCTCGATGAGGCCGAGCGGCTGCTCGGCGTCACGACCGACGCCTTCGACGCGACCCCTTTCGGCGACATCATCCGAGAACGGCTCGCCGCAGCCGTCGACGAGGGTCGCGTTCCGGCGTCGCGCGTGCAGCGGATGCCGCTGGCGGTGCACCGCCGCGACGACGGACGGCTCATGTGGTCGGGCTCCGACGTCGTGCTCGGTGATGTCACGCGCGACAACCCGAGATTCACCCTGTACGACGAGTCGCTCGTGACCCAGGTGCTCGTCGAGGACGGTCGCGCCTCCGGCGTGCGGGTCACCGACCTGCGCACGCAGGAGAGCCGCGACGTCCGTGCGCGCTTCGTGATCGTCGCTGCCGACGCGCTGCGCACTCCGCAGCTCCTGTGGGCATCCGGCATCCGCCCCGCCGCGCTCGGGCGGTACCTCAACGACCAGGCGCAGATCGTGTTCGCGACCCGCATCCGGGATGCCGCGGAGGTGTCGACCACCGCTCGTGAAGGGGCAGGTCTCAACGAGTACAGCGGCGTGACGTGGGTGCCGTTCACCGACGACACGCCCTTCCACGGTCAGGTCATGCAACTGGATGCCTCGCCCGTGCCTCTCGCCGAAGACGACCCGGTCGTCCCCGGATCCATCGTCGGAATCGGGTTCTTCTGCGCGAAGGACCTGCGCGCAGACGACCGTGTCGAGTTCTCGGACACGAAGACCGACGGCTACGGGATGCCGGCACCCCGCATTCGCTACCGCCTCACCGACACCGACCACGCGATCCTCGAGCGCGCGGAACGCGAGATCGTCGAGCTCGGAAAGGCGGTGGGCGAACCGCTCGATGACCGCCCGTTCCGCATGCCGATCGGCAGCTCACTGCACTACCAGGGCACCACCCGGATGGGCCAGGCCGACGACGGTACGAGCGTGTGCGATCCCGACAGCGAGGTGTGGTCGACACCCGGCCTGTTCGTCGCGGGCAACGGCGTCATCCCGACCGCCACCGCATGCAACCCGACCCTCACCGGCGTCGCGCTCGCGGTTCGCGGTGCGCGGTCCATCGCCGCGGCGTTAGACACCTGAGCATTGTTTATGTCGAAAAGAAACATTAGACTGTCGAAATACGAAAAAAGAACGAGGAGGTACTCGTGATCCCGGATCGCATCATCGAACAGGGAACGCTGAAGATCGAAGGCGGCCGTGCCGCCGTCGAGGTCCGCATTCCCTGGTACCGCGCACTTCCCGGCTCGTGCATCGCCGGAGCCGGCCTCACCGTGGACGGCGTCGCCGCCCCCGCCGACTCGCTGCGCTGGCAGATGAACGGCAAGGAGTTCACCTTCGAGGAACTCTCGACGAACACCGAGGAGTGGTGGTTCCCGGTCGACTCCGCCGTGCTGTCGGGAGATCTCGACCTCGCCGTCGACGCCGAGCACACGGTCGACGTCGACCTCACGCTGTTCATCCCGTACATCGTCATCTCCGACTCCGAGGTGCTCCACATCGAAGAGCACGATCGCAAGACCATGAAGGCGGTAGCGGCATGACCCTCGGCACTCCGATCCAGGGTGTGACGCTCTACAGCTTCACCCGGGCGTTCCACGGGCGCGAGTACGACCTCGACGCGCTCATCCGAAAGGTCGCGGCCGAGGGGTACGGCCCGGGCCTCGAGATCATCGGCTTCTCGAGCTTCCGCGGATTCCCCGAGATCGACGACGCGTTCGCCGGACGCTTCCGCGACCTGGTCGATGAGGTCGGGCTCGTCACCACCTCCCTCGCGGTCAACGCCGACATAGGCATCCATCGTGATCGACTCCTCGACCAGGAGGAACTGATCGCCTACATGCGCCGGCAGATCGCCGCCGCCGCGAAACTCGGATTCCCCATCGCTCGAGTGCAGATCTCGATCACGCCCGACTCGATGGAACAGCTCGCACCCATCGCCGAGGAGTACGGCGTGACCCTCGCCCTCGAGGTCCACGCCGATCAGTACGCCTCGCACCCGCGCATCCTCGCGCTGCGCGACCGCTACGAGAAGGTCGGCTCGCCGTTCCTCGGGTTCACGATGGACTGGGGCGCCACGGTCTCCGGCTTCGCGCCGTCACTCATCGAGTCCTACCGTCGCCGCGGTGCGTCCGAAGACCTGCTCGCGCAGGTCGTGTCGCTGTGGGACGACTTCTACCAACAGGGGCCCCCGCGCGATCAGGCGGAGCACGGACAGCGCTTCGGACGCTTCATCGGCCTTGCCGCGCAGAACGGCCGCCCCGATCTCGGGATCGACTTCGGCATCAACGGCACCGGCCTGTTCGGTCCCGCGCGCGTCGACGACTGGCTCGAGATCATGCCATGGGTCAAGCACGTGCATGGCAAGTTCTTCGGTATCGACGAGAACAAGGAGGAGCCCTCCGTCCCGGTTCGCGACCTCATCGGCCTTCTCGTCGAGAACGGCTACTCCGGTGCGGTCTCCAGCGAGTACGAGGGCTGGCACTGGAACAACTGGGAGAGCCCCTTCGACATCGTCCGCGACGAGCAGGCGGTGCAGCGCTCGGCAGCGCAGAACGCCGGCAGCCGCATGATCACGGATGCTGCCGAGGCGCGCGCCGCGCTCGCCGCTCACCTTCCGCACGCAGCTCTGAAGGGAGCACGCGCATGACCCGCAGACAGGCTCAAGGACCGGGCATCGCCGGCACCGGCATCAAGCTCGGCATCACCCTCTACTCGCTGACCAGCGAGTTCGCGGCGGGTCTCTACACTCCCGAGACCCTCATCGCCGCGGCGGCCGAGCACGGGCTCGGGCCGGGCGTCGAGTTCAACATCGCCCAACTGCTGCGCACGTATCCGGACGTGGACGACGAGTTCATCAAGCTCTGGTTCGACAGCCTGGAGAAGTACGAGCTCGAGCCGAGCGCCGTCGGCACCAATCTCGATATGGGGCGCCGCAAGGACCGTGACATGACCCCCGACGAGGAGCATGACTTCCTCGCGCGCCAGCTGAAGACCGCGCACCGGCTCGGTTTCAAGAACGTCGTCATCCGCTCGCACGGCAAGGAGCTGCTGCGCAGCCTGCTGCCGCTGGCAGAGAAGTACGACCAGCGCCTCGGGTATGAGATCCACGCGCCGTCGGGGCCGAACGCCCCCCAGGTGCTGCAGATGCGCGAGATGTACGACGAGCTGCAGTCGGACCGGCTCGGGTTCACGGCCGACTTCTCCTCGACGATGCATTCGCTCTCCCCGACCCTGCTGCGCACGCTCAGCCAGATGGGCATGGACGAGAAGCACTTCCCCGTCATGGACGAGATCTGGCATGAGCCCACGCCCATGCACGTGCGCAACCAGAAGTTCGAGGACTACCTCACCGGTGAGGGGGTCGACTTCCTCCGTTTCGGACCGTTCACGCGACTGGCGTTCAACATGCACGGGCTCGTCCCGCCGGAGGAATGGCTCGACATCATGCCGCAGATCTTCCACGTGCACGCGAAGTTCTACGACATCGGTGCGGACGGCGAGGAGCCGGCCATGGACATCCCGCGCATCGTCCGGCAGTTCGTCGAGGGCGGATACCAGGGGTACCTCTCCAGCGAATGGGAGGGCCACGCGTTCTCCGATCTCGGCGAATCCGACCCCATCGACCTCGTCCAGAAGCAGCACGCGCTCATGCGGCGTGCGATCGAGGAGACCGTCGTCGCAACGGCGGTGTAGGAGACATCATGGCAACGCACAACTCGCTCTTCGCCGAGAAGGACGTCCGTCGCACTGACGACGGGATCGCCGTCTCGGTGCAGCTTCCCTGGTATCGCAGCCTCTGGCTCTCGGCCGTCGACGACGTCGCGGCGACCGTGAACGGCGTCGAGATCGCGCGCGAGGACCTGCGCTTCGAGCTCGAGGGGCGGTCGTACACGATCGACGAACTGCCGGAGCAGTCCGAGACGCTGTGGTTCGTGGCCGACCGGCCGGATGTCGTCATCCGCCTCGACACGCCTCCGGTCTCAGGCGAGCGTCTCACCGCCGAGGTCGTCCTCACCATGCGGCTGCTCTACATGCAGATCATGCCCGGAGTGGACGGCGGCCCCGGTCGGTACGTGACCAACCGCGTACCGGTCGAGCGAGAGGTCGTGCTGGCATGAACGCGCGTGCGCCGCTGCGTGTCGCCATGATCGGCTACGGCTTCATGGGCGCGGCGCACTCGGTCGGCTGGCGTCAAGCACCTCGGATGTTCTCGCTCCCGCGCGACATCGAGATGGCGGTCGTCGTCGGGCGCAGCCCGGCGGCTGTGGCGGATGCCGCGGCGCAGTGGGGGTGGGCGGAGCACGCCACCGACTGGCGGTCGGTCATCGCGCGCGACGACATCGACATCGTCGACATCGTGACGCCCGGAGATTCGCACGCCGAGATCGCGATCGCGGCGCTGGAGGCCGGCAAGCACGTGCTGTGCGAGAAGCCGCTCGCGAACACCGTCGCCGAGGCGGAGGAGATGCTCGCCGCCGCGGAACGCGCCGCCGCGAGGGGCATCGTCTCGATGGTCGGCTTCACCTATCGCCGGGTCCCGGCGGTCACGCATCTGCGGGACCTCATCGCAGCCGGGGAGATCGGCGCGGTTCAGCAGGTGCGTGCCGCCTACCGCCAGGACTGGCTCGTAGACCCGCAGGCGCCGCTCGCATGGCGCCTGCAGAAAGAGCACGCCGGTTCCGGCGCGCTCGGTGACATCGGCGCGCACATCATCGACATGGCCCAGTTCGTCACCGGTCAGACCGTGGATGCCGTCGCCGGCGTCGTCGAGACGATCGTCGCGCGGCGGCCCCTGCAGGACGGCGGATCCGGGCTCTCCGCAACCGCCGGAGACGGCTACGGAGATGTCACCGTCGACGATCTCGCCATCTTCACCGGTCGGCTCGCGGGCGGTGCCCTCGTGTCGTTCGAGGCGACACGGTTCGCCACCGGACGCAAGAACGCCCTCACGATCGAAGTGTCCGGAGACAGAGGATCACTCCTCTTCGATCTCGAAGATCTCAACTCCCTGCAGTTCTACGACCGCACGGCCCCTGTTGACAGACAGGGATTCACGAAGATCCTCGTGACCGACCCATCCCATCCGTACGTCTCGGCATGGTGGCCATCCGGTCACATGCTCGGGTACGAGCACGGCTTCTCGCATCAGGTCGTCGACTTCGTGAATTCCGTCGCCGACGGCAGCCGGCCCCACTCGAGCTTCGCCGAGGGTCTCGCGGTCCAGCGCGTCCTCGCCGCTGTGGAGGCGAGCGCCGAGCGCGACTCCGCGTGGGTGCGTGTGGGTGCGATGGCGACGGCATCCGCCTGAGAACGTATTCCAACCGGAGCGAAGGAGCTCATCGCCATGTCTGATGTTCTGAACGTCCTCATCCTCTCCGGGCACATGACCCGCGAGCACGACAACGAGTTCCGCAGCTTCCGCCAGCACAACCAGTGGCTCACCACGCTTCTGGAGGACACCGGCCGCTTCCGCGTCCGCGTCGTCGAGGACCCGCGCGGGCTCGGCGCCGAGATCATCGACAAGTACGACGTCATCATCGTCGTCTTCGAGGGACGCGACGGCTATCACGAGAAGGCGGTCGGCTTCGGGCCTGAGACCGATGCCGCGCTGCTGCGCTTCGTCCATGCCGACGGCAAGGGCATGGTGTGGTTCCACGGCTCCGCAGCGCAGGAGGACGACTGGGGCTACCCCGAGGAGTACAACGTCATGCGCGGCGCGAAGCTGAGCGTGGCGACAGGGTTGCGGCCGCGGCCCTGGGGCGAAGCGCTGCTGCGCACCTCAGAGCCCCGTCACGCCATCACCGACGGCATCAGCGAGACCTGGACGGTCACCGGCGACGACATCCTCACCGGCGTCGAGCTCTACGACGGCGCGCAGGTGCTGCTCACCACGTTCGACGATCTCGAGTCGTACGAGAGGGCGCCGATGTGGCCGATGTCGCACTACCCGGTTGCGATCCCCGAGGGCGGGGTCGCCGACCTCCCCGGTATGAACAGCGATCAGCCGATCGCCTGGATCAACGAGTACGGCGCCGGTCGTTCGTTCACCATCACGATCGGTCACGACATCGACACCTTCCGGCGCATCGAGTTCATCAGGATGTTCCCGCGCGGCGTCGAATGGGCGGCGACGGGGGAGATCACCCTCGACGGTCCTGACCGGCGCGGCGAGCGGCGCTTCCTGCCCTGGCCGTACTACAACCACGAGGGCTGAACGCCCCTGCGGGGGCCGCGCTGACCGTCAGGCGGTGAGCGCGGCCCGGACCAGGTCGAGGTGGCGCCGCGTCATGTCGGCCGCATCGTCATCGAGCCATTCATGGCCGCCCCATTCGCTGGTGAGCGAGCCGGTGAATCCGGCCGTGCGCAGCTCGCTCGCGAAGTGGCGGACGGGCCGTGAGACGCGGTCATCGGCGTCGTGGAGGTCCCAGAACTTCAGGTGCGCGGCACCCGCGAACGTGAGCACGTCGCGGAGGTCGGCGGCATCGGAGCGACCGAAGCGCACGAGCAGGTTCATGAACATGGTGTGCACGTCGGGCGGCACCGCTCCTGCGCGCAGCAGCGCGACGGCGGCATCCGACGTCGCCGGATCCTGCCAGTCGCTCTCCAGCCGGTCGACGAACGAGGCGGGAAGGTCGCTTCGACGGAGCCGGTCGAGATAGGTGACGGGGAGCGCGGGCATCAGCATGCTGATGTCGACGAGCAGTCGCAGGTGCGGGTCGTCGAAGTGCGCGATCGTGTCGTAGTGAGCGCGGTGGGCGGGCGACGACGGGGTCTGCGGGCCCTGCGCCTCCTCGAACAGCACGAGGTCGAGGTCGTGCAGCTCCGGCAGCAGCCGCTCGAGCAGCGCGACCCCGGACTGACCGATCGGCAGACGGACGCCGGTGGCGCCGAGCCGGTGGGCTGCGCGCAGCTGCGGCAGCAGGAAGGACATCCGCTCGTCGTCGTCGCGCCGCCGCGTCGGCGCCGCCCAGTCGTCGATGCTGGCCCCGACGATCGAGACGCGGCCCCCCGCGGCGGCCAGGGCATCCCGGAGGCTCTCGGCCTCGGCGTCCGAGGGTACGGGGAACGAGCGCCAGAGTTGACCGAGCTCGACTTCGATGATGGGAGCGATGCCGTCGGAGACGATCCCGACGGCGATCTCGGTGGCGCCGGATTCAGCGCGGATCAGATCGGGGGTCCAGTTGAAGGCGCTCGCGGCGAGGGGCCAGGTGGGGGCGTGCTTCGGCATGATGCGTGCTTCCGGTCAGGCGACGTCGAGCGCCACGGTGGGGACGGCCGAGGAGTCGTTCAGGCTCAGCGTCCTGCCGAACCGGAAAGGCAGTCGGAGCGGGCTCTCCGGACCCGCCTGGAGGTAGGGCACCACGAGGTCGAAAACGACGCCCACTTCGTGGTCGCCGGGGGCGAGGGCCTGTTCGCCTCGCAGCAAGAGACGATCCTGGACGAACCACCATCCCGGCTCGTCGGCGAGATCCGACGGTGCGATCGCGCGCTGGCCGAGCAGGATCCGCAGGCCGCGCTCCGTGCGCCCGTCGATCGTGACGTGCAGTCCCTCGACGCTCCACAACGGCAGCGAACGGATCCACGGCAACGAGAGTCGGAGCACGAACCCGTCGTCCGTCGACCCGAGAGCGTCGTCACGCAATGCGCCGAGCATGGCACTCCTTCGTGTCTGTCAGGCTCGCGCCTGTTCAGACAGAAAGATACATGCTTATGTCTGTTTATGGAATAAGGGTCGAGCTCAGTGGAAACGCGAAAGTGTCGGCTTGCCCTCCGCGAACCAGCGGGGGAACGTGACCTCGAAGAGCTGCTCTCGTGCGAGCGCGGCCCCGCCGCGCAGCGGCTCGCCCTCGTCGTTGACGGAGTTGACGATCGTGAGATCGCGGGTGGCCAGCGGGAGCGAGAGTTCGTACACGCGCTGGCGTACCTCGGCGAGGTAGAGCTCGCCCGTGCCGGCGACCACGCCGCCGATCACGATGACGCTCGGATTGAACATGTTCACGAGTGCGGCGATCGATTCGCCGACGACGCGTGCGGACTGCTGCAGAAGGGTGGTCGAGAGCGCATCGCCGGAGTCCGCCGCGCGAGTGATGTCCTCCGGGCTGATCGTCTCTCCGGCGGCGTGCTGCGCGGCCAGTTGCCCGCCGACCCCCTCTGCGATCGCGGCTTCCGCCTGCTTCACCAGTGCCCATCCGCTGGCGACCGCTTCGAGGCATCCGGTCTTCCCGCAGCGGCAGAGCGCATCGGATTCGCGCACGCGCACGTGCCCGATGTCGCCGGCTGCTCCGTTCGCTCCGCGGTGCACGTGACCCTGAGAGAGCAGGCCGGCACCGATTCCGGAGCCGATCTTCACGTAGATGAGGTTGGCGTCCTCGCCGGCGCGGCGCACCAGTTCGCCGAACGCCAGGAGGTTCACGTCGTTGTCCACCCAGGTGGGGGCGTCGTAGCGCTGTTCGAAGGCCGAGCGGATGTCGTAGCCGTTCCATCCGGGCATGATCGGCGGCGCCACGGGGCGTCCGGTCTCGAAGTCCACGGGCCCGGGGGCCCCGACGGTCACGGCCCAGATCGGGGCTCCGGGGGTGCGCGTGATCAGCTCGTCGATCAGCTTCATCGCCATCTCGAGCGTTTCTTCGGGGCCGCGGGAGATCTCCCATGGCGTGTGGGTCTGATCGACGACTTCGCCCTCGAGATCGGCGATCCCCACGCGGATGTGCAGGGCGCCGAGTGCGCAGACGATCAACCGCCCGCGCTCGGAGCGGAAGCGCACATGGCGAGGGGCCCGGCCTCCCGAAGACGGACCGTAGTCACCGTCGGCGAGATAACCCATCTCGTACGCCTGATCGACGCGCTGAGTGACGACTCCGCGCCCGAGGCCGGTGATCCTGCCGATCTCAGGACGGGTGGTGGCTCCGCCGGTCCTGACCATGTTCACGATGCGAAGGAGGCTCGTCACCTCGTCAGTCTGGGCGCCGAAGCGCAGCGTGGATTCGGTGGCCATGGTTGATTTTTACACAAGAGGCAGCAGTACCCATGAGCAATCGCCGATCTATGGTCAACTATCTCGTAACTTACGTATACTTCTGACAAAAGCGAGGAGCAAAGATGCCAGCGGGAGTCGGGGTCATCGGTGCGGGGCCAGGAGCCGCTGCACTGCACCTGCCGACCCTCGCCCGGCTGAGCGATCGATTCGCCGTCGTGCACATCTCGGATGCGGGCAGCGGCCGCGCCGAGGACCTCGCCGCGCACTTCGGTGCGACGGCCTCCACCGGGACCGACGAGTTGCTCGCGGACCCGCGGGTGGAGGTCGTCGCGATCTGCAGTCCGCCGGACGCGCACGCGTCGCAGATCCTCGCCGCCGTCGCCGCGGGCAAACGCGCGATCCTGTGCGAGAAGCCGCTCGCCCTATCGCACGATGACGCCGCGCGCATCATCGACGCATGCCGCGATGCCGGAGTCGCGCTCGTGGTCGGTACGAATCACCTCTTCGACCCCGCATGGGGGCGGGCACAGCACCACATCGCGGCCGCGGGCGCGCCAGTGCGTGCGATCTCGATCACTGTCGCCCTTCCGCCGAACGGCAGATATCACGATGCGGTGACCGAGATGCCCGCGACGGCCGGGCAGGCTCGGGGAGTGCCCGACTGGAGCAGCCCCGCCGTCGCGGCCGCTGTGCTCCGCCAGCTCACCCTCGGTCTCGCCATCCACGACCTGCCGCTCGTGCGCGACCTCGCCCAGCGCCTGGACCGCGTCGTCTTCGCGCGCCCGGTGTCCCCGATCGGCTACGTCGTGGGATTCATCGCCGGGGACGTCGCCGTGAGGCTGACAGCGGTCATGACACCGGGCGGTGCGGATGCGCTGTGGCGCATCGGGATCGCCACGTCGCGCGACCTCGTCGACATCGAGTTCCCACCCGCGTTCGTGCACGACGGCAGTGCCGCGGTGCATGTGCGGACACCGGACGGCCGCCGCGCCTCGTTCCCGCTCAGCGCGGACGACGGCTACGTCGCGGAGTGGCGGGCTCTCTCATCCATCCTGGAGGGAGAGGAAGTCGTCGAGTACGACGAGATCCTCGCGGATGCAGGTTTTGCCATCGAGCTCGCGGATGCCGTGGCCGCCGCAGTCCACGCGAGGGTGACGGCATGATCGGGGTCTGCACGAGCATTCCCGCGTATCGCGTCGCGGTCGCGGAATTGCCGTCGAGCGTGAAGCTCGTTCCGAATGTCGCGGACTCCATCACTGTGGTGCCTGGCGATCGCCGGTGGGCGCAGAGCGCGCGAAGCGCATTCGAGGGCGGCGCTGCGGCCGTGATCGTCGCGAATCCAGGATTCGTCGATCCGGACGAGTGCCTCCGACTGCACGATGCCGCCGGTCGACGGCCGATCGTCGTCGATCGTCCGATGCTGCGCGCCGATCTCGTCGAGACGGCATCCGCTCACGCCTCGTCGCCGAGCTACGCGGCCGTCGACGTCGCGGCGATGGCAGGGCGCCGATCCGAGGCCGTCCGCGACGCCGCGGGCTGGATCCGCGTGCTGCTGGGCGGTCCCTGCGAGGTGCGGGAAGCAGGCCGCACCGGCTCGGCCGTCCTCGCGCTCCTGCAGTGCGCGGACGACGGTGCACCTGGCGCGCTCACGGCGACCACGATCGAAGGCGCCGACGAGGGGCCATGGATCAGGGTGCTGGCCGTCGCCGCGACGCGCATCGAGGTGGCCATCGACGAGGCGGATGCGCAGATGACCGTCGAGGTGACGACGGCGGAGGGCGTGCTGCGCACTCCGCGTCCATTCGAGACGCACGAGCGGTTGTCGCTGCGCCGGGCTCTCCATGCCCTGTCGGCTGGAGGGCAACCGGTCACCGATCTTGCTGAGCTCCGCGCCGACGACGCCGTCGCAGAGGGCCTCTTGGGCGGGCGCCGGTGATAAACAGCGCTGATCCTCCGCATAGGAAGAATCGGGTTCCTTGATGGTCGATTTCCGACAAAAGTAGGAAGTGGGGCAGATCCCACAGCCCCATCGGAAAGGAAGATCGAGGATGATCAAGCTACTCTCCCACCTCTCGTATGTCGCGATCACATCGCCCGATGTTGAGGCGTCCGTGAAGTTCTATGAGGAGCAGGTCGGGCTCACGGTCGTCGATCGGGTCGACGGCGCTGTGTACCTCCGATGCTGGGGCGACTACTACGCCTATTCGCTGGTCGTCGTCCCGGGCGACGAACCCGCGCTCGAGACGATGGCATGGCGCACTTCGAGCGCTGAGGCCCTCGAGGAGGCGGCCAAGCGCGTCGAGGCCGCCGGGGTCGAGGGCGAATGGCTCTCCGACGTGCCGCAGATAGGCCGCGCCTACCGGTTCACCGGTCCTTTCGGCCACTCGATGACGCTGCACTGGGAGGTCACGCGGCACCAGTCGTCGGGGGAGACCGCGTCGATCTACCCCGATCGTCCCGAGAAGCGTTCCAAGATCGCCGGTGCTCCGCGGCAACTCGATCACGTCACCGTCGCGACGAGCGACGTCGATGCGTTCGTCAAGTGGTACGTCGATGTGCTCGGTTTCCGCTTCATGGCACGCACCGTGCTGGACGAAGCTCCGGTCTCGGTCTTCTCCGTGCTCACCACCAACGAGAAGTCGCACGACCTCGGCGTCGTGCTCGACGGCTCCACTCGCGCGGGCCGGGTCAACCACTACGCCTTCTGGGTCGACACCCGCGAGGAGCTCCTCATCGCAGCTGACACCCTCATGGAGAACGGCATCCCGATCGAGTACGGCCCGAACATCCACGGGATCGGCGAGCAGACGTTCCTCTACTACCGTGAACCGTCGACGCTGCGCATCGAGTTGAACACCGGCGGCTACCGCAACTACGTCCCCGATTGGGAGGCGAACACCTGGAAGCCGTCGCAGGGGTCGAACAACTTCTACCGCAACGGCGCGATGCCGATGTCGATGACGGAGTCGTTCCCGCCGGCGGACGGTCCGAGCGCGACGGAGGAGGGTGTTCCCGACGAGATCAGGGACGCCCTGCTCAACCCGTACGCCAAGCACGGCCAGGGCTGACAGATGTCCCGACGCGGCGGATGCTCCTTCATCCGCCGCGTCGGGAGACCACACGCGCGAAGATGAGCGAGAGGATCACCCCATGACGACCACCACCCCAGAGGCGCCGTTCGCTCTGGTGCGCTACAGAGACGCCGACGGCGCGCAGCTCGGTCTCGCCGCCCGGAACAGGGTGCGGCCGCTGACCTCGGCTGACCTCGGAGCCGCCGACCTGAACGCGTTCCTCGCGAAACCGGATTGGGATAGCATCGCCGCGCTCGCAGTTCCGGACGAGACCTGGCTCTCTCTCGACGACGTGACGCTCACCGCTCCCGTCGAGCCGCGGCAGGTGCTCCAGACCGGCGCCAACTACCGCGAGCACGTCATCGAGCTCGTCGCCGCTGGTCTCACCCAGAACGCCGAGCGTACGCCCGACGAGGCGCGGGCCTTCGCCGCGAAGATGATGGACGATCGCAAGGCGAACGGCGAGCCCTACTTCTTCATCGGGCTTCCTTCGTGCGTCGTCGGGGACGACGCGGCCCTCGAGCTGCCCGCGTACAGCGAGGTGCACGACTGGGAGCTCGAGCTCGCGATCGTCGTCGGCCGCGAGGCCTTCCGGGTGTCGCGCGCTGACGCCTGGGGCCACATCGCCGGGTACACCATCGTCAACGACATCACCACGCGCGACCTCGTCTTCCGCAAGGATATGAAGGAGATCGGCACCGACTGGTATCGCGCCAAGAACGCCCCCGGCTTCCTGCCGACGGGGCCGTTCCTCGTGCCGGCGCAGTTCGTCGACGCGGAGGACGCGCACGTCACGCTCGCGCTCAACGGTGAGGTGATGCAGGATGCCTCGACGAGCGACCTGCTGTTCGACATCCCCGCGCTGCTGTCGGCCGCCTCTCAGACGCAGCGTCTCCTCCCCGGCGATCTGCTGTTGACGGGGAGCCCGGCCGGAAACGGGCAGCACTGGAAGCGATTCCTCCGCGACGGCGACGTCATGACCGGCACGATCGCCAATCTCGGCACTCAGGTGGTGCGCTGCGTCGCGGAAGGAGCCGCCTCATGAGCGTTCCGAGCGCGAACCCCGCAGACCTCGACCGGCAGGACCCCGCCTCCGAGGTCTCTGCCCGCGCCGAGGCCTTCCGCAACTGGGGTCGCTGGGGGGACGACGACGTGCTCGGCACCCTCAACTTCATCGACGAGTCCAAGCGCCTCGAAGCGGCCGCCCTCGTGCGCTCCGGCCGCGTCATCTCGCTCGCGCAGGCCTTCGACACCAACGGACCGCAGAAGGGATGGCGCCGTCGCACCAACCCGGTGCACACGATGACCGACACCGGCACCGACGCCGAGCGCGGCAATCAGGGCTTCCCGCACGGCATCGGCGGAGCGGATGACGTCATCGCGATGCCGTTGCAGTGTTCGACGCAGTGGGACGGTCTGGGCCACATCTTCGACAGGGGCATGGCCTGGAACGGGCGCCGTGCCGGCGACGTGGTCACCAGCGACGGCGACCTCGTCACGGGCATCGAACATGCGGCGTCCGTCATCGTCTCGCGTGGCGTGCTGCTCGACGTCGGCAGGCATCTGCGCCCCGAGACCTGTGAACTCGACGACGGACACCCGATCACGGTCGCCGATCTGGAGGCGACCGCCGCAGCGCACGGCGTCACGATCGGTCGCGGGGACATCGTCCTCGTGCGGACCGGACAGTACGCCCGAACCCGCCGCGACGGCTGGAACGACTACGCAGGAGGACCTGCGCCCGGACTCTCGCTGACGACAGCGGGGTGGCTGCACTCCACCGAGATCGCCGCGATCGCGACGGACACCTGGGGATTCGAGGTGCGTCCGAACGAGTTCGACGTTCCGGCGTTCCAGCCGCTGCATCAGGTCGTGATCCCCAACATCGGACTGACGATCGGCGAGATGTGGAACCTCGACGAACTCGCCGAGGCATGCGCGCAGCGCGACAGCTGGGACTTCCTGCTCTCGGCCGCGCCACTGCCGATCACCGGAGCCGTCGGATCGCCGATCAATCCCGTCGCCATCCTCTAGAAACCGCAACCACACACCACCAGAACAGGGAGGTTCTGAAATGACCGCAGTGCAGAAGGTCGCGATCGCCGGCAGCGGCGTCGCCGGTCTCGCCGCCGCCATCCAGCTCGCGAAGGCCGGCGTCACGGTCGACGTCTTCGAGGCCAAGCCGGAGTTCAACACGCACGGCTCCGGCATCTCGTTGCAGGGCAATGCCCTGCGCGCGTTCGGACAGCTCGGCATCTGGGACGATGTCCGTTCCGCCGGGTACCCCTTCGAGGGTCTCAAGCTGCGCGCGCCGGGTCCCGAGGCGCCCGTCGTCGCGGCGCTTCCCGACGTCAAGATGGGTGGACCGGACTACCCGGCCGCGATGGGTATGCCGCGCCCGGCGCTGGCGCGGATCATGTTCGACAGCGCGCAGCGCGCAGGAGTGAACATCCGCTTCGGTGCGAAGGTCTCCGGCATCGACGCCCGCGAGAACGGCGAGGTCGAGGTGTTCGTCGATGACGATTCCGCCGGTGCGTACGATCTGCTGATCGGCGCTGACGGCCTGAACTCGGCGGTTCGCGATCTCATCGGCATCGAGACCAAACCCGAGCCGAACGGAATGGGCATCTGGCGCACCTTCGTGTCGCGGCCGGCCGAGGTCGAGAGCAGCGAGCTGTACTACGGCGGTCCGGTCTACATCGCCGGATACACGCCCACCGGTGACGACACCATGTACGCGTTCCTCGTCGAGAAGGCGCAGGACCGCTTCGACGTGTCGCCGGAGGATGCCACGCGCATCATGCTCGAGGAATCCCGCGCCTACGGCGGCCCGTGGAACTCGATCCGCGCCGACCTCGAGCAGGGCGCACCCGCGAACTACACCTGGTTCACCAGGCACCTCGTCGAGGAACCTTGGAACCGCGGCCGGGTCGTCATCATCGGCGACGCCGCGCACTCGTGCCCTCCCACGATCGCGCAGGGCGCGGCGCAGGGTCTCGAGGACGCCGTGGTGCTGACCGAACTGCTCGTGAACCGGGACGTTGTCGATCAGGGCCTCTGGGATGAATTCCACGCCCGCCGGATCCCGCGAGCGAAAACGGTCGTCGACGCCTCGTCGCAGCTCGCCCAGTGGCAGATCGACGGTGATCGCGATGCCGACGCCGGCGGGCTGATCTTCGGCGTCGCACAGAAGATGGCGGAGCCGGCATGACGATCGACATCCACGCGCACGTACTGCTGCCCTCGCTCCAGGCCGGTGTCGAGGCGCGAATGCCTGAACTCGTGGAGGAGGCCGCGGCCCTCGAGCTGAAGCGCAACGGCGCCGAGAGTCTCGCGATCTCCGGACCCATGGTGGGCGCGCGGATCCCGAAGCTCACTCAGGTGTCCGAACGGATCGCGGCGATGGACGCGCAGGGCGTCGACGTGCAGTGGGTCAGCGCTTCGCCCAATCACTTCTACCCATGGGCGCCGGAGGGGCTCGCGGTCTGGGCGGCTAACGAAGCGAACCGGCTCGTCGCAGAGCACGTCGCAGAGGTGCCTGACAGGCTCGTCGGTCTCGGCCTCGTGCCGCTCCAGCATCCCGAGCGCGTCGTCGAATGTCTCGACGACGCGGTCCTCGGTCGCGGACTCGCCGGCGTCGAGATCTCGTCGTTCGCAGGGGACGTCGAACTGTCCGACGAGCGTCTCGAGCCCTTCTGGGCGCGCGCCGCCCAGCTCGGCTGCATCGTGTTCCTGCACCCGTTCGGCTGCAGTCTCGACGAGAGGCTCGACCGCTTCTACCTCTCGAACACCGTCGGTCAGCCGACCGAGAACGCCGTGGCGCTGTCGCACCTCATCTTCGCCGGCGTGCTCGACCGGCATCCTGGTCTCAAGATCGTCGTCGCGCATGGCGGGGGATACCTGCCGTTCGCAATCGGTCGGTCCGACCGCGCCTGGCAGGTGCGCCCGGAGGCGCGCCGCTGCGCGCATACGCCGTCGTCCTATCTGTCGAAGCTGTGGTTCGACACCGTGGTGCACGATCCGTCTGCACTGCAGCGGCTGGTCGAGGTCGCCGGCGCATCACGGGTCGTGCTCGGCAGTGACTTCCCGTTCGACATGGGGCTCGACGATCCCGTCGACTTCGTCCGCGGCGCCGGCCTCTCCGCGGAGATCACCGACGGCATCCTCGCCGGCAACGCGGAGGCGCTGCTTGCGACGAAGGTGCCGGCATGAGGATCGCGCGCTGGTCCACCCGCACCGGCCAGGCGGAGGGATTCGTCGACGGCGACGTCGTGATCCCTTTCCCCGATTCGCTGCGCGTCGCCGACGTTCTCGCGCAGGGACTGGATGCCGCGCACGCGCTGTTCGCGCGACGTGACCGCGCAGCCGCGCAGGCCTTGGGCGAGGTGATGCTTCTCGCGCCCCTCGCTCCGGCGGCGATCCGTGACTTCGTCGCCTTCGAGGAGCACGTCGAGGGCGTGAGCGCCTCCGTCGACGGCAAGAGCGAAGTCGTGCCGGAATGGTACGAGGCGCCGACTTTCTACTTCACGAACCCGCATACCGTGCGCGGTCCTGGCGAGACGGTTCGGGTTCCCGAGACCGCGCGGCTGGACTTCGAACTCGAGGTGGCCGTCGTCGTCGGCGGTGCCGGCGGCGAGAACCTCGACACGGATGCCGCGGCATCCGTCATCTTCGGATACACGATCATGAACGACTGGTCTGCGCGCGACCTGCAGTCCCGCGAGATGAAGGTGCGCCTCGGACCCGCGAAGGGCAAGGACTTCGCCACGACACTCGGTCCCTGGATCGTGACGGCCGACGAGATGGCGTCGTACCTCGACGCCGACGGCTTCCTCGCCGTGCGGGCAGAGGTGCACGTCAACGACGAGTTGATCGGCGAGGACCTCGTCTCGAACATGGGATGGCCGTTCAGCGAACTCATCGCATACGCCTCGCGCAACTCGAAGGTCGTCCCGGGAGATGTGCTCGGAAGCGGCACGGTGGGCAACGGCGGATGCCTCGGCGAGCTGTGGGGGCGCCGCGGTGAGCTGACGCCGCCGCCGCTGAAGACCGGTGACGAAGTGCGGATGTTCGTCGAGGGCATCGGTGAGCTTCGCGGGATCGTCGGCGAGCCGGTGACGGCGCCGACCGTGCCTGCGGCGCGGGTGCGTTCCCGGCAGCGACACCGCAGCTGACTTATGTTGAAAACCAACTAAAGATCGGATAGGATGAAAGCGGCGTCGGGGTTCCGCGGAGCCCGATCTCTGCGCGAAGATGCCGCAGAGGCACACAAGGTCGCGTCGACTGCCCGATCTCTCGGGTTACTCGCCATGCCACTGACTCCACTGCGGCTTCGACTGCTCGTCGCATCCCTCCTCACCGTCTCGTTCCTCGGGGCGCTCGATCACACCGTCGTCTCGACGTCCCTCGCCACTGTCGCCGGTGAACTCGGCGCGCTCGAGCACATGAGTTGGGTCGTGGTCGGCTACACGCTCGCCAGCACCGTGCTCCTGCCCGTGCTCGGCAAGCTCGGCGACGTCGTCGGCCCGCGCAACATCTTCCTGGTGTCGCTGGTGGTGTTCCTCGCAGCATCCCTCGCCTGCGGGTTCGCTCCCACCATGTCCTGGCTCATCGTCGGCCGCGTGCTGCAGGGTATGAGTTCAGCCGGCCTCCAGCTCATGTCGCAGACCATCATGGCGCAGGTGACGACGCCGCGGCAGCGACCCCAGTACATGGCGATCATCGGCGCCGCCTTCCCGATCGCGATCCTCGTCGGACCTGTCCTCGGCGGGCTCATCACCGATCTCTGGGGGTGGCAGTGGGTCTTCTGGGTGAACCTGCCACTCGGCCTCGCGGCGCTGGCTCTCGCGATCTTCGCGATCCCGCACATCGAGCCGGGTGCGCGCCGCGCCTTCGACGGCATGGGCGCTGTGACCTTCACGATCGCCCTCGTCGCGCTCGTTCTCGCCGTCTCGTGGTACCCGGATCCGGAGCTCCTCCTCAGCGCCTCCCTCGCGACGGCGCTCGCCGCGGCGGCCTTCGCCGCCTTCGTCCTCGCCGAGCTCAGGGCGCCGGAGCCGATCGTGCCGTTCCGTCTGCTCCGCAACCGCACCGTCGGCGCGGCGATCGCGCTGTCGGCGATCATCGGCGTCGGGATGTTCTCCATCACGGCGTACCTGCCCACCTACTTCCAGATGGCCTACCGCACCAGCGCGACCGTATCGGGCCTCGTTCCGATCGCGACGGTCTTCGGCATGCTCGTCAGCAACCTGACCTCCGGATTCATCGCCAGCCGGACCGGTCACTACCGCGCGTTCCCGATCGCAGGAACGGCACTGGGCGCAGGAGGTCTGTTCGTGATGGCGCTGCTGCCTGTCGGTCTTCCCCTGTGGGTGCCGATGCTCGTCATGTTCGTCGTCGGCATCGGAACGGGTGCGTTCATGAGCCTCATCATCACGGTGGTCCAGAGCGCGGTGCCGCGCGGCGAGACGGGTTCGATCACCGCGACGACGAACCTCGTGCGCCAGATCGGCGCCACGGTGACCACAGCGATCATCGGCGGCGTCGTCGGCGTCGGGGTGGCCGCGCTGCTCCCGGTCGGCCTCGATGCCGCCTCGCTCACACCGCAGATGGTGCATGGGTTGAACCTGGCGGCGCAGGATCTGGTGGCCGGTATCTACCGTGACGTCTTCGCACCGGTGTTCTTCGCGCTCGCTGCCGTCTACGTCGTCGGGTTCGTCGCCGCACTGCTGATGCCGCAGGGGCGCCTGTCCGACGATCACGAACCCGCTTCCGCGGCCGAACCTGTTCCCGCCTGACCTCCGGACCTGAGGAGACAACCATGACCGAACACCCCACCGTCGCCATCGTCGGCAGCGGACCGATCGGCTCCGCCTACGCTCGCACGATACTCGAGACTCTCCCCACGGCACATGTGGTGATGTTCGAAGCCGGACCTCAGCTCACCCAGCGACCCGGGGCGAGCGTGCGGAACATCGCCGACCCCGATGAGAAGGCGCGCGCACGCGAGATGTCGCAGGGTCCGCAGGCGGGCTCCTTCCGTGAATCGCTCGGCATCCCGGAGAGCGCCGTCGTGGAGGGCATGTTCACGGCGAGGCAGGGAACGCACCTGCTGGACTTCGGTGGCGAGGGCTCGGCGCACGCACCGACATTCCCGGCGGTGGCCGCGGCCACGAACGTCGGCGGTCAGGGAGCGCACTGGACCTGCGCCATTCCGCGACCGGCGTTCAGCGAGAAGATTCCGTTCATCGACGACGACGAGTGGGAGGATCTCATCTCTACGGCGGAGGCCCTGCTGCACCATCAGGCGGCGGCGTTCGCCGATTCCCCCATCGGCGGCGCCATCCGATCGCTGCTCAGCGATGAGTTCGGAGCGGAGCTGCCGGAAGGCCACGGCGTCGGCACGCTGCCCGTCGCCGGCGACCCCCAGCCGGATGGGTCGATGCTGTGGGCGGGAGCCGACATGGTCCTCGGGCCGCTCATCGAGGAGGGCACGGACGAGAGCACACGTTTCGAGCTGCGCGACCTCACCCTGGTGCGCCGCATCGAGCATGAGGACGGACGGGTGCGGGGGGTGACGGTCGAAGATCTGCGCACCAAGGAGACCTCTTTCGTCGCGGCTGATCTCGTCGTCGTCGCGGCGGATGCTTTCCGATCACCGCAGCTGCTGTGGTCATCCGGCATCCGTCCCGAAGCCCTCGGGCGCTACCTGACCGAGCATCACGTCGTCATCAGCACCGTCTCGCTGGACGGAGACCGCATGGGTGCGCTGATCACGGACGAGCAGCTCTCGGCCGAGCTCGCGCACCGCGCCGTTCACGCGGCGGACCCTGTCGCCGCCGTAAATCGCATCCCGTTCTCTGAGCCGGGCCACCCGTTCTCGCTGCAGGTCATGTATGCCGAGAACCCGCCGTTCCCGCTCGACCCCGAGAGCACCGAGGCCGGCAACCGCTGGGGCTACGTGAACATGGGCTACGGAGTGCGCAAGCACCCTCGCGCGGAGGACGGAGTCCGGTTCTCAGAGGACGAGCTCGACTATCGCGGGTTCCCGAACATGACCATCGAGTACGCCCTCACCGAGCGAGAGGAGACGGAGATCGCCGAGGCGACCCGGCGGCTGGAACGGGCCGGCGCGGCGCTCGGCACGTTCATCGCGACGCCGCGGCTGCTCCCGAACGGCTCGAGCCTGCACTACATGGGCACGATGCGAATGGGAGACACCGACGACGGCACCTCCGTCGCTGATCCGTACTCGCGGGTGTGGGGGACGGAGAATCTCGTGGTGGGTGGCAACGCCCTGATCCCGACGGCGAACACCATGAACCCCACGCTCACCAGCGTCGCCCTCGCGGTGCGAGGCGCCCGCAAGGCGGCGGAGGCGCTCGGAGCCGAGAGCTGACGGCTACCGCTGCGCGGCGAGGCGGATCGGCGCGTTCGCGCCGCCGTACCCGTCGTAGCCGCCGCGGCGCTCGACCACCTCGAAGAACACGTCGCCGATCGTGCGCGTGTAGAAGTGGATGAACTCGCCGTTCGCGTCCCGGTCGTACAGCAGGTCGAGCTCGCGCAGCGAGGCCAGTATCTCCGCAGGCAGGTCGAACCGCGCCGCGAGGTCGTCGTAGTAGTTCGCCGGGATCCGCAGGTGGTCGATGCCGCGCTCCCGAGCCCGCCGCGCGACCGTGAACACATCGTCACAGCGCACCGCGATGTGTCGCGCCGGCGGCTTCGCCGTCGGAGGGGCGAGGTTGATCGGCACCCGGACGATGCCGTCGGGCGTCCGCATCACCTGGCTGCGGATGAGCCCCTGCGGCCCAGGCACCTCAGCCGGAGCATCCGCCTGCAGCGACAGCGCGCTCGACATGAACAGCACCGCCTCGTCGAAGTCCTGCCAGGCGTAGGCGAGGTTGATGTGGTCGATCTCGCCCTCCAGCCCATCCACGACGCCCGTGCCGCCCTCGAACTCCTGCAGCCACGACCGCTCTGCCGGCAGAGAGCTCCAGAACACCTGCGTGCCGTCGGGAGCTGCAACGCCCCGCAGGTCCTGCTCGCCCTCATACGTCCGCCGGAACACCGACGGCGAACCGAGCGCCAGCGCGCGAGACACCGCTGCCGCGGCATCCGCCGTCCGCAACCCGATCCCGGCGAGTACCGGCTCGCTCTGCCGCGCCTGTTCGTTCAGGATGATCCGCGCCGACCCTGCGCTCCACAGTCGCACCGGCTTCGACCGGTGACGCCCCTCGAACGCGAACCCGAGCTGGGCGAGCAGCTCGTCGACCTCGGCGAGATCCGCCCCGGCCACCTCGACGAAGTCCAGTCCGGTCGACTGCGGCGCCTCCCCGAGCAGGCCGTCCGACCACCCGTTCGCGGCGGCCGTGCGATCGGCCAGCCACACCAGCGAGCGGTGCGCGTGCGCGGCCGTGCGCACCGTGTCGGTCTGCCGGTACGTGTCGTTGAACACCTCGAGCGACCACGGCCCTGAGTACCCCGCACGCACCACGTGCGTCATGAACCCCACCAGATCGAACGAGCCCTCACCCGGGAACAGTCGGTGATGCCGGCTCCACGACAGCACGTCCATGTCGAGCGCCGGAGCATCCGCCAGCTGCAGGAAGAAGATCTTCTCCGCATCGATCTGCTCGATGCCCGCCGGGTCATGCGCGAGCGACAGGATGTGGAAGCTGTCCAGGCACACGCCGAGATTCGGCCGATCGGCGCGCTTCACGATCTCCCAGGTGCGCCGGTAGTTGTCGACGTACCGGCCCCAGGCGAGCGCTTCGTAGGCGAGCCGGATGCCGTGCACTGCCGCCCTGTCCGCCAGCTCGCCGAGCTGCCGGGCGATCACCTCGTCGTCATCCACGCTCGCGGTGGCGACATTGCTGCACACGAGCATCAGATCCGTGCCCAGGCGCTCCATGATCTGGAACTTCGCCTCCGCTCGGCGCAGGTTGTCGGCGAACAGCTCTTCCGAGACGCCCTCCGCGTCCCGGAACGGCTGGAACATCTCGATCTTCAGTCCGAGGCGATCGCACAGCGCGCGGATCTCCTCGGGAGACTCGGGCGCGGCGATGAGATCGGCATCCATGATCTCGACGCCGTCGAAGCCTGCTTCGGCGCAGGCATGGAGCTTCTCGACGAGCCCGCCGGAGATGCAGACGGAGGCAACTGAGGTGCGCATGGCAGTGAACGTACCAGTTTGTACATTAATTTCACAGAGCACTTGCTGATCAATGTACTAACCAGTACATTCAGTTCCACTACCCGATCCACCGATGACGAAGGCGTCTTGTGACCTCAGATCAGCAACCGCAGCGAACCGGCGTTCTGCGCCGCATCGCGCGATACATCACCGGCTTCGAGCTGGTCATCGGCGGTGTCTCCGTCATGATGATCCTCGTCCTGGTCTTCTACCAGGCGCTGCAGCGCTACCTGCCGTTCGAGAGCATCGCCTGGACCGGTGAGCTCGCCCGGTTCGCGCTGCTGTGGGCGACGTTCGCCGCGATGGGCGTGCTCGTCACGACGCACGGCCACATCGCGCTCGAACTCGTCGACTCGATCCGCAACCCCATGACCGTTCGCGTCATCCAGGTCATCTCACTCCTCATGGTCGCCGCGACCGCGGTCGGCATGGCGCTGGAGGCCTGGGCCCTCGTCGAGACCCAGAGCATCGTCAAGTCGCCCGTCCTGCGCGTGCCCATGTCGTGGGTGTACCTCCCCGTGCTGATCGGCGTGGTCAGCACCGCCATCCGCGCGCTGATCTCGGCCGCCGACATCGCGCTGCACGGCCCGATCGTCGCCGACGTCGACGAGGACCAGGCGGAGGTGGCAGGACTGTGACTCTCCTTCTCCTCGCCCTCGCGATCGCCGTCCTGCTGGCGATCCGCGTCCCGGTGCCGTTCGCGTTCCTCGGCCCCTCCCTGGTCTACATGGCCATCGAAGGGCAGTCGCTCGGCATGGCGCTGCGCACCGTCACCAACGCCGCCAGCAGCTTCCCGCTGCTCGCCGTGCCGCTGTTCATCTTCCTCGGCGCGCTGGCCAACCACGCCGGCATCGCCGATCGCCTCTTCCGCTTCGCCCAGGCGCTGCTCGCCAACGTCCGCGGCAACCTCGGCTACGTCGCCGTCGGCACCAGCGTCGGCTTCGCCTGGATGAGCGGCTCTGCCGTCGCCGACGCGGCAGCGCTCGGCAAGGTGCAGATCCCCGCGATGATCCGCGCCGGCTACGGCCGTCGCTTCGCCACCGGTGTCTCGGCGACCTCTGCGCTGATCGCTCCGGTCATGCCGCCCAGCATCCCCGCCGTCATCTACGCGGGACTGGCCGCCGTCTCCACCGGTGCGCTGTTCGCGGCATCCGTCATCCCGGCCCTGCTCATGGCCATCGGCCTGTGCATCGTGGTGTGGATGCTGGTGCGCCGCATGCACAACGTCAAGAAGGGCACCTTCGACCGCGCCGAGTTCGTCGCATCGAGCAAGGGCGTCATCCTGCCCCTGATCGCGCCGTTCATCATCCTCGGCGGAATCCTGGGCGGGTTCTTCACCCCGACCGAGGCGGCGGCCGTCGGCGTCGTGTACATCGCCCTCGTCGGAGTGCTGCAGCGCTCGCTGAGCCTGAAGAGCTTCATAAAGGCGCTCACCGAGACCGCCACGACGACGGCGTCGATCATGATCATCGTCGCCTCGGCGTCGCTGCTCGGCTACATCCTCGCCAGGGAGCGCCTACCCCAGATACTCACCGAGCTGGTGTTCGCGATCACCGACAGCCCGATCGTGTTCATGCTGCTGGTCGCCCTGCTCATGCTGATCCTCGGCACCGTCATCGATGCGACCGCGATCCTCGTGCTCACCGTGCCGATCATCCTCCCGATCGCGAATCAGATCGGGGTCGACCCGATCGTGCTCGGCGTGCTGATGATCCTTTCGCTAATGATCGGCCTGCTCACCCCGCCGGTGGGAACCGTGCTGTTCGTCACCGCCGCGGTGTCGAAGACCCGCATCGGTGAGGTGTTCCGCGGCAGCCTGCCGTTCATCGTGCCGCTGCTGGTGATCTGCGTGCTCATCATCGCGTTCCCGAGTGCCGTGATGTGGCTGCCTGGAGTGCTGGGACTGTGACCCTCACCGACCTGGACACCACCGTCAGCGCTCGCCGCCCCGCCGTGCTGATCGGCCTCATCGGCGAGGGCGTCACGCCGTCGCTCAGCCCGCCGATGCACGAGCTCGAGGGCGCCCGCCACGGCATGCACTACGTGTACCGGACGATCGACCTGGCGCCCGCTGAAGGCACTCCCGAGTACCTCGAGGCGCTGCTCCGGGCGGCACGGCGCCTCGGCTTCAACGGGCTGAACATCACGCACCCGGTAAAGCAGGCAGTCGTTCCGCTGCTCGACGACCTCTCCGACAGCGCCCGCGCGGTCGGGGCGGTGAACACCGTCGTGTTCACGGATGCCGGCACCATCGGCCACAACACGGATGTGACCGGTTTCGACGCCGCGCTGAGGGATGCCTTCGGCGTGGAGCCGCTCGAACGCGTGGTGCTGCTGGGCACCGGAGGCGCAGGCTCCGCCGTCGCGACCGCGCTGGCGCAGCGTCCGGTCACGGACCTGGTGCTCATCGACCAGGTGCCGGTGCGCGCGAGCGCACTCGCCGCCCAGGTGAACGCGCTGGGTGCCGCCTCGGCGCGCGCCGCCGACCTCGGCGACCTGCCCGGTGTGCTCGCCGGCGCAGACCTCGTCGTCAACGCCACCCCGATCGGCATGGCCGCGCATCCCGGAACGCCGTTCGACGTGGCGCTGCTGCCGGATGGCATCCGCGTGGCGGACATCGTCTACCGTCCAGCGGACACCGCGCTGCTGCAAGCGGCTCGCGCCCGCGGCATCCGCACCATGTCGGGTCTCGGCATGGCGATGCACCAGGCCGCCGACGCCTTCGAGATCTTCACGGGGGAGCGCGCGGACCGCACGGCCATGCTCGCCGACCTGAACGACCTGGTCGCCGCCGAGGCGACCGGAAACCCACCTGCAACACCCGAAACAGCACCAGAAAGAGGAGAGAACCGATGAACGCACGACGCACACGGCGAACGATGTGGCTCGCCCTTGTCGCAGCACCGGCAATGCTGCTGGTCGCCTGCTCCAGCGGCGGAGACGGCACCGGCGGAGAAGCCGGAGGCGACGGGGAGACCCGTACCCTCGCGCTCGCCCACAGCTACAACGAGGATCAGCCGCAGCACCGCTGCGGCGCACAGGTCATCGCCGACGAGGTGAACGCGGCCGGTGTGGGGCTCGAGGTCGAGATCTTCCCGTCCAGCCAGCTCGGCGGCGACGCCGACCGCATCGCCTCGGTCGCCTCCGGTGACATCGACATCGACATCCAGGGCGCTTCGGCGCTGGGCGCCGTCTACGAGCCGATCAGCGTGCTCGATTCGGCATACGCCTTCGACGACGCCGACCACCTGGCGCGGTTCATGGCCAGCGACGCATCCGACACCGTCACGGAGGCCTTCGAAGAGGCATCCGGCGTCCATACGCTCGGCGCCTGGTCGGCCGGCGCCCGCCAGTTCACGGCCAACACGCCGATCCGCACACCGGAAGACCTCGAAGGCCTGCGGATGCGCTTCCCCGGTTCGCCGCAGTTCCTCATGAACGCCAAGGCGCTCGGCGCCGAGGCCACCGAGGTGGCGTACGAGGAGCTCTACCTCGCGCTGCAGCAGGGCACGGTCGACGGCCAGGAGAACCCGATCACCAACATCGTGGCCTCGAACCTCAAAGAGGTGCAGGACTACGTCAGCATGAGCTCCCACCAGCTCAACACCAACCTCGTGATCGTCGGCCCGGTGTGGAACGACCTCAGCGAGGAGCAGCAGCAGGCCCTGACCGACGCGACCGAGAAGGCCGTCACCGAGGTCACCTCCTGCGTCGCCGAAGACGAGGAGACGATCCTCGAGGAGTGGCGCACCGGTGGTGAGTGGGAGGTCGTCGAGGACGTCGACCGCGACGCGTTCAGCGAGAAGGCCGAGGAGTACCTCTCCGGCGCGCTGACCGGTGACTCGCTGACGGTGTACGAGGCGATCCGCTCCACCTCGGAGTGATCCTTCCTGCATGGCCCGTTCGATTCCGACGTTCACCGGTTCGGTCGACGAAGATGCGCTCGGGGTGACCCTCATCCACGAGCACATCTTCGTCACCGACCCGGAACTCGACGTCAATATGCCTCATCCGGAATGGGATGAGCAAGCGTGGATCGAACGCGCCGTGCAGACGCTCACCTCGCTGTATGACCACGGCGCGCGGACGGTCGTCGATCTCACCGTCATCGGCCTCGGCCGCGACGTTCGCCGCGTCGCCGAGGTCGCCTCGCGGGTGCCGGTGCAGATCGTCGCCGCGACCGGATGCTACGCCGCAGAAGTCCTGCCGCCGTACTTCCGGCTCAACGGACCAGGGCTCGTGGTCGACGGCCCGGACCCGCTCTTGGAGCTCTTCGTGGGCGACATCGAGCAGGGGATCGCGGGTACCGGCGTGCGGGCGGGCATGATCAAGGTCGCCTCGGATGCTGGTGGTCTCACCCCCGATGCGTCACGGGTGTTCGCGGCTGCCGCCTCGGCGCATCTGCGCACGGGAGTGCCCATCACGACGCACTCGCACGCGGCATCCCGCGGCGGGATCGCCCAGCAGGACGCTCTCGAGCGTCTGGGCGTGCCGCTGGACCGGGTCGTGATCGGGCACAGCGGCGACTCGGCGGAACTTCCCTATCTGCGCGGACTCGCCGACCGTGGTTCGTTCCTCGGCTTCGACCGGTTCGGCATGGAGAATGTCGGGTCCGACGAGGATCGGATCAGGATGCTGCTGCAGCTGCTCGACGCCGGCTACGCCGACCGCATCGTGCTCTCGCATGACGCCGCCGTGTTCAGCCGCGTGACCCCGCCGTCATGGCGGGCCGCGCACACCCCGAAGTGGACGATGACGCACCTGTTCGAGCGCATCCTTCCGCGGCTGCGCGCCGCCGGGCTCGACGCGGCCACCGAGCATCAGCTCATGGTCGTGAATCCGCGGCGCGTGCTGGCCGGTGCGGCATGATGTGGGGATGGGCAGCATGAGCGAACCGGTGGTGCGCAAGCGCGACGCCGAGCGGACCAGAGCAGAGCTGCTCGAGGTCGCCACGCAGGCCTTCGCCGAATCCGGCTACGCGGGCACGCGAGTCGACGAGATCGCCGAGCGTACGCAGACGACGAAGCGGATGATCTACTACTACTTCGGCGGCAAGGAGCAGCTCTACCTCGCCGTACTCGAGAACGCCTACCGCGGCATCCGCGAGACCGAGCAGTCGATTCACGCCGGCGATCTGCCGCCGGTGGAGGCGCTCCGGCAGATCGCCGAGCTCACCTACGACCACCACCGGAACCACACGGCGTTCATCCGGCTCGTGTCGATCGAGAACATCCACCACGGCGAGTTCATCAAGCGCCTGGATGGACTGCGCACCCTGAACCAGCCCGCCGTCGACGTGCTCGAGACCGTGCTGGAGCGCGGGCGTTCAGAGGGTTCGCTGCGGGCCGACGTCGACGCGCTGGACGTGCACCTGCTGATCAGCTCCTACTGCTTCTTCCAGGTCGCCAACCAGCACACGTTCGGGTACCTGTTCGACCGCGACCTGCTCGCCGAGGACCGCCGCGAGCACCTGCGCTCGATGATCGGCGACGTGGTCGTCGCCTGGATGACGGCGGCCGACTGACGCTTCGACTCAGATGAGTCGGCGGAGCGCCTGCTCCAGCGAGATCCCCTGGGCATCGGCCCGGTCGCGCAGCCGCGCGTGCTCGTCGGCGGTGAGCGTCACGTGCAGGTCGACAGGGGATGCCGCCGGCTCGTCGAACACGTCGAGAAGGGAGGATGCTTCGGCCCAAAGTGGCTGCGACGCGCCGGGCCCTTCGACAGGCTCGGGGACCGGCGTGAGCTCAGGGACCGGCGAGGGCTCAGGAGCCGTGACGAGTCCGGCCGCTGAGCCTGTCGAAGCGTCCGGACCCGTCACGAGCGTGAACCCCGGTCCGCGACGCGGCTCCCGCTTCGCCTGATAGGCCTTCGCCGCCGCGTTCGCGCGCTCGTCCGCCGCCTCGTTCAGATCGTGGCCGGCGTGGCCCTTGACCCACGCGAACTTCACGTCCCGCCCCTGCATGGCCTCGTCCAGCGACTCCATGAGGTCGCGGTTCAGCACCGGACCGCCGTCGGCCTTGCGCCATCCGCGGCGCTTCCAGCCCGGCATCCACTTGGTGATCGAATCGATCACGTACTTGCTGTCGCACATGATGATCAGCGACTCGTCGGTGCCCGCGGTGGCGCGCAGCAGCTCCAGCACGGCCTGCAGCTCGCCCTGGTTGTTCGTGCCGTGCGGCGATCCGCCCGCCGCCCAGTTGTCGTCGTCGATGTACCAGGCCCAGCCGTTCGGGCCGGGGTTGCCGAGGGCGGAGCCGTCTGCCGCGGCGGTGATCGTCATCCTTCAACCGTAACGGGCGCTGGTATTCCGCAACGCACCGGAGGAACGTTGGACCCATGGGCACCCACATCGACACCGACTGCGCGATCGTCGGCGGCGGACCCGCCGGGCTCATGCTGGCGCTCGCGCTCCTGCGCCACGGCATCCGCGTCACGGTCATCGAGAAGCACGCCGACTTCCTGCGCGACTTCCGCGGCGACACCATCCACCCGTCCACACAGGACCTGCTCGCCGACCTCGGCCTGCTCGAGGAGTTCCTCGCCCGGCCGCACGACGACATGCCGAAAGTGTCCCTGAGCTGGCAGGGCACCGAGCTCACGCTGGCCGATTTCACCCGTCTGCCCACCCGCCGCAAGGTCATGACATTCATGCCGCAGTGGGACTTCCTCGATCTGCTCGCCGACAGCGCCGCGCGGCATCCGCAGTTCACCCTGCTCCGCGAGATCCGCATCGACGGCCTGATCCGCGAGGACGGACACATCACCGGCGTCACCGGGTCAGGGCCGGACGGCGACGTCACCGTCCGCGCGCGGCTCGTGGTCGACGCCTCCGGCCGGGACTCGGACATTCGCGCGGTTGCGGGCCTCGAGCCCACCGGCGTCGCCGCGGCGATGGACGTACTGTGGTTCCGGCTCGCGAAGCGCGACGGCGAGCGCTACCCGTTCATCCAGGCCGGCGCCGGCATGATCATCACGATCGACCGCGGCGATTTCTTCCAGATCGCGCACGTGATCCCCGCCGGCACGTGGAACGGCACGGACGCCGACCTCGCGAGCATGCATGACCGGATCGCGCGCATCTCACCCCGAATGGCGGATGCCGTCACCGCCGTCGCGGCCGACGACGTGCATCTGCTGCGCGTGAGGCTGGAGCGGCTGCGCCGTTGGTACGTAGACGGGATGCTGTGCATCGGCGACTCCGCGCACGCCATGTCGCCGGCCGGGGGAGTCGGCATCAACCTCGCGATCCAGGATGCCGTCGCCGCGGCGCGCATCCTCGGTCCGGTGCTGCGCGACGGCATCCCCGAGGCCGCCGACCTGCGCCGTGTGCAGCGCCGCCGCACCTGGCCGACCAGGATCACGCAGTTCGTGCAGCGCCGGCTGCAGGGACCGCTGATCGCATCGCGCGAACCGGACGCGCCGCTGCCCGTGCCGCTCCGGCTGCTGCGTGATCATCCGCGGCTCACGCACCTCACCGGACGCTTCGTCGGCCTCGGCGCGCGCCCCGAGCATCTCGCCCCGCTGGATCGCTGAGCCCGCCGGCGACTACGGCCGCTCGATCGCGATCACGGTCGTCCTCCGCACACCACCGCCGGCATCCCCCGGTGAGATTGCATTCCGCGGCTGAGATCGCGCGGAGTTCCCGGCATCTCGGCCGCGGAATGCAATCTCGGGGAGGGGTTCGGCGTAGCGCACCGGCATGCCCGGGTGCGCGGGTGCGAACCAGAACGTCTCGGGGGCGGCATCCGCTCTCTCGCGCACCTCGTACCGCAGGCAGTCCACCCGCCCGATCGGCAGGTCGAGCGTCTCGGACGACAGCGTCGTGCGATCCGCCGGGAACGCCGCATGCCCCTGCAAGTCCCGCCACGTCACGCGCGAACTCGTGATCTCGCCCTGGACGATGCCGGTCGGCCCCGTGATCCAGCGCTCCAGCGTCGCACCCTCGTCGTCCACATCGCGGAACCGGTTCACCCGCAGGTGCTGCGTCCCGTCGGGTTCTTCCACCAGCATCCTGATCGTCTTGCCGCCGCGCGCCCCGTCGCGGATCTCGTCGGCAGTGAACGGCGTCGGCAACAGCCCCGGCCCGAGCACGTGCGGGTCG
The DNA here is from genome assembly GCF_007988825.1 of Microbacterium aerolatum. Lineage (GTDB taxonomy): Bacteria > Actinomycetota > Actinomycetes > Actinomycetales > Microbacteriaceae > Microbacterium > Microbacterium aerolatum. Next base: position 17,030 of record NZ_BJUW01000013.1, on the reverse strand, counting down.
GGATCCTCCGGCTCCCCGTCCGACGCGTCCGCCGCCTCGGGCGCCGGCGGTGCGACGGGGAACACGATCGACGTGTACTTCGCGCCCAGCCCGACCTCGAGCGGGTCGATCGGGGATGCCGCATCCAGCACTTCCGCGGCATCCTGCGGTCCGCGCGGCTCACCGGGCAGCGCCGCCCAGGTGTTCTCCTCGTCCTTGCGCTGCGAGAAAAGTCCCATGAATCCCGTCTCTCAGAAGTCGTCGATGATGAGCTTCTTCATCTGCATCATCTTCGCGTACGCCCCTGGCCGTGCCATGAGTTCGCCCATGTTCTCCGGGATGATCTGCCAGCTCAGGCCGTACTTGTCGGCCAGCCACCCGCACACCTCGGCGTCAGGCACGGCGGTGAGGGCATCCCAGTAGTGGTCGAGCTCCTGCTGGTCGGCGACGCGCACCTCGAGCGAGACCCCGCAGTCGAACGTGAACGAGTGGTCGGATCCGCCATCCATCATCGAGAACCACTGATCGGCCAGTCGGAACTCGCCGAACATGACCGTCCCGGGCTGGGCGTGCGAGGCCTGCGGCGGATGCACGGCGACGTAGCCGACCTCGGCATCAGGGAACACCGACGTGTAGAACTCCGCCGCCTCGCGCGCCTTGCCGTCGACGTCCTCCGTGAACATGAGCTGGGGGATGAGGAACGGGCGCGTCTCGCCCTCCGGATTCGTCAGGACCAGCTGCCAGTTCACGCCGTAGCGGTCCTCCACCCAGCCGTAACGCGGGCTGAACGGATATGTGTCCAGCTCCATACGAACCGTGCCCCCGTCGGCGAGGCCGGCCCAGACGGCATCCATGCTCGCCCGCGCAGCCTCCCGGTCGTCGCCGAACCGCACCGGATCGAAGATCAGCATGAACGACACCGAGGGGTTCGGGCGGAACTCCGACCCGGCGTTGATCAGCGTCAGCTGGTAGCCGTCCACGTCGACGTCGACCGTGAGGGGCTTGCCGGCGAACTCCTCCTGCCAGTCAGCAACCTCGTCCGGATATCGCGCGACGACCTTCGATGTGGTCCCGGGCAGGATGCCGGCGTAGAACTCGCCGGCCTCCTCGGCGTTCCGGTCGAACCAGATGTTGGGCACGATCTTCTGAGACATCTCGACTCCTTCGTCGATCAGCGATTGGCGACAGATCCCGCGTGAATACAGAGTGCTCCTGCGCGCCGTCGGACTCAAGGGGGTTGTGCCCCACTCAGCCTGTCTGTCTAGGGTGGCACGATGGCCTCTTTCACCCTCGAATGGACCTCCTGGATCGGCACGCTGATCGCCGCACTCGTCGCGGTCGTCGTCGTGGCGGTGGTCGTGATCGGTGTGCGATTCGCCGCGAGCCGCACCCGTGGCCGCTCCGCGTGGATCGCCGACCTCGAACGCCGCGTCCGCGTACCGGGGATGACGCTGGCGTTCGTCATCGCCGCCTGGATCGTGTGCGGCGCGACCGCGCCGGCGGGACTGTCGTGGTGGCCGGTGCTGGAGCGCCTGCTCCTGATCGTGACCGTGCTGGTCGGCGCCTGGCTGCTGTCGGTGCTGGTGACGTTCGGCATGGAGCGGCTCATGCAGTACGACAGCCGGAAGGGCACGGTCGGCGCCGAGGCGCGTCGCCGGCGGACGCAGCTCACTGTGCTCAACCGGCTCGTCGTCGTGTTGATCGGCGTCATGGCGATCGGCGTCGTGCTGTTCTCGTTCCCCGAGGTGCGGGCGGTGGGCACCAGCATCCTGGCATCCGCCGGTGTCGTCAGCATCATCGCGGGCCTCGCCGCGCAGTCGACCCTCGGCAACCTGATCGCCGGGGTGCAGATCGCGTTCACGGATGCGATCCGCGTCGGGGACGTCGTCGTGATCGAGGGCGAGTGGGGGCGGATCGGCGAGATCAACCTCTCCTACGTCGTCGTCTACATCTGGGACGAGCGCCGGCTGATCCTGCCGTGCACGTACTTCACGTCGCAGCCGGTGGAGAGCTGGACCAGGAGGAGCGACAAGATCCTCGGCACCGTCTACATGGACCTCGACTGGCGCGTGCCGGTGGATGCCGTGCGCGAGAAGTTCATGCAGATCATCGAGGGATCGGATGCCTGGGACCGGCGTGCCGCGAACGTCCTGGTGACCGGGTCAGAGGGCGGGCACGTGACGGTGCGGTTCCTGATGTCGTCGGAGAACTCCGACGACCAGTGGGACCTGCGGTGCCTGGTGCGCGAGCAGATGGTCACCTGGCTGCAGCAGGAGCACCCGGAGGCGCTGCCGGTCAGCCGCGTGATGTTGGATCGTCAGGAGTAGCGGGGGCATCGGCGGCGCCGGACCCTTCGACGGGCTCAGGGGCCGGCTTTGCGCTGTCGGCCTCGCGCACCGCGTCGACCAGTTCGCGCCAGGCGCCCTGCAGCTCGGAGTCTGCGAGCTCGCGTTCGCGCTGCTCCTGCGGCATGCGCACGCGGATGCTCCACACGTAGCGGTCCGCCCCGGCATCCGTCTCGCGGGGAGCATCCCAGGGACAGCGCTCGATCAGCCCGATCCACACCCGGGTCTCAGGGCGCGGCGGTTCGACCTGCCAACGACGGCGGATGCCTGCGATGCCGCCCGAGCGGACGACGGCCACGACGACACGGTCGTCGTCTTCCGGTGTCTCGTCAACCGGTGCGTCGAGGTCCCTCGGCATCCAGCACTCCCACGGTCGTCCACGCGTCGCGTATTGCGGCGGTCACTTCCTCACCGTACTCGCGCTCGGCCGCCGACACCGTGGCATCCGCGAACTCGCGGAACGTCGCCGTCGCCGACAGTCCGCCGGTGAGCGCTCGGTACCAGACGACGCCCGCGCGCTCCCAGGCGTTGCCGCCGAGCGTGCGGGCGGTGAGGGCGAACGCGCGGTTCGGGATGCCGGAGTTGATGTGCACGCCTCCGTTGTCCTCGGTGGTCTGGACGAAGTCGCTCATGTGCGCGGGCTGCGGGTCCTTGCCGAGCTCATCGTCGTCATAGGCCGTGCCGGGCTCGATCATGGATCGCAGCGCCTTGCCCTGCACCTCGGCGGTGAAGATGCCGGCGCCGATCAGCCAGCTCGCCTCGGCGGCGGACTGACCGAGCGCGTACTGCTCGGTCAACGCGCCGAAGACGTCGGCGATCGACTCGTTCAGTGCACCCGGCTGCCCCTGGTACTCGAGGTTGGCGGTGTGCTGGATCACGCCGTGCGCGAGCTCGTGACCGATCACCGTGAGCGAGCGGGTGAAGCCCAGGAACACCTCGCCGTCGCCATCGCCGAACACCATGCGCTCGCCGTCCCAGAAGGCGTTGTCGTAGTCGGTGCCGTAGTGCACGGTGGCGTTCAGAGGTGCGCCCGCCCCGTCGAGCGAGTTGCGCTGGAATGCGGACAGCAGCATCTCGAACGTCGCGCCCAGGCCGTCGAAGGCCTCGTTCACCGAGACGTCGTCGACGGGCGGATCGTCCTCCGCGCGCACGACGACGCCCGGCAGCGTCTCGGTGCCGCCGGCATCGCTGATCGTGCGGTTCGGGGCATCCCCGAGCTCCGCCACGAGCGCGCCGTTCGCGTCGATGGAGAAGTTCAGGCGGGCGCGGAACTTCGGCCGCCCGGCGAGCAGGGTCTGGCGCGCAGCATCCGCGGCCTTGGGAAAACGGCCCGACTGCGCGAGGCGGGCGAGCAGATATGCCGGAACGATGCCGTGCACCGAACCGTGGCCCCGTGCCGAAGTGTGCTGAGCGCTGTGGTCCATGTCGCCGACGATACGCGGGGCCGCCGACAGAGTCACGAGGTGTCGCTTCGTGCCGCTTGGGTGCCGGTGAGGCGGCATGTTCGGCCACCTCCCGGGGCGGGGCGGCGCGATCTCCCAGCTCGCTCGCGTAAAATCGGCTCAATGACCGACGCCCCCGCCGACCGCACAGCCGACCTCGGCGACGGCCTCGATCCCGACGATCTCGCCACGACGCTGCGCGTCCTCGGCCAGCTCGACGAGATCAGCGAGCAGCATCCCGATTACATCGCCGTACGGCGCGCGACCGGCCGCATGTTCAAGGCCGTCAAGCGGGCCCGCCGCAAGGAGATCCGCGACGCGATCGCCGAGGCCGACAAGGCCGTCGTCGCACGGACCGCGACCGGCGCTGCCGACCGCATCGACGACGAGACGCGCGGCAACGACCTGAAGACGACGGCGGATGCTCCGATCGCCGGCGAACTGCTCAAGCCCCGCAACTGCTACATCTGCAAGCAGCCGTACACGCTCGTCGACGCGTTCTATCACCAGCTCTGCCCGGACTGCGCGCGCTTCAGCCACGGCAAGCGCAACGCCCGCACCGACCTCACCGGCCGCCGCGCGCTGCTCACCGGCGGCCGCGCCAAGATCGGCATGCACATCGCGCTGCGCCTGCTGCGCGACGGCGCGCACCTGACGCTCACCACGCGCTTCCCGAGGGATGCCGTGCGCCGCTTCTCTTCGCTGCCCGACTCCGCCGACTGGCTGCACCGACTGCGCATCGTCGGCATCGACCTGCGTGACCCCGCCCAGGTGATCGCGCTCGCCGATTCGGTCGCGGCCCAGGGGCCGCTCGACATCCTCATCAACAACGCCGCGCAGACGGTCAGGCGCTCGCCTGGTGCGTACTCGCTGCTGGCGGATGCCGAGATGCAGCCGCTACCCGACGGGCCGCTGCCCGAGATGGAGACGTTCGGGCACACCGCCGATCCGCATCCGCAGGCGCTGCAGGCATCCGTCGACGCCAACCCGCTGCTGTCGGTCGCGGCCCTCGGCGGCACCGTGGCGGAGCAGGGCGGACAGGCGCTCACGGCCGAAGACCTCGCGCGGCTCGCGATGGCGCCCGGATCGTCGTCGTTGGAGAAGCACGCCGACGGCAGCGCGATCGACGCCGGCGGCCTCGTCCCGGACATCAACCGCGTCAACAGCTGGGTGCAGTCCGTCGAGCAGGTCGACCCGCTCGAGATGCTCGAGGTGCAGCTCGCGAACACCACCGCTCCGTTCCTGCTGATCAGTCGCCTCCGGGCATCGATGGCCGCATCGTCCGCGCACCGCAAGTACGTGGTGAACGTCTCGGCGATGGAGGGCCAGTTCTCGCGTCGTTACAAGGGGCCTGGACACCCGCATACGAACATGGCCAAGGCGGCGCTGAACATGCTCACCCGCACCAGCGCCGGCGAGATGCTCGAGACCGACGGCATCCTGATGACCGCCGTCGACACCGGCTGGATCACGGATGAGCGCCCGCACCACACCAAGGTGCGCCTCGCCGAGGAGGGCTTCCACGCCCCGCTCGACCTCGTCGACGGCGCCGCGCGCGTGTACGACCCCATCGTGCAGGGCGAGGCGGGCGTCGACGTGCACGGGGTGTTCCTGAAGGATTACAAGCCCAACCCCTGGTGAAGCCGGCGTGGCCAACGGGTTCACGCCCCGTTAGCCATGGCGCGGTGTTACGCACGGCGGAGGGTGTTACGCCCGTCGGACCTTTTCGGCCGATACCTCCGAGGTCCGTCGCAGCCTCCGACGGGTGCAACAGTGTTGGCCGGTAATCAGTGCGCGGGGACCTCGAGGTTCGCAGCCGCCCACTGACCGAGCTCGCTGAGGATCGGCAGCAGCCTCTCGCCGCTGTCCGTCAACGCGTACGACACGGTCACCGGCGGCCCGGCGTCGACTGTGCGGTCGACGAGCCCCGCCTGAGCGAGCTCGGCGAGACGGTCGGAGAGCATGGCGTCGCTGATGCCGGACACGGCGCGGCGCAGTGCCACGAACGTGGCAGGGCCTCCGCCGAGTGACGACACGATCATGCCGTTCCAGCGCTTTCCGAGCACGCTGAAGGCCAGTGTGACAGCGGCGTCACACACGTGGATCGCTGTTTCGGCCTCGGCCATGCCCCCATCATACCTGTGCTACGTTAACGCGAGTTGCTAATAAAAACAGAGTGACTCCGAAAACGAAAGGTCCTTCATGTCCCTGTTCCGCCTGGATGCCAGTATCCTCCCGGCCACATCCGCCAGCCGCTCGCTCGCCGATCTCGTGGAGGCCGAGTGGACGGCATCCCACCCCGACTCGATCGTGACCAGGCGCGACCTCGCCGCCGACCCCGTCCCCGCGACGGTGTGGGCGGATGCCGTCACGTCGAAGTTCGTCGCAGAGGACCAGCGCAGCGAGCAGCAGAACGCCGCCCGCGCCCTCGCGGCCACCTTCGCGGACGAGCTGATAGGCGCGGACGCGCTGCTGTTCGCCGTGCCGCTGTACAACTACGGCGTCTCCCAGCACTTCAAGACGTGGTTCGACCTCGCCTACACCGATCCCCGCATCGATCCGGAGGGAACCGCGCTGAACGGCAAGCCCGCGACGCTCGTCACCGTGCTCGGCGGCAACTACGCGCCGGGAACGCCCAAGGAGGGCTGGGACCACTCCACCGGATGGTTGCGTCGCGTGCTCGAGGACGTCTGGGGTCTCGACCTGCGCGTCGTGCAGCGCCCGTTCACCCTCGTCGGCGTGAACCCGGCCCTCGACGCCTTCACGGAGGTCGCGAACGAGCTCAAGGGCAAGGCCGAGGAGTCGGCACGCGTGTACGGGCAGGAGCTCGCCGCGACGCGCGGCACCAAGGTCGCCTGACCGGCCGCACCGAGGTCGGGAACTCGTCGATCGGGCCGGGTACGCTATGCCCGGACGGCGCGCATGAGACGCGCCGCGCTCACGTGAGGACCCGTCGATGACCATCGTCCGCCCCGACGTCAGCGTCCACGCCAGGGTGCGGGCTGCGGCATCCGCACTCGGGCCGAGCGAGGGCCGGGTCGCCGCCGTCATCATGGAGCGCCCCGACGATGTCGTGGACTGGTCCGCCGCCGAACTGGCTTCGGCGGCGGGCACCTCGACCGCCACCGTGATCCGTGCCTGCCAGAGCCTCGGGTTCCGCGGCTTCCAGCATCTGCGCCTCGAGCTCGCCCGCTCCGCGCCCCTCGTCCCCAGGGATCAGGCGGATGCCGCAGGGGCGAGCACCTTCGACGACGCGGTGGACGCGCTGCGCCTCGCCCAGGAGAGCGTGGACCCAGAGCGCATCGAGGCGGCGGTCGAAGCGCTTCGTGCCGCTCGCCGGGTCGTGCTCGTCGGCAACGGGTTCTCCGGACCGCCGCTGCAGGATCTCGCGATGCGCCTCAGCGGGCTGGGGCGGCCCGTCGAGGCGCCGATCGATCCGCTCGCGCAGCAGTTCGCCGTGCACTCGCTCACCTCGGACGATCTGTGCCTCGCGCTGAGCTACTCCGGAGCGAACGTGCAGACGCTGCGCGCGTGCACAGCGGCATCCGAGCGCGGCGCCACGGTCGCGCTGATCACGAGCTACACGCGCTCGCCGCTCGGACGGGCCGCCGACATCGTGATCGCGACGGGCCCGGTCGGCTCGGCGCACGACCTCGACCCGTACCTGGCGCGCCTCGGGCACACGGTGGTGCTGCACGCGCTGCACGGTGCGCTCGCGAGGGACGCCGGGCAGGCCGATGTCGCCGAGATGCGCCACGTCGTCGCCGACGCCCTCAGCGAGGATTGACCGGCCGCTCACTCGCGCACCGATCGTTCTCGTCCCGGTCTCCTGCCGGACACCTGCCTGTCACTGAGACGGGTCAACCTGCCTGTGTAATCGAATTCCAATCGGAATGAAACACATGTAACAGGCAGGGTGGAAATGCGGACGATCGGAATCGACGGGCTGTTCAACGCCCGCGCGACCAGCGCATCGGCGCCGTGGCTCATCCGCACCGGCGCCCCAGATGCACTCAGCGCCGACGGCGTCTCGACGCTGCGCGCACTCGGCGTGAGCGTCATCATCGACCTGCGCGAGCCGAGCGAGGTCAGCGTCGCCGAGCACGGCATCCCGGTGCGCTCCGTGGGGATCTACGGCGCCGAACCACCGCAGACCGGGCGTCTGGAGGACGTCTACGAGGCGCTGCTGCGAGAGCGCGGCGCGGCATTGGCCGTCGCTGTCGGGCTGGTCGCGGACGCCGAGGGCGCCGCTCTCGTGCACTGCACGGCGGGCAAGGACCGCACCGGACTGGTGGTGGCGCTCGCCAGGCTCGCCGCGGGCGACTCCGCCGAGCAGGTCGTGGAGGACTACGTGCTGTCAGAGCCGGATGTCAGACCGGTTCGGGAGAGGCATGCCTTGGCGGTCGCCGGCGCGCTGCCCGCCGCGGAGCGCGAGGAGACGCTCCGCCTGCACCTGGCCAGTCCCCGTGAGGCGATCGAGCATGCGCTCGCCGTGATCGACGGTCTCGGCGGTGCCGCCGCCTACCTCACCGGCAACGGACTGTCGGATCCGCAACTGCGTGAACTGCGGCGCAAGCGGCAGGCGGCGACGTGAGCCGGGCCAGCGGACGCCTCACGGTGCTGCACGTGAGCGACGTGCACGCCACCGATCACGGCCTGCTCTACGACGCCGTCGACGGTCTCGAACGGCTGCAGGCGGTGGGGGAGTACGCGCGCCGTGCGCGGATCACCCCTGAGGCGGTCATCGTGACCGGCGACCTCATCCAGCGGGGCAACTCCGCGGCGTACGGCGCGGTGCGCGATGCGCTGGCAGATCTCGAGCAGACCGTCCAGGCGCCGGTGCTCACCGTGCTGGGAAACCATGACGAACCGGATGCTGCGCGCATCCTCCGCGGACACGAGAAGTCGCATCACCGCACGGTGCTCGTCGCCGGTCTGCGCATCATCCTCCTCGACACGTCGTCTGGCGCGCTCGGACGAGTGCAGCGGGAGTGGCTGGCCGGTGAGCTGGCCGAGCCGCATCGGGACGGCACGGTCATCGCCCTGCATCACCCTCCGCTCGGCTCGCCCCTGCCGACCCTCGCCAAGGCGGGACTGCGCGATGCGGATGAGTTCCTCGACGTCATCGAGGGCTCAGACACGCGCGCCATCCTTGCCGGGCACTTCCACCATCCGCTCGCGGCGCACCTGCGCGGCACCCCCGTCACCGTCGGCCCGTCGCTGGCCTACCACCAGGTGATGGATGCGCGCCCCGACCTCATCAGCGGGCACGACCGCGCGATGTTCTCGATCGTGCACCTACTCTCCGAAGGCATGACCGCGACCAGCGTGAGCCTGGAATCGCCTTCGCCCCTCTTCTCATCCTCCGTTCCTGTACCCGCACATCAGAACAGTTAGGAAGCCATGTCCCGCTCACGCCTCACCACAGCTGTCGCCGCTTTCGGCATCGCAGTCATCACCCTCACCGGTTGCGCTCCGGCGTCATCGGAAGCGGGTGAGAGCCCGGCCGAGACGGCCGACGCGCTCGAGCCCACCACGATCACCCTCTACACGTCCGAGCCGCAGGAGAAGGCGGACGAGCTCGTCGCCGCCTTCAACGAGGTGCACCCGGAGGTCACCGTCGAGGTGTTCCGCGCGGGCACCGGCGATCTCACCACCCGCGTCGCGACCGAGCAGAAGACCGGCAAGATCCAGGCCGACGTGTTCCTCGCGGCGGACGCGCCCACGTTCGAGAACTACGCCGCAGACGACCTGCTGCGGGAGTACACGCCCGCGGACGTCGACGCCCTCGACCCCGCCGTCGTCGATCCCGAGGGCTTCTACGTCGGCACGCGCATCATCCCGACCGTCATCGCGTACAACACCGACATGGTCGAGAAGGCGCCCGAGTCGTGGGCCGATCTGACCGATGCCGAGTACGCCGACCGTCTCGTGATGCCGAACCCGGATGTCTCGGGAGCGGCCGCCTACAACGCCGCGGTGTGGCTGGACGAGGACCAGCTCGGCGAGGAGTGGCTGACCGCCCTCGCGGCCAACCGCCCGGTGATCGCCGACAGCAATGGCCCCGTCTCGCAGGCGGTGGCCACCGGCACCCAGCCCGTCGGCATCGTCGTTGACTACCTGGTGCGCGAGCTCGCCGAGCAGGGCTCGCCCATCGCGGTGTCCTACCCCAGTGAGGGCGTGCCGTTCGTCTCCCAGCCGGTCGGCATCTTCGCGGACTCGGAGAACGTCGAAGCATCCGAGGCGTTCGTCGACTTCCTGGTCAGCGCTGCGGGCCAGAAGCTCGCCGTCGAGCAGTCGTACCTCCCGGTGCGCTCCGACGTCGGCACGCCGGAGGGCGCACCGGAGCTGGATGACATCGCCATCCTCGCGCCCGACCTCGAGACCATCCGCTCGACGCAGGCCGGCGCGGTGGAGACCTTCCGGGAGCTGTTCCAGTAGTGAGTACTCTCGTTCAGGCTCCGGGGCCGGCGGTTCGCCGACCCCGGAGCCTCGACGGCGTCGATGCGCTGACCGTCGTCCTGTGGATCGTCTGCGGGGCGGTCGTGCTCGTGCCGATCGGCGCCATCATCGCTCTCACCGCCGGCGGCTCGCAGCTCGGCGTACTCGTGCAGGGCGACGTCGTCGAGGCCGCGGTCAACAGCCTCGTCTCGGCCACCGTCTCCGCTCTCGCCGCCGTGGCGGTCGGCGGTGCGTTCGCGGTCGTGCTCGAACGCACCGATCTCCGTCATCGCCGGGTGCTGCGCCTGATCGCACTCACCCCGCTGCTCATGCCTCCCTTCGTCGGCGCGATCGCGTGGCTCGGGATCGCGGGGCCGTCGAGCCCGCTCAACGTCTGGTGGCGCGGGATATTCGGCGGTCCGCTGTGGTCGATCTACGGTGCGGACGGGGTCATCATCCTGCTCACCGTGCACAGCTACCCGCTCGCCATGCTCATCGTCTCGGCCGCGCTGCGCCGCATCCCCTCCGACCTCGAGCAGGCCGCGCGAATCTCCGGTGCCGGACCTGCGAGAGCGCTGTTCTCGGTCACCGTGCCGCTGCTGCGCCCGGCGCTGCTGTCGTCGTTCCTGCTCATCGCGGTGAGCAACCTCGCCGATTTCGGCATCCCGTCGATCATCGGCCTGCCCGAGCGCTACGTCACGCTCGCGACCCTCGTCTACCGGTACCTGCAGTCGGGGACGGTGGACGAGCCGCTCGCCGTGGTCGCGACGATCGGCGTGGTGCTGCTCGTCCTCGCCGTCGGCGCACTGCTGCTGAATGCGACCATCGGACGCCGCGGGTGGGAACTGGATGCCTCATCCTCACCCCCGCAACCGCTTCCGCTCGGGCGTGCGCGCACACCGCTGGGGCTCGCGATGTGGACCATCGTGCTGGCCATCACACTGCTCCCGCTGCTCGCGCTGCTCACCCAATCGATGCTGCGCGCCCCCGGTGTGCCGTTGACGCTCGAGAATCTCACGTTCGACAACTTCGCCAAGGCGCTGTCGTCGTCGACCGCGCTGGCGGGAGCCGCGAACTCGGTGATGCTCGCGACGCTCGCCGCCGTCGTCTGCGGTGTCATCGGCCTGGGCATCGGCGTGCTCACCACCCGCACGTCGGCGCGCGCGGCCAAGGGCCTGAACGCCGTGGCGATGCTGCCGCAGGCCGTGCCAGGGATCGTGATCGCCGTGGCGTGGCTCATCATCGCGCCGCGCATCGGGCTGTTCAACACGCCCTGGCTGATCCTCGCCGCCTACATCACCTCGTTCACCGCGCTGGTCGTCCAGTCGGTCACCGCACCGCTGTCGAGCACGCCGACCAGCGCGGAAGAGGCGGCCCGCATCTCCGGGGCGGGGCGTCTTCGTGCACTGGTCGACATCTCGTCGCGCATGGCGCTTCCCGCCGCTATCTCGGGCGCAGTGGTCGTCGCGGCCACGGCCGTGCGCGAGCTGACGCTGTCGGTTCTGCTGCTCTCGCCCGGATCGCAGACCCTCGGGGTCGCGATCTTCAACTTCCAGCAGGCCGGTGCGTTCAGCACCGCAGCAGCGTGGTCGCTCGTCGTGGCCGTGCTCGGCATCGCCGTCATCGGTCTGGCCACCCGCCGCCCCTCATGAACCCGCCCTCCGCACATTCTGAAAGGGAGCAGTCATGGCATCCGTGAATCTCGACTCCGTATCGGTCCGCTATCCGTCAGGCGCCGTCGGCCTGGACTCCATCGACATGCACGTCGACGACGGCGAGTTCATCGCGCTGGTCGGCCCGTCCGGCTCGGGCAAGACCACACTCCTGCGCACGATCGCCGGGTTCCTCTCGCCGACGAACGGCCGAGTGACGATCGGCGACCGCACCGTGGCGGAGGGGAGCACGCTCGTGCCGCCGGAGCAGCGCGAGCTGGGCATGGTCTTCCAGCAGCACGCGGTCTGGCCGCACTGGAACGTCGGTCGCAACGTCGAGTATCCGCTGCGCCGCGCCGGAGTGCAGAAGGCGGAGCGGTCCGCGCGCGTCGCATCTGCGCTCGAGCTCGTCGGCCTCGAAGGGTACGCACGTCGCGATCCAGCGACGCTCTCCGGCGGACAGCGGCAGCGCGTCGCGCTCGCCAGGGCGCTGGTCGCTCGTCCTCGTGTGCTGCTGCTCGACGAGGCGCTCTCCGCGCTGGACGAGCCTCTGCGCGATCACCTCCGCTTGGAGCTGCATGCCCTGACCCGCGAGCTGGGTCTCACGGTGGTGCACGTCACGCACGACCGTTCGGAAGCACTCGGCCTCGCCGATCGGGTCGCCGTGCTCGATGCCGGAATGATCCGTCAGGTCGGCACGCCGCACGAACTGGTGACGCGCCCCGCGAGCGGATTCGTCGCACGATTCCTCTCGGATGCCACACTCGTCCCCGGCGCCGTCGACGCCGACGGGTTCCGCGCCGACGGTCATCCGCTCCGGATTCCGCGCGACGCCGGCATGCCAATCTCAGGGCGGGCTCATGCCGCACTGCTCCCGTCGGCGATCGAGGTCGTGCCCGCCGAGGACGGCGACGCCGTTGTGCGATCGTCGTTGTTCACCCCTGAGGGAAGCGACCTCATGATCGATTGGGCCGGCGTCGCCCTGCGCGCACGCACGCACGGCACGCGACCGCAGGTCGGGGACCGGATGCGCGTCGCCGTTCGCGAGGCGCTCGTCTACGCCGACGAGGACCCGGGCGGGCAGATGGACGGGGACGGGATGCCGTCGGTCGGCCATGCAGCGGATGCCGCGGCATCCGCTCGCTCGACATCCTTCGCGCGCGCATGACGGTCGCTCTCGTCCGGCACGGGCGCACCGCCTGGAATCTGGCCAGGCGCATGCAGGGCCGTGCCGACATCCCGCTGGACGCGCACGGGCGGGCGCAGGCGGAGAGCGCAGCGGAACTGCTGTCGCGCGCCAGCTGGGACCGCATCGTCACCTCGCCGCTCCGCCGCGCATCCGAGACCGCGTCTCTGATCAGGATGAAGCTCGCGCACGCCGAGGTCACGACGGACGCACACCTGATCGAGCGCGACTACGGCGTCGCGGAGGGGATGGCGGTGAGCGAGGCGCGCGAGCGCTGGCCGGAGTCGGACTACCCGGATGCCGAGCCGCTGAACGAGACGACACAGCGGGCGCGGCGGGTGCTGACCCGCATCGAACGACTGGAGGGGAACAGCATCGTCGTGGCGCACGGCACCCTGTTGCGCGTCGGCGTCGAGGCACTCACGGCGGGGAAGTGCCCGCGGATCCTGAACGGCCAGGTCGTGCTGTTGGAGAGGGACGGGGCAGAGCGGCTCGTCGCGAGGTTCCTGAGCTAAGGGTCTCGTGAGCCCCACCGCGATGGGCGGACTTCACTGCGATGGGCGGAGGATTCTCAAGGATTCCTCCGCCCATGAGCGCGTTCTCCGCCCCAGGCGGGGTGTCCGAAGCGCGCTCAGGCCATCGCCGTAGGCGCGCCCAATGAGCTCGAGAGCTCGCGCGCGGCCTGCGCCACGTACGCGCCGAGGCGATCGAGCTGCCCACCGATGCGCGACTTGGGTGCGCTCACGTTGATCGCCGCGACGATGTGCCCGGTGAAGTCGGTGATGGGGGCGGATGCGCCGACGACTCCGAGCTCGAGCTCCTCGTCGAGCGTCGCGTAGCCGCGTTCCCGTATCCGCTGCAGCTCCACCAGGAGGGAGTCGAGGTCGCGCACGATCGCCTTGTTCTCCGGCGGCGTCTCCAGGACGGCGAATCCCGCCGCCGCCATCGACGGGTTCAACGGACCGACGAGGGGCTGGTCGCGGCCGTGCTCGTGGTACCAGCGGGTGAGCGAGGCGCGATCCCAGTCGCTGATGAGCACGCGGCCGGAGGGGGTGCGCCACGCCGCCGTCGTCACGCCCTCCCACCCGGTGGTCCGGAACTCGTGCGGGCTCAGCTCGCTGAGAACGGTCAGCACGTTCCCGCCGCGGAGCACGCACAGGTGCGTGGTCTCGCGAGTGGACTGCGCGATGTTGCGCAGATGCGGCCGGGCACGGGAGACCAGCGACGCCTCGGTGGTGCGCGCGGCGATCGCGAACAGGCGGCTGCCCAGCCGGTAGTTCATCGTCGTCTCGTCGCGGACCACGAGCTCGGCGTCGGCGAGCGTCGACATCGTCCGGGAGATCACCGCCTTGTCGCGACCGGTGAGCTGCGCGATGCGCATGACGCCAAGGCCGCCCTCCGCGACGGCTTCATCGCTGCCCAGCAGTTCGATGATCTCGATGTCCCGACCCAGTCCTGAAGAGTTGCGCCTGGCGGTGCTCTGTGGGGGAGTCATCTGCACAGCGTAGATCTCGGTTGCCATATGGTCAACATCTGTTGTGGGAATGTCATCAGTTCCCTAATCTGATGTCATCGTCACCCGGACGATCCCCTCACCGTTGAGAAAGGAGCGACAGTCCGTGTCAGGATTCGATCTCGACAACGTCACGAAGTTCCTCGAACGCCGCTGGGAAGACATCCTTCAGCTGGCGGCCGAGCACCTGCTCGTCGTGGTGATCTCGCTCGCCATCGCGCTCGTCATCGGGGTGGTCCTCGGCCTGCTCGTGTGGGACCGTGCGACGCCGCGTGCGATCGCGATCACCTCGGCATCCGTCGCGATCACGATCCCCTCGCTCGCACTGCTCGCGCTGCTCAGCCCGATCCTCGGCCTCGGCTGGGGACCGACGATCGTCGCCCTCGTCTTCTACTCGCTGCTGCCGATCATCCGCAACACGGTGGTCGGTCTGCGCGAGATACCCGCGCACATCCTCGAGTCGGCGACGGCCATGGGGATGAGCAGGCCCAGGGTTCTGCTGACCACGCAGCTCCCGCTCGCATGGCCCGTGATCCTCACCGGCACCCGTGTGGCCGCGCAGCTGTCGCTGGGCATCGCCGCGATCGCCGCCTACGTCGCCGGCCCCGGCCTCGGCCAGTACATCTTCAAAGGACTCTCGTCGCTCGGCTCGAAGAACGCGTTGAACTACGCCCTCGCCGGCACCGTCGGAGTCATCGTCCTCGCGCTCCTCGTCGACGGAGCGTTCGTTCTCATCTCCCGATACACAACCTCGAGGGGTCTTCGTGCCTGATCTCACCACTGACACACAGAAGGTGTCCACCGACACCGGTTTCCTCTCCGCGATCGCGCAGAAGCAGCGCGGAGTCGGCATAGAGCTCCGCGGGGTCAGCAAGGTCTACCCCGGCCAGGATGCGCCGGCCGTCGAGGACTTCTCGATGCAGATCGACCCTGGCGAGCTCATCATGTTCGTCGGGCCCAGCGGATGCGGCAAGACGACCACGATGAAGATGATCAACCGCATCATCGAGCCCACTGGCGGCTCCATCCGCATCGACGGCACCGACATCCTGTCGATGAACCCCAATCAGCTCCGCCGCCACATCGGGTACGTCATCCAGCAGATCGGGCTCTTCCCGCACCTGACGATCGCCGAGAACATCGGCGTCGTGCCCCGCCTGCTCGGCTGGTCGAAGGCGAAGACGGCCGAGCGCGTCGACGAGCTGCTGCAGACCGTGCAGCTCGACCCCGGACAGTTCGCGAAGCGCTACCCGAAGCAGCTCTCGGGCGGCCAGCAGCAGCGAGCGGGCGTCGCCCGCGCTCTCGCCGCCGACCCGTCCGTAATGCTCATGGACGAGCCGTTCGGCGCGACCGACCCCATCACGCGCGAGAAGCTGCAGGCCGAATTCCTGCGCCTGCAGGCCGACATCGGCAAGACGATCATCTTCGTCACGCACGATTTCGATGAGGCGATCAAGCTCGGCGATCGGATCGCCGTGCTCAGCGACCGCTCGCACATCGAGCAGTTCGACACCCCGGCGCACATCCTCGCCAACCCGGCGAACGAGTACGTGGCCTCGTTCATCGGCCACGGCGCCGCCCTGAAGAGACTGGCACTCATCCCCGTCTCGGAGGCCCAGCTGCGTCCGGCATCCGATGGGGCACCGCAGATCGATCTCGACGTCTCGCTGCGCGATGCGCTCGACCTGCTCATGGTCACCGGAGCACCGGTCGTCAACGTGGTCGACGCCGACGGCCGAGTGCGCGGCTCCATCGACAGCGCGGGGATCTCCGCAGTGCTCACTGACGCGCCGGGTGCCGCCGCCGAAGGAGTGCACTGACATGACCGTCGTCTCCGCGACCCAGATGACCCCGGTCGTCGCCCGCCGTGGTCGGTTCGGCTCGGTCGCACGCATCTCCGCCGCTCCGATCGTCGTCGGCGTCGTGCTCGTGCTCACCCTCGTGTGGGTCGCGAGCATCCCGCTGGACTCGATCGAGCAGCGCACCCTCAACCCCGACTACATCCTGTCCCGTGTCGGAGAGCACCTGCTGCTCACCGCCGCGGCTTCAGCACTCGTGGCCGTCCTCGCGATCCCCGCCGGCATCGGCGTCTACCGCAGTCGCTCGAAGATCGTGCACGCCTTCGCCCTCGGACTCGCGAACATCGGCCAGGCCACGCCCGCGGTCGGCGTCGTGATCCTGCTGGCGATCGTGTGGCAGACCGGTTTCGCCACGGCGCTGGTCGCACTCGTCGCGTACTCGTTCCTCCCTGTCCTGCGCAACACTCTGGTCGGCCTCGAGCAGGTGGATGCCGGGGTCAAGGAGGCCGCCCGCGGCATGGGGATGACGTCGGGGCAGGTGCTGCGCCGCATCGAGCTTCCGCTCGCATCGCCCGTGATCCTCGCAGGGCTGCGCACCGCCCTCGTCTTCTGCGTCGGCGTCGCGACGATCGCGACGTTCATCAACGCCGGCGGCCTCGGCGACATGATCGTC
>NZ_BJUW01000012.1 GCF_007988825.1 Microbacterium aerolatum | reverse complement strand
CCCCGTGGCTTCCGTTTGTCAAATCGACGCGCCGAGTGAACTCGGTGTGTGATCTGCGGAACCACAGAGCAACCCACACGCAGCATCTCACCGAAGTGATGTTCTGTGTGTGGGAGGTGGTCCGCCACTTGAGGGGAGCTGAGCCTTGGCCCTTTCTCAACCCTGTGGGGCGAACAAGTAATAACTTACGCGGGATCCGCGGGAGCGGGCAAATCCGGATCGACTCCCGGGCGTGTCGCTATCCCGCGTTCTGCGAACGTGCCCGGTCAGGCCTGGAATCCTGTCCAGCGGCGTACGATCGCGCCATGGACCCAACGAACTGCGGACGCGCAGTGCTCGCCCGTGTCGCGAAGGATCTGGGCATCGAGGTGGGCTCGATCAACGACATTCCTGGCCCCGCCGCCGCTGTGCCGCTCCCCTCCCGACTGGCCACGGCGGAACTCGCGTGGGCGAGTGTGGCGTCGGTCCTGCTCGCCACCGGCACCGACGCTGTGCCCGCGCTCGATGCGGACCGCATCGCCCTCTCCTACCGCAGTGATCGGTTCTTGCGCATCGACGGCGAGGCGCCGGATGTCTGGTCGCCGTACTCAGGGTTCTGGCCGACTGCTGATTGGTGGGTCCGCACTCACGGCAACTACCCGCACCATGCGGCAGCGCTTCTGGACGCCCTCGACCTCCCGCAGAACGCGAGCGCGGACGAGGTCCGCGCGATGCTCGCCGCGGCATCCGCCCGTGAATCCGCGCAGCGCATCTCGGCGGCGGGAGGCCTCGCCGTCGTCGTCTCGCCCGAGAATCCCGCGCGCGACGCCGCTCTCCGTGAGCAGCCGCTCGTCGATATCCGGCGTGCCGGCGATGCGCCACAGGCACGGCCGCACCAGTCGCGAGCAGGCGCGCCGCTGCGCGGCATCCGGGTCCTCGATCTCACCCGCGTGATCGCCGGCCCCGTGTGCACGCGCACTCTCGCGCTCCTCGGTGCTGACGTGCTCCGCATCGATCCGCCCCATCTGCCGGAGCCGGAGTGGCAGCACCTGGACACCGGCCACGGAAAGCGCAGCACAATCCTCGATGCCCGTAGCCCCGAGATGAGCACGCTGCTCGCGCACGCGGACGTCGTCGTGCTCGGCTATCGCCCTGCCGCTCTTGATCGTCTTGGCCTCTCCCCCGCTGCTCTCGCCGAACGGCATCCGCATCTGGTCGTTGCGCAGCTGAGCGCGTGGGGCACGGAGTATCCCGAGCGCGCCGGTTTCGACAGCCTCGTGCAGGCGGAATCCGGTATCGCGCTGGTCGAATCTCCGGACGGCGAGACTCCGGGAGTGCTCCCCGCGCAGGCCCTGGATCACAGCGCCGGCTATCTGCTCGCCGCCGGTATCGTCGCCGCGATCCGCAGACGCCGTGATGAGGGTGGGAGCTGGCGGGTGAGCACCTCGCTCCGACGCGTCGCCGCCGAACTGCTGGGACTGCCGCGCCACACCGTCCCGACGTCACCCCGTGAGATCGACCCTGCCGATCACATGCAGGACTTCGCGATCAGCGGGCGAACATTGACGATTGTGCGGTCGGCGCTGCCCGGGTTCAGCTTCGCGGCGCCGCGCCCGTGGGGTTCCGACGCCCCAGAATGGTGAGCGCCACGCACAGCGCGAGCGTGAGCATCGCCCAGATGCCCGATGCCAGCGGCAGTGACCGATACGCCAGGTGCTGGATCGTGAAGTCGTCCGTGAACGGACCGAGCGTCAGATAGCCGATCAGCCAAGCGGCGACGAGGATGATCGGCAGCGACAGCCACCAGACCACGCGTACCCACGGCCAGGTCGTTCGGGCGACAGCAGGGCGGGGCTCGGCGCGACGAAGCCAGAGCAGCGCCCAGATGCCGACGATCACGAGGCCGATGACGCTGGATCCGTGCTGCAACCACTTGAACCCTTGCAGCGGCCCCCACTGCTCGGCGAGCGCCGGCATGAGCTGCAACCCGAGACGGCCCTCGTGCGTGAACTCATCCCACAGGATGTGCGAGATGACGCCGATGAGCAGGGATGCCGCGAGCAACACAGCGTGCGTCCATCGCCGCCCGATCCCCAAGGCATCGTTCAGCGTATCCGCCGCCGGCATGTCCCAGTCGGCGGGCAGCCGACGCGCCACCCACTGCGGCGAGAGCTCCGGTGCGATCGGTCGCAGCACGACCCGCCAGAGCAGGAACAGGCCCAGGGCGATGACCATCGTCCAGACGATGTTCGCGTAGGTGTGCGTGAACGAGTAGGTCACGCCGAACCCGCGCACGAACAGCGGCAGGTCGGGAGTCATCGCTCCGATCGCGATCGCCGCCGGAACCAGCGGCGTGCGCACGAACGGCAGCGCGACGACCGCATGGCTCGGCGTGAACGGCATCAGCCGATGAAGATTCCCGCGAGCGTCTTCTTGCCGCGGCGCAGTACCGACACTCCCCCGGGCAGCGTCCCCTCCACGACCGCCGCATCGTCCTCGACACGGGTGCCGTCGAGCACGACGCCGCCCTGCGAGATGGCGCGGCGCGCCTCGGAGAGGCTCGTCACCAGGCCGGTCGCGACCAGCGCGTCGACGACAGAGGTTCCGGCGGGAACGGTCGCGTTCGGCAGTTCCTCCAGCGCCGTGCGCAGCGTCGCCGCGTCCAGTCCGTTCAGGTCGCCCTGGCCGAACAGCGCCTCGGATGCCGCGATGACGGCGGCCGTGGCATCCACGCCGTGCACCGTCGCGACCACCTCGAGGGCGAGACGTTTCTGCGCAGCCCGGCGGAACGGCTCGGTCTCGACGAGCTTCTCGTACTCCTCGATCTCTGCTCGCGTGAGGAAGGTGAAGATCTTCAGGCGGTCGATCACGTCGGCATCCGTGGTGGAAAGCCAGAACTGGTACATCCGGTACGGGCTGCACATGTCGGCATCCAGCCAGATGGCGTTGCCCTCGCTCTTGCCGAACTTCGTGCCGTCGCTGTTCGTGATCAGCGGCGTGCCGATCGCGTGCGCGGACGTGCCCTCGACCCGGTGGATGAGGTCGGTTCCGCTGGTGAGGTTTCCCCACTGGTCGGATCCGCCGGTCTGCAGCACGCAGTCGTACTGGCGGTACAGCTCGAGGAAGTCCATCCCCTGCAGGATCTGGTAGCTGAACTCGGTGTAGCTGATACCGGCATCCGAATTCAGGCGCGCGGCGACCGCATCCTTCTTCAGCATGGTGCCGACGCGGTAGTGCTTGCCGATCTCGCGCAGGAAGTCGATCGCCGACATCGGCGCCGTCCAGTCGAGGTTGTTCACCATCCGCGCCGCGTTCTCGCCCTCGAAGCTGAGGAAGCGCTCGACCTGTGCGCGCAGCCGGTCGACCCACTCCTCCACGGTCTCGCGAGTGTTCAGGGTGCGCTCGGCGGTGGGCCGCGGGTCGCCGATGAGTCCGGTGGAGCCACCGACCAGCCCGAGGGGCTTGTGGCCGGCGAGCTGCAGTCGGCGCAGCAGCAGCAGCTGGACGAGGTTGCCGAGGTGCAGGCTCGGCGCGGTCGGATCGAACCCGCAGTAATACGTGATCGGGTCTCCGGCGAGAAGGGCGCGCAGCGCCTCCTGGTCGGTGGACACGTGGACGAGGCCGCGCCAGACGATCTCGTCCCACACGTTCTCGAACGTGGGATCGATCGCCTGCGGGGCAGTCGTCAGAGCGGGAGTTGACACGCGCTCCAGGCTATCAGCGCGGTGCCCTCACACCGGTTCGTCCAGCGCGCGGATCTCGTCGGCGGGCAGGGTCAGGAGCGCGGCATCCATCGCGAGGTCCAGCTGCGCGACGGTGCTGCCGCCGAGGATCGGGCGGATGCCGTGCGCCAGCAGCCACGCGAGGACGATCTGCCCCCGCTGCAGCCCCCGATCCCGAGCGACCTCGTCGAGGATCGCGAGACGTCGCTCGTTGCCGGGATGGTCGTACACCTCGGGGATCGCCTTGTCGGGGTTGTCGTAAGCGCCAGAGAGCAGCGGCGTGTACGCCCATACCTCGAAGCCGTGTTCGGCCGCGTAGTCGCGCTGTTCGTCGTCGAGCGCGCCGAACCGGTGGATGACGCCGGGCAGCTGTGTGCCCGGGCGCGCACGCAGGTAGGTGGTGTTGAGCTGGAAGGCGTCGATCGGCATGCTGCCGCTCTTCGCGGCATGTGCGCGGGAACGCTCGATCCGCCAGGCCGGGTGGTTGGATGCGCCGACCCGTCGCACTGTGCCGGCAGCTGTCAGCTCGGCGAGAGCATCCGTCGTCTCCTCGATCGGAACGGTTCTGTCCTCCTGATGCAGCCAGAGCAGATCGATCGTGTCGATCCCGAGGCGATCCAGACTTCCGGCGACGGCGTCGCGGATCGCGCGGCGCGACAGCCCGGTCTTGTACTCCGGCCACGAACCCGGCCAGAGGGGCTCGGCGCCGACCTTGGTCGAGATGCGCACGCGCTCCCGTATGTCGGGGCGTGAGGCGAGCCAGCGCCCGATCATCGTCTCCGATGCACCGCCGTGACCGGTGGGGCTCTCCCAGAAGCTGTAGCAGTCGGCGGTGTCGATCCACAGGCCGCCGCGTTCGACGAAGCGATCGAGCAGAGCGAACGACCTGTCCTCATCGAGACGGGTGCCGAACGTCATCGCGCCGAATACGAGGGGTGACCGTGGGGTGTTCTGTTGAGTCATGGCGCCAGTCTCGGACCTGGAGTGCACTCCAGGTCAAGTCCTATGCTCGAGACCATGACGACGTACACGCCCGCTGAGGCCTCCGAGCTCTCCGGTTTCAGCATCGACACGCTGCGGTACTACGAGCGAGAGGGGATTCTCGGGGAGGTGCAGCGCACCACCGGCGGTCACCGCGTCTACACCGACACCGAGCTTGGGCTCCTCGACTTCCTCAAGTGCCTGCGTGAGACCGGCATGCCCGTGGAGAGGCTGCGTCGGTACGGCGCACTCTGCCGACGCGACGACACGATTCCGGAACGGATCGCCCTGCTCGAACAGCACGCCGAGCACGTCGAGCGGCAGCTGCAGGAAGTGCTGGCGCAGCAGGCGCGGCTGGCCGAGAAGCTCGCCTGGTACCGCGGCGAGCTCGATCGCGGCTGAGGTCGCACGGGTGCAGCGCGGTGCCGAGACGATGTCGGATGCTCGTGCAAAGCTGACGGCATGTCATCGGCCGACCCGCTCCTGTCAGTGATCCTCGCCGCGGGCATCGCTGCGGTGATGTGCGCGGTGCTCATCATTTCGCTGGTGAGCGTGCGCAAGCCGACCACGCCCCCGATGGTGGTGTGCAGCGCACTGATCGCCGCAGCTCTGATCGTCGTCGTGGTCATTCCGCTGAGCGACGTGCCGGTCGCCGCCGGCATCCCGCTGACCGCGCTCGGGATCGCCGCGGCGACGATCGGCGGCAATCCGTTCACGCGCAGGGCGCTCGACATCGCGACCGGGAACCGGGTGCGTGAGACCGAGGACGGCGGCATCCTGATCATCGCCTCGCACGATGCCGATCCCCAGAACGCGCGCACGCTGATGCGGGGTGGCACGGTGATCGGATATCTGGAGCGACTGGCTGCGGTGATCGCGATTGCCGTCGGCTTCCCGGAGGCGGTTGCCGCCGTCATCGCCGTCAAGGGCATCGGCCGGTTCCCGGAACTCGCCGAGCCGGAGGCACGGGAACGGTTCATCATCGGCACGGTCGCGAGCCTGCTCTGGGCCGGGGTGATCGGTGCGATCGTCCGGCTGAGCCTGGGGTGAGCGTCAGTTCAGGCCGAGAAGGCGGAATCCCTCGACGACAGCGGCCGCTCCTGATGTGGACAGCCCCTGCGAGACCGCAGACTGCGTGATCCCTTCGGCAGCGGCGAGTTCTCGCTGCGTCAGGGAGAGGCACCGTCCGTAGGTCAGCCGGCGGACGCGTTCGGACATGGCGCCGACGATCTCGTCCCTGGTGAGCAGGTGGGCGTTGGCCCATCGCACGGCATCCGCGTGCTGATCCGCGACGCTCTCGTGCGCGACGATCCAACTGCGAGCCTGTGGTGCGGCACGCCTCTGCAGCGCCTCGAGGTGTTCGATGGCGCTGCGCGCCGCCCACCACCCCGGGCCGTCCGAGATGCCCTGGGCGGAGGTCGCCGACGGCACCCTGCCGACATCGCCGATCCCGATGCCGTAGCGGAACTCGACTCCGTCCGGCAGCGCCAGCCGCAGCAGCAGGATCGCGCCGAGGGCAGCCTCGAGCGTGGGATAGATCGCCTGCTGCTCGTCGCCGACCGTGGGACGCAGCCCCTGCGTCGCGACCGGAAGGTCGCGCTCGACGCGGGCGATCGTCTCATCGAACGCGCGTTGCGCCTCGGCCCGGTCGGCGAGCTGCCGAGAGCCGATGATGTCCGCCGTCACCGCGATCGTCATCGTATGAGCGTATCACTGATATTCGAGCAATATAAGGCTATCGCTGATAACCGCGGAATATCAGTACAGCCGACTACAGGCCGAGGGCGTGCGCAGCCTTCTGCGAACGCGCGATGAGTTCGACCCGCTGCTCCTCCACGCGCACTGGGGCGGTCCCGCCGGCGCCGGTGCGGGAGGCGACCGAGCCCTCGATGCTGAGCACGTCGCGGACCTCGGGCGTCAGGTGCTCAGAGACCTGTGCGAGAAGTGCGTCATCGGCATCCTCGAGTCCGATGCCCTGCTCCTCGCACGCGCGAACCAGCGCACCCGAGATCTCGTGGGCGTCGCGGAACGGCACACGCCGCTTGACGAGCCACTCGGCGACGTCGGTCGCGAGCGAGAAACCCTGCGGTGCGAGCTCTGCCATGCGGGCGGTGTCGAAGCGCAGCGTCGCGATCATGCCGGCGAAGGCGGGCAGCACGACCTCGAGGGTGTTCACCGAGTCGAAGACCGGCTCCTTGTCCTCCTGCAGGTCGCGGTTGTACGCGAGCGGAAGACCCTTCAGCGTCGCCATGAGCCCGGTGAGGTTGCCGATCAGGCGACCGGACTTGCCGCGGGCGAGTTCGGCGATGTCGGGGTTCTTCTTCTGCGGCATGATGCTCGAACCGGTCGAGTAGCTGTCGTGCAGGGTGACGAAGCCGAACTCGCGGGTGTTCCAGAGGATGATCTCCTCGGAGATGCGGGAGAGGTCGACGCCGATCATCGCCGTGATGAATGCGAACTCGGCGACGACGTCGCGGGCGGCGGTGCCGTCGAGTGAGTTCTCGGCAGGACGATCCAGGCCCAGCTCGCGCGCGACGAGTTCGGGGTCGAGTCCGAGGGTGGAGCCGGCGAGCGCTCCCCCGCCATACGGCGAGACGCCCGCACGCACCCGCCAGTCGACCAGGCGCTCGAGCTCGCGCACCAGCGGCCAGGCGTGTGCCTGAAGGTGGTGGGCCAGCAGCACCGGCTGCGCGTGCTGCAGGTGGGTGCGGCCGGGCAGGATGGCGTCAGGGTGCGCTTCGGCCTGGGCGACGAGCGCGTCGACGACCCGCAGGATGTCGCGGGCGATGACCTTGGCGTGATCGATCAGGTACATCCGCACCAGGGTCGCGATCTGGTCGTTGCGCGAGCGACCGGCGCGCAGGCGCCCCCCGAGTTCGGGCCCGAGTTCGGCGATCAGTGCCTGCTCGAGCGCGCCGTGCACGTCTTCGTCGGTCTCTGCGGGCAGGATCGTGCCGTCGGCGACCTTGCGGGCGACGGCATCCAGGCCCGCGTGCATCTGCTGCTCTTCGTCGGCCTCGAGGTAGCCGGCGGCGGCCAGCGCCTTGGCGTGCGCGTGGGAACCCGCGATGTCGTAGGGCGCGAGGATCCAGTCGAAGTGGGTCGAGCGGCTGAGCTCGGCGAGCTCGGGGGACGGCCCCGATGCGAATCGTGCGCCCCAGAGTGC
Source organism: Microbacterium aerolatum (assembly GCF_007988825.1). Lineage (GTDB taxonomy): Bacteria > Actinomycetota > Actinomycetes > Actinomycetales > Microbacteriaceae > Microbacterium > Microbacterium aerolatum. The sequence goes on along the minus strand of NZ_BJUW01000012.1, from coordinate 85,210 downwards.
GCCCTCGTTCGTGCCGTCGTGCTTCGCCTCGCTCATCACTCCAGACTAGCGGCGCGGCTCTGCGCTCACGACGCGCTTGGCAGTGCGATCCAGGACCCACTCGAGCGGTCCGCGGCCGATCAGCAGAGCCCAGGCGGTGCAGCCGATGAGCACGCCGATCGTGAGCGGCCAGAACGGGTCGAGGGCGCGGAAGCCGCCGAGGTCCGTCGTGTCGCCCAGCGCTATGCCGGCGACGATCGCCCAGATCACGAGTTGCGCCGTGTAGGCGGTGAGCGGCATCGCACCGGTCGCCCGCAGCGGCAGCACGATCGCCTTCAGCACTCCCAGACGGCACAGCAGCAGGCACGCGGCGAGTACGGCGATGACGAAGCCGCCCGAGCCGATGACCTCCAGCAGCCCCGACGAGTGCGGTTCGGCCGACCAGACCGACCACCAGTAGCCATCGGCGGCGGGGGCGGGAAGTTCGGCGAGCCCGTATCCGATGGCGGCGAGCGAGCTTCCTGCGACCAGCATCCGCACCTGGACCGTCGCACGCGTGATCCCGGCTCTCGCGATGCCGAGCCCAGCGAGCACGAAGGCGATCCACACCGTGAACGGGTAGTGCCAGCCGACGAACGCGTCGATCTCTGCGGCGTAGGGCGTCTGCCAGATCGGTAGCGCTTCGAACAGCGGCTGCAGGAACGGCATGACCAGGGCGAGCACGGCCGCGATCCACAGCACTGTGCGGCCCGGCATCCCCGTGAACGGCAGCGCGATGAGGAACAGGATCGCGTAGGCGGGCAGGATCACGTACACCGGGACGCCGGTGACGATGAGCAGGATGCCGAGCACGAGCAGCATCGCCGCACGCAGCGCCAAGCGCCACCGTGCGATCGCCATGCGCCCGGCCGGCAGCGGCGAGCGCCCGCCGGTCACGAGGCCGATCGACACGCCCGCGAGCGCCGCGAACAGGATCGAGGAGCGGCCGTCGACGAGTGCGGTCCACGTCTCGGGGTCGCCCCAGCTGAACCGGTCCGCGGTGACGAGCAGGTGCGCCGCGAACATCCCGATGATCGCGAGGCCGCGTGCGAGGTCGACGCCCGCGATCCGGTCAGGACCGTTCAGCCGGTCCCAGTTCTCGCGCAGCCGCATGCTGGTCACTGAGCCTGTCGAAGAGTCAGTTCTGACGCAACAGCCAGACCAGGAGCGCCTTCTGGGCGTGCAGGCGGTTCTCCGCCTCGTCCCAGACCACGCTCTGCGGTCCGTCGATGACCTCGGGGTCGACCTCGTAGCCGCGGTCGGCGGGGAGGCAGTGGATGAAGATCGCCTCCGGGTCGGCGAGGCTCATGGTCTCGGTGGTGACCTTGTATCCGCCGAGGTCGCGGATGCGCGCGATCTTCTCCTCTTCCTTGCCCATCGACACCCAGGTGTCGGTGACGATGACATCCGCACCGGCGGCCGCCTCGACGGGGTCGGTGTAGAGAGTGATCGATCCGCCGGTCTCGGCGGCGCGGCGGTCTGCGGCCTCGACCACGTCGGCGCGCGGAGCGTAGGACTCGGGCGAGGCCATCCGCACGTGCAGGCCAGCGGTGACGCCGGCGAGCGCATAGGAGTGCGCCATGTTGCTCTGGGCGTCGCCGAAGAACGTAAGGGTGAGGCCCTTCAGCTCTCCCTTGTGCTCGCGGATCGTGAGCAGGTCGGCGAGCAGCTGGCAGGGGTGGAAGTCATCGGACAGCGCGTTGACGACGGGCACGCGCGTGCCCCTCGCCATCTCCTCGAGACCCGACTGCGCGTAGGTGCGCCACACGATCGCGGCGACCTGGCGCTCGAGCACGCGGGCGGTGTCGGAGGGGGTCTCCTTGCCGCCGAGCTGGCTGTTCGCGGTCGAGATGATCAGCGGCGAGCCACCGAGGTCGGCGATGCCCACCGCGAACGAGACGCGGGTGCGGGTCGACGACTTGTCGAAGATGACCGCGACGGTCTGCGGACCGGCGAGGGATTTGTCGGCCCACCGGTCCTTCTTGAGCTCGACGGCGAGGTCGAGGATCTCCGACTGCTCGGCAGAGGTGAGGTCGTCGTCGCGCAGCAGGTGGCGGGTCATGCGTTGGCCTTTTCTTCTTCGGATGCCGCAACCGTCGCCTGAACGTGGGCGAGGGCTGCGGTGAACAGGGTCTGGAATTCCTCGATCTCGGCGTCGCCGATGGTCAGTGCCGGCGCGATGCGCACCGTGTAGGGGTTCGCGGCGTTGACGATGAGACCCAGTTCCTGGGCCGCTGCCACGACCTCGCCGGCCACCGGGGCGGTGAGTCCGACGCCGAGCAGCAGCCCGCGTCCGCGTACCTCGTCGATCAGCGGGGAGTCGATGCCCGTGATCACTTCACGCAGCTGGGCGCCGCGTGCTGCGGCGTTCTCGACGAGACCCGCGTTCTCGATCTCGGTGAGCACGGCGTTCGCGACCGCCGTCGCCAGCGGGTTGCCGCCGAACGTCGACCCGTGCGAGCCGGGGGTGAACAGCGAGCTCGCGGCGCTGAAGGTCACGAGCGCCCCGATCGGGAAGCCGCCGCCGATGCCCTTGGCCAGGGTGATGGCATCCGGGGTGATGCCCTCGTGGTTGAAGCCGAACCACTGGCCGGTCCGTCCGGCGCCGGTCTGGATCTCGTCGACGATGAGCAGCGCGCCGTGCTTCAGCGTGAGCGAGCGTGCGACGGAGAGGTACCCCTCTGGGAGTTCGACGACGCCGGCCTCGCCCTGGATGGGCTCGATGATGAGGGCGGCGACGCGGTCGTCGATCGCCGACTCGAGGGCCTCGATCGTGGCGGGGATGTGTTCGACGCCACCGGGCATCGGCTCGAACGGCGCACGCATGGCCTTCTTCGCGGTCAGCGCGAGCGAGCCCATGGTGCGGCCGTGGAAGCCGTTCTCGAGGGCGAGGATGCGCGGGCGCTCGGGGGCACCGTGCAGGCCTGCGCCGTGCAGGCGGGCGAGCTTGAATGCCGCTTCGTTCGCCTCGGCACCGGAGTTCGAGAAGTACACCCGGCCGTCGATGCCCGCGCCGGCGAGGCGCTTCAGTCGTGCGGCGAGTTCGAGCTGCGGCGGGGTGGCGAAGTAGTTGGAGACGTGCACGAGGGTCGCCGCCTGCTTCGCGACGGCCTCGACGAATGCCGGGTGCGCGTGGCCGAGCGAGTTCACGGCGATGCCGGCTAGGAAGTCGAGGTAGCGCTTGTCGTCGCCGTCCCACACGTGCGAGCCCTCGCCTCGAGTGAGGAGGGCGAGCCGGTCCCCCACGTTGAGCACGAGATCCCGTGCGGCGTCTTCCTTCCAGACGGTCACGCCGTCACCCCTTCTCCGAGTACCACTTCAGTTCCGATTCCCTTGCTGGTGAACAGCTCGACGAGCACGGAGTGCGGGACGCGGCCGTCGATGATGGCCGCGGCATCCACTCCGCCTTCGACGGCATCCAGGCAGGCGCGCATCTTCGGGATCATGCCCGACTCGAGCGTCGGCAGCATCTGCACGAGCTGCTGCGACGTCAGGTGCGAGACGAGCGAGTCGCGGTTGGGCCAGTCGGCGTAGAGGCCCGGCACGTCGGTGAGGATCACGAGCTTGCGTGCGTTCAGTGCGGTGGCGAGGGCGGATGCCGCGGCATCCGCGTTCACGTTCAGCGACTGCCCCGGGTTGTCGAGGTCGGGCGCGATCGAGGAGATCACCGGGATGCGCCCAGCGGCGAGGTGGTCGAGGACGGCGGTCGGGTCGACCTGCACGACATCTCCTACGCGACCGAGGTCGACCTGCTCGCCGTCGATGACGACACCGCGGCGGCGTCCGCCGAACAGGCCGGCATCCTCACCGCTGAGTCCGGTGGCGATGGGGCCGTGCGAGTTGATCTTGGCGACCAGCTGCGGGTTCACCTGCCCGGTGAGCACCATGCGCACGACGCTGATCGCCTCGGTGTTGGTGACCCGGTAGCCGCCCTTGAACTCGCTGGGGATCGCGAGGCGGTCGAGCATGTTCGAGATCTGCGGGCCGCCGCCGTGCACGACGACCGGCTGCACGCCGACGTAGCGGAGGTAGGCGATGTCCTGCGCGAACGCCTCCTGCAGCTCGTCGGAGACCATGGCGTTGCCGCCGTACTTGACGACGACGATCTGGTCGCGGAACTTCTTCAGCCACGGCAGCGACTCGATGAGGGTCGCGGCCTTCTCCGCCGCGACGTCAGGCGGTGTGTCCTGGATGTCTGTCATGAGGAGTAGGCGCTGTTCTCGTGGACGTAGTCGTGCGTGAGGTCGTTCGTGCGGATGGTCGCTTCGGCATCGCCCACCTGCAGGTCGATCTGCAGATCGGTGGCGCGCGGGGTGAGGTCGACGTCCTCGCGCGGGCGGTCGGGGCCTCCCTTGGTGCACACGCGGACGCCGTTCATCCACACGTCGACGTCGTATGGGTCGAACTGTGCGCTGGTCGTGCCGATCGCGGCGAGCACGCGACCCCAGTTGGGGTCGTTGCCGAAGATCGCGGCCTTGAAGAGGTTGTTGCGGGCGACCGAGCGGCCGACCTCGACGGCCTCCTGCTCTGTCACGGCGCCGGTGACGCGGATGGTGATGTCGTGGCTCGCGCCCTCGGCATCGCCCTGCAGCTTCTCCGCGAGCTGATCGCTGAGCTCGGTGAGCGCGGCGGTGAAGTCGTCGAGGTCGGGGCGGATGCCGCTGGCGCCGTTGGCGAGCAGCGTCACCTGGTCGTTGGTCGACATGCAGCCGTCCGAGTCGAGCCGGTCGAAGGTCTTCCCCGTTGCGGCGCGCAGGGCGGTGTCCGCGTCGAGGGCTTCGAGGTCGGCGTCGGTGGTGATGACGACGAGCATCGTGGCCAGGCCCGGTGCCAGCATCCCGGCGCCCTTGGCCATGCCGCCGATCGTCCAGCCGTCGCGCGAGACGACGGCGGTCTTGGCGACAGAGTCGGTGGTCATGATGGCGTGGGCGGCGGCGTCTCCGCCGTCTGCGGAAAGCGCCGCGATCGCCTGCTCGGTGCCGGTGAGGACCTTGGCGCGGAACGTTTCGTCGCCGGTGCCGATCAGGCCGGTGGAGCAGATCAGGATGTCACCGGCGCTGACGTCCAGCAACTCGGCGGCCTTCTCGGCGGTCTGGTGCGTGGTCTGGAACCCGAAGCTGCCGGTGAAACAGTTGGCCCCGCCGGAGTTCAGGACGATCGCCTCGACCGTGCGGTCTGCGATCACCTGCTGCGACCAGATGATCGGGTTGGCCTTGGCGCGGTTGCTCGTGAACACCGCGGCGCCGATCTTGCGCGGGCCGCGGTTGACGACCACGGCGACATCGGATTTGCCGGTGGACTTGAGACCGACGGCGACGCCGGCCGCCTCGAATCCCTGGGGTGCGGTGACGCTCATGGTGCCACTCCGTTCACGGTGAGGGCGCGGCCTTCTGGCAGGCCGAGCGCGAGGTTCATGGATTGGATGGCAGCGCCGGCGGTGCCCTTTACAAGATTGTCCACGGCGGTGACGACGGTCACCCGGTTCGCGGCGCGGTCGATCGCGAGACCCATCAGTGCCGTGTTGGCGCCGAGGACGTCGGCGGTGCGCGGGAACTGTCCCTCTGGCAGCAGCTGGACGAAGGTCTCGTCGCCGTAGGCGCTCTCCCACGCCTCACGGATCTGCGCGTCGGACGTGCCGGGCACGATCGGCGCGGTGGATGTGGCCAGGATGCCGCGCGCCATCGGCACGAGCACGGGGGTGAAGGAGATGCGGGCGTCATCCGCCCCGGCAGTCCGCAGAGCCTGCTGGATCTCGGGGATGTGCCGGTGGGTGCCGCCGACCGCGTACGGGTTGGCGGTGCCGAGGAGTTCGCTGCCGAGCAGGTGCGGCTTGAGGCTCTTGCCGGCACCGGAAGGCCCGACGGCGAGCACGCTCACGATGTCGCGCGGGTCGATGACGCCGGCGGCGACGCCGGGGACGAGGCTGAGGCTCACGGTGGAGGCGTTGCAGCCGGGGGCGGCGATGCGCTTCGCGCTGCGCAGGCTCTCACGCTGCTTCTCTCCGCCGACGATGAGCTCCGGGACGCCGTATGCCCACGGCTCATGGAAGTGGCCGCCGTAGAAGGCGTCCCACGAGTCCTGAGAGGTGAGGCGGTGATCGGCGCCGGCGTCGATGACGAGCGGGACGTCTCCGAGGGCATCCGTGTACTGGCCGGACTGGCCGTGCGGGAGCGCGAGGAAGACGATGTCGTGGCCCGCGAGGATCTCTGGGGTGGTGTCCTGCAGCGTGAGGTGCGCGAGTGAACGCAGGTGCGGCTGATGCTGGATCAGCGGCTGTCCGGCGTTCGAATGCGCGGTGACGGTGCGGATCTCGATGTCGGGATGACTGGCGAGCAGGCGCAGGATCTCGCCACCCGCATAGCCGGATGCGCCGGAGACGGCGACGGTATACGTCATGTTTCTACCTTAACGGTGTGGGACCTGCGTCCCTGAGGTGAATGGGAGGCCGGGGCGGCGACGCCGACGCTCGACTGCCCGGTCGGGCAGGAGCGCAGAGGTCGCCTAGAGTCGGCGTCCGCCCAGACGGCTGCGGCGTCGGCGCACCACGGTGACGCTCGGAACGAGCGTCGAAGAGGCGGATGCAGCCGAAGGCATGCCGCGACGATAGCGCTCAGGTCGCGGCATCCGCAAATCCGGTTCGGTGCCGGATGCCATCAGGATGCGAGCTCTTCGAGAAGTTCGCGCTCCTCGCTCCTGGTGAGTCCTGCGCGGCGGGGACGGTCGAGCCCGCGAGCGCGCTCGTCCTCGAGGACGCGAGTGATGATGCTCTCGACGGCCGTCTGGGTGCCGCCCGCCGCTCGGAAGGCGGCGTTGGAACGGGTCATGAACCCCGACCACTCGATCGGCAGCCACAGCGGCAGGGACTTCTCCCCCATCCAGGGCTGGACGCCATGTGCTTCCAGCCACTCGTCGTCGGCGACGACGGTGGGCCCGGTATGTGCTGCAGCGGTGCGGAAGGCCGCGAGGACGTCGTCGAAGGGCCGCGGATCGCCGATGGCGTTGCGGATGCCGGTGAGCTCGGTGTTCGCGGCGAACGAGGCAAGGTCATCGACGTCGATCACCTGCACGAATCGGCCGTCGCCGCTGGGCACGAGGACGGGTTCGGTGCCGGCGCGATCGAAGGCGGCAGCCCAGTAGCCGAAGCGGTCACTGGGATCGCCTGGCCCGACGATGAGGCCGGGACGGATGATGTGCACGCGATCGTCGAGCGCGTGCACGAATCCTTCCGCGGCCACCTTCTGCGCGGCGTACTCGTACTCGTCGCCGTCCTGCGCGGGCGGGTCGAGAGGGGCGGATTCGTCGGCGCCGTGGACATCGGCGTCGGCGTAGACGGACATGGATGAGATGTAGGTCCAGTGCGCGGCGCGGTCGCCGAGAGCGGCGACGGCATCCCGCACGTGCCATGCACGGGACGACACATCGACAACCTCGTCCCAGTCGCGGTCGAGCCGGTCGTACGCGCCGGTGTCGTCGCGGTCGCCGCGCACGAGGACCGCGCCGTCGGGTGCGGGGCGCTCGCCTCGCGCGAGGCACGTCACTCTCGCCCCGTCGTCCAGCCAGCGTCGTGCGATGCGGCCGGACAGCCAGCCTGTTCCGCCAAGGATCAATACGTCGGTCATGCGTCCCATGTCACCACTGCGGGCCGCCCGGCGAAAGCGGCTCTGCTCAGGGCGGAGGTGCGACGGGCGTGACGTCGTTCAGTCTGTCCAGGGCATGGGGCGCTCAGGGTCTCGGGAGCCGTCGTTCGGAAGGTGTGGCAACTGCTCGCCGCCGGCTCTGATGCACAGCCAGCGCAGCTCGCCCGGGCTATCCGGCCGAGCGCGCCAGGTGCGCCACACGCCCTGCCCTACCCGGACGACGGAGCCGGCGCGAACCTCGACGACCTCGTCATCCAGCCCCATCTCCCCGACACCGTCGAGGAACACGTACAGCTCCTCGACGTGGGAGTGCGTGTGCCAGTACCCGGCTTCCTCTCCGGGAACCAGTGCGTTGGCGGTCATGCCGATGTACTGCATCGTGAGCTCGTGATCGACCACCCGCCGACCATCACGCGAACGACTCTGGTCGAATCCGCCGAAGTGCTCTCTCCACTGGTCCGGCGCGCCGATCTCGGTCACTTCGTAGTCGCTCATGTCTGCCTCTCTCGTCACTTTCACTCTCTCGAAACTCTCACCGTTCGTGAGGATGCGCGTCCAGCCGCCGTCCTCTCGTGAGTACTCGGGTCGCCCGAGATCGACGCACGAGCGCGAGCACGGCACGCCAGCCGAGCAGGAACAGCGCGAGCGTGAGCGTGGCCACGATGATGAACGGCAGCGCAGTGCCCTGGCCGCTCACCGCGCGCAGCACCAGTCCCAGTACGACCGTGACCGCCCAGATCGACAGGCCCGGCAGCATCCGCTCGCGCCGCACCCGGCGAACCATAAGAACGACGTGAGCGATCAGCAGCGCCGCCACGAACGGCCAGATCGTGCCCAGCAGACCGGGCAGGTCGCCGAAGATGCCCTCGGCGTGCGAGAGCCGTCCGATCACGCAGAACACGACGACGAGCACCAGATCTATGAGGAGCACCACATTCCCCACCCTACGCAGGAGTGAGAGACTGGACGCATGAGCACCGCAGAGAACGAGACGATCGAAGAGGCCCCCGTCACGAACCGCAAGCAGCCGTTCCCCCGCGGCTTCCTCGACGCGATCTCGACGGGCTGGGCCGAGCGGCCCGAGTCCCTGCCCGCCGCACGCCCGCAGGCGGCGTTCGCCGCCGCACGTCGCGACAAGTTGTCTGCCGCATTCCCCGGCAAGCGAGTCGTGATCGAGGCCGGTTCGCTCAAGCAGCGCAGCAACGACACCGACTACCCGTACCGCGCCCACTCCGCGTTCGCGCACCTCACCGGCTGGGCGGCGGACAGCGAGCCGGACTCCGTGCTCGTCTTCGAGCCGACCGATGCCGGCCATGACGTGACCCTGTACTTCCGCGAGCGCGCCGACCGCACCACGACCGAGTTCTATGCGGATGCCACGGTCGGCGAGTTCTGGATCGGTCCTCGCCCGTCACTGGCAGGGGTCGCCGCCGACCTGGCCGTCGCCACCGACCACCTGGCTGCCTTCGCAGCGACCGATGAGGACGTGACGCTTGCGGATGCCGGCCTCGACCGGTTCGTCTCCGAGCTGCGCCTCGTGAAGGACGAGTACGAGATCGCCGAGATGCGCCGCGCCGTGGAGATCACGGCGCGCGGATTCGACGACATCATCGCAGCTCTCCCGGATGCTGCAGCGCACGCCCGTGGCGAGCGCGTAGTCGAGGGCGTGTTCCACCGACGCGCCCGTGAGGACGGCAACGGCGAAGGCTACGACACGATCTCGGCATCCGGCCCGCACGCCTGCTACCTGCACTGGACGCGCAACGACGGCGCCGTGATCCCCGGTGACCTCATCCTCGTGGATGCCGGTGTCGAGGCCGACAGCCTCTACACGGCCGACATCACCCGCACGCTCCCCGTGAACGGCACCTTCTCGGACGTGCAGCGTCGCGTCTACGAGACGGTTCTCGAAGCCGCGGACGCCGCGTTCGCCGTGGCGCGCCCCGGCGTGAAGTTCCGCGAGGTGCACGAGGCCGCGATGGCCGTGATCGCGCAGCGGACTGCCGAGTGGGGTCTGCTCCCGGTGACCGCCGAGGAGGCTCTCGACGCGGATGCCGGCGGCCAGCACCGCCGTTACATGGTGCACGGCACCTCGCACCACCTCGGCATCGACGTGCACGACTGCGCGCAGGCGCGTCGCGAGATGTATTACGACGGCGTGCTCGAGCCTGGCATGGTCTTCACGATCGAGCCGGGGCTGTACTTCCAGATCGACGACCTGACCGTGCCCGAGGAGCTGCGCGGCATCGGCGTTCGCATCGAGGACGACATCGTCATGACCGCGGACGGGCCGGTGAATCTCTCGGCCGACATCCCGCGCACGGTCTCGGACATCGAGGCGTGGATCGCGAGGGGCCAGAAGGTTTGATTCGTTCCCGCTGGGGCCTGCGCCGGCTGTTCTGGGTGGGCTTCACGACCTACGCGGCAGCGGCCGCGTGGGCCGAGTACGTGCACTGGCGCTCCAGCTGGCGGACGCTGGGCACGGGTGCGGAGACCGACGACGAGGCGGGCACGGAGCGCACGGAGGCCGTGGTCGTCCTGGGCTACGGCAATCAGGGCGAGAGCGCGAACTTCGTGAACCGCTACCGGGTGCGTGCCGGCATCCGGTCTCGGGATCGCGGAGCGGACAGCACGGTCGTCATGTGCGGTGGCACTGTGGAGGGCGACACCCCTGAGGCCGTCATCATGGAGCGCTTCGCCCGCGACGAGCTCGGCTACACGGGCCCGATCGTGCTCGAGCCCGACAGCCGCTCGACGTGGGAGAACATCGAGAACGCGATCCCGCTGATCGAGCATGCCGATGTCATCAAGATCGTGTCGAACTCGCCCCATGCCGAGGTCGCTCGCGAGTACCTGTGGCAGCAGCGCCCTGACCTCGGCGAGCGGCTCGTCCGCGCCGACGAGCACCGTGTCGGCGAGATCGTGCCGATGAAGATCGGCGCCGCCCTGCGGCTCATGCTGTTCCGCTGGCAGCACCGCTGACGCGGCTCGGCTCTCGGGGCAGATTCGCTCGGGAGGGGGCGCAAATGGTCGCTTGACGGGCCGCGTAGCGACAAATTGCGACCCCTGCGGGGGCGGATGCTGCGGCGGGGCGCTCAGCGCCGGGCGAAGTCCGCGACGAGCGGCGCGAGCGATGCGCCGATCACATCGGCGGGACGCTTGTGTCCCTTGACCTCGAAGGAGTGACCGCCGCCCTCGATCCACGCGATGTGCGCGTCCTGGCAGGTCGCCACGACATCTTCGAGCTGCGAGACGGGCTGGATGAACGGGTCGTTCGATCCCTCGATGAACAGCTGCGGCGCCGCGATCGCCGGCAGGTGCTCGGCGCGCAGCTTCTCCGGCTGCCCCGGCGGGTGCAACGGGTACCCGAGATAGATCAGTCCGTCGACCTCGAGCCCTTCGGCCACGGCCATCGACGCCATCCGTCCGCCGTACGACTTGCCGGCGGCCCAGAGCGGGCCTTCCGGCATCCGCACGCGCGCATGCTCGACCGCCGCGCGCCAGGTCGCGATCGCGTGGGCCGCAGGGCCCGGCATCCGCCTCTCCTGCTCGCGGTACGGGAAGTTGAACCGGATGGTCGCGAAGCCGAGTGCGTTCAGCGCGTCGGTGAAACCGCTGAGGAACGGATGCTCCATCCCCGCGCCCGCGCCGTGGGCGACGAGCACGGTGCCGCGGCCGGATCCCTCGCCCCACGCCGTCGAGACCGAGACGGATCCCTTCGGGAGCTCGACGTCGAACGACACGTCAGCTCTCGTCGTCGCGTTTCTGCGGCGCTTCTTCCTCGCCCGGGGCCTCGGCCGGGGTGTCGACCGCGGCCGTCGGAGCCGCGTCTTCCGAAGGCTCCGAAGACGGCTCCGTCGCGGGTTCTTCCGGCGTCACGCGCTCACCGTACTGCGGTGCAGGATCTGCAGGACGGGGCGGGATGACGTGCCCCGCCGGCACCTGCGCCGCAGCCGCGGCATCCGATCCGGGGGCGACCCGCTCGCCATAGCGCGGCGGCTCGTCGAGGTTCGTCGGAGGTTTGACAACCTGGGTGCGAGGCGACGTTCCGAGAGCCTCGCGCGCCTTCGCGAGCGATGCGGGCAGCACGGTGACCTCATAGTGGTCGGCGGCGAGCTGCGTGACGCTGGCGAAGTCGCGCCGGCGACGGACGATCGCGTAGGTCACCAGGCTGAGGATCATGCCGAGCGCGACGCCGATGAACACGAATCCGACGAACAGCTGGATCGGGGCGTCAGGGTTGCCGATCACGAGGATCGCCGAGAGCAGCAGACCGATGAGCACGCCGTTGACCGCTCCGGAACGGGCGGCGGCCGCATAGCCGAGTCGTCCGGTGACGCGCTCGATCGTGCGCACCCCCTGTCCGACGATCGCGATGTCGCGCGCGGGCACCTCGGCGGCGATCAGCTTGGACACCGTCTTCTGGGCGGCCTCGTACTCGCGGACCGATGCGACGGCCTCGCCGACGGCCGTGCCGGTCGCGGGACGGTTCAACATGCTCATTCCTCCATTGTTCCACGCGCACCTTCGGGCAGCCCGGGTTCCGCGGACCGCGGGCTACGCTGGACGAGTGAGTACACAACGGGTTTTCGTCGCGCGCCTGGCAGGCTGCGCCGTCTTCGACCCAGTGGGCGACCGGCTCGGCAAGGTCCGGGATGTCGTCATCGTGTATCGAAGTACCGTCGCTCCCCGCGTGATCGGTCTCGTCATCGAGATCCCCGGCCGCCGCCACGTGTTCATGTCCATCGGGCGGGTCACCTCGATCCGCGCAGGACAGGTGCTCACCACCGGCCTCATCAACGTGCGTCGCTTCCAGCCCCGGCCCGGCGAGGTGCGCGTGCTCGCCGAGCTCCTCGGCCGGCGCGTCGAGCTCGCCGACGGGACCGGCAGCGCCGTCATCGAGGATGTCGCGATCGAACCGAACCGTCTCGGCGAGTGGAGCGTCAGCCAGCTCTTCCTGCGCAAGCCGAAGACGAGCGCATCCCCCTTCGCGAAGGGGCCGACCACCTTCGCCGGGTGGAACGAGGTCGCGGAGAAGCGCACCCCTGGTGAATCCCAGTCCGCAGAGCAGCTCGTCGCGTCGTACTCCGAGCTGCACGCCGCCGACCTCGCGACCACGCTGCTCGACCTTCCCGACCAGCGCCTGATCGAGGTCGCGGAGGAGCTCCCGGACGACCGCCTCGCCGACGCGCTCGAGGAGATGCCCGAAGAGGACCAGGTGCACATCCTCGACGGCCTCGGCGACGAGCGCGCCGCCGACATCCTCGACCACATGGAGCCCGACGACGCGGCCGACCTGCTGGCCCAGCTGCCGAAGAAGCGGCTCGAGCAGCTGCTCGATCTCATGGAGCCCGAAGAGGCCGAGGACGTCCGCACCCTGCTCAGCTACGGCCCCGACACGGCCGGCGGTCTGATGACCACCGAGCCGATCGTGCTGTCCGCCGACGCCACCGTCGCCGAGGCGCTCGCGCTGATCCGCCGCCACGAGCTGCACCCGGCGCTGGCGGCCGCCGTGTTCGTCACGCTGCCGCCGTTCGAGACTCCGACGGGACGCCTGCTCGGCGTCGTGCATTTCCAGCGGATGCTGAGATACCCGCCGCATGAGCGGCTCGGCGCGATCGTCGATGAGACGATGGAGCCGATCTCGGCGATGGCCTCGGCCGCCGAGACGGCCCGCCTGCTCGCAAGCTACGACCTCGTCTCGCTGCCGGTCGTGGATGCCGCCGGGCGCCTGGTCGGCGTGGTCAGCATCGACGACGTGCTCGACTACCTGCTGCCGGACGACTGGCGCACGCATGATGCTGACGACTCGATGACGACGGGCGGTGCACGATGATGGCGAAGAGCGACCGCTCCGGCCTCGACGCTCCGCTCGGCCGCGGCGCCACTCGGCAGCGGCCGGAGTCGCGCGACCGGTTCGGGCGGTTCACCGAGTGGGTCGCCCGCGCGATGGGCACCCCCGCGTTCCTGCTGATGCTGACCCTGTTCTGCCTGGTGTGGATGGTCTACACCGTCGTCGCCGAGCAGAACGGCTGGTGGCGCTTCGACTCCGCCGCCCTCGGATTCACGGCGCTCACACTCATCCTGTCGCTGCAGGCGTCGTACGCCGCCCCGCTGATCCTGCTTGCGCAGAACCGGCAGGACGACCGCGACCGCGTGCAGATCGAGCAGGATCGCCAGCGCTCCGAGCGCAACCTCGCCGACACCGAGTACCTCGCCCGCGAGATCGTCGCGCTGCGCATGGCGCTGGAGGAGCGCAACGCCCAGGCCGTGACACGCGACGTGCTCCGCCAGGAGCTGCGGGCGATGCTCGCAGACCTCGACGATGACCACGACGGCGACGCAACCGACACGCGCACCGGTCACGCCTCGCCCAGGCCGCGTCGCACGCGACCATGACGCTGGCAGACCGCGTCCGCGCGGCGGTCGGCGCGGTCTCAGATCCGGAGCTGCGCCGGCCGATCGCCGAGCTCGACATGCTCCGCGACATCTCGGTCGACGGCGATCACGCCACCGTCGGCATCGCACTCACCATCGTCGGATGCCCCGCCGCCGACCGCATCGAATCGGACGTGCGCCGTGCCGCGGCATCCGTCACCGGCATCGCTGACGTGACAGTCGACGTCGGCGTGATGACCCCGGCCGAGCGGAAGGCGCTGACCGAGAAGCTCCGCGATGGGCGCCCTGCGCGCCAGATGCCGTTCGGCCCGGATTCGCTGACCCGCGTCATCCTCGTCTCCAGCGGCAAGGGCGGAGTCGGCAAATCGACGATCACCGCCAATCTCGCGGTGGCGCTGGCCGAGCAGGGGCTCGCTGTCGGACTGGTGGATGCCGACGTGCACGGCTTCTCGATCCCTGGACTGCTCGGCATCCCGGCCGGAACCCAGCCGACGCGCATCGACGACCTCATGCTCCCGCCCGTGGCGCACGGCGTGAAGACCATCTCCATCGGCATGTTCCTGCGCGACGGAGAGGCCGTGGTCGCCTGGCGCGGCCCGATGCTGCACCGCACCGTGCAGCAGTTCCTCACCGACGTCTTCTTCGGCGACCTGGACGTGCTGCTCATCGACATGCCTCCGGGCACCGGCGACATCGCGATCTCGATCGGGCAGATCCTGCCCCACGCCGAGGTGCTCGTGGTCACGACGCCGCAGTCCGCGGCATCCGATGTCGCCATCCGCAGCGGCCTGGTCGCCCGTCAGACCGGTCAGCACGTGATCGGCGTCGTCGAGAACATGGCCGCCTTCACCCTGCCCGACGGCACGACCGTCGACCTGTTCGGCTCCGGCGGCGGCTCGGAGGTGGCCGCCGCGCTGTCCGAGGGCGACGAGGAGGTTCCCCTCCTGGCCTCGGTTCCGCTGAGCCCTGCGCTGCGTGCCGGAGGGGATGCCGGCATCCCGATCGTCCTGAGCGATCCAGAGGATGCCGCGGCGCGCACCGTCCGCGCGCTCGCGGAGCGGCTCTCGCAGCGGGGCAGGAGCCTGTCCGGCAGGTCGCTGCCGGTCGCTGTCACGAGGCGGTCCGCACCCGAGTCGTGACAGACTCGGGAGGTGACCAACGGTTCTTCCTCCCGATCCCTCGTCGTCGATGCGGAACTGCTCCGCGGCATGACGTGGGACACCGTGATCTACACGCTCACGCGCCCGCTCGCCGTCATCGCCTACGCGGCGCTGGTCGCGGCCTTCATCCTGAACGCAGTCGTGCTGTCGATGATCGGCGGCGCCGATCCGGAGCAGACGACCACTCTCACCTGGACCATGATCGCGATCGCCGCACTGGTCGTCGCCTCGATCATCTTCACCCGAGCGTCCACGCGGCGCGCGCTCAGCGCAGCGATGCCCTCTGGGTCAGCGGTGCGGGTGGAGCTGGAGCCGGAGTCGGTCAGGATGATCGCGAAGAACGGCGTCTCCGACGTGGCCTATTCGACGTTCCGCTCCGTGCGCATCGGGAAGCACGCCGCGGTCCTGCGCCTGCGCGGATCGTCCGTGGTCACCGTGATCCCCAGAAGCCTGCTGAGCGACGCCGACATCGCGCTGCTCAAGTCGAAGATCTGAGCCGGTCAGGTCGCCTCGACGTCGTAGGGCGGCGGGTTGTCGCGTGTGAACTCCGGACGCGTCCTCGGGAACCGAGGCGCAGGGGCGACCGCTGAGGGCGCTGCGGCCGCTGCAGGAGCGACAGCCGTGGCGGTCGCCGTGGTCGTCGCCGCGGGGGCGTCCTCGAGCAGCGCATCTCGGATGATTCGGCGGGGGTCGTACTGACGCGGATCGAGCTTCTTCCAGTCGACCTCGTCGATCTCCGGACCCATCTCGTCGCGCATCCGGGAGCGGGTGTCGCGAAGGTACTCGCCGACCTTGCGGACGAACCGGGCGAACGTCTCGGCGGCCTTCGGCAAACGCTCCGGGCCGATGATGAACGCGGCGATCACCCCGATGAGAAAGAGCTTCTCGATGGTGAGGCCGAAATCCATGTACACAGGCTACCCGCCGCGCCTCACGGCCAGGAACTCGGCATGCGAATACTCTGGACAGTGCAGCCGGAGGAGAAGGTCATGAGCGAGAACGACGCGAACGCACGCTACATCCGCGAGGCGATCGTGGAGCCCGCGCCGATCGCGCGCGCCCGCGCGCATGCGCTCGAGCTGGGCGTCGCCTCCGTGAGCCCCGCCGTCGGCGCGCAGCT
Organism: Microbacterium aerolatum; assembly: GCF_007988825.1. Lineage (GTDB taxonomy): Bacteria > Actinomycetota > Actinomycetes > Actinomycetales > Microbacteriaceae > Microbacterium > Microbacterium aerolatum. The sequence continues at coordinate 68,876 of NZ_BJUW01000012.1, read as the reverse complement.
CGCGGTACTGGCCGCAGCGACCAACGCCCGGTCGATCGTCGAGATCGGCACCGGCGCAGGTGTGTCAGGGCTCTGGCTGCTGCGCGGAGCCCCTGGCGCCGTTCTCACCTCGATCGACAACGAACCGGAGCACCTGGTCGCCGCTCGCCGCAGCTTCGGCGAAGCGAAGATCCCCGGCACCAAGGCCCGCTTCATCACCGGCCGCGCCGCCGATGTGCTGCCGCGCATGAACGAGGCCTCCTACGACATCGTGCTCGTCGACGCCGATCCGGAGAACGTGATCGAGTACGTCGAGCACGGGCTGCGCCTGGCGCGCAGCGGCGGCATCGTGGTGGTGCCCCGCATCCTCGCCGGAGGCAAGACCGCCGATCCCGTGCAGCGGGATGCCGTCACCAGCGCCTACCGTTCGCTCGTGCAGGAGACCCAGGAATCCCCCGCCGTTCTCGCGGCGATCTCCACAGCCGGCGAAGGGCTGCTGCAGCTGGTCAGCCTCAGCACCGACTGACCGCGAACCACACAGAAGCGGCGCCCCGGTCTTCGCCGGGGCGCCGCTTCTGTGGGTGGGTGGATCAGTCGAGGATGCCGCCGAGCAGCGAGTCGACATCGCCGGACACACCGATGTCGCCGACGGAGACGCCGGAGTCGTTGCCGGAGCCGACAGCGTTGCCATTTCCGTTGCCGGAGCCGACCTCGTTGCCGGAGACGTCGTTGCCCGAGCCGACAGGCGCGTCGATCGGAGCGGAGACGTCGTTACCGGAGCCGACGGGAGCTGCGACCTCGTTGCCGGAAGCCACCGGGGTGTCGTTGCCCGAGAGCACGTCACCGTTCAGGGTGTCGCTCACGAGCGGTCCTTCGACCACTGGAGCGTTGATCAGGCCGCCGTCGACGTTGCCCACAGCGCTGTCGTTGCCGCTGGCGAGGACCGTGTCGCTGACCCATGCCTGGAGGCCCTCGATCGAGCTCATGAAGTCGGCAGTGGTGGAGGTGGATTCGTGCGTGCTGTCCGTGGTCTCCGCGGCCGTCGCCGGCAGTGCGAAACCTGCGACTGCGAGAGCGGCTGCGCTTGCACCCGCCGTGCTGATGAGTCCGAGTCGTGTCATCTTACGCATGATGTTCCTTTCCGTTCCGTGCGACATTCGCCGCACAATGGGTCGTTCGGACCCCTCGGAGAATCGGATGGGACACCGTCTGAAACGACGAGGGGCGGCGGATCCGAAGATCCACCGCCCTTCGCTAGAGAACTGAAGTTCAGCTCACGACGCCCGCAAGGACATCGTGCAGTTCCTTCGCCTCTTCATCGTTGACAGAGACGACCAGCCGGCCGCCGCCCTCGAGCGGAACGCGCACGATGATGAGTCGTCCCTCTTTCACGGCCTCCATGGGTCCGTCCCCAGTCCTAGGCTTCATCGCTGCCATCGTGGCTCCCTTTCCCTCGGTGGTATACATCGAGTTTATCGGTATGCTTCCGCCCCTGCGCGCTCGAAGAGTAATACCCGGTTAACTTCTTGTCGTCACGGCACCTGCCAGAAGGTGCTTCCCTGCGCGTAGACCTGGTCGATCCACACCCACTGCCCGAGCAGACAGAGGGCGAGCACGCCGATCCGGTAGGCCCTGGAACGCGGAACGGCGAGTGCTCCGGCCAGCGGAGTCAGCGGGATCAGCAGCCGGAAGGTGCTCGACTGCGGGAAGAACACCGCGAACAGGTACAACAGGTAGCTGGCGCTCCACAGCCGCAGATCGGCACCGAGACGGCGCACCTGCGGGGCGAACAGCATCCCCGCTGCGGCCAGCGCGAGCAGCACGAGCGCGATCGGCCCCCACCACGCCGGCATCCCCCACTGCGCGAACCAGAACTGCGACGCCTGCACCCAGCCGTCGAACGGAATGAACGCGCCCTCCCCGACGCCCCAGTTGCGACGCCACGACAGTTCCGTGGCCAGATAAGCGCCGGGGTCGCCAGTGACGATCCCGGCGATGACCTGCCAGGCGAAACCGGTGACCGTCGCGAGCATTCCCAGCACGACGATGTGCACGATCTCCCGCGTCGGGAGCGGATCCTGGCGGCGCCGGATCCAGCGCAGGATGCCGTAGAGCCCGAGATACAGCGCGAAGGCGAGGATGCCGGGGCGCGTGAACGCCATGACAGGAACGACGAGGTACAGCCAGCCGAACCGGCGCCGGGCGACCAGGTCGAGGGCGAGCAGCAGCAGGCAGACGAACAGCGACTCGGCGTAGCCGACCTGGAACAGCGCGGCGAGCGGTCCCCACGCGAAGAAGGTCACCGCCCACATCGCGGCGGAGGCGCCGATGCGCCCCCTCAGCAGCCGGTGCAGCAGCACGCACGCGAAGAACCCGGCGACGAACGAGATCAGCAGCGCGCCCACTCCCCAGGAGCCGAACGGGAGGCCGATCAACTGCGCCGCATATGCGTACACGGGCATGAACGCCCAGGCGTTCTCGGCGACCTGCCCGGACTCCGTCAGCGGCAGCACCTGCGGGTAGCCCTGCCACGCCACCAGCCAGTACCACTGCGCATCCCAGCCGAGGATGAAGCTGCCGATCGTCGCGTCCGCCCCGAAACGAGACCCCGGCTCAGACAGCTCGGCCGCGAGTGCGAGGAACCCGGTCGTGACGACGCGTCCGAGCAGATAGACGATCGCGATCCGCGCGATCACGGGCACGCGTGCCCACGAGCGCGCGAAACGAGTCACGGCGGTGGCCGTCACTGCGCCGTGAGCCACGCTCGCAGACCCTGCTCCACGGCATCGATCTGCGCGAGCGGGACGCGCTCCTCGTCGTGGTGCGCGAGGTGCGGGTCGCCGGGGCCGTAGTTCACGGCGGGGATGCCGAGCGCGCTGAACCGCGCCACATCCGTCCAGCCGTACTTGGGCTTCGGCACGGCGCCGACGGCCGCGACAAACTCCTGCGCGATGGGGGCATCCAGGCCGGGACGCGCGCCGTCGGCGGCATCCGTGATCTCCACCTCGAAACCGTCCAGAACGCCGCGCAGGTGGGTTGCGGCGTCAGCGGCGGTCTTGCTCGGGGCGAAGCGGTAGTTGACCTCGACCTCGCACAGGTCGGGGATGACGTTGCCTGCGACGCCGCCCGTGATGCGCACGGCGCTCATGCTCTCGCGGTAGGCGAGCCCCTCCACCTGCACCTCCTTGGCGCGGTACTCGGCCAGACGGGACAGGATCGGGGCAGCCGCATGGATCGCGTTCTCGCCGATCCACGCCCTGGCGCTGTGTGCGCGCACCCCGTGAGTGCGGACGACGGCGCGCAGCGTGCCGTTGCATCCGCCCTCGACCTGGCCGTTGGAAGGCTCGCCGAGGATGGCGAAGTCGGCGGCGAAGAGATCGGGCCGGTCGGCGGAGAGCAGATTCAGGCCGTTCAGCGACGCGGCGACCTCTTCGTTGTCGTACCACATCCAGGTGATGTCGACCACAGGCGCGACGAGCTCCGCGGCGAGCTTCAGCTGCACCGCCACGCCGCCCTTCATGTCGACGGTGCCGCGACCCCACAGGTGCGGTTCGCCGTCGATCTCCACGACTCGCGTAGGAAGGTTCTCGTTGATCGGGACGGTGTCGATGTGCCCTGCGATCACCACGCGCTGCGCGCGGCCGAGGTTCGTTCGCGCCACGACGGTGTTGCCGTGCCGGATGACCTCGAGGTGCTCGAGCGGAGCGACGGCCGCCTGGAGCGCGTCTGCGAGCAGGGCCTCCCCGCCGGAGACGCTGGGGATGTCGCAGATCGCGCGAGTGAGTTCGACGGAGGACGCAGTCGGGTCGAGCAGCATGCGTCCAGCCTACGGCGCGCAGCGTCGATCCCTGAGCCTGCTGAGTCGATCCCTGAGCCTGTCGAAGGGTAGCGTTGAGGCATGAGCGCGCGCACTGTATGGGGAATCGGTCTGACCACGATCGCCGGCAACGGCACCGTCCTGGACGCCTGGTACCCCCAGGTAGGAACCGGCTCCGTCATGGAGGCCGAGCTCGGCGAACTCGAGGCGCACGCCGGCGCGGACGAGCGCCGCAACGTCCGCATCGAGACGGTGCAGCTGCAGATCGATCTGGATGCAGCGCCGGCATCCACCGCGGACGCGTACCTGCGCCTGCACGCCCTCTCGCACCTTCTCGTGCGCCCGAACGAGCTGAGCCTCGACGGCATCTTCGCCCACCTGCCGAACGTCGCGTGGACCAACGCCGGCCCCATGCATCCCGATGACGCCGCGCGCCTGCAGCCGCAGATGCGCCGCCACAGCATCCAGGTGCAGGGACTGGACAAGTTCCCGCGTCTCACCGATTACGTCCAGCCTGCCGGCGTCCGCATCGCGGATGCCGCGCGCGTGCGCCTTGGCGCGCACCTCTCCCCCGGCACCACCGTGATGCACGAGGGCTTCGTGAACTTCAACGCCGGCACTCTCGGTGCCTCGATGGTGGAGGGCCGCATCTCGCAGGGCGTCGTGGTCGGCGAGGGCAGCGACATCGGCGGCGGAGCATCCATCATGGGCACCCTCTCCGGGGGCGGGACGGTGCGCGTCTCGATCGGCGCTCGCACGCTCCTCGGCGCGAACTCGGGGCTCGGCATCGCCCTCGGCGACGACTGCATCCTCGAGGCCGGCGTGTACATCACTGCCGGGTCGAAGGTCGTGCTCGCCGACGGCCCGAACACGGCGGACGGCGGCAAGCGCATCGTCAAGGCCGCCGAGCTCAGCGGACGCGACGGGCTGCTGTTCTGGCGCAACTCCGTCACGGGTGCGATCGAGGCGAAGCAGCGCGACGGCGTGGGTGTGACCCTCAACGAGGCGCTGCACGCCTGAACTGCGCGGCGTCAGCGCGTCGAGGTCTCTGACAGCCGGGCTCTGCTAGGCTTGCGAGGTTGCCCGGTGCTCCGGGTGACTGCGTCGTCGACACGGGGTCCTCCCAGACCGAAGCGAGCAAACCTGCTCCTCCACCAGTTGGCGTTTCGAACGGCGAACCTCTGCGCACTTCCTGTGCGCGGTCGCCCATCTCACTATTCGCGCGTGATCCGTCACGCGCCGACGGAGTATCTCTATGCCTACTTTCCTTGAACTCGGCGTGCCCGCACGCCTCGCTGACGTCCTCGCCTCTGACGGCAAGACCGAAGCATTCGCCATTCAGCGCGACACCCTCCCCGACTCGCTCGCCGGACGCGACCTGCTCGGCCGCGGCCGCACCGGCAGCGGCAAGACGATCGCGTTCGCGCTGCCCCTGGTCGCGCGTCTGAGCGCGTCGACGAAGAAGACCCGTGCCTCGCACCCGCGCGGCCTCGTACTCGCGCCGACCCGCGAGCTCGCCACGCAGATCGCCGCCACCGTCACCCCGCTGGCAGAGGCCGCAGGCCTGCGCGTCACCACCGTGTTCGGCGGTGTCAGCCAGCGTCCGCAGGAGCAGGCGCTGCGCAGCGGCGTCGACATCGTCGTGGCCTGCCCCGGCCGCCTCGAAGACCTCATGAAGCAGAAGCTCGTCTCGCTCGACGCCGTCGAGGTCGCCGTGCTCGACGAGGCGGACCACATGGCCGACCTGGGCTTCCTGCCCGGCGTCACCCGCATCCTCGCCTCGACCCCGACCGGCGGACAGCGTCTGCTGTTCAGCGCCACCCTCGACCGCGGCATCGACTCGCTGGCCAAGCGCTTCCTGTCGAACCCCGTCAGCCACGAGGTCGACGAGGCCAGCGTCCCGGTCGGCGAGATGACTCACCGCGTGCTCATGACGACTTCGACCGAGCACAAGACCGTGCTGGTCCGCGAGCTCGCCTCTGGCACCGGCCGCCGCATCCTGTTCACCCGCACCAAGCACCAGGCGAAGAAGCTCGCCAAGGTGCTCACCGCCGCCGGCATCCCCGCGGTCGACCTGCACGGCAACCTGTCGCAGAACGCCCGTGAGCGCAACCTCAGCGCGTTCTCGGCCGATCCTGCAGACGGCGGCGTCCGCGTGCTCGTCGCGACCGACGTCGCGGCCCGCGGCGTGCACGTCGACAACGTCGACCTCGTCGTCCACGTCGACCCGCCCATGGAGCACAAGGCATACCTGCACCGCTCCGGCCGCACCGCGCGTGCAGGCGCTGCCGGCACCGTCGTCACGGTCGTCCTGCCCGAGCAGCGTCGCGACGTGAAGGACCTGCTCCGCAAGGCGCAGATCACCGCCGAGCTCGAGACCGCGAACTCCACGATCGTCGACGAGCTCGTCGGCGAGCGTGCCGCGCACGTGAAGCCCGCTCCGGTGCAGCCGCAGCAGCGTCAGCAGCCGAAGAAGCCCAAGCAGCCGCAGCAGGGCGGCGCTCCGGCTTCCGGTTCCCCGGCCCGCCGCCGCCGTCGCCCGCAGGGGCATGGCGGCCAGGGTCAGGGCCAGAGCGGCCAGGGTCAGCCCGCCGCGCAGGGGCAGCGCTCGGGCGGAGGCCAGCGTTCCGGTCAGCAGCGTCCCGGAATCCAGGTCGGTCAGCGCGTGGACACGCGTCGTCCGCGGCGCGCGCAGGGCGGCGGCTCGCAGGGGCGCTGAGCGGTTTCGACTCGCTGACGCTCGCTCAACCCGTTTCGTCTTCGGTGGCTGCGCCGCCTACGCTCAACGACCCGCAATAGGGACGTGGCGGAGGCACGCAGCCGCCCGGATATGCGAAAGCCCCGGAACTCCTCTTCGAGGAGCATCCGGGGCTTTTGCGTATCCGTCAGCGGGTCGGGAACTGGCGTTCCGGCGATCCCGTGTACAGCTGCTGCGGGCGACCGATCTTGGTCTGCGGGTCGAGGTTCAGCTCGCGCCACTGCGCGAGCCACCCGGGCAGGCGGCCGATCGCGAACAGCACCGTGAACATGCGGGTCGGGAAGCCCATGGCCTTGTAGATGACGCCGGTGTAGAAGTCGACGTTCGGGTACAGGCGACGCTCCTTGAAGTAGTCGTCCGCGAGGGCGATCTCCTCGAGCTCCTTGGCGAGGTCGAGCAGCGGGTCGGTGACGCCGAGCTCGCGGAGCACCTCGTCGGCGGCCTCCTTGACGAGCTTGGCGCGCGGGTCGTAGTTCTTGTAGACCCGGTGGCCGAAGCCCATGAGCTTGACGCCCTCTTCTTTGTTCTTCACGCGCTCGACGAAGCGCTGCACGCCCTGGCCTGAGTCGCGGATCTCGGCGAGCATGCTCAGCACAGCCTCGTTGGCACCGCCGTGCAGCGGGCCGGAGAGCGCCTGGATGCCGGCGGAGATCGACGCGAACTGGTTCGCACCGGTCGAGCCGACCAGACGCACAGTCGAGGTCGAGGCGTTCTGCTCGTGGTCCTCGTGCAGGATCAGCAGCAGCTCGAGCGCCTTCGACATGACCGGGTTCATCTCGTAGGGCTCGGAGTGCACGCCGAAGTTCAGCTTGAGGAAGTTGTCGACGAAGCTCAGCGAGTTGTCGGGGTAGAGGAACGCCTGGCCGACGCTCTTCTTGTGCGCGTACGCCGCGATCACAGGGAGCTTCGCGAGCATGCGCACCATGTTCAGCTCGACGTGCTCGGGGTTGTTCGGGTCGGTCTGGCCCTCGTAGTAGGTCGAGAGCGCGGCGACCGCCGACGACAGCACCGACATCGGGTGCGCGGTGTGCGGCAGAGCCGAGAAGAAGTGCTTCAGGTCCTCGTGCAGGAGGGTGTGACGGCGGATGCGGTCGTCGAAGTCGGCCAGCTCGCTCGGCGTGGGCAGTTCGCCGTAGATCAGCAGCCATGCGACCTCGAGGTAGCTGCAGTTCTTGGCCACCTGCTCGATCGGGTACCCGCGGTAGCGCAGGATGCCCTGGTCGCCGTCGATGAACGTGATGTCCGACTTCGTGGATGCCGTGTTGACGAAGCCGTAGTCCAGGCCGGTGAAGCCGGTCTGCTTCGTCAGCGTCGAGAAGTCGATGCTGTCAGCGCCTGCGGTGCCGCGCAGAACGGGGAACTCCGCCGTGGTGTCGCCGATCGTGAGAGTGGCCTTGTCCTGCTGGTCTCCCGCTGCACTCACGCGGACCTCCTTGTACGTTTACGCGACCTGTTTGGTCTGATTCGTCGAGGGCGATCCACGGCGCACAGCGCCTGACCGGGTTCCGATCGAATCGCCTTTACAGCCTAGTCGCCAGATCGGCCTACTGTGACATCCGCCAAGAGCCGCGGAGTTTCACCGTGAGAATCTACAGATCGTCGCCGCGCAGGCGCCGCGCGCCCTCGGCCACGCGCTCCAGCGGGGCCGTCAGCGCGAGACGCACGTGCGTGCCGGCATCCGCGCCGTAGAACGGTCCTGGGCCGGCGAGGATGCCGAGATCGGCCAGCCTGCCCATCGTCTCCCAGGCGTCCCTGTCCTCGGTCGCCCACAGGTACAGGCCCGCCTCCGAGCCGTCGATGCGGAAGCCGGCGGCCTCCAGCGCGGGGCGGAGCAGGTCGCGCCGGGCACGGTACAGCTCCTTCTGCGCCGCGACGTGCTCCTCGTCGCCGAGGGCGGTGACCATGGCCTGCTGCACGGGCGCGGGCATCATCAGCCCCAGGTGCTTGCGCGCTGTGAGCAGGTCGGCGATCACGCGCGAGCATCCGGCGACGAACGCCGCACGGTATCCCGCGAGGTTGGACTGCTTGCTCAGCGAGTAGACGCTCAGCAGGTTGCTCCGCGAGCCGCCCGTGACGCGCGGGTCGAGGACCGACGGCACCGGCTCGGTGGCCCACTGACCGTCCCAGCCGAGTTCGGCGTAGCACTCGTCGCTGGCGAGCACGGCTCCCAGCTCGCGGGCTCGGCGCACTGCAGCCGCGAGCTCATTGACCGTCCAGGTGCGCCCGTCGGGGTTGCCTGGGCTGTTGATCCAGATGAGCTTCGTACCCTCGGGCCAGGCGGCCGGGTCGTCCTCCGCCACGGGCGTCGCACCGGCGACGCGTGCACCCACCTCGTACGTCGGATAGGCGACCCGTGGCAGGACGACGATGTCGCCTGCGCCCAGGCCCAGCAGCGTCGGCAGGAGCGCGACGAGCTCCTTCGAGCCGACCGTGGGCAGCACGTTGTCGACCGTGAGGCCCGACACTCCCCTGCGACGGGCGTACCAGTCGACGATCGCCTCACGCAGAGCGGGCGTGCCGATGTTCTGCGGATAGGCGTGCGCGTCGGTGGCTTCGGCGAGCGCCCTGCGGATCACGTCGGGCGTCGGGTCGACCGGGGAGCCGATGGACAGGTCCACCAGACCCTGAGGATGCTGCGCCGCACGCTCGCGGAACGGGACGACGGCATCCCACGGGTAGTCGGCGAGATCCCTGACCCCCACGCCCTACTCTCCCTGAGGGGGAAGGGCCGCGATGATCGGGTGGTCGTACTTGATGACGCCGACCTTGGCCGCACCGCCGGGCGACCCGATCTCCTCGAAGAACTCGACGTTGGCCTTGTAGTAGTCCTGCCACTCGTCGGGCAGGTCGTCCTCGTAATAGATCGCCTCGACGGGGCAGACCGGCTCGCAGGCACCGCAGTCGACGCACTCGTCGGGGTGGATGTACAGCGATCGCTCGCCCTCGTAGATGCAGTCAACGGGGCACTCGTCGATGCAGGCGCGATCCTTGACATCGACGCACGGAAGGGCGATCACATACGTCACGCGTCCAGTCTACGACCCGTTCTCGGTGGACGGGCTCACCGGGGTCTGCGCTGAACCCGCGGTCGGCGTCGACGCCGGGACCCGCTTGAGGTTGGGCCAGGCGATCACGAGCAGTGCGATGCCGGAGACGAGATAGATCCAGATCTGCCCGACCGGCGTGTTCGGCACGATCACCGAGCCGCCCGGGCCGGGGCCCGAGATGATCATCAGCATCCCGATCATGCCGATTGCCGTGGCGACGGCCGCCGCGCGATCGTGCGTGAGCGCGCGCACGGCGACCAGGAGCGCAGCGCAGGCGATCCCGCCGACGATCAGTCCGATCGGGATCGGCCCCCACATCAGGCTGTGCGCGATGGTGCCGGCAGCACCGTAGACGACGCCGACGAGGGCGGCGGCGATCCAGGACAGCGCGCGAGACAACCAGTTGGGCACGCTGTGATCTTACGCGCCCTCGTCGCCCGCGCTGGTGCGTGCCGACCGCTCAGGCCGCCCAGCCAGCCCAGCGCAGCAGCGCCGCGACGGCGGCCGCGGCGACCACGACGACGAGGAACGACTGGCGCAGGTAGAGCAGGCCCGCGGCGACCAGTACGGCGGGGATACGCGCATCCACCACCACGGCCTGGCCGTTGCCGAGCGTCTGGACGGCGACGAGCGCGGCGAGCAGCGCGACCGTCAGCAGGTCCGAGATGCGTGCAGGACGCGGCGCCTCCAGCAGGTGCGCGGGGATCAGATAGCCGAACGCCTTGAGCGCCACGCAGATGCAGGCGGCCAGCAGCACCGCGCTCCACACGCTCACTTCGACTCCCTGCGGTCGCTCAGCACATCGCATGCGGTCGTCTCCTGCACTGACGCCGGTCGTTCGTCGCGCCCCAGCCAGTTGAACCACCCGACCGCGATGGCGACGACCGCGGCGACCAGCACCGGCAGTCCCGGCATGATGAACGGCGTGAGCGCCGCGGCGACCACCGCGGCAGCGACGCCGACCGCGATCGCCTGCCGCTGCTTGAGCCGTGGCCACAGCAGCGCGAGGAAGGCCGCCGCTGCCGCGGCATCCAGACCCCACGTCTTCGGGTCACCGAGCACGTCACCGAGGAGCGCGCCCAGGACCGTGGTGAGGTTCCATCCGATGAAGACGCCCAGGCCCGTCACCCAGAAACCGAGCCGCCGCAGCGGCGTGGTCCCCTGCGAGATCGCGACGGCGGTCGACTCGTCGATCGTCACCTGCGCGGCGGCCGCACGCCGGAAGAATCCCGAGCCGATGATCGGCGACATCCGCATGCCGTAGGCCATGTTGCGGACCCCGAGCAGGGCCGCGGAGGCGATGGCCGACGGCAGAGCGGCGATGCCCCCGGCGCTGAGCACGCCGATGAACGCGAACTGCGATCCGCCGGTGAACATCAGCAGGCTGAGGACGCTGGTCTGCCAGACGTCCAGGCCGGATGCCACCGCCAGCGCTCCGAACGAGATGCCGTAGGCGCTCGTGGCGACAGCCACCCCGATCCCCTCGCGCCAGACTTCGCGGCGCGCGGACCGGTCGCTCCCGGGCTCGAGCACCGTTCGATTCGATGAACGCATGCCCATCAGTCTGAACATCTCGCGATGGATAGTCAAGCGAACGCGCGTTTGACATGATGAACACATGGAGGATCTCGGAACCCGCATCGCCCGCACCCTGAGGCGCGAGCGCGAGGCGCGCGGACTGTCGGTATCGGAGCTCGCCCGGCAGGCCGGTGTGTCCAAGGCCACGGTCTCTCAGCTCGAGAACGGCTCAGGGAACCCCAGCGTCGAGACGCTGTGGGCTCTCGGCGTCGCCCTGGACGTCCCGTTCGCCGTACTCGTGGATCAGCAGGCGAACGCGCCGACCCTGATCCGCGCGGACGATCTCGCGGGGGTGCCGTCGGCCGCGGCCGCGTACAGCGCCACCCTGCTGTCGGCGAGCCCGCCCGGCGCCCGCCGCGACGTGTACCTCATCCAGGCCGAACCCGGTGAGCCGCGGCGATCCGACCCGCACCACGCCGGCACCACGGAGCACGTCATCCTCATCTCCGGGCAGGCGCGGATCGGACCGGCGAATGACGGGGTCCTGCTGAATCCCGGCGACTACCTCTCCTACCCCGGTGACACGCCGCACGTTTTCGAGGCGACGACGCCGGGCACCAGTGCGGTGCTGATCTCCGAGCTGCGCTGAGCGGTTACTCGCCGGCTGCGACCGGCGAGGGGTCCGGGATCTCGTCCGGCTTGTAGCGGGGCAGGCGCGATGCCGGCAGGATCGCCAGCGCGCTGATCCCGGCGAGGATAAGCAGTCCGATCTTCAGCGTCCTGAGCCGGGACTCCTCGTTCACTGCAACGGCCGCGTCGACCTGCTCCGGCGAGGCATCCGTTCCCTCGAGCACCACACGCAGGTCGTCGTTGCTGATGAAGTTGACGTCGTCCATGTTCACCTGCGCGACGAGCGACGGGGGCAGCTCAGGATGCTCGACGACTGCCCGCCCCACGCTGATGCCCAGCACCGACACCAGCAGCGCTCCGGCGACCGCCGTCCCGACGGCGGAGGCGAGGTTCTGCGTCGTGCCACGGAGTGAGCCGACGTCGCCCGCGAGCTCGGCGGGCGCCGCGGTGACCAGAACGTTGAAGACGAGGGTGACCAGGGCTCCCTGCCCGACGCCGAAGACGAACAGCCCGAGGATGGTGGGGAACGTCTCCCAGTTGTTGTTCACGACGATCGACAGCCAGACGAGGGCGACGGTCGTCAGGATGAAGCCGAACACGCCGATCGTCCGCGGCGGGTAGCGCTTGTAGAAGCGCACGACCAGCGTCGCGGTGATGAAGACGGTGAGGTTGAACGGCATCATCGCCAGCGAGGTGTCGAACGGGGTGCGGCCCTGCACGATCTGGATGTACAGAGGGATAGAGAAGTTCACGCACGCCTCGAGCGCCACGACGATGAACATCGCGTACACGGCAGCGCGTTCGCGCGGCGAGTCGATGATGCTGAGATCGATCAGCGGCACGCGCCCGTTCGCCATCCGCCGCCGCGTCCAGAGGAAGAATCCCTGCCCGAGCATGATGCCGACGACGATGAACAGCGGGGCGGGCGACAGCCCGAATACGCTGAACGGAGCTCCTTCAGTCGCCGCCAGCGCACCCCACGTGTTGAGGTTGTTGAATCCGAGGGTGAGCAGCACGATCGCCGCACCGATCAGCAGAGCCGCGACGAGATCGATCCGGATCGATGCGTTGCCGCGATCCCCGCGCAGGGTGAAACTCAGGATGAACACGACCACGGCGATGCCGAGCACGATCATGAACACGGGTCGCCATCCCACCAGGGTGCCGAGCGTACCGCCGATCAGGAAGGCGCTCACCCCGGAGATCGCACGCGCCGAGCCGAGGGCGCCGATCGCAGTCGCCTGCTGGGAACCTCGATAGTTCTCCGCGATCAGGGCGACCAGCGCCGGGACGATGATCGCCGCGGCCGCTCCTGCCGCGGCCTGTCCGGCGATCGCCCACGCCACGGTCGGGGCGAGGATCATCATCACGGACGACCCGGCGAACAGCACGATCACGACGCGGAAGATCAAGACCCAGCCGACGCGCTGACCGAGCTTCGCGCCGGTCATCACGAGCGCTGCGACCGCGAGTCCGTAGACGACGATCGTGGAGCTGGCAATGGTCGGTGGCACGCCGAAGTCCTCAACCATGCCGCCCAGCGAGATCGGGAGCGCGGCGACGTTGAACGACATCAGCACCTGGGCGAGGAACAGGCTCACCATCGGCAGCCAGGATGTCTTCAGCGCGGCATCCTCGGTCCGGGTTTCGGTCATCATCGTCCTTCCCGCGCGTCGCGCGCCTGCGGTGCCGACGCGAACAGATTCAGTCCCAGCGATCGGGACAGATGCCCGATCGCCAGCTGGGCCCGCACCGAGTTTCCTGCGCTGTCCAGGCGTGGCGAGAATGCGCCGGCGGCGCCCTTGCCGGGAGACACCGCCACGATGCCGCCGGACACACCCGATTTCGCGGGCAGGCCGATTTCGAACAGCCACTCCCCCGAGCGCTCGTACAGACCGGATGCCGCGACCACCGCAAGCGTGTCGCGGCAGACGTCCGCCGAGACGACGCGCTCCCCGGTGACCGGATTGACACCGCCGTCGGCGAGCGTCGCACCCATCACCGCCAGATCGTGCGCGGTGACGTTCAGCGCGCACTGGCGCGTGTAGACGTCGACGATCTCGTCCGAGTCGCCCGTGAGGCGCCCGTAACTGCTGAGCAGGCGGCCGAGCGCGCGGTTGCGCTCGTTGGTCTTCATCTCGGAGTGGTAGACCTCGTCGTCGAACGGCAGCTCACGGCCGGCGAACGCGGAGAGTCCGTCGCGGATGCGCTCCCACTTCTCGTCGGCATCTGCACCGGTCATGAGCGCGGTGGTGGCGATCGCGCCGGCGTTGACCATCGGGTTCATCGGATGCCCGCCGTTGAGTTCCAGTGCCATGACCGAGTTGAAGGCGAGCCCGGTGTTGTTCACGCCGACGATGTCGCGCACCCGCGCGTGCCCGTGCGCCTGGATGGCCAGGGCGTAGACGAACATCTTCGAGATCGACTGGATCGAGAACTCGTGCAGCGCGTCTCCGGCGTCGTGCACTCCGCCGGACGCGTCGACCACCGCGAGTCCGAACAACGACGGATCGGCGGCACCGAGCAGGGGTATGTAATCGGCTACCGCTCCGGAATCATCGGCGGAATGGCGACGGTGCGCCTCGACGACGAGTTCCTCCACCCGATCCCAGCCCGGCAGCGCGCCGGTGGCGACCGCCTGTTCGATTCCTGCCAGGTCAGTCGGGATCACATGGGCTCCTCACCACTCCGGTCACACCGTAGACCCAGTCGGACGTGCCTGTACAGCACACCGCCGGAGCGCCGCGGATACGACGAGGCCCCCTCGCAGCATCCGCGCCCCCGCTCGGCGACGTGCGCCGGAGGGGCGTCGGCAGCCGGAGGGGGCCTCGACGAAAGAGGGTGTTACGCGTTGGCGTCCTGGCGCTTCATGCGCGACGCCTCGCGGCCGCGAACCGTCTGGTCGAGGATCACCTTGCGGATGCGCACGACTTCAGGCGTCACCTCGACGCATTCGTCATCACGAGCGAACTCGAGGCTCTCCTCGAGGGTGAGCTGGCGCGGCGGCGTCATCGACTCGAAGGAGTCCGAGCTCGCCGCACGCATGTTCGTGAGCTTCTTCTCCTTGGTGATGTTCACGTCCATGTCGTCGGCACGAGAGTTCTCGCCGATGACCATGCCTTCGTAGACCTCCTGCGTCGGCTGCACGAAGAACGACATGCGCTCCTGCAGCGCGATCATCGCGAACGGAGTGACGACCCCCGAGCGGTCCGCCACGATCGAGCCGTTCTGGCGGGTGGTGATGTGACCGGCCCAGGCGTCGTAGCCGTGCGAGATCGCGTTGGCGATTCCGGTGCCGCGCGTCGTGGTCATGAACTCGCTGCGGAACCCGATGAGGCCGCGCGAGGGGACGATGAACTCCATGCGCACCCAGCCGGTGCCGTGGTTGATCATGTTGTCCATGCGCCCCTTGCGGTTCGCCAGGAGCTGTGTGATGGCGCCGAGGTGCTCTTCCGGAGTGTCGATCGTCAGGTGCTCGAACGGCTCGTGAACCTTGCCGTCGACCTTCTTCGTGACCACCTGGGGCTTGCCGACCGTGAGCTCGAAGCCCTCACGGCGCATGTTCTCGACGAGGATGGCGAGAGCGAGCTCACCACGGCCCTGGACCTCCCAGGCGTCCGGGCGTCCGATGTCGACGACCTTGAGCGAGACGTTTCCGATGAGCTCGCGGTCGAGGCGGTCCTTCACCATGCGTGCGGTGAGCTTGTGTCCCTTGACCTTGCCCATCAGCGGCGACGTGTTGGTGCCGATCGTCATCGAGATGGCGGGGTCGTCGACGTGGATCTGCGGCAGCGGGCGCACGTCGTCGGGGTCGGCGATCGTCTCGCCGATCGTGATGTCCTCGAAGCCGGCGATCGCGACGATGTCGCCGGGTGCTGCGGACTCGGCCGGGTAGCGCTCCAGCGCTCGGGTCTTCAGCAGCTCGGTGATCCGGGCGTTGCTGGTGGTGCCGTCTGCACGGACCCAGGCGACGGTCTGGCCCTTCTTCAGCGTGCCGTTGAAGACGCGCAGCAGCGCGAGGCGACCGAGGAACGGGCTGGAGTCGAGGTTCGTGACCCAGGCCTGAAGCGGAGCCTCGTCATCGTAGGACGGCGCCGGGATGTGCTCGAGGATCGCCTCGAACAGCGGCTCGAGGTCGTCGTTGTCGGGCAGTGAGCCGTTCTCGGGACGGTTGCGGCTGGCCGCTCCCGCCCGGCCGGAGGCGTAGACGACGGGCACGTCGAGGAGGGCGTCGACATCGAGGTCGGGCACGTCGTCGACGAGGTCGGATGCGAGTCCGAGCAGGAGGTCCTGCGCCTCGGCCTCGACCTCGACGATACGCGCGTCGGGGCGGTCGGTCTTGTTGACCAGCAGGATGACGGGCAGCTTGGCCTCGAGTGCCTTGCGCAGCACGAAGCGGGTCTGCGGCAGCGGTCCCTCGGAGGAGTCGACGAGCAGCACGACGCCGTCGACCATCGACAGGCCGCGCTCGACCTCGCCGCCGAAGTCGGCGTGGCCGGGGGTGTCGATCACATTGATCGTGACCGGGACGTCGGTGTGGGCGCCGTTGTACGTGATCGCGGTGTTCTTCGCGAGGATCGTGATGCCCTTTTCGCGCTCGAGATCGTTCGAGTCCATGGCGCGTTCATCGACGTGCGCGTGCTCGCCGAACGACCCCGTCTGACGGAGCATGGCGTCGACGAGAGTGGTCTTGCCGTGGTCGACGTGCGCGACGATAGCGACATTGCGGAGGTCAGAGCGGAGGGCGTGCGCCATGCAGGTTTCCTAAAAGGGATGTTGGGATGAGCCGGGATGCCGACGGTACAGGATATCGCACGCACGCTGCCCAGCCGCCGAGCAGGTATATGAACGCTCCCGTAACATCGGGCTGTGACCCTTCGACGAGCTCAGGGACCGACGGTTTCCTCCACCTCCGCACCGTCCCGCGGGCGGATCTGGTGGGAGATCGCGATCGTGCTCGCTCTGGGGCTCGGTGAATCGGCGATCTACTCGATCGTCCAGCTCGCCTACCGGCTGACCGACGTCACGCCTCTCGCCGATCAGACGACGACCCTCAACCCGTCGCGCAGCGACCGCGAGGTGTTCGATCTCATCTATCAGGTGCTCGGGATCGGCTTCTCGATCGTGCCGGTGCTGCTGGTCTGCTTCCTGCTGTGGCAGAACGCCCGCCCGCACCTGGGCCGGCTCGGGCTGGACGGCACGCGCGTCGGCCGGGACGTCGGCCACGGCATCCTGCTCGTCCTCGCCATCGGCATCCCTGGGCTCGCGCTCTACGTCGGCGGCCGGATGCTGGGGCTCTTCGTCGCCGTCGATCCCGGTGGACTCGATGCGCACTGGTGGACGGTGCCGATCCTGCTTCTCTCGGCCGCACGCGCCTCGATCATGGAGGAGTTCGTCGTCCTCGGCTATCTGTTCTTCCGACTGCGCCAGCTCGGCTGGGGAATGTGGCCGATCATCATCGCGACCTCCGTGCTGCGCGCGAGCTACCACCTGTACCAGGGACCGGGCGCGTTCATCGGCAACCTCGCGATGGGACTGCTGTTCGGCTGGCTGTTCGCCCGCGGCGGGCGCTTGCTGCCCTTCCTGGTGGCGCACTTCCTCATCGACGCCGCGGCCTTCGTGGGGTACCCGCTGGTCGCCCCGCTTCTCCCCTAGCGCCCTCCCCTGACTCCGAGATTGCATTCCGCGGCTGAGATCGCGCGCAATTCCGGCGGTTTCGGCCGCGGAATGCAATCTCGCAGGGTTGGTTGGCGGGGCGGGGCCGGGGTCAGAGCGTGAGGAGGATCGCGGTGGCGGCCCATACGGCGAGCACGCCGAGAGCCGCGAGCGACGCCCAGTCCCAGGACCTGGTCACGACGGCATCCGGGGCGGACTCCGCCTCCAGACGCAGACGCTGCAGTTTCGCGATGCCGTCCGCAGCGTCACCGTTGCCGTCCTCGCGGGTCCGGTCGGGGCCGATCCGGCGCGGCCGGGAGCGGCCGGGGCCGCCGAAGCAGCGCACGACGCGCCCGTCATCGAGGGCCAACTCGATCTGCCAGCGCATCGTGATGCGCTTCACCCGCGACCATGGCACCCAGGTGCGACGCAGCAGGTTCTGCACCTGCACGCCGGTGACATCGGCGCGGATGTCCGAGGCGATGCCCACGACGTAGACCGCCCACAGCACGAGCAGCGGCCAGGGCGCCAGCAACAGCATGTTGCCGACGCCCGAGCGCACCGCCGCCTCGATCAGCAGCGCGACCGTGCCGATGGCGCAGATGACCAGCAGCCCCGCCGCCCCGGTGATCCGGAAGATCCGCGGCGGCCGGGCTCCTGCCATCAGCCGACGCCGCCCGTCGGCAGCGACGCTCCGGGGATCGCCTCCAGCAGTCGCCGGGTGTACTCCTCCTGCGGGTTGCTGAAGATGTCGTCCACCGTGCCCTGCTCGACGATCCGGCCCTTCTCCATCACGCACACGAGATCCGCGGCGACGCGGACGACCGCGAGGTCGTGCGTGATGAACAGGTACGTCAGGCCGAGGTCGCGCTGCAGGTCGGCGAGCAGGTTGAGGATCTGATCCTGAACCAGCACGTCGAGGGCGGAGACCGCCTCGTCCAGCACCACGATGTCGGGCTTCAGCGCGAGAGCGCGCGCGATCGCGACACGCTGACGCTGTCCGCCGGACAGCTCGTTCGGGTACCGCCACGCGAGCTCCTGCGGCAGCGCCACCTGCTCGAGCAGCTCGAGCGAGCGCTTGTGCTGCTCGTCCTTGCTGCCGATGCCGTGCACGTGCAGCGGCTCCGAGATGAGGCTGCCGATGCTGCGCAGCGGGTCGAGCGAACCGTACGGGTCCTGGAACACCGGCTGCATGCGCCGACGCAGCTTGAACACGTCCGCGCGCGACATCGTGCTGGTCGGCATCCCGTCGATGAGGATCTCACCGTCGGTGGGCTTCTCCAGCTGCAGCAGCATCTTCGCGACGGTCGACTTGCCCGAACCGGACTCGCCGACCAGCGCCAGAGTCTTGCCGCGCGGGATCGTGAACGAGACGTCGTCGACCGCGCGGAACTGCTCGTGACGGAGCCCTCCGGTGCGGATCGAGAAGTCCTTCACGAGCTCGCGCACCTCGACCACCGCAGGTGCCGTCTCCGCCGGCGTCTCGCCGGCTGCTGCCGTGATTCCGATGCGCTTGGAAGCCAGGCTCGGGGCGGCCGCGACGAGACGCTGCGTGTACGGATGCCGGGGATTGGTGAGGATCTCGGCACTGGCTCCCGCCTCGACGATCTCGCCCTGGTTCATCACCAGGATGCGGTCGGCGCGCTCAGCCGCGAGGCCGAGGTCGTGCGTGATCAGCAGAACCGAGGTGCCCCGCTCGCTGGTCAGCGTCGCGAGGTGATCGAGGATCACGCGCTGCACCGTGACGTCCAGCGCGCTGGTGGGCTCGTCCGCGATCAGCAGCTTCGGATCCGCGGCCAGACCGATTCCAATCAGCGCGCGCTGGCGCATCCCGCCGGAGAACTGGTGCGGGAACTGGTGCATGCGCCGGGCCGCGTCACTGAGACCGGCCTGGACGAGAACCTCGACGGCACGGTCGTGGATCTCCTTGCGCCCCTGCGCGAGCCCATTCGCCCGCACGGCCTCCTTGACCTGGAAGCCGATCGACCAGACCGGGTTGAGGTTCGACATCGGATCCTGCGGCACGTAGCCGATCTCGCGGCCGCGGATCCGCTCCATCTCTCGGCGGCTGGCCTTGGTGAGCTCCTTGCCGCCGAGAGTGATGCTTCCGTCCGTCACGGTTCCGGTTCCGGGGAGCAGGTCGATGATCGCCGCAGCGGTCGTCGACTTTCCCGACCCCGATTCGCCGACGATGGCCAGCGTCTCACCCTCGAGGATGTCGAAGCTCACGCCGTGCAGAACCTCGCGGGACTTCTTGCCGCTGCGGAAGGCGACCTTGAGGTCGCGGATGCTGAGGAGCGGTTCGCTCATCGCTGTGCCCTCGCCTTCGGATCGACGGCGTCGCGCAGAAGCTCGCCGAGAGTGATGAATGCCAGCACGGTGAGCGTGAGCGCCAGTGACGGCCAGAACAGCGCCATCGGCGCCGTGCGGATGCTGGTCTGCGCCTGGCTGATGTCATTGCCCCACGACATGGTGCTGCCGCCGAGCCCGACGCCGAGGAACGACAGCACCGACTCCGCGACGATCGCAGCCGCGAGGCTGAGGGTCGCGACGACGATAACGGGCGCCATTGCGTTCGGCAGGACGTGCGAGATCAGCGTGCGGAACCGCGAGAGGCCGACGGCCTCCGCCCCCATCACGAAGTCCGCCTGTTTGACGCGCAGTACCTCGGCGCGCATGATCCTCGCCGTCGATGCCCAGGCGAACCCGCCGATGGCGAAGGCCAGGACGATCTCGTTGCGCACCGGCATCACCGACATCACGACGATGGCGGCGATGATGTACGGAATGGTGAAGAAGATGTCACCGACGCGCGACAGCAGCGAGTCGAGCCATCCGCCGTAGAAGCCCGCGAAGGCGCCCATGACCATACCGATGATCGTGCTGATGAGCGTGGCGAGCACGCCCACGATGACCGAGGTGCGAGTGCCCCAGATGATGCGCGAGTACACATCGCAGCCCTGGCGGGTGAATCCGAGCGGATGACCGCCCTCGGGTCCGCCGTTGCTGTTCGCGAGCGAGCAGCCGTTGTTCGGGGCCACGTTCGTGAACAGACCCGGCCACAGCGACACGATGACCACGAGCAGCACGAACGCCGTCGAGATCCAGAACAGCGGACGGTGACGCAGGTCGCGCCAGGCATCCAGCCAGAGGTTACTGCGCTTGGCATCGATGCGAACGACGTCGACCGGCACCGAAGTGGTGTCGACGGGGGCGACATAGTGCTCCACGTGCGCGTCAGGACGAGACATAACGGATCCTCGGGTCGAGCAGGCCGTAGAACAGGTCCACGACGATGTTGATGAACACGTAGACGACGACGAACACTGTCACGAACGACACGACGGTGGGGTTCTCACCGCGGATGATCGCCTGATACAAGGTGTTGCCGACGCCGGGAACGTTGAAGATTCCCTCGGTGACGGTCGCACCCACCATCAGGATGCCGAACACGGTACCGAGGTCGGTGACCATCGGGATCAGCGAGTTGCGCAGCACGTGCACGGGGATGACCCGCTCGCGCGGCAGCCCCTTGCTGTAGGCGGTGCGAACCCAGTCCTGATTGAGCGTCTCGATCGTGGAGCTGCGGGTGAGGCGCATGCTCGTCGCGTACACGCTGAACCCGAGCACTATGGCGGGCAGCCAGAGATCACCCCAGTCATTGCGCGCACCGACTGTCGGTCTGAACCAGCCCAGTTGCACGGCGAGGAAGTACTGCGCGAGGAACGCGAGCACGAAGATCGGCACGGCTACGAAGATGAGCGCGATGACGAGCATCGAGTTGTCGAAGATGCCGCCCTTACCGAGTGCCGAGAACAGACCGATGACGATGGCGAGGATGAACGCGATGCCGATCGCCATCACTGCCAGACGCAGGGTGACGGGGAACGTACGGGCCAGGATCTCGATCACGGGCTGACCGGAGAAGCTGATACCGAAGTCGAGCCGGAAGATGCCGGCGATGTAGTAGAAGTACTGCACGATGAACGGCTGATCGAGATGATACTGCTCACGCAGTCGCTCGAGCAGAGCCGGGTTCGGCGTGCGGTCGCCGAAAAGCGCGGCGATCGGATCGCCGGGCATCGCAAAGACCATGAAATAGATCAGCAGGGTGGCGCCGAAAAACACCGGAATCGCCTGCAAGATCCGCTTGAGGATGTAAAGAGCCACCCTCGACCTCCCTTCGGGTAGGGGACGCACAGGGCGACGAGGCGGTGGTCTTCACCACCGCCTCGTCGCCTGTCAGTGTCAGCCGATCTTGGTGATCTGTTCGTACAGCGGCACCGAGTTCCAGCCGAACTCCACGTTCTCGACCGTCTCGCCGAAACCGCCGACGACGTTCGAGTACCACAGCGGCGTCGCCGGGAGGTCCCGCAGCAGCACCTCCTGAGCCTGCTGGAACAGGCCGTTGGCCTCTTCCGCGTCAGTGGCGGAGATGCCCTGCGAGAGCAGCTCGTCGAACTCGGGGTTGGAGTAGTCACCGTCGTTGGAGCCGGCGTTGGTCGCGTAGAGCGGGCCGAGGAAGTTGTACAGGCCCGGGTAGTCGGCCTGCCAGCCGGTGCGGAACGCGGTCTCGATCACGCGGTCGGTGACCTCGCCGCGGAGCTCTGCGAACGTCGGGTACGGTGCGCCCGATGCGTCGATGCCCAGCGTGTTCTTGATCGAGTTCACGGTCGCGTCGACCCAGGCCTGGTGGCCGCCGTCGGCGTTGTAAGCGATCTGGAACTCGCCGCTCCACGGGCTGATCGCGTCAGCCTCTGCCCACAGCTCCTTGGCCTTCTCGGGGTCGTACGCCAGAACCTCGGCGCCCTCGAGCGAGTCGGACCAGCCGTCGATGACCGGCGAGGTGAAGTCGCTGGCCGGGGTACGGGTGCCCTGGAAGATCACGTCGGTGATCTCCTCACGGTTGATCGACATGGACAGGGCCTGACGACGCAGGTTTCCCTCTTCGCCGCCGAAGTGCTCGAGGCGCTCCGGGATCGTGAACGACTGGAAGACGGCTGACGGCTGGTTCACCGCGCGGTCGCCCAGGTCGGACTCGAAGGTCTCGAACGCGGAGTCCGGGATGGCGTCGAGAACATCGAGCTCGCCGGCCTGCAGGTCTGCGTACGCGGCATCCTGCGAGGCATAGAACTTGATGTCCAGGCCGCCGTTCGCGGGAGTGCGCGGGCCGTCGTAGTCGGGGTTCGTGACGAGGTTGATCCCGACATCGTGCTGCCAGGCTCCCTCGCCCTCGAGCATGTAGGGACCGTTGCCGATCGGGCTCTCGCCGAAGGCCGCGATGTCCTCGAAGGCGACGTCAGGCAGCGGGTAGTACGCCGAGTAGCCCAGGCGCTGGGCGAAGTCCGACGCCGGCTTGTTCAGCGCGATCGTGAAGGTGTACTCGTCGACCTCTTCGAGGCCGGAGAGTTCGGAGTCCTCGTCGTAGCTGAAGCCCTCGATGTCCTCGAAGAAGTAGCTGGAGAGCTGCTCGTTCGAGGCGAGTGCACCGTAGTTCCACGCCTTGATGAAGTTGTCTGCGGTGACCTCTTCACCGTCCGTGAAGGTCAGGCCTTCGCGGATCTTCACCGTGAGGTTCTGCGGGTCGTCGACCGTGATCTCCTCGGCGACGTCGTTGAACACCGAGCCGTCTGCGGCGTAGCCGATGAGCCCTGCGAACATGGCGTCGAGGATCTTGCCGCCGCCGACCTCGTTGGTATTGGTCGGGATCAGCGGGTTCTGCGGCTCCGAGCCGTTCACCGAGATGATCGCTGTGGCGTCACCCTCGGTCTCGCCGGTACCGGCGTCGTCGTTACCGCTGGCGCAACCGGCCAGCATGAGTGCGCTGGCCGAGAGCAGGCCCACCCCGGCGAGGGTGATCTTGTTTCGCTTCATTGTTGTGTCCTCCTGTGGACAGGTCCAGGGCGCGTCGGCTTCGGACGCACCGGATACACCAGAGGCTACGTGACGTTACAACGTGGCGACAGCTCCGTTAATGAACCGTTACTGACTCGCCATATTTGCGAAACCGCCGCGAGATCCCGCCGAAACGACGAGGTCCCCTGCTGCAGCGGGCAGCAGGGGACCTCGGAACGGGCAGTCTCCTAGGCGAAAGCCTCGATCGGCGGGCAGGCGCAGACGAGGTTGCGGTCGCCGTAGGCCTGGTCGATCCGGCGCACCGGCGGCCAGTACTTCGTCGCGACCAGCGACTTCACGGGATACGCGGCATCCTCGCGCGTGTACGCGTGGCCCCACTCCCCCGAGATGAGCGAGACGGCCGTGTGCGGGGCGTTCACCAGCGGGTTGTCGTCGTCGGGCCATTCGCCCGACGCGACCCGATCCGCCTCGGCCTTGATCATGACCATCGCCTCGACGAACCGGTCGATCTCGCCCAGGTCCTCCGACTCGGTCGGCTCCACCATCAGCGTCCCGGGAACCGGGAACGACATGGTCGGCGCGTGGAAGCCGTAGTCGATCAGCCGCTTGGCGACGTCGTCGACGGTGATGCCGGTGGCTTCCTTGAGCGGCCGCAGGTCGAGGATGCACTCGTGCGCGACCCGGCCGTTCTCCCCCGCGTACAGCACCGGGTAGTGCTCCCCCAGGCGGGCTGCGATGTAGTTCGCCGACAGGACGGCTGCGGCCGTGGCATCCCGCAGCCCCTCCGCGCCCATCATGCGGACGTACGACCACGAGATCGGCAGGATGCCGGCCGACCCGTACGGCGCAGCCGACACCGGTCCACCGGCGAACTCGAACCCGCCGGCGTGCGTCGCACGCTGCGCGAGCGGGTGCGAGGGCAGATGCTCCGCGAGGTGGGCCTTCGCCGCGACAGGGCCGACGCCAGGCCCGCCGCCGCCGTGCGGGATCGCGAACGTCTTGTGCAGGTTCAGATGCGAGACGTCGCCGCCGAGGTCGCCGAAGCGGGCGAAGCCCAGCAGCGCGTTGAGATTCGCGCCGTCGACGTACACCTGACCGCCGGCCTCGTGCACGGCGGAGGTGATCTCGACGACATCCTGCTCGTACACGCCGTGCGTGGACGGGTAGGTGATCATCAGCGCCGCGATCTCGTCGGCGTGCGCGGCGATCTTCGCCCGCAGGTCGTCGAGGTCGACGTTGCCGAGTTCGTCGCATGCGACGACGACGACCTTCATTCCGGCGAGGACAGCGGATGCCGCGTTGGTGCCGTGCGCGGACGACGGGATCAGGCACACGGTGCGGTGCTCGTCGCCGTTCGCGAGGTGATAGCCGCGGATCGCGAGGAGCCCGGCGAGCTCGCCCTGCGAACCGGCGTTCGGCTGCAGCGAGACCGCGTCGTATCCGGTGACCTCGGCCAGCCAGCCCTCGAGCTGGTCGATCATCTCGAGGTATCCGGCGACGTCGGACTCCGGCGCGAACGGGTGGATCTGCGCGAACTCCGGCCAGGTGATGGATGCCATCTCGGTGGCCGCGTTGAGCTTCATGGTGCACGAGCCCAGCGGGATCATGCCGCGATCGAGCGCGTAGTCACGGTCGGCGAGGCCCTTCAGGTACCGCATCATGGCGGTCTCCGAACGGTGCACGTGGAACACCGGGTGCGTGAGGTACTCGTCCTTACGGATGAGGGATGCCGGAAGGGCACCGTGGGAGCCGCCGCCGAGGAATCCGAACGAACGCTCCTCCTTGCCGCCGAACAGCAGCGCGACGCGGTGCAAGGCGGTGAAATCCGTCGTCTCGTCCACCGAGATGCCGACCGTGCCGTCGTCCGTCAGGCGCAGCAGGATGCCGAACTCGTCGTGCGCGCGGGCGACGATGCCGGCGGCATCCGCTGCGTGCACCTCGACGGTGTCGAAGAACGCCTCGTGCACGACGTCCGCACCCGCCTCCACCAGCCAGTCGCGCAGCATCGACGCGCGCAACGCCACGTTCCGAGCGATGCCCGCGAGCCCGTCCGGGCCGTGATAGACCGCGTACATCGACGCCATGACGGCCAGCAGCACCTGCGCGGTACAGATGTTCGACGTGGCCTTCTCGCGACGGATGTGCTGTTCACGCGTCTGCAGTGACAGTCGGTACGCCGGCTTGCCGTCGGCATCCACCGAGACGCCGACCAGGCGGCCGGGCAGCTGGCGCTCGAGCCCCTGACGCACGGCCATGTAGCCGGCGTGCGGGCCACCGAACGCCATCGGAACGCCGAAGCGCTGAGTCGTGCCCACCGCGACGTCGGCGCCGAG
Organism: Microbacterium aerolatum; assembly: GCF_007988825.1. GTDB lineage: Bacteria > Actinomycetota > Actinomycetes > Actinomycetales > Microbacteriaceae > Microbacterium > Microbacterium aerolatum. Next base: position 43,283 of record NZ_BJUW01000012.1, on the reverse strand, counting down.
CGAGCCCGGCGAGGCGATCAGGGTGAGCGCGAGCAGGTCGGCGGCGACGACCGCGAGGCCGCCGGCGACGTGGGCTGCGTCGATGACGGCGCTGGGATCCCAGACGAGACCGGATGCCGCGGGGTACTGCACGAACACGCCGAACAGTTCGTCGGGCAGCTGCTCACCGCCGGACAGGTTGCGCTCGACGAGCTCGATGCCCAGCGCCTCCGCGCGGGTGGCGAGCAGCGCCTTGGTCTGCGCGAAGGCGTCGGCATCCACCACGAAGACCGGAGACTTCGACTTCGAGGCGCGGCGCGCCAGCAGCATCCCTTCGGCGACCGCGGTGGACTCGTCGAGCATCGACGCGTTCGCGGTCGTGAGGCCGGTGAGGTCGGCGACCATGGTCTGGAAGTTGATCAGCGCCTCCAGGCGCCCCTGCGAGATCTCCGGCTGGTACGGCGTGTAGGCCGTGTACCAGGACGGATTCTCGAGCACGTTCCGCTGGATCACGCTCGGGGTGATCGTGCCGTAGTAGCCCAGGCCGATCATCGGCGTGTTCACCGTGTTGCGGGACGCGAAGCCGCGCAGCTCGGCGAGCGCCTCAGCCTCGGTGGCGGCATGCGGGATACGCGTATCCGACGTCGGGTCGGTGTAGATGGAGCCCGGAACCGCCTGGCGCATCAGCGTCTCGATTGCACTGATGTCATCGGCGTCGGGGGCGAGCCCGAGCGCCTCGAGCATGATGCGCTGGGTCTCGGCGGTGGTTCCGATGTGGCGATCGGCGAAGGCGGTCACGACGGCGATCAACCCTCCGTCAGCGCGGTGTACGCGTCACGGTCGAGCAGCTCGTCGGCGGCGCCGTCGGCGATCGTCAACTTGATGAGCCAGCCGCCCTCGAAGGGCTCGGCGTTCACGAGCGAAGGGTCGTCCACGACCGCGTCGTTGACCTCGACGACCGTGCCGGCCAGCGGGGCGTAGAGCTCGCCGACCGACTTGGTCGACTCGATCTCTCCGACGACGGAGCCCGCCGTGATCTCGGTGCCGACGGCCGGCAGTTCGACGAAGACGACGTCGCCGAGCTTGTCAGCGGCGTAGTCGGTGATGCCGACAGTCGCGGTGGTGCCGTCGACGGCGAGCCATTCGTGCTCGTCGGTGTACTTGAGAGCGCTGAGATCGGTCATTTCTTCCTCCGGTAGAAAGGCAGGGCGGTCACGGTCGCGGGGATCTTCGTCCCGCGCACATCCAGGTTGACGGTGGTTCCCGCTTCGGCGAATGCGGGGTCGAGGTAGGCCATCGCGATCGGGTGGCCGAGCGTGGGGCTGAGCGCCCCGCTGGTGATCTCGCCGAGCACTGTGCCGTCATCGGCGACGACCCCGTACCCGGCACGGCCGGCGCGCTTGCCCTCGGCGGTGAGCCCCACGAGTACGCGGGCGTCATCGGCGGCAGCCGCGCCGGGCTTGCCGACGAAGTCGTCCTTGTCGGATGCCACGACACGGCCCAGTCCCGCCTGCGCAGGCTTCGTGTCGAGGGAGAGCTCATGGCCGTACAGCGGCATGCCCGCCTCGAGGCGCAGCGTGTCACGGGCGGCGAGACCGGCCGGGACGAGTCCGTGCGGCGTGCCCGCGGCGAGCGCGGCATCCCACAGAGCTGCGGCGTCGTCGCTGCGGACGAGCAGCTCGAACCCGTCTTCGCCGGTGTACCCGGTGCGGGCGATGAGCAGGGGCTGGCCTGAGAAGAGCGCGTCGGTCCAGGCGTAGTACTTCTGCTCCGCCCATGGGGTGCCGACCTGAGTGATGCCGTCGATCGTCGAGACGATCGCCTCGGATGCAGGCCCCTGCACCGCGATCAGCGCATAGGAGTCCGACACGTCCTCGACCGCGACGTCGAATGCACCGACGCGCTGCGGGAGAGCCGCGGCGACGGCATCCCGATTCCCGGCGTTCGAGATGATCAGGAAGCGATCCTCGGCGAGCCGGTACACGATGACGTCGTCGATGATGCCGCCCGTTTCGGCGAGCAGGAGCGAGTACTTCGCCTTGCCGACCGACATCGTCGAGAGGCGCCCGGCGAGCGCATAGTCGAGGTAGGTGGCGGCATCCGCGCCGTCGACGGTGAACTCGGCCATGTGCGAGATGTCGAAGAGACCTGCGGCCTGACGCACGGCGTGGTGCTCGGCGAGGTCGGAGGTGTAGCGCACCGGCATCTGCCAGCCGCCGAAATCCGTGAAGGACGCCCCCAGCGACTCATGTCGCTCTCGGAGCGGGGTGAAGCGTGGCTCGGCCATGGAGTTCTCCCGTGTCGTCGGAAGGATGCCGTACGGAATGCACGGTATCCGAGAACTCCCCCTCTGTCATCGGGCCTGAGAGTTTCGCCCTCGTTCCCGAGCAGAAGTCGGGTTGGTGGGCTTTCACCGTCGGCGGATCGAAGATCGCTTTTCAGAGTGGCCGGAGGCGAGCGGTACTCGGTACCTGAGAGATTGGCGGGGAGTGCTTGCTCCTTCGGTGCCCGGCTGTGTTCGCCGGGGCTCTCCCGCACACCTCGTGCGGCCGTCTTCAGTTATGCGAACACTCTATCGGTCTCGTGGCTCGATCGAGGCGATCGCGCACATGACGGCCACGAGGCTGGCGGCGCGCCTGAACGGGTGACGGCCGGGCTCCGCCTGCGGCTCCTCATAGACTCGATGGCGTGACCTCATCGACCGGTGCCAGTGACGCGATCCGTGTCGCTGTCTCGACCGTCATCTTCTCGCTGCGCACCGGAGCGCACGGAGATCGGCTGATGCTTCCGCTCGTGCGGCGCACGCGCGAACCGCACCTCGACTCCTGGGCGCTGCCCGGCGGATGGCTCGATCCCGCCGAGGATCTGGATGCCGCGGCATCCCGCACCCTCGCAGAGACGACCGCCCTGAAGCCGAGCTATCTGGAGCAGCTGTACACGTTCGGAGACGTCGACCGCTCCCCCACCCGCGTCGTCTCGATCGTCTACTGGGCGCTGCTGCGCTCGGACCTCGTCGATGCGCAGCGTGCGGCAGCGGGCGCCCCCGAGAACGTGGAGTGGTTCGACGTGGATGACATGCCGCCCCTCGCCTTCGACCACAACCAGATCGTGGAGTACGCGCTGTGGCGGCTGCGGAACAAGGTCGGCTACAGCTCGATCGGGGCGGGGCTCCTGCCGGACGAGTTCACGCTCACCGAGCTGCGCGAGGTGTACGAGGCCGTTCTCGGGCGGCGTCTGGATCCGTCGAACTTCCGGCGGCTGCTGGAGGGGTCGGACGAGCTCGTGCCGACCGAATCGTTCCGCACCGGCAAGCACCGTCCTGCGCGGCTCTTCCGCCGCGCCGCTGCCGACGGCTGAGTCGGCTTCGACTCCGTCGCCCGCGGGCGTCGGCACATCCCGCCTTCCCGGCGAGTGTCACTGCTGGTGCGGGTCGTTGAGCGGAGCGGCCGGGAGGCCGCGCAGACGAAACGGGCTGAGTGCAGTCGCGCAGCGACGGAGTCGAAGCCTCGCTCGTCCCGTGGAGGTTTCGACTCGCTCCGCTCGCTCAACCCGTTTCGTCTTCGGCGCTGGCGCGCCTCCGCTCAACGACCCGCGGAGACCCCCGCATTTTGCCCTTATGGTCAGTTCGACATAATCTGGAATCGCACACTAAGTGTCGAGATGACCAGAAGGCGATGCCCGATGCCCACGTCAACCATCAGCAGCACTGATCCCTCCGTCGACCACCTGATCCAGGCGGCGCCCACGGAATCCTGCAGCACCGATCTCGCCGCCGGCCCCTGGACCTTCGACGCCGTTGCCGGCTACGGCCCCGGGTCCTCCATGGGCGACGTCATCCCGACCGGCGCTCCGCGTCAGGGCGAGCTCCCCGCCGAGTACCGCGAGGCGAGCGAAGAGGATCTCGATCGTCGCATCCGCGCAGCGAAGACCACCCTCGGCGATCGCGTCGTCGTACTCGGGCACTTCTATCAGCGCGAGGAGGTCGTGGCGCACGCCGACTACGTGGGCGATTCCTTCCAGCTCGCGAACGCCGCGCTCGAGCATCCTGATGCCGAGGCGATCGTGTTCTGCGGCGTGCACTTCATGGCCGAGACGGCCGATCTGCTCTCGACGCCCGACCAGGCCGTGATCCTGCCGAATCTCGCGGCCGGTTGCTCGATGGCCGACATGGCCGACATCGACCAGGTCGAGGACTGCTGGGAACAGCTCGCCGATGTCCTCGGCCCACTGGATGCCACAGACGACAGCGGTCGCGTACCGGTGATCCCCGTCACGTACATGAACTCGTCCGCCGCGATCAAGGGGTTCGTGGGACGCCACGGCGGCATCGTCTGCACATCGTCGAACGCCGAGACGGTTCTGGAGTGGGCGTTCGAGCGTGGACAGCGTGTGCTGTTCTTCCCCGACCAGCACCTCGGCCGCAACACCGCCAAGGCGATGGGGGTGCCGCTCCACCGGATGCCGATGTGGAATCCGCGTCGTCCGCTCGGCGGGTCGTCGGCGGCACAGCTCGCCGATTCGAAGGTCATCCTGTGGCACGGCTTCTGCTCCGTGCACCGCCGCTTCACCGTCGCGCAGATCGACCAGGCGCGCGCCGAGCATCCCGGCGTGCGCGTCATCGTGCACCCCGAGTGCCCGATGGAGGTCGTGGACGCCGCCGACGAGGCGGGCTCGACCGACTACATCCGCCGCGCGATCGACGGCGCCGCGGAGCCCACCACGTTCGCGATCGGCACCGAGATCAACCTCGTGCGGCGGCTGGCCGCCCAGTACCCGCAGCACGAGATCTTCTGCCTCGACCCGGTCGTCTGCCCCTGCTCGACCATGTACCGCATCCACCCCGGATACCTCGCCTGGGTGCTCGAGGAGCTGGTCGCGGGCCGCGTCGTCAACCGGATCTCGGTGACGGCCGACGTCGCCGACCCCGCGCGCGCGGCGCTGGAGCGGATGCTGGCCGCGAAGCCGCGCGCATGAACATCGTCGTCGTCGGCTCCGGCATCGCCGGGCTCACGGCGGCGCTGCACGCCGCGGATGCCGGGCACCGCACAACTCTGGTGGCCAAGGAGTCCCTCGGCGGCGGATGCACCGCGCTCGCGCAGGGTGGCGTCGCCGGCGTATACGGGCCTGGCGACTCCCCCGCCGCGCATGCCTCCGACACGATGGTCGCCGGCGCGGGACTCTCGGATGCTGGAGCCGTCGAGGTGCTGGTGCGGGACGGCTCCGCCCGGATCGCGGAACTGATCGCCCGCGGCGTCGCGTTCGATCGGGATGCCGATGGACAGCTGCTGCTCGGGCGCGAGGCCGCTCATGCGCACGCGCGCATCGTCCACGCCGGTGGCGACGCGACAGGTGCGGCGATCTCGCGGGCGCTGGTGCAGCGGGTGCACGAAGCGGACGTCGAAGTGATCGAGCACGCGTTGCTGGTCGATCTGCTGGTGGGCGAGGGCGTCGTGCACGGCATCCGGATGCTGCGCGACGATCTGCTCGTCGGCATCCACGCGGATGCCGTGATCCTCGCCACGGGTGGTGCCGGACGGCTTTACGCGCACACGACGAACCCGGACGGCGCGACGGGCGATGGCATCGCTGCGGCGGTCCGGGCGGGCGCCGCGGTCGCGGACCTCGAGTTCGTGCAGTTCCACCCGACCGTGCTGGCCGCTGGGCTCGGAGACGCCTTCCTCATCTCGGAGGCGGTGCGCGGCGAGGGCGCTGCGCTCATCGACGACGAGGGCCGGCGGTTCGTCTTCGACGTCCATCCGGATGGTGAACTCGCCCCGCGTGACGTCGTCGCCCGCGCCGTCGCAAAGAAGGCCGCTCTGCAGGGGGCACCGGTGCGATTGGATGCCACGATGATCGGCGCTGCGCGCCTGGCAGGCCGCTTCCCGACGATCGACCGGGTCACCTGTGAGCACGGTTTGGACTGGGCACGGGAGCCGATTCCGGTGACCCCGGCGGCGCACTATCTGATGGGCGGGGTCGTCACGGATCTCGACGGGCGCACGTCCGTTCCCGGGCTCTTCGCCGCGGGAGAGGTGGCACGCACCGGTGTGCACGGCGCGAACCGTCTCGCGTCGAATTCGCTGCTCGAGGCGGCGGTCTTCGGGGCGCGGGCCGTTGCTGCGGTGGGGAGGGGTGCTGCGGCGGGGAAGGGTGCTGCGGCCGAAGCGAGGCTTCGACTCGCTCCGCTCGCTCACCCCGAAGCAAGGCTTCGACTCGCTCCGCTCGCTCACCCCGTTTCGTCTCCGGCGGCTTCGCTGCCTCCGCTCAACGACCCTCAACTGAGCTCCGCTCGTTCTGATCTCCCAATGACTTCCTTTACCGGGGCGTTGAGCGAGCGGAGCGAGACGAAACGGGGTGAGCGAGCCGCAGGCGAGTCGAAGCCTCCCTTCTCCCGCGAACACCTCCAGCACCTGATGTGGGACCACGTCGGACTCCTCCGCTCCCCCGACGGTCTGGCTGAGGCGCTCGACACCATCCGCACCTGGCGCGAAGCCGCTCCTGCCCCGACCACCCGCGCCGAGCACGAGGACGCCAATCTCCTGCTCGTGGCAGAGGCCACAGCATCCGCCGCCCTCACGCGCCGCGAATCGGTCGGCGCGCACCATCTCGACCACGAACCCGCCCTGATCGGAGCCTGATGCTCACCGCCGCCACCCTCACCCGCATCGTCGCCACCGCTCTCGAAGAGGACGCCCCCTGGGGCGATCTGACGAGCACGACGCTGCTGCCTTCCGACGCCAGGGCGACGGCTGATCTCGCCGCCCGAGAGCCTGGCGTGTTCAGCGGCGGTGACGTGTTCGCCGCGGCGTTCGCCCTGACCGATCCGACGATCACCGTCGATCTGCACGTCGCCGACGGCGATGCGTTCGCATCGGGCGACGTGCTGGCATCCGTGTCGGGATCGGCGCGCAGCATCCTGACCGCCGAGCGCGTGGCGCTGAACTTCACCCAGCGCATGAGCGGTATCGCGACTCTCACGGCTCAGTACGTGCGCGCGATCGAAGGAACAAAGGCCCGCATCGTCGACACCCGCAAGACGACGCCGGGGCTGCGGGCGTTCGAGCGACACGCGGTCGTTTCCGGCGGCGGCACCAACCACCGCTACTCGCTGTCGGATGCCGTGATGGCCAAGGACAACCATCTCGCCGTGCTCCAGCGCGGCGGCGCCGACCTCGCATCGGCCCTGCGCGACGCGCTCCAGGCGCTGCCGCACACCACGCACGTCGTGGTCGAGGTCGATCGGCTCGACCAGATCGAGGCAGTGCTCGCGGGGGGCGCGCACACGGTGCTGCTGGACAACTTCTCGCTGGAGGACCTCCGCGCGGGCGTCGCCCTGATCGGCGATCGGGCCACGGTCGAGGCATCCGGCGGCGTGAATCTCGACACGGTGGGCGCGATCGCCGCCACGGGCGTCGACGTCATCTCGGTCGGCGCGCTCACCCACTCCGCGCGCGCCCTCGATCTCGGTTTGGACCTGCGGATCGACGGATGATCTATCTCGACCATGCGGCGACGTCCCCGGTGCGGCCGGAGGCGCTGGAGGCGATGCGTCCGTATCTCACCGGGATGTTCGGCAATCCGTCGAGCCATCACACCGCCGGAGAGGCTGCGGCGAGCGCGCTGGAGGATGCCCGTCGGCGCGTCGCCCGTCTGCTGGGAATGCGCGCAGGGGACGTCGTCTTCACGGCCGGCGGCACCGAGGCGAACAACCTCGCGGTGAAGGGGATCGTGCTCGCCGCGCTCGCTCAGGGCAGACGCCACCTGATCACGTCGCCGATCGAGCACGAGTCGATCCTGGAGTCCGCCGCATATCTGGAGCGATTCCACGGCGTGGAGGTGACGCGGGTCGCGGTCGATGAGCACGGTCGGGTCTCGCCGGATGCCGTGGCGCAGGCGCTGCGCGACGACACCGCGCTGGTCTCGCTCGGGCACGCCAACAACGAGATCGGCACGGTGCAGGATGCCGCCGCGCTCGCGTCGATCGCACGGGATGCTGGAGTGCCACGGCACCTGGATGCCGTGCAGTCGGCGGGGTGGCTGCCGCTGGCCGGACTCGGCGTCGATGCGATCTCGATCGCGGGACACAAGCTCGGTGCACCGAAGGGCACCGGAGCACTCGCGGTGCGCGGCCGTGTGCCGCTGGAGCCGCTGCTGCACGGCGGAGGACAGGAGCGCGGCCGCCGCTCCGGCACGGAGAACGTCGCGGGTGCGGTGGCACTGGCCACGGCACTCGAGCTGGCGGAGACGGAGCGTTCCTCGCTCGCGGCCCGAATCGGGGCGCTGACCGCGCGGTTCATCGCGGGCGTGCTCGAAGCTGTGCCCTCTGCTGCTCTGACCGGCGATCCGGTGCACCGGCTTCCCGGGACGGCGAGCTTCACGTTCGCGGGGACGAGCGGGGAGGCGGTGCTGCTCGAGCTGGAGCGGCGCGGAGTGATCTCGTCGAGCGGTTCGGCATGTGCGGCGGGGAGCGATGAGCCATCGCACGTGCTGCTGGCGTGCGGAATCGCGCCGGACGTGGCGCAGACGTCGGTGCGCTTCACGTTCGGGCGTGAGCCCTTGTCGGACGAAGCGCCGGAGAGGCTCGCGGCGCTTGTGGCGGATGCTGTCGGGGCTGTGTCGGGATGAGGTTGGGTGGGTCGAAGCTTTCGCGTGGGTGGGTCGTCGAAGCGTTCGCGTGGGCGGCTTCGACTCGCTGCGCTCGCTCAGCCCGTTTCGTCTGCGCCGGCTCCGCCGGCTTCGCTCAACGACCCGCATCTGTTCCGGAATGCCCCGGCCTGTACCCCACCCTTGCGGGTCGTTGAGCGAGCGAAGCGAGACGAAACGCGTTGAATGAGGAGCGCAGCGACGAATCGAAACGGACCTCCCCCTCACCGGCGCCCATAGACTCGGATCGTGCCAGACCCGATCGTCACGCTCATCGTTCCCGGCCGCGACATCGAGTCGTTCGCCCCGGCGGCGATCGCATCGCTGCAGGCGCAGACCGAGCCCCGCTGGCGCGCGATCCTCATCGACGACGGTTCGGTCGACGCCACCGGCGACGTGTTCGCGGGTGCCGCAGCATCCGACTCGCGATTCGAGTTCGTCCGGCATGAGGCATCCCGGGGCCTCGGCGCCGCGCGCAACATCGGCATCGACCGTGTCGACACGGAGTTCCTCGGCTTCCTCGACGGCGACGACGAGCTCACCCCGATCGCCCTCGAGCGTCTCTCCGGAACCCTGGCGGAGACCGGCAGCGACTTCATCGCCGGCGCATACGTCCGAACGCGCCCCCACGGACACGGCTACGCCCCCGGCCGCGTGCAGCCATGGACGTCCGCCGCGACCGACCCCGCTCGTCTGCGCACCGACATCTTCGATCACCCCGCGGCATCCGCGAACATCGTCGCGTGGTCGAAGATCAGCCGCACCGACCTGTGGACCGATCTGCGATTCCCCGAGGGCGTCTCCTATGAGGACCAGATCGTCGCACAGCAGATGTACACCCGCGCACGTTCCTTCGACGTGATCCCCGATGTCGTCGTGCACTGGCGCATCCGTGCCGACGGCACCTCGATCACCCAGAGCAGGGATCAGCTGCCCGTACTTCTCGACTATCTCGCAGCTCTTCGCGGCGGCATCCGCGTGCTGCGCGAGGCCGGGGCGCACGCCGCGGTGACCGCTAGGCTCGATCTCATCCTCGCCATGGACATGGCGCCGCTCCAGGAGATCGCCGCCGTCCACCCCGACCCCGCCTACGCTGCGGAGGTCCAGGCGTTCCTCGACGAACTGCGCGCACTCCCCGAGTTCCGAGACGCCCATCCCGACCCCGATCTGGCCACGGCGCTCAGCTGGTGATGCCCGCGGCCTCGAAAGAGACCCTGTGACCTCCTATCTCGAATCCCTCTTCTCGCTCGACGGCCGCACGGCCATCGTCACCGGCGGCAGCTCGGGCATCGGCCGCGGAATCGCGAGCGCGCTCGCGCGTGCCGGCGCATCCGTCGTCATCGTCGCCCGCGGCCGAGACCGCATCGACGAGACGGTCGCATCGCTCACCGAGGAAGGATGCCGTGCCGCCGGCGTCGTCGGCGACCTCAGCGCCCGCGACGGCATCCGTGCGCTGGCGGAGGACGCCGTCGCCCCGTTCGGCGAACCGGACATCCTGGTCAACTCCGCCGGCATCAACATCCGCCCGCCCTACGCGGAGATCACCGAGGACGACTGGGATGCCACGATGACCGTGAATGCCCTCGCACCGTTCCTGCTCGGGCAGCGGTACGGCGTCGGCATGGCCGAGCGGGGTTACGGCCGCCTCATCCACATCAGCTCGCAGCAGGCGCACCGTGCCTTCGTCGGCAGCGGCATCTACGGAGCGTCGAAGGGCGCCGTCGAATCGCTCATGCGATCAGAAGCCGAGGCGTGGGGTCACCATGGCGTGACCAGCAACACGCTCGTACCAGGGTTCGTGCTCACTCCCCTGAACGCGCGGTTGCAGGAAGACCCGGTCAAGGTGGCAGAGCTCGCCGAACGCACCATGATCGGCCGCAACGGCCTCCCGGAGGACTTCGCCGCCGCATCCGTCTTCCTCGCCGGTGCAGGCTCGGCGTACATCACCGGCCACTCGCTGTTCGTCGACGGCGGCATGTCCGCGCACTGACGCGGTTCGGATCACCCGTCCGCCGGATACACCCGCTGGTCGGCGGACGGCCCGTCGAGCAGCGGCACCGGCGCGGTGAGGGTGTTCACGGCATCCTCCGCGACGGATCCCTCGGGCGCACGATCGGCACGACGGTCGGCGAACGCGGCCGGCTTGCCGCCTCCGATCGCCTGCTCGAGCTCCGTCTCGGTGTCGAGGATCTGGGATGCCGCGACCTGCTGTGCGGCGAGTTCGGCGTAGAGCCCTCCTCGCGCCAGCAGTTCGCTGTGCGTGCCCGATTCGACAATGTGTCCGGCCTCGAGAACATGGATCACATCGGCGCCCATCACGGTCGACAGCCGGTGCGCGATCGACAGGACGGTGCGGCCCTTCGCCGCTTCGTCGAGGGCCTCCTGCACGACGCGCTCCGACACCGTGTCGAGCGCGCTGGTCGCCTCGTCGAGCAGCAGAACCGGCGGGTCCTTCAGCAGTACGCGCGCGATGGCGATGCGCTGCTTCTCGCCGCCGGAGAGACGGTAGCCCCGCTCGCCCACGACGGTGTCGTAGCCACGCTCGAAGCCGGCGATGATGTGGTGGATGTTCGCCGCCTGGCACGCCGCGATCAGTTCCTCCTCGGATGCCTCCGGCTTGGCGTAGAGCAGGTTCTCGCGGATCGTCGCGTGGAACAGATACGTCTCCTGCGACACGATGCCGACGTCGTCGATGATCGACTCCTGGGTCAGCGTGCGGACATCCGCGCCGGCGAACATCACGCTGCCGCCGTGCGCCTCGTACAGCCGCGGCGCCAGGTACAGCACGGTCGTCTTGCCCGCACCGGACGGCCCGACGAACGCGACGTGCTGGCCGGGGTCGGCCGTGAACGAGACGCCCTGCAGCGTCGGGCGTGTGCCGGGCGCTGCATCCGGGTATCGGAAGACGACGTCCCGGAACTCGACGCGTCCGCGCGGGCCCGGTGCACGCGAGACAGGGATGGCGTCCGGCGCATCCTCGATCTCCGGCACCAGGTCGAGGTACTCGAAGATGCGCGCGAACAGCGCGGACGACGTCTGCAGATCTAGCGAGACGCGCATCAGGCCCATCAGCGGCTGCAGCAGCCGCGCCTGCACGGTGGTGAACGCGACGACGGTTCCCGCCGTGATCGCGCCCTCGCCGCCGGCGATGAGATAGCCCGCGACGAGGTAGATCACGGCGGGGACGGATGCCATCAGCACCTGCACCACCGCGAAGAATCCCTGACCGCTCATGGCCCGGCGCACCTGCAGCGCGACCTGGTTGCGGTTCTCGGCCTGGTAGCGCTCGGACTCGGTGCGCTGCCGGTTGAACGCCTTCGACAGCAGCATGCCCGACACGCTCAGGGTCTCCTGCGTGATGGCGGTCAGCTCAGACAGCGACTCCTGCGTCTCCCCCGCGATCCGTGCACGCACCTGTCCGACCTTGCGCTGGACGATGACGAGGAACGGCATCAGCACGACGGCGATCAGGGTGAGGCGCCAGTCGATGATGATCATCGCGACAAGGGACGCGATCACGGTGACGACGTTGCCGAGGATGCTGGTGACCGTGTTGGTCAGCACGCCGGAGACGCCGCCGACGTCGTTCTGCAGGCGCGACTGGATCACCCCGGTCTTGGTGCGGGTGAAGAACCCGAGCTCCATGGCCTGCAGGTGCTCGAACAGCCGGACCCGCAAGTCGCCGGTGACGCTGTTGCCGACGGTCGAGGTCAGCCAGGTCTGAGCGACCCCGAGCACCGCTGAGAAGAGGAACAGCCCGATCATGGCGAGTACCAGACGGATGAGAAGCCCGATCTCGGGGCTGCCGCCATCCGTGGGGAACAGCGCGTCGTCGAAGATGCGCTGCACGATCAGCGGCGGGATGACGGCGATCGCGGCGCCGACAATGACGAGGATACCGGTGAGGATGATGCGGCCGAGATAGGGGCGGAACAGCCCGACGACGCGCTTGCCGAGACCTGCGATCCTCGGAGCCTGCGCGTTCAGCTTCTTCTGCGCCGCTTCGTCGACGCCGCGGAACCCGCCACCGCCCCCGCCGCGTCCGCCCATTCCACCCATGCTCATGCGCTCAGCCTAATCCGCGAGAAATCTCGCCCCGGCGGGAATGTGCCGCAGCCGGGCAGGGTTATTCTGGAACGTCGCGCACGAGCGGATGCCGGGTCTGTCGGTTCCGTCTTCGGCCTTCCGCCACACCCACGCACTGAGGAGACGCTTTGGCCACCACATCAACCGGGTCGGTGCCCACCGTCAAGGCCGCACCGCTCATCGCGCCCTCGGACATGCGCGTCATCTGGCTGCTGCTGGTGGCGGCCTTCGTCGCGATCCTCAACGAGACCACGATGGGAATCGCGATCCCGCACCTGAACACCGACCTCGGCATCCCGCCCGAGCTCGGCCAGTGGCTCACGAGCGCGTTCATGCTGACGATGGCGATCGTCATCCCGACGACCGGCTACCTGCTGCAGCGCTTCACCACGCGCCAGATCTTCATCGCCGCGATGAGCGCGTTCACGCTCGGCACCCTGGTGTGCCTGCTGGCGCCGGGGTTCGCCGTGCTGCTGGTGGGTCGCGTGATCCAGGCTGGCGGCACCGGCATCATGATGCCGCTGCTGATGACGACGATGATGAACGTCGTCCCGCCGCAGTCGCGCGGCCGCATGATGGGCCGCGTGGGCCTCGTCATCTCGCTCGCGCCCGCCATCGGTCCGACGCTCGCGGGCGCCGTGCTCAACGTCGCGAGCTGGCGCGTGCTGTTCGCGATCGTCCTCCCGATCGCGATCATCGCCCTCGCCATGGGCGCCAAGTGGATGACGAACCTCGGCGAGACGACCAGCGCTCCGATCGACGTGCTCTCCATCGTGCTGTCCGCATTCGGCTTCGGCGGCGTCGTCTACGGCCTCAGCCAGTTCGGCGGCGAGGGCGAATCGGGCGGAGCGACGGTCGGTGTGGCGTCACTCGTGATCGGCGGCATCTCTCTCGCCCTGTTCGTCTGGCGGCAGATCGTGCTGCAGCGCGTGGACGACGCACTGCTCGACCTGCGCGTCTTCCGCAGTCGCAACTACACGATCGCGGTGATCGTGATGGCGATCCTCGCTCTGTCGATGTTCGGCACGCTCGTCCTGCTGCCGCAGTACCTGCAGAACGTCGCGGGTCTCGACGCCCTCCAGTCAGGACTCGTCCTGCTGCCCGGCTCCGTGCTGATGGGTCTGCTCGGTCCAGTGATGGGCCGCATCTACGACGCCCGCGGCACGCGCACGCTGCTCATCCCCGGCACGATCATGGTCTCGGCCGCGCTGTTCTTCTACTCGACGGTCGGCGAGCACACCGTATGGTGGCTGCTGGTCATCGCCCAGGCGATCATGTCGGTGGGGCTGGCCATGTCCTTCACGCCGCTGTTCTCGGCGTCGCTCGGATCACTGCGTCGTCACCTGTACTCGCACGGTTCCGCCGCGCTGAACACGATCCAGCAGGTGGGCGGCGCCGCCGGTGTCGCTCTGCTGACGGTGGTGTACTCGTCGATCCTGCACGCCGGTGAGCACGAGGGACTCGAGACGGCTGCAGCCGGCGCTCCGGGCGCACGGATGGCCTTCCTGATCGCCGCGATCATCTCGCTGGGCGCCGTGGCGCTGAGCGCCTTCGTGCGCAAGCCGGCGGATGACGTGGACGCGGAGTTCGTCGGAGGCCACTGACCTCCGAGGCGGATGCCCGGTGTCGCTCAGGCGCCGGGCATCGCGCAGGATCCGCCGCCGCAGCAGCCACCCGCGCTCTCATCGCCCAGCAGGTTGAGGCCTGCGGGTGCCGACAGCTGCGCTTCCTGCGTGGCTTCGGCCTGCACGGCATCCTGAGTCTTCGAAGAAGTCATGCCACTATGCTACGCCGACATCCAGGAGTCGGCTCGGCACGGCATCCCGCGCCGTCAAGGGGCTGGACAGGCTGTCGACGTGACTGAAGACTCGACGCATGCAACGAGATGACCCCTCCGCTGACGTCCTCCGCGAGGACGGCCGTGACGAGACGCCCAATGAGCGCGCCGACCGCAACTGGGACGAGCTCATGCAGGAGCTGCGGGTCATGCAGACGGGCACGCAGGTGCTCTCCGGGTTCCTGCTCGCCGTCGCGTTCCAGCCGCGATTCACCGAGCTCGACCCGCTGCAGGTCGGGCTCTACCTCGTCCTCGTCGGGCTCGCAGCGCTGGCGACGATCCTCGCGCTGGCTCCCGTCGGCATGCATCGTTCGCTGTTCGGACAGCGCCGCAAACCCGACCTCGTGCGGATGGGCTCGATGATGGTCAAGGCCGACCTGGTGGTCGTCGGCGCGCTCAGCGTCGGCGTCACGGCTCTGATCGTCGATTTCACGCTGGATCGCACCTTCGCGATCGTCGTCCTCGCAGTCGGGACGCTCGTGGTCCTCGGACTGTGGCTCGTGCTGCCGCTGGTGGCACGTTCGACGCTGCGCTCATGATGCTCGCGCCCATGCCGGACCGCGCATACCTCCTCACCTACGGTTGAGACATGCTGCGACGACTCATAGCCCGTGCCTTCTGGGCCCTCAGCCGTTGGAAGCTGGTCGGCGAACCCGCCCCCTCCCGCCCGACTGTCTTGATCGGCGCGCCGCACACATCGAACTGGGACTTCGCTCTCATGCTCGCGATCGCGTGGCGGCTGGGCATGGATATCCACTGGCTCGGCAAGAAGAGCCTGTTCGCGGGCTGGCGCGGCCCCATCATGCGCAGACTCGGCGGCCTCCCGGTCGATCGCGCCGATCCGAGCCGCGTCGTGTCCGACGTCGTCGCCCGCGTCCGCGCCGGCGAGACCTTCGGCCTCGTGGTGACGCCCGATGGCACCCGCGGGAACAACGCGTACTGGAAGTCAGGTTTCTATCGCATCGCGCGGGATGCCGGGATGCCCGTCACTCTCGGGTTCGTCGACAGGACGACCATGACGACCGGCCTCGGCCCCACTTTCGATCTCACCGGAGACGTCTCCACCGACATGGACCGGATCCGCGCGTTCTACTCCGACAAGTCCGGGTTCCGGCCCGAGCGTCGCAGCGAGCCGCGTCTGCGCGAGGAGGGTCTGGCACCGCTCTCGTTCACGATCAGGCGGGTCGCCCCGGAAGATGCGGGCGAGATCCTGACCGTGCAGCGCGCGGCCTTCGTCTCCGAGGCGCTCATCTACGGCGGCGTCGACATGCCCCCGCTGACGCAGACTCTCGACCAGCTGAAGGCGGAGATCACCGAGAACGACGGCTGGGTCGCAGTGACGGACGGGAGGCTCGTCGGGGCGCTCCGCGCGGTTCAGGACGGCGAGCTCCTACTGATCGGGCGTATCGCGATCGCACCCGACATGCAGGGCGAGGGCATCGGGCGAGCTCTTCTCCAGGCTGCCGAGGACGGCAGCACCGCCGCGCAGGCCGAGCTGTTCACCGGGAGCCTCAGCGAGGCCAACATCCGGCTCTACGAATCATGCGGTTACGTGCAGGCTCAGCGCGTTCCGCAGGATGACGGCACCGAGCAGGTCTACCTGCGCAAGCAGCTGCGTCCCTGACGGGCGCGCAGCCGCCGAAGCGGCCCGGTGCTGGGGATGTGGGATTCACCGGGCCGCTCGGACATTCTCAGGCTTCGACGTCGCCTCGCCAGGCTCCGGTCTCGGCTCCACGGCTCTCGATGAACTCCTTGAAGTTCTGAAGATCCTTCTTCACGGCGTGCGAGCCCGCTCCCACAACCGCGCCGGCCTTCTCGACGAAGCCCTCGGGCTCCCAGTCGATCTGGACGGTGACGCGCGTGGATGCGTCTGTGAGCTTGTGGAAGGTGACGGCGCCGGCGTGATCCGCCTCACCGCCGGTGCTCGTCCAGGCGACGCGCTCGTCGGGGTGCTGTTCCGTGATCACGGCATCGAACTCCCGATCGGCGCCGGCGACGTTGACCTTCCAGTGCGTGGTGGTGTCATTCACCTGAGTCACGGACACGACCTCGTCGAGGAACTCGGGGAAGCTCTCGAACTGGGTCCACTGGTTGTAGGCCACCCGGACGGGCACCTCGACGTCGATGGTCTCGATGATCTGGGCCATGCTTGTCTCCTGTCTGTCGTCGGCTTGCGCGTCCATTCATCAGCAGCCGGCATCGAACGCACAGGGGGTTGACATCGGGCCGCTCGGTGCGCGAGCCGGCCGCGCCCGACGTGAGAGGTTCCTCACAATCCGGCGCTCGGGTTGAAGACAGCGCCAGAGTGCGGAATCGTGGCCCGGACATGTTCTGACCGGAGCATGTCCGCAAACGGAAGGAGAGCGCTGTGCTCACCCTGACCGAGAATGCAGATGCCGTCGTCACCACGATCGTCGGCCGAGAGGATGCCAGCGCAGACGCGGGGCTTCGCATCCAGACCGCGGAGGGACAGGGACCGAACGGCGAGGCTCGTTTCGCCGTTCACGTCGTGCCCTCCCCCGAACCCGCCGATGTCGTCGTCGAGGGCCCCGGCAGCCGGGTCTTCCTTGAGGATGCCGCCGCTGAGGCGCTCTCCGACAAGGTGCTCGACGCCGGAGTGGACGATCAGGGGGCCGTGAGCTTCACGATCCTGCCGCAGCCGGCCTGATCGAGCAGACGAAAGAGCGGGTGGGATGCTTCGGCATCCCACCCGTTTTGCTGTCATCCGTCAACCCCCTGCGGCACCGAAGGCTGATGGACGCATGATGAGTGGACGCGATTCGAAGGAGGACGACATGTCTGACCCGAAGGACCCACAGGAAGACCAGGCCAGCGAGGTTCCCGTCGAGGAGACCCGCACCGACGAAGAGAGCTTCGAGCCGATCACGCCCGAGGGCGTGCGGACCGGAACCCCGGCCGTTCCCGATCCCAAGGATTCGCAGAACCCGCCGCCGCGTCGTCAGTGACGTTCCCCAGACACCGAACCCATCCCCGCGAAAGGAGAAACATCATGGCAGAACTCGACGGCAAGAAGGTGGCATTCCTGCTCACCGACGGATTCGAGGACAGCGAGCTCACCAGCCCCTGGGGCGCGGTGACGGATGCCGGCGCGAGCGCGCAGTTGATCTCACCGGCTGACCAGAAGGTGACGGGAAAGAACGGTCACGAGCAGAAGGTCGATCAGCCGGTGGCGAGCGCCGACGCGTCTGCGTTCGACGCGCTCGTGCTCCCCGGCGGCGTCGTCAA
Organism: Microbacterium aerolatum; assembly: GCF_007988825.1. Classification (GTDB taxonomy): domain Bacteria; phylum Actinomycetota; class Actinomycetes; order Actinomycetales; family Microbacteriaceae; genus Microbacterium; species Microbacterium aerolatum. The sequence continues at coordinate 25,492 of NZ_BJUW01000012.1, read as the reverse complement.
CGCGGATCACCTCCGGATGGATCAGGATGCCGTCGCCTTCGCGAAGGCGTTCTTCGAGGCGCACAAGCCGGTCGCGGTGATCTGCCACGGCGCGTGGATCCTCACCGAGGCCGATCTGGTGCGCGGTCGGAAGCTCACCAGCTATCCGAGCCTGCAGACCGATCTGCGCAACGCGGGAGCCACCTGGGTCGACGAGGAGGTCGTGGTCGATGATGGCCTCGTCTCCAGTCGCACGCCCGACGATCTGCCGGCGTTCAACGCGAAGACGGTCGAGGAGATCGCCGAAGGTCCGCATGCGGGCCAGCATGCCTGATGACCGGATACCGGATCGACGGTGAGGACGTCGGAGGGATCGCCGATCTCTACGAGCAGTTCAATCGCGAGTTCATGCGGGATGAGGACTGGGAGATGGGCGCCAGCCTGGATGCCCTGAACGACGTCCTGCACCGCCTCGACACCGAGTCACGCGATGGAGATCAGGCCGTGGTGGTCTGGCATGACCATGCGCGCAGTCGCGAGGTGCTCGGTTTCGAGGCGACGCAGCGCTGGCTGCTGGACAAGCTCGCCCAGCCGCATGCGTACGACGAGGCCCGCATCATGTCGGACCTGGACGCGCTGCGCGCCGGGACGGGGAAGACGTACTTCGATCTGGTGCTCGAGGTGTTCTCCGATCACCCGCTCATCGATCTTCAGCTGCGCTGAAGGCCGCGTCAGTCCCAGTCGAGGTACTCCTCGATGATGACGGCGGTCTCGATCGGATGGGTGACCGGGAAGAAGTGGTCGGCGCCCTCGAGCGTCTTCACGCTCGCGCGCTCGGGGGCGGTCTCCTGCAGACGCTCGCCGTTGGCGGGAGGCGTGACGGTGTCGTCGGTGCCCTGGACGATCAGGACCGGGATCGCCCGCGCGAGCGGGGTGTCGTCATCCTCGGCGCCGAGCAGCAGCAGACCGTTCGAGCGGTCCGTGTGCGCCGCGGCGAAGGCGCGCGCGACGGTGCCGCCGTAACCGTGTCCGCCGATCCAGGTGTCTTCGAGACCGAGGTCGTCGATCACCGCGAGGACGTCGTCTGCCTGGGCGCGAGCTGCCGCGGCATCCACACCGTCAGCCTGCAGGCCGATCCGCACGACGTGGAAGCCGGCTTCCTCGGCGAGGTAGTGCGCCACGACTCCGAGACCGTCGCTGTCGAGGTCGCGCACGGTGACCAGCACCAGAGAGACGGGGCCCTCTCCCTCGACGATGTACGGCACGGCACGGCCGTCCGGTTCGAAGATGCTCTGCTGCGTCACTGTCTGGCCTTCCGTATCCACCGATTTGCGCGCCGAGCACCAGATGCCCGATGACGCGCACTGCAGCTTCGATCGTACCTGCCGACGTATTGGCGGCACCGGGCGGCGGTGATCGCCGGTGTGGAAGAGTGGCGGCATGACGACCGAAGCTACTGACCGGAAGTCCATCGCAGATCTCGCTGCCTCGCACGGTCTGGATGTCGTACCCGAGTCGATCTCGCTGAACGAACTCGGGCTCGATTTTCGTGTGGCGTTCGCCGAAACGGATGGCGCTGAGAAGTGGGTGCTGCGAATTCCCCGACGCGCGGATGTCGCGCCTCGCGCTGCCGTCGAGGGACGGCTGCTGGATCGCATCCAACCGCATCTCGACGTGGAGATCCCGGACTGGCGAATCCACGCCGCCGACCTGATCGCCTATCCGCTCCTGCCGGGCGAGCCGGGGCTCACCATCGGCGAGGATGGTGAGCCCGCCTGGCACTTCGATGTCGAGTCGGACGCGTTCGCCCATTCGCTCGGCGATCTGCTCGCCCAGTTGCACTCGATCGATCCGGAGGAGGTGTCGACCACCGGCATCGACATCCGCACCGCCGCGGAGACTCGCCAAGGGATCCGCGACGATATCGCTCGGGTCTCGGCCGAGTTCGCGATCGCTGCCGACCTGCTGTCGCGGTGGCGCACATGGCTGGCGGATGACGATTACTGGCCGACGTGGTCGGTGCTGACCCACGGCGAGGTCTACCCCGCTCATCTGCTGCTCACCGACGAGAAGATCGTGGGAGTGCTGGACTGGACCACAGCGGCGATCGGCGATCCGGCGAGAGACTTCGTGTTCCACCGGGCGAGTGTTTCGGATCGGTCGTTCGATGCGACAGTGCGGCGATACGTCGAGCGCGGAGGACGGGTATGGCCGAAGCTTGCGGAGCACTGCACAGAGCTTTATTCCACGTCACCGCTCGCCTACGGCTTGTATGCACTGACGACCGGCGATCCGGCGCACCTCGAGGCTGCGGCAGCGCAGCTCGGTCCGCAATAGCGAACATCGGACACTGGTCAGATGGTTGACGTGCGTGTGCCGCCGGGACCCGGCGCTCCGAGGGGCTTGCGCGTCCCGGATGGAGAACTCGTCGAGCAGTTCAGCCACGCGTCCGGACCCGGCGGGCAGGGCGTCAACACCTCGGATTCCCGAGTGCAGCTGAGCCTGGATCTCGCGACGACCACGGCGCTGGATGACGTCCAGCGCGCACGCGTGCTTGCCAACGTCGCGACGAAGCTCTCCGGAACGGTGCTCACCATCAGTGCCGAGGAGCACAGATCCCAGTTGCGCAATCGGGCTGCCGCGCGGGAACGGCTTGCCGAGACCCTGCGCAACGCGGTGATGCCCGATGCTGTGCGGCGCGCCACCCGTCCCACACGCGGATCCCAGCGTCGACGCCTGGAGAGCAAGCGACGTGTCTCGGAGACGAAACGCAATCGTCGGCCGCCGACAAGCGACTGACGCAGGGGGACGAGTCAGGCGGGCACTCAGTTCTCGATCCGCCAACCGTCGTGGTCGCGGACGTAGACCACGCGTGTGTGTTGGCGATCCGGCGACCCCTGCCAGAACTCGACGCGACTCGGCAGGACTCTCCAAAGCGTCCAGTCGTCCGGATCGACCCCGTTCTGCGCCGACGCACTTCTGGCTCGCAGATCGGCGAGGCTCGCTTCTCGGGATGCCTCGATCACGGCCCCACGCACCCGGACCGAGCGCACTAGCGGCTGCCACCAGAACGTGAGCGCCGCAGACGGGCAGGCACTGAGCTGTCCGCCCTTGGCGCTCGTCCGTGTGCTGGCGAACGCCCAGCCACTCGCGTCCACGTCCTTCAGCACCAGCACGCGTGCATCCGGCATCCCGCTCGCGTCGACTGTCGACAGGGTCATCGCGTGCGGCTCCGCCACCTCGCGATGCTGGGCGGCAGCGAGCCACTCGAGGAAGAGCTCCACCGGGTCCTCGGGCAGGCCCGTGAGACCCAGGGGTGGCGCACTCCCCGTCAGCGACGGCAACGCGCGCAACATGGACTTGGTCGATTGCGGGTTCATGCAGAGCTCCTCGCTCGTGTCGAAGTGCGGTTCCCCGGGTGCGAGCCGTCGTCGCCGGCGGCATGCAGCATCCTGGCCGCTGCCGCTCTCACCAGGTCACGGAGCTCGTCGGGATGATCGATCAGCACCTCGCAGCCTAGCGCCGCGATGACCGGGGGTATCCAGTCGAGGCGCTCGGCATGAACCTCGACCCGATGCCATGGCTGGTCGTCCTCGCCCGTACTGTCCAGTCGTTCGAGTCGCGCAACGCTGCGCGGCAGCTGCGCCCGAATCTGTTCCTCGGAGCCGCGAACACGCAACTGGACCTGCCATCGATACTTCGCACTCGCGAAGAGGTCGAGAAGGCGGCTTTCGAGGTCCAGCTTCTGCGGTGCGGTGAAAGACCCCGGCACCGAACGCGCCGTCCGGATCCGATCGACCCGGAACGTGCGTTCCTCCTGAGCGTCCGTGTCGAACGCGATCAGATACCAGCGCCTCGAGTGCGCGATCAGGCCATAAGGATGGATCGTTCGTCGCGAGGGGATGCCCTTGCCGCTCTGATAGCGGATGTCGAGGACGTGCCCACAGTTCACGGCCTCCGCCAGAGTCAGCATCACAGCAGGATCCGGGGCATCTCCTCCATGCGTGGATGCCGACGTCATAGCGCCGAGCAAGGAATCGATCCTTCTCGCATCCTCTGCCGGCAGCGCTCGTTTGATCTTGGACAGCGCCGTCTCCGCCGCGACTTCCGGCCGGGGTGACGCCGCCTGCGCATGGGAAAGTCCCAGGAATACCGAGACGACTTCCTCATTGCTGAACATCAGCGGGAGTACGCGCTGGCCGGACGCGAGTCGGTAACCGCCGTAGCGTCCGCGCAGCGTTTCGACCGGCACTCCCTGCTCGACCAGACGAGCCACGTCTCTGCGAATAGTCCGTTCGTCCACGCCGAGGCGGGCCGCGAGTTCGGGAACAGTGCGCAGCTGTGCGGACTGCAACAGCTCGAGCAGCTGCAGGGCTCGGGCTGTCGTGTCGGCCATGCCTCAATCATCGCAAACCATACCGGGCAGCTTCTGCCCGGTATCAGTCATAGCGTCATACCCGCGCCCAGCTCTCTGGGCCGCATCCACCCCACGAGGAGAACCCCATGCACTTGGCAGCCACCCGCATCATCACCGACGACGTCGACGCGCTTGTCGCGTTCTACGAAGGAGTCACCGGCATCGCCGCCGAGCGACTGCATCCCCTGTTCGCTGAGCTGCGCACTCCGGCCGGCACGCTGGCCATCGCCAGCTCTGCCACCGTTCCGCTGCTCGGTGAGAATGCGGCTGAAGCTCGCGCGAATCGCAGCGTCATGCTGGATTTCCGCGTCGACGACGTCGATGCGACATACGACGCTCTTCAGGATGTCGTCGACGAGTTCGTCAATGCGCCGACGGATATGCCGTGGGGGAATCGTTCGCTTCTCGTCAGGGACCCCGATGGCAATCTGGTCAACCTCTTCACACCGGTCGCCGAGGGGGCCCGGGTCCTGAACTGATCGTTCGCTCCCCCGGGGTGCGCTGTCGCGGGCGCCTGCGCCCGCGGCGGGCATCGACGGCAGTGACGGCGACGAGGCCCGCGATCATCAGCGAACACCCGATCAGCGCAGAGACAGTGATTCTCTCCTGCAGGACGACGAAGCCGAGCACGGCCGCCAACAGCGGCTCGGCAAGACTCAGCGTTCCCGCCAGCGGCGCGGTCGTCAGCCGCAGTCCGTACACGAACAGCGCGTGTGCCTGGGCAGTGCCGGCGAGGCCCGTCCATCCGATCAGCATCAGCGCGTCAGCATCCATCAGGTGCGCGGGATGCAGCACGATGATCGGCGACAGAAGGATGCCGGCGAGGATCAGTGTGAAGCTCGTGGCGGGGAGTGCGGGAACTCCCGTCGAGAGGAATCGCTTCGCGGCGACCGTGTAGACGCCGTAGCAGACGCCGGATACCAGGGCGATGCCGACGCCTGTCGCCTCCGCACCGACTGCACCCGCAGCATCCCACGGGTCGAGCAGAACGGCGCAGCCGACGACCGCGGTCGCCGTGCTGATCACCCAGCCGAGCGTCATGCGGTCACGGGTCCACCACCGGGCGCAGATGCCTGTCGCCACCGGGGCGACTCCCAATGCGATCACCGTGCCGAGTCCCGCACCCAGCTGATCCACTGCGTGCATGAAGGTCACCTGGTAGACGCCGGTGGCCAGCGCGGCCAGCAGAACCCAACCGATGACGTCTGAGCGCAGAACCCGCCACCACGCCGCCGGCCGTGGACAGAAGAGTGCCAGCGCCGCCCCGCCGACCAGCAACCGAGCAACCCCCAGCGAACCAGGATCGACCTCGGACGCGGCGAGCACCTGGGCCGGACCCACGGTGCCCCACAGCAACGCGGCACCGAGCACCGCTGCCGGGCCGATCGCGCGAGAGAGATTGGAGCGTCGTTCATCCAACAAGACCTCGCTCGACCGCATGAAGGCGCTGCGCGAGCGCGGCGTCATCACCGGAGCGCGCCTCGAGCTCGGCCTCGCGGAGATCGGCCGGCCGGTCCAGGCGCTCGTGGCTGTGCGTGTCCGCCCTCCCACGCGCGACCGCATCGAGGGTTTCCGGGAGTGGGCAGCGGCGCTGCCCGAGGTGCTCGGCGTCTTCGTCACCAGCGGCAGCGAGGACTTCCTCATCCACGTCGCCGTCCCCGACAACGAACACCTCTATGCCTTCGTCATCGACCAGCTCACCGAAAGGCCAGAGGTCGCCGACGTGCGCACCTCGATCGTCTACGAGCACATACGGGCGGCAACCGTCATGCCGGTGGGCGTAGTGTCTGCACCAGCGCATCTCTCGCGTTGACCAATCTCGTTCGATGAGGAGCGACATGGCGCAGTACATCGTCTACTTCAACCAGACGTGGGTCGGGGATCATCCCGAGGAGTGGTTCGCCTCGCGTGGCCCCCTCGCGCACGCCGTCGTCGAGGAGATCAAAGCTGCAGGAGCCTACGTCTTCGCCGCCGGAGTCGACGAAGACATGACTGGCGCGTTCAGCGCGGATGCGACCAGCGGCACCGTTGTCGTCACCGACGGCCCGATACCGGCGAACGAGGCACGCATCGGCGGACTCACGATCATCGACGTCGCCGACGACGAGGCCGCGAAGGTGTGGGGCGGAAAGATCGCGGAGGCTTGCGGCTGGCCGCAGGAGATTCGCCGGGTCTACTGATATCTCGGCGCAGTCTCCGACCTCTGCAGGCTCAGACGCCAGACCAGGCGGCCTGCGCCGATCGCCCAGCATCGGCGTCAACCCCTTCACTTCTGAACCGGTCCGGGCTTGACTAGGGCATGAGCCACTCGGCGACCGTCGAGCTCCATGCACAACGGTTCCGATCCGGAGGAGAAGGAGGACGAGATGGAGAAGAAGACTCCCAACGCCACGGGATCCACCACCCAGGCGGGCATCCCGGCCGTCAGCGACCGAAACTCGCTCACCGTCGGCAATGACGGTCCGGTCGTGTTGCACGATCATCACCTGATCGAGACCATGCAGCACTTCAACCGGATGAACGTTCCCGAGCGGCGTCCACACGCGAAGGGCGCTGGCGCATTCGGCACGTTCGAGGTCACCGAGGACGTCTCGCGGTATACCAAGGCCGACTTCCTTCAGCCGGGGAGGAGGACCGAGATGCTGGCGCGCTTCTCCACGGTGGCCGGAGAGCTGGGCTCCCCCGACACCTGGCGCGACGTGCGGGGCTTCGCGCTGAAGTTCTACACGGAAGAGGGCAACTTCGACATGGTGGGCAACAACACCCCGATCTTCTTCGTGCGCGATCCGATGAAGTTCGCCCACTTCATCCGTTCGCAGAAGCGACTGCCCGACAGCGGACTGCGCGACGGCACCATGCAGTGGGACTTCTGGACGAACAATCCCGAGTCCGCCCACCAGGTGACCTACCTGATGGGCGAGCGAGGGCTGCCGAAGACCTGGCGGCACATGAACGGCTACAGCTCGCACACCTACTCGCTGGTCAATGCCGCCGGCGAACGGTTCTGGGTCAAGTGGCACTTCCAGACGAACCAGGGCATGGAGCACCTCACGAACGAGGAGGCCGAGCGACTGGCCGGGGCGAACGCCGACTTCCACCGTCAGGATCTCTTCGAGGCCATCGCGCGGGGCGAGCATCCGTCCTGGGATCTGTACTTCCAGATCATGCCGTACGACGAGGCCAAGGAGTACCGGTTCAACCCCTTCGACCTGACGAAGGTGTGGTCGAAAAAGGACTACCCGCGTATCAAGGTGGGCACGATGACCTTGAACCGCAACCCCGAGAACTTCTTCGCGCAGATCGAGCAGGCGAGCTTCTCGCCGGCGAACATGGTCCCCGGCACGGGGAACTCGCCGGACAAGATGCTGCTGGGCCGCACGTTCTCATATCAGGATGCCCAGCGGTACCGCGTCGGCACCAACTTCCAGCAGCTGCCGGTCAACCGCCCCATCAACGAGGTGCACACCTACAACTTCGAGGGCAACATGTGGCACGATCACACCGGTGCTCGCTCCGTGTACGCCCCGAACTCATTCGGTGACTCGTGGTCGGATGAGGACGGCCCGGTGGAGGACGGGTGGGAGGCCGACGGCGCGCTCACCAGGCACGCCTACAACCTGCATGCGGAAGACGATGACTTCGGCCAGCCGGGAACCCTCGTGCGCGAGGTGTTCGACGACGCCCAGCGCGACGAGTTCGTGAAGACCGTTGCCGGTGCGCTGGACGGCGTCGCCGAGCCCGTGCTCTCGAACGCCTTCCAGTACTGGAAGAACGTCGACCCGGTCATCGGGCAGCGCATCGAGGACGCAGTGAAAGCCGACGCCGATGGTGCGGCCGTGCCCGGTATGGGTGTCGACGCAGACGACTGAGGCCTGCCGCCACGATCGGCGTCGCCGTCGCTCACCAAGCACGACCACGCAGGTCAACCGTGCCCGTCGACCAAGCGGCAATCTCGTCCTCGACGGGCAAGATCAGCAAAGGCTGCCCGGGCGAGTCTTCGATCGATTGACCCGACCGTCGTCACGCAACTTTCAGCGGCTTGATCGCAGCAATCTGCTCGGACACACGATCCTCGGCGAGCTCCAGCTCGTACTGCGTCTGAAGGTTGAGCCAGAACTGCGGAGAGATCCCGAAGTAACGACCCAATCGAAGAGCGGTGTCCGCCGTGATGGCACGCTTGCCGTGCACGATCTCGTTGATCCGCCGCGGCGACACGCCGATCGACACGGCGAGCTTGTTCTGCGTGATGCCGAAGCCCTCGATGAAGTCCTCCAACAGAACCTCGCCCGGATGGATCGGCGGGTAGAGCTTCTCAGACATGATCCCTCCTCAGTGGTAGTCAACGATCTCGACATCTTCGGGCCCAGCATCAGTCCAGTGGAAACAGATCCGCCACTGGTCATTGATCCGGATGCTGTGCTGACCAGCCCGATCACCTTTGAGCGCTTCCAGCCGGTTGCCCGGCGGCACTCGTAGAGCATCGAGCGTCGGCGCAGCATCCAGCAGATGCAACTTCCGATTCGCTGTCTTGTGGATACGCGGATCGAATCTCTTCGCCGGTTCGCGACGCCACACGTGCTCGGTGTCGCGGTCGGCGAACGATCTGATCACGTGACCAGTTTATAACGTAACGCGTCAATAACGCTAGACGTTAAACCGGAACTCCACCACGTCGCCGCGCATTCCAATCTCTGCCCACGCGCCACGCAGCCGCCGTGTCCCCACCAGATGCGCTGCTCGTTGTCATCAGGAAGGAGTGAAACCAGAATTGACGGATGGACCTCTTCCGGACTCCTCAGGTCGTTCTGTTCACACGCGACATCAACCGCGCTGTCTCGTTCTACCGCGCACTCGGCTTCGACGAGGCATTCCGCACACCACCTGCAGGCACGCCCATCCATGTCGACCTCGTCCTCGACGGGTACCGCCTCGGTCTCGCCACCGAGACCAGCATCCGTGAAGACCACGGCCTCGACCCGATCGCAGATGGCCAGCGCGCGGCAGTGATCCTGTGGACTGACGACGCCGCCTCAGGCTACGAGCGGCTCATCGATCTCGGCGCAACGCCGATAAAGACGCCAGAGCCATGGCTCGATCGCCTACTCATCGCATGGGTCGAGGACCCAGACGGCCACCTGGTGCAGGTTGTCCAAGCCTTCAGGTGACGCGAGGTTGAACCGGAACGCGACTATACCTTGAACCGGAACTCCACCACGTCGCCGTCCTGCATGACGTAGTCCTTGCCCTCGAGCCGCGCCTTGCCCTTGGCACGGGCCTCGACGACGGAGCCGGTCGCGACCAGATCGTCGAACGAGATGACCTCAGCCTTGATGAAGCCCTTCTCGAAGTCGGTGTGGATGACGCCGGCCGCCTGCGGCGCCTTGGCACCACGAGGGATCGTCCAGGCACGCGACTCCTTCGGTCCCGCCGTCAGGTAGGTCTGCAGGCCGAGGGTGTCGAAGCCGATACGGGCGAGCTGGTCGAGGCCCGACTCGTCCTGGCCGGTGGATGCCAGCAGCTCGGCCGCATCCTCGGGGTCCAGGTCGATGAGCTCGGACTCGATCTTCGCGTCGAGGAAGATCGCCTTCGCCGGCGCGACGAGAGCTTCGAGCTCTGCCTTGCGCGCCGCATCCGTCAGCACGCCCTCATCGACGTTGAACACGAAGATGACGGGCTTCGAGGTGAGCAGGCCGAGCTCCTTGATCGGCGCGAGGTCGATGCCGCTCACCGAGAGCAGGATGCCACGCTCCAGTGCGTCCTTCGCAGCGTTCGCGGCGTCGAGCACCGACGGGTCGAGCTTCTTGCCGCGCACTTCCTTCTCGAACCGCGGGATCGCCTTCTCGACGGTCTGCAGGTCGGCGAGCATGAGCTCGGCGTTGATCGTCTCGAGGTCGCCCTGCGGGTTGATCGCACCATCCACGTGCACGACGTCGTCATCGGCGAAGCCGCGAACGACCTGGGCGATGGCGTCGGCCTCACGGATGTTCGCGAGGAACTGGTTGCCCAGCCCCTCCCCCTCGCTCGCGCCGCGCACGATGCCGGCGATGTCGACGAACGACACCGTCGCCGGCAGGATGCGCTCGCTGCCGAAGATCTCGGCGAGCTTGTTCAGGCGCGAGTCGGGCAGGTTGACGACACCGACGTTCGGCTCGATCGTCGCGAACGGATAGTTCGCCGCGAGCACGTCGTTCTTGGTCAGTGCGTTGAAGAGGGTGGACTTGCCGACGTTGGGCAGGCCGACGATGCCGATAGTGAGAGCCACGGGGTAAGAGTCTACCGGCGCGCGCTCGCGCCCCTCACGCCCGCACTGCGCGGAACGCCCGCGTCACGTACGGCAGGTCGATGGTCGCGTCACCTTCCAGGCCGAGCTCGTCGAACAGTGCGTCCATATCGTCGTGGATGCTGCGCCGTTCGGCGTCGGATGCTGTGATGAGGTGACTGCGCGAATCGGCGATCCGGTGCAGTTGCGCTCGCGTGATCGGCCGGACCCACCGCCACTCCTCCTGCTCGAGCGCACCGAACGGCTCGGCTACGGCCGGGCCGTTCTCGTCCAGCATGATCTCAGCGGCGCTGGAGTGCATGATCGCGGTCAGTCTGCGCACCCAGTCGGTTCCGCTGTCGCGGGTGTTCCAGATCAGGCCGAGTGTGCCGCCGGAGCGGACGACCCGTCCGACCTCTGACGAACCCACGACGGGATCGACCCAGTGCCACGCCTGGCCGAGCACGACGGCATCCAAGCTCGCATCCGGGACGGGAAGCCGTTCGGCAGTGCCTAGGAACGTCGGCACTCCTGGGACGGCGGCACGCAACGCTTCGAGCATCAGAGGATCGGGATCGATCGCGATCACCTCGGCATCCGGAGCGTCGGCGAGCACTCGCGTCAGCTTGCCGGTGCCCGCTCCGACATCCGCGATCCGATGGGATCTGTGCGGCAGCTTCTCCAGCATCCAGGCGACCGCCTCGAACGGATAGTCGGGCCTCGCCGCCTCGTAGTCTCCGGCCGCTGCACCGAAAGAAGTCGCCCGTCCGTCGCTCATGTCGCCAGCCTACGGCGAGCCTGCCGCGCCCGGACAGGACACCGGGTGAAGGTGAAGAGGTGCCACTGGATTTCACCGCCATCGACTTCGAAACCGCGAACTCCAGCCCGGCATCCGCCTGTTCCGTCGGACTCGTCCGAGTGCGCGACGGCCAGGTCGTCGCCACAGCCGGGTGGCTGATCCGCCCTCCGGCAGGGCACGACGAGTTCCAGGAGTGGAACATCAAGATCCACGGCATCCGACCGCAGGATGTCGCGAACGCAGCGACCTGGCCCGAGCAGTTCGATCGCCTCTGCGGCTTCGCCGGCGCTGACGTGCTCGTAGCGCACAACGCCGGCTTCGACCTGAAGGTGCTGCGCACGGCATCCCAGGTCACCGAACTCGACTGCCCGCCGTACCGCTCGCTGTGCAGCCTGCAGGTCGCCCGCAAGGTGTACGACCTGGACTCGTACCGGCTCCCGATCGCCGCTGCCGCCGCCGGATTCGCGGAGTTCTCACACCACGACGCGCTGGCCGACGCTCGCGCCTGCGCCCAGATCGTCATCGATTCCGCGCGGCGAACCGGGAGTGCCGACGTCGACGCTCTCGCCAGCGGCCTCAGCCTGCGCGTGACGGAGCCGCCCGTCGCCGTCGTCCACGAGCAGGCCGCCTGAGTGCATTCCCGCGCTTGACGCGAGACAATGACGGCATGACGAATCCATCCGGCGATTCCCCGGTCAGCCTCGAGGTCATCGAGGGCACCTTCGATCTCGCACGTCAGGGACGCACAGGCCCGCTGGGCGAGATGATCGACGCGGGCGTGCCGATCGATCTGCGCAATCCGCGCGGCGACACCCTGCTGATCGTCTCGACCTACGCCGAGCAGGAGCACACGGCCGCGGACCTCATCCGCCGAGGTGCCGAGCTGGATGCCGTCAACGGCAACGGCCAGACGGCGATCTCGTGCGCGGTGTTCCGCAAGAACGAGACTCTGCTGCGGATGCTGCTGGATGCCGGCGCCGATCAGAACGCCGGCGGCCTCTCGGCCACCGCGATCGCCGACCAGTTCGGGTTGGCCGACATGCGCACGATCCTCGACGAGTACGCCGCACGCTGAGCCTTGCTCCGTTGCCTTCGCGGGGCGCCGCGACGGCGATGTCGGATGCCCTCGGCATCATGGCGGTATGGATGCTCAGCTGATCGTTGTCCTCATCGTCGCCGCTCTCGCGGTCGGCGCGGCCGTGGGCTGGTTCGCGAACGCCTCGCGCACCTCGGCCGCGCAATCGCACACCGCGACCGACCTGGCGCGCGCACAGGCGGAGCTGGCGGCCGCCCGCGAGGACCGCGACCGGGAGTACGACCTCTATCGGGATGCCGTGGAGCACGCCCGCACCGAACAGCGCGCCGAGGCGGAACGGGTGCAACAGCAGAACGCCGTGCTGACAGCGCTCGCGCCCGTTCGGGAGTCGCTGCAGCAGATGCAGAGCAAGGTAGCCTCCCTCGAGCAGGAGCGGCACGCGCAGTTCGGGTCGCTCGCGGAGCAGCTCCGGCGCGCGCAGGAGTCGGACGAGGCACTGCGCGCCACCACCGAGTCGCTGGCGGGCGCCCTGCGCTCGACATCCACCCGCGGAGTCTGGGGCGAGACGCAGCTGCGGCGCGTCGTCGAGGCCGCAGGGCTCACGCGGCACGTCGACTTCGACCTGCAGTCGACCATCTCCTCCGATCGCGGTCAGGGGCGACCGGACATGGTGGTCCGGCTGCCCGGCGGGACCTCCATCGCGGTCGACGCCAAGGTGCCCCTCGACGCGTACCTCGAGGCCAGCGCCCTGGTCGGCGATGCCGGCGAGGCGCAGCGCCGGCAGCTCATGCAGAAGCACGTCAAAGCGGTGCGCGCACACATCGACGCTCTCGCGAAGAAGGCGTACTGGTCAGGGCTGGATGCCAGCCCCGAGTTCGTGATCTGCTTCCTGCCGAGCGAGTCGCTGCTGGCCGCGGCGATCGATGAAGACCCGGCCTTGCTCGACTACGCGTTCGGCAAGCGCGTCGCGCTGGCGTCGCCCGTGAACCTGTGGGCGGTGCTGAAGACGGTTGCGTACACGTGGACGCAGCAGGAGGTCTCGGCAGAGGCGCGCACGCTGCTCGCGCTCGGCACGCAGCTGTTCGATCGACTCGGCACTCTCGCCGGTCATGCCGACGATCTGCGCCGTGCACTGGAACGCACCGTCGACAGCTACAACCGCTTCGCCGGATCGCTGGAGAGCCGCGTGCTCGTCACGGCCCGCCAGTTCCCCGGTATCGACGCCTCGTCTCTGGACGGGCCGCCGGTGATCACGAGTCCGGCACGAAAGTTCACGGCACCCGAGCTGACGGACGGCGAATCCGTCTCCGAGCTCGAAGCAGACCTCGGTGCTGTGCGGCACCGGCTGGGCGACGAGGAACGTCAGGCGCTGTAGGGCACCCAGCTGAGCAGGGCGATCACGAGCCCGGATGTCACGACGAAGGCGCCGATCATCCACCACGCGCTCAGTTCATGCCCTTCCGCGCGACGCACGCGGAAGAGGACGTCGGTGCGCCGTGCAGGGTCCATGTTCGGCGGTGCAGCGGTGGCTGCGGCGGCTGCCGCCGCGCGGGCCGCTTCATCTTCGGGGCTGACCCGAAGGATGCGCCCGGTATTGGTGGTGACCATCTTCACCGGAGCGGACTTGTCGCCGCTTCCCGCCTGTCCCGTGGACATGTCTCACCCTCCTGAGGCCGCCGGGAATGGGCTCTCGGTGGCGTCTTCCATTCTGCCAGCAAAGGCTGGCAGCGTCAGGAGAGCCACCCTCGGGGAAGCACCGGGTGTGTAACGATCCCGTCAGAGCCACTTCGAGACGAGGTGCTCTGAGGAGATACGACGCAACGTGCCGGACGCACCGCGCAGCACCACCGATTCGGTGTACACGTAGTTGCCCTCGCGTCGCACGCCCGCGACGAGCTGGCCGTCCGTGACGCCGGTGGCGACGAACAGCGTGTTGTCGCCCTGCACGAGATCCTCGGCCTCGTACACGTGATCCATCTTGAGGCCGGCGTCGATGCCGCGCTGGCGCTCGTCGTCGTCGCGGGGCCACAGACGGCCCTGGATGTGCCCGCCCAGCGCCTTGATCGCACACGCCGTCACGATGCCCTCCGGGCTGCCGCCCACGCCGACGCACATGTCGGTGCGCGCGCCGTGCCGAGCGGCGTTGATGCCGCCTGCGACGTCGCCGTCGCTCATCAGACGCGTGCCGGCACCTGCTTCGCGGATCTCCTCGATGAGCTTCTCGTGACGCGGGCGGTTCAGCACCGACACGACGATCTCGTCGATGGGCTTGTCCAGCGCCTTCGACAGCAGCCGGATGTTCTCGCCGATGGGCAGGCGGATGTCGACGACGCCGACGCCGGCGGGGCCCGTGACGAGCTTGTCCATGTAGAAGACGGTCGACGCGTCGAGCATCGTGCCGCGATCAGAGACCGCGATCACCGACAGAGCGTTCTGCCGGCCCGCAGCGGTGAGTGAGGTGCCGTCGATCGGGTCCACGGCGATGTCGCACTCGGGGCCACGGCCGGAGCCGACGACCTCGCCGTTGAACAGCATCGGGGCGTTGTCCTTCTCGCCCTCGCCGATGACGACACGGCCCTGGAAGTTCACGGTGCCGAGGAACGCACGCATGGCGTCGACGGCCGCGCCGTCGGCGGCCTCCTTGTCGCCGCGGCCGATGAACGGCACCGCCCGGATCGACGCGGCCTCGGTCGCGCGCACCAGTTCCAGTGCAAGGTTTCGATCGGGACGCAGCGGGCTCATATCGGCCGTCAGACTCACCATGGGGCAAGCCTAACGAGCGACGTGGCGAGACAACGGGCACTTTCGCCTCTGCAGGCGTGAAGAAATCGAACTTCTTAACAATGGCGAAGGCCGTCGCCTCGTGGCGAGGACAGCGGCCCCGGCATCCTCTCATCGCCGGGGATAGAGTGAGCACTGTCCCGGTTTCATCTATCGCAGGAGTTTTTCATGCCCGTCGCCACTCCGGAACAGTACGCAGAGATGCTCGATCGCGCGAAGGCCGGAGGCTTCGCGTATCCCGCATTCAACGTCTCGAGCTCGCAGACCATCAACTCCGTCCTCCAGGGCCTGACCGAGGCCGGTTCCGACGGCATCATCCAGGTGACCACGGGCGGTGCCGACTACTTCGCCGGCCACACGGTCAAGGCCCGCGCGACCGGCGCCCTCGCCTTCGCCCGCTACGCCACCGAGGTCGCCAAGAACTACCCCGTGACCGTGGCACTGCACACCGACCACTGCCCCAAGGACGCCCTTGCCGGCTTCGTCGAGCCGCTGATCGCGGCCTCGGAGGAAGAGGTCAAGGCCGGCCGCAACCCGATCTTCCAGTCGCACATGTGGGACGGCTCGGCCGTTCCCCTGGCGGAGAACATCGAGATCGCCAAGGACCTCCTCCCCCGCATGAAGAACATCAACGCCATCCTCGAGGTCGAGATCGGCGTCGTCGGCGGCGAAGAGGATGGCGTGGCGCACGAGGGTTCGAACGACGCTCTCTACACGACCTTCGCGGACGTCGACCAGGCCGTTCAGGCGCTCGGCCTGGGTGAGCAGGGCCGCTACATCGCCGCCCTCACCTTCGGCAACGTGCACGGCGTCTACAAGCCGGGCGGCGTCAAGCTGCGCCCCGAACTGCTCGGCGAGATCCAGGAGCAGGTCGCCGCGAAGTACAACCTCGGTGCGAAGCCGCTCGATCTCGTCTTCCACGGCGGCTCCGGCTCGACCGACGAGGAGATCGCCCTCGCGGTCGCCAACGGCGTCATCAAGATGAACATCGACACCGACACGCAGTACGCCTACACGCGTGCGATCGCCGACTACATGTTCAAGAACTACGACGGCGTCATGAAGGTTGACGGCGAGGTCGGCAACAAGAAGCAGTACGACCCGCGCGCCTGGGGCAAGGTCGCCGAGTCGGCGATGGCTGCCCGCGTCGTCGAGTCGACCCGCCAGCTCGGCTCGTACGGCCAGTCCAAGAGCTGACACCTCGGTTTCACAGACGATGCCCGGCCGCTGCGCGGCCGGGCATCGTCGTATCTGCGGATCAACGTCTCACTCAGCCGCCGATCTTCTCGCCCGCGGCATCCACGACCCACCAGACATCCTGAACGGCCTGTCCGTTCACATCGCCAGCCGCGGAATCCCCGGCGAACAGGTACAGCGGCCAGCCGTTGAGCGTGACCTGCATCTGACCGTCCGCGGTCTCGATCGTTCCCAGCTCGCCGGTGATGCCGTCGCCGACCGGCGCATCGCCGGACGCGATGATGGGCGGCCAGTTCTGCAGGCATGCGCCGATGCACGCGCTCGTGTCCGTACCCTGGGTGTCGTTGTCGAACATGTAGGCCGTCATGCCGCTGCCGGTGACGACCACTTCGCCCAGCGACGTCTCGGCGAGCCCCAGATCGGATGCCGATGTCCCCGGTTCCGGCGTCACGCTTTCGGACGTGCCGGGCCCGTAGCCGGTATCTCCCGAACCGGCCTCACCCGAGCCGGCGCCTCCTCCGCCGCAGCCGGCGAGCAGCAGCACCGCGGCGAGCGCTCCGATCGCGAATGTCCTGCGCATGTTCCGTCCTCCATCCCGGCGCGCCCGTGTGGTGCGCTGAGTGTGACACGAGACGCAGACCGCGCGGGTTCACCCCACCCCGGTCGCGCTCACCCGATTTCGCGACGGAGGAGCACCTCGCCGGTGTCAGTGCGGATCTCGACCGCCCGGATCTCATCCAGCGGCAGCGCAGTACCAGCCGAGAGCCGTGCGGTACGGCCGGGCTCGGCGCTCCATGTGGACAGCTCGGTGGTGGCGCCATCGACACCGACAACAGCGAGTACGTAGGCCCATCCGGCATCCGGAGCGTCGGCGGCGTAGTCGCACGCCATGTCGATACGCGTCCCCCATGCGACCGATGTCAACGCCACTGTCGCACTGACCGGCGCGTCGATCACCTGCTCCAGCGCGACCTCCATGGTCGGACGCGGAGCCCCCGCGACGATGCTGACGGGGACCACCACCGCGAGCGCCGCAGCCACGCCGACCGCGGCCCAGGTCACCCGGCGGCGGCGACGGCGGCGAGCGCGGGCGATCTCGGTCAGTTTCCGGCCCGCATCAGTCGTTGCCTCCGCGGCATCTGCTTCGCCCGGCGCGTCGATCGCGTTCGCCTGCTCGGTGCTCAGTCTCGACAGAAGCCCAGCGGCCGGTACGAGTTCGGCGACGTCGTCCCGACAGACAGGACAGATCTCGAGGTGTGCCTCGTATTCCGCGCGGTCGGGAGCAGACAGCGCTCCCAGCGCATACGCGGCATCCCATGTGGCGAATCGATCGTGCGCGGCGTTCACCTGGTGACCCCTCTCTCCTGCAGCGCAAGCCTCAGCGCCCGCAGGCCGTAGTGCATTCGCGACTTCACCGTTCCTCCGGGGATGCCGAGGTCATCGGCGATCTCCTCGACACTGCGTCCTCGGTAATACGCGGCGACGATCACCGCCCGGTGCTCGACGCTGATGGCGGCGAGCGCGTCCTCGATGAGCATCGCGTCGAACAGGCGATCGGTCTCGTCGCCGCTGGCCCGCTCGGGAACCTCGGCGACCGGATGCTCGTGCCGCCGGCGCGCGCTGCGCGCCTCGTCGATCACGATGTGCCGCGCGACCGTGATCACCCAGGCGCGTGTGGTCGCCGGATCCTGCGCGAGGATGCGCGGCGTGCGCCACGCTCGCAGCAGGGTCTCCTGCACGACATCATCCGCCGACGCGGCGCTGCCGGTCAGGCGCACCACGTAACGCCGGATCGGCCCCGCGTGCACGTCGTACAGCGCGGCGAGCCGTTCTTCCTCGTCATCGGTCACGTTCACGCCTCCATCGGAGACACGAGATCCCGCCGCCCCGGGTTCACAGCGACGTTCCACAGTGAACCGAAGCGTCTCCTGGATCGTTCATTCAGTATGGACCTCAGTGCCGCCGCAGCGCTCCTCCAGATCGCCGGTCTGCCCCTGCATCCGCTTCTCGTGCATGTGACCGTCGTGCTCACGCCGCTCACGGCACTCGCCCTCGGTGTCAGCGCCGTATGGCCGGCGGCCCGCCGTCGGCTCGGCCTCGCGCTGCCGCTCGCATCGGTGCTCGTCGCCCTGCTCGTCCCGGTCACCGTCCTCGCCGGTGAGGCACTGGCCCACGTCGTCGGACGCACCGCGTCCGTGCAGCGTCACGAAGAGCTGGGTCTCGTGCTGGTGCCGTGGGCGGTCTCCATGGTGCCGGCATCCCTGCTCGTCTGGGGCTCGGATCGACTGCAGCGCACGGCACGACGGTCGCGTGACGCCGTCGACGCGCACCGCCTCGCGGGCAACCGGCGGATGCTGCTCACCGCCTGGGCGATCGGCTTCCTGGGCGTCGCGTGCGCGGCGGGCACGCTGATCGTGGTGGTACTCACCGGCGATGCCGGCGCCCGCGCGGTGTGGGAGGGCGTAGTGTGAGCCGGATCAGCGTCCGGTGGCCCCATCCAGGTAGGCGATGAACGCCGGGTCCCCCATCATCGGGATGGTGATGCAGACGGATGCAACGATCATGGTCGCCGCGGCTCCCGCCAGCGGCAACCACCACGTGACCTTGCCGGTGCGCAGACGTCGCATCGAAAGCCAGGCGGTCACCACCCAGCCGATGACCAGGACGATCGCCGCGACGGTGCCCCAGACCTTCGCCTGGGCGAAGTTGGAGAACTCACCCTCGACCCCCAGGATCCGCATGCTCTCGTTCATCACGGTCGGCAGATCCAGGTACGACATCCCGCTCATGAAGACATTCACGACGCCGTACGCCAGAAGCGCGATCGTGATGATGCGATCCCACGGGCGCCCTGCCGGCTTCTGCGCGGTCGCTGCCGGTGCCGATGTGGCCGGTGCCGATGTGGCCGGTGCCGATGTGGCGACGGGCGCCTCGGCTACGGCATCCAACGGCGGCAGCCCCGCGAGGCGTCGCTGCTCCTCAGGAGTCGCGTACTCGCCGTACTGAGGGCGGTCGGTCATGACGATGCGGCCCCGGAGCGTCCTCCGAGGGCACGCGCATCGCGCTGCCCGGACTTGTCCTGGCGCAGCTCCTTGGGGAGCGAGAACATGAGGTCCTCTTCCGCGGTGCGGACCTCTTCGACGTCGGCGTACCCGGCGGAGCTGAGCGCCTCGAGAACTTCGCGGACGAGGACCTCCGGCACGGATGCCCCGCTGGTCACACCGACCGTCTCGACGCCGTCGAGCCACTCCTGCTTGATCTCTTCGGCGTAGTCGACCCGGTAGGCGGCCTTCGCGCCGTACTCGAGGGCGACCTCGACCAGGCGCACGGAGTTCGACGAGTTCGACGATCCGACCACGATCACCAGGTCCGCATCCTTGGCGACCTTCTTGATCGCCACCTGACGGTTCTGCGTCGCATAGCAGATGTCGTCGGACGGCGGGTTGTGCAGCTCAGGGAAGCGGGTGCGCAGCCGGTTCACGGTCTCCATGGTCTCGTCGACCGACAGCGTGGTCTGCGAGAGCCAGACGACCTTCGACGGATCCTGCACCTGCACAGTGTCGGCTTCGTCGGGCGAGTTCACGATGGTGACCCGCTCGGGCGCGTGGCCGGCGGTGCCCTCGACCTCTTCGTGTCCCTCGTGCCCGATGAGCAAGATCTCGAAGTCATCGCGCGCGAATCGGACGGCCTCGCGGTGCACCTTGGTCACCAGCGGGCACGTGGCGTCGATGGCGTGCAGTCCGCGATCGGATGCCGCGTTCACCACGGCCGGCGAGACACCGTGCGCGCTGAAGACGACGTGCGCGCCCTCGGGAACCTCATCGACCTCTTCTACGAAGATCGCGCCCTGCTCCTCGAGCTCGGTGACGACGTGGATGTTGTGCACGATCTGCTTGCGCACGTAGACCGGGGCGCCGTAGCGCTCGAGGGCCTTCTCGACGGCGACGACCGCACGGTCGACACCCGCGCAGTAGCCGCGGGGAGCGGCGAGCAGAACGCGCTTGTGTCCGTCGACCGGGATATCCTGAAGCCGCGTCGCCCGCGATCGTGGGATGCGGGGAACGGGAAGATGTACGGTGGCCTGGCTCACCCTTCGATCCTACCTTCGGGCACCGATGAGGGGCCTGGGCGCCTGTTCAGGCACGACACCGACGAAAGGACCCGATGACGGTCTTCGAGGCATCGCTCGCCGATGGCGCGACCCCGCCGGCGGATGCCGTCGCTCCCCGCGATTCGACAGCGGATGCTCCCACCTCCGTTGCACGCCTCAACGGCACGATCCGGGACTTCGTCGCCCGCTGGAACACGGTCTGGGTCGAAGGCGAGATCACGTCGTGGAACGTCCGCGGCGGCAATGTGTTCGGGCGTCTGAAGGACACCCAGTCCGACGCGCAGATCTCGATCCGCGTCTGGTCGAGCGTGCGCGGACGCATCCCCGCCGACCTCAGCGTCGGCGACCACGTCGTCGCCGCCGTCAAGGCCGACTACTTCGTCAAGGCGGGCGACTTCAGCTTCACGGTGTCGAGCATGAAGCACGTCGGCCTGGGCGATCAGCTCGAGCGTCTCGAGAAGCTGCGCGCGCAGCTGCGCCAGGAGGGCCTGTTCGACCCTGCACGCAAGAAGCAGCTGCCGTTCCTGCCGCACGTGATCGGGCTCATCACCGGCGAGCGATCGGATGCCGAGAAGGACGTGCACCGAAACGCAGAGCTGCGCTGGCCGCAGGTGCGATTCCGCACCCGGTACGCCGCCGTGCAGGGCGACCGCTGCGTGCCGGAGACCCTGGCCGCTCTCGCGGCCCTGGATGCCGACCCCGAGGTCGACGTCATCATCATCGCCCGAGGAGGCGGTGATCCGCAGACCCTGCTCGGGTTCAGCGATGAGCGCCTGGTGCGGGCGGTGGCCGCGGCATCCACCCCGATCGTCTCCGCGATCGGGCATGAGAACGACCATCCGCTCCTCGACGACGTCGCCGACCTGCGCGCGTCGACGCCGACGGATGCCGCCAAGCGCGTCGTCCCCGATGTCGGAGAGCAGCGCGCGCAGATCGCCCAGCTACGAGCTCGGGCCACCTCGCGCCTGACGCAGCGCATCACGCACGACATCGCGCAGCTCGAGCAGCTGCGATCCCGGCCCGTGCTGCGCTCCCCCGACCCGATCATCGCCGAACGCGCGCAGGAGCTCTGGCTGCTGCAGGCCCGCGCACGCGACACCATCGGCCGTCAGCTCGATGCGGCGAGCCGGCACACCTCTGAGCTGCGGGCATCGCTGCGGGCGCTGTCGCCCGCGGCGACCCTGGCACGCGGCTACGCCATCGCCCACCTCGAGGGCGGCGTGATCCTCCGCGATGCGGCCGATGCCCCGGCCGGCAGCGCACTGACCATCACCGTCGACCGCGGGTCGCTGGCCGCGCGGTCCGAAGGCGAGATCGCAGAGGCGGGCTGACGCGCGACGTGCCGTGCGCCGCGAGAATTGCCTTGCGCGCCGAGACTGCCGCTGACAGCGCGATTCTCATCGCGCAAGGCAATTCTCGCGGTCGTAAGGGGCGTCCATGCGGCGTCGTAGGATGGAAGGCGTGACTGCGCCGAACGACACCCCTGTGGAGACTCTGTCGTTCGAGGCCGCTCGCGACGAACTCGTCCGCGTGGTCGCCGAACTCGAACAGGGCGCACCGACCCTCGAGCACTCACTCGCCCTTTGGGAGCGCGGTGAGGCTCTCGCCGCTCGTTGCGAGGAATGGCTGCTGGGGGCGAAACGTCGCCTCGAGGCCACTCGTGCCACGGCATCCGACGAGGAAGAATCGTGAGCAAGCAGCCCCCCATCGTCGCCGAGCTCGGGCGTCCGGAGACTCCTGAGGAGACCGCGGCGCGCAAGGCCGAGTTCAGCAAGACCTACCGGGCCGGCCAGTCGTTCCGCAACCTCATCGCCGCACTCATCATCACCCTCGCGGTGGTGGCGGTCGTCATCTTCGGCGTCCCTCGGGGCGAACCGGCATCCGAACCCCAGATCGACCTGCCCGGCATCGCCGCCGATGTCGAGTCGACCATGGAGAGCCCCGTCGTCATCCCCGAACTCGGCGACTTCTGGCGGGTCAACGCCGCCGAGCTGCAGGGCGGCGCGACCACGGTCTGGAACATCACACTCGCGCCGGCCGATGAGGACGAGCGCGGGTTCATCCGCATCGCCCAGGCGTTCGACGCCGACGCCTCCTGGGCGCCGCAGCTGCTGGACGGCACCGCCTCGACAGACACCACCCGCATCGGCGGACTCGACTGGGACGTCTACGCGCTCGGCGGCAGGACCGAGAACAACGTCAGCCACGCGATCGGCACCCAGGCCGGCGACGACTACATCCTGCTGTACGGCTCGCGCTCCGCGGATTCGACCGCGAAGCTCGCCGAGTCCCTCATCCCACAGATCCGCACCATCTCGGAGGCAGAATGACAGCGCTCACCCCCACCGCCGCATGGGAGTCGATGCTGGACGGCAACCGCCGTTTCGTCGCGGGTGAGCCGCGGCATCCGAATCAGGATGTCGAGCGCCGCCATGACCTCGCTGACCACCAGAACCCGGTCGCGACGCTGTTCGGATGCTCCGACTCGCGTCTGGCCGCAGAGATCATCTTCGACCTCGGCCTCGGCGACCTCTTCGTGGTGCGCAACGCCGGACAGGTCATCGGCGAGTCGATCGTGGGCAGCCTGGAGTACGCCGTCGAGATCCTGAAGGTGCCGCTGATCGTCGTCCTCGCGCACGACGAGTGCGGTGCCGTGCGCGCCGCGATCGACGGCACCGCGATCGACGCCGACCCGCTGCCGCCGCACATCTGGAAGCTGATCGCCCCGATCATCCCCGCCGCCCGCAAGGTGCTGGCCGCGAACGGCGGATCCTCGCCCTCGGACATCGACTCCGAGCAGGTCGGCCGCGAGCACCTGCGCAACACCGTCGCGAACCTGCTGCAGTCGTCCGAGCTGATCAGCGAGGCCGTCGCCCAGGGGCGCCTCGGCATCGTCGGCGCCAACTACCGTCTTTCCGAGGGCACGGCCGTGCCCGTCATCGCCGTAGGAATCGACACGGGGCTCGAAGATGTCCCCGCAACCCAGGAGGGATCGAAGTGACCGACACCGAGTACCGCATCGAGCACGACACCATGGGCGAGGTCCGGGTGCCCGTGAACGCTCTGTACGGCGCGCAGACGCAGCGCGCCGTCGAGAACTTCCCGATCTCGGGCAAGGGCCTGGAGTCGGCGCAGATCGCCGCGCTCGCGCGCATCAAGAAGGCTGCCGCCCTCGCGAACAAGGAGCTCGGCACGCTCGACGGCGCGATCGCGGATTCCATCGCGGCCGCAGCCGACCAGGTCGCGTCGGGCGCCCACGACGGCGAGTTCCCCGTCGACACCTACCAGACCGGCTCGGGCACCTCGTCGAACATGAACATGAACGAGGTTCTGGCGTCTCTCGCGACCGGCATCCTCGGCTCGGCTGTTCACCCGAACGACCACGTCAACGCCTCGCAGTCGTCGAACGACGTGTTCCCGACGTCGGTGCACATCGCCGTCACGCAGGCGCTGATCGACACGCTCATCCCATCGCTCGACCACCTCGCCGTCGCCCTCGAGGCGAAGGCGGAGCTGTGGAAGGACGCCGTCAAGTCCGGTCGCACGCACCTCATGGATGCCACGCCCGTCACCCTCGGCCAGGAGTTCGGCGGCTACGCCCGCCAGGTGCGTCTGGGCATCGAGCGTGTGCAGTCGGCGCTCCCCCGCGTGGCCGAGGTCCCGCTCGGCGGCACCGCCGTCGGCACCGGCATCAACACCCCGCTCGGCTTCCCGCAGAAGGTCATCGCGCTGCTCGCCGCCGAGACCGAGCTGCCGATCACCGAGGCCAAGGACCACTTCGAGGCGCAGGCCAACCGCGACGGCCTCGTCGAGACGTCGGGCGCGCTGCGCACGATCGCCGTCTCGCTGACGAAGATCAACAACGACCTGCGCTGGATGGGCTCGGGCCCGAACACGGGGCTGGGCGAACTGCACATCCCCGACCTGCAGCCCGGCTCGTCCATCATGCCGGGCAAGGTCAACCCGGTCGTCCCGGAGGCTGTCCTCATGGTCTGCGCCCGGGTGATCGGCAACGACGCGACCGTGGCCTGGGCCGGAGCATCCGGTTCGTTCGAGCTGAACGTGGCGATCCCTGTCATGGGCACAGCGCTGCTGGAGTCGATCCGCCTGCTGGCGAACGCCTCGCGCGTGCTCGCAGACAAGACCGTCGACGGCCTCGAGGCAAACACCGAGCGCGCGGCGGCATTCGCCGGCATGAGTCCGTCGATCGTCACGCCGCTGAACAAGGTCATCGGCTACGAGGCAGCGGCCAAGATCGCCAAGCACTCGGTCGCCAAGGGCATCACCGTCCGCGACGCCGTGATCGACCTCGGCTACGTCGAGCGCGGTGAGATCACGCTGGAAGTACTGGACCAGAAGCTCGACCTGCTGTCCATGACGCACCCGGGCTGAGCCCGGCCGGCCTCCCCCGCGACACTTCGGCACAGCCGCACGACCCGGGTACGCCTGCACGATCGATTCAACGAATCCGTCGTGCATTCGTACCCGGGTCGTGCACGTGTACCGGGCCTGTGCTCGGACGCAGGCTGAAGTCTTCGCGGGTGCGGACTCGTTCTGCACAATCCGGAGTTTGCGCCGGTTATCCCCATTCGAGCTGAGCTGAGCCCGAAGCCGCAACGGATCGATGCACAGTCGAGTCATGCTCGATCCGGTCATGATCATCTCTCGCCTCGGCGGTGTCGCCCGCGGTGCGACGCTGCAGAAGCACGGCATCTCCCGAAAGCGCCTTGCCCGAGAAGTCGTCGCCGGGTCGATCGACAGAGTTCGCGCCGGCGTCTTCGCTCTGCCGCAGACGGATGCTGCGGTGCGCACTGCTGCAGCACACGGAGGCGCCTTGACCTGCGGATCCGCGCTGACCCCGCACAAGATCTGGGTGCTCACGGACGACAGCATCCATGTGTGGCTGGGAGAGA
>NZ_BJUW01000011.1 GCF_007988825.1 Microbacterium aerolatum | reverse complement strand
GGGTGCCGTGAGCGCCTTGCGGTAGTCGATGAGCACGCTGCGCAGGCGCACGAGTGCGTCGTCGACATCGCTGATCTTCGGCGCGGTCGCCTTCTCGTTGCGGCCGATGGCGCGCACGAGATCGCGACGGATGCTGCCCGGCGAGACCGCCAGACTGTCGAGGCCGATGCCGCTGAGGCGGTGACGGACGCCCTCCAGAGTCGAGCGCCGCGCCGAGACCACCAGCACGCGCTTTCCGGCACGCACCAGCTCGCCGAGAGCGTTGATCACCGTCTGCGTCCCGCCGGTTCCCGGCAGCGTCGCGACGACGACAGAATGCCCGGCCGAGATGCGCGCGAGCACGGATTCCTGCTCCGCGTCGGCGTCGAGCAGCAGCGTGTCGGATGCCGGGGCACGGTCGTCCGGGCTGGTGACGGGCGGCTGCGCGCGCGCCGCCGTGACCTGCTCGCGGTCGGCGGCGTGGCCGGCGAGGGCGTTGAGCAGCTGGTGGTCGAGAGTGCTGCTGTCGCGGGCCATCGAGGCGCCGACGTCGGCGAACGTCGAGACGACCAGCCTGGGGAGCACAGCGAACGTGTCGATGGACTGGGTCGCCGCACGCAGGCGGTCGATGACCGGCTGCGGTTTGAAGATGCCGCCGTCGTAGGCGAGGGATGCCAGGGCCTCGGCGTCGATCGTGATCCCGAAGTGCTCCCTGGCCACGCGCACGAGCTCGGGGTTCACCACGAACGCGCCGTGCAGCTTCAGTTCGTAGTCGGTGTGATGCCGCCGGATCGCGAGCGGACGCAGCAGCACGGGAGCGGCGAAGTCTGCGCCGCCGATGCGCCAGCCGGCGAGTCCGACCGCGAGGTGGACGGCGTCGATGCCGCGCACTGTGCGCAGTTCGGTGTTCTTCGCGGTGATGCGTTCTGCCGCCAGGCGTGCGGTGCGAAGGCCCACCTCGTCACGGAACAGATTCGACAGCAGTGTCGACTTGCCGGTGATGAACTGCGGCAGGCTCCCGGGGTGCGCCTTGGAGATGTCGATGCCGCCCTCGACGGTGTCGCGGTAGGTCACCAGCGGCGAACGGCCGCCCAGATCGGCGGCTTCGGCGCGCAGACGAGTGCGCTCGGCGTCGGCGATGTGTGCCACGACGACGGCGCCGGGATCGTCCTGCCGATCATCGAGCGTCATCGCGGCTTCCGCTGCTGCGGCATCCGCAGCTTTGTCTTCACGTCGCCACACATACACAGACTAGGCTCCGGACAACCGCCCACCCTGTATCCTGGGCGGGTTTCACGGGATTGGCCCACTTTTCCTGCACATCGGCGGGCGTTTCGCGGCTTCTCCCCCACTCGTGGATTCCCGGCGTTCGCGCGATCCGCAGAGGTTCCAGGATGGACTCATGACATTCCGCTACGACTTCGCACCCACGCCCTTCGGCGATGCGCTGGTGGTGTTCTCCGACGAAGGCATCGTCCGCCTCGACCTGTCCGAATCGGCCGACCCTTCGGTGCCGTGGCTGCTCGAGGACATCTCGGCGCGACTGCACGAGGTGCCGCTCGCCGATCCGGGAGCCGCCGATGAGCTCGCGCACCTTCTGGACGACTACTTCGCCGGCGTGCCCGTGCGCTTCGCCGACCATCTGAGTCTCGACTGGCGACTGGTGGAGGGCTTCCACCGGTCGGCGCTGCAGGCCATCACCACGATCGAATGGGGCGAGACGATGAGCTACGGCGAGGTGGCCGTGCTCGCGGGGAGTCCAGGGGCCGCGCGCGCCGTGGGCACCGCGTGCCGGCTGACACCGTTCTCGATCATCGTGCCCGTGCACCGCGTGGTGCGTTCGGACGGCACCCCGGGTCAGTACGGGGCGCACCCGGAGCACAAGCGATACCTGCTCGACCTCGAGAAGGACCCCGCGAAGCGCGTCGCGGCGACATAGACGACGAGGACCCCGGCGAGTGGGCCGCCGGGGTCCTCGTGCCCTTCGACAGGCTCAGGGAGCGATCATCACCCCGATCAAGGGAGCGATCTTCGCCTCGCTCAGTGCTCGACCGCCTTCTCGGCTCCGAACCCGGTGAGCGAGCGCACCTCCATCTCGGCGGCGAGCTGTCGCGATTCCGCCGCACGGCTGGTGATCGTTCCCAGCCATCCCAGGATGAACCCGAGCGGGATCGAGACGATGCCGGGGTTGTTCAGCGGCCAGATCGCGATGTCGATCGTCGGGATCATGGAGGTCTCCGAACCCGAGAACACCGGCGACAGCACGATCAGGATGATCGCCGAAGCCAGCCCGCCGTACATGCTCCACACCGCACCGCGGGTGTTGAACCGGCGCCAGAAGAGCGAGTACAGGATCGTCGGCAGGTTCGCCGACGCCGCCACGGCGAAGGCGAGCGCGACCAGGAACGCGATGTTCTGGCCCTGCGCGCCGATGCCGCCGACGATCGCCAGGATGCCGATCACGATCACCGTGCGGCGCGCGACCTTCACCTCGGCGTTGGGGTCGGCATCCACCGGCGACCCGTCTGCCTTCTTGCGGCCCTTCTGGATGACGTTCGCATAGATGTCGTGTGCGAACGATGCTGCAGCCGTGATCGTGAGCCCAGCCACGACGGCCAGGATCGTGGCGAATGCGACCGCCGAGATGAACCCGAGCAGCAGCGGACCGCCGAGATACTGCGCCAGCAGCGGTGCGGCGGAGTTCACGCCTCCGGGTGCCGCCTGGATCACCTCTGGGCCGACGAGCGCACCCGCGCCGTAGCCGAGCACCAGGGTGAGCAGGTAGAACCCGCCGATCAGCCAGATCGCCCACACCACCGAGCGGCGTGCTTCCTTGGCCGTCGGCACGGTGTAGAAGCGCATCAGCACGTGCGGCAGACCCGCCGTTCCGAGCACCAGCGCCAGCCCCAGAGACACGAAGTCCAGCGGGTTGGCTCCGTACTGGAGTCCCGGTGCGAGGATCGCCTCGCCCTGCGGGGAGGCCTCGACGGCGGACTCGAGCAGCGTGTTCAGGTTGAACCCGTTGATCGCCAGCACCCAGATCGTCATCACGATGGCGCCGCCGATGAGCAGGAACGCCTTCACGATCTGTACCCAGGTGGTGCCCTTCATCCCGCCGATCAGGACGTAGACGATCATCAGGACGCCGACCACGGCGATGACGATCGACTGGCCGATGCGGCCGTCGATGCCCATCAGCAGCGAGACCAGACCACCGGCGCCGGCCATCTGCGCGAGCAGGTAGAAGAAGCAGACGGCCAGGGTCGTGATGGCTGCCGCCATCCGGACAGGGCGCTGCTTCAATCGGAACGACAGCACATCGGCCATCGTGAACTTGCCGGTGTTGCGCATCAGCTCCGCGACCAGCAGCAGGGCGACCAGCCACGCGACGAGGAACCCGATCGAGTAGAGGAATCCGTCATATCCGTTGACCGCGATGGCACCGCAGATTCCGAGGAACGATGCCGCCGACAGGTAATCGCCGGCAATGGCGAAGCCGTTCTGCGGACCGGTGAACGAACGTCCTGCCGCGTAGTAATCGGCCGCCGTCTTGTTGTTGCGGCTGGCGCGGATCACGATGAACAGCGTCACCGCGACGAATGCCGCGAAGATCGAGATGTTCAGGACCGGATTGTTCTCACCGGCGGGCGCTGCGGCCATGTGAACGACATTCATGCGCCTGCCTGCACCTTCTCGAGTTCTTCACGGATCTCCTGCGCCTTCGGATCGAGCTTTCGGTTCGCGAAAGCCACATACGCCATCGTGATCGCGAAAGTGGTGACGAATTGTCCGAGCCCGAGCAGAAGCCCGACGGTGATGTCACCCCATACGCGCTGGCCCATGAATTCGGTCGCATAGGCGCCGAGCAGGACATAGACGAAATACCAGATCAGGAACAGCGCGGCCAAAGGGAAGATGAACGAGCGCTGTGTTCTCTTCAGCGTTTGGAATCGTGCGGATTCTTCGACCGCGACGTAGTCGATTGCACCCGCCGATTCATCGGTGATTCGGTCAGTCATGGGGCCTCCTTGCCTCATGTGGGATCCCCACGCGACGGGGGCCGCGCGAGTGGTAGGGTCGACGCTACGAAACGGGGGACGTTGCCATCACCCCCGAAAGTAGGTACCCGAGGAGCCCAACGATCGCGCTTGACCCGGACGCTGACCTCGTCGCACAGGCAGTGCGCGAGTTGGCTCAGCGCACCCGCTTTCCGGTGGCGTTCGGTGGCCTGTTCGAGGACGGCGCCGTCTCGGTCACCAGCATCATCGGTGCGCGCACCCGCAGCATCGAGGGACTCAAGGTCCGGCCCGACCGCGGCCTGGGCGGCCGGGCGATGACCGAGCTGCGCCCCCGCATGACGAGCGATTACGGCTCCTCGCAGCACATCACGCACGACTACGACGGCTTCGTCCTCGGCGAGGGACTGCGCACGCTGCTGGCGTTGCCGATCATTGTCGAGGGCCGCTCCCGAGGCGTAATCTACGCCGGCGCATGGCAGGAGGCTCCGGTCGGAGGCGTGACCACTGCACCGGCGATGGCCGTCGCGGAGGCCGTCGCATCCGAATTGCGGATCCGCGACGAGGTCGCGCGCCGGATGCGCGCGCTCGCCCCCCAGGCGCAGTCGGTCACGCCCGCAGACCGCGAGGACCTGCGAGAGAGCTTCGCCGAGCTGCGCAGCATCTCCGCCGAGATCACCGACTCCCAGCTGCGGACGCGGCTCGGTCAGCTCGAACGGCGTCTTCTCGCATTCGCCGGCGACGTCCCAGAGCCCGCGACCGGCCCGATCACGCGGCCGAACCCCACGATCCGCCTGTCCCCGCGGGAACTGGATGTGCTCTCGTGCGCCGCCCTCGGCAGTACCAATGCCGAAATCGCCTCCAGGCTCGGCCTGCGCGAGGGAACAGTGAAGGCCTATCTCGGAACCGCCATGGCGAAGCTGGATGCATCGACCAGGCACGCGGCCGTCGCACGCGCACGGCGCTGGGGAATTCTCCCCTGAATTCCCGCCGGCAGCCTTCACGCTATTACGTGATGATTGCCGCCGGAATGCGTATGCTGGCGGAATGGCCCGACGAATTGTGCACCAGCTGGTTGATGACATCGACGGAACGATTCTCGGAATCGGTGAGGGAGAGACCGTTCATTTCTCTCTGAACAGCACCGCGTACGAAATCGACCTGACCACCGAGAATGCAGATGCATTCCGAAAGGCGCTCGAGCCTTACATCGCGGGGGCCCGGCGCGCCTCCGCTTCGCCCGCCCGCGGCGGATCATCGCGAAAGCGCTCCGCTTCTTCTCCCGAGACCGCGGCGATCCGCGAATGGGCCAATGAGAACGGCCACAAGGTCTCAGAGCGCGGTCGTATTCCGGCGACCGTCGTCGAGGCCTATCGCGCCGCGCACTGACTCAGATCACTCGTCTTCGGAGTTCGCCCACGGTTCATCGCCGATGGCGATCTCCGTCGTGACGTCGGCGAGGAACCGGATGACGATCTCGCGCTCCGCCGGCGACAGCCGTGCCGCAGCGGTGAACCTGCGGGCGTGCTGACGCCCTACCGTCTCGATCGCCGACCGCCGCGTGGTCGGCGTGATGGCGATCGCGAGCGCCCGTCGATCAGACGGGTGCGGGGACCTTGTGATGTGGCCGCCGCGTTCGAGGCGGTCCAGGAGCTTCGTGGTGGATGCCGTGGAGATGCCGAGGTGGGCGGTGATCGCCCCCGGAGTCGCGACCGCCCCGCTGTTCTCGCACGCGATGAGGAAGTGCAGCGCGCGCATGTCGGTCTGATTGAGCTTCATATAGCGCAGCGACGCTTCCGAGAGCTTCTGCTCGGCATCCCGCATCCCGCCCATCGCTCGCATGAGCGCGCTGATCTGACGGATATCCGATGCCGCCAGCGAACCGCGGTCGATGAGCTCGCCATCGGGGTCGCTGACATCCACGTCATAGATCGCCGATCCTGACGAGAACGGGTGCTGCGCGCCGCCGTCAAGGGGCTCAGGATCCGAGGGGACTTCGGGCATGCTGACGATGCTACTCCTACTAATACTTCATGCTAGGGTTTCATCTAGCCTGGCTAGATAAACGAGGGAACACATGTCGAAGAGCACTTCCGAAACCCGTGTGCGCGTGCGTCGCCGATCCTGGGCTCGTGTGCTCATCCCCGCCGTCCTCATCATCGCCTGGCTCGTCGGCGCGGGCCTCGGCGGCCCCCTGTTCGGCAAGGTCGGCGAGGTCTCCTCCAACGACCAAACCAGCTACCTGCCGTCATCGGCCGATGCGACCAAGGTTCAAGAACTGCTCGGCGAGTTCAACGACTCCGACGCGATTCCGGCCATCGTCGTCTTCGTCGGCGACGCCGAGCTCGATGAGGAGCAGCTCGCAGCGATCGACGATGCGATCGCCGGGACCGTGGACGTCGAGGGAATCGCAGACGAGGTGTCCCCCGCGATCCCCTCCGAGGACGGGCGAGCCGTGCAGGCCTTCGTCCCGATCTCGAGCGATGCCGACCTCGGCGACGCCGTCGCCGCCCTGGATGACGAACTGCGCGACGCCGCCCCCTCTGGTGTGACCGTGTACGTCACCGGACCCGCCGGGTTCTCGGCCGACCTGGTGGCCGGCTTCGCGGGAATCGATGGGCTGCTGCTCGGCGTCGCTCTGCTCGCCGTTTTCCTGATCCTCATCCTGGTTTACCGGTCGTTGCTGCTGCCGATCGTGGTCCTGTCCACGAGCATGTTCGCACTGTGCGTCGCACTGCTGGTCGTGTGGTGGCTGGCGAAGTGGGAGATCCTGCTGCTGAGCGGCCAGACCCAGGGCATCCTGTTCATCCTGGTGATCGGCGCGGCGACGGACTACTCCCTGCTGTTCGTCGCGAGGTTCCGAGAGGAACTGCGCTCCACCAAGGACAAGGGTGCCGCGATCATGGCCTCGTGGAAGGGGTCGATCGAACCGATCGCCGCTTCCGGCGGCACAGTGATCGCCGGCCTTCTCTGCCTCCTGCTGAGCGACCTGAAATCCAACAGCACGCTCGGACCGGTGGCATCCATCGGCATCATCTTCGCCATGCTCTCAGCGCTCACGCTGCTGCCGGCGCTGCTGTTCGCGTTCGGTCGCGCGGTGTTCTGGCCGCGGCGTCCGAAGTACGAGCCGGAAGCCGTCGAGGCCGAGAACGGCATGGCGATCAAGGGGCTCTGGGCGCGTCTCGCGTCCGGCATCAAGCGCCGCCCGCGTCTGATCTGGATCGTGACCACGCTCGTGCTGGTCGCAGGCGCGGCGGGGGCCACACAGCTCAACGCGTCCGGCGTCCCGCAGTCCGATCTGGTGCTCGGCGAATCGGCGGCACGGGACGGCCAGGTGGCGCTGGGCGAGCACTTCCCCGGCGGTTCGGGCAGCCCGGTGTACGTCGTCGTCGCCGAGGACGCGCTGCAGGATGCTGCCGACGTGCTCCTCGACAACGACGGGATCGACTCCGTGGCTGTCACCGCGGCTGATTCCCCGAGTGGCACGGCGAGCGTGACAGCGGACGGCATCGCCGCGTTCGGCCCTCCGGGAACGCCGGCGCCCGAGCCGACGGTCGTCGACGGCGACGTCATGCTGCAGGGCACGCTGACGGATGCCGCGGATTCCGATGCGGCGGCCACGACGGTGCGCGATCTGCGCACGGACCTGGCCGACCTCGACGCCCTGGTGGGCGGGGTGACGGCGACGTCGGTGGACACGAACGATGCGTCCATCCACGACAGGAACCTGATCATCCCGATCATCCTCGCCGTCATCCTGGTGATCCTGATGCTGCTGCTGCGCTCGGTCCTCGCACCGGTGCTGCTGATCCTGACGACCGTGCTGTCCTTCGGCACCGCGATGGGAGTCTCCGCGCTGGTGTTCAACGGGATCTTCGACTTCCCCGGCGCCGACCCGGCAGTGCCGCTCTACGGCTTCGTGTTCCTCGTCGCGCTCGGCATCGATTACAACATCTTCCTGATGACGCGGGTGCGCGAGGAGTCGCTCAAGCACGGCACCCGTCAGGGCATCCTGCGTGGTCTCTCCGTCACGGGCGGTGTGATCACCTCGGCCGGCCTCGTGCTCGCAGCCACTTTCGCGGCGCTGTCGGTGATTCCGATCCTGTTCCTCGTGCAGCTGGCGTTCATCGTCGCCTTCGGCGTGCTGCTGGACACCTTCATCGTGAGGTCGCTGCTGGTTCCCGCCCTGTCGTACGACATAGGCCGGGCGATCTGGTGGCCGTCGAAGCTGGGGCGCGGCGAGCGCTGAGCGACAGGGGCGCCGCCGGTCAGACGAACGCGGGGATCATCGATACGACGAACCCGATGGCGCCGATCCCGGCGAAGACAACGCCGAGGGTGGTGAAGAGCCTGCGCAGCACCGGAGGATTCACGCGGGCGTGACCCGGGTTGCGGGCGCTCACGTATCCTCGATGCCAGCCGTCCCCGATGTCTTCGCGAGGTGCAAGCGGCCGCTCATGGAAGTCGCCGCCGGCGAACCAGCGCACGATCGTCTCGTCTGCGCGCTCGATGACCGCGATGTCGACACGATCCCAGCGGCCTTCCGCGAGCGCGATCATGCCGGCGATGACGAGGAGCGGGATGCCGAATCCCAGTCCGATCCACGACACGACCTCCCCCACCAGGGCGAAAGTGTCGATCAGATCCACGCGCTCAGTCTAGAAGTCGAGAACCCTATAACCCGCGCCATCGGCGAGGTCAACCGGGTCTGAGTTTCGGGGCGCTGCGCCTTAGCATCCCGGAAACGACGAAAGGTTGAGCCATGTCGAATCCACTCATTCCCCCCGTGCCGCTTCCCGACGACGATCGCGTCGCAGCAGACGGCACCGCCGAGCCCGGAATCGATCCGACCGTGGAAGAGGATGGCGAGCGCACCGTGGATCCCGACGTCGATGACGCTCAGATCGACAGCGCGGACGCGGACCGGCTGGCCTCCGGCGCGGACAGCGACGGAGACACGCTGTGAGCGGCATCGAGGATCAGGGCATGCGCCCTCCCGGGGTCGACAAAGCACCGGCCGACGACACCGACGAGAATCAGGAGACCGAGCAGGTGCCCGCAGGGCGGGCCGGCGCGGACTCGGGCTCGGCGGATGCCGTGCGCATCGACCCCGATGACGACGCCGAGATCCCCGACACCTCGGAGATGAACGACGAGCCCGGGGTGGGTCCGGGTAAACCTAGGCCGTAGCCGCTTCGACGTGCTCGTCGACGAGCGTCACTCCCCCGCTGGAGCTCGCGGAGTTCGCCAGGTCCTCGACCCACTGTCGACTGATCGCCGGCGCCTCGGGCGAATCGAAGACGAAGCGCAGCGGGATCGACGGGTGCAGCCAGATCGTGCTGCGGCCGCTGTCGTCGGCATCCGGGTGACGCCATGAGAGCGTGAAGCTCTCGTTGCGCCGCAACTTGGTCGCGATGACGATCTTGAGATGCGCCAGCGCGCGGTCCTCGATGTTGATCGGTTCGGCGGAATCGCCGTAGTAGAGGCTCCCCATGTCTCGTGGCTCTCCTCACAGTCCAACGGCGCTGCACATCTGCCGGCCCGAAGGGGCCCTGCGCCACTCATGAATCTAATCGACCAGAACCGAGGGCACCGACCTGGGCGCGATGCGGGTGCATCCTGCGCACAACCAGTGCGCGCTCAGTCATCCCTTCCGCGACGCAGAGTCGCGGACGGCGCGACGCCGTACGCCAGCCGGTAGGCAGCGGCGAACCGGGAGGGATGCGCGAAACCCCAGCGCCGCGCGACCTGGCCGACCGTCTCGGCGCGGCCGTGCAGCAGCTCCCGATGAGCGCCGTCCAGCCGCGCCCTGCGGAGCTGGTCGGCCGGCGTCGTGTCCAGCGAGCGGCGGAACGCGTACTGCAACCCCCGCGTGGACATGTGCACGGCGCTCGCGATGTCGTCGATCGTGATGGGGTGGTGTGCGTTCTCGTCGATGAAGTCGATCGCCCTGCGCAGAGTTGTCGTCGCGGGGCGCAGCTGCACCGCGCCTTCGAGCGCCTCGCGGAATCCGGTCTCGAACGATGTGAGCGTCACCCACAGGGCGTGCCGTCGAAGTCCGGCGAGGATCAGCTCGTCCTCGGGCCCCGCCTGTGCGAACGACGCCGAGAGGTACGCGAAGGATCGCTCCCATTGTTCGGCGGCGCTCCGGCCGGTCGGTGCCAGGCCCGTGATCCGGACGCGATACGCGTCGTTCCCGCTCATGCGCCGCGCGAGCGTCTGCGCCGCCACGCGGTCGAAGATCAGCGCCCGGACCTTCGCGTCGTCCTCCCACCGCCCCCATACCTGGCGGCCCTCGGTCAACCACGGACGACTGCCGTCGATGTCGACGTGCCCGGAACCGAGCTCGACGTGTTCCGACTCAACCCGGCAGACCAGAAGCTGGTCCTCCGGTTCGACCACGGAACGGATGTCTGCGGCGAGCGCGTACTCCACCACCGACATGTCCGCGAGTTCCGCCGAGCGCCACTCGAAGCGGAAACGCTGAGGGTCGACGTTCTGGAGCACCGCCGACGGGACGAACTGCTTCCAGGTCTCTTCGACGCGCGTGACGTCTTTCGACTCGAAGCGCAGTGTGGACAGCATCCTGCTCACTCCTTCTCCGATGCGGGTGCCTATCTCGGAGATTAGCCCAGGATTCATGCTCCGAATGCCATACCCGCGATGGGGTCGGGGGTCAAGCGTGTTGCCGCGTCGACGACGCGGAGGCACACTGCTCTCATGACCACGATCACCCCGCGGAAACGCGGCGATCTGCGTGCCCGCCTCAGGGCCACGGCTGCCGCCGTCATGCTCGCATTCGTCGCAGTGCTCGTCTCGGCGTGCGGCCTCACCGTGCCGACCGACCCGGACGGCACGCTGGATTCCGTGACAGGCGGGACGATGCGTGTGGGGGTCTCGCCCGAGCCGGGCCTTGTGAACGACAGCGGTCCGGAGCCGACCGGGCCGCTCGTCGATCTCACCGAGGAGTTCGCCGCATCGATCGACGCGCGCATCGAATGGACCGTCGGCGCTGAGGAGACGCTGGTCGGCGGGCTCGAGGCCGGCGACCTGGATCTGGCGATCGGCGGTTTCACGGATCAGACCCCGTGGAGCGACCGCGCCGGCGTCACCCGGGGCTACAAGAGCATCGAGGGCGCCGACGGGCGCAGCCTCGTGTTCCTCGTGCCTCTCGGCGAGAATGCGTTCCTCTCCGAGCTCGAAGCATTCCTCGACGAGGAGGTCGGATCATGACCGCCATCCACCAGTTCGGTCGCGCCGACCTTCCGCAGGAGCAGAAGGATGCGCTGAAGAAGGCCATCTTCTGGGAGTGGTTCACGATCGGCTACACAATCTGCACGATCATCGTGGTGGCATTCGTCGTCGGCAACTCGCAGGCGATGCGCACGGCGTGGATCGAGGACATGCTCTCCCTCATTCCGCAGGTCGCGTTCCTCATCGCGCTGATCTTCGTGCGCCGCCGTCCCGACAGGAAGCATCCGTACGGGATGCACCGGGCGATGGGCGTCGGACATCTCGTCGCCGGGGTCGCCCTGCTCGTCGTGGGCCTCAACCTCGCGTTCGAAGCGGTGTCAGGTCTGGTCGCGGCGGAACATCCGACGATCGGTACGGTGCAGCTGTTCGGGCAGACGATCTGGCTCGGATGGCTGATGGTCGCCGTCATGGTTCCCATCGTCATCGGTCCGGTGTTCATCTACGGACCGGCGAAGAAGAAGCTCGCCCCTGTGCTGCACAACAAGCTGCTCTACACCGACGCCGACATGGCGAAGGCGGACTGGCACACCAATGCCGCTTCGATCATCGGCGTCCTCGGAATCGGCGTCGGCCTGTGGTGGCTCGACGGCGTTGCCGCGCTGTTCATCTCGCTCGGCATCATCCTCGACGGCTTCCGCAACACGAAAGCGGCCGTCGTCGATCTCATGGATCAGCGCGCGACCACCTACGACAACAAGGAGCCGCACCCGCTGGCATCCGAGATCGTCCATATGCTGCGGAGGTTGCCGTGGGTGGCCGACGCCGCTGTGCGCATGCGCGATGAGGGGCATGTCTTCCATGTCGAGGCGTTCGTCGTTCCGCGCAGGCGCCGGGTGACGCTCAAGCAGGTCGATCAGGCATCCGAGAGCATCGCCGCCATGGACTGGAAGGTCCAGGATGTCGTCATCGTGCCGTCAGATCGTCTTCCTGACGAGGCAGATCCGGCGCGCTGACGTCCTTGTTCCGGCGGCGTCCCCACTGCGCGAGCAGGTAGAGGACGAACCCCACGGCCAGCAGGATCGCCCCGAACAGCCACACCATCGGACGCTGCTGGGTGAGCAGCAGGATGCACGACGCGATGCCGAGCACTGGAACGAACGTCCACACGCGGAAGTGCTCGTGCTCCACCCGGTCGCGGCGCAGCACGAGCACCGAGACGTTGGCGCTCATGAACACGAAAAGCAGCAGCAGGACGACGGTCTCGGCCAGGGTCGCGAGGTCACCGATGAGGGTGAGCAGCATCGCGACGACAGTGGTGGCGACGATCGCGACCCACGGTGTCTTCCGGCGCGGCAGCACACGCGCGAGAACGTCGGGCAGCAACCCCTGCTCGGCCATCCCGTACGCGAGGCGGCTGGCCATGATCATCGTCAGGAGCGCGCCATTCGCCACGGCGATGAGGGCGATCAGGCTGAACAGCCACGAGGGAACGCCGATCCCGGTCGCCTCGACCACCGCGAGCAGCGGCCCGGTGGAATCCTCCAGTTCCTCCGGCGGAAGCGCGATCGAGCTGGCGAGTCCGACCAGGACGTAGACGACCCCGGCCGTGATGAGTGCGGCGAACAGAGCCTTCGGGTACATCTTGGTCGGGTTCTTCACCTCCTCGATCACGTTGGCGGAGGTCTCGAATCCGACGAACGAGTAGTAGGCGATGATCGCGCCGCCGAGAACGGCGACCGCGACGCTCGTCCCCTCCGGAGCCTGGGTGACGCGTGACACGTCGCCGCCACCGCCGGCGACGAACATTGCGACGACGACGATGACGATCACCAGTCCGCTGACCTCGATCGCGGTCATGACGAGGTTCGCGCCCATCGATTCCCGGATGCCGCGGGCATTGAGCGCCGCCACGATCAGCAGGAAGAGCATGGCGACCGGGATCACCGGCAGTGCGAAGAATGTCTGCAGGTACTGGCCCGCGAAGGCGATCGCGAGTCCGGCGGCACTGACGACTCCGGCGGCCATCATGCTGAAGCCGACGAGGAACGACACGATGCGGCTGTGGAACGCGCGTTCGGCGAACACCGCCGCTCCCCCGGCACGCGGGTACTTCGTCACGAGCTCCGCGTAGGATCCAGCGGTCAGCAGCGCCAGCAGCAGCGCGAGCAGGAGCGGCGCCCACAGCATCCCGCCGACCTCAGCGGAGAGCACGCCCATCAGCGCGTAGATCCCGGCGCCCAGGACGTCACCGAGGATGAACGCGAACAGCAGCGGTCCGGTGATGGCGCGGCGCAGGCGGGACGGGGCCTGAGAGTCGTCGGTCATCGTGCGAATATAGCGACCAGCCGCACCAGCGGGCACAGGGCTTGACAACCGCCCGTCAGCGCCGGATCCGCCTGGCCTGTGCCTCTTCCTTGCGGTCGCGCCGCACGTCCTTCGCGATGCGGCGGGCATCTCGCAGCGGTACCTGCACCTGGGTCTCGGCGGGGATTCCCGCCTGCAGCTGTCGCACGCGCTCCACCTCCGCGTCGAACTCCGCGCCCACCAGGATCGCCATGTTCGCGATCCACAGCCACAACCCGAAGATGATGACGCCGGCGAACGCTCCGTAGATGCGGTCATAGTCCGCGAGGTTCGACACGTAAAGCCAGAAGCCGAGCGACGCGAGCAGCAGGACGACCAGGGCCACGGCGGCACCGAGGCTCATCCAGCGGAAGCCTGTCGGCTTCACGTTCGGAGCGAAGTAGTAGAGGAACGCGAGCAGGAACACCACAACCGCAGCCAGCAGCGGCCAGCGCACGATCCGCCAGACGAACAGAGCGGTCTCCCCGAGGCCCAGCGACTCTCCGACGGCTTCGGCGACGCCACCGGAGACGGTCAGAAGTGCCGCGACCAGAGCGGTGCACACGATGATGACCAGCGCGATCAGGAGCTGCCCTACCTTGAGTCGCCAGAGGATACGGCCCTCGGCGACACCGTAGAGGCGGTTCATTCCGCGGCCGAGAGCGGCCACGTAGCGCGCGACCGCCCACAGGGTCAGGGCGAGCGCGAAGACGAGGAGGATGCCCGACAACCGCGCTTCGGCGATCTGCGAGACGGCATCCTGCAACGCCGCGGTCGAGGCATCCGGCGCCCAGGCGTGCACGACATCGATCACGATGCGCCCGGTCTCCTCGCCGCGGCCGAGCAGGCTCAGTGCCGAGAAGGAGACCATCGCGGCGGGGACGAGGGCGAGAACGGCGTAGAACGTCAGGCTTGCAGCGACGTCGGTGCACTGGTCGGCTCCGAACGCACGCAGCGTACGACGCACCGCGAACTTCCAGGACCGGCCCTCGACCGCCATCGGCGTGTGGGGCTTGGCGGTTTCTTCAGCCGTCATCGTGCTCTCCTCGCTCTCCAGACGAGTGTGCCGCGTCGCGACCTCCGCAGCACTCCCCTTGACACCGCGTCCTTGGACACCGCTCGTGGTTTGTCAACCCGGTTCGGTCAGCCGATGGTGTGAGCGAGGGTGAACGCATGAAGGCACTCACCTGGCAGGGAAAGCGCGATGTCCGAGTCGACGAGGTCGAGGATCCGAGGATCGAGGAGCCGACGGATGCGATCATCCGCGTGACGTCATCGGCGATCTGCGGCTCGGATCTGCACCTCTACGAGTTGCTGGGACCGTTCCTCGATCGCGGCGACATCCTCGGCCACGAGCCCATGGGCGAGGTCGTGGAGGTCGGCTCCGAGGTCGCCGAGCTCGCCGTCGGAGATCGGGTGGTCATCCCGTTCAACATCTCCTGCGGCCACTGCTTCATGTGCCGCCGCGGTCTGCAGTCCCAGTGCGAGACCACCCAGGTGCGCGAGTACGGCAGCGGCGCGGCGCTCTTCGGGTACACGAAGCTCTACGGTCAGGTCCCGGGCGGACAGGCCGAGTATCTTCGCGTGCCGCTGGCCGACTACAACCACGTTCGGGTGGGACGTGAACTTCCCGACGATCGCTATCTATACCTCAGCGACATCCTGCCGACGGCGTGGCAGGGCGTGGAGTATGCACAGGTCCCGGAGGGAGGCACCCTCGCGGTTCTCGGGCTCGGACCGGTGGGACAGCTCGCGTCGCGCATCGGCGTGCACCGCGGATACCGCGTGCTCGCAGTGGATCCGGTGCCGGAGCGTCGTGCGATGGCCGAGCGTCATGGCATCCTCACCTATGACCTCACGGACACGATCGTCGACGAGCTGCGCGATCTCACGGAGGGACGCGGTGCGGACTCGGTCGTGGATGCCGTCGGCCTCGAAGCGCACGGCGCGCCGGGTGTGAAGTTCGCTCAGCAGGCTGTCGGGCTGCTGCCGGATGCCGTGGCGAGGGTGGCACTCGACAAGGCGGGAGTGGACCGCCTCACCGCGGTGTATGCCGCGATCGATGCCGTGCGTCGCGGCGGGACGGTCTCGCTCAGCGGCGTCTATGCCGGCGACGCCGACGTCCTCCCGATGAAGACGATGTTCGACAAGCAGCTGAGCCTGCGCATGGGCCAGTGCAACGTGAAGCGCTGGATCGACGATCTCCTCCCCCTCGTGGAGGATCCGGCCGACCCGATCGGCGTCATGGATCTCGCGACTCATCACGCTCCGCTCGAGGACGCACCGGGCCTCTACTCGACCTTCCAGCGCAAGGAGGACGGCTGCATCAAGGTCGTCCTGAACCCCTGATCGCCGCTCGACGAAAGGAACAGACCATGAGTGATTCGGCAGAGACCACCGATCAGAGCCCGGACGAGCCGACGCCTCCCGATGCCGAGCAGATGCCGGATGCCGAGGAGATGAAGGAGCCGAGCACCGAGAAGGATCCGGGCGAGGAGCCGAAGGCACCGTCGCGGGAGGAGCCAGAGCCCAGTCACGAGGCGGTCGGCATCGGCATCATCGGACGCCCGCAGGTCGAACCGGATGCCGTAGCCGATCCCGAGTAGCGGGTGACCGTGTTCGACGGGTTCTCCACGACAGTCGTCGACACCGGCACGGCGCAGATCTTCGTGCGGCACAAAGGTGCGGGTGCACCGGTGGTGCTGTTGCACGGGCACCCTCGCACGTCCGCGACATGGCACCGCGTCGCGCCGCTCCTCGTCGATCGGGGATATCAGGTGATCTGCCCGGATCTGCGCGGATACGGCAGGTCGATCGGCCCATCGCCGCGAGACGATCATTCCCAGCAGTCCAAGCGCGAGATGGCGGACGACATCCTGGCTGTCGCCCGCCATCTCGGCCACGAGCGGTTCCACCTCGTCGGCCATGATCGCGGAAGCTACGTCGCCCTGCGGCTTGCTCTCGACCAGCCCGCGTCCGTGGACCGGCTCGTCCTGATGGACTGCATCCCGATCAGCGAGCATCTTCGACGCGTCGACGCCCGCTTCGCCACGGCATGGTGGCACTGGTTCTTCTTCGCGCAGCCGGAGATCCCTGAACGGGTGATCAACGCCGATCCGGAGGGGTGGTACCGGCCCAAGGCCGACGCGGCGACGATGGGCGCCGAGAACCACGCCGAACTCATGGATGCCGTGCGCACGCCGAGCGTGGTGCGGTCGATGCTAGAGGACTACCGGGCCGGGCTGAGCATCGATCGGGACCACGAGGAGGCGGATCGCCGCATGGGACGGAAGATCGAGTCGCCAGTGCTGATTCTCTGGTCCCTCCGGGATGATCTGGAATCGCTCTACGGCGATCCGCTGATGATCTGGAGCGACTGGGCGCACTCCGTCACCGGTTTCGGAATCGACAGCGGCCACCACATGGCTGAAGAAGCCGCTCCCGCGGTCGCCGCGGCTGTGGGCGGGTTCATCAGTGGTGAGACGAGCGCTTCTTCGTCCAGCTAGAGGTCCCAGTCGGCGATCGAAGCATCCAGAGGATCGTGCTCGGCATGTACCGCCGAGTCGTGCCGTACCGTGATGACGACCCTCGACTGGTGCGAGACGAGGACGGAGACTCGGCGGCCACCATCGGAGAGGTCGACGAAAGCGGGCTCGGATCGCGCCGCTTCCGCGATCCGCGACATGACGTCGCCTCGGTCTTGATCGTGCCCCAAAAGGTACTCTCTGCCGTCGATCTCGACGTATGTGCTGGTGTGATCGTCGTCCCGGCCCATGAGAGCAGGCTATGA
The DNA here is from genome assembly GCF_007988825.1 of Microbacterium aerolatum. Taxonomy (GTDB): domain Bacteria; phylum Actinomycetota; class Actinomycetes; order Actinomycetales; family Microbacteriaceae; genus Microbacterium; species Microbacterium aerolatum. The sequence goes on along the minus strand of NZ_BJUW01000011.1, from coordinate 77,011 downwards.
GGTGCGCACGTGCCGCGCGGAGGGGCTTGCGCGATGCGAGGGCCAGGGAGTACGGGCGCCGGTCACCAGAACACAGCGCGATCGCATCGCGATAGCATGCTGCGCACAGTTGCCCGCCGTATGCCGGTCGAGGTGGAGGTTCTGATGAGCGTGGACCTGATCGTGGTCCTGGTGCTGTTGGCGGTGACGATCGCGCTGTTCGCCATCGGGCGGCCTCGCATGGATGCCGTCGCGCTGCTGGTGATCGTCGCACTGCCGCTGATCAGCGTGCTGACGGTGCCGGAGACCCTTGCCGGCTTCGCCGATCCGAACGTCGTTCTCATCGCGGCGCTCTTCGTGATCGGTGAGGGGCTGTCGCGGACGGGAGTGACGTTCCGGCTCGGCGACTGGCTGTCGGCATCGTGCTGCGCGTCATCCTCTGGGTCGTGCTCACCGCCATCACCATCCTGTACGTGATCCGCTACGCGGAGCGCGTCAAGGCCGACCCGTCCCGCTCCATCCTCGAGCGTGAGACGGATGGGGTGGAGGGCCCCACGACCCCGGAACCGCTCACCACGCGGCAGAAGTGGACGCTCGTGGTGACCGCGCTCGTGTTCCTCGTCATGATCTTCTCGGTGATCCCGTGGTCGAGCGTGCTGCCCGTCGAGCAGGACTACCCCTTCGCGTGGGAGCTGGGCTGGTGGTTCCCCGAGCTGACAGCGCTGTTCATCATCGGCACGATCCTCGTCGGACTGGTCGGCGGGCTCGGCGAGAAGGGCATCAGCCAGGCCATCGCCAAGGGTGCCGGCGACTTCATCGGCCCTGCCATCGTCGTCATGCTCGCACGCGGCGTGACGGTCATCCTCAACAACACCGACACGATCGACACGCTGCTCAACGCGATGGAGAACGCCGTCGTCGGCGCGTCCGAGGGGGTGTTCGCGGGCCTCGTGTTCGTCGTCAACGCCGGTCTCGCAGCGCTCGTGCCCTCGTCATCCGGGCACGCGGCGCTCGCGATGCCGCTGCTCGCTCCGCTGGGAGATCTCGCCGGCGTCGGGCACGACCTCGTCATCACCTCGTGGGCGACGGGAGCCGGGTGGATGCGGATGATCATCCCAACGAACGCCGTCCTGATGGGAGGCATCGCACTCGCCGGCGTCGGCTACAACAAGTACGGGCGCTTCGTGCTGCCACTGATGGGCATCCTGGCCGGAGTCACGATCGTCATCCTCGTGGTCGCCGCGCTCTTCTGAGCGCTGACACAGGCAGAAGGCACGCATATGGATCCGATCGCTGCGACGCTGGGCATCCTCGCGCTCGCAGTGATCGCCTTCCTGAGCAACCGTGTGCCACTGGGAGCGGTGGCGATCGGCGTCGCGATCGCGCTCTGGGCGACAGGCGTGCTCGATCTGGTCGATGCGCTCGCCGGTTTCGGCGACCCGACGGTGCTGTTCATCGCAGCGCTGTTCGTCGTGAGCGAGGCGCTCGATGCAACGGGAGTGACGACATGGGCGGCGCACCAGGTCATCGGTCGGGCGGGGCCGTCACCGCGTCGGCTGCTGATCATGATCATGTTGCTCGTCGCCGCGCTCACCGCTCTCATCAGCGTCAACGGATCCGTGGCGGCGCTCATCCCGCTGGTGGTCGTGGTCGCGGTTCGGAGCGGCATCGCGCCTTCGCGACTGCTGCTTCCGCTCGCGTTCGCCGCCCATGCGGGTTCGATGCTCGCCCTGACGGGAACGCCGGTCAACATCATCGTCTCGGAGGCGGCGAACGATGCGGCAGGGCGACCGTTCGGGTTCTTCGAGTTCACGATCGTCGGTGTTCCGCTCGTGGTCGGAACTCTGCTGATCGTGATGCTCTTCGGCAACCGGCTCGTCCCGGAGCGGGTGCCGAGCGCTCTCGCCCCGGATCTGAGCGGCCACGCGCAGTTGCTCAAGAAGCACTACGACCTCGCGACGGGCGAGGTTCCCCTCGTCGGAACGGCGAACGGGGTGACCGAAGTCCTCGTCGCCCCACGATCGTCTTTGATCGGCACGCATGTCTTCCCCGGGATGGTCTCCCCCAGCGGTGACCTCGTCATCGTCGCCGCCCGTCGGGGCGGGGAGATCCTGCGGGGCCGGTCGACCACGCTCGAGGCGGGCGATCAGCTCCTGTTGAGCGGGAGCTGGGAGGACCTCAGAAGGCACACGTCGGGGCCGGACGTGATCGTCGTGGACACGCCGGACGAACTGCGTCGCACCGTCCCGCTCGGGCGCGGTGCACGCCGGACCATCGTCATCCTGGCCGCGATGGTGATTCTGCTGGCGACGGGCGTCGTCCCGCCCGCGGTCGCCGCACTCCTGGCAGGACTCGCCGTCGTTCTCACCCGGGTTCTGAACGTCAGGGAGACCTACCGGGCGATCTCGTGGACGACCGTGGTGCTCGTGGCGGGCATGATCCCGCTGTCCACCGCGTTCACGAGCACGGGAGCGGCCGACCTGCTCGCCGACGGGCTGCTCAGGATGCTGGGAGGCGCCGGCCCGCACCTCGCGCTGCTGCTCATCTGCGTCATCACGCTGATCCTCGGTCAGCTCATCAGCAACACCGCGACCGTGCTCATCATGATCCCGGTCGCCCTCGCTCTCGCCGCCGACCTGCATGTCTCGGCTCTGCCGTTCCTCATGGCCCTCACCGTGACGGGGGCCGCTGCGCTCTTCACTCCGATCGCGACTCCGGCGAACATGATGATCATGGAGCCGGCGGGCTACCGCTTCGGGGACTACTGGAAGCTCGGGCTCCCGCTCGCCGTGCTCTACCTGGCAGTCTCGGTGCTCTTCGTGCCGCTCATCTGGCCGTTCTGATCGAACGTGGCGTGCCTGTGCGAGTGATCACGAGACCGAAGCCGAACGCGGCCAGGCAGTCCATCCGTCGGAGAGGTCGCCGAGGATGGATCTCGCGGCTTTGAGGCGATCCGCCGGCAGGTCCTGGGCGCGAGATCGTCCCGAGCTCGCGCCATCGGGATGAGTGAACACGTAGTCGACCCATGGATGGCGACCGCGTTCGATGCGCTCGCGGTAGTTGCCGGTGACGACGGCGAGCACCTGCCGCTCGAGATCATCGGCTTCCCCCTCCCAAGTCGAGTCGCAGGCGTCGCAGCCGCAGACGGGGTAGTGGAAGTCGTGGAGCAGGCCCGCGTGCATGTAGACGCCGGGGTAGGCGGTGAGGACGAGTGTCAGCGATGCGCGCGTCTGATCGTTCGGCTGTATCCGTACGGCGCGCACCACGTCGTGGTACGCGGGGTGGATCAGATCGGCTGCCACCTCAACTCTTTCGGTGACTTCAACGTCGTAGGTCTCGCGCAGGTGGGTGATGAGCGTGTCGGCGATGAGGTGAAGCGGCGCGAAGCGTTCTGGATGAGTGCCAACCGAGTAGGTGTCTTCCGGTGGCGACCCGTTCCACCTGCTGCCGTAGTCGATGACCTGACCATCGACATCACGAAACACCGGCACGTCGATCGAGGGGCGCACGTAGGAAGTCACGTGCTCATCCTGTGGCAGCGGCCGGCTGCGGGCAAGGAGCCGGGGCGTGTCAGCTCAGCGCGTCGATCCGGGGGAACTCCCAACTGCCGTTCGTGATCTCGGGGCGCGGACGGTAGAGCCTGACGAGGTAGTTCCACCCTTCCGTGATCGGGATCGCGTTGGGCGTATCCGCCGGATAGTCGCCGAAACGGACCGTCGTCGATCCGTCAGCGTTCTTGACTGCGGTGATGTTGTTGACGGTATAGGCGTCTCGGGCGTTCGGTTCGAAGAAGCCCTTCGCGTTATAGACCGAGACGGACCAAAATCCGTCGACGGGGACATCGGCCACGGTGAGTTCGTACTGCCCGACGGGCAGGTGAGGATCGACGCCGACATAAGCGGCCTCGCTCGTCGGCAGGCCGCCCCACCCGGCCGCCGTCCCGATGAGATGCCGCACGGGATGAACATCGTCCTTCGTTCCGAACATGCGATCAAAGCCGGTCAAGTTGCGGGCAAGGGACAACAACGCGTCACGGGTCTCATCGAAGGACGCGGTGTCGTACTCCGGATGCTCGAAGGGCACCGCCGAACGGCTCGTCAGCGTGATCTGGTCCTGAAGCGCCACCACGTCCGCGATGTCTTCCGTGTCGGCGGGGTCGACGAGGATCCGAACGGCGACGAGCACGTACCGACTCCCCAGTTCGTCGGCACGAAGGTCATGTGCGCCGGGACTGTGGAAGACCGCCTCAACGAAGTGGTCTTCGTTGACGACCATCGCCGACAGGTACCGCTCGCCCGGGTCCGGAAGCGAAAGGGTGGTGTCACCACCCACGTCGACGACGGCAAAGCTGTAGAGGGTGTCGCGGTTCAACCGGATAACGGTCTGCCTGTCGATCGCTGCTGGTTCGCGATTATGCAGGAACTGGTTGATCCCGCCCGCACTTTCCTGCAGGTCATGGAACATCCGATCCGTCTCGGCACGGACGAAGTTGTCAGCATTCACACGAATGGCCACGGCATGATCCTCCCACAGAGGGTGATCGCCGGAACAGTGCTTATGTGGATTCTCGGAACCTGGTCCGCAGGCAGGATCGAAGGTGCCCCTGGAGGGACTCGAACCCCCAACCGTTTGCTTAGGACGCAACTGCTCTTCCATTGAGCTACAGAGGCTGGCCCGACCAGTCTACCCAGGCGCGTCGGCCCCGATGACGTCGGAGGTCGCGGCGATCTTCGCGAATCCGCCCTCCTGCAGCACGAGCGCAGTGTTCGCCATCAGCTCCTCTGCCGTACGTTGCACCACACCGACCCCGACCACTTCGCCGGACAGATCGAACGTACGCGTGGCATCCAGCACCACCGTCGTCGAGAAGCCCAGGTTTCCCGCCATCCGAGCCGTCGTCTCCACGCACATGTTCGTCTGGATGCCGCAGATCACGAGCTCGTCGATCGACTCCGCCCTGAGCCACCCGCCCAGATCCGGCGATCCGTAGAACGCGGAGTTGACGCTCTTGACGACGAACAGCGCCGGATCCGCAGCGGCGACGGCATCCACCAGCGCGTTGCCTGGATTCTCCGGGTGCAACGGAGAGGCAAGCGACTCCGAATCGTGCCGCACGATGACGATCGGCTCGCCAGTGCGCTGCCACTCGCCGATGAGACGTGCGACGTTCTCCTCGCAGTCCGGGTTGGACGTCGGCCCCCAGAAATCGAGGTCGTCGAAGCCGCGCTGCATGTCGATCACGATGAGACCCCTGGTCATGCGGACCATTCTGCCCTGGTCGTCACGCCGCCAGGGCGAGGTACGGCTCCCAGCAGGGGTCGCTGCGTTCGGTGCCTCGTACAGTCCAGCTGCCGCCGTGCGGCGGACGCGGAATGAACCGCAGCTCCCAGCGCATCTCCTGCGGGGTCCGGTTGCTCTTGACGTTGTTGCATCGCAGGCAGCAGGCCACGAGGTTCTCCCACGAGTCCGCTCCCCCACGCGAGCGAGGCAGCACGTGATCGATCGTGGATGCCGCTTTGCCGCAGTATCCGCAGCGGTGGTTGTCCCGGCGCAGCACCCCGCGCCTGGTGACGGGTACGCGTCTGCTCATCGGCACGCGGACGTATCTCGACAGGATGATGACGGCAGGACGGTCGAAGGCCCCGGCTGCTGCCCAGACCGGATCGCCCTCCACGCGTTCGACCACGGTGGCCTTGTCGTTCATCACGAGCACCAGAGCTCGTTTGAAGGACACCACCGCGAGCGGCTCGTACCCGGCGTTCAGAACAAGTGTGCGCATCGTCATCCTCTCGATCCGCCGGGACGGCTTCCCGGCACTCTCGACTCACACGACGCCGCGCAGACGACAGACGATACGCAGAAACGAAGAAAGGCGCCGTCCTACGGACAGCGCCTTTTGCACACGACAAGCTCAGTGCATCCCTGCGGGCAATGCCGAAGGACGTAACGACCGAGTGCATCCATGGTGCGGATGCCCGGTGTTCGTTCCATCGGCTTCTCCCGTCCGTGCGACGACGGGATCAGGTTAGCCCATCCCGCCGAAGGATGGTGAAACGACGGGTGAACACTCAGGCGTGTGTCGGATGCCGAGAAAGAGTCAGCCGGCGTTGGCTGCCAGCCATGCGTACGGCTCGTACAGGCCGCCGCCGATGTGCACCTCGAAGTGCAGGTGGTTGGCCGTCGATCGTCCGGTACTGCCGACGAGTCCGATGAGCTGCCCTGCTTCGACGTGCTGTCCGGCCTGGACCTGTCGCGATCCGTAGGTCATGTGGCCGTACACGGTCGAGACGCTCTGCCCGCCGACGACCCCGTCGATCGCGACGCCGACGCCGTAGCCGGAGTAGCTCTCGCTCGAGACGCGCACGACGCCAGACGTAGCGGCGTAGATCGGAGTGCGGGCCGGTGCGAGCATGTCGGCCCCCTGGTGGCCGGAGCCGACCGTGCGGCCCTGAATGTAGGAACCCTGCGGAAGCGGATAGCGGACCTCGCCCGAGCCGGCCGCGGTCATCGCGTAGTTGCTGACGTCGATCGGGGACGAGGCCGAGGCTGTGGCCGCAGCGGCAGCCGCGGCGGCGGCAGCGGCAGCGGCTTCTTCGGCCTTCTTCTTCTCGATCTCTTCGGGCGTGGTGGCGCTGTAGGTGGAGCGCTGCATCGGAGCGGCCGTGGCCTCGGATGCCACGACCAGGGACTGCGCGTCGTCAGCGGCGACCTGCTGCAGCGTCGCGGTCGCGTCCAGCGGGCTGGACGAAGCGGCGTATGCGGGAAGCGCGACGGCTGCGACAAGAGCTCCGACGGCACCGAAGATCGCGATCGAGCGGATCGGCTTGACCATCTTGCGAGCGGCGTCGCGCGGCACAACGATGCGCTTGCGCTTCAGGGTCTTTTCAGATGTCGTGGTCGGTTCGATGTCTGCGGCCAAAAGGTGATCCTCCTGCGCCTCGGCGCTCGGGTGCGCTGGCTCGTCGGCACTCTGCTTCTCGGGGCACTACTCGGGGTACTTTGTGCGATCTGACCGCGGAGACGACGAGCCGGAGAGGCAATCTTCACGGGGTTGTCGACGGCGGGCTTCTTCGCTGACGACCTGACCGAGGTTACCGGAAGATAACGATCATGTCACCCTGGCAGCCTGACAATCCTCCGGGAAGGGCGCCGGCGCCTGAGATCAGGCGGGTTCGCCGATGAGGAAGATGTGCGATGCCAGCTCGACGGGGAGCTCGAGCCCCTCGTCGTTGCCGTCCATCTGGATCAGCACGTAGCCCTCGCTGTAGCGGTAGTTGCCGCGCGCTCCGGGAACCACGCCGGCCTCGCGCAGCTGCTGCAGCAGCTCGGGGTCGACCTGCGCTGGCTCTGCGAGACGACGCACCGTGCCCTCGATGGGCTCTTCAGCATCATTCAGCTTCTTGACCAGTCCGACGACGCCCTCGTCGAACGTGCGCGCAGGCACGTCGCCCAGCTGGTCGAGTCCGGGAATCGGGTTGCCGTACGGCGACTCCGTGGGGTGCCCGAGAAGCTCGACGAGGCGACGCTCGACCTGCTCGCTCATGACGTGCTCCCAGCGGCAGGCCTCTTCATGCACGAACGCCCAGTCCAAACCGATCACATCGGACAGCAGACGCTCGGCGAGCCGGTGCTTGCGCATGACGTCGACGGCCTTGCGGCGCCCGGCATCCGTGAGCTCGAGCGTGCGATCCTCTGAGACGACGACGAGACCATCGCGTTCCATGCGGCCGACCGTCTGCGAGACGGTGGGCCCGGAATGCCCGAGGCGTTCGGAGATGCGCGCCCGCAGGGGAACGATGTTCTCCTCCTCGAGTTCGAGGATGGTGCGGAGATACATCTCCGTCGTATCGATCAAGTCCGTCATCTGGGCCCTCCGGGTCTTCTTAGGCAAGCCTACATTCCCCGGGCGACGTCAGACGGGGAAACAGTGGATTTCGCGGACGCGACGCGCGCCTAGAATCGACGCATGGCGATCGAGATTCCCCGTGACCTCCTGCCCGTCGACGGCCGTTTCGGCTGCGGCCCCTCGAAGGTGCGCCCCGCGCAGCTCGAGGCCCTCGTGACGGCCGGCGCCAGCATCCTGGGCACCTCGCACCGTCAGGCCCCGGTGAAGAACCTCGTCGGCAGCGTCCGCGAGCAGTTCGCGAACCTGTTCCGCCTTCCCGACGGATACGAGATCATCGTCGGCAACGGCGGATCGACCGCGTTCTGGGATGCCGCGGCCTTCGGCCTCATCGAACGTCGCAGCCAGAACCTCACGTTCGGCGAGTTCGGCGGCAAGTTCGCCAAGGCCGCCGCCGCCCCGTGGCTCGAGGCGCCGGACGTGCGCAGCGCCGAACCCGGCTCCCTCGTGGCCGCCGAGGTGATCGATGGCGTCGACGTGTACGCCTGGCCGCACAACGAGACCTCCACCGGCGTCGCAGCCCCCGTGCAGCGCGTTGCCGCCGAGGGCGCGCTGACGGTGGTCGACGCGACCAGCGCCGCGGGCGGCATCGACTTCGACATCACCCAGGCCGACGTCTACTACTTCGCACCGCAGAAGAACCTCGGCTCCGACGGCGGCCTCTGGGTCGCCGCCGTGTCGCCCGCCGCCATCGAGCGGATCGAGCGCATCGCGGCATCCGGTCGTTACATTCCGGAGTTCCTCAGCCTCAAGAACGCGGTCGACAACTCGCGCCTGAACCAGACACTGAACACGCCCGCTCTCGCGACGCTCCACCTGCTGGACTCTCAGCTGCGATGGATCAACGACAACGGCGGTCTCGCCTGGGCCGGCGCCCGCACCGCGGAGTCGTCGCAGGCGCTGTACGACTGGGCCGAGGCATCCTCGGTCGCGACGCCGTTCGTCACCGACCCTGCGCACCGCTCCCCCGTCGTCGTCACGATCGACTTCGACGAGAGCATCGACGCGGCCGGCATCGCCAAGACGCTGCGCTCCAACGGCATCGTCGACACCGAGCCGTACCGCAAGCTCGGACGCAACCAGCTGCGGGTCGCGACCTTCGTCTCGATCGAGCCGGATGACGTCCGCCAGCTGATCCGTTCGATCGACTACGCGCTGGAGAACAGCGGCGCCTGAGCGCTGCACTTCGTGGCATCCGCGCCATCGATCGATGTAGCGGATGCCACAGATTGTCGCGCTGTCACTTCCTGCTCGCGCTGCGTGATTATCAGCAGCGCCGACAGGAATCAGCAGCGCGCATCAGGAACGAGCAGCGCGACGCAGGAATGAGCAGCGCGCACTACTCCTCTTCGGCGTCGTCCGAATCATCGCCTTCGGACTCGTCCTCGTCGACGTCCTCATCAGAGTCTTCGTCGGCATCCTCATCATCGACGGCGGAGTCATCGAGCTCGTCGATGTCGACGCCGTCCAGATCACCGGCGTGCAGGATGTCCGGCTCGTCCGCGTCGTCGTCCTCATCGAGATCGTCGTCGTCGGACTCGTCCTCGTCGGCATCGTCGGAATCGGCGTCGACACCTTCACCCGACTCCTCTTCGGCAGCGGCAGCCTGCTCCGCGAGCTCGGCCTGATGCGCACGGTACTCGGCGAGACGCTCGGCCCACGGCACCCACTCGGGCGCGAGAAGGGCACCCTCGTTGGGGAGCAGTTCGACCTCGAGAACCGTGGGTTCGGCATCCTCGACGCGCGCCACAGTGACGGTCCAGTACCAGCCCGGGTATCCGGGGAGGCGGTTCTCGAACCGCAGCGACACCGATCCGTCCTCTTCGACCAGGTAACCGGCAGCAGGACCGATCGTGGCGGCAGGGGTGATCTCCTGCAGCGCCGCGAGCGCGACATCGTGCGCGCCGATCAGGCGCTCATCGGGCTCAGGCGTCGAGGTCATCGGCGACCTTGCGGAGCACAGCGGCGACCTTGCGGCCGTGGCTGCTGGACGGGTAGCGGCCACGACGGAGGTCGCCGCCGATGTCGTCGAGAAGCCTCACGAGATCCTCGATGATGATCGCCATGTCGTCGGCGGGCTTGCGCTTCGCCTTCGAAAGGCTGACCGGGGCATCGAGGACGCGCACCGAGAGTGCCTGCAGTCCGCGCTTGCCGTCGGCGACGCCGAACTCCACGCGGGCGCCGGACTTGACCGTGGCGCCGGCGGGCAGGGCAGAGGCGTGCAGGAAGACGTCCTGGCCGTCATCGCTGGCGATGAAGCCGAAACCCTTCTCGTCGTCGTAGAACCTGACCTTGCCGGTGGGCATGGGAGAACCTCGCTGTGTGATGGAGCCGAAATGAGGCGCGCGCATTCGCGCCCCACCCCAGCCTACCGGTGTTCCAGGGACTAGGCTGAGACGGATGAGCACGCAGAATTCCGGCCCCGATGTTCCCGTCCGTCGGCTGGATCGCTTCCTCGCTTTCGCGGCGCTGACGCTCGCCGCGCTCTCGGTGATCTGCTTCTTCGCGATCATCATCGGCAGCGCCACCGGAATGAGTCAGGATGCCTTCGGCGAGGACCTCTGGCCGATCGTCGCCGCAGTCCCGCTGTGGGGCCTTCCGGCCGCCTTCGTCATGATCATCGCCCTGCTCATCATGAGTTTCGTGCGGAAGGGCAGCGCCGCCAAGCGCCGCTGACATGAGCACGCACGCCCGCCCGCTCGCCGTGTGGCTGGCCGCTGCGCCCGACGCGCAGCTGGCCGCGCTCTTCGAAGCGCGCGGCGTGCGCGAAGACGCCCCATGGGCGGACTTCTTCGACGCGGCAGAAGCCCTGCTCGACACCGGCTCGATCGAGCGGATGCTGCCGCGTCTGACCCTGGCCGAAGCACGCGCCCTGCGTGGAGCGGTCGAGGGAGAGGATCCCGGCACGGAGGCAGCCGCTCTCCTCGCCCTCGCACTGCTGCGCCCGGACGGCACCCCGCAGCCCCCGGTCGCCGACGTCGTCGCCGCACGAGAACTGCCCGCAGAGGACGATCTCACAGATCCGCTCCCCGCGGACGAGCGGTCGGAGGCGCGCGCCGCAGAACGCGCCTTCACGAGCGTCGGGGCCATCGCCGATCTCGTGCTGCTCGCCGCCGAGACACCGCTGTCGCTGCTCACCGGCGGCAACCTCGCTGCGGGCGAGAAGCGCCGCATCGCCGAGGCGGGCACGCCCGCCGAGATCCTCGACGATCTCGTCGCGATCGCCGTCGCTGCCGGCATCCTCGCCACCGGCGACCGCAAGCTCCGCCAGACCGCTGCCGGCGAGGCCTGGCTGCGGCTCGCGGCATCCGATCGATGGACCGCCCTGGCCGAAGCCTTCCGAGCCTCCCTCCCCCGCGGCCTGCGAACCGAGGACGGCGGCTGGCTGCCGCTCTCCCGCTGGCCCCGGCAGCACCCGTGGGATCCGGCGTGGGGCGAGCGATGCGCAGCGATCCGGGCCCGCGCCACCCTGCTCGGCCTCGTGACCGCAGACGGCACCGAACCGCAGTGGGCCGTCCCGCTGCGACTCGGGCAGCGTGCGGATGCCACCGGGCTCGAGCGGATGCTGCCGACAGAGGTCGACAAGATCTTCCTGCAGAACGACCTCACCGCGATCGCACCGGGCCCCCTCAAGCCCGCGCTGGACGTGCGTCTGCGCGGGATCGCCGCGCGCGAGTCGGCGGCGCAGGCCTCGTCGTACCGATTCACGGCCGAGTCGATCGCGCACGCCCTGACCACGGGCGAGACCGCGGCGTCGGTCCTCGACTTCCTCGGCGAGATCTCGCTCACCGGCATCCCGCAGCCGCTCGAATACCTCGTCATGCAGACCGCGCAGCGTCACGGGCTGGTGCGCGTGTTCACCGACTGGTCGGGCAGCACGCGCGTGTCGAGCGCGGATGCCACGCTTCTCGATGCGATGGGCGTCGACCAGTCCCTGCGTCCGCTCGCGCTGTCACGGGATGCCGAGGGCCTCAGCTCGCGCGTCGGCCGCGACACCGTCTTCTGGACGCTGACCGACGCGCGGTACCCGGCGATGATCGTCGGCGCCGACGGGCAGCCCCTCGTCGTCGACCGCAACCCGGTCCCGGCATCCGAACCGCCCGCCGCGCACGGCTACGGCGCGCTGATCGCACGGCTGCGGGCACAGCAGGGGCCGGACGCCGACGCGGCCTGGCTGGACCGCGAACTCGAGGCCGCCGTGCGCGCGAAGGCCGTGCTGCACGTTGAGATCCTCATGCCGGACGGCTCGACGCGCGAACTGCAGCTCGAGGCCAGCGGCCTGGGCGGCGGCAGGCTGCGCGGAAGGGACCGCGCGGCAGATGTCGAACGGACGCTTCCGGTCAGGAGCATCCGCTCCGCCCGCGTCGTCGACCCCGCTTCCGAGTAGAGACCGGTAAACTGGATCGCTATGTCTGATGGCCCACTGATCGTCCAGAGCGACCGCACCGTGCTGCTCGAAGTCGCGCACGCCGACGCCGAGACGGCCCGCCACGAGCTGGCGATCTTCGCCGAGCTCGAGCGGGCGCCCGAGCACATCCACACCTACCGGATCACGCGGCTCGGCCTGTGGAACGCCCGTGCCGCCGGACACACCGCCGATGACATGCTCGAGGTGCTCGACCGCTGGTCGCGCTTCCCCGTGCCGCCGTCCGTCTCGGTGGATCTGCGCGAGACCGTCGACCGCTACGGGCGTCTCGTGATCGAGCGCGATGACGAGGGCACCCTGATCCTGCGCTCCACCGACCCCGCGGTGCTCGCGCAGGTGGCGAACAACAAGCGCATCCAGCCGCTGTTGATCGGTCACCCGGCCCCCGACGCGTTCGTGGTCGACGCGTGGGCGCGCGGTCAGATCAAGCAGGAGCTGCTGAAGATCGGCTGGCCCGCAGAGGACCTCGCCGGCTACACCCCCGGCACGCCGCACGAGATCGAGCTCGCCGAGGACACCTGGCAGATCCGTCCGTACCAGCAGGATGCCGTGGATGCCTTCTCCAAGGACGGCTCCGGCGTCGTCGTGCTCCCCTGCGGAGCCGGCAAGACCATCGTCGGCGCCGGCGCCATGGCCGCGACCAAGACGACGACGCTGATCCTCGTGACGAACACGGTCTCGGCGCGTCAGTGGCGCGACGAGCTGCTCAAGCGCACATCGCTCACCCCTGAGGAGATCGGCGAGTACTCCGGCCAGTCCAAGGAGATCAAGCCGGTCACGATCGCCACCTACCAGATCCTCACGGCGAAGCGGAAGGGCGAGTACGCCCACCTGGCGCTGCTGGACGCCCTGGACTGGGGCCTCATCGTCTACGACGAGGTGCATCTGCTGCCGGCCCCCGTGTTCAAGCTCACCGCCGACCTGCAGGCCCGCCGCCGCATCGGCCTCACCGCGACCCTCGTGCGCGAGGACGGCCGGGAAGGCGACGTCTTCAGCCTCATCGGCCCCAAGCGGTTCGACGCGCCGTGGAAGCAGATCGAGGCGCAGGGGTTCATCTCCCCAGCCGCCTGCTATGAGGTCCGAGTCGACCTCCCGGCGGACGACCGGCTGGAGTACGCCGCGGCCACCGACGACGAGCGGTATCGGCTCGCGGCATCCGCTCCCGCGAAGATCGACGCCGTGCGCGAGCTGATCGCCAAGCACCCCGGCGAGCGCATCCTCGTGATCGGTCAGTACCTCGACCAGCTCGAGACGCTCTCGGACGCACTGGACGCTCCGCAGATCACCGGCGCGACGCCGGTCGACGAGCGCGAGGAGTTGTACCGGCAGTTCCGCGAGGGCGAGATCGAGCTGCTCGTGGTCTCGAAGGTGGCGAACTTCTCCATCGACCTGCCGGAGGCCTCCGTGGCGATCCAGGTGTCGGGGTCGTTCGGATCCAGGCAGGAGGAGGCCCAGCGCCTCGGACGCCTGCTGCGGCCGAAGCAGTCCGGCCACACGGCGAGCTTCTACACGCTCATCGCCCGCGACACGGTCGACCAGGACTACGCGCAGAACCGCCAGCGCTTCCTCGCCGAACAGGGCTACAGCTACACAATCTTGGACGCCGACGCCCTAGCCGCCTGACCCCCTACCCCTCGCTCGCGAACCAGTCGAGAGCGAGTGCGGTGACGGCATCCGGTGCGTCGTCGACGACGAAGTGCGCCGCGTCCTCCACGAACGCCAGCTCGAACCGGTCGGCGTGCGCGTCGCTGTTGCGACAGATGCGCCGGGCGGTCGGCTCGGCGAACGGACCGTCGGCGCGGCCGAAGACGACCAGTGTGGGCGGGAGCAGTCGCATGCGCTTGTACACGCCGGTCATGAGTCGCATCGACATCGGAACGACCATTCCGCGGTACATCGAGGCGACGCTTCGAGCGACCTCCGGACGCCCGTGCACTGCGAGGTACGCATCCACGGTCGCATCGCTCATCGGTCGGGCGGCGTAACGCGGTCCGAACAGGCCGCGCAGCGATCTGCCCTCGCGGTGCATGATCAGCGCGGGCATGTGGGCGAAAGCCGGCATGATCTTGGGCGTGAACTCCATGAAACCCGGCGGCACGGACAGCTGCACCATCGTGCGCACGCGTTCCGGATGCCGGTAGGACAGCTGCATTCCGGAGATCGCTCCCATGTCGTGGCACAGGAAATGCGCGCGCTCCACGCCGAGTGCGTCGAGGACGGCCACGACATCGACCATCTGCGTCTCCGGACCGAATCCGGGGTTAGCCGCGTACGTCCACCCCGAACCTCGCAGATCGGGACAGATCACGCGGTGGCCTTCCGCGGCGATCACAGGAGCGACCCGGCGCCACTCCCACCAGTGCTGCGGGAACCCGTGCAGCATCACCACCGGATCGCCCTCGCCGATGGACGCCACGTGCGTGCGCAGCCCTGGCGTCTCGATCATCGAGTGCTCGAATCCGGGTGCGTCCGGCAGCGGCGGCGACCAGGTCGTCGTGCCGGTCGGTTCGCCGCGGGGTGCGAATGCGTTCATCGTGAGACCTCCACTTCGTTGTGCTGTCCCCTCGTGGCCTCGATTTTACTACGTTCATAGTGTTATGTCACTAGAGAAGTAGTCTGCCCGCTAGGATCACGTCATGAGCACCCGTCTGCGCGCGCTGGATGCCGCGATCGATGTGGTCGGCAGCGACGGCGTTCGCGCGCTGACCCACGCACGGGTGGATGCCGCGGCCGGCCTCCCCCGCGGATCGACGTCGAATCACTTCCGCACCAGGGCGGCGCTGGTCGCCGGTGTCATCACCTGGATCGCCGAGCAGGAGCGCGCCGACGCCGGCATCCCCGAGATCCGCACGGCGGCTGAACTGGCATCCGCGCTGACGAGCATGGTCGAGCTGCAGTCCGGTGCCTACGCGACGCGCACTCGCGCCCGGTACGCCCTGTTCCTGGAGGCGGACCCGGATGCCGCGGCTCCCCTGCACGCGCAGCGACGCGGTTTCGAGAGCTGGATCGGGACGACCCTGTTCGCCCTCGGCGGGGACGCGGCCGAGCAGCACACCCGCTTCGTGATGGCGACATGCGACGGACTGCTGCTGCATCGCCTGACCGTCGATCCGGCAGCATCCGTGTCCGCGGCGATCGCCCTCGCCGTAGCATCCGCCGTGGGCGACAATCCGGGCGCTCCGCAAGATGATCAGCCGCCGCATGGCTGAAGTCACCATAATGGGGTCATGACTGATGCACGCATCCTGGTCGTCGATGACGAGCCGAACATCCGTGACCTGCTGTCCACCGGTCTGAGCTTCGCCGGGTACCAGGTCAAGACCGTCGCGAACGGCGCGGCCACCATTTCCGCCGTGCTCGAGGAGGAGCCCGACCTCATCATCCTCGACGTGATGCTGCCCGACATGAACGGGTTCAGCGTCACCAAGCGTCTGCGCGGCGCGGGATTCACCGCCCCGATCCTCTTCCTCACGGCGAAGGATGACACGCAGGACAAGATCGAGGGGCTGAACGCCGGAGGCGACGACTACGTCACCAAGCCGTTCGCGCTCGACGAGATCGTCGCCCGCGCGCAGGCCATCCTGCGGCGCACGATGCAGGCCGACGAGGAGTCCATCATTCGTGCCGGCGAGCTCTCGATGGACCAGGACACCCACG
Organism: Microbacterium aerolatum; assembly: GCF_007988825.1. Classification (GTDB taxonomy): domain Bacteria; phylum Actinomycetota; class Actinomycetes; order Actinomycetales; family Microbacteriaceae; genus Microbacterium; species Microbacterium aerolatum. Next base: position 61,046 of record NZ_BJUW01000011.1, on the reverse strand, counting down.
ACGTCTTCGTCGGCAAGGAGCCGATCGAGCTCAGCCCGACCGAGTTCAAGCTGCTGCGCTACCTGATGCTCAACCCCAACCGTGTGCTCTCGAAGGCCCAGATCCTCGATCACGTCTGGGAGTACGACTTCAACGGCGATGCCGGCATCGTCGAGAGCTACATCTCGTACCTGCGGCGCAAGATCGACCCGTTCACCGAGGAGTCGGTCATCCAGACCAAGCGCGGCTTCGGCTACATGCTCAAGGTGGGCAAGTAGTCCGCGAAGGGAGCGCGCATGGCGCAGAAGCCTGACGCGGTCACCAGCTGGTGGCGACGCATCAGCCTGCGCGCCAAGGTCACCGGTGTCACCGTCGCCGTACTCGCGCTCGGACTCGTGGCCGCCGGTATCGGCACTGTGCCGCTGCTGCGCGATTCGCTGATCCGGAACATCGACGCGCAGCTGCCCTCTCTCGCCGCCAGCGATCTGGTCAGCCGGTGGTTCGACGTCGAGACCGTCGACGGCACGCAGCGACTCGTGATGTCCGAGAGCGCCCCGCGCTCCGCCGACTACAGCTTCGCCGTGTACGCGGCCGACGGCTCCTTCCTCGCACAGGCCGGAGGGGCGACCGGCGCATCCGCGCCCGCGTTCCACTCCTCGCTCGCCCTCGACCAGGCGCACGCACTGGAGGGACAGACCATCCCGCTCAGCAGTGCGGACGGCCGCGACTTCCACGGCGCCGTCGCGGTGGTGCCGGGCGACGACGGCACCCTCTACACGCAGTTCGTCGCGCTGCCGCTGGAAGAGGCCGACACCGTCATCAGCCAGTACCTGGCCGTGTACACGACGGTCGCCCTGGTCACGATCCTGGTGGCGGCCCTGCTCACCCGGGGTCTGGTGACACTCACGTTCCGCCGCCTCGGCCAGGTCGAATCGACAGCCATGCTCATCGCCTCCGGCGATTTCAGCCAGCGCCTCACCGACCTCGAACCCAGCACAGAGGTCGGCCGGCTCAACTTCGCGATCAACACGATGCTCGAGCGCATCGATCGCTCACTCGCGCAGCGCGACAGGACCGTGCAGCACATGCGACGGTTCATCGGCGACGCGAGCCACGAGCTGCGCACTCCCCTGGTGAGCGTGCGCGGATACGCCGAGCTGTACCGGATCGGCGCCATCCGCGGCGAGGAGGACACCGCACGGGCGATGGAGCGCATCGAGAAGGAGGCGATCCGGATGGGCGTGCTCGTCGAGGATCTGCTCGATCTCGCACGGCTCGACGAAGAACCCGAGCTGCACCTCGTGCCGCTGGATCTGCGGCCGATCGCGCGTGACGCCGCATTGGACGTGCGCGCTGCAGCCCCCGGGCGCACGATCACGGTCATCGACCGCACGGCGGAAGCCGCCCCCATGACGCGTCCGATGCCGACGCTGCCGGCGCTGAAGGCTCCGGCAGCCAAACCCCGGCCGAGTGCGCTCGCCCGGTTGCGCCGCCGGTCGCGCAACACAGAACAGATGCCCCAGATCGACTTCAGCGAGGCGGAGGACACCCCCGTCCGCACGCCGCCGATCGTCCTCGGCGACGAGAACAAGGTGCGCCAGGTCGTCGCGAATCTGCTCGGCAATGCACGACGCTTCTCCACGGACGAAGCGCCGATCGAACTCGTCGTCGATTCGGATCGGGCGGCGGGCACCGGCAGCATCTCGGTGGTCGATCACGGGGAGGGCATCCCGCCGCAGATCCGGGAGCAGATCTTCGAACGCTTCTGGCGGGCAGACACCTCTCGCGCTCGTGAGACCGGCGGATCCGGCCTGGGACTGGCGATCGTCGCCTCGATCGTCACGGCTCTGCACGGCAAGGTACGGGTGGATGAGACCCCCGGCGGCGGCGCGACCTTCACCGTGACTCTTCCGCTGGCACCGGCGCAGGCGACGCCGGAGCATCTGCTCGAGGAGACTCAGCCGCTCGAGCGGATCGACCTCGACGACATGTGACCCGTTCTGCACGGATCGGGAATCTCCGGCGTCGTCCACGGATGCCGGTTCCGTGCGGTTCGGGAGCCGGCGGCGCCGCCTAACGTGTGAACTCCGACGAGAGGAGTCCCCATGTCCGTCTACACCGTCGACACCGAGGCCGTATTCGCCGCACACGGTGCGACCAGAGGCACGATCGAGCGGCTGCGCAGCGAATCGCAGGCGCTGAAGGCGCAGCTCACGCAGCTGCAGTCCTCCTGGACCGGCGCCGCATCCGCGGCGTTCCAGGGCTGCAACGATCAGTGGGCCGCGGCGCAGCTGCACGTGGAACAGGTGCTGGATTCGATCGGCGTCGCGCTCGGGTCCGCCGCGACGCAGTACTCGGACGCTGATCAGTACTCTGCCAGCCTGTTCCGGCAGTGAGGTTGCGGACGCTTCGACAGGCTCAGCGACCGCATTCCGACTGCTGAGCCTGTCGAAGCACGAGGAAGGCCCCCGAACCTTGCGGTTCGAGGGCCTTCCCGATGTGGATCTGGACTCAGAAGTCCATGCCACCCGTGGGGTCGCCGGCCGGAGCCGCAACCTTCTCGGGCTTGTCGGCGACGACGGCCTCAGTCGTGAGGAAGAGACCGGCGATCGAGGCTGCGTTCTGCAGCGCCGAGCGCGTCACCTTGGCGGGGTCGATGATGCCAGCGCCGAACATGTCGACGTACTCGCCGGTCGCGGCGTTGAGGCCCTGACCGGTCGGCAGCTCGGCGACCTTGTGCGCGACGACGCCCGGCTCGAGGCCGGCGTTGAGGGCGATCTGCTTCAGCGGAGCCTCGATCGCGACGCGGACGATGTTCGCACCCGTTGCCTCGTCACCGACGAGCTCGAGAGCGTCGAGCGCCTTGGTGCCGGACTGGATGAGCGCGACGCCACCACCGGGGACGATGCCCTCTTCGACGGCTGCCTTCGCGTTGCGGACGGCGTCCTCGATGCGGTGCTTGCGCTCCTTGAGCTCGACCTCGGTCGCGGCACCCGCCTTGATGACGGCAACGCCACCGGCGAGCTTGGCCAGACGCTCCTGGAGCTTCTCGCGGTCGTAGTCGCTGTCGGTGTTCTCGATCTCGCGACGGATCTGCGTGACGCGACCCTCGATCTGCTCGGTCTCGCCGGCACCCTCGACGATGGTGGTCTCGTCCTTGGTGATGATGACCTTGCGTGCACGACCCAGCAGGTCGAGCGTGGTGTTCTCGAGCTTGAGGCCGACCTCTTCGGTGATGACCTGACCACCGGTGAGGATCGCGATGTCCTGCAGCTGAGCCTTGCGACGGTCGCCGAAGCCGGGAGCCTTGACGGCAGCCGACTTGAAGATGCCGCGGATCTTGTTCAGCACGAGGGTCGCAAGAGCTTCGCCCTCGACGTCCTCGGCGATGATGACGAGTTCCTTGCCGTCCTGGATCACCTTGTCGACGACCGGGAGAAGATCCTTGATGTTCGAGATCTTCGAGTTCGCGATGAGGATGTAAGGCTCCTCGAACACGGCCTCCTGGCGATCTGCATCCGTGACGAAGTACGGGTTCAGGTAGCCCTTGTCGAAGCGCATGCCCTCGGTGAGCTCGAGCTCGGTGCCGAAGGTCTGCGACTCCTCGACCGTGACGACGCCTTCCTTGCCGACCTTGTCGATCGCCTCGGCGATCAGCTCGCCGATCTCGGAGTCAGCGGCGGAGATGGATGCCGTAGCGGCGATCTGCTCCTTCGAGTCGATCTCCTTGGCGCTGGCGAGCAGCTCATCGGTGATCGAGGCGACGGCCTTCTCGATGCCGCGCTTGAGCGAGATCGGGTCGGCGCCGGCGGCGACGTTGCGCAGGCCCTCGCGGACGAGCGCCTGGGCGAGAACGGTCGCGGTGGTGGTTCCGTCACCTGCGACGTCGTCGGTCTTCTTGGCGACCTCCTTGACGAGCTCCGCGCCGATCTTCTCGTAAGGGTCGTCCAGCTCGATCTCCTTGGCGATCGAGACACCGTCGTTCGTGATCGTGGGGGCGCCCCACTTCTTCTCGAGCACGACGTTGCGACCGCGCGGGCCGAGGGTCACCTTGACAGCGTCGGCGAGGATGTTCAGGCCACGCTCGAGGCCGCGGCGGGCCTCCTCATCGAAAGCGATGATCTTTGCCATGAGTTTTGTCGTCCCTCCTGGACGTAGACGTTCTGATTAGCACTCACAGTAAGAGAGTGCTAACGCCCATTCTGGCACTCGCCCCCTTCGAGTGCAAGCCGCCGGATGCCGCCTATTCCGCGGGAGCGGCGCTCGCCCGGTCGAGTCCGATGATGACGACGAGCTGCTTCTGCTCCGGGTCGTTCGGGTCGGCGTAGAAATCGCTCTGCTCGACCTGCGCTCCGCCGATCAGGTTCGCCAGTCCCAGTGCGGCGTCCTGATCCGCCTCCGACACGTAGTAGACGGTCGTCTCAGCGAAATCCTGTGTGCCGGCGTCGCCGTAGTTGATGAGGTCGGCAGGCCACTGCGCGTTGATCAGGGTGTCGCGCAGCTGGACGTCGAGCCCCTCCTCCGGTGTGGCGTTGAGCACGAGCACCGAATAGCTGGTGTCGACGATCCCGGTCTCGACCGGAGCGGGGGTGATCACCTCTTCCGCCGCGGGGAACAGGGTGATGCGTCCCATCATCACGAGGGCGACGAAGATCCCGGCGACGATGAGGACGAGTGCCGCGACGAACGACCACAGCAGTACGACCCAGCCGTTCATCCCGGGCTGCTCCGCGCGGTGGGCGCCGATGCGTCCGGAGGTATGGCGGATATCGTCGAAGCGGTCTCTGACGGGCTGGGGCACGCGTCGATGTTACCCGGCGAACCCGCGCATCCGCGCAACGCGCTTGTCGCTCCGGTTGTCGCGGAGCCGCCGCAGTCGGAGCACCAGCAGCGGGTCGTGCTCCAGTGCCTGCTCGGTATCGATCAGCCGCCACAGCAGCTGGTAGTACCGGGCCGGGCTCATGCCCAACTTGGTGCGGATGGCCTCCTCCTTCGCTCCGCCGTGGCGCGGCCAGGCCGCCTCCAGGGCGAGGATCGCGCGATCGCGATCGGTGAGGTCTCCGAGCATGACCCCAGGTTATGCGCGGGTGCGACCCGAATCGACGCGCCACTCCCACCAGCGCCCCAATGGGTCCGCCGCCGCCCGCACCTGACCGTCGAGCGCGACGACGAAGCCGGGCCAGGTCGCGGCATCCACCGGCGGCTGCCAGGCATCGTGAAGCCCCGGCGGGTCGATCGTGATCCATCGTGCGGGCAGCGCGCGCACGGCGTCGATGAGCGCAGCGCGCGTCACCCGCGGGATGTGGGCGAGCACTCCGGGCGTCGTGATCACGAGCGTGGCGTCGCGTGGTGCGGATGCCGCGACCTCTGCGACCTTCTCGATGGCGTCGCCGCGCACCATCAGCGGCGGATCGGCGCCCACGATGTCGAGCGCCGCGGCGATCCGCTCCTCGCGTCCGGTCTCACCCGGCCACACGAGTCCCTGCAGCCACGCCCTGTCGCGCGGATCGCGGGCGTCGAGCGGGTCGAGGTCGATGCCCGCCCGCCACACGATCTCCGGCATCCGCACGTGCGGCACCGCGCCACGCACCCGGCTCGTCAGAACGACCGTCGAGGCTCCTCCCACCGGGTCGAGGTGCGTGCGCGGCGTCCCGTCCTCATCGACGAACCGGAACGAATAGCGATCGGGATAGAGGCACAGTCCGCCTGAGGCTCCGATCTCGAGCAGCGCGATGGGTCCGTCGATCTCGGAGAGCACCGGCAGCAGGGGCGCGAGTCGGAGCGGTTCGTTGGTCTGCACGCGCCGCCGGGAGCACTCCTCGACGACGGCGTCCGCGTGCGCGAGCACGAACTGGCGCCACTGCGCGAAGCCCGCGAGCGGCGCCCCCAGCATCCGCGTCACCGCGAATACGAGCGGCGGCTGCCGACGTGTGTCGGGAATCCGCGCGAGCACCGCTTGGACATCAGGATTGGATGCCACGCCGCGTGCCCAGTCCTCGTACACGGCCGACCGTCCGGGTGCTTCCTCTGTCGCGAACCGGTCGTAGCGTTCCCGCACGGCATCCGTCATGCGTCCATTGTCTCCTCACGTCATGATGACCCGCGTGCATTCCACACGGTGGAGAATGGAAGAGGCTTCGCCCGACAACGGCCAGGAGGACTGATGGACTACAGCGTGAAGAAGACCGACGAGCAGTGGCGCGCGGAACTCGGCGATGAGCAGTTCGCGGTGCTGCGCGAGGCAGCCACCGAGCGTGCCTGGACGGGCGAGCTGCTCGACGAGGCCCGCGCGGGCCTGTACACCTGCGGCGCGTGCGGCGCGGAGCTGTTCAAGAGCGGCACGAAGTTCGATTCTGGATGCGGATGGCCGAGCTTCTACGAGTCGGTCCGCCCGGATGCCGTGCAGCTGCTCGAGGACAACACCCTTGGCATGCAGCGCACCGAGGTCCGCTGCGCGAACTGCGGCTCGCACCTCGGCCACGTGTTCCCCGACGGTTTCGGCACGCCGACCGGCGACCGCTACTGCATGAACTCGCTGGCGCTGAACTTCACCCCCGAAGCAGACTGACCGGCGTGAGCGCGTTCGACGCCGCGCTGGCGCGGCAGTCTTGGTCGAAGGTCACCGACGAGGCGCCGACGCATGAGGAGCTGCTGCCTCTGGTGGCGGCGGCCGGTCGCGTCGCCGACCATTCGTCACTGCGGCCATGGCGGCTTATCGAGCTGCGCGGCGACGACCGTCTGCGACTCGCGAAGGCGATCGCGAAGGCGGACGGCTCGTCAGAGCCGTCCTCGAAGCCGCTGCGCGCTCCCCTGCTGATCGCCGTCGTCGCAAGCTTCCGCAAGAGCGGGAAGGTGCCGCGCTGGGAGCAGGAGGCGGTGGCCTCCGGTGTCGCGCACACGCTCAGTCTGCTGCTGGATGAGGCCGGCTGGGGTGTGTTCTGGCGCACCGGCGGATACACCCGCACCAAGGCGGTCGCCAAGGCGCACGGCCTGAAGAAGCGCGAAGAGCTGCTCGGTTGGCTCTACGTGGGCGGCAAGCCCGCGGGCAAGAAGCCGAGCCGGCGCAAGGCGGTCGATGCCGAAGCGCTGCTGACCCGCATGCCGCCGGAGGAGTGACCGGCCTCAGCGTCGCCGGCGCCGCCACGGCAGCGCCACAAGGACGGATGCCACGGCCACCGCGACCATCGTCAGCAGCTGCCACACCGCAGGCACCGAGGCCGCCGGCCACAGCAGGTCGATGACGACCGAGGTCAGCAGCTGCCCGAGCACAGACCCGAGTCCGAGCAGCAGCACGCCCGTGTGCGCCACGATCGTCGCCCCGAGCAGGATGTAGACGAATCCGAGCAGTCCGCCCAGATACACCCACGGTTCGGTCGGCAGCGCCGCCGGAATCCCGCCCACAGCCACGCTGATCGCCGCCGCGACCGCGAGCACCGCTGTGCCGGCGACGAAGCTCATCAGGGTCGCCGTCATGGGTGACTGCACGCGCTGCGCCAGCCGTCCGTTAGCGGCGGACTGCCACGCGATGCCGACCCCGGCGGCGAACGGAAGCAGCAGCAGCCACAGCGGTGTGGTCGCGATGGCGTCGCCGCTCAGCGAGATCGCGACCGCGGCGAGCGCGAACGCGCCGCCCAGCACGCGTCCCGGGGTCACCGCGACGACTCCAGCCGGCCCCACGCCCAGCCGGTCGAGCAGCAGGCCGTTCACGGTCTGGCCCGCGACGACGCCGACCGAGAAGAGCGAGACGCCGAGCACGCCTGCCGTCAGTCCCTGCGTGGACACCGTGAGCGCTCCGCATGCGCCGCCGAGCAGCATCCAGGGCGGAATGCGGCGCGATCGCACGCCGTGCCACAGCCGGCCGGCCCCGGCACGTGCCGACGGAAGAAGGACCGTGACGATGATGAGGATCACCAGGCCGACACCGAACGAGATGAGCCCGGCGACGATGCCGTCGTCGATTCGGACGCCGAGAACACCGTTGATGCGGGCCTGGATCGCCGTCATCGCGCCGATCGAGACCGCGCCGCCCAGCGCGACCGGGGCGGGCAGGCGCGTCTGGGTCACCAGAGAACACTATCCGAGCAGGCGGTCCCCTCCTGCGCATGTCGGCGCCCGGCGGTACTCTCTGAGCATGTGCGCGAGCTACGGACTCGATCCCCGGTTCACCGACGCCGAGCTGCTGGCCGAGGCCGACGCCGAGATTCTCGCCGGGCTGCGCGACTGGGCGCAGCAGAACGACGGCGAGACGCTGCGTCCGACCGGGAAGAACCTGCGCAACCTCAACCCGCTGATCGTCTCCGGCGATGGGGAGGCGGCGCTGGAAGCCGCCTGGTGGGGCTACCTGGTGGACGGCCAGCCGGCGAAGTTCCCCTCGATCAACACGCGCTCCGAGCGCCTGCAGCAGCGTCCTGGCGGGCTCAGGACGCGCGCGATCGTCCCTACGACCGGCTGGTTCGAGATGCGCAAGCCCGAGCGGGTCTGGCACGAGTTCACCCTCGGCAAGGGGGTGCTGTTCGGCATGGCGGCGGTGGCCCAGCGCGGGCGCACGCCCGATGGCGAATGGGTCACGTGCTACTCGATCGTGATGCGTCCAGCGCCCGAGCACCTCGCCGAACTCCATGATCGGATGCCGGTCCTCATCCCGACCGCGTTCGCGCACGACTGGCTGAATGCCGAGGCCGACCGCGAGATCATCGACGAGGCGCTGCTGGCCGCGGCATCTCTCGACGAGCGGGTCACGGCGACCGCCCGCGAGACGGATGCGGCGGCGAAGGGCGATGCGGATCAGCTGTTCTGACCGTCAGCCTGCCGGAAGCAGTGACCTCCGCAGGCGATCGCGAGCGGCTCCGTCGACCCCGGCCGCCTCGAGGTAGGCCAGGACTCCCCCGTGCTCGCTGTCGAGCCAGTCGAAGGTGTCGATGAGCATCGCCGGCGGCGACCCGGAGAGGATCTCGATCAGGTTGTCGGTGATCGGGACGCGGAAGCGCCGCACCTTGCGGAGCATCCGCTCGGTCCACTCCCCCGACAGGTTCGCCGCGGTGGCGGCATAGTCGGCGACGATGACGTCCCGCTCGATGCCGACCGCCGCGAGGACCAGGGCCGCGACCAGACCGGTGCGGTCCTTGCCCGCGGTGCAGTGCACCACCACGGCGCCATCCGCCGATGCGATCGCGCGAATCACGAGCCCGAGGTGCTCCTGATGGCGGGTCAGGACGGCCCGATACACGTCGAACAGCGTCAACGTGTTCGGATCGAAGCGACTGCGATCGGGCGGGGTGCCGTCGATCGGGACGGAGAGGTAAGCGGCTCCCGTGCCGCGCAGCCTGTCTCGGCCGCCGATGCGGCGGTCGAACGCCGAGCGCAGATCGATGACCTGCCCGATGCCGAGTTCCTTCAGCGTGCGTCGTCCGTCGCGCGTGAGCCGGTGCAACGCGTCGGACCGGTACAGGCGACCGGGCGTCAGCATCCCGGGGGCGACCTCGCGGAAGTTGTGCGTGCCCGGCACGTCGAGGCGGGAGACGAGGTCGTCGATGCCGCCATGCTATCCGCGTCGGCACGGGCGTCGGCTATCGTGGGGCGCACGAGTGGGAGGCGAGCATGACCGACGAGAAGAAGGCACGTCCGCGCGCGCTGCGCGACGGCACCACGGAGTCGCGGTTCGCCGCCCGGTACGCGACGATCGACGAAGTCGCAGCCCTCCTCGGCGTCACGCCGGTGTCGCTGCGGCAGACGATGCGCCGCCGGGATGCCGGTGAGGCGTCCGCGGCCAGCGACGCGTTCATCGATCCGATCGGCAACGTCTCGGGCTACCTGTGGGATCGCGATGACCTCACGCCCGAGGCGATCGAGGCATGGCACAACCGGCCGCGGCGCGGACGCCGGCCGGGCAGCGCCAACTGACGCACCGGCTTGCACGTTCGCGCCGGTTGGTCAAGGCCGCAGACGCGAACCGATCGGCGCCATAGATTCATCCCGATCCGCGGGCTCCCGACCCGCGCATCAGGAGGATCGAATGAACACGGTCTGCGACGAACCGACCGAGGCCGTCCTCGACGGCAGGTACAGCCTGGGCGAGCACATCGGACGCGGCGCAACCGCCACCGTGTACCGCGCAGAAGACATGGTGCTCGGACGGACTGTGGCGATCAAGCTGCTCCGTGGGCCCGATGAGCAGACGGCATCCGCCGACCGGGCGCGCACCGAGAGCGCCGTCCTCGCGAGCCTGAACCATCCTGCGCTGGTCACCCTCTACGACGCACGGCTGGATCCGGAGCATCCGCGGTATCTGGCGATGGAGTACGTCGACGGGCCGACGCTCGCCACCCGGCTCTCCCGCGGTGCGCTGTCGCGAACGGAGGCGGCGCTCCTGGCGCTGAACCTCGCCCAGGCGCTGGAGGTCGTCCACGAGGCGGGGATCATCCATCGTGACGTCAAGCCCTCGAACGTGCTGCTGGCGCCCGGGCGCCGCGCGGGCACGTGGACTCCGAAGCTCACCGACTTCGGCATCGCATTCGGGCCCGATGATGCGCGCCTGACGTCTCCCGGCGTCGCCATCGGCACGGCTGCTTATATGGCTCCGGAACAGGTGGAGGCGTCCGAACTCACCCCTGCGGTGGACGTGTACTCGTTGGGCCTGGTGCTTCTCGAGGCGCTCACCGGACAGCCCGCATTCCCTGTGGCAGGGCAGGTGCAGACGGCGCTGCGGCGTCTGACCGCCTCGCCCGAGATCCCCGAGGGCCTCGGATCCGAATGGACGGATCTCCTCACGCGGATGACACGCACCCGACCCGATGAACGTCCCACAGCGGCGGAGGTCGCGGAGAGTGTGTCGGCAATGCGTGTCGAGGCGGGCACTGCGCCGATGACTGCACCGCTCACCGCAGCGGCGGCGGCCGCGGGCGAATCCACTGCGGCAACCAGGGCGTACACCGCCGAGTCCCCTGCGCCGCGCAGCCGGGGGCGCAGGATCCGCGCCGGGATGCTCGCCGGCGCCGGTGCCCTCGCCGTGGCGAGCATCGTCCTGACCGGGATGTGGGCGACCGGCACGCCGAACGATTCCCCCGCGCGCGTGGCGACGTTCGTCTCCCTCGACCCGCAGCCCGAACCTGCCGACGCCGAGACCGAACCCGAACCCGACGCGTCGACGCCACAGGAGACGACGAACACGACGACCGTCGATGACGAGCAGAGCAATCAGGGCAATTCCGACAAGGTCGCCAACCCCAACAAGGGTCCCGGCAACAACTCGGGCAACTCCGAGAAGTCGAACAATGGCAAGAAGGACGACTGAAATGTGGAGCCGACTACGGGATTCGAACCCGTGACATCCTGTTTACAAGACAGGTGCTCTACCAGCTGAGCTAAGTCGGCGAACGTCCTACAGCTTAGCGAGCCGCGCGGACGCGTCGGAAACTACGGCGTCGGCGTCGCGGTCGGCGTCGGCGTGGGCGTGGCGGTCGGCTCGGTCTCGCTGGCGACGGTCAGCACGAACTGCGAGAACTCGGCGGGGTCGTCGAGTGCACCGACGTACACCTCGCCGTTGACCACGATCATCGGCGCGCTGGTGAGCACGAGGTCATCCGAGCCGTCGAGCGGACCGGCAAGAGCGCGGGAGGTGGCCTCCTTCGCCCAGGTGACGAAGTCCTGGCCCTCGATGCAGGAGCGGACCACCTTCGGAGTGTCCACACCGACCGCGACCGCGAGGTCGGCCAGTTCGACGTCGCTGCGACCGCTGCTGTCGACGTCGGGCTGGTCGACGAGCAGTTCGTGGTTGTACGCGTAGAACTTGTCCGGTGAGTGGGTGGCGACGCAGGCCGCCGCGGCGGCGGAACGCAGCGAGTACTTGGTGCCGTTCGAGCTCGCCGTGAGCATCGACACGGGGTGATAGGTCACGGTCGCCGCGTTCTCGTCGATCCAACCGGCGAGCTGCCGGCTGTTCGCGCGCTCGAACTCACCGGATCCCGGCGAGAGGTAATCGACGTAGACGTGCACGTCGGCCGCGGGCGCTGCCGTCGGATCCGGCGTCGGTTCGGCGGGCTCCTCGGTCCCTGCGGCGGATTCATCCGGAGCAGGAGTCGACGGCACGGTCTCGATGTCGCCGTCGGAGATGCTGTTGACCTCGATGCCGTCACCGGCAAGACCCTGCGGATCCAGGGACGGCTCGGACACGCTGGACGTGACCGCCAGGGTCACGGCAGTGCCGATCGCGCCGACGGCGACGATCGCCACGGCACCGATGATGACGCGTCGCATGATGCGCGCCCTCGACTGCTTGGCGTGCACCTGCTGGGCCTTCTCCCGAACCGCCTCACGGGAATTGCGAGGGGAGGGGACATTCGGCGTTTCGTCGCTCGACATCGTTCCTCTTGAAAGTCTGGTGGGGACGGGTTCCCCGGTGTCCGCTGAAGAAGCAGGACCACACTCGATGTTAACGAGCCAGGCTGGGAAATACCCAGGCGGTCTCGTTCGTGCCATACTGAAACCGGCCCGATGGCGGGCCACGGCGAGGCATCCTCACCGCTTCCATCACAACGGATCGTCCGGCACGTACCTGCCGGTGAAGGAGAAACAATGGCATCTGTAACGTTCGACGACGCCACTCGGCTGTACCCCGGCGGAACCCGCCCGGCCGTCGACAAGCTGAATCTCGAGGTCGCCGATGGCGAGTTCCTCGTCCTGGTCGGCCCTTCCGGCTGTGGAAAGTCGACCTCCCTGCGCATGCTCGCCGGCCTCGAAGAGGTCAACGAGGGTCGCATCCTGATCGGCGACCGCGACGTCACCGACGTCCCGCCGAAGGACCGCGACATCGCGATGGTCTTCCAGAACTACGCGCTGTACCCGCACATGACCGTCGCCGAGAACATGGGCTTCGCGCTCAAGATCGCCGGCGTCGGCAAGGAGGAGCGTGCCGCTCGCGTGCTCGAGGCCGCCAAGCTGCTCGACCTCGAGGAGTACCTCACCCGCAAGCCGAAGGCCCTCTCGGGTGGTCAGCGTCAGCGTGTAGCGATGGGCCGCGCGATCGTCCGTCAGCCGCAGGTGTTCCTCATGGACGAGCCGCTGTCGAACCTCGACGCCAAGCTCCGTGTGCAGACCCGCACGCAGATCGCATCGCTGCAGCGCCGCCTCGGCGTCACCACGGTCTACGTCACCCACGACCAGACCGAGGCACTGACCATGGGCGACCGCATCGCGGTCCTCAAGGACGGCCTCCTGCAGCAGGTCGGCACCCCGCGCGACCTGTACGAGAAGCCTGAGAACGTGTTCGTCGCCGGCTTCATCGGCTCGCCTGCCATGAACCTCTTCTCGGCGGACCTCGCCGAGGGCGGCGTGCAGTTCGGCACCGAGGTCGTTCCGCTCGACCGCGACACGGTCGGCCGCGCCAACGGCAGCCAGGTCACCGTCGGCGTCCGCCCCGAGGACATCACGGTCGGACCGGCCGACGGCAAGGGCCTCTCCGTCACCGTCGATCTGGTCGAAGAGCTCGGTGCAGACGGCTACCTCTACGGCCACACCGACATCAACGGCAAGCGCACCGACATCGTCGCGCGCGTCGACGGTCGCAGCCACCCGAACGCGGGCGAGACCGTCACCCTCGCAGCGAACGCCGGACACATCCACGCGTTCGACATCGAGTCGGGCCTGCGACTGAACGACAAGCCGGTCGTCTCGGCCTGATAAGTTCCATCGCGCGGCGCGGGCTGACCATCTGGTCGCCCGCGCCGCGTCGTTTCCCGAGGGGCATCATGCAGAACGCACTTCGAATAACCGCCAGCAAGGTCAACCCCGAATTGCTCGCGCTGCCGTGGTCGACTCCGCTGGCGAAGTGGCCGTCCGAGCGCATCGTGTCCCTGCCCAAGGGCCTCTCCCGTCACCTGGTGCGGTTCGCCGATCTGTCCGGCCGCGTCGTCGCGGTGAAGGAGACGACGGCCGAGATGGCGCAGCGCGAGTACGACATGCTCGGCAACCTCGCCCGGCTCGATGTCCCGTGCGTGGACCGGGTGGCGGTCATCGCCGGACGCACAGATGCCGACGGCACGGCGCTGCCCGCAGTGCTGGTGACTGCGCATCTGCGGTTCTCGATGCCGTACCGGGCGCTGTTCACGAGGGTGCTGCGCCCCGACACCGCCACGCGCCTCGTCGATGCGCTGGCGCTGCTGCTGGTCCGCCTGCACAACGTGGGTTTCTACTGGGGCGATGTGTCGCTGTCGAACACGCTGTTCCGCCGTGACGCGGGCGCCTTCGCCGCGTACCTGGTGGATGCCGAGACGGGTGAGCTTCACGAGGAGGGTCTCACCGAGGGTCAGCGGCTGTACGACCTGGACCTCGCCCGCACGAACATCGCCGGCGAGATCATGGACCTCGCCGCCGGTGGGCGGCTGGAGCATGGCGTGGATGCCGTCGCCATCGCCGACGGCATCGTCTCTTCGTACCACTCGCTGTGGGCGGCACTGACCGCAGAGGAGTCCTTCTCCGCGAACGAGACCTGGCGCATCACCGAACGCGTCGAGCGTCTGAACGCCCTCGGTTTCGACATCGACGAGATGTCGATGACGACGACCGTCGACGGCACGGTCGTGCAGATCCAGCCGAAGGTCGTCGACGCGGGGCACCACCAGCGCCGACTCATCCGGTTGACCGGACTCGATGTGGAGGAGAACCAGGCCCGGCGGCTGCTGAACGACCTGGACGAGTTCCGCGCCCGCTCGAAGAAGGAGTGGGCCGACGAGGAGATGTACGCGCACGAATGGCTCACTCGCGTGTTCGAGCCGGTTGTACGTGCGATCCCCTACGAGCTGCGAGCGAAGCTGGAGCCCGCGGAGGTCTTCCACCAGGTGCTGGAGCACCGGTGGTACCTGTCACAGGCGAACGGGCGGTCGATTCCGCTGGCCGAGGTGCTGACCTCGTACATCAATGACGTGCTGCGTCATCGCCGCGACGAAGCGACCATCATGGGGCCGCCGACCGAGACGATGAGCCTGCCGGTGGTGACGGGCACGCTTCCGGTGCCGGACGACGACGCCGAGGTCGACTGGCGCGACCTTGTGTGAGATTGCATTCCGCGGCTGAGACGCACGGAAATTCCCGGTATCTCGGCCGCGGAATGCAATCTCGGGGGATCAGTAGCCGACGGCGAAGTTCTCGCGGGAGTGCTTCGGGTTCTCGATCTCGTCGACGAACGCGACCCCCAGGTCGCGGCCCGAGATGTACGAGTCGCCGTTGTCGTCGGTGACGAGGACGGGACCGCCGTCGCGGTACGTTCCGGTGCGCTCCCCCGGCGCCCAGTTGCCGAAGCCGCCGGCGGGGTGGACGAAGAACCAGTCCCGGCCGCTGGTGTCGGCGCGGAGGTCCTCCAGGACGCCGATCGCCTCGAGCGCCTCGGCCTTGAATTCCTCCGGGAATCCGGCATCCACCAGACGCGGACCGTCGGGGGCGACCAGACTGCCGCCGGCGCCGCCGACGACGCCGAGACGCACGTTCTCGGGAAGCGCCTCGAACAGCTCGGCCGTCGCGGGACGCACCTTGCCGACCATGTCACCGCGGGGCGAGATCGCCTGGATGACGACATCCGCCTCGTCGATCTGCTCGAGCAGGCTCGGGACGTCGAGAATGTTGCCCTCCAGGTACACCGCGCCCTCGACGCGCTCGGTGGGGATCGAGCGGGCGATCGAGATCACCGAGTGGCCGCGGGAAACGGCCTCTGCGACGATGTTCGACCCGGCGTAGCCGGTGCCTCCGATGACGGCGATGCGTGACATGTGATTCCCTTCGTGGACGACGGACGCGAAAAGGCGTCCTGTCGAACTGAAACAACGTGCCGCGGCAAGTATTCCGCGACGAGCTCAGTCCCGCGCGCTCGCCCGCGAAGTCGCCACCTGATACAGCGCGACGGATGCCGCGATGCCGGCGTTGAGGGACTCTGTCGCTGCCGAGATCGGGATCGAGACGATCTGGTCGCAGTTCTCCGTCACCAGACGAGAGAGCCCCTTGCCCTCGGAGCCGACCACGATCACGACCGGGCGGTCGGCGAGTGCGAGCTCGGGAAGGGAGACATCGCCGCCGCCGTCGAGACCGATCACGAAGACGCCCTGCTTCTTGAACTCCTTCAGCTGGGTCGTCAGGTTGGTCGCCATCGCCACGGGGATGCGCGCGGCGGCTCCCGCGCTCGTCTTCCACGCCGCGGAGTTCACGCCGGCGGAGCGGCGCTGCGGCAGGATGATGCCGTGGCCGCCGAACGCTGCGGTCGAGCGGATGATGGCGCCGAGGTTGCGCGGGTCGGTGATGCCGTCGAGTGCGACGAACAGCGGCATCTCGCCGCGGTCGATCACCTGCTCCAGCAGGTCCTGCGGGTGCGCGTACTCGTACGGCGGCACCTTGAGCGCGACGCCCTGGTGCACGCCGTCGAAGCCGGCCATGCGGTCGAGCTCCTGGCGGGTGACCTCGAGCACCGGGATGTTTCGGTGGGTCGCGATCGACAGCATCTCCTTGACGCGGTCGTCCATCTCCACGCGCTGGGCGATGTAGAACGCCGTCGCGGGGATCTTGGCGCGCAGGGCCTCCAGAACGGAGTTGCGACCCGTCACGTTCTCGGTGTCGTCGCCCGCCTTGGCCTTGGGCGATCGGTTCGGGTTGCTGCCCGTGGCCGGGCGTCCGCCGGGACGTCCCTTGCCGCCGGCGGCGGCGTACCGCTCGTTCGCGGCCTTGCGCTTGCCGGCGACGTGCCAGGCACGATCCTCGGCCTTAGGCGTCGGGCCGCGACCCTCCAGTGACTTGCGTCCGAGTCCGCCGGTGCCCTTGAGGGCGCCCTTCTTCTTGCTGTTGCCCGCTCCCGGGCGTCCTGGCTTAGCCATCGATACTCCAATGAGTTCCGGCCGGAGTGTCCTCCAGCGTGATTCCTGCCGCGGCGATGGCATCTCTGATGCGATCCGCCGCAGCCCAGTCCTTGTCGGCGCGCGCCTGTGCGCGCTGGTCGATCATCGTGCGCACCAGCGCATCGAGAGCGGATGCTGCGGCGCCTCCCGCCGTGGCATCGGATGCTCCGGCGCCGAGGCCGAGCACGTCGAGCATCGCCGCGAGTGATCGAGCGGCATCGATCGCCGCTGACGTGTCGCCGGCATCCAGCGCCGAGTTTCCCGCGCGCACGGCGTCGTGCACGACCGCGAGCGCCTGCGGCACGCCGAGGTCGTCGTTCATCGCCACGCTGAAGGCATCGGGCACATCACCGGGCACGAGAACGGCAGGATCAGCGTCCGCCGCGCGCAGCGCGCGCTCGCGGAAGGTCTCGATGCGGTCGAGCGCCGCCTCCGCTTCGCTGAAGGAGGACGCCGACAGATCGAGGCTCGAGCGGTAGTGCGCGGCGGCGAGCGCGTAGCGCACCACGAGAGGGTCGTGCTCGGCGAGCACGTCTGCGGCGAGGGTGAAGTTGCCGAGCGACTTCGACATCTTCTGTCCGCCGACGGTCACCAGCCCGTTGTGCACCCAGTAGCGGGCGAAGCCGTCGCCGGCTGCAGTCGACTGGGCGAGCTCGTTCTCGTGATGCGGGAAGCGCAGGTCCAGACCGCCGCCGTGAATGTCGAACTCGGACCCCAGGTAGCGCTTCGCCATCGCGGAGCACTCGATGTGCCAGCCGGGGCGCCCCGCGCCCCATGGGGATGCCCACGTGGCATCCGCCGGTTCGCCGGGCTTGCTGCCCTTCCAGAGCGCGAAGTCCTGCGGGTTTCGCTTGCCGCGCGGATCCGCGTCCTCTGCGGCCTCCATGGCGTCGATCGACTGATGCGTGAGCGCGCCGTACTCGTTCCACGAGCGCACGTCGAAGTACACGTCCCCCGAGCCGTCCGGAGCCGGGTACGCGTGCCCGCGCTCGATCAGGGCGGTGATGAGCTCCTGCATCTGAGGAATGGATGCCGTCGCCCGCGGCTCGTACGTCGGCGGGAGGATGCCGATGCCGGCGTACGCGGCCGTGAACTCCTGCTCCATCCGATACGCCAGGGCCCACCACGGCTCGGCATCCGTCGCATTCACGAGGACCTTGTCGTCGATGTCGGTGACGTTGCGCACGAAGGTGACGCGCCCGTAGCGGTGGGCCAGCCAGCGACGCAGGATGTCGAAGCTCAGCGCCGCGCGGACATGACCGATGTGCGGGCCGGACTGCACCGTGGGTCCGCACACGTACATCGTGACGTTCTCGGGGTCGAGAGGCACGAAATCGCGCAGCTGCTGTGCGCGGGTGTCGTAGAGGCGGAGTGTCACTGCTCCAGCGTACCCGGCGGCACCAGCGGGAATCCCGTATGAGTCCCGCGGTCAGATCTCGCGGCGGAAGAACACCGACTCCGGATCCTCCCGGTACGAGCCGAACGGGTCGCACCGGACGAACCCCTCGGAGAGGTACAGACCTCGGGCCGCGCGGAAGTCCGCCGACGATCCGGTCTCGAGCCAGAGGACGCCGATGCCCTCGCTGCGCGCCCCGTCGATCAGGTGACGCAACAGCAGTCTCCCGAGGCCGAGGCCACGTATGGCTTCGGCGATCCGCATCGACTTCACCTCGGCTTCGTGCACCGGCATCCGCCGGTAGGCGCCCATCCCGCACACCTCATCGCCACGCCATGCGGTGACGAATCGGATCTCGGGTGAACGCAGCGCATCCACGTCCAGCGCATGCACGCTCTCGGCAGGCGACTGAGCATGCATCTGCGCGAGGTGGTACGACACGAACGCGCGAGTCTGCGCGCCGGTCAGATCGTCATCGCGGAACTCCCACATGGGCCAATGCTCGCACGTGCATGTTTCCGCGGAATGACGGCGGGGTCAGGACTGCGGCAGCACCAGGGCGACGGCTGTGACGGCGATGCCCTCACCCCGGCCGGTGAACCCCAGGCCGTCCGTGGTGGTCGCGGACACCGAGACCGCTGCCCCGCCGAGCGCGGCCGACAGCGCCTCCTCGGCCTCGGCGCGCCGGCTGCTGAACCGGGGACGGTTGCCCTGGAACTGCACCGAGACGTTGCCGATGACGTGGCCGGCCTCTCCGAGCAGTTCGCGTGTGCGGGAGAGGAAGACGTCGGCGTGCGCGTCGGCGTATTCGGGATGCGAGGTGCCGAAGTGCTGCCCGATGTCGCCGAGCCCCGCGGCTCCCAGGAGCGCGTCGACGATGGCGTGGGCGACGGCATCCCCGTCGGAGTGCCCGGACAGCGCCGGCTCCCCCGGCCATTCCAGCCCTGCGAGCCACAGGTTCCCCTCCCCGCCGAACGCGTGGACGTCGGTGCCGATCCCGATGCGCGGGATGGCCGCGATGCCGGGGATGCCGTGGTGCCCACGAGGGCGCACGGTTCCAGGCATGTCCGCCAGCAGCTGCCGCGCGCGTTCGAGATCATCGGCCGTCGTGATCTTGAAGGCACGTGCGGAGCCGGTGATGTGACGGACGGGATGGCCGGCTGCGGCGAACAGCGCGGCGTCGTCGGTGTACTCGACCTCGTCGGCGAGCGCGTACGCGCTCTCGAGCAGCGCACGCGGGAAGCCCTGCGGCGTCTGGGCGGCCGCGAGCTCGGAACGGTTGACGGCGGCGACGATGCGCTCCTCGTCCACGCGCTTGATCGTGTCGATGACCGGCAGCACGGGGATGACGCCGGTGTCGGCGGTCACGGCCTCCGCGACGGCGTCGATCTGCGTGGGCGGGGTCAGCGCGCGCGCGGCGTCGTGCACGAGCACCGTCGTGATGTCTCCCCACAGCGCCCTCAGGCCGGCGGCGACCGACTGCTGCCGGGTCTCGCCGCCGACGACGACTCGCCCAAGATCACTGCGGTCGCCGGCTGCGGCGAGGAGCTCGCTCTCGGCATCCCCCTCGTGTCCAGCGGGCGCGACGACGATCACCTGCGCAGGCGACGCGGCGAAGACGCCGTCGAGCGCATGGCGCAACACGGATCGCTCGTCGATTCCGACGAACGCCTTCGGCGCTGTCGCGCCGAGGCGCGTACCGGAACCGGCCGCGACGATGATGATCGCCGTCGTCGGAACGGGTATGAGAGTCACGATCTCACCCTAGCGAGGCGAGCATGCCTCGTCGTTCGTCAGGACGCGAGAACCTCGTCGAGCAGTGCGCCGGCCTTCTCCTCGTCGCACTTCTCAGCCAGCGCGAGCTCGGAGATGAGGATCTGGCGCGCCTTGGCGAGCATGCGCTTCTCCCCTGCGGAAAGACCGCGGTCCTGATCACGACGCCACAGGTCGCGGACGACCTCGCTGACCTTGATCACGTCGCCGGAGGCGAGCTTCTCAAGGTTCGCCTTGTAACGACGCGACCAGTTCGTCGGCTCTTCCGTGAACGGCGCGCGGAGCACCTCGAAGACGTGATCGAGACCCTCCTGGCCGATCACATCGCGCACGCCGACCAGGTCGACGTTCTCTGCAGGCACCTCGATGATCAGGTCGCCCTGCGTGACATTGAGCTTCAGATATTTCTTCGTCTCGCCCTTGATGACGCGATCCTTGACCTCGATGATCGTCGCGGCCCCGTGGTGCGGATAGACGACCGTCTCGCCAACCTCAAAAAGCATAAATCGTGTCCTTTCGGCAACCTCCAGAATACCACAGGGGATATGCGCTAAGGTTTGCTCCCTCATCGTCCCTGCGAGCCCGGTCGATACCCATAGAATGGACAGGACGTCCCACAGCTCCAGGAGGATCCGTGAAATCGCGCCTTGTTGCGTCAGCCGCCGTCAGCGCCCTCGTTCTGCTCGGTGCGACCGGATGCACGTTCATCACCCCGCAGTCGACCGAGATCCAGTACTCGGCATCCGACGGCATCAACATCCCCGACTCCGACGGTCCTCTCCAGATCCGCAACGCGATGATCATCGCGACCGAGGACGGCTCGACCGGCAACCTCGTCGCCGCGATCGTGAACCCCACCAAGCAGGCGGAGGTTCTCACGGTCGAGCTCGAGGGCGCCGAGCCGCTGACGGTGCGCGTCGGCGCTGGTGACACTCTGAGCCTCGGCGCGAATGCCGAGCCGCTGCGCATCGATGACCTGGACACGATGCCGGGTGCCACGGTCGAGGTCTACTTCCAGTCCGGTGACGCCACCGGCTCCGCGGCCGAGCTCCCGGTCCTGGACGGCACGCTCCCCTACTACTCGGACCTCGCCCCCGTAGAGAACTGACCTCTCGCATCAGAAGAGGCCGGCATCCGAGCGGATGCCGGCCTCTTCTGCGTCTGTCAGGCGCGGAACTCGGCGGCTCTCAGCCCTCGAAGCGATAGCCGAGCCCGCGAACGGTCACGAGCATGACCGGCTCACCCGGGTTCTGCTCGATCCGCGAGCGGATGCGCTTGATGTGCACGTCCAGCGTCTTGGTGTCGCCGAAGTAGTCGCTGCCCCAGACCCGGTCGATGAGCTGGCCGCGGGTCAGGACGCGGCCGGAGTTGCGCATCAGCACCTCGAGCAGCTCGAACTCCTTCAACGGCATGTTGATCTCGGAGCCGTCGACCGTGACCGTGTGGCGGTCGATGTCGAGTGCGACGCGACCGCCCTCGAGCACGCGCTCGTCCAGGTCGCTGTCGGCCTGAGCGATCCTGCGCAGCACCGCGCGCATGCGGGCAAGCAGCTCGCGCGACGAATAGGGCTTGGTGATGTAGTCGTCGGCCCCGAGCTCGAGCCCCACGACGATGTCGACCTCGGAGTCCTTCGCGGTGAGCATGATGATCGGCACAGCCGAGCTCGAGCGGATCTGCCGGCACACCTCGGTTCCCGGCATCCCCGGGAGCATGAGATCCAGCAGCACGATGTCGGCACCGCGCTCTCGGAAGGACGTCAGTGCGCCGGGGCCGTCCTCGGCGATCTCCACTTCGTAGCCTTCGCGGCGCAGCAGATACGCGAGCGGGTCTGCGAGATCGGGCTCGTCCTCGACGAGAAGGATGCGGGTCATGCGTTCTCTCCGTTTCGGATGCGCGTGGGATCGGCGGCCTTGTCGGCCTTCCGCGCGCGCTTCGTCTTCTTGATCTTCCGGGCTGTCTCCGGCACCGGCACGTCGAGGCGCGGGAGAACGATCGTGAATGTCGATCCGCGGCCGGGCCGGGACCAGACCCGCACCTCGCCGCCGTGCCGCTGCGTCGCGTGCTTGACGATCGACAGTCCGAGCCCGGTGCCTCCGGTACGGCGCGATCGCGCCTCATCCGCGCGGTAGAAGCGCTCGAAGATGCGATCGCGGTCGGCGTCGGCGATCCCGATGCCCTGATCCGACACGGCGATCTCGACGGTCGCGGCATCCACCTTCACGCCCACGCCGACGCGCGAGCCCTTCGGCGAGTACACGATCGCGTTCGCGATGAGATTCCCGACGGCCTCGATGAGGATCTGGGCGTCTCCGCGCACGTACGCGCCACGGTCGCCGCCGCGGGCGAGTCCGACGCCGGCGGAGTCGGCCTGCACCGTGTGCCCCTCGATGGATGAGGCGATGACCTCGTCGATCGCGACGGTGTCGAAGTCGGTGATGCCGTCGGCCGCCTGCAACCGCGACAGGCTCATGATCCTGCCGGTGAGCTGCCCGAGACGGGCGGCCTCCGCGGAGATGCGAGAGGCGAAGATCCGAACCTGCGCCGGGTCGTCGGCGGCGGATTCGATCGCCTCGGCGAGCAGGCTCACCGCGCCCACCGGCGTCTTGAGCTCGTGGCTGGTGTTGGCGACGAAGTCGCGGCGCACCTGGTCCAGGCGCTCCTGCTCGGTCACGTCACGGATGATGAGCAGCGTGAGCTGCCCGCCCAGCGCGCTCGCCCGCGCCGACACCA
Organism: Microbacterium aerolatum; assembly: GCF_007988825.1. Classification (GTDB taxonomy): domain Bacteria; phylum Actinomycetota; class Actinomycetes; order Actinomycetales; family Microbacteriaceae; genus Microbacterium; species Microbacterium aerolatum. The sequence continues at coordinate 38,300 of NZ_BJUW01000011.1, read as the reverse complement.
GGCGCGGGTCGAGGGCTGCGCCCGAGCGGGTGATGCGCATCGTCTCTGTGGCGGACGCTCCCGTCGAGCGCACCGTTCGCACCAGCTGCCGCAGCTCCTGGTTGTCGAGGGTCGAACCTACGCCGATGCCGAACCGGGCGGCGGCATGCGAGATCGCCAGCACCAGTCCGGATGCATCGACGACGCACGCTGCGTCGTCCATGCTGTCGAGCACATCCGCGGTCCCCTGCGGAACGACCGACGACGCCGCTTCGACGACCCGCGCGCGCGCCCGGTACGCCCATGCGACCAGCGCCGAGAGGCCGATGCCGATCACCAGGCCGACGGCCAGGGCGATGAGCGCGGTGTTCGGCGAGGTCATGATCTCAGCGTAGGGCTCGTTCACCTCGTCTCACGCCGGAATCCGGGGCTTCCCGGGTGGCGAAGAAGTAGTATTCACCTATCCGGCACCATTTGTTAACCTTCGGCGAACACAATCTCGGTGGGCGTGCGAACCGTGCCGCGCCACCATCGGCGGGCCGGGCGGCCCGAGCCCCGAACGAAAGGTTGCGACGCTCATGCGCGAAGTCTTCCATCAGTCCCTCGAGGATATCCAGACCCGCCTCGTGGAGATCACCGATCTCGTCGCGGTGGCCATCGACAAGGCCACCCGCGCCTTCGCGAACAGCGACGTGGGTCTGGCCGAAGAGGTGATCGCCGACGACGCCCACATCGACGAGCTGACCATCAGCCTCGACGAACTCGCCATCGAGGTCCTCGCCCGCCAGCAGCCGGTCGCACGTGACCTGCGCATCGTCGTGTTCGCCCTCCGCGTCAGCGCCTCACTGGAGCGCATGGGCGACATGGCCGAGCACATCGCGCAGCTCGCGCGCCTCCGCTTCCCCGAGCGCGCCATCCCGAAGGGCCTGAAGGGCACCTTCTCGAAGATGGGCGAGCGCGACGTCGAGGTCGCACGCACCCTGTCGGCGCTGCTGCGCACGCAGGATCTGCGGCTGGCCGACGACATCCGCAATGCTGACGACGAGATCGACGAGCTGCACGCCAAGGTCTTCGAGAAGGTGCTCAGCGACAACTGGAAGGGCGAGGCGGGGGCGACCGTCGACGCGACCCTGGCCAGCCGCTACCACGAGCGCTTCGCCGACCACGCCGTCGCCATCGCGAAGAAGGTCGTCTACCTCGCGACCGGCGACTGGGCTGCCGGCGAAGAGGACATCGCCCTCGCGGCCGAGGCGCACGCCGCGGCCGCCCTGAGCGAGCCTGCCGCGCACCCGGACGAGGCCTGACACCCCCTCTTCACGTCAAGACCCCGTCGTGCTGACGTCAGCGCGACGGGGTCTCGGCGTGAAAGCGGGGGCTCGGCGCTACTTCTTGCCCTGCGATGCGACCGCGGCGGCACCGGCGGCTGCGGCCTCGGGGTCGAGGTAGCGGCCGGGACCGGTCGGCACGTTGTTGTCGTCGAGCTCGTAGACCAGCGGGATGCCGGTGGGGATGTTGAGGGCTGCGATGTCGTCATCGCTGATGCCGTCGAGGTGCTTGACCAGACCGCGCAACGAGTTGCCGTGCGCGGCGACGAGAACCGTCTTGCCGGCCTCGAGGTCGGGGACGATCTCGCTCTCCCAGTACGGCAGCATGCGGTCGATGACGATCTTGAGCGACTCGGTGCGGGGCACCTCGCCGTCGATGTCGGCGTAGCGGGGGTCGTTCACCTGGCTGAACTCGCTGTCATCGTCGAGGAGCGGCGGCGGCACGTCGAACGAACGACGCCACAGCTGGAACTGCTCTGGGCCGAACTCCTCGAGGGTCTGGGCCTTGTCCTTGCCCTGCAGCGCGCCGTAGTGACGCTCGTTGAGACGCCAGGTGCGCTTGACCGGGATCCACAGCCGGTCGGCGGAGTCCAGGGCGATGTCGGCGGTCTGGATCGCGCGGCTGAGGAGCGAGGTGTGCAGCACATCGGGCAGCAGACCCGATTCGGCGATCAGCTCGCCGCCGCGGCGTGCTTCCGTCTTGCCCTGCTCGGTGAGGCGGACGTCCACCCAGCCGGTGAACAGGTTCAGTTCGTTCCACTCGCTCTGGCCGTGGCGGAGCAGGATGAGAGTGCGGGTCATGACCCCAGTCTAGGACGATGGGACAATGGGGCCATGGCGTCATCCCCTCTCGGCCGCCCCACCAGGGGCACCACGGGGACCAACCGACTCCGCCGCAACGACCGCTGGATCGCGGCGAGCGACGCCTTCCGCGATGCGGCCGATCCACTGGTCATCGACCTCGGCTACGGCGCGAGCGGGGTGACCGCCTTCGAACTCGCCGCGCGACTCGCGAAGATCCGCCTCGACGTCGAGGTGATGGGCTTCGAGCTGGATCCGGAACGCGTGATCGCCGCCCGCGCACAGCTCGACGCTGTGCGCGCAGGCCGCACGACGTTCCCGCCCGACCTTCGCGTGTCATTCGCCCGCGGCGGCTTCGAGGTGCCCCTCGCCGGCGACCGGCGGCCAGCAGTGATCCGCGCCATGAACGTGCTGCGCCAGTACGACGAGGACGACGTTCCCGCGGCGTGGCGGTCGATGACGGCCCGCCTGGCGCCCGACGGGATGCTGGTCGAAGGCACCTGTGACGAGATCGGCCGCATCGCGAGCTGGATCGACGTCGCACCGACCGGAACGCCGATGCGCTTCACGATCTCACTGCGCCTGGCGGAGCTGGAGCGCCCGGGCATCGTCGCGGAGCGACTGCCGAAGGCGCTGATCCACCGCAACGTCCCCGGCGAGGGCATCCACGATCTGCTGGTCGCGCTGGACCGCGAGTGGGATCGTGCGGCACCGCTGTCGGCGTTCGGGGCGACGCAACGGTTTCTCGCCGCGGTCACGGCGCTGAAGGACCAGGGTCGGCCGGTCCTCGGCAACCGCGGTCGCTGGCGATTGGGCGAGCTCACCGTTCCGTGGGAGTCGGTCGCCCCGAGATAGGCCTGTGCCCCACCTGGCCCTTATGCCTTGCGCGGGTCCTGTCCGGCCGGACGGCGGGAGAGCCGCGTCAGGCGCGGCACGTCGGCGGTGGCGCCGGCATCCGCCGGGACGATCACCTGCTGCGCGGCCGCGATGTCGATTCCATCGGCGCGCACGACCAGATCCCCGATCGGTGCCCTGCGCGACAGGATCGCCAGCGCGATCGGTCCGTCCTCGAAGTGGCGTGCGACCGAGGTGACATGACCCACCTCGTCGTCACCGGCGAACACGGGGGCACCGGCGGGCGGCAGGACGTCGTCGCTCCCGTCGAGGTGGAGCGCTGCGAGACGCCGCGGCGGGTGCCCGAGATTGTGCACCTTCGCGACGGTCTCCTGGCCGCGGTAGCAGCCCTTGCTCAGGTGCACGGCACTGCGGATCCAGTCCGACTCGTGCGGCAGCGAACGCTCATCGACCTCGCCGGACCAGCGGGGCCGCCAGGCTGCGATGCGCAGCGACTCGGCGGCGAGGACGCCGGCGGCTTCGAGCTCGGCGGGTGCCGCGGCATCCGCCTCGACGATCGCGACCCGCCATGCGTAGTCCGCCGAGGGGTGATCGGCAATGAGCGAGTACTGGTATCCACCGGCCTGGACGGCCGTCCACGGGTCGGACCACACCAGCGGCGCCCCGTGCGGCGCGGCGGCGATCGCGCGCACTGCGGTCTCGGCGTCCCCGCCGGCGAAGAAGCCGACCAGCTCCAGATCGCTGCGAACGGCGACGGTCACCCGCGAGCGGAAGACCATGCGCTGCAGCCAGGTGGCGAGCGGTTCGGCGTCGGCGGCATCCGCGATGAGCCACACCGACGACCCATCCTCGAGCACACCCGCGGCATGCTCCACGCGTCCCTGAGGATCGAGGACGAGCAGTTCGGAGCTGTCGCCGGCGCGGAGCCCGGAAACCGCCTGCGAGGTGATCGAGTCCAGCCAGCTGAGCCGGTCCTCCCCCGCGACCTCGATCACGACGCGATCGGCGAGGGGGGCTGCTGCGGTACCGGCGGCGAGCGCGCGCTGTTCGCGCATCGGGTCGCCGAAGTGGGAGATCAGGCCGTCGTCGACGACCGCTCCCGGCCGAGCGGCGAACGCGTCACTGAGGGCTGACACGGTCAGACCCGCGCCAGACGTGCGGAGGCATGCGACGACATCTCCGCACCGAGCGCCGCGATGTCCCACGCCCACAGCAGGTGTCCGTCGACCAGCCCGTACATGCGGCTCGCCGCTCCGTAGGACTTGCCGCCTGCGCCGCGGACGATGGTATCGGTCGCGATGTCGATGCGCGGGCCGTTGATCTCTCCGAGGTAGAGCTCGAGTGCGCCATCGGAGTGCGCGAGCGAGACCTCGATCGGGAACCCGCCGGATGCCGCGCGCAGCTCCTCGACATCGTCGACGGTGCGCTCTGCAGCCGGCTCGGTGGGCGGCAGCAGCGCCGGCCCCGGGTCGGATGCCGTGGCCGGGCGCGACAGCCGCCAGAACCCGGTCTCCGCGACGAGAGGGATGGATGCCTCGCCTTCCGCGGCGGCCATCCAGCCGGTCGCGGCGTAGTTCAGATAGCCGGCACCGTCGTGGCTGAAGCTCACGCGATGCGTGAACTCGCCTTGGAAACGGTGGTCGCCGGCGGTGTACTCGATGACACCGGTGCCCTCCCACACGCCGATGAGCCAGCTCAGCGGTGCGAGATCGGCGGGGAGATCGGTGGGGAGCTCGAGCATGCTGCTATGCCGTCAGGGCGCTGGGATCAGCGCTGGCCGCGGAACAGGTTCCACAGCACGGTGCCGGCGACGAACGCGATCGCAAGACTCGCGAGGCCGAGCAGACCGATGAAGAAGAATTCGAGTGCGACGAGGTCCATGGCACCACTCTACCCCGGCCGTTCGCAGGCAGCGCGAGCCGTCACGCCGGGATCAGGGCGGCGAGGCCGAAGCCCGCCGAGACGATCCCGAACAGCAGCAGCGCGCCGATCCCGCTCATCGCGACCCGGAAGATGAAGCCCTTCGTCTGCCCGTACCAGAGCTGCAGTGCGAACGACACGAGCACGGCAGCGCCCACGCCGACGAGCAGCCACGGCAGACGCCAGTCTTCGGGGACGAACAGTCCGATCGCGATGGACGCGACGAGTGCCGCAGCCCAGACGATGCCGACGCCGACGAGCGCGTTGCGTGGGGCCAGAGCCGGTTCGGACATGCCTCCATTGTTACGCATCAGACCGGCGCCTGTCGTCTGCCGCGTCACAGCATCGCGTCGCGCTCGGTATCATTGCCCCACGGCGTCTCCGGTCGCCGCTCAGGGCGGACGACCCCGACGCCCGGAAGGAATGCGTGTGGCATCGATCCTGGTTCTGACTCCTGCTCCCACCGAGCAGGTGCTGCCCGCGCTGGAACTTCTCAGCCACCAGGTGCGTCAGATCCCCGCAGAACCGGCCCAGCTGGTCACCGCCCCCGAGTGCGACGTCGTCATCATCGACGCCCGGCTCGACCTCGCAGGCGCCAAGTCGTTGTGCAAGCTGCTGCGCACCACCGGACAGGATTCGCCGCTCCTGCTGGTGGTGACCGAGGGCGGCATGACCGCGGTGTCCGGCGACTGGGGAATCGACGACGTGCTCCTCTCCGATGCGGGTCCGGCCGAGACCGACGCACGGATCCGCCTGGCCATCGCGCGCGCCGAGTCGACCGCCGCGCCCACTCGGGTGCAGGCATCCGGGATCACGATCGACGAGCAGTCCTACTCGGCGAAGCTGCACGGCCGTCCGCTGGATCTGACCTACAAGGAGTTCCAGCTGCTGCACTTCCTGGCGACCCACCCCTCTCGGGTGTTCACCCGCGAGCAGCTGCTCAGCGAGGTGTGGGGCTACGACTACTTCGGCGGCACCCGCACGGTCGACGTGCACGTGCGGCGTCTGCGCGCCAAGCTCGGCGATCAGGAGCAGATCATCGGGACCGTGCGCAACGTCGGATACCGGTTCAACGTCTACGACGAAGAGCAGCTCGCCGCAGTGGAGCACTGATGCTCCCACTTCGTTCATGCACGCGTCATCCTGCGGTGCGAAGATGTACTCCATGATCGATGCCGCAATCACCGACGCCGGCCTTGGCGATGCAGAGGACGACGACTTCGACGCCGTCGAGGCCCCCGACTCGCTGCTGCCCGATCACCGGTATCACGACCGGGAGATCAGCTGGCTGGCGTTCAACCAGCGCGTGCTCGAACTGGCCGAGGATCCGACGCTGCCGGAGCTGGAGCGATCGAACTTCCTGGCGATCTTCGCCAGCAATCTCGACGAGTTCTTCATGGTCCGAGTGGCAGGCCTCAAGCGCCGCATCGTCACCGGCCTCGCCGTGCCGACCAATGTGGGTCGCGCGCCATCGGACGTGCTCGCAGACATCTCGCGCGAGGCGCACGCCCTGCAGCTGCGGCACGCGCAGGCCTGGACCGATCTGGTGCGTCCTGCACTCGCCGACGCCGGCATCGAGATCACCGACTGGGATCAGCTCGGCGAATCGGAGCAGGCCGCTCTGACCGAGTACTTCCAGCTGCACGTGTTCCCCGTGCTCATGCCGCTCGCCGTCGACCCCGCGCACCCCTTCCCGTACATCTCCGGCCTCTCGCTGAACCTCGCGATCCGCATCCGCAACGCCCGCACCGGCCGGCAGGAGTTCGCGCGTCTGAAGGTGCCGCCGATGCTGCCGCGGCTCGTTGCGGTGCCGGGGACCAGCGAGATCGTGCGCTACCTGCCGCTCGAGGACCTGATCTCGAACCACCTGGACGACCTCTTCCCTGGAATGGAAGTGCTCGATCATCACGCGTTCCGCCTGACCCGCAACGAAGACGTCGAGATCGAGGAGGACGAGAGCGAGAACCTCATCCAGGCGCTCGAGGCCGAGCTGCTGCGGAGAAGGTTCGGCCCGCCGATCCGCCTCGAGATCGCCGACGACATGGATGACGTCACCCTGGATCTGCTCATCAAAGAGCTCGACATCACCGATCAGGAGGTGTACCGGCTGCCGAGCCCGCTGGATCTGCGGGGCCTGTTCTCCCTGTCGAAGGTGAACCGCCCCGATCTGCGTTATCCCCCGCACCTGCCGACCACCGCGGTCGCCTTCCAGCCGACCGGTTCGAGCAGCAGGGCCGACATCTTCGCGGCGATCCGCAAGAACGACGTGCTGGTGCACCACCCCTACGAGTCCTTCGCGACGAGCGTTCAGGCGTTCCTCGAGCAGGCCGCGCGCGACCCGCACGTGCTCGCGATCAAGCAGACCCTGTACCGCACCTCGGGCGACAGCCCCGTGGTCCAGGCGCTGATCGACGCGGCGGAGGCGGGCAAACAGGTCCTCGCGCTGGTCGAGGTGAAGGCGCGTTTCGACGAGGCGAACAACATCGTCTGGGCGCGCAAGCTCGAGAAGGCCGGCGTGCACGTCGTGTACGGCCTGGTGGGGCTCAAGACGCACTGCAAGCTCGCCCTCGTCATCCGCGAGGAGGAGGGGATGCTGCGCCACTACTCGCACGTCGGCACGGGCAACTACAACCCCAAGACCAGCCGCGTGTACGAGGACTTCGGTCTGTTCACCGCAGACGCGCAGGTCGGCAAGGACCTCACCCGCCTGTTCAACGAGCTGTCCGGCTATGCGATCGAGAAGAAGTTCAAGCGTCTGCTGGTCGCGCCGCTGCACCTGCGCAAGGGGCTGCTGCGCCTCATCAACGCCGAGCGCAAGATCGCAGAGGCCGGTCGCCCAGCGCACATCCGCATCAAGGTGAACTCGATGGTCGACGAGGAGATCATCGACGCCCTCTACCGCGCCAGCCAGGCGGGTGTGAAGGTCGACATCTGGGTGCGCGGCATCTGCAGCATCAAGACCGACCTACCCGGCGTGAGCGACAACATCACGGTCCGCAGCATCCTGGGCCGCTATCTCGAACACTCCCGGATCTTCACCTTCGAGAACGACGGCGACCCGCAGGTGTTCATCGGCAGCGCCGACATGATGCACCGCAACCTCGACCGCCGCGTCGAGGCTCTGGTGCGGGTCACGGACGAACGACATGTCAAGGAGCTGCTCGACTTCTTCGACCTGGCCATGGACGACGGGACGAGCAGCTGGCATCTCGGTGCCGGCGGCGTCTGGGAGCGTCACTCCGTCGACGCCGATGGCAAGCCGCTCGTGGATCTGCAGGATCGGACCATGAACCAGGTACGCCGCCGGCGCCGTTCGCGGTCGGTGCGATGACGCAGGAAGCTGTCGACGTCGTGCACGATGACAAGGCGGTGTACGCCGCCGGCGCCGTCGTGTGGCGGATCGCCGAGGGCAAACTGCGGATCCTCCTCATCCACCGCACCAAGTACCGCGACGTCACCCTGCCCAAGGGCAAGGTCGACCCTGGCGAGATGCTCGCACAGACCGCGGTGCGCGAGGTTCACGAGGAGACCGGCATCCGGGTGAATCTCGGGGTGCCCGTCGGCGTCAGCCGCTACTTCATGCGCCCCAAGAGGCAGAAGATCGTGCACTACTGGGCGGCCGAGGCGACCGACGACGCGATCCGCAAATCCGCGTTCGTGCCCAACCGCGAGATCGCAGCGCTGGAGTGGGTGAGCCTGAAGAAGGCGCGCAAGAACCTCAGCTATCCCGTCGATCTGGAGATCCTCGACGAGTTCGAGAGGCTCGTCGGCGACGGGGTGCTGCGCACGTTCCCGATCGTGGCGCTGCGACACGGGAAGGCCGTGTCCCGGACCGACTGGAACGGCTCGGATGCCACGCGTCCGCTCACCGCGCGCGGGCTCCGGCAGGCCGATGCGATCGTCGCGCCGCTGCGCGCGTTCGGCATCCGGAAGATCATCACCAGCGATGCGGTCCGCTGCGTGCAGACCGTCACCCCGCTCGCACGTGCCCTCGGACGCACGCCGGTCGAGACCGCGCTGGTCAGTCAGGATGCCTGGGAGGACGGCGCCTCCGATGAGCGGACCGTCGTGGGAAAGCGCGTGCGCTCCGGCAAGCCGGCGGTCATCTGCAGCCATGGGCCGGTTCTCCCCGGCATCCTGTCCGAGCTCGCGCTCGCCACCGGGACGATGCACGGCTCGTACCTCGGCAGCGCGTCCGCTCTCGAGGTCGGCGCATTCTCCGTCGTGCATCTGTCGGCGACCAATCCGGGGTCCGGAATCATCTCGATCGAGACGCACGTCCCCAAGGTCTGACCCCGCTCGCGTTCCTGAGGCATCCAAGGGGACGGTTCCCGTTCACCTGCCGTTTACCTGCGGGGGCGATTCTCGTTAACCGCCGCGCTTAGCGTCACTGTGTGCCCTGCACCGGGCCCGAACCCAAACCACGATCGAAGGATCCACAGTGAAGATCTCCCGAATCGCTCGAATCGGCGCCATCGGCGCCGTCGCCGCTCTCGCTCTCGCCGGCTGTGCCGCAAACGAAGGCGGCGCCGGCGGCTCCTCCGAGGAGCCCACCACGTCCACCCTGTCCGGCACGCTCGACGCCACCGGTGCGTCGTCGCAGACTGCCGCGCAGGAGGCCTGGGTCGCCGGGTTCCAGACTGCCAACCCCGACGTGACCATCAACTACGAGCCGACCGGCTCCGGCACGGGCCGTGAGAACTTCCTCGAGGGCGGCAGCAACTTCATCGGCTCCGACCGCGCGTTCAACGCCGATGAGATCGCCGCAGGCGGCTTCGGCGCCTGCACCACCGACGACATCGTCGAGATTCCCGTGTACATCTCGCCGGTCGCCGTGGCGTTCAACCTCGAGGGCGTCGACACGCTGAACCTGGATGCCGCCACCATCGCGAGCATCTTCGCCGGCACGATCACCAACTGGAACGACTCCGCGATCGCGACGCTCAACCCCGACGCCACGCTCCCCGACCTGGCGATCTCGCCGGTCCACCGCTCGGACCCGTCCGGCACGCAGGAGACCTTCACCAACTACCTCGCGGCGACCGCCCCCGAGATCTGGACCTACGAGGTCTCGGACGAGTGGCCCATCCAGGGCGGCGAAGCCGCTCAGGGCACGTCCGGTGTCGTCCAGGCCATCACCGCAGGCAACGGCGCGATCGGCTTCGCCGACGCCTCGCAGGTCGGTGACCTCGGCCAGGTGCACGTCGGCGTCGGCGGCGAGTTCGTCCCGTACTCGGCCGAGGCCGCGTCGCAGCTCGTCGAGGGCGCAACGCTCGAGGACGGCCGCGGCGAGGGCGACCTCGCGTTCGACGTCGATCCCGCTGCCGCCGCAGACGGCGCCTACCCGATCGCCCTGGTCAGCTACCTGATCGGCTGCGAGCAGTACGAGGACGCGAGCGTCGCCGAACTCGTCAAGGAGTACTTCACCTACGTCGCCAGCGCCGAGGGCCAGGACGCGGCCGCGGAGAACGCCGGCAACGCGCCCATCTCGGACGGCCTGCGCGAGAAGGTCAATGCCGCCATCGACCTCATCCAGGTCGGCTGAGACCAGCCAGATGGCTGATCTCTGACGTCGATGCCCTCGCGTCCTGACGGGCGCGGGGGCATCGACGAGTCAGAAACCGTTCCACCCGACTCCTCGGCCCGAAACAGGGAGATCATGACCACGACCGAACAGGCACCGACCGAGCAGGCGTCACAAGCGCCGCCCGCACCGATCAAGGCCAAACAGCGACTGGGCGACCGCGTCTTCTCCGGCACCGCTCTCGGCGCCGGCATCGTCATCCTCATCGTGCTCGCGGCGGTCGCCACGTTCCTCGTCATCCAGAGCGTCCCGGCGTTCCAGCTCGACACGAGCGACAACCACATCCTGAACGGCGAGTCGTTCTGGACCTACGTCTGGCCGCTCGTGTTCGGCACGCTGTGGGCCTCATTCATGGCGCTGGTCATCGCCGCCCCGATCTCCATCGGCATCGCGCTGTTCATCTCCCACTACGCACCGCGCAGGCTCGCCTCGTTCCTCGGGTACATCATCGATCTGCTCGCCGCGGTCCCCTCGGTGGTCTTCGGCCTGTGGGGCGGCCTGGTGCTCGCCCCGCTCCTGCAGCCGATCTACGCGTGGCTGAACGAGAACGCGGACTGGATCCCGTTCTTCCAGGGGCAGGTCTCCTCGACCGGCAAGACGATCATGACCGCCGCCCTCGTGCTCGCCGTCATGTGCATCCCGATCATGACGGCGATCTGCCGCGAGGTCTTCCTGCAGACGCCGAAGCTTCACGAAGAGGCGGCGCTCGCCCTCGGCGCCACGCGCTGGGAGATGGTGCGCATGGCCGTGCTGCCCTTCGCCCGCGGCGGCATGGTCTCCGCGGCGATGCTCGCCCTCGGCCGCGCCCTCGGCGAGACGATGGCCGTCACGATGGTGCTCTCTCCGTCCGCCGTGGTGAGCTTCCTGGTGCTCACCGCCACGAACCCCACGCCGATTCCCGCGAACATCGCGCTCGCCTTCCCCGAAGCGCACGGCACCGGAGTCAACACGCTCGTCGCGACCGGCCTCATCCTGTTCGTCGTGACCTTCGCGGTCAATGCGCTGGCGCGCTGGATCGTCGCGCGTCGCGCCGAGTTCTCGGGGGCGAACTGACATGACCGTTCTCACTTCGCCCGCCCCGTCCCTGACCTCAGGGAAGCTGCCCAAGTGGGCGCCATGGGCCCTGCTGCTGGCATCCTTCGCGATCTCGTACGCGGTCTTCGCCGTCACGAGCATCGGCGAGGATCTCGTCGACTTCAACATCGTGGGGGCGTCGATCGTCGGCATCCTGCTCTACATGGTGCTGATCACCGTCATCTCCGCGATCGCGGAGAGCCGGCGCAAGGCCGTCGACCGGCTGATGACGGCTCTGGTGGCGACGGCGTTCCTCATCGCCCTGATGCCGCTCGTCTCACTGCTGTGGACCGTCGCAGTCAACGGCATCCACCGATTCGACGCCGAGTTCTTCAGCTTCTCGATGCGCAACATCGTCGGCGAGGGCGGCGGCATCGTGCACGCGATCTGGGGCACCGTCCTGGTCACGCTCACGGCCGCGGTCATCTCGGTGCCGATCGGCCTGATGACCTCGATCTACCTGGTGGAGTACGGCCGCGGCAAGCTCGCCAAGGGCATCACGTTCTTCGTCGACGTCATGACCGGCATCCCCTCGATCGTCGCCGGTCTGTTCATCTACGCCGTGTTCTCGCTGCTCATCCGACCGGGCATCTCGATGGGCATCATGGGTGCTCTCGCGCTGGCGGTGCTCATGACGCCGGTCGTCGTGCGCGGCAGCGAGGAGCTGCTGCGCATCGTTCCGAACGAGCTGCGCGAGGCCGCATATGCGCTCGGCGTGCCGAAGTGGCTGACGATCCTCAAGGTCGTGCTGCCGACGTCGATCGCCGGGATCATGACCTCGGTGATGCTGTCGATCTCGCGCGTCATCGGCGAGACCGCTCCCCTGCTGCTGACCGCCGGATTCACGCTGAGCATGAACACGAACATCTTCAACGGTCAGATGATGACGCTGCCCGTGTTCGCCTACAACCAGTACATGAACCAGGGCACGAACCCCGAGGCCGCGCTCGATCGCGCCTGGGCGTCCGCGCTCACCCTGATCCTGATCGTCATGGTCCTGAACCTGCTCGCGCGTCTGATCGCGAAGTGGTTCGCCCCGAAGACCTCCGGCCGCTGAGCCGTTACCCGAAGGAATCCCGAATGTCCAAGAGCATCGAAGTCAACGACCTCAACGTCTACTACGGCGACTTCCTCGCCGTAGAGGGCGTCTCCCTCGACATCCAGCCGCGCAGCGTGACGGCGTTCATCGGCCCCTCCGGCTGCGGCAAGTCGACCTTCCTGCGCACTCTGAACCGCATGCACGAGGTGATCCCCGGCGCACGCGTTCAGGGCGAAGTGCTCCTCGACGGCAAGGACCTGTACGGCCCGGGCGTCGACCCGGTGCTCGTGCGCCGGCAGGTGGGCATGGTGTTCCAGCGCCCGAACCCGTTCCCGACCATGTCGATCAAGGAGAACGTGCTGGCGGGCGTGAAGCTGAACAACTCCCGCATGTCGCGCTCGGATCAGGATGCTCTCGTCGAACGCGCTCTCACCGGCGCGAACCTCTGGAACGAAGTCAAGGATCGCCTCGACCGCCCCGGCTCCGGACTCTCCGGCGGACAGCAGCAGCGTCTGTGCATCGCGCGTGCGATCGCCGTCGAGCCCCAGGTCATCCTGATGGACGAGCCGTGCTCCGCGCTCGACCCGATCTCGACCTACGCGATCGAGGAGCTGATCGGCGAACTGAAGAACGAGTACACGGTCGTGATCGTGACGCACAACATGCAGCAGGCCAGCCGGGTGTCGGACAGGACCGCGTTCTTCAACATCGCCGGCACCGGCAAGCCGGGCAAGCTCATCGAGTACGACGACACCGCGGCCATCTTCACCACCCCGTCGGTGCAGGCGACCGAGGACTACGTCTCCGGCCGCTTCGGCTGAGCCGCGCGCTCGCGTGCGCTCGCTCTGTGCACAACTTCGGATGCCGCGACCGACACGCCGTGCAACCCTTCCGATGCGCGGAGTGTCGGAGTTGGGCTCCGAAGTTATGCCCGGAGTGAGTCGCTCTCCACAGGTCCGGCGAACGGCGGATGATCCACAGGACGTGGGAACGAGGGCCTGAAGGTCCCGGCGGATGCCGCAGGCTCTGAGTCATGTGCGAGACATCGGTGCCGGCGATCTGGACATACGCAGAGCTGCGTGCCGACCGGAGCCGTCGTCAGATCGAGGCGGAGTTCGCCGTCGGAATCCTGCGACGCGTGCGCCGCGGCGTCTATGCGGGCGTCGATGCATGCCCCGACGCCGTGGATGCGGCAGCGCACGGCGGCTCGCTCGCGTGTGAGACGGCCGCACGGCATCTGGGACTCTGGGTTCTGGATGACGTCGACGGCGTACACGTCTGGATGCGCTCGGACCGCCACCAGTATCCGCACGTGGAACCGGATTGCGATTGCACGCCGCACTGGGACCACGCCGACAGCAACTCGGCGTTCGGCCCTCCGGCCGTCGAACGAGTGCTCCTCCAGATCTACGGATGCCGCGGCGAAGAGTCGTTCTTCGTCGCACTGGAATCCGCTCGACGGAAGGGACTGCTCTCGGGTGCCGCCATCCGCCGCTTGCGTCGGTCGATCGATCGTCGTGGTCGCGACCTCGTCGACTTCTCCCGCGATGATGCTGACAGCGGACTGGAGTCGTTGATCAGGCTGCGAACCAGACATCAAGGTTGGGATGTGCAATGCCAGGTGTGGATCTTCGGCACCGGCAAGGTCGATCTGCTCATCGACGGCTGGCTCATCATCGAGGCCGACGGCAAGGCCAACCATGACGATGAAGGCCACAGACACAAGGATCTGACCAGGGACGCCAACTCCGCCATGTGGGGATACACGACCCTGCGGTTCGACTACGCGATGATCATCCACGACTGGGAGGCCGTCGAGCGCGCGATCGTGGCGGCTCTGACCAGCCGCGCTGCCGTGTGAGCCGTGCACAACTTCGGACCGGAGCACCGACACGCCGCTGCAGCCACTCGGGTGACGGCGAGTCGCTGCGGTCATCCGAAGTTGTGCACAGCGGGGCGGCGGGCGGTCAGTCGCGCGGGCTGAGGAGGTAGTGGTTCAGGTCGGTGGTCAGAGCAGGGGCGACGGGGAGGGTGTGGGCGTCGACGGCGGTGATGGGGACGGCCAGGCGGACGCTCGACACCAGCCACGCGGCGTCGGCGCGAGGCAGATCCGTCGCCGGGATCCGCTCGTACCCCACCTGGAGGCCCCGCTCGGACAGATACTCGAACACGCTCAACTGGGTCGTGCCGTGCAGGATGCCGCCGGTCGGTGCGGGAGTGACGAAGCGGTCGCCGAACCGGAGGATGAGCGACGCTGTCGGCGCCTCGAGCACGAATCCGTCGCTGGAGAGGAAGATCGCGTCATCGGCGCCGCGGCGGTGCGCCTCGCGCAGCGCCGCCATGTTCACGGCGTACGACAGCGTCTTCGCGCCCAGCAGCAGCCAGGGCGCATGTTCGGCGACGTCGAGCGAGTAGCCCCGGTCGAGGGTCACGACCTTCACGCCGTCCCGGCGCACGTTCGAGAAATCGGATGCCGGCGCCGCCGTCACCCAGGCGGTCGGTGTCGGCCCGTGCTCCACTCCCCTGCTGAGGATCAGCTTGATGACCGCCTCGCCCGCCGGGCACTCAGCGGCAGCCACAGCCACCGCCTGCCGCCACTGCTCCTGGTTCGGAGCCGGGAGGTCGCAGATCCGCGCGGAGTTCGCCAGGCGCTCCAGGTGCGGCATGACCTCCTGCGCATGGCGATCGATCACGCCGATCGACTCGAACACGCCGTCGCCGCGCTGCGTGCTCAGCTCCCCGACGCTGAGCGCCGGCGCGGCAGCATCCACGACCGTGAACGTGTCGGAGAAGTCCGCGCGCTGCTCGGAGGCCTCCACGGGGTCGATGATCAGGGCGAAACGCTGTGCCATGAGATCACCCTACGACCAGGCGATCGACACTCGATGCTCAGGAATACCTGAGGCACGAGGACGTTACACTTGAATGGCCGGGCCGCATAACCCCGGGCTCCAACTTCTGCCGCTGCGAGCGGCCTTCCGCCGAGAGGCGTTCTTGCGGCCCGGTCCTTTCATGTCCGGCACGTGCCGCACCTGCGTCCAGGTCAGTTCAGCCCACCGACGCGCCACAGTCCCGCCGCCGCGCTCAGATCGTTCGCATAGGCGTGCAGCCGCCGAGCCCTCGTCGTCAGCTCCGAAGCGCGCTCCGCCTCGGTGCTCTCGTAGTCGTCCGCCACGTGCGTCGCCCCCGACACCTGCACCCTGCAGAACGCCGCGGCACGCTCGAGTGCGACCGAGAAGTCGCCGCGGAAGACTCCCCGCATGATCGTGTCGATCAGGGCCACCAGCTCCTCCGGGCTCGCCGGCACGGGCGCCCCTGCGACGACAGGGTCCACGGACGCGAGCTCGATCCGTCCGCGCTCGTACAGCAGTGCGGAGGTCTGCGGATCGCTGTGGATCGCGAGCTGCAGCAGGTACAGCCGCCACAGCGCGCCGGGCAGCGACACGGCGGGTGCCGTGGCCCACAGCTCGGCGATGTCGTCGATGCCGTGCTCCGCAGTGAAGGCGATCAGACGCTCGGCGCTCGCGCCGCTCTCGTCGGCGCGCGCCCGCGTGAGCAGAGCGGATGCCGTGGCGTGCGCGACCCGGACGGCCTCAGCCGAGTCGGCGGTGCCGACGAGGTTGTCGAATGCCGCGGAGGGACGGCGGACGGGGCGGTGGAACTGCTCGGGCATCCGTCCAGGGTACTCGCGCTCAGGCGGTGGGGATCGCGATGATCGGCTCGGTCGTGGGCAGTCCGGTCGGAGATCCGCCCGCCTGCTCGACCGTGACGGCGATCACATCGCCCTCGTGCATAGAGCCGTCCAGGAGCGCCGTCGCCTCGCCGGATTCCGTCTCGAAGAGACCGGCGGGCAGTGCGTCCTTCCCGCGGACGAGCCAGAGCTGATACGTCCGGTCCGCGTCGAGACCCTCGAGCCCTTCCGTGACCAATACGGCGCTGCCGACCGACGCCGACCAGTGGGCCGTCGCCTGCGCGCCGTCGTCCAGCCGCACGGTCGACTGCTGCGCATCCGACGCGGCTTCGATCTTCTCGAGCGCGACGACGGATGCCGGCTGCGTGAGCTGCGGGACGAGGATGGCCGCACCGATGCCGAGTCCGACGATCAGCACCACCGATGCCGCGAGCGCGAACAGGCCGCGGCTCCAGCGCCGCGGCCGGGCCGCAGCGCCGTCGTGGCGTTCGTCCTCGTGGTGTTCGCCGTGGCGTTCGGCACCTCGCGCGCTCGGCGCGACAGCATCCGACTGCGGGGTCTGCGCGATCTGAGCGAGCAGGGCGTCGCGGATATCTGCCGGCGGCGCGACAGGGGCGACGGCATCCGCGAGCAGCGAAGCGGTCTCCGCGTCGTACTCGGCGAGCGCGCGCCACTCGGGGTGCGCGGCGAGGGCGTCCGCGAAGCGCCGTTCATCGGCATCCGACAGCGCGCCCAGGGCGTGCCCTGCCGCGAGCTCGGCGAATTCCTTCTCGTTCATGCGTTCACCCCCATCTCGTTCCTCAGGCGCGAGAGTCCGTCTCGCATCCTCGTCTTGACCGTTCCCAGCGGCGCGCCGATCAGCACGGCGATCTCGCTCTGACTGTAACCGCCGTAGTACGACAGGACGAGCGCCTCACGCTGCGGATCGGGCAGCGTACCCAGTGCCGCCACGACTCGTTCGCCCTCGATGCTCAGCTCCACCTGCTCGGCGACGCTGTCGTGGGCGACGCCGATGTCGCGAATCCCGGCACGGACGTCCCGATCCGTGCTGGACTGCGACGCCCTCACACGATCGACCGCGCGGCGGTGGGCGATCGTGAGAACCCAGGTGCGTCCCTGTCCTCTGTTCGGAGCGAACCGCGAAGCGGATTGCCAGATCTCCAGGAAGACCTCCTGGAGCACCTCTTCGCTCTGCGAACGATTGACGAGCACGCGCAGGATGAGCCCGAAGACACGGGAGGAGAGCAGATCGTAGAGTTCGGCGAACGACGCCTGATCTCCACCGGCCACGCGGACGAGGAGTTCGGCGACGCGATCTCCCGCCGTGCCGTCCTCCGGCGTCTCCACACCGTCGATGACCATCTCGACAAGCATGCCGCATCCGCTCCCCTCATCCGCACTCACGCGCCGCCAGGCGGGTCATCCGAAGGTGAAGGAGTATGCCTGCACGCCCGGCGGGATCTCCACCGTCAGCTCGCCCGATCCCGCCGCCCCCTTCAGGAGCTGGTACGAGCGCGGCGTTCCGTCGACCTCGATCGTCCGGCTCTCGCCGTCCGGCGTGTGCACGGTGATCTCGCCGGCTCCCGCGAGCACCATCCGCACCTCGGATGCCCGATAGCTCAGCCGGACCTCGGCGCCCTCTGCGGTGGGAGTCGCGTACTGCGTGGCGATCTCCCAATCGCCCTCCAGCGCAAAGGTGTCGGCATCCTGCTCGCGCGGGAACTCGAACGTCGCCCGACCTGCGCGGTAAGAATCCTCGCCGCCGTAGTTCACGTCCTTCGATGAGCCCAGGAACGTCTCGGGCGTCGTGGAGCCGAGCTCCGGCGTCTCGTCCGCGACACCGGACTCCGCGGGGAGCCGGACATCGGGATCGGCATCCTCCAGCAGCTCGCGGATCATCTTCTCGGTGGCCTCGTAGTTGCCCTCCCCGAACGAGATGTGCCGCACGGTCCCCTCAGCGTCGATCAGGTAGTGCGCCGGCCAGTAGCGGTTCCGGTAGTTGGTCCAGGTCGAGAGGCTGTTGTCGAGTGCCACGGGATACTCGATCCCGAAATCGCGGATGCCGGCCGCGACGTTTCCGGCATCCTTCTCGAACGCGTACTCCGGCGAGTGGATGCCGATGACCTGCAGCCCTGCGTCGCGATAGGTCTCATCCCAGCCGACGACGTGCGGGATCGACCGCTGGCAGTTGATGCACGAGTACGCCCAGAAATCGATGAGCACGACCTGGCCCCGGAGGTCTTCCAGGTCGATCGCCTCGCCGTCCGGGGTGTTCAGCCACTGCTCGATTCCGCGGATCGACGGTGCGGTGCCGCAGGATTCGAGCTCCTCAGCGCCGTTCGTGCAGTTGTCGAGTTGGCGGTTCTCGTCCGTGACGAGACCGCCCAGGCCGAGGGCCTCCTCTGCGGCCTCGTTCTCGGTGAGCTCCTGCTGCAGCGGCGCGGTGTAGTCGGGCAGCAGCCGCTGCAACGCCTGCGGCACGTTGAAGACGAGACCCACGGCGAGCGCCAGCATCGCGATTCCCGCAGCGATGCGCAGTCCGCGCTCGCGGGTGCGGAAGGCACGGATGCGGTTCACGACGCCCCGGCCGGCGAGCGCGAAGGCGAGGAGCGGAATCGCCACGCCGATGGAGAACGACACGGTCAGCAGGACGGTTCCTGGCCCGATCTGCCCGGTCGAACCCGCGACGATGATCGCGGCGAGCACGGGGCCGGCGCACGGCACGAATACCGCGCCGAGCGCGAGGCCGACGCCGAAGCCGCTCCCGCGGTTCTTCACCTCTTTGCGCGGCAGCCACTGGAACGGCTTCTCGAGCAGCTGCTCGAACCGCGGGATGAGCAGGCCGATGCCGATGATGATCAGCACGACGATCCCGGCCCAGCGCAGCACGTCCTGCGGGAGGCCGAGGAGTCCGAGGATGAGCGACCCTACGAGCGTGACCAGCGTGAAGCTGAGGACGAGGCCGGCGATGACGAGGTACGGGCGGCTGCGCCGCGCGGGAATCACGTCCCCGTCGCCCTCGAAACGGGCGGACTGCGCGCCTCCGGTCAGGAAGATGACCGGCAGGACGGGCAGGATGCACGGCGAGATGCCGGTGATGAGCCCTCCCAGCAGGCCGATGAGTATCAGGTCCATGAGCTCCTCGCTTCTGTTGCGAGTTCTTCGGCGCGAGGACGCTTCCGGATTGACCTGAAGAATTCTGAGATTCCTCCCATCCGATCCGCGCCGGGTTCCGAACATCAGTCAACGCCGCGGAGATGTCGCGGCTCCGAACCCCGGAGGTAGAGATGTTCAGCACCAAGAAGAAGATGACCGCAGCACTGACGCTCGGATTCGCGAGTGTTCTCGTGCTGGCCGGCTGCTCCATGGGCACCGACACGGCCGAAGAGCCGGCCGAGCCGAGCACGCCCGAGACGTCGGAGGCCGCGCCCGAGACGATGGACCCGGCCGCGAACCTCGTCGGCCCCGGCTGTGAGGCCTACGCCGAGCAGGTCCCGGACGGCGCAGGTTCCATCCAGGGAATGTCGCAGGATCCTGTGGCGGTCGCGGCATCCAACAACCCCATTCTCACGACGCTGGTCTCGGCCGTCAGCGGTGAGCTCAACCCCGACGTCAACCTCGTCGACACGCTCAACGGTGACGAGTTCACGGTGTTCGCACCGGTGGACGACGCCTTCGCCAAGATCGACGCGGCCACGATCGAGACCCTGAAGACCGACTCCGAGATGCTGTCGTCGATCCTCACCTACCACGTGGTTCCCGGTCAGATCGAGCCCGCCGACATCGCCGGCATGCACACCACTGTGCAGGGCGCCGACCTCGAGGTCACCGGCGAGGGCGACATGTGGATGGTCAACGATGCCAACGTGATCTGCGGTGGCGTCCAGACTGCCAACGCGACGGTGTACCTGATCGATTCGGTCCTTATGCCGCCGGCTGAGTGAGGCTGGCTCGGGTGCTGGGCTGGGGAGTCACGGCACCGCACGATGCGGTCGTCAGCCTCGAGGGAAGCTGACGGCCGCATTCGTGTGCCCGGAGACCTTACGCGCAGGCCGGAGCAGCTGCGCGGCGCGCCCCAAGTGTGAGCTCTTCGTGGTGCGGCATCCTTGCCTCATGCGGTTCTCGGCAGACTTCGGCGCGCGCGCATGAACTGGGCGCTCACGCTCGACCTGCTCGGCACGTTCTTCTTCGCGATCTCCGGCTCGCTGCTGGCCGCGCAGCGCGGCTACGACATCGTCGGCTCTCTGTTGCTGGGCAGCCTGACCGGTCTCGGCGGCGGAGTGATCCGCGACCTCATCATCGGCGTTCCGCCGACGGCGTTCGCCGAACCGGTGCATCTGGCGGCGCCCGTCGCGGCTGCGGTGCTGGTGTTCTTCCTCGCCAGCGGTGTCGAGCGATACTCCAGACCGCTGCTGATCTTCGACGCCGGCGGCCTGGCCCTGTTCTGCACGACGGGCACGGTCAAGGCCCTCGAGGCCGGGATGAATCCGGTGGCGGCCATGCTGCTCGGGGTGACCACCGGTGTCGGAGGCGGGCTGCTCCGGGACGTCGTCGCGAACCGCGACCCGCAGCTGTTCAACTCGTCCGACCTGTACGCCGTACCCGCGTTCCTCGGTGCCGCGATCGTGGCAGGAGTCTGGTTCACCGCGCTCCCGAACGTGGTGACGGTTTTCGTCGCTGCCATCGTCGTGTTCGTGTTCCGCGTGCTGTCGCTGCACTTCCGCTGGCGCATCCCGCACGCGAAAGGCCAGCCGAAGATGGGAAGGGCATCCGAATGAGCACGGTCGCCGGCATCCTGAACGATTACGAGACGATCCGCGCGGATCAGGAGGCGTTCTATCGCGACCTGCATGCCCATCCCGAGCTCTCGCACGAGGAAGTCCGCACCGCGGACGAGGTCGCGCGGCGGCTGAAGGCGTGGGGCTTCGAGGTGCACGTCGGTGTCGGCGGCACCGGAGTCGTCGGCATCCTGCGCAACGGCGACGGTGCGACGGTCCTGATGCGCGCCGATATGGATGCGCTGCCGATCGGCGAGGCGACAGGCGCTGCGTACGCCAGCACAGTGGATGCCGTGATGCACGCCTGCGGGCACGACGTGCATGTCGCGTGCCTGCTGGGCGCGGCGCGGTTGCTGTCGTCGCATAGGGACGCATGGCAAGGGACCGTCGTCGCGCTGTTCCAGCCTGCGGAAGAAACCGGCGACGGGGCGCGAGGGATGCTGGACGACGGTCTGGCCGGAATCATCCCGAAGCCTGATGTCGCACTCGCCCAGCATGTGCTGCCGGGTGCGGCCGGAACCGTGCTCACCCGGCCGGGGCCGGTGCTCTCGAGCGCCGACAGCGTGCGGATCACGGTGCACGGACGCGGCGGGCACGGATCGATGCCGCAGAAGACCGTCGATCCGGTGGTGCTCGCGGCGCTCATCGTGGTGCGGCTGCAGACGATCGTCGCCCGTGAGATCGCGCCGACCGAGCCGGCCGTGCTGACCGTTGGCAGCATCCGGGCGGGGTCGAAGAGCAACATCATCCCGGACGAAGCGGTGCTGGAGCTCAATCTGCGCACGTACACCGAGCAGACCAGGAGGCACATGCTCGCTTCGATCGAGCGGATCGCGCGCGGCGAGAGCCTCGCGAGCGGATCGCCCCGGGAGCCGGAGATCGAGGTCTACGACAGCTTTCCACTCACCGAGAACGACGGCGCCGTGACAGCGCGCGTCGCTGTGGCATTCGCGGAGCACTTCGGCGCCGACTCCCTGCCGATGGAGCTGCAGACCGCGAGCGAGGATTTCAGCGATGTGCCGCGGGCGCTCGGCGTGCCGTACACCTACTGGTCGATCGGCGGGACGGATCCGGATGCCTGGGCGAAGGCCGTGCGCGACGGCACCGTGTTCTCGACCATTCCGGCCAACCACTCACCGCTGTTCCTGCCTGTGATGCAGCCGACCCTGGAGACAGGAACCGCCGCGCTCGTCGTCGCTGCGGGCGCGTGGCTGGCGCCAGGGAGTGAGTAGACGGTGTGGGCCCGGAGGGGCTCGAACCCTCGACCCGCGGATTAAAAGTCCGATGCTCTGCCAACTGAGCTACAGGCCCGTGCAATCAAGCCTACTTCGTCGCGGAGCGTGTGACGCTCACAAGCGCGCGCGGTGACGGCGCACGGCGGCGCGGTTCGCGCAGCGCACGGAGCAGAATCGCTGCCGACCGTTGCGGGTCACATCGACGACGACGTTCGTGCACGGCGAGGCCGCGCATCGGGCGAGGCGATCCATGCCGCGCGTCACCAGGTGCAGTGACGTGCCGACGCTGATGATCGCGCGCAGCACGTAGGGCAGCGACCGCACGTCGTCGCGGTAGTGCAGGTGCCATCCTTCGCCGTCGTGATTCGTGAGTCGCGGGTATGCCGCAGCCTGCGCGAGCTGCGCGTTCAGCAACTCGGCGCGTTTCGGGTGGTCGGGCTCGTCGACGATCCGCAGCCAGTCATCGATGACCTCGCGCACTCGCGCATGATCGTCAGCGGCGGGTGCAAACGTCATCGTCATGCCGAGATCCAGCGTGCGCTCCTCGATGCCCTGCCGCTTAGCCGGCCAGTCGTTCGCGAGGGATGCCGCCAGCAGAACGGCATACTCGCCGTAAGGGTTGAGATGCATAAGACCATTACAGCACGCTGGTCTCATGACCGCATTGCACACCCGCCCGATCCCCCGCCATGCGCCTGCACTCGCGCACGAGCACGCCTGGACCGCCGAGTCTCGACACCGCACCAGCGACGGCACGGTGGTCTACGTGCGCTGCACCGGCTGCGCCGCGCGACGAGTCGATCTTCAGCAGGATTCACAGCTCCCACCCGCCGGCATCAGCCGCAGCATCCCGCGGCCGTGATCAGACCCGTGGCACGTCGATCAGGCGCTTGGCTCCCGTCGGGACGGCGCTCACTGCTCCGGCCGATGCCGCGGCGACCTCTGCGGCGAGCGCTGGGATGTCCTCGGCCGGCAGCCACACGGTGAACGTCGCGCGTGCAGCATAGGCCGGCGCGTCCAGGACAGCGGTGCGTCCGTGCGCCCACTCGCGAAGCAGGTTCTCGAACCGCCCGGCATCCGCGTGCATCACCGACAACTCGACACCGCTGAGCAGGTGCCGGTCGACGACCATCGCGAGATCGAGCGCTTCGGCGACCGCGGAGGAGTACGCCCGCACCAGCCCGCCCGCCCCGAGCTTGATGCCGCCGAAGTACCGCGTGACGACAGCGACGACATCCGTGAGCTCGCGCCGCCGCAGCACCTCGAGCATGGGGACGCCCGCGGTGCCGGACGGCTCGCCGTCGTCCGAGGAGCGCGCCCGGTCTCCGAGCGCGCCGGTCACCTGAGCCGAGCAGTTGTGCCTGGCATCCCAGGCCCGCTTCCTGACCGCTGCGATGACGGCATCCGCCTCCTCCGGCGACGCGACGGGCGCGACGTGGGCGATGAATCGCGACTTCTTGATCACCAGCTCGTGGTCCACGGCGCGGGCGATCGTGGCGGGGTGGGTCATGCCGTGAGCTCGACGAGTTTGCGCGTGGTCCGCAGATTCCGTGCGGTACCGGCGACGCCGAGGGCACGATCGAGCACCGCCTTCGTGAGCTTCGTCGCATGGACACCGCTGTCGCTGTAGCTGATCCAGAGGTCCCGGCCGACGAGAGCGAGCTCCTCCCCGGGCACCAGTCGCTCGTGGAGCGCATCGAGCGCTCCGTCCGCCGGCTCGCCCTCCAGGAACATCGCGTGGACCAGCTTCTCCACACCGCCGACGAACGGGTACGCGGCCAGCGCGACCGTGAGCTCGTCATGCGTGCGCGCTATGACCGGGGTGTCCACACCGAACTCGGCGGCGATCACCTCCCGCACCCGCGCACAGGCGGAGGCGGCATCCGGCGGAGAGTCGCAAATGATGTTGCCGCTGGCGATGTACGTCGAGACGTTCTGCAGGTCGGTGTCGGATGCCAGCGCTTCGCGCAGTCGCGCCATCGGGACGCTGTTGCGGCCGCTGACGTTCACCGCTCGTAGGAGCAGAACGCTGCGGCTCACGGGTTCGTGCCGCCGAAGGCCTGGGCACTCTCGATCAGTTCGGCTCCCGCGTGAGCGAGCTCTGCGAGGGCGCGCTCGCTCGTATCTACGGCGACACCCGCGACGAGGTCGGTGATCACGCGCACGTGCACGCCGTGCGCGACGGCGTCGAGAGCGGACGCGCGTACGCAGTGGTCGGTCGCGAGACCGACGACATCGGCCATGAGCACGCCGTGTTCGCTCAGGACGGCGGCGACGGTGACGCCGTCCTCGGCGACGCCTTCGAACATGGAGTAGGCGGGCACGCCCTGCCCTTTGCGGACGTGGTGGGTGACGGCATCCGTCGCCAGCAGCGGGTCGTACTCGGCGCCGGGTGTGCCGGCGACGCAGTGCACCGGCCAGGTGCCTCGGAAATCCGGCTTCTCGGCGAAGTGCCCGCCGTTGTCGCCGTCGGCGTCGTGCCAGTCGCGTGAGGCGACGATCACGTCGTACTCGGCGGCGTGCGCGGCGAGGAACTCCGAGACGGCGGATGCCACGGCATCCCCGCCGATGACCGCCAGCGCACCGCCCTCGGTGAAGTCGTTCTGCACGTCGACGATGAGAAGTGCTCTGCTCATGCTTCGAGGGTACGCGTTCAGATCAGTCCGAACACATGGATATTCGCGTGGCCGACGAGGAGAATCGCGGCATGTCTGCCATCAAGCGATTCGACCATGTCGGCATCACCGTCTCCGATCTCGACGCGGTGACGAGGTTCTTCACCGGTCTCGGGCTCGAACTGCAGGGCCCGCCTATGGCCATGGAGGGCGATTTCCTCGACACGGTGTGCGGCATACCGGATGCCAGGACGACCGTCGTCATGCTGCAGGCTCCCGGCGGCGGGACCGGAGTCGAGCTGTCGAGCTTCGAGCGCCCCGCGCCCGGCCCGGGCCGGCCGGACGCCATGGCGAACGAGCTGGGGATCCGCAGCATCGCGTTCGAGGTCACCGGCCTGGAAGAGATGGTGTCGCGGTTGACCGCAGACGGCTACCGGCTCGACGGTGGAGTGGGCGAGTACGAGGATCAGTGGCGCATGGCCTACGTCCGCGGCCCGGAAGGGATCATCGTCGCCCTCGCCGAGCGCCTCGGCTGATCCTTCGGGGGAACGACGAAGCCCGTGACGCTGGTCGCGTCACGGGCCGGTGGAGCCCCGAGTCAGGATTGAACTGACGGCCTTCCCATTACGAGTGGGATGCTCTACCACTGAGCTATCGGGGCGTGTCCTGAGGTGCCGGGCACGAGAGTCGATATTACCCTGTCCGCGTCGGCATCGCGAAATCAGTTCCGGCCGGCGCGTGCTGGATGAGTTCCGTCGGCTGTGCCGCAGGAGAACCCGCCGAAGTCATCCAGCATCGGGCGGGACCGCTGGCCGGAGCCGGTCACTCGCACTTCAGGTCGCCGTCGGGAACCGCGTCCTCGAGGAAGAACGCGTCGACCGCGTCATCCACGCAGGTGTTGCCCTTGTTGTAGCCGGTGTGCCCCTCGCCGACGCGCGTGATGAGCACGCCCTCCTCGAGCTGCTCTGCGAGCGACACCGACCACTCGTACGGAGTCGCCGGGTCGTTGGTCGTGCCGACGACGAGGATGGGGCCTGCGCCTTCGGCGTGGATCTCACCGCGGGTGCCCGTGGGTGGATGCGCCCAGACTGCGCAGGGATCCGGACCGTTCCAGTACGGCGCGATCGTCGGCGCGCCTTCGGCGAGCTTCGCATCGGCGGCCGCCTGTGCGGCCTGGTCGTCTTCGACCGGGTAGTCCATGCAGTTGTAGGCACGGAACGCCTCGGTGGAGTTGTCGAGGTACACGCCGTCCTCGCGGCCGTTGTAGAAGTCCGCGAGGACGAAGGCGACGTACGGGTCCCCCTGCAGCGCTCCCTCGAGGCCCTGCGTCAGGTACGACCAGTTGCCCTCCGAGTACAGCGCGGCGATGATCGCGGTCATGAGCGAGTCGGCGCCGAGCAGGCGGCCGTCGTCGTTCTTCAGCGGAGTACGGTCGACGGCGGCGAGGAGCGCTCCGAGGTCGGCCATCGCCTCGTCGACCGTGCCGTTGAACGGACAGGAGTCGGTGTCGAGGCAGTCCTGCATGTAGGCGCGCAGTGCCGACTCGAACCCGAGCGCCTGCGTCGTGCCGACTTCGGTGCCGGACACGGCGGGGTCGATCGCGCCGTCCAGGACGAGACGCCCGGCCTTCTCGGGGTAGAGGTTCGCGTAGGTCGCGCCGAGGAACGTGCCGTACGAGTAGCCCAGATAGTTGAGCTCCTTGTCTCCCAGGACGGCACGGATCAGGTCCATGTCGCGTGCGGAATTCACGGTCGTGACGTGCGGCAGGATGCCGGTGCTGTTCGCCTCGCACGCGTCGGCGAACTGCGCGTTGCGTTCGGTGAGCTCGGCTTCCCACTCCGCCGTCCCGCGCGCCGACGCGGGGATGTCGTAGAGGTAGGAGTCCATGTCGGCCGCATCGAAGCAGGTGACGGCAGTGGATGCGCCGACACCGCGCGGGTCGAAGCCGATCACGTCGTAGCTCTCGATGAGGTCGGCGCCGACGGCGTAGTCGACGCTGTCGAGGATGAAGTCTCGTCCGCTGGCTCCGGGCCCGCCGGGGTTGGTCAGCAGGGATCCCACCGGCTGGCCGGTCGCCTGGTGACGCACCACGGCGAGTTCGATCTCACCAGCCGCGGGGTTCTCCCAGTCCAGCGGGGCCGTGACGGACGTGCAGTCGAACATCGCTCCCCCGCGGTCGCACGCCGCCCACTCGAGCGTCTGCTCGTAGAACGGCAGAAGCTCGGCGGAGACGCCCTCCGTGTCAGGGGCGTTCGTCGTGGAGGGGCGCGGCTCTGCCCCCTCCGGGATCATCGCGTACAGGCATCCGCTCAGCATCATGGATGCCGCGGCGAGCCCCGCAACGATCGCCGCACCCCGCCGCAGGCGAGACGTCTGTCGAGTGTTCACGGTTTCCTCCCGCTCGCGACGGTCACGAGCAAACTCTCCAGGGCCAGCGTCGGAGCGACGTTGCGCTCCAGTGACTCCCTGGTCTCGGCAAGGTGATCGAGCACCACCAGCGTACGTTCCACCGGCCATGCGGTCGCGAGCGCGCCGAGCTCCTCGCCCAGCTCGCGGTTGATCAGGTCGCCCGCCCTGCCGTACTGCAGCATGACGACATCGCGGAACATCGACTGCAAGTCGGTGAGGACCCGGTCGATGCCGTCGCGCAGGCTGCGGGTGGCGCGCTTCTTCTGATCGTCCTCGAGAGCTGAGATCTGCGCGCGCAGCGCCGGGGGCACCGCCTGTCCTTCTGCGATGCCGACCGTGCGCAGCAGCGAAGCGCGCTCGGCGGCGTCGCGTTCAGCGGTGAGCGCCTTCGCATCGTCAGTGGCCGCCTGGATGATCTCGTCGGCGACCTCGACCGCGCTGCCGACTCCGCGCACTGACAGCACCGAACGCAGCGTGCCGTCGCGGCGGCTGCGTGCGGACTCGTCGGTAGCCAGCCGCTGGGCCATGCCGATATGCCGCTGCGAGTGACGGGCGGCCTGCTCGGCCACTGACGGCTCCGCACCCGTGCGTTCCACGATAAGCCGGGCGACATCGTCGACATCGGGCTCGCGCAGTCGCAGCGGACGCACGCGGGAGCGGATCGTCGGCAGCAGATCGGCCTCGCTGGGCGCGCAGAGCACCCAGACGGTCTTCTCTGGCGGCTCCTCGAGCGCTTTGAGGAGGACGTTCGAGGTGCGCTCGACCATGCGATCGGCATCCTCGACCACGATCACCCGGTAGCGACCCGCCGACGGGGCGAAGTAGGACCGCTCGACGAGCGCCCGCGCCTCTTTGATCGTGATGATGACCTTGTCGGTGCGCAGCGCCGTGACGTCGGGGTGGGTGCCCGCGAGCACCTGCCGCATCGTCTGCTCGTCGTCGGGTCCCTCCGCGATCAACGCCGCCGCGAAGGCGTACGCGAGCGTGGAGCGCCCTGATCCGGGAGGTCCGGTGATCAACCAGGCGTGCGAGAGCGAGGCGGGATCGGATGCCGCGGATCGCAGCGCGTCCACCGCATCGTCCTGTCCCCACACGTCCGTCCACGGGAACGGGGCGAGGGTCGCGGTCATGCACTCAGCCTAACCGTCGGCGCCGACACGCCCGCTCAGCTCTCCTCCGCCCGTGAGATTGCATTCCGCGGCCGAGATCCTCCGCATTGCGCGCGATCTCAGCCGCGGAATGCAATCTCGAAGAGCGCGGTGGGGCGGAGCGGGAGGCGGGGCGCGGGTCAGAGGAGGGGCGCGATGCGCGTGCGGATCGCCTCGGCGATCTCGTCAGGGGATGCCGCGGCATCCAGCACCACGAAACGGCCGGGCTCGGCATCCGCCAGCGCGAGATACGCCTCGCGCACCCTGACGTGGAAGTCCTGCTTCTCCGCCTCGAGCCGGTCGAACGGCTTGTCCGCCGAGTCCAGACGCTGTCGCGCTGTCACGGGATCCAGGTCGAGCAGCACCGTGATGTCGGGCAGCGCGCCGTTCGTCGCCCACAGCGAGAGGTCGCGCACCTGGGCGCCGTCGAGCACCCGCCCGGCCCCCTGGTAGGCCACGGACGAGTCTAGATAGCGATCCTGCAGGACGATCTCGCCGCGCTCCAGAGCCGGCAGCACGACGGTCTCGACGTGATGCGCGCGGTCGGCCGCGTACAGCAGTGCCTCGGCGCGGGGCGCGATGTCGCCCCGGTGATGCAGCACGATGTCGCGGATCAACTGACCGACCTCGCTGCCGCCAGGTTCGCGCGTGCGCAGCACGGTGCGACCGGAGTCACGCAGCCAGCTCTCGAGGAGTTCCGCCTGCGTGGTCTTTCCCGAGCCGTCGCCGCCCTCGAGGGTGATCCAGAGCGCGGGGCGTGCGGTCACGCGTTCGCTTTCTTCTTGGCGTTGGCGGCCCGGGTCGCGGCGGCCTTCTTCGCGGCTGCCGAGCGGGCGGCCGCCTTGTCGGCATCCGACGTCGCGGCCGCCTTCTTCGCAGGTGCCTTCTTGGCCGCGGTCTTCGCCGGAGCCTTCTTCGCAGCCGCCTTCTTGGCAGGGGCCTTCTTCGCTCCGCGCTTCGGGGCCGGGCCCTTCGCGCGCTTGTCGGCGAGCATCTGCACCGCGATCTCGAAGGTGATGTCTTCGGGCTTCTGCCCGCGCGGGATCGTCACGTTGGTCTCGCCGTCGGTGACGTACGGGCCGAAGCGGCCGTCGCGCACGCGGATCGGCTTGCCGCTGACCGGGTCGGCCTCGAACTCCGCGAGCGCGCTCGAGGCGCGGCGCGATCCTGCTCCGTACTTCGGCTGCGCGTAGATCTCCAGCGCCTGCTCGAGCGTGACGTCGAAGATCTGCTGCTCGCTCTCGAGCGAGCGCGAGTCGGTGCCCTTCTTCAGGTAGGGCCCGTACCGGCCGTTCTGCGCCGTGATCTCGTCGCCGCTCTCGGGGTCCGTACCGACGACGCGAGGAAGGCTGAGCAGCTTCAGCGCGGTGTCCAGATCGATGTCCTCGACCGACATGGAGCGGAACAGCGATCCGGTGCGCGGCTTGGGCGCATCCTTCTTCGCGGTCTTCTTCTTCGTCTCGACGACCTCGCCGGTGGCCTCGTCGATGACGGGGTCCTCCTCCGGCAGGTTCTCCTGGACGTACGGGCCGTAGCGGCCGTCCTTGACGACGATGACGCGCCCGTTCTCGGGGTTCTCGCCGAGGACGCGGTCGCCGGCGACCGGGGCGTCGATGAGCTCCTGGGCCTTCTCGGCGGTGAGCTCGTCCGGTGCGAGGTCTTCGGGGACGTTGACGATGCGTCCGCGCTCGTCCGGCTTTGCCGGATCGATGACCTCGAGGTACGGGCCGTACTTGCCGAATCGCAGGGTGGCGGTGTCGGTGATGCGCGTGGAGTTCAGTGCGCGTGCGTCGATCTCGCCGACGTTGTCGACGACCTGGCGGAGCCCGACCTGAGCATCCGAGCCGAAGTAGAACGACTTGAGCCATTCGACGCGCTTCTGCTCACCGCGTGCGATCGCATCGAGGTCGTCTTCGAGCGCCGCCGTGAAGTCGTAGTCGATGAGGTCGGCGAAGTGCTCCTCCAACAGCCGGACGACACTGAACGCCATCCAGGTCGGCACCAGCGCCTGGCCGCGCTTGGTCGCATAGCCGCGGTCGATCACGGTGCCGATGATGCTGGCGAACGTCGAGGGGCGGCCGATGCCGTGCTCCTCGAGCGCCTTGACCAGAGAAGCCTCGGTGTAGCGGGGCTTGGGTGTGGTCTTGTGGCCCTTCGCCTCGGCATCCGACATTCCGAGCTCGTCGCCGACGGCGACGGCGGGCAGGGACTGGTTCGAGTCCGCGTCGGTGTCGCCGCGCTTCTCGTCCTTGCCCTCCTCGTATGCCTCGAGGAAGCCCTTGAACGTGTAGACGGTGCCGGATGCCGTGAATTCGGCGAGCTTTCCGGCGCTCGCGCTGAGCTCCACCGCGGTGTCGACCGCGATGGTCACGGTGGTGGTCTCGTACTTGGCGTCGGCCATCTGGCTGGCGACGGTGCGCTTCCAGATGAGGTCGTAGAGGCGCAGCTCTTCGCGGTCGAGCTCGGCCGACACGGATGCCGGCTTGCGGAAGTTCTCGCCCGAGGGACGGATGGCCTCGTGCGCCTCCTGCGCGTTCTTGCTCTTGGACTTGTACACACGAGGCTTCAGAGGCACGGCGTTGTCACCGTACAGTGCGACGGCCTGGCTGCGCGCCGCCTGCACCGCCTGGGTGCTCAGCGCGACCGAGTCCGTACGCATATAGGTGATGAAGCCCTTTTCGTACAGGCGCTGTGCGACGCTCATCGCCTGCTTCGCGCTCATCGAGAGCTTGCGGCCGGCCTCCTGCTGCAGGGTGGAGGTGGTGAAGGGCGCGTACGGGCTGCGGGTTCCGGGCTTCGCCTCGACCTTGGTGACGGTGCCGGCGCCTGCGGCGTCGACGGCGTCGGCGAGTGCGGTGGCGTCCTTCTCGGAGAGGACGACGACAGCCTTCTTCAGCCTTCCGGTGTCGTCGAAGTCGGTGCCGCGCGCGAGCTGACCGCCGTCGACGCGCACCAGGCGCACCTTGAACGCGCTGCCAGACGCGGCGGAAGCCTCGACGTCCCAGTAGTCGGCGGAGACGAACGCCATGCGCTCGCGTTCCCGCTCTACGATCATGCGCGTCGCGGCGGACTGCACGCGGCCCGCGGACAGCCCGGTCTTGACCTTGTACCAGAGCACGGGCGAGACGTCCCAGCCGTACAGGCGGTCGAGGATGCGGCGGGTCTCCTGCGCGTCGACGAGTGCGAGGTCGAGCTCACGCGTGTTGCCGACGGCGGCCTGGATGGCGTCCTTGGTGATCTCGTGGAACACCATCCGCTTGACGGGCACCTTGGGCTTGAGAGTCTCGAGCAGGTGCCAGGCGATGGCCTCCCCCTCGCGGTCCTCATCAGTGGCGAGCAGGAGTTCGTCGGCGTTCTTCAGGGCGCGCTTGAGCTCGGCTACGGTCTTCGTCTTGCGATCGGAGACCACGTAGTACGGGTCGAAGCCGTTATCCACGTCGATCGAGTACTTCCCGTATGCGGCCTTGTCGCCCGCGGGGATGTCCTTCTTGTCTGCCAGGTCGCGGATGTGGCCGACGGAGCTGAGCACCTCGTAGTCATCGCCGAGGTACCCCTGAATCGACCGCATCTTCGTCGGAGACTCGACGATGACGAGCTTCTTGCCTTCAGCCAAGGGTGCGTCCTTTCTTCGAAGCACACCATACACACCACTGTCGTGGCGCGTTCACAGCGGAGCCGTGAGTGGAATCTTGGGAGTGTCGCCGTCAGAATCCCTCGGGTGGCCCTGCACGGGCTCGGGAGACGGCAGCAAGACCAGCGTACGCCGCTTCGACCCGCACGGTCGCCAGAGGACCATCCAGCGCGCATGCGACGAGCGTCGCTCCGGATGCCGCGGCCACCCTGGCGGCGAGCGCGCACGGCTCCTCGTCGGTGATGATTGCGCCGGATGCGGCATCCGCTGCGGCGAGCGCCGCGGCATCCGCGGCTCCAGCGGCGCGCTGGGCCGTGACGGCCGCACCTCCCACGGCCGCGAGCCCGATTGACAGGGTGGCGGCGACGGCGAGGACGCTCGCGGACAGTGCGGTGCCGGCCATCAGAGGCCACCGCTGAGAGCGCAGCTGGACGCGGAGAGCGGGATGCTGATCAGCCGCCCGATCTGCGCGTCGATCCGCGCGCTCACACAGACGAGATCGCCCCGGGATGCGCTGGACGCACGCGCCCCGTCGACCGCGGCCGCGACTGTCGCGTGTGCGGTCGCCTCGCTCTCTCCTCGCCCGAGCAGCCGTGCGGCGTCGGCCGCGGCATCCTGCAGGGACACCTGCTGGGCCGCCGCGCCGAGCGCCCCCGCCCCGAGCAGCAGCGTGATCGCCACTGCGGGCAGGGCGAGGGCGAGCTCGGCCGCGACGGAGCCGCGCTCGGCGTCGTGTCTCGACCGGGTCATGTCGTCACGACACGGTCAACGCCCGGCGCACGAGATCGGTGAGGATGCCGCGCACCTCGTCCGATCTCATGATGACGACCAGCAAGCCGGCGAAGGCGACTGCGGCCATCGTCGTGATGGCGTATTCGGCAGTGGCCGCGCCGGACTCATCGGTGAACAGGGACGCGGCGCGTCTCCTGGTCAGGGCGGGGAGGGTGTTCATGGTGTTCCTTCTTTCTCTGGTGCCACCGTCAGATCGGCAGCGGGGTGGATGAGAGGACCGACAGGATCAGCGGCGCGACGCCGAGCAGCAGGAACGCGGGCAGCGTGCACACGCCGAGCGGGATCAGCAGCTGCGACGAGAGCTTCGCCGCACGCAGCCTGCCGCGCACCCTGGCGTCGTGGCGGTCCTGCGCGGCCACGGCGCGGAGCAGTTCACCGGCCGGAACGCCAGCCGCACGAGACAGCTCGAGCACCCCGGTCGTGCGCGCGGCGTGCACGCGCTCCCTGGCGGGGCTGTCTTCGACGAGCTGCAGAGAGCGAGCGATGGATGCGCCTCCCGAGAGCGCGACCGCGACGAGCTCGGCGTGCAGTCCAGGTGACCCGGCGTCAGGCTGCGCGCGCCGCAGCAGCCGCCGCGTCCACAGCCGGGCGGCCAGCACGAGCAGCAGCCCGGCGATCAGGCACGCGGTTCCGATCGGGTTGCCGATGAGGACGCTCACGGTGTCGAACCCGAGCGCGAATCCGAGCAGCAGTCCTGCCAGCGGCATCCACAGCAGCAGCCGTGCCGTCCCGGCGGGTTCAGCGAGCGCGATGCGCACGTCGTCGGCGGCCGTCGCGGCGTCGCGCATGGTCTCGGCGAGGGATTTCAGCACGACGGCGAGCGGGGCGCCGACGACCGTGGCGACATCCCAGGCCGCGGCGACGTCGCTCCACGCGCCACCCTCCGCCTCGATCGCCTCGATCAGCGGAACGCCGTCGTCGCAGCGCGCGATGACGCGTTCGGCGTGCGCGTTGCCCGAGTCGGCGAGGTGACGCCACGCGTTCAGCGGAGCGGCTCCCGCCTGCAGTAAAACGGCCAGTGTGCGGACAGAGGATGCCGCCGCCTCGGCACCGTCATGCGAGGTCTCGGGGCGTCGGAGGATCACCACGGCTGCACCTCCTCTATATCGAGCCGCTCATCGCGCAGCAGGAAGCGCCCGGCCTGGGCCATCCGCCGCACGCCGTCGGCGTTCCGCGCGAGGTGCACGACCACGGTGAAGGCGCTGACGGCCTGCCTCGCGAGCGCCGTGGCATCCATCCCCGCCAGCGCGCCGAGCGCCTCGAGGCGTGCGGGGACATCGACCAGACCACTGGCGTGCAGCGTGCCCGCCCCGCCGTCGTGCCCGGTGTTCAGCGCCGACAGCAGCTCCCGCACCTCCTCACCGCGGCACTCCCCCACGATCAGCCGGTCGGGGCGCATGCGCAGCGACTCCCTGACCAGCCGTGCAAGGGTGATGGAACCGGCGCCCTCCAGATTCGACTGACGCGCCTCGAGCGCGACGTGGTGCGGGTGGCCCGGGCGCAGCTCCGCGACGTCCTCGATCGTGACGATCCGCTCGCGCGAGGGGACGGCGTGGAGCAGCGCCGACAGCAGCGTCGTCTTGCCCGTGCCGGTGCCGCCGGTGATGAGGATGTTCGCCCGGTCGGCGACGAGTTGCTCCAGCCACGCGCGACGACGGGCGTCGAAGGCGCCGAGCGCCGCGAGGGCGTCGAGATCGGCGGCACCGACCCGCGGGATGCGGACCGACACGGCGGTTCCCGAGGTCGACACCGGAGAGAGGACGGCGTGCACCCGGATGCCGGACGCCAGCCGCACATCGACGCACGGGGACTGATCGTCGAGATGGCGTCCGCCGGCGCCGACGAGCGCGACGGCGAGGTCGCGCACCTCGCGTTCGGATGCCGCCCAGCCCGACACGTGCTCGGCCCCGTCGCCGCGGTCGACGAAGAGCCCATCCGCGCCGTTGACGAAGACATCGGTCACACGCGGGTCGGCGCAGTGCTCCGCGAGCGGCCCGAGGACGGCATCCGCACCTTCCGGCAGCGCACCGCGGACGTCGAGCACGGTCATGGACCCGCGCGGCTCGATGATGAACGGCTGTGGCATGCCCCGAAGCTATGCGCAGCAGCATCCGTCACGTAGCCAGAAATCCGCGCTCTGTGCGCAAGTCGCTCCGCGGAGCGACGGTGCAGAACGACTGATCTACTCACTTTCGGCGGTATCTGACGTTTTCGCGCGAGACTAGATTCACCGTGTCACGGTCGTGTCATGCGCACGACCCCGTTCACCGCAAAGGAGCGCGTGCCATGAGCAGCCAGATCGACCATCTCCTCGACGAGACCCGGAGCTTCCCGCCGTCCGCGGACTTCGCCGCCTCCGCGGTCGCAAAGCCTGAACTGTACGAGCGCGCAGCCGCCGACCGCGAGGGATTCTGGGGCGAACAGGCCCGCGAGCTGCTGCACTGGCACAAGCCGTTCACGAATGTCCTGGACTGGTCAGCCCCGCCGTTCGCGAAGTGGTTCGACGACGGCGAGCTCAACGTGGCGTACAACTGCCTTGACCGCCACGTCGAAGCCGGCAACGGCGACCGTGTGGCACTGCTGTGGGAGGGCGAGCCCGGAGACGAGCGCCGCATCACCTACGCCGAGCTCACCGACGAGGTCAAGCGCGTTGCCAACGTCCTGGCCGGCTACGGCGTCGGCCACGGCGACCGCGTCGCCATCTACCTGCCGATGATCCCCGAGGCCGTGGCCTCGATGCTCGCAGTGGCTCGCCTCGGCGCCATCCACTCGGTCGTCTTCGGCGGTTTCAGCGCCGACAGTCTGCGTTCGCGCATCGACGACGCGGGCGCCAAGGTGGTCATCACGGCGGACGGCGGCTACCGAAAGGGCCGCGTCTCCGCGCTCAAGCCCGCCGTCGATCAGGCGCTCAGCGACCGCGGCGACGGAGAACAGCAGACCGTCGAGCACGTTCTCGTCGTCAAGCGCGGCGAGAACGAGGTCGACTGGGTGGAGGGACGCGACCACTGGTGGCACGAGGCCGTGCCGGCGGCATCCGCCGATCACGAAGCGCAGGCGTTCCCCGCCGAGAACCCGCTGTTCATCCTGTACACCTCCGGGACCACGGGAAAGCCCAAGGGCATCCTGCACACCTCCGGCGGCTACCTGACGCAGGCCGCCTACACGCACAGGAACGTGTTCGACCTCAAGCCCGAATCGGACGTGTTCTGGTGCACGGCCGACATCGGCTGGGTCACCGGGCACAGCTACGTCACCTACGGTCCGCTCGCGAACGGTGCAACGCAGGTGCTGTACGAGGGCACCCCGGACACCCCGCATCCCGGCCGCTGGTGGGAGATCATCCAGAAGTACGGCGTGACGATCTTCTACACCGCGCCGACGGCGATCCGCTCGTTCATGAAGACCGGCCGCGCGGTGCCGCAGAAGTTCGATCTGTCATCCATCCGCCTCCTTGGGTCGGTGGGAGAGCCCATCAACCCCGAGGCGTGGATGTGGTACCGCGAGGTGATCGGCGCCGGTGAGACGCCCATCGTCGACACCTGGTGGCAGACCGAGACCGGCGCGATCATGGTCTCCGCGCTGCCCGGCGTGACAGCGGCCAAGCCCGGTTCCGCGCAGGTGCCACTGCCCGGCATCTCGATCGACGTGGTCGACGAGACCGGCAGCGAGGTGGGCAACGGCAACGGAGGCCTGCTCGTGATCACCGAGCCGTGGCCCGCCATGCTCCGCGGCATCTGGGGCGACCCGGAACGCTACAAGGAGACCTACTGGGAGAAGTTCGAGGACCAGGGGTACTACTTCGCCGGCGACGGCGCCCGCTTGGATGCCGACGGCGATCTCTGGCTGCTCGGACGCGTGGATGACGTGATGAACGTCTCCGGTCACCGCCTGTCCACCGCTGAGATCGAATCCTCACTGGTCGCGCACGAGGCGACCGCCGAGGCGGCTGTGGTCGGAGCATCCGACGAGACCACCGGCCAGGCGGTGGTGGCGTTCGTGATCATCAAGGAGAGCTACCTCGCCGAACACGACCCCGCCGGCCTCGCCACTCAGCTGCGGCAGTGGGTCGGCGAGCAGATCGGGGCGATCGCCCGTCCGCGGGACGTCTACATCGTCGGCGAGCTGCCCAAGACCCGCTCGGGCAAGATCATGCGCCGCCTGCTGCGCGATGTGGCCGAGGGCCGCGAGGTCGGCGACACGACCACGCTCGCGGACACCGCGGTGATGAGTATCATCTCGGCGCAGGTCAAGTAGCCGAGGTCTTCGAACGCCCCGTGCCGCTACTCGCGGTGCGGGGCGTTCACCGTGCGGGGACGCTGAGCGCCTGCATCCGCTCTCGCACGGTGCGGAACACGGCAGGGTCGAACGGGAAGTCCCCTCCGTCCTCGCCGACCAGGCGCATGACCTCGTCGCCGAGCGTGACGGAGAAGTTCACGATCATCCGCGCCTCAGTGGCGTGATCGGCGTCCACCAGACGAGCGGATGCCGGATGCTCATCGAGCCAGCTCCTGATCACGTCCTGCAGGCCGGCGCGACTCGTCCCCGCTGCCCACGACACCGTCGTCGTCGTTCCCGGCTCACGCGCGAAGAGCGCGAATCGTTTGCGCAGGAGTTCGTCATCCCCTTGCCCGCGTACGGACTCCATCACGATCAATGAGGCCGCGACCACGAGATCGTCCCCGTGAGCCGCGAGGATGCGCTCTGTAAGAGCGAGGTCGTATGTCAACGCGGGCCCGAAGATCGCGTGTTCGAGCGACGGGAAGTAGTTGAAGAACGTGCTGCGCGAGACCATCGCGATCGCGCAGACGCGGTCGACCGTCACCGCTTGCACGCCCTCGTCGTAGGCGAGCCCGACCGCCGCTTCTTCCATCGCGCGACGCGCGATACGCATCTTGCGCTCTCTGAGCCCTTCGGTCATCACTCGCCCCTCGATCTCGATGCCATCCTACGTTCGTCAATACTTGGCTTGTGTGCAAGGTTGGACTCAGTCCATACTTGGCGGAGAACGATCAGAAGGGATCGCCATGCCCCGCCTCACCGAACCACGTCGTCGCGACCGGATGCCACGGGTGCGCACCCTCGGCGCGCTGTCAGCGATCACCGGACTCGTCCTCATGACGCTGCCGTTGACCGCCAACGCCGCTGAAGCCGAAAGTGTGCTCGTCACGACGACGATCTCGGACGACGTGGTCTCGGCACCGCTGGGCGGCACGACCGTGAGCGTGCACCCCGCAGACGACCCCGAGCAGGTAATCGCCACCGGCGTCACGGGCGCCGACGGAACCGTTTCTCTCGAAGTGCCGGCGACCGACACCAGCTTCATCGCCGAGGCATCCTGGCGCGGCGCCATCGGCGACCTCGTCGACTCCGCGGCGCGGACAGAGTTCAACCCCGCCCTGGGCGACCCGGTCGCCGTCGTGCTGG
>NZ_BJUW01000010.1 GCF_007988825.1 Microbacterium aerolatum | reverse complement strand
CCGCCCCGCCCCACAACGAAGGAGACATGATGGGCGTCCTCACGATCGGCCAGGTCCGCATCCACAGCGGCAGCGCCACCCAGGAACAGGCACTGCAGGAGGCGACCGACATCCTCGTCGCCGCCGGCGCCGTCACCCCCGCCTACGTCGACGCGATGCGTCAGCGCGAGGAGACGGTCTCGACCTTCATGGGCAATGGCCTGGCCATCCCGCATGGCACCAACGAGACCAAGGAGGCGATCCTCGCCTCGGGACTGTCCGTCGTCCGCTACGACGGCGGTGTCGACTGGGCAGGCGAGCAGGCCACCTTCGTGATCGGCATCGCCGGCCGCGGCGACGAGCACCTCGAGATCCTTTCGCAGATCGCCATCCTGTTCTCCGACGAGGACGACGTCGCGAAGCTCAATGCGGCGCAGACGCCTGATGAGCTGTTCGCCCTGCTGTCGGCGGTGAACGAGGGATGAAGGCCGTCCACTTCGGCGCAGGGAACATCGGGCGCGGCTTCGTCGGGCTGCTGCTGCACGAGGGCGGCTACGAGGTGGTGTTCTCCGACGTGGCCGGTGCACTGGTGGACGCCATCAACGCCACCGACTCGTACACGGTCCACGAGGCAGGCCCCGGTGGCGTCGACCGGGTCGTCACCGGGTACCGCGCCGTCAACAGCGCGGAGAGTCCGGATGCCGTCGCCGACGAGGTCGCGACCGCCGACGTCGTCACGTGCGCGGTGGGCCCGACCGTGCTGCGGTTCATCGCCCCTGCGATCGTCGCCGGTCTCGTCCTGCGCGACCCCGGCCTGCCGAAGCTTCAGGTCATGGCGTGCGAGAACGCGATCGGCGCGACGGATCAGCTGCGCGCCGAGATCCTGAAACTGGACCCGCGCGCGGCCGAGCGCGCCGTGTTCGCCAACACCGCGGTCGACCGTATCGTCCCGGCCCAGCCCGAGGGCGCCGGTGTCGATGTCACCGTCGAACCGTACTTCGAGTGGGCCATCGAATCCGGGCCGTTCGCAGGCGACCTGCCCAGCATCCCCGGCGCGCACTTCGTCGACGACCTGGGGCCGTACATCGAGCGCAAGCTCTTCACAGTGAACACCGGGCATGCCGCGACGGCGTACTTCGGTGCACAGGCGCGCATCACCCGCATCTCGGACGCACTCGCCGACCCGTCGATCGCCGAGCGAGTCGGTGCCGCGCTGGAGGAGACCTCCGCCGTGCTCTCCGCCGTGCACGGCCTTGACCCGGCCGATCTCGCCGAGTACCGGGCAACGATCCTCGACCGGTTCCGCAACCCCGAACTCGTCGACACCGTCCAGCGCGTCGGCCGTCAGCCGTTGCGCAAGCTGTCGCGCCACGAGCGCTTCATCGGGCCCGCCGCCCAGGCCGCCGAGCGCGGGCTGCCGACGTCGGCCCTGGTCGCCGCCGTCGCCGCGACCGTGGCCTTCGACGACCCG
The DNA here is from genome assembly GCF_007988825.1 of Microbacterium aerolatum. Classification (GTDB taxonomy): domain Bacteria; phylum Actinomycetota; class Actinomycetes; order Actinomycetales; family Microbacteriaceae; genus Microbacterium; species Microbacterium aerolatum. The sequence goes on along the minus strand of NZ_BJUW01000010.1, from coordinate 121,509 downwards.
GCCGACGAGCAGTCGGTCGAGTTGCAGAGGATGCTGCGCAACGAGGACGCCGACACGCTCACCGCCACCGTGACCGGGCTGGAGCCGGAGCACCCGCTGTTCGCCGCCGTGCACGAGGTGTTCGCCGCCCGGCAGCAGGAGCTGCGCACGCTCTGACACGCGGACCCGCCGACGCTGACACTGAGGCTCACGACTCAGGCTAGGATCGAGCCCGGGGTCGACAGATCAGCACACAGTCGTGCGGGGAGCAATACATGAGCAGGTACGCCGTCATCGGCGCGGGCCCTTCGGGCCTGTCGGCAGCACGAGCGCTGCAGAAGCAGGGCATCGACGTGGACGGCTACGAGGCCTCGCACGGCGTCGGCGGCCTCTGGGACATCGCGAATCCGCGCAGCTCGATGTACGAGTCCGCGCATCTCATCTCGTCGCGGACGACCACCGAGTTCGCCGAGTTCCCGATGCGGTCCGAGGTCGACTACCCGAGTCACGCGGTGCTGCTGGAGTACTTCCAGTCGTACGCCGATCACTTCGGTCTCACCGCGATGTTCCGATTCGACACGCGAGTGATGCGGCTGGAACCCCGCGACGGCGGCTGGGATCTCACCTCTGAGGGCCCGGATGGCGAGCACACCGCCTGGTACGCGGGTGTGATCCTCGCCAACGGCACCCTCGCCGAGCCGAGCGTGCCGGCGTTCGACGGCGAGTTCGCCGGCGAGATCATGCACACGCACGAATACAAGAGCGCCAGGCAGCTGCACGGCAAGCGCGTGCTCATCGTCGGCGCGGGAAACTCCGGCTGCGACATCGCCGTGGATGCCGTCCACCATGCGGCATCCGTCGACATGAGTGTGCGGCGCGGGTACTACTTCGTGCCCCGGTACCTGTTCGGGCGACCCAGCGACACTCTCAATCAGGGGCGTCCGCTGCCCGCCCGCATCAAGCAGGCCCTCGACTCGCGTGTGCTGAAGGCGTTCACCGGCGACCCGGTGAAGTTCGGATTCCCGAAGCCCGACTACCGCATCTACGAGTCGCATCCGATCGTGAACACCATGGTGCTGAACCACCTCGGCCAGGGCGATCTGCGCATCCGCGCCGACGTGGCGCGTTTCGACGGCGAGACTGTGCGGTTCCGCGACAACACGTCCGGCGAATACGACCTGGTGCTGCTGGCGACCGGCTACAGCCTCGATTACCCGTTCGTCGATCGCGAGCACCTGTCCTGGCGCGGCGCCTCCCCTCGGCTGTTCCTCAACATGTTCCCCGCGGCGTTCAACGGACTCTACGTGATGGGCATGGTCGAGGCGTCCGGCCTCGGGTGGCAGGGCAGGTACGAGCAGGCCGAGCTGCTCGCCGCGTATCTCGCCGCCAGCGAGCGCGACCCGGCGCGCGCGGAGCGTTTCCGCGCCAGGGTCACCGGCGTGGCATGGCCCGATGTGACGGGCGGGTACCGATACCTGGCTCTGGACCGGATGTCGTACTACGTCAACAAGGATGCGTACCGTGGCGCACTCCGATCCGAGCGCAAGGCGGTGGAGGCAGTATGAACGTCGACGATGTCGTCCTGAGCTTCACCCCGGGTTCGCTGACGCTCCTGAACGTGGTGCTCGGGCTCATCATGCTCGGGATCGCCCTGGACACCGCGCCGAGCGACTTCCGGGTGGTTGCGAAGCATCCGAAGCCCTTCATCATCGCGATCCTCGCGCAGCTTCTCCTGTTGCCGATCGTCACGTTCGCCCTGACGCTCGTGCTGCCGGTGACCGCATCCATGGCGATGGGGATGATCCTGGTGGCCTGCTGCCCGCCCGGCAACATCTCGCAGGTTCTCACGCACCGCTCGGGCGGGAACGTCGCCCTGTCGGTGTCGATGACAGCCGTCGGGAACCTGCTCTACATCGTCGCGATGCCGCTGAGCATCGCGTTCTGGGGGTCGCTGCATCCGACCGCGAGCGCCGTGCTGCGCCAGGTGGCCCTGGACCCGCCGAAGATGCTGCTGGAGATCGTGCTCATCATCGGGCTGCCGTTCGCCGTCGGCCTCCTCGTGCGGGCGAAGCTGCCGCGCGTCGCCGAGAAGGCGCACCCGTTCGTGAAGTGGTTCAGCCTGCTGGCGCTGGTCGCATTCATCGTCGTGGCCCTGGTGGGCAACTGGTCGGTCTTCGTCAGCGTGCTCGGGATCATCGTGCTCGTGGTGACGGTCCACGATGCGGTCGCACTCGCGCTCGGCTACGGCACGGCCGTGGTCGGGGGCCTGGGCACGCGGGAGCGCAAGGCCATGACCTTCGAGGTCGGCATCCGCAACGCCGGGCTCGGCCTGGGCATCGTGTTCGCGTTCTTCGACGGGCTCGGCGGCATGGCGATCGTCGCCGGCTGGTGGGGGATCTGGGACATCGTCGCCGGGCTCGTCGTCGCGAGCCTGTGGGCCCGGCACACCCGGCGGCGCACCGGCTCCCCCGCCGGCGACGCCAGCGGCCGCAGCGCCCTGGAGCCGTCGCCGTGACGCGCGTGCTGATCACCGGCGGCAACGGCTTCCTCGGCTCGCACGTCGCAGGTCTCCTGGCCGCGCGCGGCGACGTCGAGCTGGTCGTGGCGGCCGATGTGCGCGACGGCGCCGAGCGGGACGGCATCCGCCTCGCTCATCTCGACGTGACCGACGCCGCGGGCATCGCGCCGGTGCTGCGGGAGCACCGGATCGACACCGTGGTGCATCTCGCGGCGATCGTGAATCCCGGCGACGACGCGGACCTCGAGTACCGCGTCGACGTCACCGGCACCGCCAACGTGCTGGCGGCCTGCGTCGCCACCGGCGTGCGCCGCATCGTGGTGTCCAGCTCCGGCGCCGCGTACGGATACCACGCGGACAACCCGGAGTGGGTCGACGAGACGCAGCCGCTGCGCGGCAACGACGTGTTCCCGTACGCGCGCCACAAACGACTCGTCGAGGAGATGCTCGCCGCGCACCGCAGCACCCATCCGGAGCTCGAGCAGGTGACCTTCCGCATCGGCACGATCCTCGGCCCGGACGTGCACAACCAGATCACGGCGCTGTGGGACGGTCGCCGCATCCTGCGGGTCGCCGGATCGGACTCGCCGTTCGTGTTCGCGTGGGTCGACGACGTCGCCGCCGCCATGGTGCGCGCCGCGACCGACGGCCCAGCCGGGATCTACAACGTCGCGGGCGACGGCTGCCTGACCGTGCCGGAGATCGCCGCACGTCTCGGCAAGCCGCTGCTCACGCTGCCCGCCTGGGCGCTGTCGGCCGCGCTGCGGGTGGGCCGGATGCTGCGCCTGACCCCGCACGGCCCCGAGAAGGTGATCTTCCTGCGCTACCGTCCCGTGCTGGCGAACGGGCTGCTGAAGGAGGAGTTCGGCTTCACGCCCTCGCGCACGAGCGAGGAGGCGTTCGAGGAGTATCTCGCAACGCATCCGGGCACGGTGCGCGACACGTAATCTGAGTTCGTGCAGAGGTCACGGGGCAGACACGTCGCCGGATGGACGCTGTGGGGTGTGGTGATCGTGCTCGTCCTCGCCGTCGGCGGCACGCTCGCATGGACGCAGATCGGCGTCATGGCCGCTGAGGAGGGGCCGCTGTCCGAGGCGCAGGCCGATCCGGACATCACGATCCGCGATGCGCCGGAGGGGATCGTGATCGCGCCCGCCGCCGGCGGCTCGGACACCGGCCTGGTGTTCGTGCCCGGCGCCAAGGTCGACCCATGGGCCTATGTCGCCGTCCTTCGGGACACCGCTGCGGCGGGTACGACGGTGGTGATCACCCGGCCGTGGCTGAACCTGGCGTTCTTCGACCCGCGCGGCCTGGATGCCTTCACCTCCGCGGCACCGGAGGTCGACGAGTGGAGCGTCGGCGGACATTCCCTCGGCGGGGTGCGGGCGTGCCAGCTGACCGAGGACGCCGCGGCGCTCGTGCTGTTCGCGTCGTACTGCTCGACGGACCTCTCAGGAACCGATCTCGCGGTGCTCAGTCTGTCCGGCAGCGAGGACGGCCTCTCGACCCCCGCGAAGATCGCCGACGCCCGGCATCTGCTGCCGGCGACCGCCGACCTGGTCGAGATCGACGGCGCATCGCACGCATCCTTCGGCGACTACGGTCCGCAGAACGGCGACGGCACGCCGACCATCTCGGACGACGAGATGCACGAGACCGTGACGGACCTGCTCGCCGGGTTCCTCGAGCGCTGATCGCGGGCGAAGCGGCCCGCTCAGCCGCTCAGAGGACGGCGTCGAGGAGCGGATGCAGGTGCCTGCTGCCCAGCGAGACCGACGCCGAGTGCGCGCCGGCACGCAGCGCCTGGGCCAGGGATGCTCCGCCCAGCCGGGCGGCCAGCACACCGGCGAAGAATCCGTCCCCGGCGCCGTTGGTGTCGACCACGTCGACGGGGACCGCCGGCACCCGATGCAGCGTTCCGTCCGCGTCGACGGCCACCGCCCCGTCCGCGCCGAGCGTGCACACCGCGAACGACGCGCCGGCAGCGACCCGGGAACGCAGGAAGTCCACCGGATCGGCCAGTTTGTCGGCATTGCAGAACACGGCGTCGGCGGCCGCGAGGAACGGGCGGTGGTACTCCGCGGCGCCGTCGTAGTCGTGCACGTCGATCCAGATCGGTCGACCGCTGCCGGCGGCGAGCGGAAGCAGACGACGCGGTTCCTCTGCCAGATCGAGGACCACGACGTCGGCATCCGCCATCGCGACGCGCACCTCGTCCGGGATCGCGCCGTCACCGGCGGACGGCGTGGACAGGTACAGCGAGACGCGCTCGCCGGCGCGGGTCATCAGGTTCAGATGGCGTTCGGTCTCCTCACCCGGCCCCCACAGCGCATCCACGCCGGCAGCGGTCAGCGCGGCCCTGACCCGATCGCCCGCGTCGTCCGCTCCCACGAGGGCGTACAGCGTCACCGGCGTCGCGAGGGAGGTCAGACTCAGCGCCTTGCCCGCACTCGTTCCGCCGAGCGTCTTCCAGCTCGCCTCGGCGAACTGCATGTGCGGAGTCGGCTCGGGGAGCCTGTCCAGGACGACGATCGAGTTCCAGGACGCGGGACCCGCGATGAAGACGGCCGGTGCGCTCATCGCACGCGGGTCATGTGCCCTGGAAGCCGTCGGCGATCATCTCGACGAGCTCCTCGCGCTCCTCGACCGGCAGGAACGACGCCGCTGCGGCATTGAACTGGAACGTCTCGAGGTCGTCGAGGTCGTATCCGAACGCGTCGACCAGCAGCGCGAGCTCGCGCGTCAGCGAGGTGCCGCTCATGGTGCGGTTGTCGACGTTCACGGTGACGGCGAAGCCGAGCTGGTACAGCAGGTCGAACGGGTGGTCCGCGAGTTCAGTCCCCCACGCCTCGATCGCCCCGGTGTGCAGATTCGATGACGGCGACAGCTCGAGCGGGATCTCGCGGTCGCGAACCCAGCGGGCGAGGTCTCCGAACTTGACCTGCACCTCGTCCCCGTCGCGCCCCATGACCTCGAGGTCCGACACCAGGCGCACCCCGTGGCCGATGCGCAGGGCGCGGCCGTCGAGCAGGGCGCTGCGGATGGACGCCAGGCCGGCGGCCTCACCGGCGTGCACGGTCACGGGCATGAAGTTCGCGGCGAGCAGCTCGAACGCCTCGCGGTGATCGGAAGCCGGGTACCCGTCCTCCGGACCGGCGATGTCGAACCCGACGACGCCGTCCTCGCGGTGGTCGATGGCGAGCTCGGCGATCTCGAGGGCGCGGTCCTTGTGACGCATGGCGCTGAGGATCTGGCCGACCCGGATGCTGCGACCGTCGCGGTCCACGGCGTCCTCGCCCTCCTCGATCCCCTGCTGCACGGCGTCGACCGCATCATCCAGCGACAGCCCCCCGGCCAGGTGCTGCTCGGGAGCCCACCGCACCTCGCCGTAGACGACGCCGTCCTCGGCGAGATCCTCGACGAACTCGCGGGCGACGCGGGTGAGTCCCTCGGCGCTCTGCATCACGCCGACGGTGAGGTCGAACGACTTCAGGTACTTCACCAGCGAGCCGGAGTCGGCTTGCGCGCCGAACCAGTCGCCGAGCTTGCGGCCCGATTCGGCCGGCAGCTCCAGCCCGATGTCCTTGGCGAGCTCGAACACCGTATCGGGGCGCACTGCTCCGTCGAGGTGGTCGTGCAGCGAGATCTTCGGCAGCGAGCGCAGCGAGACGCCCTGGATCCTGACGTCACCGTCGGATGCGATCGACATGAATATCGTCCTCTCAGAAACCCGGCGCGCGGTGGTCCGCGCTACAGCCTACGCGGTGATGCGCTCGCGGACGAGGGGCCCGATCTCCGGCGCCGTCTCGCCGAGCGCCCAGGCGTCTTCGAGTGCATCCAGCGCGCGCGGGAACCGTCCGGCATCCTCGGCGGAGAGCGTGAACAACGGCTGCCCCGCGGTCACGCGATCGCCCGGCTTGGCGTGCAGATCGATTCCGGCCGCGTGCACGACCTGATCCTCGGCGCGGGCGCGGCCGGCGCCGAGGCGCCAGGCAGCGATGCCGAAGGGCAGGGCGTCCATACGGGTGATCACACCGTCGGCCTCGGCCGTGACGACGTGCGTCTCGCGTGCGGTCGGGAGCTCTGCATCCGGGTCGCCGTCCTGGGCGCGGATCATCGCCTTCCAGGTGTCCATGGCACGTCCGTCGTCGAGAGCTGCTTCGACGTCGGCATCCGGGTGTCCGGCGAGGGCGAGCATCTCGCGAGCCAGCGCGATCGTGAGTTCGCGCACGTCGGCAGGGCCGCCGCCGGCGAGGACCTCGACCGATTCGCGCACCTCGTTGGCATTTCCGATCGCCCGTCCGAGCGGCACGTTCATGTCGGTCAGCAGCGCCGTGGTCGCGACCCCGGAGTCGGTGCCGAGCGCGACCATGGTCTGCGCGAGCTCACGGGCACGATCGATGTCCTGCATGAAGGCACCCGAGCCGAACTTCACGTCGAGCACGAGCGCGTCGGTCCCCTCGGCGATCTTCTTCGACATGATGCTCGACGCGATCAGCGGAATCGCCTCGACGGTACCGGTGACATCGCGCAGCGCGTAAAGCTTCTTGTCGGCGGGAGCGAGACCGGAGCCGGCAGCGCAGATCACCGCTCCGACGTCGCCGCGCATCTGCGCGAACATCTCCTCGTTCGACAGCGCGGCGCGCCAGCCGGGGATCGACTCGAGCTTGTCGAGCGTCCCGCCGGTGTGGCCGAGGCCACGGCCGCTCAGCTGCGGCACGGCGACCCCGAACGATGCCACCAGCGGTGCCAGCGGCAGGGTGATCTTGTCCCCCACGCCCCCGGTGGAGTGCTTGTCGACGGTGCGCTTGCCGAGCTCGGCGAAGCTCATCCGCTCCCCCGATGCGATCATGGCGTCGGTGAGCACGCGGATCTCGTCGCGCTCCATGCCGCGCTGGAACACGGCCATCGCGAACGAGGCCATCTGCGCGTCGGAGACGTAGCCGCGGGTGTACGCGTCGACCATCCATCGCAGCGCCGGCTCCGGCACGACGCCGCCATCGCGCTTGGCGCGGATGACGTCGATGGCGTCGAACGGCTCGACGGCGCTCATCGGACGGTCTCCAGGTCGCGCGGGCCGAATGCGTCCGGCAGAACCTCGTCGATCGTGCGGATCCCCGACACGGTCTCCAGCAGCATCTCAGGCATCGAGTGCTCGAACAGCAGCTGTCGGCACCGGCCGCACGGCATGATCGTCTGCCCGTCTCCGTTCACGCACACGAACGCGACGAGCTGGCCGCCGCCGGACATGTGCAGGTCGCCCACCAGTGCGCACTCCGCACACAGTCCGACGCCGTAAGAGGCGTTCTCGACGTTGCATCCGGAGACGATTCGGCCGTCGGCGACGAGCGCGGCGGCTCCAACCTTGTAGCGCGAGTACGGGGCGTAGGCCTTGTGCATGGCCTCGGTGGCGACGTGACGAAGCTCGTCCCAGTCGATGTCTGTCATAGCTCCTCTAGCTCTTGATGGCTCTAGCTCTTGATGTACGGTTCCCCGGATGCCGCCGGCGGACGCGAGCGCCCGACGAGTCCTGCAACTGCGAAGATCGTCACGACGTACGGCAGCATCAGCATGAACTGGCTCGGCACCGGAGAGCCGATGACCGACAGCACGCCCTGCAGGTTCGTGGCGAAGCCGAACAGCAGCGCCGCGAGCGTCGCGCGCACCGGGTCCCACTTTCCGAAGATCACGGCGGCCAGGGCGATGTAGCCGGCGCCCGCCGTCATCTCGCGGCCGAACTGCGGGTTCGTGACCAGCGTGTAGAACGCGCCGCCCATGCCGGCGATCGCGCCGGCGAGCATCACGTTCCAGTAGCGGGTCGCTGCGACCTTGATGCCCACGGTGTCCGCCGCCTGCGGGTGCTCGCCGACCGCGCGCAGGCGCAGGCCCCAGCGGGTGCGGTACAGGCCGAACCAGACCAGGAACACCGTGACGTACATGAGGTACACGATGATCGTCTGACGGAACAGCACCGGGCCCAGCACCGGGATCTCGCTCAGCAGCGGGATCGGCAGCACCGGGAACAGCGGCGGGGAGTTCAGCGTCTCGGGGTTGGCGTTGAGCACCTGGCGGTAGAGGAACGTCGTCAGTCCCGCGACGAGCACGTTCAGCACGACACCGACGATCACCTGGTTGACGTAGTAGGTGATGGCGAACACGGCGAGGACGAGCGAGACCAGCACGCCTGCGAGCATCGCGGCGATGAGACCCACCCACGGGCTGCCGGTCGCGGATCCCACGACGGCGGCCATGAACGCACCGGCGAGCAGCTGCGCCTCGATGGCGATGTTGACCACACCCACCCGCTCGCCGATCACGCCGCCGAGGGCGCCGAAGATCAGCGGGGTCGCGAGCGCCAGCGCTCCGCCGAGCAGGCCGATCATCGGCAGGGTGCCGCCGGCGGATGCCCAGGCGAGGAACCCGACCAGCAGGACGACGACGTAGACGACCGTGAGCCACAGCGGCAGCCGGCGGCGGGCGCGCGTCCACACGATCGACAGGACGGTCACAGCCGCGAGCAGGACGACGGCGACCCACGCGGTGGCGTTGGCCGGCAGCACGAGCTCGGGGAGCTGGATCGCGGCATCCGCGGAACGGACCAGTCGGAAGGTGCTGTCGCCCTCCCGCGGCGCGAGCAGCGGGAGCAGTGCGAACAGGACGGTGAACAGGCCGAAGATGATCGGCGTCTTCCAGGAGGTGATCGTGACGTGACGCTGCTCGTCACTGACCACCGCTTCAGCCGTGATGGTCATGCGGACACCTCCTCGGCGATCTGCGCCGCATTCTTCTTCGGCTTCTTCGGTCTCTTCGGCTTTCTGCGAGCACCCGGCTGCGGCAGGCCGAAGATCGCGCGCACCAGCGGAGGCGCGGCGATGAACAGCACGATCAGCGACTGGACGACGAGCACGATCTCGATCGGCACGTTCTCGGAGGCCTGCATGGCGAAGCCACCGGCCTTGAACGCGCCGAACAGGATGCCGGCGGCGAGGATGCCCAGCGGCGTCGAGCGGCCGAGCAGCGCGACGGTGATCGCGTCGAAGCCGATGCCGGCGTCGATGTCGCCGCCGAAGCCGCTGGTGACGGTGCCGAGCACCTGGCTGACGCCCGCGATGCCGACGAGGCCACCGGCGATCAGCATGACGTACAGGTACATCCGGCCGACGCTGATGCCGGCGACCTTGGCTGCGGTCGGGTTCTCCCCCACCGCACGGAACCGGAAGCCGAGGCTGGAGCGCTCCAGTAGCCACCAGGTGAAGGCGACGGCGATCAGGGCGACGATGAAGCCCGCGTGCAGGTTGTACTGCGGACCGAGGATGTCGGGCAGGATCGCCGACTCGGCCATCGCCGCAGTCTTCGGGTTGTTGGAGCCAGGCGCCTGCAGGATTCCCTGCGTCGCCAGCATCCATGCCAGAAGGTAGAACGCGATGTGGTTGAGCATGATCGTGACGATCACCTCGTGCGCGCCGGTGCGCGCCTTCAGGATGCCGGCGATACCGGCCCACAGCGCTCCGGCGACGACGCCGGCGACCATGGCGACCAGCATGTGCAGCGGCCACGGCAGGTTCATGCTCGTGGCCACCCAGCCGGCGGCCGCTGCGGCCATCAGCATCTGTCCCTGACCGCCGATGTTGAACAGGCCGGCGCGGAACGCGAGCCCGACGCCGAGACCGGCTGCGATGAGCGGGGTCGCGAACTTGAGCGTCTCGGTCAGCGGCTTGACGCCGGCGGCGAAGCCGTCGACGCGGAAGTTGTAGACCGCTCCCTGGAACAGCGCCACGTAGGCACCGGAGACCGACTCCCAGACCGCGACCAGCATGTCCTGCGGGCGGGCGAAGAAGTAGCCCGCGGTGCGCTGGACCTCCGGATCGGTGAAGGCGATCATGATCGCACCGGCGATGAGCGCCAGGATCACCGAGAGCACGGAGATCAGGCCGTTGCCGGTGACGATGCGCCGGAACGCGCCGTGCCAGCGGCCGGGCTCGGCGCCGGCGGGCTCGGTGCCGAAGTCGGCGGGCGCCGCCGCGATGGGCTTCAGCTCGGGGCCGGTCATGCGCTGGTCTCCTCGGTCTCGGATGCCGACGCGGCGGCGACCGTCGTGTCGGTCTCGATCATTCCGGCCATCATGAGACCGAGCTGCTCGCGGGAGGTGTCGCCGGGCACGATGCCGACGACCTTGCCGCGGTACATCACCATGATGCGGTCGGCGAGAGCTGCCGCCTCATCCAGTTCCGTGGAGATCACGACCACCGGGATGCCGGAGTCGCGCGTCTCGATGATGCGCTTGTGGATGAACTCGATCGAGCCGACGTCGACGCCGCGCGTCGGCTGCGCTGCGACGAACAGCGACAGGTCGCGGCTGAGCTCGCGCGCCAAAACGACCTTCTGCTGGTTTCCGCCGGAGAGTCGGCCGGCCGCCTGCGCCGGCCCCTGCGTGCGGATGTCGAACTCGGCGATCTTCTCCTTGGCGAAGGTGTCGAGGGCGCCCAGCTGCAGAGTGCCCGCCTTCACGAACGGAGCGCCGACCGAACGGTCGAGCATGAGGTTCTCGGCGATCGAGAACTCCTTCACGATGCCGTCGACGCTGCGATCCTCCGGCACGAACCCGACGCCGTCGTCGAGGATGTCGCGCACCGAACGGCCGATCAGCTCTTGGCCGCCGAGCAGGATGCTGCCGTCGACGCGGGCCTGGAGTCCGACGATCGCCTCGGTGAGCTCGGTCTGCCCGTTGCCCTGCACACCGGCGATCACGAGGACCTCGCCGCCGCGCACCGAGAACGACACGTCGTCGACGAGGACGGTGCCGAACGGGTCCGTGACGGTGAGGTCCTTCACCACGAGTGCCTCGTCGCCGAGCTTCGGGGCTTCCTTCTGCACCTTGAGCTCGACGGCGCGGCCCACCATCAGCGAGGCGAGTTCCTCGTTGCTGGCTGTCGGCGAAGCCTCGCCGACGACCTTGCCGAGACGGATGACCGTGATGCGGTCGGCGACCTCTCGCACCTCGCGGAGCTTGTGGGTGATGAACACGATGGATGTGCCGCCGGCCTGCAGCTGACGCATCGTCGCCATCAGCTCATCGGTCTCCTGCGGCGTGAGCACGGCGGTCGGCTCGTCGAACACGAGCACCTTGGCATCGCGCGAGAGCGCCTTGATGATCTCCACCCGCTGCTGCACGCCGACCGGAAGGTCTTCGACGACGGCATCCGGGTCGACGTCGAAGCCGAAACGATCGGAGATCTCGCGCACCATCGCACGGGCCGCAGCGAGATCGAGGCGACCACCGAACGTCGTCTTCTCGTGACCGAGCATGACGTTCTCGGCGACGGTGAAGACCGGGATGAGCATGAAGTGCTGGTGCACCATGCCGATGCCCGCGGCCATCGCGTCGCCGGGGCCGGCGAAGTGCTGCTCGACGTCGTCCAGCAGGATCTCGCCCTCGTCGGCCTGGTACAGGCCGTAGAGCACGTTCATCAGCGTCGACTTCCCGGCGCCGTTCTCCCCGAGGAGGCAGTGGATCTCCCCCGGTTCGATCGTGAGATCGATGTGGTCGTTGGCCGTCAGCGCGCCGAACCTCTTCGTTATGCCGCGCAGTTCAAGCTTCATATTCAGATCCTAATCAGGGAAGGTGCTTCGTCCCAGGTTCCTGTGGGCACCCGGGCATCGGCGAGGGGAGGCCGGCGGGTCGCCGACCTCCCCTCGGTTTCGTCCTCGGTCAGCCGAGGTACGAGGTGACGGTGACCTCACCGTCGATGATCTGCTGCTGCAGGTCCTGGACCGCGGTCCAGAGCTCGGCGTCGACCTTGTCCTCGAAGTTGTGGAGCTCGGCGATGCCGACGCCCTCGTTCTCCAGGGTTCCGACGTACGCCTCGGCGTCGAACTCGTCGTTCGCGCTGCTCATGGTCGCCTCGTAGACGGACAGCTTCATGTCCTTGAGGATCGAGGTCAGCACGAAGTCGGCCGTCGTCGGGTCGGTGACGAACAGGTCGGCATCCGCACCGATCAGTGCGATGTCACGACCGGACTCCTTGATGGCCTGCAGGCCCGACTGGTAGATGGGTCCACCGACCGGCAGAAGCACGTCGACGCCCTGGTCGATGATGTTCTGCGCGACGGTCTTGGCCTCGGGGCCGGCCTCGAAGCCGCCGGTGAAGGAGCCCGACTTGCCGTCCCAGCCGACGACCTCGACAGCGGCGTCGTTCTGCTCGTTGTAGTAGTTGACGCCCTGGTAGAAGCCGTCCATGAAGATGGTCACGGTCGGGAACTCCATGCCGCCGTATGTGCCGACCTTGCCGGTCTCGGAGTAACCGGCGGACAGGTAACCGGCGAGGAACGCGGCCTGGGCAGTGTCGTACAGCAGCGGCTTGACGTTCTCGGCATCCTTCTCGCCGTCGAAGTCGTTGTCGGCGGCGTCGTCGACGAGGATGTAGTCGATGCCCTCGTTGGCCAGAGCCGACTCGACGGTCGCGGCGGACAGCGCGAAGCCGACCGAGACGACGGCGTTGCAGCCCTGCGAGACGAGGCTCTCCAGGTTCGGGGCGAAGTCGGTCTCGCTGTTGGACTCGACGTTCTTGTACTCGACACCGAGCTCGTCGGCTGCCTGCACGACGCCCTCGAAGGAGAGCTGGTTGAACGACTTGTCGTCGAATCCGCCGGCATCCGAGACGATGCAGGGCAGGAAGTCGATCGTCTCGCCTCCGGCGTTCCCGCCGTCATCCTCGGGAGCAGCTCCGCAGCCTGCGAGAGCGACGGCGACGCCGGTCGCCACGAGCGCGGCCAGAGCGCGCTTTCGGGTGGAAATGGTCACGTAAGCCTCCACGACTACTGGCCTGCGCCGATCGCTAGGCCCGTCTGGCTAAGTTACCCAGTGTTACCGCATCCAGAAGCGTCGCGACGGTTAATGGTTATGAACTCGCAATAGACGCGTCCACAGGGCTACAGGACGTCGCCGCGGCCGGAGAGCTTCAGCGACTCGACCACGCCCTTCACGCGCTGCGCGTGCTCGGTCGTCGTGACCAGCAGCGCGTCGGGGGTGTCCACGACGACGATGTCCTGCACGCCGATGAGGCTGATCACGCGCGAGGTCTGGCTGACGAGGATCCCCGTCGCGGCATCCGACAGCACTCGGGCCTTGGGACCGAGCACCGCGAGGTCGTTCTTCCGCCCTGCGGAGATGAGCTTCGTGAGCGAGGCGAAGTCCCCCACGTCGTCCCAGTCGAAGTGGCCGGGGATGACGGCCAGGCGCCCCTTGTCGGCGGCGGGCTCGGCGACGGCATAGTCGATCGCGATCTTCTTGAGCCTCGGCCACACACGGTCGACGGTGGGCCCGCGGCGCTCGCGGTCGTCCCACGCCTCGGCGAGCTCGAGCAGCCCCGCGTGCAGTTCCGGCTCGTTGGCTGCGAGCTCGTCGAGCAGCACGCTCGCCTTGGAGATGAACATGCCGGCGTTCCACAGGAAAGACCGGTCGGCGTAGTACTGCTTAGCAGTCTCCAGGTCGGGCTTCTCGACGAATCGCTCGACGGTGGCCGCTTCGGGTGCACCGTCGACGACCAGCTCATCGCCCTTGTGGATGTACCCGAAGCCGACCGAGGGCTCCGAGGGCTGGATGCCGATGGTGCAGATGTATCCGGCGCGTGCGACTGCGACGGCCTGCTGCACGGCGAACTCGAACGTGCGGGTGCCCCGGATGACGTGATCTGCGGCGAAGGATCCGATGATGACGTCCGGGTTGCGCCGATGGAGGATGGCCGCTGCGAGGCCGATCGCGGCTGCCGAATCGCGCGGCTCGGACTCGAGGAACACGTTCATGTCGGGGATGCCGGGAAGCTCGGCCTCGACGGCCGCCCTGTGCGCGCGGCCGGTGACGACGGAGATGCGCTCGGGGCCGGCGAGGGGCTCGAGGCGATCCCAAGTGTCGCGCAGCAGGGAGTTGCCGGAACCGGTCAGGTCGTGCAGGAACTTGGGCGCATCCGCGCGGGACAGGGGCCACAAACGGCTCCCGATGCCGCCGGCCGGGATCACTGCGTAGAAGTCGTCGAACGGCTCGCTCATGCTCCTCAGCGTAGTGCGAGGAAGGAATCTCGACGTCGAGAGACTTAGGTCACCCTTCGTCGCTCTCAGCGTTTGAACAGGAATAGGATGGATCCCGATCGGGCATGCCCTGAGGTCGGTTTCGGACCCAGCGCTTGCTACCTCGCATCGACTAGGGAGGACGACTGTGTCCGCAGGCTCACGCCCCGCACCGTCGATTTCGGAAACCACGTCCAGGACCCCGCGCGGAACGCTGTATCGCGGCCGTGAGGGCATGTGGTCGTGGGTGCTTCACCGCATCACCGGAGTCGCGATCTTCTTCTTCCTGCTCGTCCATGTGCTGGACACTGCGCTGATCCGGGTCTCCCCCGAGGCGTACAACGCCGTGATCGGCACCTACAAGAACCCGATCATGGCGCTCGGCGAGGTCGTACTGGTCGCCGCCATCGTCTTCCACGCCATCAACGGCCTGCGGATCATCCTCGTCGACTTCTGGTCGAAGGGCGCCCGCTACCAGAAGCAGATCTTCTGGGGCGTGCTCGCCGTATGGGTCGTACTGATGGCCGGCTTCGTGCCGCGCCACCTGATGCTGGCATTCGCCGGATTCGGAGGGGGTCACTGATGTCCGCGCAGACTGTCGCCGCACCCGCGCGCCGCCGCCGCGGCGTGAACCTCGAGAAGTGGGGCTGGGTGTTCATGCGCGCATCCGGCGTCGTGCTGATCGTGCTCATCTTCGGCCACCTGTTCATCAACCTCATGGTCGGCGAGGGCATCCACGCCCTCGACTTCGCCTTCATCGCCGGCAAGTTCGCCACGCCGTTCTGGCAGTGGTGGGACGTGCTGATGCTGTGGCTCGCGTTCATCCACGGCGGCAACGGCATGCGCACGATCGTCAACGACTACGTGACCACCGAGAAGGTGCGCAAGGCGCTGGTCTGGGCCATCGGCCTCGCCGCAGGCCTGCTGATCATCCTCGGCACCCTGGTCGTGTTCACCTTCGACCCCTGCCTCGGCGTGACGGAGTCCAGCACGCTGTGGGACACCTGCGTGGCCGCGGGCGTCGTCGGCAACTGAGAAGAGAGCAACGAGAAGTGACTACCGAGACTCAGGATTCCGTCGTCCGCGACGGCGTGCACTACCACCAGTTCGACGTCGTGATCGTCGGCGCCGGAGGCGCAGGCATGCGTGCCGCCATCGAGGCCGGCCCCGGTGCGAAGACCGCCGTGATCAGCAAGCTGTACCCGACGCGCTCCCACACAGGTGCGGCGCAGGGCGGTATGGCAGCGGCCCTCGCGAACGTCGAGGAGGACAGCTGGGAGTGGCACACCTTCGACACGGTCAAGGGCGGCGACTACCTCGTCGACCAGGACGCGGCGGAGATCCTCGCCAAGGAGGCCATCGACGCGGTCATCGACCTCGAGAACATGGGGCTGCCGTTCAACCGCACCCCTGAGGGCAAGATCGACCAGCGCCGCTTCGGCGGTCACACCGCCGAACACGGCAAGACCCCCGTGCGCCGCGCCTGCTACGCCGCCGACCGCACGGGCCACATGATTCTGCAGACGCTGTTCCAGAACTGCGTCAAGCTCGGCATCAACTTCTTCAACGAGTTCTACGTGCTCGACCTCATCACGGTGAAGGGCGAGGACGGCAAGACCGGCGTCGCCGGTGTCGTCGCCTACGACCTCTCCACCGGCGAGCTGCACGTATTCCAGGCCAAGGCCGTCATCTTCGCGACCGGTGGATTCGGCAAGATCTTCAAGACGACATCCAACGCGCACACCCTGACCGGTGACGGCGTCGGCATCATCTGGCGCAAGAACCTGCCGCTTGAGGACATGGAGTTCTTCCAGTTCCATCCGACCGGCCTCGCCGGTCTCGGCATCCTGCTCACCGAGGGCGCCCGCGGTGAGGGCGCGATCCTGCGCAACGAGTCGGGCGAGCGCTTCATGGAGCGCTACGCCCCGACCATCAAGGACCTCGCCCCGCGTGACATCGTGGCGCGCTCCATGGTGCAGGAGGTTCTCGACGGGCGCGGCGCCGGTCCCCACAAGGACTACGTCTACCTGGACTGCACGCACCTCGGCGCGGAGGTTCTCGAGACCAAGCTCCCCGACATCACCGAGTTCGCCCGCACGTACCTGGGCGTCGACCCGGTCACCGACCCGGTCCCGGTGATGCCGACCGCCCACTACGCCATGGGCGGCATCCCGACCAACAACGACGCCGAGGTCCTCGCCGACAACGACACCGTCGTGCCCGGTCTGTACGCCGCCGGCGAGTGCGCCTGCGTCTCGGTGCACGGCTCCAACCGTCTGGGCACCAACTCGCTGCTCGACATCAACGTGTTCGGCAAGCGCGCCGGCAACAACGCCGTCGCGTACGCCAAGACCGCCGAGTTCGTGCCCCTGCCGGAGAACCCGGCCGGCTTCGTCAAGGACATGCTCGAGAACCTGCGCCACAGCAACGGCACCGAGCGCGTCGCCGTGCTGCGCAAGAAGCTGCAGGAGGAGATGGATCGCGGAGCCCAGGTGTTCCGCACCCACGAGTCCCTCGAGCACGTCCTCGGCGTCATCGCCGAGCTGCGCGAGCGCTACAAGAACGTCTACGTCGACGACAAGGGCCACCGGTTCAACACCGATCTGCTCGAGGCCGTGGAGCTGGGCTTCCTGCTCGACATCGCCGAGGTCGTCGTCTACGCCGCGCAGAACCGCGAGGAGAGCCGCGGCGGTCACATGCGCGACGACTTCCCCAAGCGCGACGACGCCAACTGGATGAAGCACACCATGGCCTACCTGACGGGCGACCCGCACTCGTCGACCCCGGCCGACCACATCAAGCTCGACTCGAAGCCGGTCGTCCAGACCCGCTACCAGCCGATGGAGAGGAAGTACTGACCATGTCGAACGCTGTCGCCGAGGCTCCCGCCGCCGCAGATCCGGCGGTCCAGTCCTTCCTGGTCACCTTCATCGTCCGCCGCTTCGACCCCGAGAAGGATGCCGAACCCCGCTGGGTCGACTACGACGTCGAGCTGTTCTCGACCGACCGCGTGCTCGACGCGCTGCACAAGATCAAGTGGGAGGTCGACGGCTCGCTGTCGTTCCGCCGCTCGTGCGCGCACGGCATCTGCGGATCCGACGCCATGCGCATCAACGGCCGCAACCGCCTGGCCTGCAAGACGCTGATCAAGGACCTCGACATCTCGAAGCCGATCTACGTCGAGGCGATCAAGGGCCTGCCGCTCGAGAAGGACCTCATCGTCGACATGGAGCCGTTCTTCGCCTCCTACCGCGAAGTGCAGCCCTTCCTCGTCGCCGGCTCCACCCCGGAGAAGGGCAAGGAGCGCGTGCAGTCGATCGCCGACCGCGCGATCTTCGACGACACCACCAAGTGCATCCTGTGCGCCGCGTGCACCTCGTCGTGCCCGGTGTTCTGGACCGACGGTCAGTACTTCGGCCCTGCCGCGATCGTGAACGCGCACCGCTTCATCTTCGACTCGCGCGACGACAACGCCGATGTGCGCCTGGACATCCTCAACGACAAGGAAGGCGTCTGGCGCTGCCGCACGACCTTCAACTGCTCCGAGGCGTGCCCGCGCGGCATCGAGGTCACCAAGGCGATCGCCGAGGTCAAGCAGGCCGTCCTGCGCGGACGCCCCTGACCCGGCAGCATCCCTCGCACGCCCCCGCCCTGCAATAGGGTGGGGGCGTGTCTGATTCTGAGGCCGGTGCTTCCGAGGCCGGCCGGCTGGATGCCGCGGTCGTGCGAGCCACCGCGATCACGCGACGGACGCTCGGCCTGTTCCCAGTGCGCGTGTGGCGGCACTTCCTGCAGAACAACGGCTTCCTCCTCGCCGCCGGGGTCAGCTACCAGGCCCTCTTCGCGATCTTCGCGGCGATCTATCTGGCGTTCGCGATCGCTGGTCTCTGGGTGGGCGGCAGCACCGAGGCCGTCGACGCGCTGATCGGCGTCA
The DNA here is from genome assembly GCF_007988825.1 of Microbacterium aerolatum. Lineage (GTDB taxonomy): Bacteria > Actinomycetota > Actinomycetes > Actinomycetales > Microbacteriaceae > Microbacterium > Microbacterium aerolatum. The sequence continues at coordinate 103,015 of NZ_BJUW01000010.1, read as the reverse complement.
TCAACAGCTACATCCCCGACCTGATCACCGACGACAGCAAGTTCGTCACCCCCGCTCAGGCGCACGAGATCGCCGCAGGCACCACGGGTGTGCTGGGCGTGACCGGCGCGATCGCCCTCGGCGCCGTGATCTGGACGGCGATCGGGTGGGTCACCTTCTCGCGCCGCGCCGTGCGGGACATGTTCGGGCTGCCGCCGGATCGCCGCAACTACGTACTGCTGAAGGCACGGGACCTGGTCGCGGCGTTCCTGTTCGGCGTGGCGCTCCTGGCAGGTTCGGCGCTCAGCTACGCGAGTGCCGCCGTGCTGCAGTGGCTGCTCGACCTGCTCAATTGGGATGCCGGATCCTCGACGCTGAACCTCCTCATCCGTCTCGGAACCGTGCTCATCTCCTTCGTTCTGCTCTCCGGCGCGCTGGCGGCGATGGTTCGCTTCCTCACGGGCACGTCGCTGCGCTGGCGCACGATCTGGCCGGGCGCGCTTCTCGGCGGCGGCGCCATGACGGTGCTGCAGTACGGAGCCGGTTTCCTGCTCAGCTACACTCCCACCAATCCCCTGCTGGCGACGTTTGCGATCTTCGTCGGACTGCTGCTGTGGTTCCGCGTCACCGGCGTCGTGATGTTGGTCGCCGCAGCCTGGATCGCCGTGTCGGCGCAGGATCGGGATCTTCCGCTGCTCCAGGAGACGGAGTCGGAGCGCATCGCGGCCGAGTATCAGGCGCTGCTGACGGCGGCACGCGTCCGTCTGCGTGATGCTCGACGGGCACGGCGCGATGCCCCCTGGTATCGGAGCCTCGGCACCGCGCGCGCGGTGCGCAGAGCTTCGGCCGAGCTAGACGAACTCCTTGCCGATCCCCCGCAGACCGCGGCACCGGTGCCGTCCGGGGCGCAGCGGATGCTCTCGGAGTTCCTGCGCTCACGCGGCGATGTCCGGGGCCCTCAGTAGGCTGGAGGAATGCCTCATCTGCGTATCGCCTCGGTCAATGTCAACGGGATCAGGGCGGCGGCCCGCAACGGGATGAGCGGGTGGCTCGACGCCGCCGACATCGACATCCTGACGCTCCAGGAGGTTCGAGGGCAGGACGAGCATCTCGAGGCCGCGCTGCCCGGGTGGTCCATCGTTCACGACGAGGCGACCGCCAAAGGACGCGCGGGCGTCGCCATCGCGAGCCGCACGCCCGCGCTCGAGTCGCGCACGACCTTCGGGGCCGACGACTTCGACTCGAAGGGGCGCTGGATCGAGGGCGACTTCCTGATCGGAGACCGCCCGCTCACGGTGGTGAGCGCGTACGTGCACAGCGGCGAGGCCGATACCCCCAAGCAGGATGAGAAGTGGAAGTTCCTCGACGCCTTCGGCATCCGGCTCGCCGAGCTGAGTCACGACGGCGCTCTCGCCCTCGTCACCGGCGATCTCAACGTCGGTCATCGTGAGTTCGACATCAAGAACTGGCGCGGCAACCGCAAGAAGGCCGGGTTCCTTCCGCGCGAGCGCTCATACTTCGATCGCTTCCTCGGGGATGCCGGCGCCGAGGTGACCGGCGTGGACGGCACGATCGGCACGGGGCTCGGCTGGGTCGACGTCGGGCGCCGGTTCCACGGCGAGGTCGACGGCCCCTACACATGGTGGTCGATGCGCGGGCAGGCGTTCGACAACGACACCGGCTGGCGGATCGACTATCACCTGGCCACTCCCCCGCTCGCGGAGCGCGCACAGGACTATCGCGTCGCGCGAGCGGCCAGCTACGCCGAGCGGTGGAGCGACCACGCTCCGGTGATCGTGGACTACACGTACTGATCCCCACGCCCACTGCGTCGAAGGCGCGGGCATACGACGCCATAGGATTGAGACGTGACGAAACCTCGCCTTTACTCAGGAATGCAGCCATCCGCCGACTCGCTTCAGATCGGCAACTACATCGGCGCACTCCTGCAGTGGCGTGATCTGCAGGGTTCTTACGACGCGTTCTTCTCAGTCGTCGATCTGCACGCGCTGACGGTCGCCCAGGACCCCAAGGAGCTGCGCGAGAAGACCCGTCGCACCGCCGCACAGTACATCGCCGCGGGCATCGAGCCGTCGAAGTCGACCCTGTACGTTCAGTCCCACGTGCGCGCGCACGCCGAGCTCGCGTGGATCCTCTCCACCATCACCGGGTTCGGCGAGGCCGGACGCATGACGCAGTTCAAGGACAAGTCGGCACGCTACGGGCAGGACGCCACGAGCGTCGGCCTGTTCACCTACCCGGTGCTGATGGCCGCCGACATCCTGCTCTACCAGAGCGATGTCGTGCCGGTCGGCGACGATCAGAAGCAGCACGTCGAGCTCACCCGTGACCTCGCAGAGCGATTCAACTCACGGTTCGGGGAGGCCTTCGTGGTGCCGATGCCGGTCATCCAGAAGGACACCGCACGGATCTACGACCTGCAGAACCCCACGTCGAAGATGTCCAAGTCCGCCGAGAGCGATGCCGGTGTCCTGTGGATGCTGGATGACCCGTCGAAGTCGGCAAAGAAGATCATGCGGGCTGTGACGGACAATGAGGGGTCTGTGCGCTTCGACCGGGAGAACAAGCCCGGCGTCTCGAACCTTCTCACGATCTACGCAGCCCTCAGCGGCCGCCAGGTCGCGTCGATCGAAGACGAGTACGCCGGCCGCGGCTACGGCGACTTCAAGAAGGGCCTGGCCGAGGTCGTCGTCTCCGAGTTCGAGCCGGTGCGGGGTCGCGCCCTTGAGCTGCTCGACGACCCGGCAGAGCTCGACCGCATCCTCGCGGTGAACGCTGCTCGCGCAGATGCCGTCGCGGATGCGACGCTCTCCGACGTCTACGACAAGGTCGGGCTGCTCCGCCGCGTCTGAGCGCTTCTGTCACGCGCCATAGGATGGGTGCGTGACAGATCCGCAGCTTCCGCCGCCCTCGCCCTACGGATCGGCGCCGCCGGTTCCTCCCGCGCCTTCGTACCAGACGCCTCCGGGTGCGTACACGGCGCCGGTGGGTGGCTACAGCACGCCTCAGGGGGCATATCAGGCGCCCGTTCAGGCACCCGCGCCGCGGTCGGCGATGCTCGGCATCCTGTCCTTCGTGCTCTCGCTGGTCGCCGTCGTGGTCGCACCGATCATCGCAGGCATCGCCGGCTACGAGATGGGGTTCCGCTTGCCATCGGTCGCCGCCGACGTCAGTGCGGCGACGTCGGACCTGTCGATCTTCTCCCCCGTCCGCGATCAGGTCCTGCTGGGTGAGATCGGCTTCTGGGTGGGAACGCTCACGGGCATCGCCGCCATCGTTCTCGGCATCGTCGCCATCGCGAAGCGCCGAGGGCGCGTGTGGGGAGTCATCGCCCTCGTCCTGGCGATACTGGGCCCTGTGCTCTTCTTCCTCGTGTTCGGAATCGCATTGGGGGTCGGCGCCGGGACTGGCGCGGTCTCGCCGTACGGGGCCTGACCCGCGCGATTGGTCGACGCGCCCGCTCAGCGCGGCGCGTGATGCTTCTGCTGTGCGGCGAGGAGCCCCTCGGCGACGAGGAGCTCGACGGCATCCGCGGCATCCGACACCAGCACAGGGAGGGTCTCCCGTTCGGTCTTGCCGAAGGGCGAGAGCACCCAGTCGGCCGGGTCCTGCCGCCCCGGCGGGCGGCCGATGCCGACGCGCACGCGTGGGAAGTCCGCAGTTCCGATGGCACGGGCGACGTCTCGCACGCCGTTGTGGCCGCCGTGTCCGCCGCCGGTCTTGAGCTTGAGAACGTCGAACGGAATGTCCAGTTCGTCGTGGATGATCACCGTGCGCTCCGGAGGCACGGAGTAGAAGCGCGCCAGCGCCGCCACCGGGGTGCCGGAGACGTTCATGAACGAGTTCGGCTTGGCGAGGACGATCTTGTCCGCGCCCGGCCGCAGCCAGGTCTCGACGACGCGTGCGCCGCCCTTGTGCTCACGGAAGGTCTCGCCGCGACGCCCGGCGAGCTCATCGACGACCATCTGGCCGACGTTGTGACGGGTCGTCTCGTACCGGGGGCCAGGATTTCCCAGCCCCACGATCAGCCAAGTGTCGGCCATGGGCTCTCATCTCTCGACGTCCGTTGGGACAGGTCAGGATACGACAGAGGGGACGCGATGCTCTCGCGTCCCCTCTGCAGAAAGCAGGTGATTACTCTGCAGCAGCCTCTTCGGCCGGAGCCTCGGCAGCCTCGCCCTCAGCGGCCTCGGCGCCTTCCTCGGGCTCAGCGGCGGCCTCTTCGGTCGGCACGTAGACCGCGACGATGAGGGTCTCGGGGTCGGCGAGAAGCGTTGCGCCCTTGGGCAGCTTCACGTCGGCGGCCGTGATGTGCTGGCCCTCTTCCAGGCCCTCGACGGAGACCTCGACGTGCTCCGGGATGTGCGTGGCCTCGACCTCGACGGTGATCGACGTCGCGTCGAGGTTGGCGACGGTGCCGGCGAACGGCTCGCCCGTGACGATGACGGGAACGTCGACCTGGATCTTCTCGCCCTTCTTCACGACGAGAAGGTCGATGTGCTCGATGATCTGGCGCACCGGGTCCTTCTGGACGTCCTTGACGAGTGCGAGCTGGTCCTTGCCGTCGATGTCGAGCTCGAGCAGCGCGTTGGCGCGGCGGATGATGAGCGAGACCTGGTGGCCGGGCAGTGCGACGTGCACGGGCTCGGTGCCGTGACCGTAGATGACGGCGGGGATCTTGCCGGCAGCGCGCAGGCGACGGGCGAAGCCCTTGCCGAACTGCTCGCGGACCTCGGCGTGGACCTTGGTGTCCTCAGACATTGATTCTCCTTCGGGGCACGCGGCGAACTGCTCGCCGCGTGGTGGTCTTGTGATCGGCTTCCCGACGCAGACGTGCGAAAGAGCCACGGGGCTGTATTCGCCGCGTCGATTACGGATGCCGCGCACGCGAAGCATCCCTCGCCGAGGAACTCCTCTATCGTACCCGATGACCAGATAGGCTGAAACACAGTCCTCGTCCCCCTCAGAAATCGGAGTCCGGCATGTTCGACGGCGCTTTCCTCTCGCACGCCATCTTCTGGCTGATCGGCGCCATGACCGTGTGCGCCACGGTCTTCACCATCGGTGCGCTCTTCTCGATGGGACGCACGGGCTACCGCAAGGACTGACCCCGAGGCGGCAATTCCCGGCATCCGGTCGCCCCGGTGCATCTCGCTGTCGTTCGCAGCGATACCCTGAAGGCCTTCCCCCACTTCACGATCGAGGAGCTGTCTGTGCCCGAAACATCAGCGAACATCGGAGTCGTCGGACTCGCTGTCATGGGTTCGAATCTCGCCCGCAACCTCGCCAGCCGCGAGGGCAACACGGTGGCGATCTTCAACCGGAGCTACGAGAAGACGCAGACGCTGCTCGATGAGCACCCCGAAGCGGAGTTCGTCCCGGCGTCGACTTACAAGGAGTTCGCTGCGAGCCTGCAGAAGCCGCGCACCGCGATCATCATGGTCAAGGCCGGCGCGGGAACGGATGCCGTGATCGACGAGCTCGTTCGGGTGTTCGAGCCCGGTGACATCATCGTCGACGGCGGCAATGCCTACTTCCCCGACACGATCCGCCGCGAGAAGGCCGTCCGCGAGACCGGCATCAACTTCGTCGGCGCCGGCATCTCCGGCGGTGAGGAGGGCGCTCTGCTGGGCCCCTCGATCATGCCGGGCGGCTCGGACGAGTCCTGGGTCACCCTCGGACCGATCCTGAAGTCCATCGCCGCTGTCGCCGAGGGCGAGCCGTGCGTGACGCACATCGGCCACGACGGCGCCGGCCACTTCGTGAAGATGGTCCACAACGGCATCGAGTACGCCGACATGCAGCTCATCGCCGAGGCCTACGACCTCATCCGCCGCGGCACGGGCAAGACCCCGGCCGAGATCGCCGACATCTTCGCCGAGTGGAACAAGGGCGAGCTGGAGTCGTACCTGATCGAGATCACCGCCGAGGTGCTCCGCCAGGTGGATGCCGAGACCGGCAAGCCCCTCGTCGACGTCATCCTCGACCAGGCCGGAGCCAAGGGCACCGGCGCGTGGACCGTGCAGACCGCCCTGTCGCTCGGCGTCCCGGTCTCCGGCATCGCCGAGGCCACCTTCGCCCGCTCGCTCTCCAGCCACCCGGAGCAGCGTGCCGTCGCCGCGGGCCTCCCCGGCCCTGACGACGCCTTCTCAGTCGACGATGTCGACGCGTTCATCGAGGACGTCCGCCTCGCCCTGTACGCCTCGAAGATCGTCGCCTACTCGCAGGGCTTCGACGAGATCCGCGCCGGTGCCGCCGAGTACGACTGGAACATCGACCTCGGCGCCGTGTCGAAGATCTGGCGCGCCGGATGCATCATCCGCGCCCAGTTCCTCAACCGCATCGCGGACGCCTACGCCGCCGAGGCCGACCTGCCCGTGCTGATGACCGCCCCGTACTTCGCAGAGGCCATCACCCGCGCCCAGGCCGCATGGCGCCGCGTCGTCGTCGCCGCCGCGAACGCCGGCATCCCCTCCCCCGCGTTCAGCTCGTCGCTGTCTTACTACGACGGCATCCGCGCCGACCGCCTGCCCGCCGCCCTCGTCCAGGGGCAGCGCGACTTCTTCGGAGCGCACACCTACAAGCGCGTCGACAAGGAGGGCACCTTCCACACGCTGTGGTCGGGTGACCGCACCGAGATCGAAGCCGTCGACACGCACTGACACCGACACTTCGACAGGCTCAGCGATCGGTCCCTGAGCCTGTCGAAGGGCGGCCCTCACTGCGTCAGACGGCGATGTTGTGGTTGCGGCGGAACACGTTCTGCGGATCCCACTTCGCCTTGATCGTCCGGAGCCGCTCGTGCGCCTGCGGAGTGAACATGCCGGGCACGGCATCCGGGCGCTCGGTGTCTGCGAAGTTGCCGTACTCGGCGAGCCTCCCCGCCTGCATGCGTTCCCAGTCCGCACGGATCGCCGCGCGGGCGGCGTCGTCGATCACGCCCGGGATGTCGAAACCGCCGGCCATGACGAACCAGTTCGCCTCGCGGGCGGGGAATGCCGCGCTCTCCTGCGGCACATCGCCGTAGGCGCCGCCGAGCGAACGCAGGAACACCACCGACGCCGGGTAGGCCTCTCGAAACGCGACGAGCCGGTCGATGAGGTCGTCGTCGAGCTCGGCGAACAGTCCGTTGCCGCCGATGAATCCGGGAGGCGCCTCCGCGCCCTCGGGCGGCTCGGGCATCTCCAGGAGGATGTCTCGGTACACCGGCGTCGTGTATTCGGCGACGACGCCGTCGAGGTCGGCCACCGGCGCCATGACCTGTCGCAGGCGCTCGGGGTCGGCGTCCGCCCAGACCGCGCTGATGCGTGCGCCGGCCGGAGCGCTCGGGTCCATCGGCGGCACGTCCATGTACGTCACGGTCAACTCGCGCGGAGCATCGTGCATCAGGTCGCGCATGGCGCGCATCACGCCGCCCGCGTCCTCGTCGATCACGTGCTCGCCGAATGCGATGCCGTTGATCGGATGCGCCCGGAAGTCGAAGCGCGTCACGATGCCGAAGTTGCCGCCGCCGCCGCGCAGCGCCCAGAACAGATCGGGGTTCTCGTCGGCGGAGACCTCGACGATGTCGCCGGTCGCGGTCACGACCTGCGCGCCGACCAGTTGGTCGGCCGCGAGGCCCCAGGACCGGACCATCCAGCCGATGCCTCCGCCGAGGGTGAGTCCGCCGACGCCGACGGATGCCGTGTCGCCGGAGCTGATCGCAAGTCCGTCGTCGGCGAGAGTCGCAGCGACATCACCCCAGACTGCGCCGCCTCCGATGTGCACGACGGCGTCGTCGCCGTCGAGTGCCAGGCCCTCGATCTCGATGTCGGAGAGGGCACCGAGTTCGATCCGCATTCCTGGTTCCCGGGCCTGCGACCAGGGGCCGTGTCCGCCGGCGACGACGGTGATGGTGAGGGATTCGCGCTGTGCGCGCCGAACGAGGTCGGCGACCTCGGCGGCGGTGGTGGGGCGGGTCGTGACGATGTCATCGCTCATGCGAAGAACGCTAAACCCCGCATCTGACATTCAGCCACGCCGTGAGAATTGCCTTGCCTGCTCAGAATGGCGCTGGCAGAGCCATTCTCACGCGGCAAGGCAATTCTCAGGGTCTGCGCCCGGGGACCACGACGGTCTTCAGCCCCTCGCCCCTTGTCGCGGCATCCAGCGCGTCGAAGAATCCTGTCAGCGGCACCCGCTTGGTGATCAGCGGCGTCAGGACGACGTCGCCCGACTCGATGAGCCGCATCGCGGCGCGCCACGACGTCGGCGTGGATGCGAAGCCGCTCGTCACGGTCAGCTCTTTGTAGAGCACCAGGTCGATCGGCAGGGTGACATCGCGGCCGAAGATCCCGACCTGGACGTATCTCGCTCCACGTCGCGCTGCCCGCAGGGCCGCGGCGGCCCCCGGTGCAGAGCCCGAGCACTCGATGACGATGTCGTAGAAGTCCTCTTCCGGCGGCTCGGTCGTGGTGCGGATGCCGAGACCCTCGGCCACCGCGAGCCGAGACGAATCCGCGGGGAGTCCGGCGAGGGTCACGAGCCCTCCCGATGCCTTCGCGACCTGGGCGGACAGCTGCCCCATCGCTCCCGGTCCCGTGACCAGCACGCGGTCTCCCGGCTGCACGACGGGCGGGTCGAGCAGACAGTGCGCGACGCATGCCAAGGGCTCGCTCAGGACTCCGTCCAGCTCGCCCGGCGTCGCCGGCATCCGGTGCAGGTTGCCCACCGGAACCAGCATCTGCGCCGCGAATCCGCCGTCGCGGAACGAGCCGATCGAGCGACGGTCGGCGCACAGGTTCCGGCGGCCGGCACGGCACAGGTCACACGTCTCGCACGCCGAGAAGTACGTCTCGACCGCGACCTTCGCGCCCACCCACCCGGCGTCCTCGGCCGATCCGACGGACGAGACGACGCCCAGCACCTCGTGCCCCATGACGACAGGGCGCTCGTGCGCGTACTCGTCATGCGCGATGTGCACGTCGGTGCCGCAGATGCCGGTCGCGAGGACGTCGACGACCGCCTGGCCCGAGCCCGCCTCGGGCACCTGGGCCGTACCGATCTCGATGCCCGCGACGCCGTCACCGGCCTTGATGACGGCGGGCATCGTCCGCGTCTCGGCCGTCATGACGTCGCCCGGACGGCATCACGGAACGCCGCGGCGCGCTCCGCCAGTGCGCGCAGATCTCCCCCGGGGCGAGCCGCATCGCCCACCAGCGGACCCCCGACCCCGAAGCCGAAGGCTCCCGCGTCGAGGAAGCCCGGGATCGTCTCGAGCCCGACGCCGCCGACCGGGATGATGCGGGCGCCCGGGAACGGATCGCGTACGGCGCGGATGAATCCCGGTCCGAGCGCGGATGCCGGGAACAGCTTGACCGCCGCTGCCCCTAGGTCGAGCCCGCGCTGGATCTCGGTGGGCGTGTAGACACCGGGGAGCACTCCGATCCCCTGCCCGATCGCGTACTCGACGGATGCCGTGAGCGTGGGCGTCACGATGAACTGCGCCCCGGCGTCCACCGCCCGGTCGACGTCCGCCGCGGTGAGGACGGTGCCCGCACCGATCAGAGCCTCTGCCGGGGCGTCCGCCGTGATCTGCGCGATCGCCTCTTCGGCATCCTGGAGTGTGAGCGTGATCTCGAGCGTCGTCACGCCGGCGCCGATTAGGGTGCGCGCGGCGGTCACCGTCGCGTCGACGTCGGTCCCGCGGAGGATCGCCACCAGCCGATCGGCGCCGACCCGCTCGCGCAGCTGCGCATCGTCCACTGTCGTCATCTGATCACCATCCCGCTCACCATTCGGCCATGGATCCGTCTGCGTGCCGCCAGACCGGATTCTGCCATCTCTCCCAGCGCGCCGAGGCCTCGCGCACCGCCTTCTCGTCGATCTCGATCCCGAGCCCCGGCCCTGTGAGCAGCGGGAAGCAGCCGTTCTCGAATGCCAGCGGGGCCTTGTCGACGACATAGTCGAGAACCTCGGCGCCGGCGTTGTAGTGGATGCCGATCGACTGCTCCTGGATGAGGTGATTCGGCGTCGCGAATGCGATCTGCAGGCATGCCGCGAGCGCGAGCGGGCCCAGCGGGCAGTGCGGGGCGAGCAGAGCGTCGAAGGTCTCGGCGAGCGAGGCGATCCGCCGCACCTCCGAGATCCCGCCTGCGTGCGAGAGGTCGGGCTGGACGATCGACACCCCCGCCTGCAGCGCAGGCAGGAACTCCTGCCTGCTGTACAGCCGCTCCCCCGCCGCGATCGGGATGGACGTGGCATCCGCCACCCGCCCTATCATGTGCGTGTTCTCGGGGACGACCGGTTCCTCGATGAAGAACGGATGCAGCGGCTCCAGCATCGGCGCGAGCCGGCGGGCGGTGGCCACGGTGAACCGTCCGTGCAGGTCGACCGCGACGTCGCGGTCGGGGCCGAGCACCTCGCGGGCGCTGGCGACCCGTGAGACGACGCCGTCGAGCTCGGCGACAGAGCCGTTGAGGTTCATGCGCCCCGAAGCGTTCATCTTCACGGCTGTCAGGCCGGTCTCGATCTGCGCAGAGATGTGGTCGGCGACCTCGGCGGGGTCGTCCCCGCCCACCCAGCCGTAGGCGCGGATGCGGTCGCGCACCGGCCCACCGAGCAGATCGTGCACCGGCACCCCAAGGCGCCTGCCCTTGAGATCCCACAGCGCCTGATCGATCCCCGACACGGCACTCGCGAGCACAGCGCCGCCGCGGTAGAACTGGCTCTTGGTGAGCACCTGCCAGTGGTCCTCGATCGGGCCTGGATCGCGTCCGACCAGATATGCGGAGAACTGATCGACGGCGGCGCGGACGACATCGGCGTACCCCTCGAGCGACGCCTCGCCCCAGCCGACGAGACCGTCGTCGGTCTCGATCCGCACGAACAGCCAGCGCGGCGCGACGGGGAAGGATTCGACTCGGGTGATCAGCGATCGTACGGTCAACGCTCAGCCCTTCGTCGCGCCGGCGGTGAGACCCGAGACGATGTAGCGCTGCGTGAACAGCGCGATCAGCATGATCGGGGTCGTCACGACGACGGATGCCGCCATAAGCGCACCCCAGTCGATCGAGGCATATCCGATGAAGTCGAAGATCGCCACCGGAAGGGTCTTGGTGGCGGCGCTGGAGAGCACGAGCGCGAACATGAAGTTGTTCCACGAGAAGATGAACGACAGGATCGTGGCCGTCGCGATGCCGGGCACCGACAGCGGCAGCGTGATCCGGAAGAACGCCCCGATCGCGGTCAGGCCGTCCACTTGCGCGGACTCCTCCAGTTCTTCGGGCATCTGGTCGAAGAACGACATCATGATGTACAGGATCAGCGGCAGCGAGACGAACATGTGCGAGAGCACCAGCGGAAGGTATCCGCCGGTCATCTTCAGCTGGGCGAAGATGAAATACCACGGCACCAGCAGGCTCACACCGGGGATGATGCGGGCCAGCAGCACCACCATCGCGGACTTGTTCATGATGAACCGGCTCATCGCGTACGCGGCGGGTACCGCGAGTACGAGCGAGAGGGCGGTCGCCATGAACGCGACGAAGAACGAGTTCCAGATGTAGACGAGGTAGTTCCCGCGGCGCGGGTCGAACACCGTGCCGTAGTTGGTCAGCGTCGGATCGAAGATGAACGCCTTGCTGGCGTCGTGGATCTGCACGTTGTGCTTGAAGCTGGCCAGCACCATCCAGACGATCGGTCCGAGGAAGGCGAGCACGATCAGCGCGAGCCCGACGAACCGGCCGACCGTTCCCCAGCGGATCTTCCGCCTGCGGCGGGTCACGGGCGCGGGCTTCGGCGCGACGGTCGCGCGGGTGTCGAGGGCGGTCATGAGTCCTTGCCCTTTCTCTGCATCTGCAGGACCCAGATCACGGCGAGGATGATCAGGAAGAAGAGGATCAGCACGGCCGAGGCGAGGCCGTACTCGTTGTAGTCGAAGCTCAGGCCGTAGGCGTAGACGTTCAGCGTCTCGACGTCGTGGAACGCGCCGCCGCCCTTGCCCTTGGTCGCGTAGAGGATGTCGAACGTCTTCAGCGCGTCGATGCCGCGCAGGAGCACGGCGGCGATGATCACGGGGCGCATCAGCGGCACAGTGATGTACCAGAAGCGCTGCCATCCGTTCGCTCCGTCGACCCGTGCGGCCTCCTGCGGCTCCTCGGAGAGGCTGGTGAGGCCCGCCAGCAGGATCAGGGCCACCATGGGCGTCCACTGCCAGATGTCGACGAAGGTCAGCGTCGCCAGCGACGTGGACGGGTCTGCCAGCCAGGGCTGGGGCGGGATGCCGACCCAGGACAGCATCTCGTTGACGAAGCCGATGTTCGGCTCGAAAAGCAGCCGCCACATCATTCCGACGGCGACCGGCGTCGCCACGAGCGGAAGCAGCACGATCGTGCGGACGATGCCCTGGCCGCGGAACGGCTTCCACAGCAACAGGGCGATCACCATCCCGAGGATGAGTTCGAACGTGAGCGCGCCGCCGGTGAACGCGAAGGTGCGCCACACCGACGGCCAGAACCGCTCGGTGTCGGTGAGCACTTCGACGTAGTTCTCGACGCCGTTGAAGCCGAAGTCCCGCCGCACTGACCGCCTGGCATCTGTGAAGCTCAGGAACAACGTCCACGCGAGAGGGATGACCAGCAGCAGTGCGGTGAAGGCGATGGACGGCGCGGCGAACAGCCACTTGCGGTGCCGGTCGGCCCAGCGGCTGAAGCGCTCGCGCGTGCTGAGCTCGTCGGGGGTCTTGAGTGCAGTCATGTGTTCTTCCCTCGAGAGGGGTCGCCGCCGCCGTGGGGACGGAGCGGCGGCGACCCGAAGGCGATTACTCGGAGTCCTCGAGGAGGAACTCGTCGAAGGCCGCGTTCGCTTCATCGATGGCGGCATCCACGTCTCCGCCGGCGATCGCGACCACGATCGGGTCGCCGACGATCTCGCGCGCCTTGGCGACGTCGATCACGAGCGGGCGGTCCTTGCCGACGCCGTTCTCGCCGTTGACCTTGATGGCCTCGACGAGCTCGGTCGGGAAGTCGGCGATGGCGGCGTCGTCCTCCCACGCGGAGGTGCGTGCACCGGTGACGCCGAGCTTGGTCATCTCGATGGTCTGCGCCTTGGAGGTCGCCCACTTGATGAACGCCCATGCCGCGGACTGGTTCTCGCTGGTCTCGTTGACGGCGAGTGCCCACGCGGCGACGTTGTACGGCTTCGCGCCGTCGGCACCGGCGGGGAAGGCCGCGAAGCCCACCTGATCGGAGACCGTGGACTGCTCGGGGTCGATCATGTTCTTGTAGAGGCTGTCTGCATCTGCGATGAAGGCGGCCTTGCCCTGCTGGAAGACCGCGAAGGCCTCTGCCCAGCTCATCTCCGGGTTGATGGTCGCATCCGTGTGGTTGCGGATGAGGTCGCCGTAGTACGTGTACGCCTCGCGCGCCTCGTCGCTGCCGATCACGGAGGTGCCGTCCTCGCCGATGAAGTCCCCGCCCGAGCTGAACAGGAAGGCGCTGAACTGCGTGACCGCGGCGGACTTGCCGGTGCGGCCGATGTAGCCGGCGACGTCGGGGTTCTGCTCGTGGATGGTCGCGGCTGCGGCTTCCAGCTCCTCGAGCGTCGTGGGGACCTCGAGGCCGGCCTGCTCGAGCAGGTCCTTGCGGTAGTAGAGCACCGTGCGCTCGGTGATGATCGGCACGCCGACGACCTCGTCCTCGTACGTGGTCAGGGCGGCGGGGCCGTCCTGGAAGTCGTCCCAGTCGAACTCCTCGTCGTTCTCGACCAGTTCGGTGAGATCGGAGAGGTAGCCGTTGCTGGCGAACAGCTTGTTCTCCTGCAGCGGGCGGTACATCAGGACGTCGATCTCGTCGGTTCCCGCGTTGAGCTTGACGTTGTACTGGTCGGAGAGCTGGTCCTCGGCGAGCTGCGAGATCTCGACCTTGGCGCCGGTCTCCTCCTCGAACTCCGGGATCATCTCCTTGATCGTCTCGGTCCAGACGTGGTTCGCGAGGGTGACGCGGATCGTCGTGCCCTCGATGCCCTCATCCGGGTCGATCTCCGATCCTGCGCTGCAGCTGACCAGCGCACCGGCGACTACAGCTGTGGTTGCCGCCGCGAGGAAGCGGGCGGTCTTGGATCCGTACTTCACTGTGACTCCATCCTGAGCGTCGCGTCATCGCGAGGTCTCCTGGCGCAGATGCTGCGTTACATCTGCTCAGTGGCCAAGATAGCCATGACAAGTCATACTTTTCAACCCGTGATACCTAAAAGATAAGATCAAGCCATGGCCACCCCTTCGGGCATCGATGTCGATCCCGCCCGCACCCCCGCGCGTGATCTGCGCGATCTCGTGCTCGACACCCTCGGGCGCGAGATCTGCGCCGGCATCATCGCGGTGGGGATGACCTTCACGACGGAGTCGATCGAGAGTCGTTTCCATGTGTCTCGCCCCGTCGTCCGCGAGGCGCTGCGCGCGCTCGAGGCGCTGGGCCTCATCGAGGCGAAGCGACGGGTCGGCGTCCGCGTGATGCCGGCGACCCGCTGGAACGCCTACGACCTGCAGGTGATCCGCTGGCGGCTGGCGGGCCCCAGCCGTGTGGCGCAGCTGCGCTCGCTCACCGAGCTGCGCGGGGCGATCGAGCCGGCAGCTGCCAGGCTCGCCGCGATCCGGGTGCCGCTGAACGAAGCCGGGGAACTGGTCGGGCTCGCCGGCCGCCTGTGGGCTGCCGGCAAGCAGGGCGACGCGGCGGAGTTCCTGCGACTGGACCTGCAGTTCCATCAGATGATCCTGCGCCTCAGCGGTAACGAGATGTTCGAGCAGCTCCACCACCTCGTCGAGGAAGTGCTGCGCGGCCGTGCGCAGTACAACCTGATGCCGAAGTATCCGGCCACCGAGGCGCTGCAGTGGCACGTCGACATCGCGACGGCGATCCAGACCGGCAACGCCGAGAAGGCGTCGCAGTCGATGGTCGCCATCACGGAGCGGGCGCTCACCGAGATGAGCACGATCTGGGACAGAGACGGGGACGCCCCGATCAGCGAGGAACGCTGACCGGGGCAACCGAGGTGTGCAGCCTCAGGCGGTGATGTCGGTCACCACTCCCTTCGCGAGGCGCAGCCGCCGTGATGCGCGTCGGGCGACGGCAGAGTCGTGCGTCACCACGATCAGCGTCAGCCCCTCGGCGCACAGCCTCTCCAGCAGGACGAGGATCTCGTCGCGCATGCTCTCGTCGAGGTTGCCGGTCGGCTCGTCCGCGAGCAGCACCTTCGGCCGCTTCACGATCGCGCGGGCTATCGCGACGCGCTGCTGCTGACCGCCGGAGAGCTCGGAGGGCAGGTGGCCGCCGCGGTCGGCGAGCCCGACGTGCGCGAGGGCCTCATCAACCCGGCCCTGTCGCTCGGCCCTGTCGAGGCGGGTCGTCTCCAGCGCCATGTCGACGTTCTCCGCGGCCGTGAGCGTCGGGATCAGGTTGAACCCCTGGAAGACGAACCCGATCTCCTCCGCGCGCAGGCGGGTCAGCTCGGCGTCGGACGCTGTCGCCAGCTCAGTGCCTCCCAGCGTGAGCGATCCGCCGGTCGGACGGTCCAGCGCACCGAGCAGCTGCAGCAGCGTCGACTTGCCGCCGCCGGTAGGGCCCTGGATCGTGACGAACTCGCCGGGCGCGATCTCGACGTCGATCCCGGTCAGGGCGCGGACGACGCGGTCCTTCTGGGTATAGGTGCGGGTGACGCCCGACAGCCGGTAGACCGGCTCTGCAGTGGTGGTCATGTTCTCTTCTCTCGCCTGTGTCGTCTCGCTGCTCATCAGGCCACCGACCGCAGGGCCTCGGCCGGGCTCAGGCGTGCAGCGCGCCATCCGCCGAACATGCCGGCGAGCAGGCCGCCGAGCACGGCGATGCCCACCGCGACGAGGATCACCACCGGTGTGAACGGCGCGCTCAGCACGATGTCGCTCGCCGCGGCCGCGGTGTCGAACATCCCGCCGCCGGTCGGGCCACCGCCCGGGCCGCCCGCTCCGCCGGGCATCCCGCCGTCCATCGACGGCGACGCGGATGCCGATGCCGAGATCGTGGGGTGCACGACGTTGATCACGACGATGCCGATGATGCCGAGCACCAGGCCGCCGATGCCGCCGATGAGGCCCTGGACCATGGACTCGCCAGCCACCTGGCGAACGACCCGGCTATTCGACCAGCCGATCGCCTTCAGGGTGCCGAACTCGCGAGTGCGTCGCGAGACGCCGGAGATCGTGAACAGCACCGCCATGAGCAGAGCGACGGCGAGCACGATGACCGACAGCCAGGTGCCGAGGTTCGTGATCATCGAGGTCGCGCTGGTCAGCGAGCCCGAGACGGTGGAGGCGAGATCGGACTGCGAGCTGACCGTGGCATCCGGCAGCGCGGTTTCGAGGTCGGACTGGAGCGCGTCGATGCCCGACGCGGATTCAGCCTGCACGTAGACGGTCGAGATAACGTCGTCGACGCCGGCGAGAGTCTGCGCGGTCTGCAGCGGCAGATACACGTCCGACGCGGTGTCGGCGGAGTCGGAGGTGGATGCCACGACGCCGACGACCTCGACGTCGGAGCCGGCGACGTCGATCACGTCGCCCACGGCGATCTCGGCCGTCACCGCGTAGGAGCCGTCGACGAGCGCGACGAGGGCGTCAGCGTCATCGGAATCGAAGCCGCGTCCGTCGGAGACTTCCACGGACGCGAGTGGTCCGATGGCCGAGCCCGCCGCATCGATGCCGAGCACGCTGAAGGAGTCGAGCCCGAATGCGCTGCCGCCGGCGCCGTCTGCTCCGCCCTGCGGCGGTTGCCCACCACCGGACATTCCTCCCTCTGCCGACTGCTGGTCGCCGCCGAGACCACCGGTGGGCAGTTCGCCGGAGAATGTCGTGTTCGTGAGGCTGAGGGCTGCCGTCGCTGCGCTGACGCCGGGGGTCGCGAGAACATCGTCGAGCACGCTCGAGTCGAGCGTCGCCCGCATCATCTCGGTCATCAGCTGCGACGAGCTCAGAGTCGTCGTGTCGTCACCGGCCTCACCGGCATCCGCGCCGAATTCGAACCGTGGGCCGCCGCCCTCTCCCGGCTCGGCCATCGCTCCCGTCACGGTCAGATCCGTGCCCACCCCGTAGACCGACTCGAGGGCCTGCGCCTGCGCGTCGCGCACTCCCGCGGTGAGCGCGTTGACGATGATCACCAGTGCGATCGCCACCGCGAGTCCGACGGCGACGATCACCGTCTGCTTCTTGCGTCCGGCGAGCTCTCGCCGGAGATATCTTGCGTACATCTCTCTCCTTCGGTCGGGACGATCCGCGACTCGACTCGACGCTATGGAGAGCGGATATGGACATCAGATGACGAAGTGATGAGATTCCTATCGGCGGGACTCACAGGGCACGCATAGCGCACTCCATAGAAATCACATAGACGATTCCACAGAATGGAGGCATGACCTCCGACCAGCCCGAACTGCGCCATCCCGATGGATCCGCGCTCCGCATCCTCGCCGTCGACGATGAGCAGATGCTCACCGACCTGCTCGCGATGGCGCTTCGCATGGAGGGCTGGGAGGTGCGCACGGCATCCTCTGGTCTCGAAGCGCTGCAGGTCGCGCGCGACTTCGAGCCCGACGCCCTCGTGCTCGACATCATGATGCCCGACCTCGACGGGATGAGCGTGCTGCGGCGCCTCCGCGAGTCCGGCAATCTCGTCCCCGTGCTGTTCCTCACCGCGAAGGATGCCGTCGGCGACCGCGTCGCGGGACTCACCGCCGGCGGCGATGACTACGTCACCAAGCCGTTCAGCCTGGAGGAGGTCATCGCACGCCTGCGCGCGATCATCCGCCGCACCGGCGTCGCGACGGCCGACGACGGCCAGTCGATCCTGCGCGTCGGCGATCTCACCCTCAACGAGGACAGCCACGAGGTCGAGCGCGACGGCACCGAGATCGAGCTGACCGCGACCGAGTTCGAGCTGCTGCGCTACCTGATGCGCAACGAGCGCCGCGTGCTGTCGAAGGCGCAGATCCTCGATCGGGTGTGGAGCTACGACTTCGGCGGCAAGTCGTCGGTCGTGGAGCTGTACATCTCGTACCTGCGCAAGAAGATCGACGCGGGCCGCACTCCCCTGCTGCACACCGTCCGCGGCGTCGGATACATGATCAAGGCGCCGCAGTGATCGAGAAGAGGATGCACCGACCGCACACCCTGCAGACGCGGCTGATGACCGCCGTCATCGGGTTCGTGTCGCTCATCCTCATCATCGTCGCCGTGATCACCAGCGCGACGCTCGGGCAGGCGCTGGAGGGTCGGCTGCAGGATCAGCTGCGCTCGGTCTCGGCCCAGACATCCGTGCTGGTCAAGCAGGCGCAGTACCTGACGGTCACCGGCCGACCCCTCACGGCCCAGACCGTCCTCGCCGGCCAGCACTACCCCGGTCTGCTGCTGGCCATCGCGACCGAGGGCGGCACCAGCGGGGCCATCGTGACGCCGGATGGCACGACGGCCCTCACCGCCGACGAGCTTCGCACGCTGAGCGAGGCCGTCCAGCACGCTCCGAACACCGCAGTGACCCTCGACAAGCTCGGCTCGTTCCAGGTCACAGTGCAGGAGAGCGACGGCGTCGGGATCGTCACCGGCCTTCCACGAGACGAGATCCAGAGCACGATGGCGCAGCTGCTGACTGTGATCACGCTCGCGACGCTCGGCGGTCTCATCCTGCTCGCGCTCACGACGGCGGTCACGATCAGATTGAGTCTGCGCCCGCTGCGTGCGGTGGCGGGGACCGCGACGCGCGTCGCCAACCAGCCCCTCGATCGGGGTGAAGTGGAGATCACCGAACGCGTGCCGGAGTCGGAGGCGGATCCGCGCACCGAGACCGGGATCGTGGGGGCATCGCTGAACAAGCTGCTCGACCACGTCAACGACTCGCTCGCCGCGCGTCAGCGCAACGAGGAGCTGATGCGGAAGTTCGTCGCGGACGCCAGTCATGAGCTGCGCACGCCGCTGGCATCCATCCGCGGATACTCGGAGCTGTCGCTGCGCTCCCTTCGGCAGGCTCAGGGCTCGGGGGCGGGAGCGGACGCCGCCGGCACCGAGACCGCGCTGGAGCGCATCCAGGCGCAGTCGCTGCGGATGACCCGGCTGGTGGAGGATCTGCTCCTGCTGGCACGGCTCGATGAGGGCCAGGAGCTCGTGCACGGGACCGTCGATCTCACGCAGCTCGCCCTCGAGGGGGTCTCGGATGCTCGGCCGACAGCGCCGGATCACGAATGGGCCATCGATGTACCCGAGGAGCCGGTCGTGATGCTCGGCGATGCCGGACGGCTGCATCAGGTCGTCGCGAACCTGCTCGCCAACGCGCGCACGCACACGCCCGCCGGAACCCGGATCACGTTGCGGGTCTCCCGCGAAGAAGAGGAGGCCGTCATCCGCGTGCACGATGACGGCCCCGGCATCGACCCCGCCGTGCGCGACGAGCTGTTCGCGCGCTTCGCCCGCGGCGACAGCTCGCGCGCACGTCAGACCGGCGGCACGGGCCTCGGCCTCGCGATCGCGAAGGCCATCGTCGAAGGCCACCACGGGACGATCTCGGTGCAGTCGGAGCCGGGCGACACGACGTTCACGGTCCGGTTCCCGATCACGCCGGTGCCCACCGCCGCACCGTCGCCCCCCTGAAGAGATCCGGCCGTTCCAAGCGTGTCTCAGTTGTGGTGAGCGGCTGCAGCTCCAACCCACAACTGGGACACGCTGTCCGGGCGTGTCTCAGTCGCGGCGGGTACCGGCGGTCCGCAGCAGCCACAAGTGAGACATGCCGTGCGCGCCCGAGCGGCCCCGTCAGTACCCGGCGAACGCGTCGGTGGTGACCGAGTGTGCCTTCTGCAGAGCAGGGGCGAGATCGGCGATCAGGCGTGGCGGCCCTGAGATGAACGTGTGACGCGCGGCGATGTCCGGAACCACGCGCTCGAGACCCGCGGCGTCGAGGCGGACGCCCTGCGCCCACGTCCAGTGCGCGGGCAGGTTCTCGGGCCGGTCGCGGCAGAACACGATCGTCGGCACGCCGGTCGCCTCCAGCTCGGTGCGGAAGGCGAGTTCCGACGCCTCGGATGCCACATACACGAGCACGACGTCGCGCTTTACGCCGTCGGCCTGCAGCTGACGCAGCTGCGACACGAAGGGCGTGACGCCGATTCCGGCGGCGACCATGAGCACAGGCGCCTCGCCCTTCGGCAGCAGGAAGTCGCCCCAGGTCCCGGTGACGGCGAGCACGGTTCCCGGCTCGGCGGCCGCGAGGGCCCGCTTGTACGACGACGGATGCTTCTGATCGCCGTTCTTGTACGCGATCCGCAGCGTCGGCAGATCAGCCGGCGCCGAGACGATGCTGAACTCGCGGCGCGTCCCTCGCGCATCGGGCCGGTGATGCGGGACATCGAGCTCGAGGTACTGCCCCGGTCGGAATCTCAGCTTGCCCCTGGCCCTGAACGTCAGTTCCTGTGCGGTCGGGGTGATGAACTCGCGCTTCTCGAGCGTGAGACGTACCGATCCGCGGAGCGCGAACGTGAGAGCGAGGAGGTTGCCGATCAGCAGCGCCCGCTCCTGGCCCAGCGTGAAGAGGTCGCCGATCATTATCGGCCAGCCCGCGAGCACACCGACGACACCGGCGACCCAGAACTGCTGCCAGCGGCGCGGCGGGCTGGTCAGCGGCTCCGAGACCATGAACACCCCGAGGAACAGGAACGGCGACTGCAGTACCGCGAATGAGAGCGCCGTCGGCAGCGCGAACTCGATGTCGAACTGCTGCGACTGCACTGCCTGACGCACCACCGAGGTCCCGACGGCGATCAACAGGAAGACCAGCACGACGCGCACCTTCTCGGTGCGCCACAGCACGGCAAGGCCCAGCACGGCGACCGGGATCGCCATCGCGGCTGTCCCGACCCACCAGGATGCCGATGTCCCGAGCCACTCGAAAGCGCCGAACGCACCTGCGATCGACACGACCGCGGCGCCGAACGCCGCCGGGTTGAAGATATGCCGCCCGCGCCATGCGATGAGGTACTTCGAGATGCTCGCAATGGCGCCGGCGAGTGCCAGTCCGATCAGAGCAGGGCCGTCCACGCCTGGCCGCATCACGAACAGGAGGATCAGGGCGGTGACCAACGACGACTCCACGCGCCACGGCAGATGCAGCAGCCGCTGTGCCGCAGCATCCACCGCCGAGATCACCACGGCGAGCACCACGAACGACACCACGAGCTCGAGCGGCGAAGGACCGACGAGACCGAACAGAGAAAGGATCAGCGCGATGCCGGCGAGGATGGCCAGGCTCGACAGGGCCAGGCGGTACATCGACACGGCGCCGAGGACGGCGAGCACCCGCTGGCGCATGGAGGTGAATGAGGTCACGACATCAACTCTTCCCTATGAACAGCTCCACTGGCGCGTCCGGCGACCGTTCCGCGATGCCGTTCGTGCTCATCCGCACCCACTCGACTCCCCACCGCTCTGCCAGTGCCGGACCGCCGTCGAAGAACAGGGCCGTGGCGACGGCATCCGCGTGCATCGCATCGGGGGCGAACGCCCATGTGGCCGCCCAGGTGCGCACAGGGATGCCGGTACGGGCGTCAAGCACGTGATGGAGGCCGTCGCCCCACGCGCGCCGGTTCGTCGCAGACGCGCACAGCGCCTGATCGCGCACGTTGGCGTTGCCGATCGCCTTGGTCGTGTCGAAGGGATGCTCCAGGCCGACGCGCGTCTCGCCGCGCACGGCCATGTCGCCGCCGGCATCCACGACGAGGGCGCCGGCGACATCGTCGAGCGCTGCGGCCACCAGGTCGACGAGCCGTCCCTTACCGAGGGCTCCGATGTCGATGAGCGCGGCGGATGCCAGGCTCATTCGGTCCGCGTCCCAGGTGAGGACCTCCGGCCAGTCCTGCGGCGCCCCGACCGGGTCGCCGGCGCTGAGCGAGTACGAGGCGTCGTAGCCGAGCGCGCTCAGGCTCGCACCGACCAGCGGGTTCACGGCACCGGCGGTCGCCGCGGAGAGCTCGCGATACGCGTCGAGCATGGCGACCGCATTCGCCGGCGTCGTGACCGTGCCGCCCGACTGCGCGAGGCGGCTCACGACCGAATCGTCGCGGAACCGCGACCAGGTCGCATCGAACTCGGCGACCACCGCTTCGACACGTGCGCGGCGCTGAGGCTCGAGCGGCTCGACGGTCTCGATCTCCCAGCGCGTGCCGATCGCATCGAACCGCCACGTCGACATGTCAGGCCGCGGCCTGGTCCTTGATGTCCTCGACGGCGGCGTTGAATCCGCCACTGGTGAGCGAGGAGCCGGCGACGCGACTGACGTCGAGCTCGTCGATCGGCCGGCCTTCGACCTCTTCGGCGATGCCGGCGATGAACTGGCCCTGGTACTGCTCGGTCTCGCGGGCCTGCGGGTCGCCGGTCACCTCGACGTCGGTCACGACGCCGTCCTCGAGGGTGAGGGTGACCGAGATCTGCTCGACGGTCTCGGGCGTCTGGTAAGAGCCCTCGGCAGTGTAGGTGCCATCGGTGTACGAGCCGGCGCCGGAGCCGGAGTCGGCGGACGTGCCGGAATCCGCCAGCGGGTCCTCGGCGTCGGCGGCGCCGGAGCATCCGGCGAGCACGAGCATTCCCGCGATGCCGGCGACGGCGGCACCCTTGCGAACAGACGGTGAGACGGCCTGACTGATCATGGGATCGAGCCTAAGAGCCACCGCTATGCGCGGGCTGTGTCTCAGGCGTCGCCACCGAACATGCTCGTCACGGACCCGTCCTCGAATACCTCGTGGATCGCCCTGGCCAGCAGCGGAGCGATGGGGAGGACCGTCAGGTTCTCCCACCGGCGCGACTGCGTGAGCGGGATGGTGTCGGTGACGACGACCTCGTCGATCGAGGCATCCTGCAGGCGCTCGCTGGCGGGATCGCTGAAGATCGCGTGCGTTGCGGCGACGATGACGCGGCGTGCACCGTTGGCCTTCAGCGCCTGCGCGGCCTTGACGATCGTGCCGCCGGTGTCGATCATGTCGTCGACGAGCAGGCAGGTGCGGCCCTCGACCGCGCCGACGATCTCGTGGACGGACACCTGGTTGGCGACCTTGGGGTCGCGGCGCTTGTGGATGATCGCGAGCGGGGCGCTCAGGCTGTCGGACCACGTGTCCGCCACGCGCACACGACCCATGTCGGGAGAGACGATCGTGAGGGTCTCGCGGTCTTCCTCGGTGAGGTTCGCGCGGAAGTGCTCGAGCAGCACGGGCTTCGCGAACAGGTGGTCGACCGGACCGTCGAAGAAGCCCTGGATCTGCGCGGCGTGCAGGTCGACGCTCATGACGCGGTCGGCACCGGCGGTCTTGAGCAGGTCGGCGACCAGGCGGGCGCTGATCGGCTCGCGGCCGCGGCCCTTCTTGTCCTGGCGCGAGTACGGGTAGTAAGGGGCGACGACCGTGATGCGCTTGGCGGATGCGCGCTTGGCCGCGTCGATCATGATGAGCGTCTCCATGAGCCACTCGTTGACCGGTTCGCCGAAGGTCTGGATCAGGAAGAGGTCGCAGCCGCGGATCGACACCTCGAACCGGGAGTAGATCTCGCCGGAGGCGAAGGTGCGGTGCTCGACGGGGACCATCTGCGTGCCGAGGACCTCGGCGACCGCATGGGTCAGCTCAGGATGAGAGCGGCCACCCGCGACGACGAGGCGCTTCTTCGTCTTCGCGATGAGGCCGGGGGCCACACCGTTGTCCCGATCCAGTGCAACGGTCTTCTTCTTCTGGCCCATGACCCGCCTTTACTTTTCGGTTCTGCTGGCCCGGCTCGCCGCCTCAGCGGCTCCCGTACCGGCCCGATTCTTCTCGACCCACCCCTCGACATTGCGCTGAGGGGCGACACTCAAGGCCAGAGCACCCGCGGGAACGTCCTTGCGGACGACCGCTCCCGCTCCGGTCTTCGCACCGTCTCCAATCCTAACCGGCGCGACGAAGACGTTGTGCGAGCCCGTGTGCACCTCATCGCCGATCTCGGTGCGGTGCTTGACGATGTCGTCGTAGTTCGCGGTGATGGCGCCGGCGCCGAGATTGACGCGCTCGCCGATCGTGGTGTCGCCGATGTATGAGAGGTGGGGAACCTTGCTGCCGGCGCCGATCTGCGAGTTCTTCGTCTCGACGAAGGTGCCGATCTTGCCCTTCTCGCCGAGCACAGTGCCGGGCCGGATGTACGCGAACGGTCCGACGGTGGCGCCCGCGCCGATGACGGCGAGGGTCGCGTCGGAGCGGCGGATGACGGCATTCTCACCGACCTCGCAGTCGAGGAGCGACGTGTCGGGGCCGATCACGGCGCCGGACTCGACGACCGTGGCCCCCGCGATGTAGGTGTTCGGCATGAGTGTCACGTCGGGGGCGAGCTTCGCGTCGTCGTCGATCCAGGTGGTCGCCGGGTCGACGACGGTGACGCCTTCTCGCTGCCAGCGCCGGACGATGCGGTCGTTGAGCACGCGACCGGCCTCGGCGAGCTGAACGCGGTCGTTCACGCCGAAGGTCGCGGCGGTGTCGGCGGCGATCTCGGCGGCGACCGTCTCCTGCGCCTCGCGCAGCAGGCCGATCACGTCGGTCAGATACAGCTCGCCCTGAGCATTGTCCTGGTCGATCTTGGTGAGGAAGGTGCGCAGGGATGCCGCGCGGAAGACGTAGACGCCCGAGTTGATCTCGTTGACCGCAGCCTCGTCGGCGGTGGCATCCTTCTGCTCGACGATGCGCGCGACCGTGCCGCTGTCGTCGCGGATGACGCGGCCGTACCCGCTCGGGTCATCGAGCAGCGCGCTGAGGACGGTGGCGGATGCCGCGGCGGACCGGTGCGCGTCGACGAGCGCCTGCAGCGTGCCGGCCTCGAGCAGCGGGACGTCGCCGGAGAGCACCAGCACGTCGCCGCTGAAGTCAGCGGGCAGCGCGTCGATCGCGACCTGGACCGCGCGCCCCGTGCCCGGGATGTCGTCCTGGTCGACGATCACGGCATCCGGATAGCTCTGGCTGAGGACCTCGACGACGCGATCGCGCTCGTGACGCACGACGACCTCGATGTGCTCCGCGCCGAGATGGGATGCCGTGGTGAGCACGTGCCCGACGAGCGGGCGCCCCGCGATCGGATGCAGCACCTTGGGAAGGCGTGACTTCATGCGGGTGCCCTGTCCTGCTGCGAGGACGATGATGGCGAGTCTGTTCTCCGTCATGCTCCGCCGCCAGGACTCGAACCTGGACCTAACAGCTCCAAAGGCTGTCGTGCTGCCATTACACCACGGCGGACCACAGCCCGCGGGCTGCCAGACAAGTCTGCCATGACCGGCCGGTGTGTCCCTGCGGGATCGATTCGGTCGGTGATGGGGCACTCGGAACGGACGCTTTCCATCCCGCGTCCGTCCGCATCGGATAATGGAGGGATGAACGAGGCAGACGAGGTCGACAGGATCGTCGGCGCATGGAACACCCAGCGTCCCGATCTGGACTTCTCCCCCCTCGAGGTCCTCTCCCGAATGGACCGGCTCTCCCGCCATCTCGACCGTGCCCGACGCGACGTGTTCCGTCGCAGCGACATCGAGCCCTGGGAGTGGGATGTGCTCTCGGCGCTGCGTCGCGCGGGCGCTCCGTTCCAGCTCTCCCCCAAGCAGTTGCTGCAGCAGACCTTGGTCTCGAGCGGCACGATGACCAATCGCATCGACCGCCTCGTCGGACGCCGCTTCGTGCGGCGGGAGGCCGACCCCGGCGACCGGCGCAGCGTGCTGGTCACGCTCACCGACGATGGCCGCATCCGCGTGGATGCCGCCATCACCCGCCTCGTCGATGTCGAAGCCGAGCTGCTCAAGGCGCTGTCCCGCTCCGACCGGGATCGAATGGCGTCCCTGCTGCGCAAGCTCAGCCTGAGCTTCGACTCGTGATGGCGGCATCCTGATGGCGATGCGCTCGCCCCTCCCCATCCGCGACGGCGTCGGCGCCACTCGTCTGCATGTTCCGCTCTCGGGCCCGTGGCCGACCGTGAGCGCGTACATGGTCGAACGCTTCTTCCATCTCGACCCCGAGCACCTGCGGGAGCGCTTCGACCGCGGCGAGATCGTGGCCTTCGACGGATCCGCCCTGACGCGCGACACCGCTCTAGGCGCCGAGGAGTTCGTCTGGTACTACCGCGAACCACCCGTCGAGGTCGACATCCCGTTCGACGTGGAGATCCTCCACCAGGACGACGATCTCCTCGTCGTCGACAAGCCGCACTTCCTCCCCACGACACCTGCCGGCAAGTACTTGCAGAACTCCGCCCTCGTGCGCCTGCGGCGAGAGCTCGACAACCCCGACCTCGCGCCGGTGCACCGGCTCGACCGTGCGACAGCGGGTCTGCTGATGTTCTCGACTCGCCCGCAGACCCGCGGCGCCTACCAGATGCTCTTCCAGGCTCGTGCGATCGAGAAGGTCTACGAGGCCGTCTCCGCCCGGCCAGAGGGGTGGGAGGACCGGTTCCCGCTGACCGTGCGACTGCACATCGAGAAGCTGCGCGCCCAGGTGTGCGTCGACGTCGACCTCGCGCGCGAGCCGAACTCGGAGACGCTCATCGAGCTGATCGACGCCGACGAGCGCGTCATTCACACCCTGCTACGACCGCACACGGGCAAGATGCACCAGCTGCGCGTGCACCTCGCTTCGATCGGGGCCGGCATCCTGCACGACAATCTCTACCCGATCCTCACGGACGAGAAGCCGGACGACCACGAGCGACCCCTGCAGCTGCTGGCCAGGGAACTCCGGTTCGTCGACCCGCTGTCAGGTCAGCAGCGCGAGTTCGTCACGCGCCGCACGCTGCGCTACGCGCCCGGGCGAGCGGATCGGTTCTGATCAGTCGAGCTGCTCGCTGAGCTCCAGCCAGCGCATCTCGTTCTCCTCGACCTCGGTCTCCAGAGCGCTGATCGCCTTCATCTTCTCGGCGAGGCCTTCGTAGTCGGACTGGTCATGCTCGACGAGCGCGTGCTTGGACCTGTCGATCTGCTGCGTGAGCTTCTGGATCTTCCGCTCGAGTGCGGCGACCTCTTTCTGCGCGGCGCGCAGCGCCGCTCCGTCGAGCCGCGGAGTCGCTGCCGCTGCGGATGCGGCCGCGGGCGCGTTCTGCTCGGCGGACCGCAGGCGCAGGTACTCATCGACCCCGCCGGGCAGATGCCGCAGGTGTCCGCCCATCACGGCGTACTGCTGGTCGGTGACGCGCTCGAGGAAGTACCGGTCGTGGGAGACCACCAGCAGCGTTCCCGGCCATGAGTCCAGCAGGTCCTCGATCGCGGCGAGCATGTCGGTGTCGAGATCGTTGGTCGGCTCGTCGAGGATGAGCACGTTCGGCTGGTCGAGCAGCACGAGCAGCAGCTGCAGGCGCCGCTGCTGACCGCCCGAGAGATCCTTCACCGGCGTGGAGAGCTGTGCCGACGAGAAGCCGAGCCGCTCGAGCAGCTGGCCGGGCGTGAGCGCCTGCGCCTTGGAGCCGTTGCCGAACGTGTACTCGGTGCGAAGGCTCGAGATGACCACCCGCACCGGATCGTTCCACACGTCGGTGAGTTCGTCGAGCCGCTGGGTGAGCGTACGCACCTGAACGGTCTTGCCGCGCTTGACTCGCCCGCTGGTCGGCTCGATCGCGCCTGACACCAGTCCGAGCAGCGTGGACTTGCCGGCGCCGTTCACACCGAGGATGCCGGTGCGCTCCCCCGGCGCGATCCGCCACTCGACGTCACGGAGGACCTCGCGGTCACCGTAGGTCACTCCAGCATCGAGCAGATCGACGACGTCCTTGCCGAGCCGCGAGACCGCCAGCGATTGCAGCGAGACCTTGTCGCGGATCTCGGGGACATCCTCGATCAGGACGTTCGCCGCATCGATGCGGAACTTCGGCTTGCTCGTACGCGCGGGAGCTCCTCGGCGCAGCCAGGCCAGCTCCTTGCGAGCGAGGTTCTGGCGCTTCGCCTCGGTGGCGGCGGCCATCCGGTCACGCTCCACGCGCTGCAGGATGTACGCGGCGTACCCGCCCTCGAAGGGCTCGACGATCCGGTCGTGGACCTCCCAGGTCTCGGTGCACACCTCGTCGAGGAACCAGCGGTCGTGGGTGACGACGAGGAATGCGCCGGCGTTCGCTGCCCAGCGCTTCTTCAGGTGTCCCGCGAGCCAGGTGATCGCCTCGACGTCGAGGTGGTTCGTCGGCTCGTCGAGCGCGATGATGTCCCAGTCCTCCACCAGCAGCGCGGCCAGCGCCACTCGGCGACGCTGTCCGCCGCTGAGGCCCGCGACCGGAGCATCCCACGCCAGATCCGCGAGCAGACCCTGGATGACGTCCCGCACCCGTGCGTCGCCCGCCCACTCGTACTCGGGAACGTCCCCGACGACCGACTGCGCGATCGTGAGGGCGTCGTCGAGCGTGTCCGCCTGGTCGAGCACGCCCACGCGGGTCCCGGCGCGCATGGTGACGCGTCCGCCGTCCGGTTCCTTGCGGCCGGCGAGCATCGCGAGCAGCGAGCTCTTGCCGTCGCCGTTCCGGCCGACGATGCCGATCCGGTCGCCCTCCTCGATGCCGAGCGTGATGGAGTCGAAGACGACCTTGGTCGGGTATTCCAGGTGGAGGCCCTCGGCCCCGAGAAGATGTGCCATGTCCTTACCAGGCTACGGCAGACGCCGCCCCCGCCGGTCGTGGCGATGAAAGAGCGAGCCGCCCGGACCCGAAGGTCCGGACGGCTCGCGATCCCAGCGCTGGATTACTTGTAGGACTCGACGATCTCGAGGAGGCTCGGAACGTTGGCGTAGGCCTCCGCGGCGTTCTCCTTCGTGACGATCAGCGGCTCGAGCAGGTACGCCGGAACGATCTTCGCACCGTTGTCGTACTGCTCTTCGTCGTTGACGTCGACCTCTTCGCCCTTCTGGAGCTGACCGATCATCTTGATGGTCTGCTCGACGAGGAGCGTGGTGTCCTTGTTGATCGTGGAGTACTGGACGCCCTCCATGATCGACTTGACCGACTCGACCTCGGAGTCCTGGCCGGTGACGACCGGGACGTCCTTGCCGGACTGCTGCACCGAGGTGATGATGGCACGCGCAAGCGTGTCGTTCGGGGAGAGGACGCCGTCGATGACCGCGTCGCCGCTGTACGAGCCGGTCAGCAGCGTGTCCATACGGTTCTGCGCGTTCTCGGCCAGCCAGCCCTCGGTCGCGGTCTGCGCGATCTCGGTCTGACCCGACACGACGTTCAGCGTGCCGTCGTCGATCTTCGGCTGCAGCACGTCCATCGCGCCGCCGAAGAACACGGCCGAGTTGGCGTCGTCCGGCGAGCCGGAGAACAGCTCGATGTTGTACGGCGCATCGTGGCCTGCGCGCTCGGCGAGCCCGTCGAGCAGCGCCTGGCCCTGCAGCTGACCCACCTTGAAGTTGTCGAACGCGACGTAGTAGTCGACGGCCTCGGTGTTCTCGATGAGACGGTCGTAGGCGATCACATAGGCGCCGGCATCCTGCGCCGCCTGCACCTGCGTGGCCAGCTGCTTGCCGTCCTTCGCGCCGATGACGATGACCTTGGCGCCGTTGGTGACCATGGCCTGGATCTGGTTCTGCTGCTCGGCGACCGTGTTGGATGCCGGGGCGTACTGGACGTCGGCCTTGAAGCCGGCCTCTTCCAGTCCGTCCGTGAACAGCTGGCCGGCGAGGACCCAGTTCTCACTGGTCTTGTCGGGAAGCGCGATGCCGATCGACGAACCGGCCTCGAAACCGGCCGCCTCCTCGGAACCGGCGTCGCCCCCGGTGTCGCCTCCGCGCTGCCCTGAGCAGCCGGTGAGGGCGAGTGCTGATGCGGCGACGAGCGCTGTCGCCGCGAACGCGATTCTCTTCATGCGATCTCTTTCTCTGATTTGTTGGTGCGGTTACTTGGACTTGGGGAAATCGGTGAGGTTCGGGGCATCCGGCTTGTTGCGCTTGCGCATGATGAAGCCGATCAGTGAGGGCCGGCCCTGCTGCTTGTTCCACACGTCGATGCCGACGGCGACCAGAAGCACGAGGCCCTTGATCATCGAGACGACGTCGGCGCCCTGACCGAGCAGTGCGAGGCCGTTGTTGAGGAAGGCCATCACCAGACCACCGATGATCGACCCGATCACGGTGCCGATGCCGCCGGCGACCGCTGCGCCACCGATGAAGACCGATGCGATGGCATCCAGCTCCCAGCCGGTGCCGTCGTTCGGGCCGGATGCCTGCGAGCGGGCCACGAAGATCATGCCGGCAAGAGCGGCGAGCGTCGACATGTTCATCATCACGAAGAAGTCGATCCAGCGGTCCTTCACGCCCGACAGGCGCGCGGCCTGCCGGTTGCCGCCGACCGCGTAGATGTGGCGGCCGAACACCGTGCTGTTCGTGACGAACGAGTAGAGGATGACCAGCGCCAGCAGGATGAGGCCCGGAACCGGGAAGCTCGTGCCAGGCCTGCCGGTCGCGAACATCCAGGCCGCCGCGAGGACGACGATGGAGAGGAGGACGACCTTGGTGACGCTCACCCAGAGGGGCGCCATGTCCGACCCCATCTTGCGCTGGATGCGGCGCGTGCGGGCCTCCCAGAAGATCAGCCACGCGACGCCGAGAAGCGCCAGGACCATGGTCAGCACGTTGAAGTTCAGCGGCAGCGCCACCTCAGGCAGGTAACCGGTTCCGATGATCTGGAAGCCCTTGGGCACCGGGATCGTCTGGGCGTCGCCGATGAACTGCTGCGCACCGCGGAAGAACAGCATGCCGGCCAGCGTCACGATGAACGCCGGCACGCCGACGTACGCGACCCAGAATCCCTGCCAGGCCCCGACCAGAGCTCCCACGACCAGGCCGAGCAGGATCGCGAGCGGCCAGGGGAGGTTCCATTCGGCCATCGACTTGGCCACGATGATGCCGACGAAGGCCGCGACCGACCCGACGGACAGATCGATGTGGCCCATGATGATGACCATCACCATGCCGATCGCCAGGATCAGGATGAACGAGTACTGGTTGATGACGTTGATCAGGTTGCCGGGCGTCAGGGTCGCACCGTTGGCGCCGTTGCGCAGCAGCGTGGTGATCTCGAAGAAGATCACGATGACGATGAGGCTGCCGAGGATGCCGAACTGGCGCAGTGAGGACGTTCCGCCTCCGCCGAACATCTTCCTGATGTCGGAGAAGTGGAACCCGCGCTTCTGGGTCGGGGTCGTGCTGCTGCTCATGCGCTCGCCTTCTGATTCGTGGAGGTCATGCTGCGCATGAGCGCCTCCGGGGTGGCCTGGTCGGCGGGGATGCAGTCGGTGACGCGTCCCTCGAAGATGGTGTAGATGCGGTCGGAGATGCCCATCAGCTCGGGCAGCTCGCTGGAGATCACGATGACGCCCTTGCCCGCTGCCGCGAGCTCGTTGATGATCGAGTAGATCTCGTACTTGGCGCCGACGTCGATGCCGCGGGTGGGCTCATCGAGGATCAGCAGATCCGGGTCGGTGAACATCCACTTGGCGAGCACGACCTTCTGCTGGTTGCCGCCGGAGAGCGTGGAGACGCCCTGGTTGACGGTCGGGGTCTTGATGCGCAGCGCCTTGCGGTAGCGCTCGGCGACCGTGAACTCCTCGCGCTTGTCGACGACGCCGCGGCGGGCGATCTTGGCGAGCTTGGCCGAGACGACGGAGCGCTTGATGGAGTCGAGCAGGTTCAGCCCGAGGCTCTTGCGGTCCTCGCTGACGTAGGCGAGCCCATGGCGGATGGCACTGGAGACGTCGCGGAGCTCGATCTCCTCACCGTCCTTGAACAGCTGTCCGCCGAGGAACGTGCCGTAGGAGCGTCCGAAGATGCTGCGCGCGAACTCAGTGCGTCCGGCGCCCATGAGCCCGGCGATCCCGACGACCTCACCGCGACGCACGTTGAGCCCAGATCCCTTCACGACCATCCGCTCGCTGACGGTCGGATGCTGGACCCACCAGTCCTTGACTTCGAAGAAGACCTCGCCGATCTCGGGCGTGCGGTCGGGGTAGCGGCTCTCCAGCGAG
This sequence comes from Microbacterium aerolatum, assembly GCF_007988825.1. Lineage (GTDB taxonomy): Bacteria > Actinomycetota > Actinomycetes > Actinomycetales > Microbacteriaceae > Microbacterium > Microbacterium aerolatum. Next base: position 70,994 of record NZ_BJUW01000010.1, on the reverse strand, counting down.
CGACCGACCATGCCGTGGATGATGCGGTCTTCGTTGATCTCGCCCTTGGTGATGTCGAGGGTCTCGACCGTGCGGCCGTCGCGGATGATCGTGATCTCATCGGCGATCTGCTCGATCTCGTTGAGCTTGTGGCTGATCATGATCGACGCGATGCCCTTGGCCTTCAGACCGAGGATCAGGTCGAGCAGGTGCTGGGAGTCGTTCTCGTTCAGCGCGGCGGTGGGCTCATCGAGGATGAGGAGCTTGACGTCCTTGTTCAGCGCCTTGGCGATCTCGACGAGCTGCTGCTTGCCGACGCCGAGGTGCTTGATGGCGATGTCGGGGTCTTCCGAGAGGCCGACGCGCGCGAGCAGCTCGGTTGCGCGCGTCTTGGATGCGCGCCAGTCGATGACGCCGCCGTGGCGGATCTCGTTGCCGAGGAAGATGTTCTCGGTGATCGACAGTTCAGGGATCAGCGCGAGCTCCTGGTGGATGATCGCGATGCCGGCCTGTTCGCTGGCCGCGATGTCCTTGAACCGCTGCTCCTCGCCGTACAGCAGGATCTCCCCGGTGTAGCTCCCGTACGGGTACACCCCGGAGAGCACCTTCATAAGGGTGGATTTGCCTGCGCCGTTCTCACCGCAGATGGCGTGGATCTCTCCTGCGCGCACGGCGATCGACACATCGGAAAGAGCCTTCACCCCGGGGAACTCCTTGGTGATGCTGCGCATCTCCAGGATCGGCCCTGACACGGTCGGCAACGTCGCTGTGCTGCTCACTGATCTTCCTCGATTACTGACGGCCACCCGCAATGTGACCGTTCACATGAGACACCATCTTGCGCTTCCGGAACCCCGGTGTCAAGTGGAGCCGGATTCTCGATGCGGATTCGAGATCTCGGCGCTCGGGCTACCTCGCGGCGCTGGAGGAGCGCAGGCGCAGCTGCGGCGCGACGGCGCCGAACTGGGGCACCTGCTCGCCCCTGATCTCAGCGAGGAGGATGTCCACCGCACGGCGCCCGAGTTCGGGGAACTCCTGATGCACGGTGGTCAGCGGCGGCCAGACATGTGCCGCCACGGGAATGTCGTCGAACCCGACGACGCTGACCTCGCGCGGGACGTCGATCCCGGCATCCCGGAAGCCGTGCAGAAGGCCGATCGCCATCAGATCGTTCGCTGCGAAGACGGCGGTGAAGTCGCGTCGCCGCGCCAGTTCGAGGCCGGCGAAGTGACCGAAATCTGCGCTCCAGTCCCCGCGGATCGGCGGGAACGTCGGCAGGTCGGCCTCGCGCAGCGCGTCGAGATAGCCGCGCATGCGCGACTCCGCCTCGATCCAGTCCTGCGGTCCGGCCAGGTGCAGGATGTCGGTGTGTCCCAGATCGATCAGGTGCTCTGTGACAGCCCGAGCTCCGGCGACCTGGTCGGCCGAGAGCGTGTATCCGTCCGAGCCCGACGCCGTCTGGAGGCTCACGAACGGCACCCCGACGGCCATGCCGCGCAGCACGTTGAACACCCGCACCTGGGGCGCGAGCGCGACGATGCCGCTGACCTGCTCCCTGCCCAGCTGACGGATGGCATCGCCGATCGCCTCGGGTGTCGTGGCGGGCAGGTTCACGGTGGTGACCGAGTACCCCTCGGCGCGGGCGGCATCCTCGATGCTCGCGATCGACGAGGTCGGGCCGAACTCCCCGATCGTGGCGGACAGCACCCCGATCGTGCGCGTGTGGCTGGTCACGAGGGCGCGCGCCGCGAGGTTCGGCTTGTAGTCGAGGACGGCGATCGCGTCCTCGACGCGCTTGCGCGTCTCCGGCCGGATGCTGGGATGCTCGTTCAGCACCCGTGAGACGGTCTGATGCGAGACGCCTGCCAGGCGCGCGACATCGCGGATGCTGGGTACTCGTGCCCGCTCGCCGGAGGGAGCCATCGCAAACTCCTCCTTCGGATGTGCACGGTCACATGGATCATCCCATTATGTCCTCCGCGCACAACTCGCGCATCTGCGGAGGGCATCGCGTTGTCAGATCCGCACGATCCGAGCCCGCGCCCCGGGTCAGGAGATGATGCGAGCGCCGGCCACGGGGCCGTGCACGTGCAGCGCTGTGCGGCCGGCATCCGCCAACGCGGCCTGCACGTACTGCGCGCTCTCCGGCGTCTCGCACAGGAAGGCGAGCGTCGGCCCCGAGCCCGAGACGATGCCGCTGAGGGCGCCGGCGTGCAGGCCCTCCTTGATGATGTCGTCCAGGACGGGGCGCTCCAGCAGAGCGGGCACCTCGAGGTCGTTGAACATGCTCGCAGCGAGCGAGTGCGGGTCACCGGCGCGCAGCGCCTGCAGCACGGGGATCGGCACGTCCAGCGAGAGCGGAGGGTCGTCGGCGAGCGCGCCGTTCTCGGCGCGGTGCGCGTCGAGCCGTGCGTAGATCTCGGGAGTCGAGAGCCCCTCGTCGCTGGTCACCAGCACCCAGTCGAAGCGCCCGCGCGCGAGTGCGGGGTTCAGCTGGTCTCCGCGTCCGGTGCCGACGGCCGTGCCGCCATGCAGGGCGAACGGGACGTCGGCGCCGAGGCGTGCGGCGAGTTCGTGCAGATCGTGCGGCGAGAGACCGGTGCCCCACAGTGCGTCGCACGCGACCAGTGCGGCCGCGGCATCCGCCGATCCCCCGCCCATCCCACCGGCGACCGGCACGCTCTTACGCAGCTCGAGGTGCACGCCGCCCTCGTACCCGGTGGCGGAGGCGAGCATCTTCGCCGCGCGCATCGCGAGGTTGCGGTCGTCGACGGGCACGGTGTCGGGGTTCAGGGCGCCCGACACCGTCAGTGTGAAATCGGAGGCTTCCGTCGCGATGACGTCCTCGTAGAGCGACACGGCCTGGAACACCGTCGCCAGGGCGTGATAGCCGTCGTCGTGGCGGCCGCCGACGCCCAGGTAGACGTTGATCTTCCCCGGCGCGCGCACGTGCACGGATTCGGGGAAGGCGGCGAGACTCATGGTCGGCTCACAGTGAGGATGAGGATGCCCACAGGTCGACGTCGATGCCGTTCGACAGCGCGTCGATGCGGGCGAGTTCATCTGCCGTGAACGCGGGACCGTTCACCGCGGCGATGTTCTCGTCGAGCTGCTCCGTGCGGGATGCTCCGATCAGGGCCGAGGCGACCACGGGGTCGCGCAGGGTCCACTGCAGCGCCATCTGCGCGAGCGACTGTCCCCGCTCCTGCGCGATCGCGTTGAGCCCGCGCAGGATCTCGAGTCCCTCCGGCGAGAGGGGCTTGTCGGAGATCGATCCGCGCTTCTGCGCGCGCTGAGCGGTGCCGTCGCTCAGGTACTTGTCGGTGAGCAGCCCCTGCGCGAGCGGCGTGAACGCGATGGCACCGAGGCCCTCGGTGCGCAGAGTGTCGTTGAGCTCGGCCTCGGTCCAGCGGTTGAGGATCGAGTAGGAGGGCTGGTGGATCACGAGCGGGGTGCCGAGTTCGCGGGCGACCTCGACGGCCTTGGCCGTGCGCTCTGCGCTGTAGGAGGAGATTCCGACGTAGAGCGCCTTGCCCTGACGCACGAGGGTGTCGAGCGCCCCGACGGTCTCCTCGATCGGGGTGACGGGGTCGACGCGGTGGGAGTAGAAGATGTCGACGTAGTCGAGGTTCATGGCCTTCAGCGACCGCTCGGCGCTGGAGAGGAGGTACTTGCGGCTGCCGAAGTCGCCGTAGGGGCCGGGCCACATGTCCCAGCCGGCCTTGGACGAGATGATCAGTTCGTCGCGGTACGGACGGAAGTCCTCGCTGAAGATGCGGCCGAAGTTCTTCTCGGCCGAGCCGTACGGCGGGCCGTAGTTGTTGGCCAGGTCGAAGTGGGTGATGCCGCGGTCGAGGGCGTGGCGGAGGAGCGCGCGCTGGTTGTCGAGCGGGATGTTGTCGCCGAAGTTCCACCACAGCCCCAGCGAGATCGGCGGGAGGAAGAGCCCTGACGTGCCGACCTGCCGGTACTCGAACTGCTGGTAACGGTCGTCCTTCGCCACGTAGGGGCGGTGGATCTCGGGGACATCGGGGCGGAAGCGCGGCGAATCGGTCACGCCTCCAGGTTAGCCCTGAAGCGTCAGCGCCCTCTCGTCAGTGCTGAATCGTCTGGGCGATTCTCACGAAATCGTCGACAGTGAGCTGCTCGCCGCGGGCCGTCGGCGCGACACCGGCGCGCTCGAGAACGGCGGATGCTTCGGCAGCCGTGCCTCCGAGGACGGCTGCGAGCGCCTGCCGGAGCATCTTGCGACGCTGCTGGAACGCGGCATCCACGATGCGGAACGTCGCGCGCCGCATGTCTTCGTCGCCGCGCGGCTGCGCATCGCGTTCGAAGGCGACCAGCACGCTGTCGACGTTCGGGACCGGCCAGAACACCTGCCGCGATACGTGTCCCGCCAGACGCCACGGGCCGTACCAGGCGGCCTTGACGCTCGGCGCGCCGTAGATCTTGCTGCCGGGAGGGGCCGCGAGGCGCTCGCCGACCTCGGCCTGCACCATGACGACGCCGCGCTGGAGGTTCGGGAACGTCTCCATGAAGTGCAGCAGCACCGGAACCGAGACGTTGTACGGGAGGTTGGCGACGAGCACAGTGGGGTCGCCGGGGAGCTCGGTGACCCGCAGCGCATCGGCGTCGACGACGGTGAGGGCGTCGTTCGGAACACCGTGTGCGGCGGCGGTCTCCGGCAGGCGTGCTGCGAGCCGGTGGTCGATCTCCACGGCAGTGACGGACGCCCCGGTCTCGAGGATGGCAAGGGTCAGGGAGCCGAGGCCAGGGCCGACCTCGACCACGCGCTCCCCCGCCTGCACGCCGCCGACGTGCACGATCTTGCGCACGGTGTTCGCGTCGACGACGAAGTTCTGGCCGAGCTTCTTGGTCGGGGTGACGTCGAGCTCGGCGGCAAGTCGGCGGATCTCGGTGGCGCCGAGCAGTGTGACGGTCATCCTGCCATTGTCCCCCATGCGCACTATTGTGATCGGGTGCCCACACTCGGCGAGCTCATCGCACCCCGTCGCATGGGGCGCGATTTCCGCTGGCTGCTCGCGTCGTCGTGGACCAGCAACGTCGGTGACGGCATCGCCCTGGCCGCCGCTCCCCTGCTGATCGCGTCGTTGACGTCGTCGCCGATCCTGGTCGCGTCCGGCGCGGTGCTCCAGTTCCTTCCGTGACTGGTCTTCGGGTTGCATGCCGGCGCGATCGCCGACCGGTTCGATCGCCGCCGGCTGGTGATGTTCGCCAATGCCGCCCGGATGATCGTGCTCGCAGCGCTGTGCGTCTTCATCGTCACCGGCACCGCGAACATCTGGGTCGTCCTGGTCGTGGCGTTCCTGTACGGCACGGCAGAGGTCTTCGTCGACACCTCCGCCAGCACTCTGCTGCCGATGCTCGTGAAGCCCGCCGATCTCGGGATCGGCAACGCCCGCCTGCAGGCCGGCTACCTGGTGGCCAATCAGTTCGCCGGCCCGCCCATCGGAGCCTTCCTGTTCGCCGCCGGTGCGGCGTGGCCGTTCCTCGTCGAGGTCGTCTGCATCGGGTTCGCCATCGTCCTGATCGCGCGAATGGCCTCGACGCCGGTTCCGCCGCGTGAGACCGAGGCGCGGACCCCCGTGCACACCGACATCGCCGAGGGCGTCCGGTGGATGTGGCGCAATCCGCCCGTGCGCACCCTGATCCTGATCATCCTCGTCTTCAACGTCACCTGGGCGGCACCCTGGGGCGTGCTGGTGCTGTACGCGACCGAACACCTGAACATGGGACCGGTGGGCTACGGCATGCTGACGACCGCGTCGGCCGCGGGCGGCATCCTCGCGACGCTGAGCTTCGGCTGGCTGGAACGGCACGTGTCCTTCGCGACGCTGATGCGCGTGGCGCTGAGTCTCGAAGTGCTCATGCATCTGGCGTTCGCCCTCACCACCGTCGGCTGGGTGGCGCTGGTGATCATGTTCGTGTTCGGCAGCTATGCGTTCGTGTGGGGGACGATCTCCACCACCGTGCGGCAGCGCCTGGTACCCCATGCGCTGCAGGGGCGCGTCGGGTCCGTGAACATGGTCGGCGTCTTCGGCGGCATGGTGATCGGTCAGGCACTCGGCGGAGTGATCGCGCAGGTGTGGGGACTCACGGCGCCGTGGTGGTTCGCCTTCGCCGGCGCGGCCGTCACGCTGCTGCTGGTGTGGAAGCCGATCTCGCACATCGTGAACGCTCCGGTCGTGGTCGACGAGCCGGAGACCGCCGAGTGACCGGTCAGTCCGCGAAACTTCCGTAGACGCGCAGCGTGTTCTCCGCGATCTGCGCGGCGAGCTCGTCGACGGGCAGATCGAGCTCTGCGGCCATGAAGCGCACGGTCAGCGGCACGAGGTACGGCGCATTCGGGCGACCCCTCAGCGGCACAGGCGTGAGGAACGGGGCATCCGTCTCGACGAGGATGCGGTCGAGAGGCGTGACCTGCAGCGCATCGCGCAGGTTCTGCGCGTTCTTGAACGTGACGTTGCCGGCGAAGGACAGGTGGTAGCCGGCATCCGCGCAGACTCGCGCCATCTCGTCGTCGCCGGAGAAGCAGTGGAACACCGTCTTCTCCGGAGCGCCGACGCGGGCAAGCGTCTCCAGAACCGCGTCATGCGCGTCACGGTCGTGGATCTGCATCGCGATGCCGTGCTTCTTGGCGAGCGCGATGTGCGCCTCGAAGGACTCGAACTGGGAGGCGTGGCCCTCAGGTCCGGTGCGGAAGAAGTCCAGACCGGTCTCACCGATCGCGCGCGCACGCGGGTGCGCGGCGAGCTCGTCGATCACGCCGATGGCGTGGTCGAGCTGCCCTGCCTCGGCGTAGACGGGAGCGTCGTTCGGGTGGATCGCGACGGCGGCGAGGACGCGCGGGTCGGATGCCGCGGCATCCACCGCCCATCGGGATGACTCGATGTCGCCGGAGGCCTGCACGACGCCCAGGATCCCGACCGCCTCGGCCCGATCGAGCTGCTCGGTCAGCGAGAGCGGGTCGTCGCCGTCCGTGATCTCGAGGTGCGCATGGTTGTCGTACACGGGCACGGTCAGCGGTTCGGGAGCGGGCGGATATCGGAGGTCCTTGCGGCCCTCGGTCGCCCGCTCCCGAACGTACTGGCTGGGGTTCTCGGTCAAGGTTGGGATTCCACACGGGGGAACAGCGGGGCAAGCGCGTGCACAGTGGTGCCGGGGCGCAGCGCGCCCCAGGTGCCGGCTTCGCGGATCGGCTGCTCCTGCAGGGCGCCGAGCGTCTCGGTCGCACCGAGCGCTGACCAGAGCTTCGAGGTCGACTGCGGCATCACCGGCGACAGCAGCACGCTGAGCGCGCGCAGTCCTTCGGCGCAGGTGTACAGCACGGTGCCGAGGCGGCCGCGCTGCTGCTCGTCGCGGGCCAGCGCCCACGGCTCGTTCTCGGTGATGTAGCCGTTCAGGGCGTCGACGATGGTCCAGATCGACGAGATCGCCTCGTCGATGCGGAAGCTCTCGATCGCGGCATCCGCTGCTGTGGCCGCATCCGCGACGATCTTCTGGATCGCGAGATCCTGCTCGGTGTACGCGGCGGGCTCGGGGACGACACCCTCGAAGTACTTCTCGATCATCGCCACGGTGCGCGAGGCGAGGTTTCCGAAGCCGTTCGCGAGCTCGGCCTGGTAGCGGGCCGACAGGTCCTCCCAGGAGAACGAGCCGTCCTGTCCGAACGCGATCGCGGAGAGGAAGTAGAACCGGTACGCGTCGGAGCCGAAGACGTCGGTGATCTCGGTCGGCGCGATGCCCGTGAGCTTCGACTTCGACATCTTCTCGCCGCCGACGAGCAACCAGCCGTGTGCGAAGACGCCCTTGGGCACCTCGACGCCGGCGGCCATCAGCAGCGCGGGCCAGATCACGGCGTGGAAGCGGAGGATGTCCTTGCCGACCACGTGGTACGCGGGCCAGCGCCGCTGGAAGTTCTCGTCGTCGCTGCCGTAGCCGACCGCAGTGGCGTAGTTCAGCAGCGCGTCGACCCAGACGTAGATGACGTGCGACTCGTCCCACGGCAGCGGGATGCCCCAGTCGAAGGTGGAGCGCGAGATGGAGAGGTCCTTCAAGCCCTGGCTCACGAACGAGACGACCTCGTTGCGGGCGGAGTGCGGGCGGACGAAGTCCGGCTCGTTCTTGTAGAGCTCGAGCAGGCGGTCCTGGAACTCGCTCAGCTTGAAGAAGTAGTTCTTCTCCTGCAGCAGTTCGAGGGGCTTGGAGTGGATCGCGCAGACCTTCAGCCCCTCGAAGGGGCCGGTGCCGTCGACGATCTCGGACTCCGGCTTGAACTCCTCACAGCCCACGCAGTACAGCGCCTCGTATTCACCGGCGTAGATGTAGCCGGCGTCGTACAGGCGCTGGAAGAACACCTGCACGTTCTTCTCGTGCCGCTCCTGGGTGGTGCGGATGAAGTCGTCGTTGGCGACGTCTAGCGTCTCCAGCAGCGGGAACCAGCTCTCCGAGACGAGCTTGTCCACCCACTGCTGCGGGGTGACGTCGTTCGCCGCGGCGGCGCGGAGCATCTTCTGCCCGTGCTCGTCCGTGCCCGTCAGCATCCAGGTGTCATCGCCTGCCTGGCGGTGCCAGCGGGCGAGCGTGTCGACCGCCACCGACGTGTACCCGTGGCCGATGTGCGGCACATCGGAGGGGTAGTAGATGGGCGTGGTGATGTAGAAGGAATCGCCTGCGGGCATGGCTTCGATTCTAGGCCGGATGGGCGGGTCGGCCATTCGTGTGTCGTGCTGTCTCGACGCCTGCGGCTCCACTCACCCCGTTTCGTCTCGCTCCGCTCACTCAACGACCCGTGCGGACAGCTGTTGCGGGTCGTTGAGCGGAGGCGGCGGAGCCGCCGAAGCGATGTACTGAGCGAGCGAAGCGAGTCGAAGTGACGAAACGGGCTGAGCGAGCGAAGCGAGTCGAAGCCTTTGAACCTGTGTCGAGCGAGCGCGCCCGTCAGTGACGAGTCGCGATCAGTGCGCCGTGGGGGCGGATGCTGACTTCATCGGATGCGCGTTCGCGACGCTCCTGGTGCGACACCGTGAAACCGGCGGGCGCGAGGAGGTCGGAGAGCGCTTCCGCTGACCAGAAGTAGGCCTCGGTCACCGCGTGCGCGAACGGCTGGCGCGGCGGCCCGTCGAAGAAGCCGATGAGGAGGGAGCCGCCGGGAGCGACCGCGCGTGCGAACTCCTCGAGCACTGCGGGGAGCTCGGCGGGCGGGGTGTGAATAAGCGAGTACCAGGCGAGGATGCCGCCGAGCGATGCGTCTGCGACCGGAAGCGCATAGAAGGAGCCCTGCTCGAGGCGCAGGTGCGGATGGCGGCTGCGCGCGGCGGCGAGAAGCTCTTCCGAGATGTCGAGGCCGATGACGTCCCGGTTCTCATCGTCGAGAAAGTCGGTCCACAGTCCCGGGCCGCAACCTGCGTCCAGCAGCCGACCGGGCGTGGCATCCCGCCACTGTGAAATCAGCGATCGGTCTGCGGCATCCATCTGCTCGACGTCGCCGGCGAGTTCGACGTACTCCGCGGCGCGTGCGTCGTAGGCCGCGCCGATCGACGCGGACGTCATCGCGAGCGTGACGCGAGCGCCTGCTGATAGAGGTCGCGGGAGCTGAGGCCGGTGGCGGCGGCGACTTCGGCGCAGGCGTCCTTCAGGCGCATACCGCCCTCGACCAGCGCCTGCACCTGCGCGCCGGCATCCTCTGCGGATGCCGTGATGGGGGCTGCGCCCTCGACGACGATGACGATCTCGCCCTTGACGCCGGCTTCCGCCCACTCCACAAGTTCGGATGCCGTCCCGCGGCGCACCTCTTCATAGAACTTGGTCAGCTCGCGGCACACGGCGATGCGACGCTCGTCTCCGAACGCCGCGCCCATGTCGGCGAGCGCAGAGGCGAGCCGCGATGGGGACTCGAAGAAGATCATGGTGCGCGGCTCGGCAGCCACTGCACGGAGGGCTGAACGCCGCTCCCCCGGTTTGCGCGGCAGGAATCCCTCGAACGTGAACCGGTCGGTAGGCAGCCCCGAGATCGCGAGCGCCATGATCACGGCGCTCGGACCGGGGATCGCCGTGACCGTCACCCCCAGCTCCACGGCCGCCGCGACAAGACCGTATCCGGGGTCGCTGACCGCCGGCATCCCGGCGTCGCTGACGACGACGATGTCTTCGTCGACCGCGAGCGCGGCGAGTTCTGCGGCCTTGTGCTTCTCGTTGTGGTCGTGCAGGGCGATCAGCCGCGGCCGGTTCTCGATCTTCAGCGCCTGCAGCAGGCGCTGAGTCGTGCGGGTGTCCTCTGCGGCGACGATTTCGGCGTTCTCGAGCACTTCGATCAGACGGCGGGACGCGTCGCCGAGGTTTCCGATCGGGGTCGCCGCGAGGATGATCACGTGTTCAGCTTAGGCGTGGCTCTCGTCCTGAGCCGGCGGGAGGATGAGCGGCACGCCTTAGGCTTATGCCGTGTCTGCGCCCGTGCCTCTGCTGCCGCCTCCGGAGACGCGCCTGACGGTATGGGGGCGGGTACGCGACCGGGTCCTGCTCGATCCGGAGTGGAGCCGCGTCATCCGCTGGCTCGCGCCGCTGGTGATCACGGCGCTCGCTGCCGTGCTGCGGCTGGCGAATCTGGCGCACCCGCAGACCCTGGCGTTCGACGAGACGTACTACGTCAAGGACGCCTGGTCGCTCTGGGTTCTCGGCTACGAGGGAACCTGGGCCGACGGCGCGAACGAGGCGTTCATGACCGGCGACACGAGCACGCTGAGCGATGCCGGCAGCTACGTGGTGCACCCGCCGCTGGGCAAGTGGCTGATCGCGCTCGGCATGGGCGCGTTCGGTATGGGCAACAGCGCCGCATGGCGACTGCCGGTGGCGCTGATCGGCACGGCGACCGTGCTCCTGGTCTACTTCGTCGCCAAGGAGCTGACCCGTTCGATCGTCGCGGCGAGCGTCGCAGGCCTTCTGCTCGCGATCGATGGCCTGAGCATCGTCATGAGCCGTATCGGGTTGCTCGACGGCATCCTCACGTTCTTCATCCTGCTGGGATTCCACTTCATCCTCCTGGACCGGCGGCGTTCGATTCCGCTGGTGGAACGCGCGCCCGACGACGATCGGGAGTACCTGTGGGGTCGCATCGTCTGGCGCCGCCCATGGGTGATCGCGGCAGGTGTCGCGCTGGGCGCGGCGACCGCCGTGAAGTGGTCGGGACTGTACGCGCTGGCGGGACTCGGCATCTACCTCGTGGTCACGGACGCGCTGGCCCGGCGACGTGCCGGCGTCGCGTACTGGCCGATGGATGCCGTCGCCAGGCAGGGCGTGGTCTCGTTCCTGCTGCTGGTGCCGGTGGCCTTCATCACCTACCTCGCCTCATGGACCGGCTGGCTCGTGACCGCCGGTGGTTATGACAGGCGGTCCGACGCCAACCCGCTCGTCGCGCTGTGGAACTATCACGAGTCGATCTACGGGTTCCACGTCGGTCTCAGTTCTGGGCACACCTACTCCAGCCCGGCGTGGCAGTGGCCGTTCCTCGTCCGTCCGACCGCCGTGTGGGTCGGCGACGACCCGAGCTGCGGCACCGGCCACTGCATGTCGGTGATCTCCACCGTGCCGAATCCGCTGATCTGGTACGCCGGCGTCGCCGCGGCGATCTACCTGCTGTACCGGCTGGTGCGCGGGCTCATCGAACGCCGGCCGATGCCGTGGACGTACGGTCTCCCGCTGGTCGGCCTCGGTGTCACATACGTGCCGTGGCTGCTGTACCCGGAACGCACGATCTTCCAGTTCTACACGGTGGTGATGGTGCCGTTCCTCGTGCTGGCGCTCGTGCTCGCGCTGCGGGATGTCGCCGGCCGCCGCGACGATCCGCTGTACCGTCGGCAGGCCGGCGAACGCACCGTGATGGTGTTCCTCGTCGCCGTCGTGCTGGTCTCGGCGTTCTTCTACCCGGTCTGGACGGGCATGAGCGTGCCGTACGAGTTCTGGCTCATCCACAACTGGCTGCCGACCTGGGTGTAGCGCACGTCGCGCGCCGAACCTGAGATCATCGACCCATGCTCCGAGCCGTACTCTTCGACCTCGATGGCGTGATCCGGCACTTTGCAACCGATCACATCGCGGCGGTCGAGCAGCGCCACTGCATCGAACCGGGAACCATCGCACGATTCGCGTTCGCAGACGACGTGCTCGAGCCTGTCATCACCGGCGTAGTCACGCGTGCGGCCTGGATCGAGCAGATCGGCGCGCATCTCGGCAATGCCCGCGCCGCAGTCGAGTGGGGTCGGACGCCGTCCGAAGTCGACTGGGAGATGATCCGCGTCGTGAAGAAGATTCGCGGGGCAGGATGGCGTACTGCGATCCTGACCAACGGCACCGACACCGTGGAGGCAGAGGTCGACGCGCTCGGGCTGACGCCGTACTTCGATCATGTGTTCAACTCGGCTCGACTCGGCTTCGCCAAACCTGACAGGCGAGCGTTCCAGCGTGTACTCGACAGGCTCGAACTGCCTGCGGCCGAGGTCTTCTTCACGGATGACTCGCCGAGCAAGCTCGCGGGAGCAGAGGCGCTGGGCATGCCGACGCATCACTTTCGCGGGGCGCCAGACCTTCGAACCGCGCTGCGGATCCTCGGCATCGACGCCTGATCGGGCTCAACCGGGCACAGTTGGTCGCCGGTGCGGACTTCGCGTTCGGTGCCAGTGCTGGTGGGGGTCCCACCACGCCGGGCCCCGCACTTCCGGCACACCACGGTTCATGCGGACCACCCACTCGGTCAGATGAAGTGTGCGGTGATGGAACCAGCACAGCAGCACGCCGTTGTCAGTATGAGTCGGACCGCCGTCCGCGTGCTCGTCGACGTGATGGATCTCGCACCACGTCGCGGGGATCGTGCAACCGGGAATGATGCATCCGCCGTCACGGGCGGTGATCGCGCGGCGCTGCAGCGCGTTGAAGATGCGACCGGTCGTGCCGATCGAGACGATGCGGCCGTTTTCGTCGAACAACACGCGCTGGACACCACCCGCGCATGCGGTCTGCGCCGCGACCCGCTGCGGGATCAGGTCGCCTGTGTGAGCGACCTGCGCCCACCCCGTACCGGAGGCGTAGTCCTCTGGGGCGGTCGAGATGACGAGCGTCGGCGCCGCACCGCCGAGGTGCGGGAACAGATCGGTGCGAGCTGCGGTGTTCAGAATCGACGCCAGCGCGTCATGCTGCTTCTGCGCGCGGGTGCGCGTATCTCTGAACTCGAGGTCGTCGGGTGCATGATCCACCGCGAGCCCACAGGCACAATCCTCTGAATGGGTGCCGGCACCGCAGTGCCGATCGGGGTCGAGCTCGTGCGACGGCTCGAACCGCACGCCGGTCTGTTCGGGATTCTCCGGACCCTCCACGCGGGGATTGAGAATGGAGTCGAGAAGCAGACTGAGCTGGCCGGCGACCTCCGGGAGCAGACCGCCGTGAACCGGTGCGAGCCCGTCGGCGCGAACCCGCCCGATCGTGAACGATCGTCCGCACATCGCGATGTCGTCGGTGGGCTCGGCGCCGTCGGGGTCGAGGTAGGCGGCGATCACCTGCGCGAACACGCGAAGGTCTTCCGGAAGCGGCAACGGGCGAGGCGCAGCCTCGGGCACAGCGTCAGCCTCCACTCCGCAGGCGAGGTCCGCGAGCTGCCGGTCCGCTTCGACGCGCGCGTCTGCGGTGAGGCGTCGCGCGGAGCGCTCGATCGGATCGGTCGCCGCGACCAGACCGGCAAGACCGAGTTCGCCGCCGACCAGAGCGTCGCGCAGAGCCTGATAGCGCGCGGGGAGGAACGACCCCTCGGTGAAGCTCCTGTCGCGGCGCACGTGTCCTGCCGCCTTCACCAACTGCGTGGCCTGCCGAGAGTCGGAGCCGATCAGCATCCGTACGAGATCGGCGGGCCGCGAGCAGCCGTAGGCCAACGTCATCTTGTCGTCGCACATGCCTTCGGAGCGGTCGCGCACCTGCACCGTCGCCTCGATCTGCACCCCCTCCAGACGCCGCTGAATGCGCCCAGTCGTCGCCAGCACGTCGGCGATCTCGACAGCGGACAGCTCGGGGATCGCTTCGTCGGCGAAGGCATCGCACGCTGCTGAGTCAAGGTTCTCCTCGATCTCTCTCAGCTGAGCGACGATGCTGTTCATACCTCCATTCAACAGGGGGCCACCGACATTACGAGCCGCATTTTCGGGCCGATCAAGGAAGAAATTCCGAGAATCGTCCTCGATGTCGGAGGCACTCAGGATCATGAACGCATGAGCACGCAGCGACCGCACATCGACGAGATCCTGACCGCTTTCCTGAGCGCGCAGCTCAAGAACAAGACGGGGCTGCGCCGACGACGAATCGTCACGGCCGAAGTGCAGTTGCGCCGCTGCATGGAGACCGACGGTCACCGTATCCTCACCGACGGCGACCGGTCCGTGCTCGAGCTCGAGCAAGAGATCAGTCCGGAGAGCGCCTTCGCCCGAACGATGTTCGCCGACGATCTGCTGTTCGCGCTCGGCATCTACGTGTCCGAACCATGGTTGTTACCCGACCGCATCGATCGCGACGTTCAGCTGCGCTTCGCCGAGGCGCTCTCCGCTCAGCTGATCTCCTGGCGCCTGATAGATCAGTGGGACTTGAGCTGCGCGATCCTCGAGGTGCGCGGATCGATTCGCCGGGCCAAACTCGAGCAACGTGCACGCACACGCACCCCGCGATGACCGGTCTCAGCGCCGGCGCGTCAATTCCGAGGCAGCCGCAACCGGCAGCCGGCACACGAATGCCCGGCAGTCGTACGCCAGCTCCGCGGCGGCGGACTTCCCGGCGAACAGCTCGAACCCGGCATCCTCGAACGCCTGCGCCTGCGCGGGAGAGACGACCGCGATGACATCGGCATCCAGCCGTCGGGATGCCGCGGCGAGCGCACTCGCGCGATCTTCCGTCACCACGACTACCTGGCGAGGTGGCTCCGCCAGACCCGCCGCGACGCCCAGTAGAGAGCCGTGCCCGAACGGATGCTGCAGAGCGGATGCCGCGTGCGCCCGGACCTGCTCTTCGGCGGCGGCGCGATAACTCTCACCCGCGCCCAGCCGCCAGGCGGTGAGGGCGGCGACGGCCAGCGCGGAGACTCCGGACGGCAGGTCGCCATCCGTCTGGTCTGGGGCGGCGACGACGCCGTGCGCGGCCAGCACTGGATCACCCTCGGCGCCTGAGGCGATCAGGTCGTCGAGGATCGCACGACCCTCCACGGCCCACGTCGCATCCCCGGTCGCCACGGCGAGCGCGAACAGACCGGCCGCCAGCAATCCCAGATCGACCAGCGTCGCCACTGCAGCGGACGCCTGCCCGTCGAGCGAAGATCGCACGAGCCGCCCTTCCTGCGACCGGTTCACCCGCAGCACGAAGTTCGCGGCCTCGGCGGCAGCAGCCACCCACGAATCCTCCCCCAGCGCGGCACCCGCCCGCGCGAGCGCAGCGATCGCGAGACCGTTCCAGGCGGTGATGACCTTGCCGTCGACCACCGGCGGCTCGAGACCTGCCCGCTCAGGAACCGGTCGCAGGTAGTAGCCGCCCTCGCTTCGCGCCCCGTCGATCACCGATTCGGAATCCTGTGCGGCACCGAAACCCGCGCCGTCCCGCCGAAGCACGTCGAGCAGAAAGTCCGCGATCCCCCGCGCCGTCCCTTCGTCGCCGGCCCGCAGCGCGACATCGAGCAGCTGCGCGTTGTCGGTCAGCATCCGCTCGTAATGCGGCACGGTCCAGTCCCGCTGCGTCGCGTAGCGGAAGAAGCCGCCGTCCGCGTCGCGCAGATCCGAGGCCGCCATGGCCTTCAGCGCGCGTTCGGAAGCGGCCGCGGCGTCCGGTGCCTCGCGGCGCACAGCCGGCTGCTGCAGGAAGCCGAGCGTCGTCGCCACAGGGAACTTCGGCGCTCCTCCGAAGCCGCCGAACATGGCATCCTCGCGGGCGGCGATCGCCTCCGCGGCGCCCGCCAGCGACGCGGCGGTCGGCAGATCGGAGGGCGTGGTCTCGGCGGCTTGCGCGAGCGCTGCGGCGACGGCATCCGCCGATTCGATCGCCTGCTCGCGGCGCATCGTCCAGGCCTCCTGCACGGCGGCGAGCACGTCTGGGAAGCCCGGCATCGGGCCGCGCGCCTCCGGCGGCCAGTATGTGCCGGCGTAGAACGTGCGCCCCTGCGGCGTCGCGAACACCGTCAGCGGCCAGCCGAGATTCTGCGTGAACGCCGATGCCGCCGCCATGTATGCGCCGTCGACGTCGGGATGCTCCTCCCGATCGACCTTGACCGCAACGAACTTCGCATTGATCTCCGCAGCGATCTCCGGCGATGAGAACGACTCGCGCGCCATCACGTGGCACCAGTGACACGTCGAATATCCGATCGAGATGAGCAGCGGCACGTCCCGGCGCTGCGCCTCTGCGAACGCATCCGCTCCCCACGGCCACCAGTCGACCGGGTTGTCGGCGTGCGCGCGCAGATACGGGCTGAGCGTCTCGGCGAGGCGATTGGTCATGCCCGACACGCTACGCGCGTCGGGACCTGGTCGCCCGCCCGTGCTGGACGAGTTCAGCTGGTTCTGAGCGCGGTGTGATCGACGGAAAGCATCCCGCGTGCGTGCCGACGCACGGTGCGCCGCGTCTCAGACCAGGGCCTCCACCGAGCGCGATGCGGCGTAGCCGACCAGCGGCAGCGCGCGGTCGGCCGCGAGCGCGATGCGGGCCTCGAGCAATTCGGAGTTCACCCGGTACCCGTCGAAGTCGGTGTTGCTGGCGTAGACGCCGACCGGCAGCGTCAGCGCCTGGAAGAACGCGAACAGCGGCCGCAGCTGGTGCTCGATCATCAGCGCGTGCCGCTCCCCTCCGCCGGTCGCCGCGAGCAGCACCGGCTTGCCGACGAGATCGTACTGCCCGACGAAGTCGAACAGGTGCTTGAACAGCCCAGTGAACGATGCACGGTAGACCGGGCTGCCGACGATCAGCAGGTCGGCCTGCTCGATCGCGACGAGCTGCTCCTCCACGTGCGGCGGAAGCCCGTCGCGCTGCAGAGCACCGGCGAGCGAGGGGCCGATCGCGGTGAGTTCGATGAGCTGCACCTCGGCGTCGGCGCGCTCGGCGACGGCGTCCGCGATCGCGCGGATCAGTGCGGTCGTCTTGCTGGGCTCGTGGAGCGAACCGGAGACGGCGACGATGCGGTACGGAGCTGTCATGCAGGCGACGCTAGCGACGATGACGCCCTGCGTCGCATGCAGCGACACAGGGCGTCATCGAACGCAATGCAGCGTCTCGGAGAGCGATGTCTCAGTTGAACTCGTTCGGGTGGCTGCCCACGCGGCCGGAGCCGTCCAGGGGGTCGAGGCCGTCGATCGCCGAGATCTCGACGTCGCTGAGGGTGAAGTCGAACACGTCGAGGTTCTCGCGGAGGCGCTCGATCCGCACCGACTTCGGGAACACGATGTTGCCCTTCTGCAGGTGCCAGCCGAGCACGATCTGCGCGGGCGTCTTCTCGTGCGCCGCAGCCGCATCGGCGACGGCCGGGGTGCCGAACAGGTCGTATTTGCCCTGGCCGAGCGGCCCCCACGCCTCGATGCGGACGCCGTGGTCGGCCGCCCACGCGGTGACCTCGCGCTGCTGGTAGGCGGGATGCAGCTCGATCTGGTCGACGGCGGGCGTGACGCCGGTCTCCTTGACGACGCGCTCGAGGTGCTCCACGAGGAAGTTCGAGACGCCGATGCTGCGCGTCAGCCCCTGCTCGCGCAGCTCGATGAGCTTCGCGAACGCGTGCACGTAGTTGTCCTTGGCGGGCGTCGGCCAGTGCACGAGGTAGAGGTCGACGTGCTCGAGGCCGAGCTTCCCGAGGCTCTCGGCGATCGCCGCATCCGGCTCGTCGCCCTCGTGGCGGTCGTTCCACAGCTTCGTGGTGATGAACAGCTCGTCACGCGCGATGCCGCTCTTGGCGATCGCGGCGCCCACGCCCTCTTCGTTGCCGTAGATCGCGGCGGTGTCGATGTGGCGGTAGCCGACCTCGAGCGCCTCGCTCACCGTGCGCTCGGTGTCAGCGGGGTCGACCTTGAAGACCCCGTAGCCGAGCTGAGGAATCGTGCGTCCGTCATTGAGAGTGATGAGGGGAATCGTCATCCCGCCAGCGTACAACCTGTGATGACAAGTCCGATCGTCATACGATGGAGGGCTATGTCTTCGCCATTGATCTCCTATCCCCCGGAGCTGCCGGTCAGCGCTGCTCGGGAGGAGATCGCCGCCGCCATCCGCGACCATCAGGTCGTCGTCGTCGCCGGTGCCACCGGGTCGGGCAAGACGACGCAGCTGCCGAAGATCTGCCTCGAGCTCGGGCGCACCAGCATCGCTCACACGCAGCCCCGGCGCCTCGCCGCCCGCACCATCGCCGAGCGCGTGGCTGAGGAGCTGCAGGTCGAGCTGGGCGGACTCGTCGGCTACAAGGTGCGCTTCACCGATCAGGTGTCGGCCGACACGAAGATCGCGCTGATGACCGACGGCATCCTGCTGAACGAGATCCATCGCGACCGGCTGCTGCGCCGCTACGACACCATCATCATCGACGAGGCGCACGAGCGCTCGCTGAACGTCGACTTCCTTCTGGGATACCTCACCCGCATCCTCCCCGAGCGGCCGGACCTGAAGGTCATCATCACCTCGGCCACGATCGACCCGGAGAGCTTCGCGAAGCACTTCGCCGCCCCTTCGACCGGCTCAGGGACCGATCCGGTTCCGGCGCCGGTCATCGAGGTCTCCGGACGCACCTATCCGGTCGAGATCCGGTACCGCGGGCCCTCCGAGGAGGACGAGGAGGATGCGAACGAGGATGAGGTGTCCGCGATCGTCGCAGCCCTACGTGAACTCGATCGCGAGGCACCGGGCGACGTTCTCGTCTTCCTGCCGGGCGAGGCGGAGATCCGGGATGCCGCGGATGCCGTCCGCGCCGCGTACGCGTCGACCAAGGCGCCGGTCGAGGTGCTCCCCCTGTACGGGCGGTTGTCCGCCGCCGAGCAGCACCGGGTGTTCGAAAAGAGTCGTGTGGCGGGTCTGCGCCGCCGCGTCATCCTCGCCACGAACGTCGCCGAGACGAGCCTCACGGTCCCCGGCATCAAGTACGTCGTCGACACCGGCACCGCCCGCATCTCGCGGTACAGCAACCGCTCCAAGGTGCAGCGACTGCCGATCGAGCCGATCTCGCAGGCATCGGCGAACCAGCGGTCCGGACGCGCCGGCCGCACCAGCGACGGCATCGCGATCCGCCTGTACGGCGAGGAGGACTTCGAGAAGCGCGCGGAGTTCACCGAGCCCGAGATCCTGCGCACCTCGCTCGCCTCGGTCGTGCTGCAGATGCTGTCGCTCGGCTTCGGCGACATCACCGCGTTCCCGTTCCTCACACCTCCCGACTCGCGCGGCATCAAGGCCGCGTTCGATCTGCTCACCGAGCTCGGCGCCGTTGACACCACTCGCGACACCCCCAGACTGACGAAGATCGGCCGCGACATCTCGCGGATGCCGATCGACCCGCGCTTCGCGCGCATGCTTCTGGAGGCCCAGCGCACCGGCGTCGCCGGTGATGTCCTCGCGATCGTCGCCGGCCTCACGATTCAGGACGTGCGCGAGCGTCCGTCGCAGGACGCCCCTCAGGCGGTGCGGGATGCCGCAGACCGGATGCACGCACGCTTCGCGGACCCGACCAGCGACTTCCTGGCCGTCCTGAACCTGTGGAACCACCTGCGCGAACAGCAGCGCGAGCTCGGCTCCAGCGCGTTCCGGCGGCTGTGCCGGTCGGAGCATCTGAACTACGTGCGCGTGCGCGAATGGTTCGACGTGCACCGGCAGCTCCGATCCCTCGTGCCGAAGCAGAAGGACGGGAAGGACCGGCTTCGACCCCCTTCGGCCGCTCAGCCCGTTTCGTCTTCGGCGGCTGCGCCGTCTTCGCTCAACGACCCGCACGGCAAGACGTCCGGCGCACCCCAGGACGGCCACGCCAACGGCGATGCCATCCATCGCGCGCTCCTGTCAGGGCTCCTGTCGCAGATCGGCATCCTCGACGAGCGCAACGTCACGAGCGCCAACAAGGGCAAGGACAAGAAGGACAAGCGCCGCATCGCGGAGTACCGTGGCGCGCGCGGCATCCGGTTCTCGATCTTCCCGGGATCCGGGCTGCGCAAGCAGAGCCCGCGTGCCGTGATGGCCGCCGAGATCGTCGAGACCTCGCGCACCTTCGCCCGCACCGTCGCGGCGATCGATCCGGCGTGGGCCGAGTCCCTCGCGGGCGACCTCGCCAAGCGCCAGGTGTCAGAACCGCACTGGTCGAAGGATGCCGGCGCCGCCGTCGCCTATGAGAAGGTGACGCTGTTCGGGGTGGAGATCATCCCCCGCCGCCGCATCCAGTTCGCGCGCATCGACCGGGCGGCGTCCCGCGAGCTGTTCGTGCGGCATGCCCTGGTCGAGGGCGAGTGGGATCCGGGGCGGATCGACAAGCGCGTCAGCGCATTCTGGCGCAGCAACCTCGAACTGCGTCGACGCCTGGAGAAGCTCGAGGAGCGTGAGCGGCGTCGCGACATCCTCGCCGGCGACGAGGCAGTGTTCCGGTTCTACGACGAGCGCATCCCCGCCGACGTGTTCGACGTCCGCTCGTTCGAGAACTGGTGGCGCGGGGCGCTGCAGCAGACGCCCAAGCTGCTGGTCATGCGCGAGAGCGACCTCATCGAGGACGACGATCGCGCGGACAAGGACGAGTTCCCCACGCGCTGGACGCAGGGCGATCAGGTGCTCGGCCTCGCCTACCGGTTCGAGCCGGGCGCGGCGGATGACGGCGTGAGCGTCGTCGTCCCGCTCGCGCTGCTGGCTCAGATCGAGGATCGCGGATTCGACTGGCAGGTGCCGGGTCTGCGGGCCGAACTCGTCACCGCGCTGCTGCGCGCGCTGCCGAAGGCGATCCGCAGGCACGTCGTTCCCGCTGCCGACTGGGCCGACAAGTTCGGCGAGGTGCTCGCGGAACAAGGCCCCGAGCGCTACGAAGGCTTCCCCGAGCGATCGTTGAAAGAGGCGCTCGCCCGCCTCATTCAGCCGCTCGC
Source organism: Microbacterium aerolatum (assembly GCF_007988825.1). Classification (GTDB taxonomy): domain Bacteria; phylum Actinomycetota; class Actinomycetes; order Actinomycetales; family Microbacteriaceae; genus Microbacterium; species Microbacterium aerolatum. Next base: position 49,908 of record NZ_BJUW01000010.1, on the reverse strand, counting down.
CAACCAGCCGGTGTCGGCCGCGGACTTCGACGACGAACGCGTGCCGGGGCACCTGCGCATGAACTTCCGCGCCGTCGACGAACGCGGCCGCGTCGCCGAATCCGCGCGGGACCTCGGCGAACTGCAGCGGTCGCTGTCGGATCGCGCGCGGGCGAGCGTGGCACGGTCCATCTCGCGGCCGACGGCTGCAAGGCGTGCGAAGCCCGACGTGACGGCGGTTGCTGCGGCATCCACTTCTATTGAGAAGTCCGGCCTCACGAACTGGACGTTCGCGGACCTGCCGCAGGTGCTCGACACCAGGGTCGCGGGCGGCGTCGTGCGCGGCTACCCGGCGATCGTCGACCAGGGCAAGACCGTCGCTGTGCGCGTGGAGGCGACAGCGGATGCCGCGGAGAAGGCGACGCGCGGCGGTGTGATGCGGCTGGTACTACTGAACGTGCCGTCGCCCGCGTCGTACGTGCAGGAGCACCTCACCTCCCAGGAGAAGCTCGCGCTGGCGGCGTCGCCGTACTCGTCGGTCGCGGCGCTCATCGAAGATGCCCGCACAGCCGTCGTGGGTGCGCTCCTGCCGTGGGCCACGATCCGCACCGAGTCCGCATTCGCCGCGGCGCGGGATGCCGTCAATGCGAAGCTCGTGGACGACCTGTTCCAGACCGTGTCGCTCGTCGCCCGCGTCCTCACGAAGTCACGCGACGTCGAGCGCGGCATCAAGTCGCAGAACTCGCTCGCACTCCTCGGTCCGCTGAACGACATCCGCTCGCAGCTCAGCGGCCTGCTGCATCCCGGGTTCATCTCGGCGGCGGGCACCGAGCGGCTCGCACACTTCCCCCGGTATCTCGACGGCATGCTCGACCGGCTGAAGACGCTCGAGAACGAGCCCGGCCGGGATCGCGCGCGCATGACCGAGTACGAGCGCGTCGCGCAGGCGTATGAGGATGCCGGCGGCACGATCCCGCTGCCCGCGGACGCACCCGCGGGGCTCACCGAGATCCGCTGGCTGCTCGAGGAGTACCGGATCAGCGTGTTCGCGCAGCGGCTGGGGACTGCTCAGCCGGTGTCTCCGCAGCGCATCCAGAAGGCCCTGCGCGAGATCTGACCCTCCCCGTGCACGACTTCGGATCACAGCGCCAACACGCCGCCTCGTGACCTGCACAGCTCAGCGTGTCGGGCGCGGCAGCCGAAGTTGTGCGCGGCGCGAGGGGCGCGGGTAGCCTGGCGGCATGGCTCGCGCGATCGTCTACACAGAACTCGGTTCCCCTGACGTCCTCCAGCTCGTGGAGATCCCGGACCCCGTCGCTGGTCCGGGCGAGGTGGTGGTCCGCATCGAGGCGGCGGGGGTGAATCCGCTCGATGCGAAACGGCGCAGCGGCAGGCGGCCGATGCCTCCGATCACCGAGCCGCGCCGCGTCGGGTTCGACGGCGCCGGTGTGGTCGAGTCGCTTGGCGACGGCGTGACCGGGTTCGCCGTCGGAGACCGCGTGGCGATCCGTGACGCCGTCGGCACGTACGCGACGCACATCGCCATCGCCGCCGACCGCCTGTACCCGCTCCCCGATTCGGTGACCGCAGCCGAGGCGGCCGGACTCGCCATCCCGGTCGGCACCGCCTACCAGTGCCTGCGCTCGCTTGAGGTCGGCGAGGGAGACATCCTGCTCGTTCACGCCGGCTCCGGTGCCGTCGGTCAGGCCGCGATCCAGTTCGCCGTCGCATGGGGAGCGACGGTCGTGGCCACCGCGAGCCCCTCGCGCCACGAGCAGGTGCGCGAGCTCGGCGCGATTCCGGTCGCCTACGGCGAGGGCCTGACCGACCGCGTCCGCGAGGCGGTCGACGGCGATATCACCGTCGCGCTCGACTGCGCGGGCACCGACGAGGCCATCGAGACCTCGCTCGAGCTCGTGGCCGACCGGAACCGGATCGCCACGATCGTGCGCGGACCGGATGCCGCCGACTTCGGCATCCGCGCGTTCAGCGGCGGATCGCCCGAGCCGCTCACCGCGCAGGAGATCGCCTGGCGCGCCGAGGGCGTCGCCGTCGCGATCGATCTGATCGCGAGCGGCGACTTCCAGGTGGAACTGGGCGCCGAGCTGCCGCTGAGCGAAGCCGCCGAGGCGCACCGGCTGATCGAGGCGCACGAGGCACGCGGCAAGATCACGCTCGTGCCGTGAGGCACCGCCGTCATCGATTGGCGGTCGTGATCGCGCTCGCCGGAGTCTGCTCCCATTTCTGGGACCACTGCACCAGCGGGTGAAGAATCTCGATCAGATCGCTGCCGGCCGGGGTGAGTCGATACAGGATCTGCACGGGCACCGTCGGGACGACCTCGCGGGCCACGAGCCCATGGGACTCCAGCTCACGCAGTCGAGCGGCGAGCAGACGGTCTGAGAGGCCATCGACGGATCCGATGATGCTCGAGAATCGGTCGGCGCCGCGGGACAGTGCCAGCAGGATCGCAGCATTCCATTTCTTGCCTGCCAGCTCTGCTGACTGACGGAACGCTCGGCAGAGTTCGTCGTCGATGTGCTGCGAATCCATCGTGGCCCCCCTCCGGCCCAACTAACTAATAGTAAGCAGCTTATCACCAACTAGCGACTTCAGAATCGGCGCCACAGACTTGAGAAACGGGTCGCGTACGACGGATGAGGAGTCACATTGACGACGGTTGCAGTTCTGGGTGTCGGGCGAGTGGGGTCGGCGGTGGCGCGCACGGCGCTGCGGGCGGGCTTCGACGTCCGCGTCGCGGGTTCCGGCCCCGCGGAGGACATCGCCTTGATCGCCGAGATCGTCATTCCTGGAGCCGTCGCCATGACGACAGCAGATGCCGTCCGCGATGCGGACATCGTCATCGTCGCGGTGCCGCTGCACAAGCATCACTCCGTCGACCCGGCTCCCCTGGCCGGCAAGGTGGTGATCGACGCCATGAACTGGTGGACGCCCGTCGATGGCGAGAGCGAAGAGTTCGAGCACGACGACACCCGCACGAGCGAGGTCGTGGCACAGCACTTCATCGGCGCTCGACTCGTCAAGACGCTCAATCACATCGGCTACCACGACCTCGAGGAGCACGGCGTAGACGTCGGCGCCCCGGGGCGACGCGCCCTCGCCGTGGCGAGCGACGACGAGGATGCCGCGCGGCTCGTGGCGACCATGATCGACCGCTTCGGATTCGACGCCGTCTACGCGGGACCGCTCCGCGCCGGCCGGGCCTTCGGTCCGGGCACACACATCTTCAACAGCATCCTGACCGCGGGCGAACTCGAAGCCGCGCTCCCGGCCCACGAAGTCGCGCTGTGAACCCGACCCTCACTACACAGGAGACCACCATGGAACTCGGCGCCTACAGCTTCGGCGACACGCAACGCGACGCGGACGGCACCCTCCGCTCGACCTCCGAGGCGATCGCCAACCTCTTCGAGGCGATCGTGCACGCCGATCGCGCGGGGCTCGACTACTTCGCGGTCGGCGAGCACCACACGTTCGAGATGCCGGCGTCCTCCCCCGGCGCGATGATCGCCGCCGCCGCGGGCGCGACGACGCAGATCCGGCTCGGCTCGGGTGTCAGCGTGATCAGCACGGATGACCCGGTCAGGGTGTTCCAGCAGTTCGCCACCGCCGATGGGATCTCGGGCGGGCGGGTCGAGATCACTGCCGGCCGCGGCTCATCAGTCGAGTCGTTCCCGCTGTTCGGATACGACCTGCGCGACTACGACCGGCTGTACGAGGAGAAGCTCGATCTGCTGACGCGGATCAACGACTCAGAGAGGGTCACGTGGCACGGCACGGTCCGACCCGAACTTGACGATCTTCCGGTCGTGCCTCGCCCGCTGAACGGGTCGCTGCCGATCTGGCTCGGAACCGGCGGCAGCGCGCCTTCGTCCGCTCGCGCCGGCCGACTCGGCCTGCCGATCAGCTACGGGATCATCGGTGGTGCACCTCATCGATTCGCGCCGCTCGCCGAGCTCTACCGGGCCAGCGCCGCGAAGGCGGGCCACACCGGCTCAGCGATCAAGGTCTCCGTCGCCGCGTTGGGCCTGGTCGCTCCAACCAAGAACGAGGCCCTCGAGCGCTTCTACCCCGGCTGGCGCAACCTCAACGCGTCGATGGCCAAGCTACGCGGCTGGGCAACGCCCAGCGACGACGACTACTACGCGCAGGCGCACGCGCCGGGCGCGTACTACGTGGGAGACCCCGACGACGTCGCGGAGCGCATCGTCCACCTGCACGGCTACATGGGGCACATGCGTCACTTCCTGCAGATGGATCTCGGCGGGCTGCCGCAGGAGCACCTGCTCGAGTCGCTCACACTGCTGGCCACCGAGGTGAAGCCGCGGGTGGAGAGGCTGCTGCTCGCCCGCGCGTGAGTCCTCCGCGCCGCGTCAGTCGCCCACGCCTCCTCGTCGCTGTCGGCGGTGGTTGGCAGCGACGCACGATATCGTGCCGCAAAACTTCGACGTCATCTGGCGTCACGTTGCCACACAGAATGACACGTAGCCCATAGGTCCGTTCGCTCCCCTCAGAATCGTCGAAAGCACGATGAGAGGAATCGAGCATGGCAAACGCGGCAGATCGACGTCAGATCAAATTCGGGGCGATCCTGACGGGTACCGGCGGCCCGGGCGACCAGCTCCGGTGGCTCGACCCGGAGATCCCCGGAGACGCCAGCGTCGACATCGACTGGTACATCGAGTACGCCCGCCTCGCGGAGAGGGCGAAGTTCGATCTCGTCTTCATCGTCGATAGCCAGTTCATCACCCCACACTCACCTCCTCACTATCTCAATCGCCTCGAGCCGCTGACGCTGCTGTCGGCGCTCGCGGTCGCGACCGAGCGCATCGGGTTGGTCGGTACGGCGACGACGTCCTACAACTCGCCGTACAACCTGGCCCGCCGTTTCGCTTCACTCGACCTCATCAGCCGGGGCCGCGCGGGGTGGAACGTCGTCACCAGCGGAGACGCCGGAACCGCGACCAACTACGGCCTGGACGAGCACTTCGACTACCCGACCCGGTATCGCCGCGCGGCCGAGCACATCGAGGTGTCTCAGGCGCTGTGGGACAGCTACGAGGACGATGCGTTCCCGCGCGACCGCGAGACGAAAGTGTTCCTCGACCCCGAACGGCAGCATCAGATCAACCATGACGGCGAGTTCTTCCGGGTGGCCGGACCGCTGAACATCCAGCGCTCCCCCCAGGGGCAACCCGTGATCTTCCAGGCCGGAGACAGCAACGACGGCAGGGACCTCGGAGGCCGTTACGCGGACGGGATATTCACCCACGCATCGAACATCCGCGACAGTCTCGCCTTCGCCGAGGACATCAGGGCACGCGCGGCCGCAGCCGGCCGCAACCCGCAACACGTGCTGATCCTTCCTGGTGCTCGAATCGTAGTGGGAGACACCGATGACGAGGCCCGGGCGATCGAACGCGCACAGCATGAGCTGAGCAACTCGTTCGATATCGCGTTGGCGGAGCTGGGGCGCCCGTTCGGCTGGCATGACTTCACCCAGTACGACTTGGATGCCCCGTTCCCGGATGTTCTGCACCTCGCGCAGCGCAGCTTCCGCACGAACGCCGAATCGATCGTGGCGTTCGCAGAGAAGGATTCTCTGACGCTTCGCCAGGTGGTCGAACGACTCTCGGCCTTCCGCCCTTCACCGTTCGTCGGCACGGCATCCACGGTCGCCGATCGACTGCAGGAGTGGTTCGAGTCCGGTGCCGTCGACGGCTTCAACGTCTATGTGTCTCATCCCGCACAGTTCCGTCGTTTCGTCGATGAGGTCGTGCCGATCCTGCAGGAGCGCGGTGTGCACCGCGCCGAGTACGAGGGCAAAACCCTGCGCGAGCACCTCGGGCTCCCCTTCCCCGCGAACCGCTACGCAGCGTCGACGGTCGTGGAGACGATCGCGGACGACACCTTGAGTGCCGTCCGCTGACACTTACTGAAACATCCAAATCCACGTCCCCCGAACCCGCACAGAAAGCAGAACGACCGTGACCAGATCCTGGCGCCCCTTCGCCGCAGCAGCCCTCGCAGTGACCCTCACCGCCGGCATGGTTGCCTGCGCCGGCGGGGACGGCAGCGATCCGGCGTCGAACGACGGTGAATCTGTACTCCGGTGGTCGCTCGGACTCCCGACGTCCTGGGATCCGGTCACGAGCCGCACAGGGTTCGACATCAACACTATCAGCCTCCCGTACGCATCGCTCACTCGCTTGGACGCGGACGGTGATGTAGAACCGAGCCTCGCCGAGTCGTGGGCGTATGACGAGACCGGCACCGCGATCACGTTCACCCTTCGGGACGACCTCACTTTCAGCGATGGCACTGTTCTGGATGCCGAGGCCGTGAAGGCTCACTTCGAACGAGGCAAGGAGCAGGCCGACTCGCATCTGCGCGATCAGCTTGCCGGTCTTGAGAGCGTCACCGCCGACTCCGAGACGGAAGTCACCCTGCACCTGAGCGACGTCGACTATCAGATCCCATACCTGGTCGCCGGGCGCACCGGCGCGATCGCCAGCCCCACCGCAGCCGAAGACCCGACGAAGCTCGCCGTCGCCCCTGTCGGGGCCGGCCCCTTCGTGCTGACGGAGTTCGTAGCCGAGTCTCACGCGACGTTCGTGAAGAACGACGATTACTGGGATGCCGACAACATCCACATCGACAAGTTCGAGCTGACGACAGCACTGGACGCTGCAACGGTCGTCTCCGCCGTGCAGTCCGGCTCGGTCGACGTCGCACGTCTGCCTGCCACTCAGATCGAGCAGGCCGAGGGCGCCGGACTGACCGTGACCGTCGCCGGAACCCTCGCGGCGAGCGACGCGTCGCTCAACCTCAACAAGGCACCGCTCGACGATCCTGCCGTGATCGAAGCCCTTCGTTACGCATTCGATCGTCAGGCGTTCGTCGACGCGGTCACAGCGGGCACGGGCACGATCACCCACCAGCCGTTCCCCGAGGGGTACGTCGCTTTCAATCCTGAGATCGAGGACATCTGGAGCTACGACCCGGACAAGGCCCGTCAGATCCTCGGCGATGCCGGGTACGAAGACGGTGAGCTCAGCATCGAGATCACTGCCCATGCCGGCAGCGAGATCGACGCGCAGCTCACCCAGTCGCAGCTGGCGGACATCGGAATCGGCTCCACCATCAGCCTGGTGCCGGCCGGTTCCACCACCTGGCAGGACGAGGTCTACGTCGCAAAGTCTCCGCAGCTCGCTCTCGACGGAACCATCGGCCGCGAGTCGCCGGTTGCCAATCTCTTGGCAACGTACGGCCCCGAGGGGATCATGAACCTCAGCGGTCCGCACTCATCCGACGAGTTCCTCGCCGCTCTGGATGCCGTACGTGCGACCCCGATCGATTCTCCGGAGTACCAGGAGACACTCTGGAACGCGGTGCGCGTAGGAGTCGAGCAGTCGCCGACGAACTACCTCTACAGCAGTCCGTGGGTGTTCGTTTCCCGCTCCACCGTGAGCGACCTCAATCTGCTTCCATCGCAGGTTCGCTGGGAAGGAGTGGAGGTCAGCGGCTGATCCCGCCGACCCGAGCGTCATGGTGACACTGGCTCCCGCCACCGCACCGGTTACAGCGACGACCTCGCCGCAGCCGTCCACCCCGCGAGCCTGGGGTGGACGGCTGGCCGGACTGCTGGGCAGCACTGTCCTGATCGTCGTGCCCGTGTTCATCTTCGCGACGCTCATCACGTTCCTTCTGGGAGCCGTGAGCGGACTCAGCCCCGCCGCCTCGCTGTCGGGTGACGAGGCGACACCAGAACGCATCGCGCAGATCAACGCTGAGCTGGGCATCGACCAGCCGCTGATCCTGCGCTACCTCAACTGGATGGGCTCCCTGCTCACCGGTGACCTCGGCGTCAGCTGGTACAACGGCTTCAGCGTGTCCGAGCTGATCGGTCAGCGTCTGGCGGTGACCGCCTCGATCGTGTCGGTCGCCCTTGTGCTCGGAGTCTCCGTCGGGGTGCTGCTGGGCATCGTCGCCGCGGTCAACCAGGGACGACCGATCGACCGTGCGATCACAGCGGTCACCACCGTGGTCTCAACCCTCCCGCCGTTCGTCGTGTCGATCGGTTTGATCGTGATCTTCAGCGTCTGGCTCCATCTGCTGCCGTCCTCTGGATACGTCCCTTTCGGCGAGAATCCCGGTCTCTGGTTCCAGCTGATCATCATGCCTGCCGTGGCACTGAGCCTCGACCCCGCCGCGGATCTGGCCCGCCAGCTTCGCACCGGCCTGGTCCATACGCTGGCGCAGCCGTACATCACCGGTGCGGTCGTTCGGGGGCTTCATCCGCGCCGGATCCTCGTCGTCCATGCACTCCGCAATGGCGCGGGCCCCGCGGTCGCCGTGCTCGGGATGAAGATCCCCGCGCTGCTCGGGGGCGCCGTGGTCACCGAGACGATCTTCAACATGCCGGGATTCGGTCTCCTGTCCGCCGACTCAGCACTGCGCGGCGATGTACCTGTTGTCCAGGGCACACTGGTCGTCGCCATCGTCCTGGTGCTGGCGTTCAACGTCTTGGTGAACGTCTCGTTGAACGCGCTTCAGCCGGGCTCTCGGAGGGCCACGACATGAAATTCGCGGCCATCATCCGCCCGACCAGCGCGAAGGTCGCGCTGGCAGTCCTCGTCATCGTGGTTCTGCTCACCGCGTTCGGCCCGCTGCTCGCGCCGCAGAATCCATACGCGCAGGACACCGCGGCGATGTTGCAGGGGCCGAGCGCGGCGCATCTGCTCGGAACCGACGAGTTGGGGCGAGACGTGTTCAGCAGACTGCTCACCGGTTCGCCGGTGTCCTTCCTCTCCGCTCTCATGGCCGTCGCCATCGGGCTCTTCCTCGGCGTGATCCCAGCACTGCTGTCGATCCAGCTGTCCAGAACCTTCGAGTGGTTCGCGCTCCGGCTGACGGACGCGCTCATGACGCTGCCCTTCCTCGTCTTCGCGATCGCGATGACCTCGTTGCTGGGCAACGGAGTTCCTCAGGCCATGGGTGCTGTCGGCATCCTCATCTCTCCGGCATTCTTCCGAGTGACTCGCGCGGCCGCCCTCACGGCATCACGATCGCAGTACGTCGAAGCGGCCGATCTGATGGGCGCGTCGACGATGTGGATCCTGCGCAGACACGTGTGGCGGCAGGTGCTGCCGGCGATCACCGTCACCGCTGCAGGGCTCACCGGGGCTGCGCTCGTCATCGTCGCCTCCCTCACCTTCCTCGGGATCGGCGTCGTCCCGCCTGAACCGACCTGGGGCGGTCTTCTCGCAAGCGATCTGAAGTACCTGTATCAGCGCCCGCTGGGGCCTGTCGCGCCGGCAGCGCTCATCGTCGCGACCGTCTGGGCCTTCAATGCTCTGGCAGACGCGCTGCGCGACGCGGAGACGCATCGCAGCTCCGAACGCGCCGACTCATCCACACCGCAGGAGGTACCCGCATGACTCTGCTCGAGGTCTCCCATCTGACGATCACGACCGCAACCGGTCGTCCACTCGTCGACGACGTCTCCTTCCAGCTTGAGCGCGGCGAGGCTCTCGGCATCGTCGGGGAGTCCGGCAGCGGCAAGTCGCTGTCCTGCCGAGCAGTCCTCGGCATCGTGCCCGCGTCGCTGGACGTGACAGCCGAGCGGATCGACTTCGACGGGACCGACCTGCGGTCTGCGACCGAATCGCAGTGGCGCCGGATCCGTGGAATTCGTATCGGCGCGGTGTTCCAGGACCCGGGAGCGTACCTGAATCCCTCGCTCAGTGTCGGAAGGCAACTGGCCGAGGTTCACTGGGTCAAGAAGGGTCAGCGTCGCCGGCAAGCCTGGGCATCAGCGGTCAACGGTCTGGGCGACCTGGGGCTGACCGCTCCTGAGCGTGTCGCACGGCGGCTCCCGCACGAACTGAGCGGAGGGATGCTGCAACGGGTGCTGCTCGCCATCGCCATCGCTGAGTCCCCGGAGCTGCTGATAGCCGACGAACCGACGACAGCGCTCGATGTCACCGTTCAGGCCGAGGTGCTCGACGTGATCGCGGGACTTCGCGCTGACACCGGCCTTGCCGTGCTGTTCGTTTCGCACGATCTGCCCGTCGTGTCTCAGCTGTGCGATCGCATCCATGTGATGCAACACGGCCGAGTGGTGGAGCACGGCACACCCGGTGAGGTGCTCAACGCGCCGGCTCACCCCTACACGCGTTCGCTCGTGACCGCGCACGCCGAGTACGGACTCGATCGGTTCCACCGGCAGGAGGCCGCCCGTGTCTGACCTGGTGCGAATCGAGAAAGCCGGGCTCGGCTACGGCGGCCGCTCTCGAGGACACGCAGTGCTTCGTGACATCTCGCTCACGATCGGCATCGATGAACGCGTCGGACTCATCGGTGAGACGGGCTCGGGCAAATCCACACTTGCACGCAGCCTGCTCGGGCTCACCACGGTGTTCTCCGGCAGCGTGCGCGTGGACGGAACTGACCTCGCGTCCCTGCGGGGAAGAACGCTGCGTGCGTTCCGGAGATCGGGAGTCGTGCAGTACGTCTATCAGGATCCGTTGCGAAGCCTGGACCCAGATGTCGAGGTATCCGCGTCGATCGCGGAGGGACTGCTGATTCGTGCAGAGCTGTCGACGGATGAAGTCCGCCAGGCGGTCGATGACGCCATCCGGCTCGTAGGACTGGATCCGTCTCTGCGCAAGCGGTTCCCCGGCGAACTGTCTGGCGGGCAGCGGCAACGGATCGTGCTGGCCAGGGCGTTGGTGCTGTCACCGCAGCTGCTCATCCTCGATGAGCCGGTCAGCGCGCTGGACGCATCGAGCCGTGTGCAGATCCTCGACCTGCTCCGACTCGTCGCAGACGAACGACGGATGTCGCAGTTGTTCATCTCACACGACCTCGGCTCAGTCGCCGGTGTGACCGATCGGCTGATCGTTCTGTACCGCGGCGAGATCGTCGAGGACGGACCCACCGCTCAGGTGCTCGAAGAGCCCCGGCATCCGTACACGAAACTGCTCATCGAGTCCGCGCCGACTCTGGCCAAGCCGGGCGCTGACAGAGAACGAAGAAGAGAGCTGCGCGTCGCGCTGGAGAGCTTCACATCGTGACCTCAACTGCAACAGTTCGACACATCGCAGACAGCCCCCGCACCCCGCCCCGAGGATGGACCGCATGACCACCGACCTGTCCCCCGCCGCCGTCTGGCCAGCCGCCCGCGTGCGCGGCACGATCGCGCTCGTCACAGGACGCGGCGAGCTGGCCCCCGTCTACGAGCGCTTCGGCCGTCGCCTGAGCGCGGACGGATACACGGTCGCCATCTTCGAGGCGGACGCGGATGCCGCGGCATCCTGGATCTCCGCTGCCGACGCGCCCCGCGTCCTCGCCGGCTCCGACACCGGCGCGGCATCGATTCTTCGGGCGCTCGCACAGGGAGCGGAGGCGGACGCCGCGCTCCTCGCCGGCACGCCCGTCGACGCTGCAGCCGCGCAGCCCGCCGACGCCGAGCGCACCGCCTGCCCGTTGCACCTCGGGGTGCTCGGTGCGCCGGAGTCCCGCACGAATGCGGTCGCGGCAGAAGCCGTCCCGGACGCCGCCGACCTGGCCGCCGTCTCGGTGCCGGTGCTCGCCTTCCACGGCGCTGCAGACCCGGTCGCTCCCATCGTCGAAGCAGCCGCCGTGCTCAGCGCAGTGCCGGATCTCGAACTCATCGAGACGGTCGACGGGCTGCATGACGCGCTCAACGACCAGTCGCACCGCAGCGTGGCCGCCACGATCGTGTTGTGGCTGGAGCGCCTGCGCACCGGCGACGTGCGCGAGCCCGTCGTACGGCCGCACCGCCAGGGAGCACCGGTATGACGGAGCCCACCCGCGGCTTCTCCACCGCGCAGGTGCAGACCGGCTACGACTCCAGCACGCCCCAGAACAGCGCGGTTCCGCCGATCCACCAGACGGCTGCGTACGAATTCGCCTCTCTCGCCGACGCGGCCGACATCTTCGCACTGCGCCAGATCGGCAATCTGTACAGCCGCAGCTCCAGCCCGACGCAGCTGATCCTCGAGCAGCGCGTCGCCGCACTCGAGGGCGGCACCTCCGCCGTCGCCGTCGCCTCCGGACAGGCCGCGGTCGCCGTCACGCTGCTGGCGCTCGCCGGCCGCGGCGGCCACATCGTGTCGGCCCACCAGCTCTACGGCGGCACCGTCGACCTGTTCCAGGACACCTTCGCCGACTTCGGCATCGAGGTCACCTTCGTCGATCAGGACGACCCGGATGCCTGGCGCTCCGCGATCCGGCCCACCACACGCGCCGTGTTCGCCGAGTCGATCGCGAACCCGATCGCACAGGTGCTCGACTTCGAGACCGTGGCGCAGATCGCGCACGACGCCGGCGTCCCGGTCGTCATCGACAACACCGTCGGCACGCCGCACCTGGTGCGCCCCGGCGAGCACGGGGCCGACTTCGTCGTGCACTCAGCCACGAAGTTCCTCGCCGGGCACGGCACCTCGCTCGGCGGCGTGGTCGTCGACCAGGGGACCTTCGACTTCGGCGCCGACCCCGAGCGCTGGCCGCAGTTCACCGCCCCGTACCCGCGGTTCGGCGACCTCGTGCTGTGGGAGCGGTTCGGGATCGGGCAGGCGTTCGCGGCGCTTGTGAAGACGAAGTACGTCCACGACCTCGGCCCCTCGCTCTCGCCCTTCAACGCATGGCAGATCCTCCAGGGCATCGAGACGCTCGATCTTCGCGTCTCACGGCAGTCCGCGACGGCGCTCGCCCTCGCGGAGCACCTGGCGCAGCATCCGAAGGTCGCCGCCGTCCACCACCCCGGCCTCCCTGGCAACCGTTGGCACGGCCTCGCCGAGCGCTACCTGCCGCGCGGAGTCCCGTCGGTCTTCTCCTTCGACCTCACCGAGGACGACGCCGGCGGCACAGCCGATGTGCACGCCCGGGTCGCACGCGTCGTCGACGCCCTGGAGGTCTTCCGACTGGTGGCGAACATCGGCGATGCGCGCAGCCTCGTCTCTCACCCGGCATCCATGACGCACTCGCATCTGAACGCCGCCCAGCGCGCCACCGCCGGCATCTCGCTGACCACCATCCGACTGAGTGCCGGTCTGGAAGACCCCGCCGACCTCATCGCCGACCTCGACCGCGCCCTCGCGCGCATCTGACCGGAGCATCATGGGCATCAACCTCGGATACTGGACCCCCGTCTACGGCGGATTCCTCCGCAACGTCACCGAAGAAGGGCGGATGGCCGCCACCTGGGAGTACATCCGCGAAGTTTCAACGACGGCCGACCGGCTGGGCTTCCACACCACGCTCGTGCCCGAGCTCTACCTCAACGACCGCAAGGGCACCGACGCACCGAGCCTGGAGGCGTGGTCGCTGTCGGCGGCGATCCTCGCCGTCACCGAGCAGCTGCGCGTGATGACCGCGGTCCGGCCCGGATTCCACCTCCCCGCCGTCCTGGCGAAGACCGTCAGCACGCTCGACAGCGTGGCCCCGGGGCGCGTCGCCCTCAACGTGGTGGCCGCGTGGTGGGCCGAGGAGGCGCGCCAATTCGGCGGCGACTTCCCGGCGCATGATGCCCGGTACGCGCAGGCCAAGGAGTTCGTCGAGGTGCTGAACGGCCTGTGGTCGCAGACCCCGTTCACCTTCAGCGGCGACCATTACGAGTTCGAGGAGACGATCGTCGAGCCGAAACCGTCTGTGCACCCCGTCGTGTTCGCCGGCGGTGAGAGCGAGGCCGGTCGGGAGGCGATCGCAGACTTCGCCGACGCCTACGTCATGCATGGCGGCACGCTCGACGAAGTGCGCAGCAACGTCACCGACATGAACGCGCGGTCAGAGCGACTGCACGGCCGCCCCATCGCAGAGTTCGGGATGCCGGCGTACGTCATCGTCCGCGACACCGAGGCCGAGGCGCAGCGCGAGCTCGAGCGGATCACGACGGTCGACGAGAACTCCCCCGGGTACGCCTCGTTCGAACAGTTCCGCCGCAACTCGCAGCTCTCTCTCGAGGTCAGCCGTCGGGAGTACTCGGTCGGCACACGCGGACTGCGCCCGAACCTCGTCGGCACCGCGGAGCAGGTCGCCGAGCGCATCCACGATTATGCGGATGCCGGAATCACGCTGCTGCTGATCCAGGCGTCGCCGCTCGATGAGGAGCTGGAGCGCATCGCAGAGCAGGTCTTCCCGCTCGTGCCGCAGGAGGCGCTCACGTCTGCTCTACGCTGAGAGCATGACTGGTCTTCGCTGGGGAATCCTCGCCACAGGCGGCATCGCATCCGCCTTCGCCTCCGATCTGCGCACCGCAGGACTCGATCTCGTCGCCGTCGGCTCGCGCTCCCAGGCGTCCGCCGATGCGTTCGCGGCGAAGTTCGACATCCCCCGCGCGCACGCCTCTTACGAGGCTCTCGTCGCAGATCCCGACGTCGACATCATCTACGTCTCCACGCCGCATCCGATGCATCATGCCGGCGCGAAGCTCGCCCTCGAGCACGGCAAGCACGTGCTCGTCGAGAAGGCCTTCACGGTCAACCGGGCCGAGGCCGAGGACCTGCAGCGCATCGCGACCGAGCGCGGGCTGCTCGCCATGGAGGCCATGTGGACGCGCTATCTGCCGCACATGGTGCGCATCCGCGAGATCGTCTCCAGCGGCGCGCTCGGCGAGATCCGCGCGCTCACCGCCGACCACACCCAGAAGCTCTCTTCCGACCCCGCGCACCGTCTGAACGCACTCGAACTCGGTGGCGGGGCGCTGCTCGATCTGGGCATCTACCCGATCTCGTTCATCTGGGACATCCTGGGCGCCCCCGAGACTGTGCAGGCCACCGCCCGCCTCGTTGAAACCGGAGCCGACGCCGAGGTCGCGACGATCATGACCCACGCAGGGGGCGCGATCTCGACCAGCCTGTCGTCCTCGCGAGCCGCAGGCCCCAACACGGCAGCGATCATCGGCACCGAGGCGCGGATCGAGATCGATCGCATCTGGTACGCACCGACCTCCTTCCGGGTCGTCGCGCCGGACGGCGAGGTGCGCGAGAGCTACGAGTCGCACGTCGACGGCCGCGGCATGCAGTACCAGGCGCAGGCGGCCGAGCGGCTCGTGCGTGACGGCATCCTCGCCGGTGACATCCTGCCGCTCGCCGAGAGCGTGGCGATCATGGGGACGCTCGACGAGATCCGGGCGCAGATCGGCGTCCGGTACCCGAGTGAGGAGCGCAGCAATGGCTGACACCCAGGAGGCCCGCGTCGCCGTCTACCTGGACTTCGACAACATCGTCATCTCCTGGTACGACCGCGTGCACGGCCGCAACGCGTACGGCAAGGATCGTCAGCGCATCGCGGAGAACCCGCATGACCCTGAGGTCGCCGAGCGGCTGAAGGACGCCATGATCGAGGTCGGCGCCATCATCGACTACGCCGCCTCGTTCGGCACGCTGGTGCTCACCCGCGCCTACGCCGACTGGTCGTCGCCCGTCAACGCCGAGTACCGCTCGCAGCTCGTCGCCCGTGCCGTCGACCTCGTGCAGCTGTTCCCCGCCGCGGCGTACGCGAAGAACGGCGCCGACATCCGGCTCGCGGTGGATGCGGTTGAGGACATGTTCCGGCTGTCCGACCTCACCCACGTCGTCCTCGTCGCCGGGGACAGCGACTACGTCCCCCTCGCTCAGCGCTGCAAGCGGCTGGGGCGCTACGTGATCGGTGTCGGCGTCGCCGGCTCCACGGCGAAATCGCTGGCCGCCGCGTGCGACGAGTTCGAATCGTATGACTCGCTGCCCGGCGTCGCGCGTCCTGCGGCCAAGAAGACCGCAGCCCCGGCCCCGGCCACTGCCGAGGCGGATGCGACCGCGGCCACCGACACCGAAACCCCGGCCAAGACCAAGACCGCCACCCGCAGCCGCGCGAAGAAGAGCGCGAAACCGGCCGAGGCCGACACCGAGGCGACGCCGCTGAGCGAGCAGGACGAAGCCACCGCCCTGCTGCAGCGCGCCCTGCGCCTCGGGCACGACAAGTCCGACGCCGACGAGTGGCTGCACAGCTCTGCGGTGAAGACCCACATGCGCCGCATGGATCCGTCCTTCAGCGAGAAGGCTCTCGGCTACCGCTCGTTCTCCGACTTCCTGAAGTCCCGCGAGCAGATCGCCGAACTCGAGGAGACCGGGCACGAGCGACTGGTCAGGCTGCGCGACCGCTGATGAGCGGCAGGGTCGTCATCGGCGGATCGTCCGGATTCATGGGGCGGAGACTGCAGCAGAAGTACCGTGACAAAGGACGCGAGGTCATCACGATCTCGCGCTCGGGTGCGGATCTGACCTGGGACGACCAGGCCGGCATCGAGCGAGCGGTGGATGGCGCAGCCCTTGTGATCGGGCTCGCCGGCAAGAGCGTCAATTGCCGGTACACGCCACGCAATCGCGCGGAGATCTTCCGCTCGCGCCTGGACACCACCGCCTCTCTCGGCCAGGCGATCGCGGCGGCAGCCAATCCGCCGGCGCTGTGGCTGAACTCGTCGACCGCGACGATCTACCGTCACGCCGAGGACAGGCCTCAGACGGAGTCGAACGGCGAGATCGGCGCGGGGTTCTCGGTCGAGGTCGCGAAGGCGTGGGAGGAGGCGCTGTTCGCCGACGAACTGCCGCGCACCCGCCGGGTGGCCCTGCGCAGCACGATCGTGCTCGGCCACGGCGGCGTCCTCGGGCCGCTGAAGAACCTCGCCCGGATCGGTCTCGGCGGAGCGCAGTACGACGGCTGGTGGCCGGTCAGTCGTGCGCGCAGAGCAGCCGGCACCGCCCATGACCCCGGCGCGGGGCGCGGTACGCAACGCTTCAGCTGGGTGCACATCGACGACGTCGCCCGCATCATCGACTTCGTCGAACAGCATCCGGAACTCGACGGCCCGATCAACGCGGCATCGCCGGACCCGGTCGACAACCGCACGTTCATGGCGACGGTCCGGCGCGTTCTCGGCGTGCGCTTCGGCCCGCCGACCCCGCGATGGATGCTGGAGATCGGTGCCATCGGCATCCGCACGGAGACCGAACTCATCCTCAAGAGCCGCTGGGTGCTCCCGGAGAAGCTCACGAACGCGGGGTTCGAGTTCGCCTATCCGACGCTCGAGCCGGCGCTGCGCGAGTCCTTCGACGCCGAGAGCGCCTAGACCGCGCCGTCCTCGCGCTTGCGCTTGGCGATCTCCTCGCGCAGCCGCCACTCCTCGATCTCGCGATCGAGGTCGGCGATCTGCTGCTCGGTCGTGCGCGCATCGGCCGGCGGGGCCCACTGCGCCGCTGCGGGCCGTGGTGCGCTCGCGCGGGCCTGGCGGCGCGGCATCCGCGGGAGGGATACGCCGCCCTCGCCGTACTCGCGCCCGAGGGTGAACCACAGGATGCTGCCGATCAGAGGGATCAGCACGACCAGGATCACCCAGACCATCTTCGGGAGGTGCTTCACCTGGGACTGGTCGCGGGTGATCACGTCGATCAGCGCGCCGATCATCAGGGCGAGGATGAGGAGCGAGACGAACGGCATGCTCTCAGCGTAGACGAGCACTGATTGAATGGGCACGTGGCTTTTCTGACTCCTCCTGCCCCTCTCGTCCTGACCGGTGAGTTCGTCGAACTGCGACCTCTCGATCGCAGCCACCGCGGCGGCCTCGTCGACGCCGTGCAGGAGGGAGACCTCTGGCAGAGCGCCTGGTACACGTCGGTGCCGGCGCCAGACGGAGTCGCCGACGAGATCGAGCGGCGCCTCGCCTTGAGCGAGAAGGGCGAGATGGTGC
This sequence comes from Microbacterium aerolatum, assembly GCF_007988825.1. Lineage (GTDB taxonomy): Bacteria > Actinomycetota > Actinomycetes > Actinomycetales > Microbacteriaceae > Microbacterium > Microbacterium aerolatum. The sequence continues at coordinate 32,159 of NZ_BJUW01000010.1, read as the reverse complement.
CCTTCACCGCGTTCGACGCCGCTGGACGCGCGATCGGGATGACGACGTACTACGACCTCGACGGCTCCGTGCCGCGGCTTCACATCGGGTACACGTGGAACCGGCCGTCCGCACACGGCACGGGGACGAACGCCGAGTCGAAGCTGCTGCTGATGAGGCACGCGTTCGAGGTCCTGGGCGTGTATCGCGTCGGGTTCACCACCCAGTGGGTGAACTTCCAGTCCCGCACGGCGATCGAGCGGCTCGGCGCCAAACAGGACGGAGTCATGCGCGCCATCTCGCGCTACCGCAACGGCGCCCTGCGCGACAGCGTGGAGTACTCGGTGATCGAGCCGGAATGGCCCGCCGTCAAGGCGAACCTGGAAGCGCGGCTGGCGAAGCGGCGCTGATCCACTACCCCTTCGGCTCGCCTCGCGAAACCCCCTCTGCGCCCAGAGGGACCTGTCCTACCGTGCGGGTATGGACACACAACTGACCGCACTGATGATCAACTGCACTCTCAAGCCGTCCCCTGCCGAGTCCAGCTCCGATCTGCTGGGACGGCAGATCCTGTCGGCCCTGGCCGGCCATGGTGTCGGCATCGACAGCATCCGTGCCATCGACCATGACATCAGGCCAGGCGTCCAGGCGGACATGGGCGATGGCGATGAGTGGCCGAAGCTCCGCGAGCTGGTGCTGGGAGCGGACATCATCGTGTTCATGACGCCGACGTGGCTCGGCCAGCATTCCAGCGTCGCGCAGCGGGTGCTCGAGCGACTGGACGCCGAGCTCAGCGAGACGGACGACGAGGGACGCCCGACGCTGTTCGACAAGGTCGCGATCGCCGGCATCGTGGGCAATGAGGACGGTGCGCATCACATCACCGGCATCCTGTACCAGGCGCTGGGCGATGTCGGGTTCACGATCCCGGCGCAGGGGGTCGTGTACTGGAACGGCGAGGCCATGCACGGCACCGACTACAAGGATCTCGACAGCACGCCGGAGAAGGTGGCCCAGTCGACCATGACGGCCACCGCGAACGCCGCGCACCTGGCGCAGCTGCTGCGCGAACAGCGGTATCCGGTGTCGTCCTGAACGCATGAAGGCGCCGCCCGGGTTCGTCCCCGGGCGGCGCCTTTTCGTGCTGTCGTCAGTCCTGGTAGCTGAGGCCGAATCCGTACGGGAACAGCGCCCCGTCGGTCGTCTCCTCGTATCCAGGAGTGTCGCTGTTCTGCTCGAGGATGGCCTCGGGCGTCCCGGCGAGCGCGAAGGGGAGCTTGCCCTGCGGGTTGAACTCGCCCGAGACGATGTCCATCAGCGACGCGGTGGTGTTGCCGAAGTTGGCGAGGATCGCGCCTGCGTCACGCAGGCCGCTCTCCTCGTCGAGCACGAACGGCTGACGGAAGTAGATGTCGAGAACGGTGTTCTCGGCTCCCACCTCTGCCATCACCTGCTGCACCGTGTCCAGGCCAGGGGTGACCTCCCATGACTCCGCCTCGGACATGCCGGAGAAGTCGATCACGCTCGACTCCCACGGCAGCGATCCACCGAAGCGCAGACCGTTGTCGGTGCACGCCGCTGCACCCGTCGCGACGCAGGCGTCGGCGGCACCGTACGGGCTCTGCCCGTCGAGCCCTGCGAAGCCGTCGATCACGCTGGGGTTGGTGTGCTCGGGGTTCAGCCCGCTGGCCGGATCGTTGCTGACGTAGCTGCCGGTGTTCACATTGCGCGCCGTCATCGAGATGAGCGCGACATCGGCGTCTGCCGCGGTGCGCTGCTCGTCGGGGTTGTTCCCGTCGATGACGTCGAAGCCGGATGCTGCGACCTCCGCCGCGTCGACGTTGCCGAGCACGTAGACGGTCTCCCCGCCCTTGAGCGGGAGGAGCGAGTCCTCGTTCTGCAGCAGGACGGTGGACTTGCGCTGCAGGTCGAGGGCCGTGGCGAGGTTCTCGTCGCTGCCGACGGTCTCGGTGGCGACCTCGGGGTCGACGTACGGGTTCTCGAACAGTCCCATCTGGAACATCGGCGTCAGCAGGCGCTCGGCGGCGAGCGTCACGCGCTCTTCGCTCACCAGGTCGGCTTCGACGAGATCCGTGATCGTCGCGACGTCGTTGAAGCCGGAGAGGGTGTCGGTGCCGCCGTTGATGGCCGCAGCGACGCGCTCGGGAACCGTGGCATCCTCAAGACCCCAGGCGCGCTCGTTGATGATGCCGGTGTCGGAGTTGACGTAGCCGTCGAAGCCCATCTGGTCGCGCAGCAGACCGTTGACGATCTGGTCGGAGAACGCCATGCCGACCTCCTCGTAGTCGACGCCCTCGTAGGTGACGTCGACCGGCACACCGTAGTAGGGCATGATCGACGAGACGCCGGCCTCGATGGCTGCCTCGAAGGGCTTCAGGTGGTACCCGAACGCGTCGCCCATCACCTCGGCGAAGTCCTCGACGACCGACATGTCGCCGTCGGTGGCCTCGCCGTCGTTCAGCGCCTGCTCGCCGAGGGCGGCGGCGGCGATGCCGGCCTCCTTCGGGAACGGCGAGAACGCACCGGCCGACTCGTTGATGCCGGCACGGGCCTGCGGATCGATGTGGTTGCGGGCGTTCGACTTGTACAGCGCCGGGATGCCGAGACGCGTCGCCTCGCTCTTCTCCTGGATCGCGTTCATGAACTCCGCGGCCTCTCGGGGGGGGTGACCACGACGTTCGTCGAGAATCCCCCGCCGGACGGCTCGCAAGCCCCGCGGTCTCCGGCGGCCACGACGTTGCGGAAGATGAAGCGGTGCATCTGCTGTTCGCCGATGAAGTCGTCGGCGAGCTCCGGGACGGTGCCGAACTCGCCGGATGCCGGGTCGCATGCCGCGTTCAGGGTGTCGATGAGCATGAGGCCGGCCTTCTCCTCGAGCGTCATCTGATCCACGAGGTTCGCGACGCGATCCTCGACCGGCTTGCGCCAATCCTCATAGACGTCGAGCTTGCCGTTGGCGTTGAGGTCCTTGAAGTGGCGCCCCTTCACCTTGATCAGTGACTTGACGGTCGCCTCGAGCACCGGCGGCTTGCCGTGGTTGCCCTCGTTGCCATGGCCGTTGCCGTTTCCGTGGCCGTGGCCGTGGCCGTTTTCCTTGGCCCTTGCCGGTCACGGAGGTGGCCGCCCGATCAGCGTCCGCGGCTTGCGGCTCGGCTGCCACGGCGCCCACACTCATCGCCAGCGTCAGCGGAACGGCGAGCGCAACCGCCGCTATTCCTCGACGACGTGCCCTGCGTGAGAATCCACTCATCAAAGTTCTCCTTCGAACGGTTAGCGTGCGCCGCAAGCCTGGCCGTTGCCGCGCAGGGCAACAAGCGATTGCCGTCTGTTGCACGATGCTCGACAGCCAGGTGGCAAACCACGGCTCGGAGGAGAAACGCAGACGCCGCGCTGCCCCGGAGCAGGTCCGGGGTCCGCGCGGCGTCGGTCGACTCGCGTCAGTTGGTAGCGGGGCCGCCATCCCAGTTGTTCGAACGGCGGGTGGCTCCGCTACGGGTGGCGCGCATGATCCACGCCATCGACAGGCAGAACATGGCGAGCCCCGTGCAGAACAGGAGCGCCTCGAAGCCGGTGATCTCGAAGGAGATGCCCATCACCCACATGCCTCCGATGAAAAGGGCCAAGAAGATGATGAAACTGAGAATCACGGCTGCCTCCTGTTGTGAATGCTCCGTCCAGGATACCGGGACGTTCGCATCAGAAGTCCCAGTCGTCATCCTCGGTGGCTTCAGCCTTGCCGATGACGTACGAGGAGCCCGACCCAGAGAAGAAGTCGTGGTTCTCGTCGGCGTTCGGAGACAGCGCCGAAAGGATCGCCGGGTTCACGTTCGTCACGTCGGACGGGAACATCGGCTCGTAGCCGAGGTTCATCAGTGCCTTGTTGGCGTTGTAGTGCAGGAACTTCTTGACGTCCTCGGTGAGACCGACGCCGTCGTACAGGTCCTGTGTGTACTGCACCTCGTTGTCGTAGAGCTCGAACAGCAGGTTGAAGGTGTACTCCTTGAGCTCGTCGCGACGCTCCTGGGTCTCCTTCTCGAGCCCCTTCTGGTACTTGTAGCCGATGTAGTACCCGTGCACAGCCTCGTCGCGGATGATGAGGCGGATGAGGTCGGCGGTGTTCGTCAGCTTGGCCTTCGACGACCAGTAGATGGGCAGGTAGAAGCCCGAGTAAAACAGGAACGACTCCAGCAGGGTCGATGCGACCTTGCGCTTGAGCGGGTCATCACCCTGGTAGTAGTCCATGATGATCTGCGCCTTCTTCTGAAGGTTCACGTTCTCCCTGGACCACCGGAACGCCTCATCGATCTCCTTCGTCGACGCGAGGGTCGAGAAGATCGACGAGTAGCTCTTGGCGTGCACCGACTCCATGAACGCGATGTTGGTGTACACCGCCTCTTCGTGAGGCGTGATCGCGTCGGGGATCAGCGACACGGCGCCGACGGTGCCCTGGATGGTGTCCAGCAGCGTCAAACCGGTGAACACACGCATGGTGAGCAGCTGCTCTTCAGGCGTCAGCGTGTTCCACGACTGTACGTCGTTCGACAGCGGCACCTTTTCGGGCAACCAGAAGTTGTTCACCAGACGGTTCCAAACCTCGAGGTCCTTGTCGTCTTCGATGCGGTTCCAGTTGATCGCCTGCACATGGTCGACCAGCTTGAGCGATTCGGGCGTCATTTCTTCTTTTCTCTCTCAATCACCAAAACTATATTCACATGCATCAAAGCATGCAGCTGACGCACTCGGTCATGTCAGTACCCTCGAGGGCGAGCTGACGCAGACGGATGTAGTAGATCGTCTTGATGCCCTTGCGCCATGCGTAGATCTGCGCCTTGTTGATGTCGCGCGTGGTGGCGGTGTCCTTGAAGAACAGCGTCAGCGACAGGCCCTGGTCGACGTGCTGCGTGGCGGCGGCGTACGTGTCGATGACCTTCTCATAGCCGATCTCGTACGCGTCCTGGTAGTACTCCAGGTTGTCGTTCGTCATGAACGGCGCCGGGTAGTAGACGCGACCGAGCTTGCCTTCCTTGCGGATCTCGACCTTCGACGCGATCGGGTGGATCGAGGACGTCGAGTTGTTGATGTACGAGATCGAGCCGGTCGGCGGGACGGCCTGCAGGTTCTGGTTGTAGATGCCGTGCTTCTGGATGCTGTCCTTCAGCTCGGCCCAGTCCGCCTGCGTGGGGATGTGGTGGCCGGCGAAGAGCTCCTTGACCTTCTCGGTCTCGGGCTCCCATGCGCGATCGATGTACTTGTCGAAGTACTCGCCGGAGGCGTACTTCGACTCCTCGAACCCGTCGAAGGCCACTCCACGCTCGATCGACAGCCTGTTCGACGCGCGCAGCGCGTGGAACAGCACCGTGTAGAAGTAGATGTTCGTGAAGTCGATGCCCTCTTCCGAGCCGTAGTACACGTGCTCGCGTGCCAGGTACCCGTGCAGGTTCATCTGGCCGAGACCGATCGCGTGCGAACGGTCATTGCCGTCCTCGATCGAGCGCACCGAGGAGATGTGGCTCTGGTTGCTGACCGCGGTGAGGCCGCGGATGGCGGTCTCGACGGTGGCGCCGAGGTCTCCCCCGTCCATCGCGAGTGCGATGTTCATCGAGCCGAGGTTGCAGGAGATGTCCTTGCCGATCTGGTCGTACGAGAGGTCCTCGTTGTACGTGGTCGGCGTGTTCACCTGCAGGATCTCGCTGCAGAGGTTGGACATGTTGATCCGGCCCTTGATCGGGTTGGCCTTGTTCACCGTGTCCTCGAACATGATGTACGGGTAGCCCGACTCGAACTGGATCTCGGCGATGGTCTGGAAGAACTCGCGCGCGTTGATCTTGGTCTTCTTGATGCGCGGGTCGTCGACCATCTCGCGGTACTTCTCGGTGACAGAGATGTCGCCGAACGGTACGCCGTAGACCTTCTCGACGTCGTACGGGGAGAACAGGTACATGTCCTCGCCGTTCTTGGCGAGCTCGAAGGTGATGTCGGGGACGACGACGCCGAGCGACAGCGTCTTGATGCGGATCTTCTCGTCGGCGTTCTCACGCTTGGTGTCGAGGAAGCGCATGATGTCGGGGTGGTGCGCGTTCAGGTACACCGCACCTGCGCCCTGACGGGCACCCAGCTGGTTGGCGTAGCTGAAGCTGTCTTCGAGCAGCTTCATGACAGGAATGATGCCGCTGGACTGGTTCTCGATCTGCTTGATCGGCGCACCCGACTCGCGGATGTTCGACAGCAGCAGTGCCACGCCACCACCGCGCTTGGAGAGCTGCAGCGAGGAGTTGATGCCGCGCGAGATCGACTCCATGTTGTCTTCGATGCGCAGCAGGAAGCAGCTGACGAGCTCGCCTCGCTGGGCCTTGCCCGAGTTGAGGAAGGTCGGGGTGGCCGGCTGGAAGCGGCCGGAGATGATCTCCTCGACGAGGTCGATGGCGACCTGCTCGTCGCCGTCGGCGAGACCGAGCGCGGTCATGACGACGCGGTCCTCGAAGCGCTCGAGGTAGCGCTTGCCGTCGAACGTCTTCAGCGTGTAGCTGGTGTAGTACTTGAACGCGCCGAGGAAGGTCTCGAAGCGGAACTTCTTCGAGTAGGCGAGGTCGTTGAGCTTCTGGATGAACTCGAGCGAGTACTTCGCGATGAGGTCGCCCTCGTAGTACTCCTTCTCGACGAGGTAGTCGAGGCGCTCCTTGAGGGAGTGGAAGAACACCGTGTTCTGGTTCACGTGCTGCAGGAAGTACTCCCGCGCGGCCCGCTTGTCGGCATCGAACTGGATCTTGCCGTTCGCGTCGTAAAGATTCAGCATCGCGTTGAGGGCGTGATAGTCGAGACCCTCGTATGCCGGGTTCGCCTTGAACGCCACCTGCTCGGTCACTGCGTCATGCTCTTCGACTGCAATACCCACCATCGCTCCAATCCGTCGCTCACGCGATCTACGTCGTCCTGCGTGCCGAATACTTCGAAGCGGTACAAGTGCGGCACATGACACTTGCGGCTGATGATGTCGCCGGCGACGCCGAAGGAGTCGCCGAAGTTCGTGTTTCCTGCGGAGATGACTCCGCGAAGGTGACGACGGTTTCGCTCGTCGTTGAGGAACCGGATCACCTGCTTGGGAACCGCCCCCTTCTCCTCACCCCGACCCTGGCCTCCGCCGTAGGTGGGAGTGACGAGGACGAACGGCTCATCGATGACGAGCGGCTCGTCTGCACGGAGCAGCGGGATGCGCTGCGCCGGCAGGCCGAGCTTCTCGATGAATCTGGCTGTGTTGCCCGAGGTGCTGGAGAAGTAGACCAGGAGCGGCGCAGCCGTCGCGACTGTACGCATTGTCCACCCCGCTCCCTGAGCTGTGTCGAAGGGCTTACGCCAGACGGGCTGCGAGCTCGTCGATCTTGTCGGGACGGAAGCCCGACCAGTGCCCCGCGTCGGTGACGACGACAGGTGCCTGCATGTAGCCGAGCGCCTTGACCTGCTCGAGCGCCGCAGCGTCCTCGGAGAGGTCGTGAATCTCGTATTCGATGCCCTTCGCGTCGAGCGCGCGATAGGTCGCGTTGCACTGCACGCACGAAGGCTTGGTGTAGACCGTGATCGACATTTCTTTCCCCTCAGATCCAAAGTTTTTCCGACAGACCCCCGCCGGGATCTCAATACTACATATGGGGACGGACATTAGGAGTGACCACAAGGGCTAGTAGTTACATCCGTGTAGTTTTCCACCGTTCTCCACTGGTTACAACACAGGTTGTCCACCATTTCATCCACAGATCGCAACCTGATTTCCAAGCTCGCGAAGCGCATGATCTCGCGGTTCTGCGGAGCCGCTCGCGGATCCATCCACAGGTCGCACGCTACGCGGGGGTTCCGACGTCCGATTTCCTGTGGAAAGTGCGCCTCGGCGTGTCGCGGCGTGTCGGATCGCACCCCCGCGTGCGCACGACGATCGCGGCCCAGTAGCGTTGTCTCGTGGCGGGATATCGGGACCTTCTTCGCACCCCTGGCGTGGGGCGCATGATCGCCTCTCAGCTGACGGCGCGCTTCCCCAGTGGCATGACCTCACTGGCCGTGCTGCTGCACGTCGAACAGCAGACAGGCTCCTATGGTGCCGCCGGCCTCGTTCTCGCCGCGACCTCGATCGGGCAGGCCGTCGCCGGCCCGGTCACCAGCCGGTGGATGGGCGTGTGGGGCATGCGCCGGGTCATCACCCTCACGGCGCTCGTGTGCACGCTCGCCGTCCTGGCTCTGGGCGTGCTCCCCCTGAACGTTCCCGGCTACATGGCGTTCGGCATGCTCGCCGGCCTTTCCACACCGCCCATCCAGTCGGCGGTGCGCACCATCTATCCGAAGCTGGTCAACTCCTCGCAGCTGACACCTCTGTTCTCGCTGGACGCCTCGCTGCAGGAGATCATCTGGATCCTCGCCCCTGTGGTCATCACGCTCGTCTCCACCCAGGTCGGCACCACCGAAGGCCTGCTCCTGGTCGCGATCATCCTGGTGCTCGGCTGCGGCTGGTTCATCGCAGCGCCTGAGCTGGGGCGCGTCCGTATCCCGCGCAGCCGCCGCAGTCTCGGCAAGGTGCTGCTCAAGCCTCCTGTGATGCTGGCGACAGTCATCGGGTTCCTCCTGATCGGCGCCTGCTCGGCGGTCGAGGTCGGCGTCGTCGCCGCGTTCGATCACGGAAGCCTCGAGGCCGGCCTCGTGCTCGCGATCTTCGCGGTGGGGAGCCTGGTCGGTGGCCTCTCGTTCGGCCACATCCCGATCGGACCGTGGGCGATCGCCCGGCGGATGCTGATCCTCACGGTCGGCCTGACCCTGACCATGTTCGCGCTCAACATCTTCTGGCTCGGCGGTGCGCTGCTCATCGCGGGGCTCGGCATCGCTCCCGCCCTCGCCGTGCTGTTCGCGATCACGACCGCGAGCGTGAAGTTCAGCGAGACCGCCGAGGCCTTCGGATGGGCGGGCACGGGACAGCTGATCGGCGCCGCCGCGGGTTCGGCGATCGCCGGATTCCTCGTCGACGGCACGGGCGGCCCGCAGGGCGCGTACCTCGCCGCCGTGCTGTTCGCTATCGTCGGTGTCATCGTCTCGATCGCATTCGTGCGGTATCTGCCCGACCTGCGCGACCGAGACCCGAGCCCGTACCCCGACACCGAACCCGTCACGACGATCACTCCCACATGACTTCTGCCACGCCTGAGACCACCCTTCCCGAGATCGTCTGCATCGGCGAGACGATGGCGCTGTTGACGCCGACGGATGCCGCACTCGCAGACGCGCACGCTGCGACGATCAGCCTGGCCGGCGCCGAGTCGAACGTCGCCGCGGGCCTCGTCGCCGCCGGCCGCCGCGCAGCCTGGACTTCGCGACTGGGCGACGACCCGCTCGGCATCCGGATCTCGTCCGAGCTGTCCCGTCGCGGCATCCAGGTGTGGGCGGAACGCGACGCGGACGCGCCGACCGGGGTCATGTTCAAGGATCCCGGTGCCGAAGGCTCCTCCGTCTACTACTACCGGCGCGGCTCCGCGGCATCCCGTATGTCCCCGGGCCACCTGCCGGCCGAGCGTCTCGCCGGCGTCCGGATCGTGCACACCACCGGGATCACGCCGGCACTCTCGCCCTCCTGCCGCGCGATGGTCGATCAGCTGTTCGACGACGCACGCAGCGCGGGCGCTCTGGTGTCGTTCGACGTGAACGATCGCCGCGCGCTGTGGTCGATCGAGGATGCCGCGGCCACCCTTGCCCGTCTCGCGAACGCCGCCGACATCGCGTTCGTCGGCCGCGATGAGGCAGAGCGCGTGTGGGGCACCGCCACGGCATCCGAGATCCGGACGTTCCTGCCGGACTGCGCGCTGCTCGTCGTCAAGGACGGAGATGTCGGCGCCACCGCTTTCGACGGCGACGCCGAGCCGGTGTTCGTCCCCGCCCCGACCGTCGAGGTCGTCGAGCCCGTCGGTGCCGGCGACGCATTCGCCGCGGGCTTCCTCGCCGCGACGCTCGAAGGCCCACCGCTCGGCGCACGCCTGCAGGCCGGTCACGAGTCCGCAGCCCGCGTGCTGACGATCGCCGCCGATATGCCGCCACTGGACTGACTGCGCGAGCTTCTCCCGCGCTCCCGATCGGAAAACAGAGCGCAACACGGCCCGCACCGGCGCGTCACCGTGCGACGCGCCGCCGACACGCCAGATGGTCCGGGTTTTCCAAGCGCCGCGACCGCCCGCACTCTTAGGCTGATCTCGTGACCGCTGTGACTCTGCCCCGCATCTCATGGGGCGATCCCGCATCCGAGAAGACGGCGTTGCTCGTGCACGGGCTCGGCTCGTCCGGAGCGCTGATGTGGCGGCTCGGCGACGCCCTCGCGAACGCCGGATGGCACGCTGTCGCGATCGATCTGCGCGGCCACGGCGACGCCCCGCGAGCCATGGATTACACGGTCGGCGCATACGGCGACGACCTCATCGGCACGCACCCGGACCGTGGCGGCGCATGGGATGCCGTCATCGGGCACTCGCTCGGCGGTGCCTCGAGCACGGTGGCCGCGGCATCCTCCCCCGACTGGACGAAGCAGCTCATCCTCATCGACCCGGCCATCCTCGTGGACGGGCGCGACGCCTCGATCGTGCGCCGCAGCCAGGAGCGGGCGTTCGCGGACAACCGGATCGAGGTCGTGCAGGCGGAGCATCCGCACTGGCACCCGCAGGACCACGAGCTCAAGATCGACGCCGTCGCGCGCGGCAGCCGCTGGGCAGTCGAACAGACCAGCGCGCAGAACCAGCCGTGGGATGTTCGGGCGGATGCCGCGCGCCTGACGGTTCCCACGCACGTCATCGGCGCCGACCCCGAGGTCTACAGCCTGTTCACCGGAGAGGTCGCCGAGGAAGTGCTGACCTCGAACGAGAACATCTCGATGTCGATCGTCGCCGGTGCCGGCCACTCGCCGCACCGCGACAAACCAGAAGACACCATCCGCCAGCTGCTGGAGGCACTGTCATGAGTTCCGATCCCGCCGGTTTCGACCCCGCCGCCCACCTGCCCGACGATCTGCTCGACCGAATCCGCGAGCGCGCGCCGATCCATGACCGGGAGAACACGTTCCCCGAGCAGGATCTCGCCGAGCTTCGGGATGCCGGATACCTGAAGATCCTCGTTCCCGCCGAACGCGGCGGCGCGGGTCTCGGCCTCGAGCAGGCCGCGATCCTGCAGCAGCGGCTGGCGACGGCATCCCCGGCCACCGCGCTGTCGATCAACATGCACCTGGTGTGGACCGGGGTCGCGAAGGTGTTCAGCGACCGCGGCGTGCCGGGGCTCGAGTTCGTGCAGGACGGTGCCGTCGCCGGTGAGGTCTTCGCGTTCGGGATCAGCGAGGGCGGCAACGACCTCGTGCTGTTCGGCAGCGATACGGATGCCGTCCCTCACCCCGACGGGTCGTACGCGTTCACGGGGACGAAGATCTTCACCTCGCTCGCACCGGTGTGGACCAAGCTCGGCCTGCACGGCCTCGACACGACCAGCGACGACGCCCCGAAACTCGTGTTCGCCTTCGTCGACAGGACGGATGTCGTAACGACCAGCGACGACTGGGACACACTCGGCATGCGCGCGACGCAGAGCCGCACGACGCGGCTGGACGGCGCGATCGCACCCGCTTCCCAGGTCGTGCGCCGCATCGACCCTGGACCCTCGCCGGACCCGATCATCTTCGGCATCTTCAGCGTCTTCGAACTGCTGCTCGCCTCGGTATACACCGGCATCGCGCGGCGCGCACTCGATCTCGCCGTGGCGACCGTGCAGAAGCGGACCTCGAAGAAGACCGGCCTGGCGTACAGCCAGGATCCCGACATCCGCTGGCGCATCGCCGACATGAGCCTCGCCTACGACGCCCTGCCGCCGCAGATCGCCGCCCTGGCGCGCGATGTCGACGAACAGGTCGACAACGGCGCACGCTGGTTCACACTGCTGTCGGGCACCAAGCACCGTGCGGTCGTGATGGCCAAGCACGTCGTCGACCAGGCGATCCTCACCGCGGGCGGTGGCTCGTACTTCTCGTCGAACGAGCTCTCCCGGCTGTACCGCGACGTGCTGGCGGGCATGTTCCACCCGTCCGACCCGGAGTCGGCGCATTCCACCGCGGCGAGCGCGCTGCTCGGGCCACTCGAGGGCTGAACCGCGGCTTCGACTCGCCTTCGGCTCGCTCACCCCGTTTCGTCTCGCTGCGCTCGCTCAACGACCCGCAGAAGGGTTCGCCGAGAGTCGAGTGCAGCGGGCGGTATGCGGGTCGTTGAGCGAAGCGGCCGAAGGCCGCGAAGACGAAACGGCTTGAGCGAGCGCAGCGAGTCGAAAGCTCCCTCCGCCGCCGCGACTTTACTGCCGCTCGAGTCGAAAGCTCCCTCCGCCGCCGCGACTTTACTGCCGCTCGACTCGAAAGCTCCCTCCGCCGCCGCGACTTTACTGCCGCTCGACTCGAAAGCAACCTCCGACGCCGCGACCTACTTCCGCTCGAAGTCGAACGCCTTCAGCAGCTCGTCGACGGCCTGCTCACGCTCGTCGCCGCCCTCCTCGAACATGTGCGTGACGTGCGTGCGCAGGTGGTTCTCCAGCAGCAGGCGGTTCAGTGACTCGAGCGACTTCTGGATGGCGCGGGACTGCGTGATGATATCCATGCAGTACTCCTCGCCCTCGATCATGCGCGCGACGCCGCGCAGCTGACCCTCGAGGATGCTCGTGCGGTGCAGCGCACGCTTCTTGATGTCTTCGATCACGAATCGAGGCTACCCTTCGACCGGCTCAGGGACCGAGTGCGTGCGAGGATGACAGACATGCCGCGCACTCCGATGGCTCTGCTCTCCCCGGCCGATCAGGAACGCCTGCGCGCCCTGCGCGTGATGAAGGCGATCGCCCTCGGCGCGCTCGTCTTCATGGCGATCGTGTTCGTGATCGCGTTCTGGCTGCAGGCGCAGCATCCATGGCTCGCCTACGTCCGCGCCGCTGCGGAGGGCGGCATGGTCGGCGCGCTGGCCGACTGGTTCGCGGTGACCGCGCTGTTCCGCCGCCCATTGGGGCTGCCGATCCCGCACACCGCGATCATCCCGAACCGCAAGGACGAGATCGGCCGCACCCTCGGTGAGTTCGTCGAGACGAACTTCCTGGCAGCCGACGTCGTGCGCACCAAGCTGGCCTCCACGGCGATCGCCAAGCGTGCCGGCGAGTGGCTGCGTCACCGCGACCACGCCGAACGCGTCGCGGCCGAGGCCTCGACGATCGCGACGGCCGTGCTGAATGCGCTCAGCGATGATGACGTCCGCGATCTCATCACCGACCTGGCCCGTGAGCATCTCGTGCAGCCCGAGTGGGGTCCGCCGGCGGGCGCCTGGCTGGAGAAGATCGTCGAGTCCGACGCGCATCACGGCGCCGTCGATCTCGCTGCCGACAGCATCGCCACCTGGCTGGACGCCAACGCCGAGGCGTTCTCCGGGCTCGTCTCGCGTCGCCTGCCGGCGTGGGTGCCGCGCCTCGCGCACCGGTTCGTCGACGACACCGTCTACCACGAGGCCGTGAAGTTCGTGGATGCTGTGCGCGCCGACCCGCGGCATCCTGCCCGCCTCGCGATCGACGGCTATCTCGGCCGGCTCGCCGACAACCTGCAGAACGATCCGGTCACCCGGCGCAAGCTCGAGAACGCCAAGGCGTCGCTGTTCGACAGTCCGCGCGTCGGCGCACTGGCCGCCGAGGCGTGGAACACCGCCAAGAACGGGCTGATCCGATCGCTGGCCGACCCCGAGAGCAGCCTGCGTGTGCGCGCAGTGCGGGCCATCGAAGAGGTCGGCGAGCGCTTGACGACCGACGCCGCACTGCAGCGCCGCGTCGACTCGTGGGTGTCCGACGCCGCCGTGTTCCTCGTCGATCGCTACCGGCACGACATCGCCTCGATCATCACCGACACCGTCGAGCGGTGGGATCCCGCCGAGACCACCGAGAAGATCGAGCTGATGGTCGGCCGCGACCTGCAGTACATCCGCCTGAACGGCACAGTCGTCGGCGCCCTGGCCGGGCTCGCGATCTTCTCCGTCGCGCACGCCCTGATCCCCGGAGTGTGAACATGGCTCTCTCCCACGACCCGCTGTGGCCGCGCGCCGGTGCCTGGCCGGCATTCGAAGGCGAGGCGGATGCCGTGCTGCTCGGCGTACCCACCTGGCGCACGTCGCTGTCGCCGACCGGGGCCCACGCGACCCCGCGCGCGGTGCGCGAGGCGCTGCAGCGGTACAGCCCGACGCTGATGGGGCCGCCGGCTGTCGATCTCGATGCCGTCCTGGCGATCCGGGATGCCGGTGACATCGAAGAGCCCGACGGCGATGACGGTGAAGCCGCCACGATCGCCAGAGTGCGCGAGCTGTCCCCCGCCTTCGTCATCGCGCTCGGCGGCGACAACTCGCTGACATATCCGGTCGCGCTGGGCGCCGCGGCATCCGGTCTCATCACGTTCGACGCCCACTTCGACCTGCGCGACGGCATCTCGAACGGCACCCCCGTGCGGCGGCTCATCGAGGATGTCCCGGCCGCTGCGACGGTGCCCACCGAACGGATCGATCCGCGGCGGATCGTCCAGATCGGGATCGCGGACTTCGCGAACTCCGCCGCCTATGCGCAGCGCGCGGCCGACTGGGGCATCCGTGTGATCACGCTCGACGAGGTGCGGCGACGCGGTGTCGACGACGTCGTGGCGGAGGCGCTCGAGGTCGCCGGGGCGGGATCCGGCCGCATCCACCTCGACATCGACGTCGACGTGTGCGATCGCTCTGTCGCACCGGGCTGCCCGGCGAGCGTGCCGGGGGGCCTTCACGCGTGGGAGCTGCGGGCGCTCGCCCGTGCCGTCGCAGCGGATGACCGGGTCGTCAGCGCCGACATCGCCGAGGTGGATGCCACCGCGGATGCCGAGGACGGACGCACCGTGCGCCTTGCGGCGCTGTGCGTGCTGGAGCTGCTGGCCGGCGTCGCCGAGCGCACCGGCGGAGCGACGAGGGTACGCCCACCGCACTGACGACGCCACCCCCTCGCCCCGCCGCACCGGCACGCCGAGGATGGCTGCATCACAGAGGAGGCGGCGACATGTCGGCACGGATGTCACGGGCGCAGGTGTCACGGGCGCAGGTGTCACGAGCGCAGGCGAGGCGCGACCCCACGCGGATGGCGAATCAGCCCGCGCTCCGGTCGTCGGACGGCACGATCTGGATCGTGGTCGCCGGACTGTTCGTGTTGATCTGCCTGATCCCGCTGAGTCTTCTCACCGTCATCGACCCGCGCTCGTCCGCGCCGGTCGCCTGGGTCACAGCCATTCTCGTGATCGGCCTGTACGCGGCGCTGGTGGTGAGCCGGTGGGCGGTGGGCGACCGCGAACGGCGGTTGCGCCTCATGGCGGGGCTGATGATCGCCATCGCCGCGATCGCGCTTCTCGGACTGGTGATCTGTGCCGTGATCGAATGGTCGGCGGTGCCGGTGGCTCCGGTCGCCGGGTCTCTCCTCTAGACGCGCACGCCGTCCTTCCACACCGCACGCACAAGGGGGACGCCAGGGCGGTACGACAGGTGCACGTGGCTCGGTGCGTCCAACAGCACGAGGTCGGCGCGGGCGCCAGGCGCGATCACGCCGATATCGTCGCGGCGCAGTGCCGCCGCTCCCCCGGCGGTCGCCGCCCACAGCGCCTCGGACGGTGTCATGCCCATGTCGCGCACGGCGACGGCGATGCAGAAAGGCATGGACGAGGTGAAGCTCGACCCGGGGTTCGTGTCGCACGCGATCGCGACGGTCACGCCCGCGTCGATGAGACGCCGGGCATCCGGGTAGGGCTGGCGCGTCGAGAACTCCACGCCGGGGAGCAGAGTGAGGACCGTGTCGGAGGCCGCGAGCGCCGCGACGTCGTCGTCGGAGAGATAGGTGCCGTGGTCGACGGATGCCGCACCGAGCTCGACTGCCATCCGCACACCGTCACCGGGGCCGAGCTGGCCGGCATGAACGCGCGGAGCGAGTCCGCGCGCGACGCCTGCCTCGAGCACCCTGCGGGACTGCGCGACGGTGAAGGCGCCGGTCTCGCAGAAGACATCGATCCAGCGAGCGTGGGGGGCGCAGGCATCCAGCATCGGGCCCGTGACCAGATCGACGTAGGCGTCGGGGTCCTCGGCGTACTCCGCCGGGACGACGTGCGCGCCGAGAAAGGTCACCTCCGAGGTGACCTCGGCCGCCAGGCGCACCAGGCGCTTCTCCGTCTCGACGTCGAGCCCGTAGCCGCTCTTGATCTCGACCGTCGTGGTGCCCTGCGCGCGCATCTCGTCGATGAATCCGCGCAGCCGCGCCCGCAACTCGTCATCCGTAGCGGCTCGTGTGGCGGCGACGGTCGAGCGGATGCCGCCGGCGGCATACTTCTCCCCCGCCATGCGCGCCTCGAACTCCGTCGCGCGGTCGCCGCCGAACACGATGTGGCTGTGGCTGTCGACGAACCCGGGGATCACGGCACGCCCTTCGGCATCCACCTCCGCGTATCCCGCGGGGTCCGGGGGAGCATCGTCGGCCGACCCGACCCACGCAAATCTTTCGTTCTCGATGATCACAGCGGCGTCCCGAACCACACCGGCTTCCGTGTTCGTCGTCAACTCACCGATGTTCGTGATCAGAGTGCGCATCGGCATCCGCCTTCCGTCGAGCGTCGAAAGGGCGCTTGAGCACGGTGCCCACCCCCGACACTGTGCCGAACCGCCCTCTCGACTTCTAGCATCACAGCATCGGCACCTTCAGGCCACGGTCGCGGGCGACCTCGCGAGCGCGCTCGTACCCGGCATCCACGTGGCGCATGACGCCGGTGCCAGGGTCGTTGGTGAGCACGCGCTCGAGCTTCTCCGCCGCAAGCGCCGTCCCGTCGGCGACGGTGACCTGACCGGCGTGGATGCTGCGGCCGATCCCGACCCCGCCACCGTGGTGCAGCGACACCCACGACGCCCCGGATGCCGTGTTCAGCAGTGCGTTCAGCAGCGGCCAGTCGGCGATCGCGTCCGAGCCGTCGGCCATCGCCTCGGTCTCGCGGTACGGCGAGGCGACGGATCCGGCGTCCAGGTGGTCGCGGCCGATCACGATCGGCGCCTTCAGCTCACCCGACGCGACCATCTCGTTGAACTTCAGTCCTGCGAGGTGGCGCTCCTGGTAGCCGAGCCAGCAGATCCGGGCCGGCAGCCCCTCGAAGTGCACCTTCTCCGCCGCCTGGTCGAGCCAGCGGTGCAGCGCCGCGTCCTCAGGGAACAGCTCCTTCACGGCACGGTCGGTCGCGGCGATATCGGCCGGGTCGCCGGAGAGCGCGACCCAGCGGAACGGCCCCTTTCCCTCGGCGAAGAGCGGCCGGATGTACGCGGGAACGAACCCGGGGAACGCGAAGGCCCGCTCGAACCCACCGAGCTCGGCCTCGCGGCGGATCGAGTTGCCGTAGTCGAACACGGCGGCACCGGCATCCTGGAATCCGACCATCGCGGCGACGTGCTCTGCCATCGACGCGCGTGCGCGGCGGGTGAACTCCTCCGGATCGCGCTCGGCCTCCGTCTTCCACTCGGCGACCGAGACGCCCTGCGGGAGGTAGGCGAGCGGGTCGTGCGCGCTGGTCTGATCGGTGACGATGTCGATCGGGATGCCGCGGCGCAGCAGCTCGGGGAACACGTCGGCGGCGTTGCCGACGACCCCCACTGAGAGCGCCTCGCCGGCGTCTTTGGCGGCGAGGACATCTGTGACGGCCTGATCCAGGTCGGTCGTGTGGCGGTCGAGGTATCCGTGTTCGACGCGGCGGGCCAGACGCGTCTCGTCGACGTCGACGATGAGCACCGCTCCGCCGTTCATCGTCACGGCCAGCGGCTGCGCGCCGCCCATCCCTCCGGCGCCGGCGGTGAGGGTGAGCGTTCCGGCCAGCGACGCTTCGACAGGCTCAGCGACCGCTCTTGGAAGCGACCGCGCGACGGCCGCGAACGTCTCGTACGTGCCCTGGAGGATGCCCTGCGTGCCGATGTAGATCCATGACCCGGCCGTCATCTGCCCGTACATCGTGAGCCCGAGCGACTCGAGCCGGCGGAACTCGGGCCACGTCGCCCAGTCACCGACGAGGTTGGAGTTGGCGATGAGCACCCGCGGCGCCCACTCGTGCGTGCGGAACACACCGACCGGCTTGCCGGACTGCACGAGCAGCGTCTCGTCGGGCTCGAGCTCGTCGAGCGTGCGGACGATCGCGTCGTACGCCTTCCAGCTGCGGGCTGCGCGGCCGGTGCCGCCGTACACGACGAGGTCCTCGGGATGCTCGGCGACCTCAGGATCGAGGTTGTTCATCAGCATCCGCTTGGCGGCTTCGGCGCCCCAGCTCTTGGCGGTGCGCTCCGGACCGCGTGGCGCGCGAACGGAACGATCCCCGGTCCCTGAGCCGGTCGAAGGGCCCGGCACGGCAGTACCCGAAGCAGCGGTGTCAGACATGAGCGTTCTCCTTGGCGGTGCGGGCGATCGCGCCCGATCGGACGAGTTCGGTGACGGCTTCGATCTCGGGCGATAGGTACCGGTCGGGCCCTGGACCGGCAGCCACGGTGCGGACGAGATCGCGCACCGCACCCGTCGCGGGGCCTGCGAGCAGCGGTGCACGCAGGTCGAGCGCGCGTGCGCCGGTGATCACCTCGATCGCGAGCACCCGGGCGAGCCCGTCGATGGCGCGGCGCAGCTTCCGCGCTGCCGCCCAGCCCATCGAGACGTGGTCCTCCTGCATCGCCGAGGACGGGATGGAGTCGACGGATGCCGGCACTGCGAGGCGCTTGAGTTCGGAGACGATCCCGGCGGCGGCGTACTGGGCGATCATGAGTCCGGAGTCCACCCCGACCTCGTGCGCGAGGAACGGCGGCAGGCCGTGGCTGCGCGCGGGGTCAAGTGCCCGGTCGGTGCGGCGCTCCGACACAGAGGCGACGTCGGCGATCGAGATCGCGAGGAAGTCGAGCACGGCCGCGACCGGCGCCCCGTGGAAGTTGCCGTTGGACTCGATACGCCCGTCCACCGTGACGACCGGGTTGTCGATCACGCTCGCCAGTTCTCGCGACGCGATCGTCGCGGCGTGCGACATGGTGTCGCGGGCCGCGCCGTGCACCTGCGGCGCGCAGCGCAGCGAGTACGCGTCCTGCACGCGGCCGTCCTCCGGTCCGCGGTGGCTGGCGACCATGGGGGATCCGGCGAGGAAGGCGCGCACGTTGGCGGCGGACGCCGCCTGCCCGACCTGCGGGCGCATCGCCATGAGGTCGGCGGCGAAGACGGCATCCGTTCCGAGCTGGCTCTCGATCGACATGGCCGCTGCGAGGTCAGCCGTCGTGATGAGCGTCTCGAGGTCGTGCAGGGTGAGCAGCAGCATCCCGAGCATCCCGTCGGTGCCGTTGATGAGCGCGAGCCCCTCCTTCTCTTCGAGGATGAGGGGTTGGATGCCGGCGTCGGCGAGCGCCGCGGACGCTTCGACAGGCTCAGCGACCGATCCAGAGCCTTCGACGCGCACATCGCCCTCCCCCATCGCGGCGAGCGCGACATGCGCGAGCGGGGCGAGATCGCCGGAGCACCCCAGCGACCCGTACTCGCGGACGACCGGGGTGATGCCGGCGTTCAGCATGGCGGCGTAGGTCTCGGCGACAACGGTGCGCACCCCGGTGCGCCCGGTGGCGAGGGTCTGCAGACGCAGCAGCTGCAGCGCGCGCACGACCTCGGTCTCGACCTCGGCGCCCGTACCGGCCGCGTGCGAGCGGATGAGACTCGCCTGCAGCTGACGGCGTCGCTCCGGGGCGATGAAGGTCGTCGCGAGTGCGCCGAAGCCGGTGGAGACGCCGTAGTGCGGGTGCGGGTCGGCGGCGAGGCCGTCTATGACGCCGCGCGTCTCGGCGATCAGGTCGAGCGCCTCGTCGGCGAGTTCGATCCGTGCACCGTGACGCGCGATCGCGACGACCTCTGCGGGGGTGAGGACGTCGGCGCCGATGCGGATGGGATGGGGCATGTCTTGATTCCACACCCGGCCGGTGGCGGCGGACAGGGTCGCGTGGCATCCTGTGTCTGTGATCACAGACAACCCGCAGGTGCCCGCCGCAGACCAGACTCTGCGGATCCTGCGGCATCTGGCCACGCGTCCCGCCCCTGTGGCGGCAGCCGCCATCGCGCGCGAGCTGGGCCTCCCCCGCTCGACGGTCCACCATCTGCTGAACACCCTGGCCGAGCACGGGTTCGTCCTGCACCTGCGCGAGGAACGCCGGTGGGCACTGGGCACCGCGGCATCCGAACTCGCCGGCGGCTTCGCGCGGCAGCAGCCACTGGCGCGGCTCGGCCGTCCGCTCGTCGCAGCGCTCGCAGACCGCCTCGGCGAGAGCACGCACCTGGGTGTGCTGAGCGGATCCGATGTGGTCTACATCGTCGAGGAACGCGCGCCGCGGCGACCGGCGCTCGTGACGGAAGTGGGCGTCCGCCTGCCCGCGCACCTCACCGCCACGGGGCGGGCGATGCTCGCGGCCCTGCCGCGCGAGCAGGTGCGGGCGCTGTACCCGAGCGCATCGGCGTTCTCGACGCGCACCGGTCTCGGACCGGGCAGGCCCAGCGAGCTGCGCGAGCTGCTGCGCAGCATCCGCGCGGCAGGCCATGCGTCGGAGGACGGCGAGATCACGGACGGAACACGCTCGGTGGGTGCGGCCGTGCTCGACACATCCGGATGGCCGATCGCGGCCGTCGCCGTGACCTGGTCGATCGACACGGGACCGAGCGAAGCGGATGCCGCGACTGCCGTGACCGAGACCGCGGCGGAGCTGCAGCGGCGCCTGCGCTAGAGACGAGGAAGGGGGAGCCGCAGGTCACCCGCCTGCGACTCCCCCACCCCTCAGGGGCCGGTCCTTCAACTGGTCAGCCGGCCGCACCCTTGCGTGGCTTGATGAAGGATTCCGGCTCCTGCTTGGCGCGCTTGGCTGCTCGCTTCTCCTTGAGCGTCAGCTGCGCAGTCTTCTTCCCGGTCTTTGCTGTCGGCGTCTTTCCTGCCATCGGGACTCGCTTCCCCTCTCGTATCGGCTGGCGGGTGTGCCATTGACCATAGCCGGTTCCATAGGGAAGTCAAATTTCCCGGTGAGAAGGAAAAAACTGCTCTGTCGGGGCGGGTCGCCGAACCGCGAGCGCTAGGCTCGGAAAGTGCTCGAGACTCTCACCGGATTCGCCGTGGTGGGACTCGCCATCGCCGTCGGGTACATCATCGGACGCATGGATCTGCTCGGCCCGCATGCGCGCCACGTGCTGGGCCGGCTGACGTTCTTCGTCCTGTCCCCGTTCCTGTTGTTCACCGTGCTCGCGCAGGCCGACGCGCGGGTGCTGTTCTCGTCGCTCCTGCCGGTCTCGGCGATCGCCGCGATCGCCGTCATCGCGGCCTACGCGCTGGTGGCGAAGCTGGTCTGGAAGCGCGACGTGGGCGAGACCGTGATCGGCGCACTGTCTGCAGGCCAGGTGAACTCGAACAACATCGGCATCCCGCTGTCGCTGTATCTGCTGGGCAGCGCCGCCTACCCCGCGCCGGTGATCCTGATGCAGCTTCTGGTGTTCACGCCGATCTCGCTGACGATCCTCGACACCGTCACCAGCGGACGCACCTCGGTGTGGCGCACGTTCGTGCGCACGGCGACGAACCCGATCATCCTGGGGTCCGCGCTCGGGACGCTCGTGTCGGTGCTGGGTGTCGAGCTGCCGCCCATCGTCATGGAGCCGGCGACGTTGCTGGCGAACGCGTGCGTGCCGGTCCTGCTGATCAGTTACGGTATCTCCCTGTTCGGACAGCGGGTCCTCGGCACCTCGGGGCACCGGCGGGATGTGCTGCTGGCGAGCACGCTGAAGCTGCTGGTGATGCCGGTGCTCGCGTGGGTCGTGGCGGAGTTCGTGTTCGGCCTGTCGGCGCACGAGGTGCTGATCGTGGTCGTGCTGGCGGCGCTTCCCACCGCGCAGAACGTCTTCAACTACTCGCAGCGCTACGACATCGGCGAATCGATCTCGCGCGACACGGTGTTCATCACGACGATCGGATGCATCCCAGTGCTGCTCACGGCGACGCTGATTCTCGGGTGAGATGTCGTAGCTTTCTGGCAGAGTGAACGCATGAGCGGTCTGCGCATCCTTCATCTCAGCGACACGCACTTCTCGGGCGACGGCGGGCGCCACTACGGTGTGGTCGACACAGCCGAGCACCTTCGCCGTGCGCTCGCGCACGTCGGGCATCTGCTGTTCGACCTGGTGGTCGTCTCGGGCGACGTCAGCGAGGACGGCACCGAGGAGTCGTATCGCAGCGTCCGGGAGCAGCTCGACCCGTGGGCGCAGGCGCGCGGCGCGCGAGTGGTCTTCGCGATGGGCAATCACGATCGGCGCGATTCGTTCCGCACGGTGCTCGGGGGCGGACAGCCGGATGCCGGTGAGCAGGAGCTGCCTGGCGTGGATCTGGATCGTCCAGTGGCATCCGTCGTCGAGCATGACGGCTGGCGAGTGATCGTGCTCGACAGCTCGATCCCGGGAGTCGGCTACGGCGACCTCGAGGCGGAGCAGAAGCAGTTCCTCCGCGAGTCGCTCGCGACGCCCGCGGAGCGCGGCACCGTCGTGGTCGTGCACCATCCGCCGGTGCGCGCGCAGACGGATCTGCTGCAGGCGCTCGCGCTGGACGAGCAGGACGCCCACGAGCTCATCGACATCGTGCGCGGCACGGATGTACGTGTCATCCTCGCCGGTCACTACCATCTGCCGGTCACGGAGTACGTGGCGGGTGTGCCGGTGACCGTGGCGCCCGGCGTGACGAACCTCTCGTGCGCCTTCGGCGACCCGGCCGAGGAGGCCGCGGTGAACGGCTACGGAGGGTCCGTGGTCACAATCGAGGAAGATCGTGTGCGCGTCGTGCCGTTCCTGGAGCGCCTCGCGCCGGATGACCTCGTCTTCCACTTCGACGCGGATGTCGTGGCTGACATCATCCGCGATGCCGGCCGGCCGGTGGACCCGGCGGAGTCACTCGCGCCGTAGACCCGCCGCCCTACAGTCGCACCTCGAGACGGGGTTTGCCGCACGAGACGGGTGCTGGCAGCCGCCGTCTCGTGCTGCAAAGCCCGTCTCGGCGAGTGAACGCGGGTCAAGGAGCCCCGAGGCGCAGGATGCGGTCGCTATCCGGCCCGGCGCTGCCTCGACCGTCGGTGTTGTTCGTCAGCACCCAGAGTGCGCCGTCTGGCGCCACGACGACATCGCGCAGACGACCGTACTCCCCCACCCAGTGCTCGGTGGATGCGGCGAGATCGTCGAGCGGAACCTCGCGCAGTCGCTCACCGCGCAGGTTCGCGATGAAGATGCTGCCGTCGGCGATCGCGATGCCGCTCGGGCTCGCGTCCGCGGGGCGCCACTGCTGGACGGGGTCGATGTATCGGTCGTCCCCGGCGATCCCTTCGACCTCCGGCCAGCCGTAGTCGCCGCTCGCCTCGATGACGTTGAGCTCGTCCCACGTGTTCTGCCCGAACTCCGACGCGTACATCGCGCCCGAATCGTCCCAGGCGATGCCCTGCGGGTTGCGGTGGCCGTAGCTGTACACGGGCGAGCCGGGGAACGGGTTGTCGTCGGGAATGTCACCCGCGGGCGTCAGACGCAGGATCTTGCCGGCGAGGCTGTCGAGGTCCTGCGCGGCGGAGCCGTCGCCGGCATCGCCGGCGGTCGCGTACAGCATCCCGTCTGGGCCGAATGCGATGCGCCCGCCGTTGTGATTGCCGGACTTCGGGATGCCGTCGAGCACCGTCTGCGGATCGCCGAGCGCCAGGCCTCCGGCGTCTCCGCTGAAGGGGAAGCGCTCGATCCGGTTGTCATCCGCCGCCGTGAAGTACACGTAGAGGTGGTCGTCGTGGACTGCGATCCCCAGCAGGCCGCCCTCTCCCGATGGCTGCACTCCATCGATCACCGCGACCTCGCGCGCTGCGCCGCTCTCGTCGAGCTCGAGGATGCGTGCGCTGTCGCGTTCGCTGACCAGCGGGATGCCGTCGTGGAAGGCCACCGACCACGGCACGTCGAGGCCAGCGGCGATGACCGAGACGGCGGCAGTCGGCTGCGGCGATCCCGGAGGTGCTGTCGTCGTACTCACGCGGGGCGGGGGCTCCTCCGGAGCCGCACACGCGGTGAGCAGCAGCGCGGCGGTCGCCGCCACGGCGATGCCCCGCAGTGCTCGCGCGTTCATGCTCGGAGCTTACGCCGGACGAGCGGTTGGAATGAGGGAAGTCCCGGGCAGATGCCCGGGGCTTCCCTCTGGTGGTGGACCTAAGGGGATTCGAACCCCTGACCTCCTCGATGCGAACGAGGCGCGCTACCAACTGCGCCATAGGCCCGTGAACCTCAGCTAGATTATCACGCCCGAAAGGCCCGATGCGCCGAGGCGCTGCTCAACCCGCGGCACGGCGCTGCAGCATCTGACGCACGTGCTGCTCGATCTCCGCGTCATCCACGAATCCCATCCGCGAGTACGGCGAAGGCTCCTCCGCAGCAGCGGGAGCGGGCGGGGCGGGAAGCGCGACGGGCTCGGGCGGAGCCATCTGCGCCGCACGCCGGCGAAGCTCGGCGACACGCTCGGCACGGCGCAGTTCCTGCGCGGCTTCGATCTCGGCGCGGGCCGTGTGGGCGAGTGATCCGCTGACCTGCGCCATGGGCGCCGGCAGCGGGCGCGGGGTCCACGACGCTCGCCCCTGGTCGTGCAGCGGCGGCGAAACGCGCGGCGCCGGCTCCGGCAGAACCTCCGCTGCGGGGCGGCTCAGGCTGCGGCGGGCGACGGAAGCCATCTTCTGCAGCGCGACCGCAGCGACGACCGCCGGAGCCCCGCCGATCCAGATCAGCGCCTGTGCACCGCCGCTGACGAGCTGCCACACGCCGAGCCCGGCGATCGAGAGCCCCAGGATCAGGACGGATGCAGCGACCACGCGCACGCGGCGGCGCGCGCGCGCCTGGCGCAGCATCGGGTCCGCCCGTGTTGCGGCGAGTTCGGCCCGGAGGCGGATGAGCTCGCTCGCCTCCTTCTCGGACTGGAGGCGCTTTGCGAGCTTCTGCTGCGCGAGCGCGGTGCGGGCGTTGAGCTCGAGGCGGACCTCGTCCGGCGTCTCACTGGTCTCGGCGAGAACGCGCAGCGCCTGGTTCAGGCGCACGGCGTTCCGCTCGGAGGCGTTGTACTGATACCTGCCTCGCCACGAGGGCAGCAGATACAGCATCCAGAGCAGCACCGCGACGAGGACGATGACGCCCCCACTCAGCACCGGCCCATTCATAGCCTCAACGGTATGCGACAGCGCGGTCTGCGCCCCTCAGTTCCGACGCGTGTCGGATCCGACACGCGGGAAATTCAGATCGGAAGGCGATCCGAGGGAGGGATGCTGGCCGCATCCTGCGGGGCGTTGCCGCTCAGCCAGCGCGACAGCACGCCCTCGGGGACGTCATCTCGCGTCAGCGCGAATGCGTAGTGGTCTCGCCAGTCCCCGTCGATGTGGATGAAACGGCGCCGGAACCCCTCGTAGCGGAAGCCGAGCTTCTGCACGACCCGCAGGCTCGCCGCGTTCTCCGGCCGGATGCAGATCTCCATGCGGTGCAGACCGTACTCGCTGAAGCAGGCGTCGGTCGCGAGCGCGACAGCGGTCGGTGTGATGCCGTGCCCCGCGAACCGCTCGCTGACCCAATAGCCGATGGTCGCAGAGCACAGCGAACCGCGGGCGACCCCCCCACACGTTCAGCTGACCGGCGATCTCGCCGTTGTACAGCATCACGAACGGGTATCCGCCGCCGTCGCGGTACTGCTGCAGGAGCCTGCGGATGCTCAGACGCATGTCGAAGCCCGTCGCGCCGCCGGGGATCGTCGCCTCCCAGCGCTGCAGCCACGAGCGATTGTCCAGCAGCTCCTGCTGCAGGACGCGCGCGTCACGGGACCGGATGAGCCTCAGCTCGACCGGGCCGTGACTGTGTCCCTGCAGCAGTTCCATGCGATCCCCGCAGTCCGCGAGCTCAGAGGCCCGCGCTGAACTCCTTCAGCCACGGGCGAAGGTCTGCACCCAGGTCGTCGCGATCGGTCGCGAGCTGGACGATCGCCTTGATGTAGTCGACGCGGTCGCCGGTGTCGTAGCGGCGTCCGCGGAAGATCACGCCGACGACACCGGGGCCGTCGGAGTCGGCCGCGAGTTCCTGCAGCGCATCCGTCAGCTGGATCTCGCCGCCCTTGCCAGGCTCGGTGCGCTCGAGGATCGGGAAGACCGCCGGCGGCAGCACGTAGCGGCCGATGATGGCGAGGTTCGAGGGAGCGTCCTCCTGGGCCGGCTTCTCGACGAGACCCGTGACGCGCACGATGCCGTCCTGGTCGGTCGCCTCGACCGCCGCGGCGCCGTACATGTGGATCTGCGACGGGTCGACCTCCATGAGGGCCACGACGGTCGCGCCGGTGCGCTCGTGCTCGGCCATCATCGTCGTGATCAGCTCGTCACGGTCGTCGATGAGGTCGTCGCCGAGCATGACGACGAACGAGCTGTCGCCGACGTGAGTCTTGGCGCGCAGCACCGCGTGGCCGAGGCCCTTCGGCTCGCCCTGGCGGAGGTAGTGGATGTCAGCGAGGTCGCTGGACTTCATGACCCGCTCCAGGCGCTGCATGTCGCCCTTCTCGGTGAGCTTGACCTCGAGCTCGGGCACCGAGTCGAAGTGGTTGGAGATCATGTTCTTGTTGCGGCCGATGATCACGAGGATGTCGTCGATGCCAGCCGATGCGGCCTCTTCGACGACGTACTGGATCGCGGGCTTGTCCACGACCGGCAGCATCTCCTTCGGCATCGCCTTCGTGGCGGGCAGGAACCGAGTGCCCAGACCCGCTGCCGGAATGACTGCCTTGATTGACTGCTTTCCCATTCGGCCAGCTTACTGGGGGTCACCCGCAGGACCGCCACGTAGAATCGCAGCATGTCGCCCGACGTCGAACACGCCAAGCGCGCGCTGCGCGCAGAACTGCGCGAGCGCCGCCAGCTGCTGTCGGAGCAGCAGCGCGAGGTCGCGGCATCCGGCATCACCGCACAGCTCGACGAGCTGGTCGCCGCTCACGACGCCCGCTCGATCTCGTGCTTCCTCTCCACGACCACCGAACCCGACACCCGCGAGTTCATCATCGGCGCTGTGCGCCGCGGCATCCGAGTACTGCTGCCGATCACACGGGCGGACGGTCTGCTCGACTGGGCCGTCGCCGACGACACCGACGACGTCGCAGAGGGGCTGTTCGGTCTGCCCGAGCCCACCGGCGAGGTGCTCGGCCCGATCGCCGTCAACGACGTCGACCTCATGATCATCCCCGCGGCCGCAGTGGATGCCGAGGGCACCAGACTCGGCTGGGGCCGGGGCTATTTCGACAAGACCATCGGGTCCATGGAGAACTGCCCTCCTGTGTACGCCGTGACCTATGATTCCGAGGTACTCGACTCCCTCCCGCGAGAGCTCCACGATCAGCCGGTGACCGGCGTCGTTACGCCCACTCGCACGCTCCATCTGTCGCACGAGCGACCCTGAACACACTGAGAAGCACATGCCCACCTACGCCTATGTCTGCACGTCGTGCGATCACGCCTTCGACGCAGTCCAGTCCTTCACCGACGACGCCCTCACCCTCTGCCCCGAGTGCGGCGGATCGCTGCGCAAGCAGTACGGCTCGATCGGGGTGACGTTCAACGGATCCGGCTTCTATCGCACGGACTCGCGGAGTGGCGGTGGCGCGAAGAGCGGTTCCTCGGCATCATCGAAGACGGAATCGTCGACGAGCGCCAGCCCGGCGCCCGCTGCGACTCCGGCCTCGAGCTGAGGCGATCGACAGATGGGGGTTCCCGTGTTCCAGGGCTTCAAAGAGTTCATCACCAAGGGCAATGTCATCGACCTCGCGGTCGCCGTCGTCATCGGCGGTGCCTTCACGGCCATTGTCAACGCGGTCGTCTCGGCGATCATCACCCCGCTCGTCTCGCTGTTCTTCGACGCGGGCGCGACAGGCGAGATCGGCATTCAGATGACCGGCATCTACGGCCAGGAAGTCACCTTCCCGATCGGCGAACTGATCTCTGCCATCATCAGCTTCATCGCCGTCGCTCTCATCGTGTACTTCGTGTTCGTCGTTCCGATGAACAAATACAAGGAGCACCAGGCCGCGAAGAACCCCGCGGTCGAGGAGGAGACCCTGCCCAGCGAGCAGGAACTGCTCATCGAGATCCGCGATCTTCTGCGCAAGGATGCCGGCACAAGCGCCTGATCGCCACGCTCGTCTGATCGCTCACCGAGAGGGCGATTCGGCACGGTCGTTGCGTTCTGCACCGTGCTGAATCGCCCTCTCGGCGCATTCCAGGGCACCGAGCTCAGGCGAGCAGCAGCCGCAGCTGCGCGATGAGCGCATTGCGACGCGCCTCGTCAGTGAGGTCATCGGCGTTCACCCGGATCACCGTCCATCCCGCCTGCTGGAACGCCCGCACCCGTTCGAAGTCGCCGCGCCATCGCCGCCGATTCTCTCGATGCGCGTCGCCCTCGTACTCGATCAGCACACGTTTGGCGGGGTAGGCCAGGTCGGGTGTGAGGGGTCCGAGACGGGTCGGGATGATATGACCGATCGTGGGTTCGGCGACCCCGGCCCTGTGCAGCAGCAGTCGCAACTCGGTCTCCTTCGGCGAGTCGACACCGACGCGCATGAGTAAGAGTGCCGCTGCGAGCATCCGCGCACCCCGACCGGAGCCGTGGGCTATCACGGCGGCGCGCATCTCCTCGGGTGTGCACGCCGGATCACCCCGGATGCCCTTTGTGCGACGTCCGGTGATGAGGCAGTCGGCGACCGCGACCAGCGCCACGAGCATCTCGTCGTCCGAGAGATCATCGCGCTGCGACGCGAACTGGCACCACGCGGTCGCGGGCGCAACGGTCCGGAGTCCGTCAGGACTCAGACGCATCGGCGTGCCCGGAGCAAGCCTGTGACCGATGACACCGACGCGCCGCCTGCGGGTGGCACCGGGCGTGCCGATGTGCAGTGCGGCACCCGCCGCACCGAACTGTGCAGGCAGCGGCGCACCCCAGAGCCGGAGCGCCGTGCTGTGGCTGTACGCCTCTCCGTCATCCATGAACACTTCGGCGGCACGGCAGCGCTGCACGAGGTCACCGAGGTCGAGCCCAGCCGAGCGCACGCCGCGGAACGGCGTCTCCAGGTCGGCGGCCCGCATTCTGCTCCGAGAGATTCCGTGCTCGCCGGCGCGAGAAGTCGCGAACGCACCCTTCGCCAGGAAGTACGGCAGGGGTCGGCGCGCAGTCATGGACAGAGCATCCAGCAGCCGAGGCCATCTCCGCAGAAACTGTCCACAGACGTGCCCGCCCCGTCTCACGCCCTCTGAGCGAGAGGGCAATTGCGCACGGTCCGCGCACGTCGCACCGTGCCGAACTGCCCTCTCGAAGCTTCTGAGAGAGACCTCAGTAGTGCGGCGGGACGTCGCGCAGCAGCTGGTCGTCGTTCGGGCCGCGCCCCGTCGTGCGTGGAGGGCGCTCGGCCTTGGGCGCGACCTCAGGCGACGGATCGGTGCCCGGGGCGGGAGTCAGGCGCGCGCGGCGGCGCCCCGGAACCTTCTCGACCCGCTGGCGCTGCGGCTCATCGCCCTCCGGCTCAGACATCGCCCGAGAAGTCGATCGGCTGGGTGTCGTTCTCGGCGCGCACCGCGTCGGCCGAGATTCCCAGTACGGCTGCGATCCGGGATGCCGCCGTCACCGGGTCGCTGTACAGGTCGAAGGCGTGCACGCGCACGTAGTGCCAGCCCAGCCGCCGCAGGACGTGCGGTCGCAGTCGCAGCGTCTCGCGCAGCGACTCCCCCATGGTCTCGGGATCGGATTCGATGACGACGGCCTTGCCGTTGTGCTGCGCGACCAGAGGCAGCAGACCGCGGTAGTCGACGTCGACAGAAGCCCCCAGGCGGCGCAGTTCGCGCGCCAGTGCCAGCGTCAGCGGATCGGCGAGGTCTTCGAGACGCGAGTCCCTCCCCCGCGCCGCGAGGCCGCCGAGGATCGACATGAGCGTGGATGCGCCGTGCGCGAGCCGTCCATCGTCGAAAGACGACGGACGAATGGAGGAGACCAGCACCATCGACCGGCGCGCCCTGGTCATGCCGACCGTGAGCAGCCGCTCGCCGTCCGGGGTGGAGAGGTCGCCGAAGTCGCTGAGCACGCGGCCGTGCTTGGTGAGGCCGTAGCCGAGCGAGAAGATCACGCGGTCGCGGCTCTCGGCCACCGATTCCTCGAGCGTGAGCACGGCGAAGGGTTCGGCCGTGTCGCGGCCGACGAAGTCAGCGACGTCCGACCGTCCGGCGAAGGCCGTCGTGACAGCGGCGCGCACGCGCTCGGCGTGACGGGCGCTGGCCGTGATGACCATGAGCGACTCGGACGGGCGATGCACGGCATGCTCGACGACGAGCGTGACGACCCGAGCGACCTCGGCGTCCGGGCTCTCGACGGCACCCGAGACGGGGTCAGGAGCGCCGACGCCGCCCTCGACGTAGTCGACGGTCAGGCTGCCGCGGCCCAGGTATGAGCCGGCCCACGGCAGTGAGACGATCTCTCCGCCGTAGAAGGCGTCGTTGATGAGCTCGGCGAGGTCCTCGCCCCCGGCGCGGTAACTGCGCGTCAGCGTCATCACCGGCAGCAGCTCGGCGAGGCGCTCGAACACGCTGGTCTCGTCGAACGGCACCTCTACGTCCCAGTCGTCGCCGGCGTCCACGGCCATCTCGAACGGGGTCGGGCGCTGAGTCACCGGGTCGCCGAAGGCGACCACCTGCCGCGCGCGGCGGATCGCGGGGGCGGCCTCGGCGAGGTTGATGGCGGCGGCATCCACCAGCAGCACGGTGTCGAACTCCACCGAGTCCGGGATCTCCGGCACCAGATAGGGCGACGAGATCCACGCGGGCGCGAGCACGTCCATCAGCATCGGCGCGGCGGAGACGATCTCGGCGGTGCTCGGCGTCCCCTGCGTCAGCGCGCGACGGAGGTTCTTCGACTCGGTCGGCTCGTCGACGATCGCGATGCGCCACTGGTTCGCGAGCTGCCAGGCCAGCAGCGGACCTGCCATCGCCGCATGCGCCTCGTCGACCAGGCGGAAGTCGCGCTCGAGCCGGTCGACGACGGCGGTGTTCGCGCCGAGCAGCGCACGGTTGTCCTGCAGGGCCCGCTCCAGCAGCGACTGCCACCAGGCGAACTCGAGTTCTTCTGCGACCTGGTCCTCGGCGACGTGGCGGACCGAGAGCTCTGCCAGCAACGGCTCCAGGCCGAGGGTCGCGAGCTTGTCGCGGATCGTCGCGCGCTCGACGAGGTTGTCGAACACGTCGGATTTGGCGGCGAGACCGGCGAGGGTGCGCACGAGACGCTCCACCGGCAGGTTCGCGAGGGGCTCGCGCCGGCCGAGAGCGGCGTCGAGTTCGGCCAGCTCGGCGGTCACCCGCTGCCATGAGGCGTAGACCTCGCCGATGCCGAGCGGGATCTCGGGCGCGACGCCGGCGTCGACGAACCGCTGCCACTGCGTGCGCTGCTGCTGGATGCGCAGCAGGGCCTCGTGCATCTCGGAGATGTGCACGCCGGGGCGGACGTACTCCTTGGCGAGCCTGCGCAGCCTGCGGCGATTCGCACTGGACATCGCCGGCGAGTCCCGACGGGAGCCGTGCGCCTGGATCAGTTCGCCCAGGGGACGCTCGAACACGGTGGGGCTGAACCGGTCGAGGGAATCGCGGATGCCCTCGAGCAGGCGGAGGTACTCGCCGAGCTCGTCGATCGTGGCGAACGGACGCATCCGCGTCTGCGAGATCAAGGCGTACCCGCGTTCGAGGAGTGCGGGGACGCTCGTCGAGTGCAGTCTGCCTGCGAGGTCGTGAGCGGAACGGGCATCCTGCGTGCTGCGGAAGTTCACTCCGTACCAGGGCGAGTCGTTCGGTCCGAAGCGGAACTCTCCGAGGCGTGCGGCCTGCACCAGCGCCGCGGCGGCCTCGCTGCGCCCAGTCGAGAGCCTTCGCAGCGTGTCGAAGCTCAGCCGCGCGGTCGTGGACGGCGGCGTCGGAAGCGAGGCGAGGCGGGTGAGGTGGCGCGTCGCATCCAGGATCGTCGCGTCGAGACCG
>NZ_BJUW01000009.1 GCF_007988825.1 Microbacterium aerolatum | reverse complement strand
ACGACCTCGTCGAGCGTGTCGCTGTGCGATGTTCAGATCGCACAGCGACACACTCGTCACAATGGGGTCACGTTGATGGCTGCCTGCAGTGCGGCGGCAAGGTAGCCCGCGGAAGCACCGACGCCCTTGTCCGCGACGTAGGCGGGCGTACCAGCTGCAACCACGGTCCCACCGGCGTCGCCCGCGCCGGGTCCAAGATCGATCACGTGATCGGCCATCGCGACAACGCGCATGTCCAGCTCCGCTGCGACGACCGTGTTGCCCGCATCGACCAGCGTCTGCAGATGCGCGACCAGACGATCCGTGTCGGCGCAGTGGAGCCCGGACGTCGGCTCGTCCAAGACGTACAGCGTGTCCCCACGCTGCGCACGCTGCAACTCGGTCGCCAGCTTGACGCGCTGCGCCTCACCCCCCGAGAGTTCCGTTGCCGGTTGACCCAGTCGGAGATAATCGAGTCCAACGTCCGACAAAGCGGCCAGTGATCGAGTGATCTCCTCATCGCCCACGAAGAATAGGTTCGCCTCCTCGACGCTCATCGACAACACGTCAGCGATCGTGCGCCCCCGCCACGTGATCTCGAGCGTTGACGCCTTGTATCGGGTGCCGTGGCAGTCGGGGCATGCGGTGTACACGGAAGGCAGGAAGAGGAGCTCGACCATCACCGATCCCTCGCCCTCGCAGGTCGGGCAGCGCCCGCCGGCGACGTTGAAGGAGAATCGGCCGGGTTTGTACCCGCGGGAACGAGCTTCCGAGGTATCTGCGAATCGACGACGTACGTGGTCGAACAGCCCGGTGTAGGTGGCGACGTTTGACCGCGGCGTCCGGCCGATGGGCCGCTGGTCGATGACGATCAGCCGGCGTACACCGGTGACGGGCCCGGCGACGCGCCCATCGAGACGTTCCGGGGCATCCGCGAGGAGTGACTCGTCGCTGACCGGCTCGTCATCGGCCGGGACGTCCCGGCCAAGGCGATCGCCAAGCAGCGACGGAAGCGCCTGGCTGACCAGACTCGATTTGCCGGACCCGGACACGCCCGTAACGGCGGTGAAGACACCCAATGGGATATCGACCGTGAGGTCGTGCAGGTTGTTCCGCGTCACGTTCTCCAGGCGCAGCCAACTGCGTGCCTCACGGGGTGCGCGAAGAGGGAGACCGCGGCCACCGAAGAGGTATCCGCGTGTCACGGACTCCTCAATATCGGCGAGCCCGTCGGGTGGGCCGCTGTAGAGCACTCGGCCGCCGTGTTCACCGGCGCCAGGCCCGATGTCGACCAACCAGTCCGCGTGTCGCATCACGGCCACGGAGTGTTCGACGATGAACAGGCTGTTCCCTCCCCCCTTGAGTCCGTCGAGGATCCCGAGGAGCGCCGTCACGTCCTGCGGATGCAGCCCCGCCGATGGTTCGTCGAGGACGTAGACCACCCCGAAGAGATCAGAGCTGAGTTGCGTCGCGAGCCGTAGCCGCTGTAGCTCGCCGCCCGACAGCGTCGGCGTCGTCCGGCTCAACGACAGGTAGCCCAGCCCCAGATCGACCAGTGGACGAAGTCGCTGCAGCACCCCTGATGCGAGCTGGACCGCAGCAGCACGCTTCTCTGGCGCTCGGCTCGGGGTGGGTCGCACATCGGGCGCGGCGGCAGGCGAGGAACCGCCAGCAGCGACATGCTCTTCCCATGCGGCCCGCGGAGAAGCAGCGCCGGAAAAAGCGGCTCCGTGCTCCTCCAGGCGTGCAACGACTCCCGAGAGGATCGTGGCAAGTTCCCGAAGCGGCAGTCGAGAGAATTCGGCGATGTCGAATCCTTCGAACGTGACGGACAGCGCCTCGGGCTTCAGCCGCTTGCCATCACAGACCGGGCAGATGACGGCGGTGAGAAACTGCGCGACGCGCCGCTTCATCGAGGCGCTCTTCGTGTTCGCGAACGTGTCCAGAATGTACCGGCGAGCTCCGACGAATGTGCCCGAGTAGCTCGGCTCCACACCTGCTTCGATCGCAGCTTTGGACTCAGAGAGCGTGAGCCGGGAGTGGACCGGAACGAAGGGGGTCTCATCGGTATACAGGATCCAGTCCCGGTCTTTTTCCGGCAGGTCCCGCCACGGCACATCGACGTCGTAACCGAGCGCAACCAGCACGTCGCGCAGCTGATGGCCGTGCCACGCGGTCGGCCAGGAGGCGATGGCGCGTTCGCGGATGGTGAGCGAGGGGTCCGGGACCATCTGCTGCTCGTTCACCGTGTACACGCGGCCGATGCCGTGGCATTCCGAACAGGCCCCTTCGACCGTGTTCGCGGAGAAGTCCTCCGCATACAACATCGGCTGCCCATCCGGGTAGTCCCCGGTCCTCGAGTACAGCATCCGCACCAAGCTCGACAACGTGGTGATGCTGCCCACGGTCGATCGGGCATTCCCGGCACCGCGCTGCTGCTGCAGGGCGACCGCAGGCGGCATCCCCGTGATCGAGTCGACATCGGGCACTCCCGCCTGATCGATCAGGCGGCGGGCGTACGGTGCGACCGATTCCAAATAGCGTCGCTGCGACTCGGCGTACAGCGTCCCGAACGCCAGCGAGGACTTTCCCGAGCCAGACACACCGGTGAAGACGACCGTTGCATCGCGCGGCACCGTGAGGTCAACATCCTGCAGATTGTGTTCGCGGGCGCCGAGAACGCGAACGTCGGGCTGCACGGAGAGCTTCGGCGTCACGAACGCAGAGGATTCAACCATCGTCGAATGTTAGCAACGTACGGAAAGGTCGGACGGCCTGCCGCCTGCGGCCTGCGGAAAGGGTTCCACACCAATAACGGCGCGGTGTGCGGCAGCGGTGGCTCGCAGTGCGACACCGGCATCGAAGCAGAGGGGACTGCTGCACGAGTAGGTGACATCTGATCTGGCTTGCCCGCGTGGTGGGCCTGGAAGGATGTTGCTGTGCCCAAGCCCTACCCGAGTGAATTCCGTGACGACGTCGTGCGCGTCGCTCAGAACCGCGAGCCCGGAGTCACGATCGAGCAGATCGCGAAAGACTTCGGTGTTCATCCGATGACTACAACCTGTCACCTATCCGTGCAGCAGTCCCCGGTGCCCAGCTACGCGACCGTCAGACATTGTGCAGTCTCTCGACCCAGCGCTCGTGACGCTCGCGCTCGAAGGGCTCACCGCGTATCGCGATCGACACGAGCTCGTGTACCGGCGCCGAGCCGACCGACCTAACGAGATCTGGCAGGCCGACCACACAGAACTCGACATCCTCATTACCAGTGCCGCGGGCGGCAAGTCTGATCGGCCCTGGCTCACGATCGTGATCGATGACCATTCCCGAGCGATCTGCGGATACTCCGTCTTCGCCGGTGCCCCTTCCGCTATGAAAACTGCTCTCGCGCTCCGGCAGGCGATCTGGCGCAGGACCGATCCCGCGTGGGCGATGTGTGGAATTCCCGACATTCTCCACGTCGACCATGGCTCCGGCTTCACCAGCCATTACCTCGAACGCACCGCCATCGAGCTGCGCATCCGGTTCATCCACTCCACCGTGGGCCGGCCCCAAGGCCGCGGCAAGATCGAGCGCTTCTTCCGCACCATCAACACCGAACTCCTCTCCACTCTCCCCGGACATGCGCTTCTCCTGCAGCCCCATGCGCTCCTCACGGAAAGCCATCTCCGCGTTGAAGAGAATCGTCGCGACGTCGCCGAACGCCGCGCAGGTCACCTCGTCCGACACGGACGTGGCGTCCGCTGAATTCGGCGTCGGGCTGGGCGATTCCTCGGCCACGTCGGCGCTGACCGACGCATCGCCTACTGAACCACCGCGCGATCACGCCGGAAGGAATACTCCCTGCAGGAACGCGTCGAGCTCGCCTGTGGCATCCAGGGGCAGAACCGCGGCGACGTACTGATCCGGCCGCACGACCACGACCACGCCGTCGCGCGACAGCTCGCGCTCGGCGAAGATGTCGGTGTCGCTCCACGCGTTCGGCGCCGCTGAGTAGACCTTCTCCCAGTCGGTGAGCCCGAGCGGGCCGCTCTTGGGCAGGAACAGCTCCGGCGACGACAGGATGTCGAGCTCCTCGAAGGCCTCCTGGAAGATGACCTTCGCATCGATGACGGCATCCACGTCGGCATCCGACGGCGTCACGCGATCGATCATGGGCGAGACCGCCGCCGCCCACTCGCGCAGGCGTGCACCGCCGGCATCCGCGAACGCGTACACGCGCCAGCGGCCGTCCGCCTTCGCGTGATGGCCGAGATGCACGACGTTGCCGTCGCAGACCCGCACGACCTCGGCCGACTTGAAACGCCGCCCGATCGGGAAGCCTGCCGCGAGCGCCTGGTGCTCGGAACCGCCCGTGATCGCCGACGCCGTGTACTGCGTCATGAACCCCGACGGGAACTCCGCAGTGGCGAGGTAGTAGTTCGACAGCTCCTGCGGGTCGGAGATCTCCTCGGGCTTGCGGGCCATGAGCGAAGACCATTCCCGGTCGAAGTCGATGAGCTGCTGCGCCACCGGCTGCCGCTCGGCCGAGTACGTCGCCAGCAGCGACTCGGGGCTCCGCCCGGTCAGCACGGCACCCAGCTTCCAGCCGAGGTTGAACCCGTCCTGCATCGACACGTTCATGCCCTGGCCTGCCTTGGCGCTGTGCGTATGGCAGGCGTCGCCGGTGAGGAAGACGCACGGCGTGCGCTCCGAGGCACCCGACACGTCATCGAACCCGTCGGTCACGCGGTGGCCGACCTCGTAGACGCTCGACCAGGCGATCTCCTTCACATCCAGCGTGTACGGATGCAGGATCTCGTTCGCCTTGTCGATCACCTTCTCGATCGGCGTCTGCCGCACCCGGTGGTTGTCGTCCGCCGCGACCTCGCCCAGATCGACGTAGACCCGGCTGAGGTATCCGCCCTCGCGCGGGATGTGCAGGATGTTCCCCGCCTTGGCGTTGATCGCGCACTTGGTGCGCCAGTCGGGGAAGTCGGTGTTCACCATGATGTCCATGACGCCCCACGCGTGCGCCGAGAATGCCCCGACGTGCTGGCGGCCGATCGCCTCGCGCACACCGCTGCGCGCGCCATCGCACCCGACGACGTACTTCGCGCGGATCGTGCGCTCCTCGCCCGCGCGCTCCCCCGCCGTGAAGCGCACCCGCACCTCGACGGGATACTCGCTCTCGGGGTTGGTGGTGAGCCCAAGGAACTCGACGCCGTAGTCGGGCACGATACGCCCGGGGCCGTGAGCGGCGGCCTCGGCGAAGTAGTCCAGCACCCGCGCCTGGTTCACGATGAGGTGCGGGAACTCGCTGATCTTCAGCCCGTAGTCCTCGGTGCGAGTGGTGCGGATGATGTTCTCTGGGCTCTCGGGATCAGGTCCCCAGAAGTTCATGTAGGCGATGTTGTACGCCTCGGCGGTGATCCGCTCGGCGAAACCGAAGGCCTGGAAGGTCTCGACGCTGCGCGGCTGGATGCCGTCGGCCTGGCCCAGCTCGAGACGCCCGTCGCGCCGCTCGATGATCCGCGTGGTGATGCTCGGGACCTGCGACATCTGCGCCGCCAGCAGCATGCCGGCGGGCCCGGAGCCCACGATGAGCACATCCATCTCGTCAGGCAGATCGGCCGGGCGATCGATGCCGGTGCCCGCCGCCGCGACGATGCGCGGATCCTGCGAGACGTAGCCGTGGTGATGGAACTGCATCGGAACTCCTTCTACTTCGAGGTCTCCGGGGCGGATGCCGCGGCATCCGCCCCGGAGGGGTGATTCACGCCTTGGCGAGTCCGTAGATCGGGCTCACGGACTGCTCGGCCTCGTGGTCCGGGCCGAGCGGGATGCCGCTGCGGTCGTGGAGCAGGAGCGTCGCGATCAGGCCGATCACCGTCATGCCGGCGAGGTACCAGGTGACCATCTCGGTCGAGCCCGTGGCATCCACGATCGCCGCGGCGATGGTCGGGGCGAACGCGCCGCCGGCGATGGCGCCGATCGCGTACGAGATCGAGACGCCGGAGAACCGGATGGATGCCGGGAACAGCTCGGTGTACAGCGCCGCCTGGGGGCCGTACGTGAAGCCGAGCCCGACCGTCAGGATCGCGAGCCCCAGGAACAGCAGCCCGACGTTCGCTGTGTTCACGAGCGGGAACAGCAGGAAGACGCCGGCGAGCTGCAGGATCCATCCGGCGATGTAAGTGTTCCGGCGACCGATCCGGTCCGAGATCCAGCCGGCGAAGAGCGTGGTGAGCAGCCAGGTGACAGCTGAGCCGGTCACGGCCCACAGCACCGGCCCGCGCTCGAGGCCGATCGGGCCCTCCGGGTTGGTCGCGTAGCCCTGGATGTAGCCGCCGGTGGTCATGTACCCGATCGCGTTGTTGCCCGCGAATACCAGCGCCGCGATGACGACGAGCAGAGCGTGCTTGCGGAACAGCTGCACGATCGGCATCTTCGCCTTCTCCTTGCGCGCGGCGAGCTCGGCGAACACCGGACTCTCCTCGACGTTGCGACGCACGTAGTACCCGATCAGGATCAGCACGACGCTGAGCAGGAACGGGATGCGCCAGCCCCACGCGAGGAACTGGTCACCCGGTGCGATCGCGGTCATGATCGCCATGACGCCGGATGCCAGCAGCAGGCCGAGCGGAACACCGATCTGGGGAGAGGCGCCGAAGACGCCGCGGCGCTTCTTGGGCGCGTGCTCGACGGCCATCAGCACGGCGCCGCCCCACTCGCCGCCCGCCGAGATGCCCTGCAGGATGCGCAGCAGCACCAGCATGATCGGGGCACCGATGCCGATGACCTCGGCGGTGGGCAGCACACCGATCAGCGCGGTGGCGGCGCCCATCAGGATGAGGGTCCACATCAGCACCCGCTTGCGTCCGAGCTTGTCGCCGAAGTGCCCGGCCAGGAACGCACCGAGCGGGCGGAACAGGAAGCTGATGCCGACGGTCGCGAATCCGAGGATCACGGTGTTGGTGCCGAGCGCCGAGAAGAACAGCTGGCCGAACACGAGTCCGACCGCGGTGGCGTAGATGAAGAAGTCGTACCACTCGACGGTGGTACCGACGACTGTGGCGAACACCACTCGGCGCCGGTCTGCGGCGCTGGCGATGGTGCCGGTCGGTGTGAAGCCGGGCTGATCAGTCATTGAAGCTCCTTGTGTGACGTCGTTGTCCGGGTGCCGGTCATCGCGTTCAAACGATGCTTGCGACCCGTTGTCAGGATGATATACGATTTCAAATACATCGCACAAGAGCGATGCTCTCGACGCAAGGAGGCGCCCACCGTGACGAACCAGATCGCTCGCCCCGGCAAGATCATCGCGATCCACCTCAGCTACGCATCCCGTGCCGACCAGCGCGGCCGGCGCCCCGCGCACCCCTCCTACTTCTTCAAGGTCTCAAGCTCCGTCGCGGCATCCGGTGGCACCGTGGAACGCCCCGCCGGCACCGAGCTCCTCGCGTTCGAGGGCGAGATCGCGCTCGTGATCGGCGAGCCCGCTCGCAACGTCAGCCTCGAAGACGCCTGGTCGCACGTGGCATCCGTCACCGCCGCCAACGACCTCGGCCTCTACGACCTGCGCGCGAACGACAAGGGATCGAACGTCCGCTCCAAGGGCGGCGACGGCTACACGCCCATCGGCCCCGACCTGATCGACGCCCGCACGGTCGACCCGCACGACATCCGGGTGCGCACCTGGGTCAACGGCGAGCTGCGCCAGGACGACAACTCCGCTGGTCTCATCTTCCCGCTCGCGCAGTTCGTCGCCGACCTCTCGCAGCATTTCACCCTCGAGACCGGAGACGTCATCCTCACCGGGACGCCCGCCGGATCGTCCGTGATCGTGCCTGGAGACGTCGTCGAGGTCGAGGTGGATGCCCCGAACGCATCCGGTGCGCCGACCAGCGGGCGTCTGGTCACCACCGTGACGCAGGGCGACGTGCCCTTCGACAAGGCCCTCGGCTCGCTGCCGACGGTCGATGACACGCAGCGCACCGAGGCGTGGGGCTCGGCCGAAGCAGCAGGGCTCGAGCCGGCGACCACCGGCCTCTCCCCCGATCTCCGCGCCAAGCTCGAGCAGGCGCCCACCGCCGGTCTCTCCGCCCAGCTGCGCAAGCGCGGCCACCACTCCTGCTTCATCGACGGCGTCGCCGCGAACATCCCCGGCACGACGATCGTGGGCACCGCACGCACCCTGCGCTTCATCCCCGCCCGCGAGGACCTCTTCAAGAGCCACGGCGGCGGATACAACGCGCAGAAGCGGCTCTTCGACGCTGTGGGCGACGGCGAGGTCATCGTGATCGAGGCGCGCGGGGATGCCACGACCGGCACTCTCGGCGACATCCTCGCCCTGCGCGCGAAGGCGCGGGGCGCGGCGGGAGTCGTCAGCGACGGCGGCGTGCGCGACTTCGAGGAGGTCGTGCGCATCGGTCTGCCGGTGTTCTCGCAGGGCGCTCACCCCTCGGTGCTCGGGCGCAAGCACGTGCCGTGGGAGGTCGACGTCACGATCGGCTGCGGCGGCGCCGCCGTGCAGCCCGGCGACATCATCGTCGGCGACGGCGACGGCGTGATCGTGATCCCGCCCGCGCTGGTCGAGGAGGTCGTGGACGCGGCGCTCGCCCAGGAGGAGGAGGACGCCTGGATCGCCGAGCAAGTGGAGGCGGGGCATCCCGTCGACGGCCTGTTCCCGATGAACGCGGAATGGCGCGCGAAGTACGAGGCGAGCCGCGCATGACGAAGACCCTCAGCAAGTCGCAGCAGGCGTATCTCTGGATCAAGGAGCGCATCGCCGGCCAGGCCTATACGCCCGGGTACCGGCTGGTGCTCGGCGCCATCGCCGGCGAACTCGACATGAGCGTGGTGCCCGTGCGCGAGGCGATCCGCCAGCTGGAGGCCGAAGGGCTCGTGCAGTTCGAGCACAACGTCGGTGCGCGCGTGGCGATGGTGGACGACCGCCAGTACCGCCACAGCATGGAGGCGCTCAGCATCCTGGAAGGCAGCGCCACCGCGCTGTCCGCCCGTCACCTCACCGCCGACGATCTGAAGCTCGCGCGGGCGATCAACGCGAAGATGATCGAGACGCTGGATCACTTCAACCCGTCGGCGTTCACGCAGCTCAACCAGGAGTTCCACGCGGCCCTCATCGCGCCGTGCCCCAACCCGCGGCTGCAGGAACTGGTCACCGTCGAGATGCAGCGCCTGAACCGCCTGCGCGACTCGACGTTCAGCTTCGTACCCGGCCGCGCGCACGAGTCGGTCAGGGAGCACGAGCAGATCGTCGCCCTGATCGAGAGCAGCGCCCCGATCGACGAGATCGAGCGCGTCGCACGCGAGCACCACTCGGCCACGCTCGACGCCTACCTCACCACAGCTCACCCCGACGACGCCGTCGGCACGCACGTCCACTGAGACCGGAGGAATCATGACTGACAACCGCATCCCCGCAGATCTGCCCGATCACATCCAGCACTACATCGACGGCGAGTTCGTCGACTCGGTCGACGGCGACACCTTCGACGTGCTCGACCCGGTGACGAACGAGAACTACACCACGGCCGCCGCCGGCAAGAAGGCCGACATCGACCGCGCCGTCGCCGCGGCCAAGCGTGCGTTCGACGAGGGGCCGTGGCCGAAGATGCTCCCCCGCGAGAGAAGCCGCGTGCTGCACCGCATCGCCGACCTCGTCGAGTCCCGCGACGCGCGCCTCGCAGAGCTCGAGTCGTACGACTCCGGCCTCCCGATCACTCAGGCCCTCGGCCAGGCGCGGCGCGCGGCCGAGAACTTCCGGTTCTTCGCCGATCTGATCGTCGCCCAGGCCGACGACACCTTCAAGGTGCCCGGCCGCCAGATCAACTACGTCAACCGCAAGCCCATCGGCGTCGCCGGCCTCATCACGCCGTGGAACACGCCGTTCATGCTCGAGTCGTGGAAGCTCGGCCCCGCGCTCGCGACCGGCAACACGGTCGTGCTCAAGCCCGCCGAGTTCACTCCCCTGTCGGCATCCCTGTGGGCCGGCATCTTCGAGGAGGCGGGCCTGCCGAAGGGCGTCTTCAACCTCGTGAACGGTCTCGGCGAGGATGCCGGCGACGCGCTCGTTAAGCACCCCGATGTGCCGCTGATCTCGTTCACCGGCGAGAGCCGCACCGGCCAGATCATCTTCGGCAACGCCGCCCCGTACCTCAAGGGCCTGTCGATGGAGCTCGGCGGCAAATCCCCTGCCGTCGTCTTCGCCGACGCCGACCTCGAGGCCGCGATCAACGCGACCATCTTCGGGGTGTTCTCGCTCAACGGCGAGCGCTGCACGGCCGGATCCCGCATCCTCGTCGAGCGCAGCATCTACGACGAGTTCGTCGAGAAGTACGCCGCCCAGGCGAAGCGCGTGAAGGTCGGCTACCCGCACGACCCCACCACCGAGGTCGGCGCACTCGTGCACCCCGAGCACTACGAGAAGGTGATGAGCTACGTCGAGATCGGCAAGTCCGAGGCGCGTCTCGTCGCCGGCGGCGGCCGGCCCGACGGATTCGAGACCGGCAACTACGTCGCCCCGACCGTGTTCGCCGACGTCTCCCCCGACGCCCGGATCTTCCAGGAGGAGATCTTCGGCCCCGTCGTCGCGATCACCCCTTTCGACAGCGATGAAGAGGCCCTCGCGCTCGCGAACAACACCCGCTACGGGCTCGCCGCGTACATCTGGACCAACGACCTCAAGCGCGCACACAACTTCGCGGGCGACGTCGAGGCCGGCATGGTCTGGCTGAACTCGAACAACGTGCGCGACCTGCGCACCCCGTTCGGCGGAGTGAAGGCGTCCGGACTCGGACACGAAGGCGGCTACCGCTCGATCGACTTCTACACCGACCAGCAGGCGGTGCACATCAACCTCGGCGAGGTCCACAACCCCGTATTCGGAAAGCAGTAAGGACGCTGACATGACGAACCGTGCAGACATGACGCTCACCTCCTCCGGCTACTACGTGTCGCAGGAGGCCCCGATCGAGACGGACAATCCCGTCGCGACCCCCGAGGCCTCGCCGCCGGACATCCTCCGCTGCGCGTACATGGAGCTCGTGGTCACCGACCTCGCGGCATCCCGCCAGTTCTACGTCGACATCCTCGGGCTGTACGTCACCGAGGAGGACGACGAGGCGATCTACCTGCGCTCGACCGAGGAGTTCATCCACCACAACCTCGTGCTGCGCAAGGGACCGGTCGCGGCCGTCGCCGCCTTCTCCTACCGCGTGCGCACCTCCGAAGATCTCGATCGCGCCGTCGAGTTCTACACCGAGCTCGGCTGCGATGTGCGCCGCGAGGCGAACGGCTTCGTCAAGGGCATCGGCGACTCGGTGCGCGTGGTCGACCCGCTCGGATTCCCGTACGAGTTCTTCTACCAGGCCGACCACGTCGAGCGGATGTCGTGGCGCTACGACCTGCACACCCCGGGCGAGCTCGTCCGCCTCGACCACTTCAACCAGGTCACCCCCGACGTGCCGCGCGCCGTGAAGTACATGCAGGACCTGGGCTTCCGCGTCACGGAAGACATCCAGGATGAAGAGGGCACCGTGTACGCCGCGTGGATGCGCCGCAAGCCCACCGTGCACGACACGGCGATGACGGGCGGCGACGGCCCGCGGATGCACCACGTGTGCTTCGCGACGCACGAGAAGCACAACATCCTCGCCATCTGCGACAAGCTCGGGGCGCTGCGCCGCTCGGATGCGATCGAGCGCGGCCCGGGCCGCCACGGCGTCTCGAACGCGTTCTATCTCTACCTGCGCGACCCTGATGGGCACCGCGTCGAGGTGTACACGCAGGACTACTACACCGGCGACCCCGACAACCCGGTCGTCACGTGGGACGTGCACG
The DNA here is from genome assembly GCF_007988825.1 of Microbacterium aerolatum. GTDB lineage: Bacteria > Actinomycetota > Actinomycetes > Actinomycetales > Microbacteriaceae > Microbacterium > Microbacterium aerolatum. Next base: position 152,243 of record NZ_BJUW01000009.1, on the reverse strand, counting down.
ACAACCAGCGCCGCGACTGGTGGGGCAACCCCGTCGTGCCGTCCTGGTACACCGAGGCGTCCCTCGTGCTGGACCTCGACGGCAACCCGCAGCCGGTCGCCGCACGCACCGACGACAGCGAGATGGCAGTCACGATCGGTGCCGACGGCTTCTCATACACTCGCAGGGACGAGGGCGAGGAATCCATGCCGGAGTACAAGCAGGGTGAGTACAAGCTGGGGCACCAGCTGTGACGCTGCCCGCCGAGGTGATCGAGCGGATCGCGGACGAGCTCGCGGAGGCGGATCGCACGCACGGGGTCGTCCCGCGGATCACGGCCCGGTATCCGGATGCCACGATCGAGGACTCCTATGCCATCCAGGGCATATGGCGCGACAAGAACCTCGCGGCCGGACGCACGCTGGTGGGCCGGAAGATCGGCCTGACATCCAAAGCGATGCAGCAGGCGACCGGCATCACAGAGCCCGACTACGGGGTCATGTTCGACGACACCGTGTACCCCTCGGGCTCGGAGATCCGCTTCGACGACTTCTCGAACGTGCGCATCGAGGTGGAACTCGCATTCGTGCTCAAGGAGCCGCTGGAGGGCCCGGACTGCACGCTCGAGGACGCCCTGGCCGCGATCGACTACGCCGTCCCCGCACTCGAGGTGCTCAACTCGCACATCGAGCTGGAGGGCCGCACGATCGTCGACACGATCAGCGACAACGCCGCGTACGGCGCGATGGTGCTCGGCGACGTGCACATGCGGCCGGACGAGATCGACCTGCGCTGGGTGCCCGGAGTGCTCTCCCGCAACGGGGAGATCGAGGAGACCGGCGTCGCCGCGGGCGTTCTCGGCCATCCGGCCACCGGGGTCGCGTGGCTCGCGAACAAGTTCCATCAGCATGGCGCGCGCCTGGAGGCGGGCGAGGTCATCCTCGCCGGCTCGTTCACCCGCCCCATGTGGGTGCACAAGGGCGACGAGGTGCGCTGCGACTACCGCGAGATGGGGGTCATCACATGCCGTTTCGTATAGAGCCCGCGCCGTCGTTCCGCGACCGGCTGGCGGCGGAAGATCGCCCTCTCGTCGGCGCCTGGATCTGCTCCGGCAGCCCGGTCGCCGCCGAGATCGTCGCCGGCTCCGGCCTCGACTGGACCCTGATCGACGCCGAGCACAGCCCGATCGGCCTCGAGTCCATCCTCGCTCTGCTGCAGGCGGTCGCCCCGTACCCGATCACGCCCGTCGTGCGGGTTCCGTCGGGAGACGCGACCCTGATCAAGCAGGTTCTCGACGCCGGCGCGCAGAATCTGCTGGTGCCGATGGTGAACAGCGCCGCGGATGCCGCGGCCGCCGTCGCTGCGACCCGCTACCCGCCGCGCGGCATCCGCGGGGTCGGCAGCGCGCTCGCGCGCGCCGGACAGTTCAACCGCATCGAGGACTATCTGCAACGCGCCCACGAGATCACGTCGCTGAGCGTGCAGATCGAGACGGACGCCGCGGTGCAGAACGCGCGCGCCATCGCCGAGGTCGAGGGTGTGGATGCCGTCTTCATCGGCCCGAGCGACCTCGCAGCCTCCATGGGGCTGCTCGGCCAGCAGGAGCATCCCGATGTCGTCGCAGCCGTGGAGCACACGATCGCCGAGGTGCGTGCTGCCGGCAAGCCCGTCGGCGTGAACGCCTTCAACCCGGCCACCGCACGTCGCTACCTCGGCGCCGGAGCCTCCTTCGCGCTTGTCGCGGCCGACGTGTCGATCCTCGCGCGCGCCACCGAGAAGCTCGCGGCGGACTGGATCCCGGACGCCGACACCACGCAGCGGGCCGGCTACTGAACGTGTGAGAAGCGCGCCGCTACCCCAGCGGATCGGCGAGCAGACGTGCGAACGCCGCCTCGGCGGCGCCGATCAGCAGACGATCCTGTCCCAGCGCTGCCGAAGCGATCTGCAGGTCCTCTGCCACGACCGCGAGCGAGCGCGCCCGTACGTCGGCGTCGAACTCCTCCGGGTCCCGGTCGCGCAGGATGCTGAGGAAGCCGCCCAGCACGATCATCGACGGGTTCAGCACGTTCGCCGCGTTGCCGATCGTCGCGGCGAGCACCCGCCGCTGCCGGATGACCTCCTCATCCGCGGTCGGACCGGGGTCGCCGGCGAGGGCTGCGGCGAGCGCCGCGTCGTCGCCGCTGACGAGGGTCGCCGCGGCCATGAGCCGGGCGCGGTTGACCTCGTCCTCGAGCACACCGTCGTGCGTGCGTCGGTGCGCTTCGTTGGCGATGCCCGGTCGGGTCTGTCCCCATTCGCCGGCGTAGCCGCCGGCGCCGCGGATCAGCGTGCCGTCCAGGATCACGCCGCCGCCGATGCCGCTCGCACCGCCGTTGAGGTACACGACGTCGGCGTGCTCACGCGCGGCGCCGAACAGGTGCTCGGCCCGCGCGCCGAGGGACGCGTCATTGCCCACCGTCACCGCAAGCCCCAGCGCGTCGGCGAGAGGTGTCGCGAGGTCCTCGTCCCGCCAGCCCAGGTGGGGCGCGAGGCGCACGAGACCGTCCGATGTACGCACCAGACCGGGGACCGCGACGCCTAGGCCCACGACACGGCAGCCCGAGAGCTCATCTTCCCGCCACTGCTCCACGGTCCCGGAGACGGTGTCGACGACGTCCGCGATGCTCGGCACGCCGGAGAGCTCGATCCGGGCACGCGCCCGGAGCCCTCCGCCGAGGCCGACCGCGCCGATCTCGATCGCATCCACCTCGGGGTTCACGCCGATCGCGACCACATCGGCGCTCGCGGTGACGACGGGACTGGGACGGCCGACCCGCTTGGTCTGATCCGGCTCCTGCTCTTCGACCAGTCCGCGATCGACGAGGGCGGTGACCAGATCGGCCACGGTCGAACGGTTCAGACCCGTCTCGGCCGTGATCAAGGACCGGGACCGCGGGCCCTCATGGTGCACCAATCGCAGCACTTCGCCGAGGTTCGTGCGGCGCACTCCCTCGACCGCGGTCGCGCGTTCCCTCATCGATGCACTCATTCCTCTGACGTTGCTCTGCCGGGTGCCCTCAGGGTACCGGCACCTGTGAGTCGGACGGCTCGTAGTGGAAGCGCGAGATGCGCACGTGTCCCCGTGGCTCACTCCCATGACTGGTGGCGAAGACGCCGAGCCAGATCCCGAGGAATCCTCCGGTCGCGGAAGCATCCAGCTCGCGCGCATCGATCGTCGCCAGCACCGTTCCTTCGCCCAGGAGGTGGTACTCGTATCCGCGCGATCGCACGGCCAGGCGCACGGTGTCGGCCGGAGCGAGCGTCCGCTGCGCGATCACGTGTTCCCCGCCAGCGCGCCGGTGCACGGCGCTGAGCATCAGCCCCTCCGCGCTCCTGGTCACCCGCACCGTCGCGTGGTCGTCCTCGGACTGTCGAACGACCAGACCCGCCGTCTCCCCTACGGCGAGATCCGACACGTCGAGGATGCCCGTCGCATCGAGATCCGCGTGCTGCTGCCGCACGCCGAGGAACGCCACGGTCCCGGCATCCGCCGGCGACTCGGCACGCACGGGCAGACGCCACGCCTGCACACCCTCGTCGTCGCTCTCGACCGTCGCGATCTGCGTCGGCTGCACCCGCAGCGACGTCCACCGCGGATCGTCCGGCGGCACGGCGCCCGGACGCCGGTCGTCCGGCTGCCAGGCATCCGGCGGAGACGCGGCATCCGCCCACGGCACGTCCACCGTCTCCGGCAGGCGACCGCGACCGGGGGCGAAGACGGGCCAGCCGTCCTCCCACTCCACCGGGCACAGGAACGTCTCACGTCCGAGCGGATAGTGATGGCCGTCCGATGCCCGCATGGCCAGCATGACCGCCTGCCACGAGCCGTCCGGCGCCTGGATCAGGTCCGCGTGCCCCGCGCCGATCACTCCGGCACCGCGGCCGAGGTGACGGTGCGTGAATACCGGGTTGGCGCGGTTGCCCTCATAGGGCCCGGTCACCTGATCGGCTCTCGCCACGCTGACCGCGTGATGGAACTCCGTGCCGCCCTCCGCGGCGATCAAGTACCAGCGCCCGTCGATCGGGTACAGGTGCGGCCCCTCGGCCCACACGACGCCGTTCACGGCGCCGCGCCAGATCACATGCTCCGGGCCCACCAGTGCACGCTCGTCCGGGGAGTACTCGCGCACCCACACCTCGGTCTGATGGTGCCATGCGGGGTTCCGCGCCAGTCGGGTGCCGTGCATCCACACGCGCCCAGACTCGTCGAACGCGACCGACGGGTCGATGCCGTCCGCGTCGAGCCAGATCGGATCGCTCCACGGCCCGGCGGCATCTGTCGCCGTGATGAGGAAGTTGCCGCCGCGCGCGTCGTCGGACGGATCCACGAGCGTGCAGACGATCCAGAAGCGCTCCCCGTCGTGCCGGATGGTCGGCGCGTACAGCCCGCCCGAGGAGCGGATGCCGTCGAAGTCGAGCATGCCGGCGCGATCGATCGCGTGACCGACGGTCTCCCAGCGCACCAGGTCTCGCGAGCGCAGGACGGGAAGGCCGGGCAGGTACTCGAACGTGGAGGCCACCAGGTAGTACTCGTCCCCGACCCGGCAGATCGACGGGTCGGGGTAGCAGCCGGGGAGGATCGGATTCGCGGCCGAGATCATTCCCAGGAGACCTCGACCAGCCGGGCGTCGGCCCCCGTGACGGCATGGACTGCGCCGGTGAGCGAGAGCATCCGCGCGGCCGTGGCCGATCCCGGCACCTCGCGCCGACGGCGACGGCGGGCGTTCGCGATCACGCCTCCGGTGGCATCGTCCTGTTCCTGCGCCGGGGTCGCTGCGGCGTGCGATCCCACCCAGACCGCGACCTCCCCCGGCTCCACGACGCGGATGCCGCTGCGGTCGGTGAACGCGAGCCGGGCCGCGGGAACATCGAAGCTCACCCGTCGGGACTGGCCGGCCTCGAGCGCGACGCGCGCGTAGCCCAGCAGCTGGGCTACTGGCCGCGTCACCGAGGCGACGAGGTCGCGGGCGTACAGCTGCACGACGTCGGTGCCGGCGCGGTCGCCGGTGTTGGTGACGGTGACGGATGCCGTGAAGCGTCCGTCGGTGCTGGCGTGCGTGTCGACGGCGAGATCCGCGTATTCGAACGTCGTGTACGTCAACCCGAACCCGAACGGCCGCACCGGCGTCGGGTCGGTGGAGGTGACATCCGAGGCTCCGCCGAGGGTCGGGTGCAGGTAGCTGTACGGCGCGGCCCCTGCGGACCGCGGCAGGCTTACGGGCAGCCGGCCCGAGGGCGACGCCGTACCGGTAACGAGCGCGGCGATCGCCCGCCCGCCTTCCTCACCGGGGAAGAACGACTGCACCACGGCGGCGGGGACAGCGTCCGTGCCCGCCGCTTCGCCGGCGTCCAGCGCCCAGCCGATCGCGTAGGGCCGCCCGGTGAGCATGACCATCACGACCGGGGTGCCGGTCGCGACCAGCCGTTCGACGAGGTCCCGCTGCGCGCCTGGCAGCTCGAGCGATTCGGTGTCGTTCCCCTCGCCGACCGTGCCGCGTCCGAACAGGCCCGCCTGGTCGCCGACCACGACGATCGCGACGTCGGCGCCGGCTGCCAGTTCGGCGGCCTCCTCGAACCCGGAGCGGTCATCGTCATCGACGGCGCAGCCGCGAGCGACGACGATCTCCGCCTCGGGCAGCGCCTCGGAGAGCGCCTCTCGAACGGTGGGGATCTCGAAGCCGAGCTCGTGGTCGGGGTGGTGCGCGAGCACGTGGTTCGCGAAGGAGTAGCAGCCCTGAAGGGCTTCCGCCCTGTCGGCGTTCGGGCCGATGAGCGCCACGCGCTTCACGTCCGGGCGCAGCGGCAGCACTCCGTCGTTGGACAGCAGGACGAGCGATTCCGCAGCGAGGCGGCGGGCGACCTCGCGGTGACGCGGGCTGTCCAGGTCGATGTGCGCGGGCGGCGCGTCCTCGAAGGCATCGGGGTCGAGCAGGCCCAGCTCCTCCTTCTGCTGCAGCGCCCGGATGACGGCGCGGTCCAGGTACGCCTCGTCCAGCATCCCGGATCGGACGCGCTCGACGAGCGGTGCGAGGTACGCGTCGCCGGAGGGCAGTTCGACGTCGATGCCGGCGGTCAGCGCGAGCTGCGCCGCCTCGCCGCGGTCGGCGGCCACGGCGTGCATCGTCTGCAGGAACGCGACGGCGAAGTAGTCCGCCACCACCACACCGTCGAAGCCGAGGTCCTCACGGAGAAGTTTCGTCAGCAGCTGCGGGTCCGAGGCGACCGGCACGCCGTCGATCTCGGTGTAGCTGTTCATGACGCTCTTGACCCCGCCGTCGCGGATGGCCATCTCGAACGGCGGCAGGAACACGTCCGCGACCTCGCGCGGGCCCGCCGAGACGGGCGCGTGGTTGCGGCCGGCACGCGAGCCGGAGTACCCGAGGAAGTGCTTCAGGGTGGCGTGCACGCCGGCGGACTGCAGTCCCTGCACATAGGCGGTGCCCACCGTGCCGACCAGGTACGGATCCTCGCCGATGCACTCGTCGACGCGTCCCCAGCGCGGATCGCGGATGACATCGAGCACGGGGGCGAGCCCCTGATGGATGCCGAGATCACGCATCGACTCGCCGATCAGCGTACCCATCTCGGCGACGAGCTCCGGGTCGAACGAGGCGCCCCACGCGAGAGGCGTGGGGAAGGTGGCGGCCTTCCACGCGGCGAGTCCGGTCAGGCACTCCTCGTGGACGAGCGCGGGGATGCCGAGTCGGGTCTCCTGCTTCAGCCTGCGCTGCTCCTGCCACAGCCAGGCCGCCCGCTCGGCCGGGTCGACCGGGCGGGTGCCGTACACCCGGGTGTAGTGCCCGATGCCGTCCCGCGTGATCTCGGCGAGCGCCTCGCCGGCACCCGCGCGACCCATCTCGTTCTGCATCGGGGCGACGACCTCACCGCCCTGGTCGAGCCAGTAGCCGACGAGCTGCGCGACCTTCTCCTCCAGCGTCATGCGCGAGAGCAGTTCTGCCACGCGGGGCGTGGCGCGAGGGAATGCGGGGATGGCCGCGGGCATAGATGTCTCCGGTGAAGATGTGAAGGTCATGATTCGGTCCTAGCCCTTGACGGCGCCGGTCAGGCCGCCGACGATGCGGCGTTCGAACAGGCTGAAGAACAGCAGCGCGGGCAGCATCGACAATGAGGTGTACGCCAGCACGCGGGCCGTGTCGACAGAGTACTGCGATGCGAAGTTCTGCACGCCCAGGGGCAGGGTGAACAGGCTCTGATCGCTGAGGATGAACAGTGGCAGCATGTACCCGTTCCACGACCCGACGAAGGCCAGGATGCCGACGGTGATGACCCCTGGCAGGCTCAGCGGGATCACCATCCGCCAGAAGAAGCCGAGGCGGGACGCGCCGTCGATCGACGCGGCCTCCTCCAGGTCCTTCGGGATGGCCCGCAGGAATGGCACCAGGATGATGATCGTCGTCGGCAGCGCGAACGCGATCTGCGGCAGGATGATGCCGGCCAGGCTGTTGACCAGGCCCAGGTTGCGGATGAGCAGGTACAGCGGCGTGATCGCGACGGTGATGGGGAACATCAGACCGGCCGCGAACAGCGCGTACATGGCACCGCGCCCGCCGAAGTCGTACCTGGCGATCACGTAGCTCGCCATGACGCCCAGCAGTACGGCACCGGCTGTCGTCCCGACCGCGGAGATGGTCGAGTTCATCATCGCGGTCCAGAACTCGGAACTCGCCAGCACGTCGCCGTAGTTGGCGATCTCCCACGGCGAGGGGAAGCCGGACGGGTCCACCGTGATCTGCGCGTTGGTCCGGAATCCGCCGATGACGATGTACAGCACGGGCGTGATGCAGATCGTGATCAGCACGATCGCGATGAGGTACACGCCGGGACTGCCCCAGCGCACCTTCGGCGCCTGTCGTCTGCCGCCGGGCCGTTTCGGCTGGACCAGCAGCGACGTGCTCAGGTTCTCAGTGGTCACTTGCGCTTCTTCCTTCCGCTCTCGCCCGTCACAGCGCCCTCGGTGTCGCGTCGCAGCACGAAGCGCTGATAGGTGAGTGCGATGACCAGAGAGATGAGGAAGAGCATGACCGCCACCGCGTTGCCGAAGCCGTAGCTGCCGGCGAGGTGGCCGTTCTGATACATGTAGGTCGCCATCGTCGAGGTTCCTGCGATCGACGCGATGTACTGACCCCAGATGATGTTGACCAGGTCGAACAGCTGAAGCGATCCGATGATCGACAGGAACGCCCAGATGCGGATGGTCGGTCCTAGCAGGGGAAGCGTGATGCTCCACTGGATCTTCCAGAATCCGGCGCCGTCGATCGCGGCGGCCTCGTACAGCTCCTCGGGGATGGACTGCATGCCGGCGAGCATCAGGATGACGGCGAAGCCGATGTACTTCCACGTGATGATGACCATCAGTGTGCCCATCGCGATGGACGGGTCGGCCAGCCACGACTGCTGGAACTGCTCCAGGCCCCACTTCTCCAGCAGGGAGTTCAGTGCGCCGGCATCCTGCATGATCAGGCTCCAGCCGACGCCGACGATGACCTCGGAGATCACGTACGGCATGAAGATCAGCACGCGGATCAGCGAGCGACCGCGGATCTTCTGGTTCAGCAGCAGAGCGAACAGGATCGCGATCGGCCCCTGCATGACGAGCGAGAGCACGACGATGATGAAGTTGTGGCTGACGGCTTCTCGGAAGCTGTCGTCGCGCCACATGAGGAGGTAGTTGTCGAGTCCGACGAACTCCGTGGGCCAGCCGAAGCCGTTCCATTTGAAGAATCCGTAGTACGAGGCCAGCATCACCGGGAAGATGACGAAGCCGACGAACATCAGCAGAGCAGGACCGGAGAGGATCGCGATCTCGGCGCGCTTGCGCCAGTCGGCGCGTCGCGGGCGCCGTACCGGGGCCGACGAGTCGTCGGCCCCGGTACGAACGGTCTTCTCAGGCACGGCGTCCGCCAGCACCTGGGGTTCGGCCATTGTTCGGCTCAGCCCCTCGCCGCAGCATCGTTGACCTGCGCGACGAGCTTCTCAGGGTCGCCCTTGCCTGCCAGCATGTCGACGACGCCGACGTTCAGCGCGTTGCCGACGTTCTGTCCGAGAGCGGTGTCCAGCCACAGTGCGACGTACGGCGCGTTGCTGTACGCCTCCATCAGCGGAACCAGCGACGGGTCGGTGACGGCGCCGAGTGCGTCCTGCGAGGCCGGGATGGTCTGGAATGCCACGGCGTACTTCTCCTGCCAGTCCTTCGACGAGACGAAGTTCAGGAACTCCTCGCACGCGGCCGGCGAGTCGGCCGAGCACGAGTAGCCGTCGACGCCGCCCATCATGGCACCGGCTCCGCCCTCGCCGCCGTCGACCTCGGGGAACGGGAACCAGCCGAGGTCCGGCAGGGGCTTCTCGTCCGGGGTGAGGCTCGCGATCACGCCGACGTTCCATGCGCCCATGAGCTCCATGGCAGCCTTGTGGTTGGCCACCAGACCGGCGGACGAGTTGGCGCCCTCCTGTGCGGACGTGGTCAGGAAGCCGTCGTTGAACGGTTCGACCTGGGCGAAGTCGGCCAGGTTCTCCGCCGCGGTCAGCCAGCATTCGTCGGTGAAGTCCGGGTCGGTGGTGAGGTTCGCGATCAGGTCCTGGCCGCACGCCCGCAGAGCGAAGAAGTAGTACCAGTGCGCTGCCGGCCAGGCGTCCTTGGCCCCGAGGGCGATCGGCGCGACACCGGCGTCCTTGAGCTTGTCGACGGCCGCCTCGAGCTCATCGATCGTCTGCGGCTCTTCGGTGATGCCGGCCTGCTCGAACAGGTCCTTGCTGTAGAACAGGCCTCCGGGCAGCACGGCGCTCGGCATGCCGTAGATCTTGCCGTCGACCGTGAAGGCGTTGAACGGTGCCTCACCGAACGCGCTCTTGACGTCGTCGTCGACGAGGTCCGTGAGGTCCTTCACCGCACCCGCGCTGACGATGTCGGCGAGCTTTCCGCCGCCGCGCGCCATGAAGATGTCGGGCATGTCGCCGGAGTTGACGGCGGTCTGCAGCTTGCCGTCCATGTCCTCGTTCTGGATGGAGGTGACCTTGATCGTCACCTCGGGGTTCTCCTCGTGGAACGCCGCTGCGGCGTCGTCCCAGTACTGCTTGCCGTCGCCGGTGGTGGAGTTGTGCCACATCGTGAGCGTGACGTCGCCCCCTTCGGCGTCGCCACCGGTGTTGCCTGAATCACCGGAACATGCAACCAGCCCCACTGCCATCAGGGCTGCGACGGCTGCGGCAGCAGCTCGTGCATTGCGTGTCTTCATGCCGTGTTCTCCTCTTCATCGAGTGATGCACCGCCGCGTCGAGCGGTGCCGCGGCCGTGGGCGGAAGTCCCCGGGCCGAATTTGTTGCCAGCAGCACCAATATCGTGCGAGTGCCACTCTGACACCGCTCCCATGGTGATGTCAATCGATATCGATAACGTTTTCGACAATCTGGATATAGTGAGCCCATGAACCGCCGGACCACGATCACCGATGTCGCCCGCGCTGCCGGGGTGTCGGTCGCCACGGTGTCGAAGGCCATCAACGGCCGCTACGGCGTGTCACCTGACACGCTCTCGCACGTCATGACCGTCGTCGAGGACCTCGGGTACGAGAGTTCGCTCGTCGCCACCTCGATGCGTCGGCGCAGCACGAATGTGATCGGGGTCCTCGTCGCGGAGTTCGAACCGTTCGCGCTGCAGTTGCTGCGGGGCGTTTCTGCGGCGCTCGAGGGCACCGATTACGACGTCCTGGCCTATGCCGGGAGCGTGTCGGCGGGCGAGCACCTGGGCTGGGAGCGGCGGTCGTTGTCACGGCTGGGCGGCACGCTCATCGACGGGGCCATCCTGGTGACCCCGACCACCACCCGCGCCGAGACCTCGGTGCCCATCGTCGCGGTCGACCCCCATGTCGGGGCGGACGGTCCTGCCACGATCGGCGTCGCGAACCTCGAGGGCGCCAGAGCGGCGACCGACCATCTCATCTCCCTCGGCCACCGCCGGATCGCGCATCTGCGCGGGCGCACCGACCTCGAGTCGGCCCAGGAGCGCGAGCGCGGATATCGCGAGGCGCTCACCGCCGCCGGCATCCCGTTCGATCCTGCACTCGTCGTCGACGGCGGATACCGCGCAGCCGACTCCACCGCGGGCGCACACGCGATCCTCGATCTGCCGGACACCCCCACCGCGGTGTTCGCCGCGAACGACCTCTCTGCAATCGAGATGATGCGCATCGCCACAGAACGCGGGCTGCGCGTGCCGGCCGACCTCTCGGTCGTCGGTTTCGACGACATCCTCGACGCCGCCTCGCACGCGCCGCAGCTCACAACGGTTCGCCAGCCGCTCCCCGAGATGGGGACAGCCGCCGTGCGGATGCTGCTCGATGTCCTGAAGGGAAGCGATCCGGAACCGGTGCGGATGCCGACCACGCTGATCGTGCGCGAATCCACGGCCGCACCGCGGCAGTGACGCCGGTCGGCCGGGCGGATTGCGCACACTGCTCGCCTGTTATATGTTGTGCTTCACAACTTATGTTCGTCCACCGTCTGCAGAGGAGCAGCCATGCCCACCCCCACCCGCGATGACAAGTTCTCGTTCGGCCTCTGGACCGTCGGCTACAACGGCACCGATCCGTTCGGCGGCCCGACCCGCCCCGCACTGGACGTCGTGCACGCGGTCGAGAAGCTCGCCGAGCTCGGCGCGTACGGTCTGACCTTCCACGACGACGACCTGTTCGCGTTCGGCTCCAGCGACGCCGAGCGCCAGACGCAGATCGACCGCCTCAAGGGCGCCCTGGACGACACCGGCCTCATCGTGCCGATGGTCACCACCAACCTTTTCAGCGCCCCGGTCTTCAAGGACGGCGGCTTCACCTCGAACGACCGCGACGTGCGCCGCTACGCCCTGCGCAAGGTCTTCCGCCAGCTCGACCTCGGCGCTGAGCTGGGTGCGAAGACGTTCGTCATGTGGGGCGGCCGCGAGGGCGCCGAGTACGACTCCGCCAAGGACATCCGCGCAGCCCTCGAGCGCTACCGCGAAGCCGTCAACCTGCTCGGCGACTACGTCACCGACAAGGGCTACGACATCCGCTTCGCCATCGAGCCCAAGCCCAATGAGCCGCGCGGCGACATCCTGCTGCCCACGCTCGGCCACGCGATCGCTTTCATCGATTCGCTCGAGCGCCCCGAGCTCGTCGGCCTGAACCCCGAGGTCGGCCACGAGCAGATGGCGGGACTGAACTTCGCCGCAGGCATCGCCCAGGCGCTGTACCACGGCAAGCTCTTCCACATCGACCTCAACGGTCAGCGCGGCATCAAGTACGACCAGGACCTCGTGTTCGGCCACGGCGACCTGCACAACGCCTTCGCGCTGGTCGACCTGCTCGAGAACGGCGGCCCCGGCGGCGTGCCCGCCTACGAGGGCCCGCGTCACTTCGACTACAAGCCCAGCCGCACCGAGGACGAGACCGGCGTGTGGGACTCCGCCGCGGCGAACATGCGCACCTACCTGCTGCTCAAGGAGCGTGCAGCGGCGTTCCGCGCCGACCCCGAGGTGCAGGAGGCTCTGGCCGCCGCGAAGGTCGACGAGCTGTCCACCCCGACGCTGAACCCCGGCGAGTCGTACGACGACTTCCTCGCCGACCGCAGCGCGTTTGAGGACTTCGACGCCGACGCGTACCTCGGCGGCAAGGGCTTCGGCTTCGTCCGTCTGCAGCAGCTCGCCACCGAGCACCTGCTCGGCGCGCGCTGATCTCCCCCGGCGGCGTCCGGGAAGATGCGAGTGTCGGCGCACTGCATCCGCATCTTTCCGGACATCGTCCACCCGCGTGTCCGGGAACATGCGGGTGTCGTCTCAGCTGACCAGCACTTTCTCGGACACGCTCACACCGAAAAGGATGCCATCATGCCGCTCGTCCTCGGGGTCGACAGCTCGACCCAGTCCTGCAAGGTCGTCGTCGTCGACGCCGGGACGGGCGCCGTCGTGCGTACCGGTCGCGCGTCGCACCCCGACGGCACATCGGTCGATCCCGAGGCGTGGTGGTACGCACTGAACAGCGCGATCGCGGAGGCCGGCGGGCTCGACGATATCGCCGCCTGGTCGATCGGGGGGCAGCAGCACGGTCTGGTCGCGCTCGACGCGGACGGCCGCGTCATCCGCGACGCGCTGCTGTGGAACGACACCCGGTCGGCGGATGCCGCCGCGGAGCTCGTCGCGGAGTTCGGCGCCGAGCAGTTGGCCGCGCGCACGGGGCTCGTGCCGGTGGCATCCTTCACGATCACGAAGCTGCGCTGGCTGCGCGACAACGAGCCGGAGAACGCCGGCCGCGTCGCAGCCGTCGCCCTCCCCCACGACTGGCTGACCTGGCGCCTGCGCGGCTTCGGCCCGGAGAAACCCGTGCTCGAGGAGCTCGTCACCGACCGCTCCGACGCTTCGGGAACCGGGTACTGGAATCCGGTCAGCGGCGAGTACGACCGCGACCTCCTCAGCGCGGCGCTCGGCCACGATGCGGTGCTTCCGCGCGTGCTCGGACCGGACGAGCATGTGCTCGACGGCGACGGCCGACGGGTCGGCGGTGGGGCGGGCGACAACGCCGGAGCCGCACTCGGTCTCGGAGCGGCGCCCGGCGATGTCGTGGTCTCGATCGGCACGTCCGGCACCGTGTTCGCGGTGAGCAGCCGCGCTGTGACCGATCCGTCCGGCACCGTGGCGGGCTTCGCTGATGCGAGCGGCAACTTCCTCCCACTGGTGGCGACGCTCAACGCCGCCAGGGTGCTGGCGGTCACGGCATCCCTGCTCGATGTCTCCCTCGACGAGCTGAGCGCCCTCGCCCTGCAGGCCGAGCCCGGCGCCGGCGGCCTCACGCTCCTCCCTTACTTCGAGGGCGAGCGGACCCCGAATCTTCCGGATGCCACGGCCGAGCTGACCGGCATGACCCTGTCGTCGACGACGCGTCCGAACCTTGCGCGTGCGGCCGTCGAGGGCATGCTGCGCGGACTGGGCGCCGGTCTCGACGCGCTGCGTTCGCTCGGGATCCCACTGGAGCGGGCACTGCTGATCGGCGGCGGCGCACAGTCGGAGGCCGTGCAGCGCATCGCACCCGACGTCCTGGGCATCCCCGTCGAGGTGCCGGAACCCGCGGAGTACGTGGCGCTCGGCGCAGCTCGGCAGGCGATCAGCGCCCTGGGCGCCCGCTGAACCGGCGTTACAGTCCGAGCCGCGTCAGATAGTCGTTCGCGAACTTCCGCTCCGGATCGAACCTGGCCCGAAGCGCCGCGAAGTCGTCCCAGCGCGGGTAGCGACCGATCACCTCGTCACCGGGGAGGGTGAACACCTTCCCCCAGTGCGGCCGCGCCGAGACGGGCAGTGCGGCCTCGAGATCCGGCAGCAGCGCACGCACGGCCGCCTCGTCGCGCTTCCACGTGAAGTGCAGCCCGACGGCATCCGTCCGGTATGAGGAACTCAACCAGAGATCGTCGGCCTGCACGGTGCGGATCTCGTTCACGAGCAGCAGTGGGGCGATGCGGTCGGCCATGGATCGCACGGCCGTGATCGCCGCGACGGCGTCGGCCCGCGGAACCAGGTATTCGCTCTGGAGCTCGGCACCCGCCGACGGCGTGAAGTCCAGCCGGAAGTGCGGCAGCCGCAGGAACCACGGTCCAGGCACACCGCCCTGCTCGGTGGTGGCCTCGGCGGGCTCGGACAGGATCGGATGCCGCGGGCGGGTGGCCGCAACGGCCTGTAGACGTGCGGCGACCGCGGCCCTGGAGTCCGTTGAGCCGTCGGGCTGGGCCTGCTTGATCCAGATCTGGTCGGCCGCGTCCGTGCGCTGCCAGGTGGAGAATATGCTCACGCTGGTGCCGGCGCTCGTGACGGCATCGAGGTCGTCGAGGATGGCATCCCAGCGGGGCTGCTCGAACACGTGCTGCGCGTACTGCGCACTCGGCTGCACGTCGAGCGTCACGTCGAGCACGGCGCCGAGTGCGCCGAGCGAGACCACGGCGCCGTCGAAGTCGTCGTCGCCGCGCGTGATCTGACGGATCTCGCCGTCCGCGGCGAGGACGGTGAGCGCCCGCACGGCGCTCGCCAGCGACCCAGTGCGGTCGCCCGAGCCGTGCGTCCCGGTGGCGACGGCGCCGGCGATGGAGATGTGCGGCAGCGAGGCGAGGTTCGCGAGGGCGAGCCCTTGGTCCTCCAGCACGGGGGCGAGGTCGCCGTAGCGCAGCGCGCCGGAGACGCGCACGGCATCCCGACTCTCATTGACCTCGATGACCGGCGGGAGGCCGGCGAGGCTGATCTGCGTGCCGGTGGTGTCTGCGATGTCGTTGAAGCAGTGCCGCGTGCCGAGGATGCGCACGGCGGGGCGCGCGGCGATCAGGTCGCGGAGCTCGTCGACGGATGCCGGCTCGACGTACTCCGCCGCCCGGTACGTCAGGTTGCCGGCCCAGTTCTCACGCATCGCGTCCCTCTCCGCTCAGATCGCGCTGATCCGCCACGCGGCGGTGTGCTCGTCGCCCGGCGCCAGGATCACCAGGTCGGTCCCGGAGTTGAACGCGTCCGGCGGGCAGGTCATCGGCTCGACGGCGAGCCCTGCGCGGTGTGCGGCCGGGAGCGCCGGATTGTCGGCGGTGTGGATCTGCACCCACGGGCAGCTCTCGTCCCAGCTCATCGCGACACCGGAGCCGTCCGCTCCCGTGACGCGCACCTCGGCGCGGCCGTCTTCGCGGGCCAGTGCCGTGAAGGCGTGGTCGATGAAGACATCGCCGATCTGCCGCGGCATCCGGAAATCCCACTCCGGGTGCCGGTCGACCGCTTCGAGACCGGTGGGGATCAGCCGGTCTTCCGTGACCGTCAGGACCTCGGATGCCGGCAGCGACAGGGTCCA
The DNA here is from genome assembly GCF_007988825.1 of Microbacterium aerolatum. Classification (GTDB taxonomy): domain Bacteria; phylum Actinomycetota; class Actinomycetes; order Actinomycetales; family Microbacteriaceae; genus Microbacterium; species Microbacterium aerolatum. The sequence continues at coordinate 136,371 of NZ_BJUW01000009.1, read as the reverse complement.
GTCGTCCACCCGTCCTTCACCGCCGACGAGGTACGGGTGCGGTCCGGTGCCCCAGGGTGCGGCATCCGCGCCGGTGTTGCGGGCGGTGACGGTCTGGGTGAGCCCGTCCGCGTCCAGCCGGTACTCGACCTCGACCTCGATGCGGAACGGGTAGCCGGTCTGTGGTTCGATCGTCGCGACCAGCACGACGCGGTCCTGCTCGACGACCCGGTCCGCATAAGCACTCCAGGCGAGCAGGCCGTGCAGGGCGTGGCCGCGCTCGGGCTCGGTGAGCGGAAGCTGATGGCCGACGTCCGCGAAGCGGTACCGCCCGTCCACGACTCGGTTCGGCCACGGTGCGAGCGTCGCTCCGCGGTAGGCGGGTCGGACCTCGTCCGCATCGAAGGGGACCACGAGGTCACGGTGGTCGTGGCGCAGCATCCGCAGCGTGGCGCCGACGGCGGCGACCTCCGCCTCGTAACCGTGGCCGGAGAGGGAGAACGGGCGACCGGAGCGAGGCGTCATCATCGTGATCGAGTCTATGACCGGCGCCGCGCGGATCGAGCGCGCCGCGCGTGGTGGCGGAATCATAGGGACTGCGGCCAGACTGGTCGCATGACCTTCGCAGCCCTGCAGCCCCTCGCCGACCGCGCAGCTCTCTTCGCCTCTCTCCGCCAGGATGCGCTCACCGACGCCGTCGACGCGCTCGGCGAGCACCGGTGGGATGCCGACATGGCTGCCGGAACGCTGACCTTCAGCGCGACGTCAGACCCCTCGCGCACGCTCGTCACCCGCCCGCACCTGGTCGCGACGATCGCACCGGGGCCGCGTTCCCTGCTGTGGGCATGGGCGCACCCGCAGGGCGACCCGCAGGGAATCGCCGCGCAGCTGCGGGACTATGGCGCGCAGTACGGGCTGACCGAACTCACGCAGTCGGAGCTCTCCTTCCCGGAGGATGCCGGGGACGACCTCGACGCCTGGATCGCCGACGCGGCGCACCAGATCGGCACGATCGCCGTGGAGATCACCGGACGCTCGCCGTACTTCGCCGCACCGATCGGCGGCGGAACGCGCGCCGTGTTCCTGCTCGATGCTCCGATCCCTGCCACCACCGTCGCCGAGGCGGCCGCCAAGCTGCCCCGCATCCTCTCCGGCCTGAACCTGAGCGATGCGCGCTCCTCGGTGTGGGATGCCGCGCGCCTGGCCGGCTGGAACATGCAGTGGACCGATGAGGAGTTCACGGGCGCGACCGTCAGCGACGACTCGGGCTCTGTGACGTTCCGCTTCGACGAACAGGCCCGCATCACCGGCATCGAAGGGAGCGCAGGCTCATGAAGAACTGGCTGATCCGCGCCGTCTCGCTCTACGTCTTCAACGTCGTCGTCCTGCTGCTGATCGGGCTGCTCATGCGCAGCGTGGCGGTCGGTTGGAACGCGCTGTGGGCCGCCGTCATCCTCACGCTCGCGACGCTGGCGCTGAAGCCGACGCTGCTGAAGGCCTTCCGCGGCGCCGCGGCGAAGTCGACCGGGTCCCGCACGAAGATCGGCGAGAAGGTCGTCCAGTACGTGCTGGTCTTCGTCGTCGAGCTGATCGTGTGGGTGCTCACGGTGCTGCTGAGCGGCGTGAACGTCAGCGGCTGGTTCTGGGGTTACGTGCTCCCGCCGCTGTATCTGCTGCTCGCGTGGGTCATCTACGACCAGATCGACGATCGGATCGAGGCGAAGACCGGCGAGGTCATCGGGTCGGTCTCCGCCCGGGTCGGTCGTCGGGATGCCAAGGCATCCGCCCCTTCTTCTTCCCCGTCCCCGTCGCCGGCGGCGAAGGCCGGGCGCGACGAGCTGAATGACGGGCTCACACCCGAACAGCGCCGCATGCTCGACGAGCTCTAACGTCCGAGCTTCTAGCGCGGGGCGTTGACCCTAAAGGCGGGCGTTGAACCTTGGTGCGGGCGTTGAGCGGAGACGGCGCAGCCGTCGGAGACGAAACGGGTTGAGCGAGCGCAGCGAGTCGAAACCGCTACCTCAACCCGCTGCCGCTGCAGCCCGCTCCGCTGCCTCGACCACGTTCGTCATCAGCAGCGCGACGGTCATCGGCCCGACTCCACCGGGGTTGGGCGACAGGTAGCCGGCGACCTCCGCGACGTCGGGATGCACGTCGCCGAACACCTTGCTCTTGCCGGTCTCCGGGTCGTCCTCGCGGGTCACTCCGACATCGAGCACGGCGGCACCGGGCTTGACGTCCTCCGCGCGGACGAGGTGCTTGACGCCCGCCCCGGCGACGATCACGTCGGCCATGCGGAGGTACGGCGCCATGTCGGGCGTGCCGGTGTGCACCTGCGTCACGGTCGCGTTGATGTCGCGGCGGGTCAGCAGCAGTCCCATCGGGCGTCCGATCGTCACGCCGCGGCCGACGACCACGACGTGCTTGCCCTTCAGGTCGTAGTCGTTGCGCAGCAGCAGCTCGATCACGCCGCGCGGTGTGCACGGCAGCGGCGTGTGGATCGGAGCGTTCACGTTCAGCACGAGTCGGCCGAGATTGGTCGGGTGGAGGCCGTCGGCATCCTTGGCCGGATCGATGCGCTCGAGGATGCGGTCGGTGTCGATGTGCTTCGGAAGCGGCAGCTGCACGATGTAGCCGTGGCAGTCCGGGTCGGCGTTGAGCTCGTCGATCAGCGCCTCGACCTCTTCCTGCGTGGCATCCGCCGGCAGCTCGCGCTGGATCGAGTTCATGCCGATGGCCTCGGACTGCCGGTGCTTCATCCCGACGTACAGCTGGGATGCCGGGTCCGCTCCGACGAGCACCGTGGCGATGCCGGGGGTGATGCCCTGCGCCTTAAGCGCCGCGACCCGCTCGGTGAGCTCGCTGCGGATCTCAGCGGCTGCGGTCTTGCCGTCCAGTGTCTGCGCGGTCATGTCACGCTCCAATCGTCAGCGCTGCCTCCCCGAGATTGCATTCCGCGGATGAGATGCACGGCGATTCCGGCGATCTCGGCCGCGGAATGCAGTCTCGCGGGCAGGAGGTGGGGGTCGGGGGGTTACTGCTGCAGGTCGGGGTACAGGGGGAACGACGTCGCGAGGGCATCGACCCTGGCCTTGAGCGCTGCAGCATCCGCTTCGGGCAGCAGAGCCAGGGCGATGATGTCGGCGACCTCGGTGAACTCGGCATCCCCGAACCCGCGCGTCGCGAGCGCCGCCGTGCCGATGCGCAGACCCGAGGTGACCATCGGCGGGCGAGGGTCGTTCGGGACTGCGTTGCGGTTCACGGTGATGTGGATGTCGTGCAGCAGGTCTTCGGCCTGCTTGCCGTCGATCGCGGCATCCCGCAGGTCGACGAGCACGAGGTGCACGTCGGTGCCGCCGGAGCGCACCGCGATGCCGGCATCCTTGACGTCCTGCTGGGTGAGGCGATCGGCGAGGATGCTCGCACCGCTGAGCGTGCGCTGCTGACGGTCCTTGAACTCGGGGGTCGCTGCGAGCTTGAACGCCGTGGCCTTCGCGGCGATGACGTGCATGAGCGGTCCGCCCTGCTGGCCCGGGAACACGGCGGAGTTGACCTTCTTCGCGATGTCGGCGTCGTTCGACAGGATGAAGCCCGAGCGGGGGCCGCCGATCGTCTTGTGCACCGTCGACGAGACGACGTGCGCGTGGGGCACCGGGTTGGGGTGCAGCCCCGCGGCGACGAGACCGGCGAAGTGCGCCATGTCGACCCACAGGTAGGCGCCGACCTCATCGGCGATCTCGCGGAACTTCGCGAAGTCCAGCTGACGCGGGTACGCCGACCAGCCGGCGACGATGACCTTGGGCTTGTGCTCGATGGCCAGGCGGCGCACCTCGTCCATGTCGACGAGCGAGGTCTCCGGGTCGACGCCGTACGCGACGATGTCGTACAGGCGGCCGGAGAAGTTGATCTTCATGCCGTGCGTGAGGTGGCCGCCGTGGTCGAGCGACAGGCCCAGGAGCGTGTCGCCGGGGCGGGCGATGGCGTGCATGACGGCGGCGTTCGCGGTGGCGCCGGAGTGCGGCTGGACGTTCGCGAACTCCGCGCCGAACAGCGCCTTGACCCGCTCGATCGCGAGGGACTCGGCGACGTCGACCTCTTCGCAACCGCCGTAATAGCGGCGGCCGGGGTAGCCCTCGGCGTACTTGTTGGTGAGCACCGACCCCTGCGACTGCAGCACGGAGACGGGCACGAAGTTCTCGGAGGCGATCATCTCGAGGAACGTGCGCTGACGGTTCAGCTCGCGGTCGAGGACCTCGGCGATCTCCGGATCGACCTCGGAGAGCGGGGCGTTGAAGTACGGATCGGTCATGTCGTCCTCTTTCGTTGCGGAAACTGCCATCGGGTGTGGATGTCATCGGCCCAGGCGCGCGGTCGAATTCCGTAACGGTCGCTCCCCGGTGGTGACCCACCCAGACGCCAGTCGCGACGGTTCGAGCATAGCGGACTCCCCCGCGCGAGGTAGGTTTTGTTCATGGTCTCAACCGTCATCCACTCCGCCCGTCTGATCACCGGCGGCACCGAGACGGCAGATGCGTGGGTGCGCTTCGAGAACGGATCGGTCGCAGCCGTCGGCACGGGCTCCGACTGGACCGATGCCGACACGGTCATCGACGCGACGGACGCCGCCGGCACCGGCGCCATCCTCACGCCCGGGTTCATCGACATCCACGGCCACGGCGGTGCAGGAGCATCCTTCGACGACGGCATCGACGCGATCCGGACCGCCCGCGATCTGCACCGGGCGCACGGCACGACCCGCGCGGTCGTCTCGCTGGTGACCGCACCGCTCGACGATCTCGCGCGCAGGGTCGGCGAGATCGCGGATCTCATGCAGACGGATGCCGACATTCTCGGCTCGCACCTGGAGGGTCCGTTCCTCGATCCGGGGCACCACGGCGCTCACGAGCCGTCGCTGCTGCGCGACCCGGTGGCCGCGGATGTTCAGCGGCTTCTGGATGCCGGTCGCGGCACGGTGCGCCAGGTCACGATCGCCCCGGAGCTCCCCGGCGGGATCGACGCGATCCGCCTGATCGTCGCCGCTGGTGCGGCAGCGGCCGTCGGTCACACCAACGCGGATGCCGCGAGGGCGGCCGCCGCGTTCGAGGCCGGTGCCACGATCCTCACCCACGCGTTCAATGCGATGCCCGGCATCCATCACCGCGCTCCCGGACCCGTGCTGGCGGCCGCCGCCGACCACCGCGTCGTGCTGGAGGCGATCGCCGACAACGTGCACCTGGACCCGACGGTCATCAAGCTGCTGTTCGATTCGGCCCCGGGCCGCGTGGCGCTCGTGACGGATGCAATGGCCGCGGCCGGCAGCGCGGACGGTCACTACGACCTCGGAGCGGTGCGAGTCACGGTGGCCGACGGCATCGCCCGCGCCGACGACACCGGCTCCATCGCAGGCTCGACGCTCACTCAGGATGTCGCATTGCAGCGGACCGTCCAGGCCGGAGTACCGCTCACCGACGCGGTGCGCGCGCTCACTCAGACCCCTGCGGAGGCGATCGGGGTCGGAGCGCAGGTCGGCGCGCTCGCTCCCGGCTTCCTGGCCGACGCCGTCCTGCTGGACGAACGACTGCGCGTGGTCCATGTGCAGACCGGCGCGCGGCTGTCTTGACTGGGCGCAATCGCGGAATCTTCAATGAGTCGGATGCGAGTTATCAACAGGGCTGGCCTCACTCGTGATTTCGAGGGAGAATGGCTCGGGCGCGTGACGCAGAACCGGCGCACGCGCCTCGTCATGCGGAGAAACCACTCCGCAGCATACGGATGACAGTGCGCAACCAGAACGAGACCTTCCACACCGAATCGGCCGCAGACGCCGAGCTGATCCTTCGCGCCCGCTCGGGTGCCGGCACGGCCTTCGCTGAGCTGTGGCGACGACACCACTCGTCGGGCATCGCCGCCGCGCAGTCGATCACGTCCAGCATCGACCCCGGCGAACTGGTTCAGGAATCCTTCACGCGGATCCACCAGGCCATCCTCAAGGGCAGCGGCCCGAACGGATCGTTCCGGGCCCACCTGTTCACAACCATCCGCAACACCGCCGCCGCGTGGGGCCGTCCCAGCCGCGACACTGTCACGGAGGAGCTCGAGACCGTCACCGATCCCGACAGCGCTGAGCTCTCGTCGACTGAGGCTCTTGATCCCGCGCTGACCGCGCAGGCGTTCCGCGGCCTGCCCGCACGCTGGCAGGAAGTCCTCTGGTACGCCGACATCGAGCAGATGGATGCCGCGCAGGCCGCACCGCTGCTCGGGATGCGCGCGGGAGCTGTCTCGCAGCTCGCATCCCGCGCGCGCGAGGGGTTCCGCGAAGCGTGGCTCCAGGTGCAGCTGCGCAGCACGGCATCCGATTCCGAATGCCACTGGGTCATCGGGCACATCGGTGCGCACTCGCGCGGCAACCTCAGCACTCGCGATCTGCAGCGCGCCGACCGGCATTTCGAGGACTGCGCACGCTGTCTCGTCGTCGCAGAGGCTGCGAAGGATGTCGCAGGCCGTCTGGCCGCCGTCCTGCTCCCGCTCGTGCTCGGCATCAGCGCCGCCGCCGGCTACACGGCGATGGTCCAGGCCGGCGGGATCCCCGCAGGCGCGACCGAGCCGATGCCGTCCAGCGTGGTCGCCTTCGGTGGAACCGCCGCAGGCCCTCGCGACATCACGGCCGCCATGACCGGTGCAAGCGCGACTCCCGGCGGCACGATCACCGGGATCGGTGCGCTGGTCGGGGCAGGCTCGGCCGCCCTCGTCGTCGCCGGTGTCGTCGCGGCGGCGACGATCGTTCCCGGTCTCGTCAATGCCAGCCCGGTGACGTCGCTCCCCAGCGCTGGAGACGCCGACGGCTCGTCGATCTCCTCCGAGGTGTCGCCCAACGGCGAGGTCGATTCAGAGGACAGGTTCCTTCTCGAGCTGAGCGAAGACGCGCCGGAGGATAAGAAGGTCGACACCGCGCCGAAGGCAGCCCCGAAAGCCGACGGCGTCCCGCCGACGGCCGATGCCGGCGCATCCGATGAGCGCGTGGAAGGCGGCGACAGCAGCGAGGCGACCGAACCGCCGGTCAAACCGAACCCGCCCGTGAACCCGAGTCCTACGCCCGAGCCCGGCGTTCCTGCCGGCGTGCCGACGTGGGGACCGGCCGATCGGACCTGCTCCGGTGACGAGCTGCGCCCGATCACCGAATATTCGGTGCCGCTCACTGGCGTCGCGAATGCCAAGGTCCGGATCGATATCGACGGAGTCGTGACCGACAGCACCTACACCGCAATTCTGGCGGGCGATGGCACCGGCACCGCTGTTCTGCAGCCCACCGACGAGCAGATCGCGTCCCACGCCCCAGTGACACTGAGCTATATCGTCGACGACGTACGGGGCGAGGTTGTCGCCATCGGGCTGAACGACCTCTACGACGGGCCGCCATGCCCGTTGCCCGAGACGCCTGAATCGGATGCCGGGACACCGGTACCACCGCCGTCTTCGGGTCCGGACGCGGACGACCCGGTCGTCGACGATTCGACGGTGACCGACGATGCAGCCGCCGCGAACGAAGCGACGGTCGCCGAGGACCCCGCTCCGGAGACGGTTTCCGTCACGGCCACCCCAGCGGAGACCGACGCGGCCGCCATGGCCGAGCCCGAGACCGCCACCGCGACCGTGGCCACCGCACCCGCCGAATAGACTGGGAGCATGTCCGAAGCTCCCGACGCCGTGCCCGGTGTCACCCGTCCGAACCTCACTCCTCTCGACATCATCCGGGCCATCGTCCTGATCGCGGCGCTCGCATCGCTGGCGCTCTGGGGCTTCGCGATGTGGGAGTTCCCGTGGAACCTGGTGCTCGGCATCGGAGCGCCCGTGATCGTGCTGCTGATGTGGGCGCTGTTCCTCTCGCCGCGACCGGTTCTTCGCCTGCATCCGTTCATCCGTGCCGCGGTCGAGCTGCTGATCTACGCGGGTGTGACGCTGGCGTGGTGGTCGATGGGCCAGGCATGGGCGGGCATCGCATTCGCCGTCGTCGCCGTGGCCGCCGGGCTCTTCGCCGGTCGGAGAAATCTGCAGTGACCGTCGCCGCGGTCCTGCGGGACGCGCTCGGAGACATCGTCGATGTCACCGAGGACGCGCTCGAGGCCGCGCGCGCTGACAGCTCTGGGCACCGGTCCCCCGGCCGCCCGCTGGCCGTCGTGCACGCCCGCACCGTTGCCGAGGTCCAGCAGGTGATGCGGATCGCGACCGAGACGCGCACGCCCGTCGTCGTCCGCGGCGCGGGTACAGGACTCGCGGGCGGCGCGAACGCCGGTCCCGGTGAGATCGTGCTGTCGACAACGCAGATGAACCGGGTTCTCGAGGTCCGGCAGGACGACCTGATCGCGGTCGTCGAACCCGGCATCCTGAACGCCGAGCTGAACGCCCTGCTCGCCGGCGAGGGGCTGTGGTGGCCGCCGGATCCGGCCAGCCGCGACATCTCCACCGTCGGCGGCAACATCGCCACCGGCGCAGGCGGACTGCTGTGCGCGAAGTACGGCGTCGTCCGCGACGCGGTGCTCGGCGTGGATCTCGTGCTCGCCGACGGGCGCCTCCTGCACCTCGGGCACCGCAGCGTGAAGGGCGTGACCGGCCTCGATCTCACCTCGCTCGTCATCGGGTCGGAGGGCACGCTCGGCGTCGTGGTCGGCGCGACGCTCAAGCTCCGCCGGCTCGTCGAGGGCGAGATCTGCACCTTGACGGCCCTGTTCCCCACCGTGCGCGCCGCTGCAGCCGGCTCGGCGGCGGTCACGGCATCCGGTGCGCAGCCGGCGATCATGGAGCTCATAGATGCCACGTGCCTCGCCGCGGTCCATGCCCACCTCGCCCTCCCGGCACCTGACGCCGGCACTTCCCAGCTGACGATCCAGACCGACGGCCCCGCCGCGGCGGCGGAAGCCGACCGCATCGCGGCGACGCTCGGCGCGGTCGGTGGCCGGGTGACGCTCACGCAGGATCGCGCAGAGGGCGAGCGGCTGCTCGCCATCCGCCGCGCCATGCACGGCGCGATGGCGGCCCTCGGCACGACGCTGATCGAGGACGTCTCGGTTCCGCGCAGCGCACTGCCGGCCATGTTCGACGAGATCAGCCGCATCGAGGCGGCCTACGGTCTGACGATCCCGACCGTCGCGCACGCCGGCGACGGCAACCTGCACCCGAACTTCATCTTCGAGGGGGCCGAGGTTCCCGAGCGGATCTGGGCGGCCGCGGACGAACTGTTCCGCGCCGCGATCCGGCTGGGCGGCACGCTCACCGGCGAGCACGGGATCGGGATGCTGAAGAGCCGCTGGCTCGCCGAGGAGCTCGGAGACGATCAGTGGGAGCTGCAACGGCAGATCAAGGCCGTCTTCGACCCGCTCGGCATCCTGAACCAGGGAAAGGTGTTCGCCCGTGCCTGACATCCATGTGAGTGCCGCGATCATCGACGACGGGGCAGGCCGTGTACTGGTCGTGCGCAAGCAGGGCACCACGGCGTTCATGCAGCCCGGCGGCAAGCCGGAGGCCGGCGAGAGCCCCGCGCAGACGCTCGCACGAGAGCTCGACGAGGAACTCGGGCTACGGGTCGACGAGCACGCTCTGGCACCGCTGGGCCGGTTCGTGTCAGCGGCCGCGAACGAGCCCGGTCACCGCGTGGTCGCCGACGCGTTCTCCCTCACGATCGACGCGGATGCCGTCACCGTGCAGGCCGAGCTCGCCGAGCTGCGGTGGATCACCGCCGACCAGATCGGCTCGCTCGAGCTCGCGCCGCTGAGCCTGGAGCATCTGCTCCCGATCGCCTGGCCCGGCCTTCGACAGGCTCAGGGAACAGCCGGATGACCTTCGGTCGCTGAGCCCGTCGAAGCGTTCGAGCGGGCTTAGATCCCCTGCCAGTCCGGCTTGTTGTCGAACGTGTACCGGTAGTAGTCCGCAAGCTTCAGTTGAGAGGCGGCGGCCTCGTCGACGACCACGGTGACATGCTCGTGCAGCTGCACCGCCGATCCCGGCAGGATCGCGCTGACCGGCCCCTCGACGGCCTCTGCGACGGCACGCGCCTTGCCCTCGCCGAACGCGAGCAGCACGAGGTGACGCGCACGAAGGATCGTGCCGAGTCCCTGGGTGATGCAGTGCATGGGAACGTCGTCGATCGAGTCGAAGAAGCGTGCGTTGTCCTTGCGGGTCTGCTGGGTGAGCGTCTTCACCCGCGTCCGGGAGGCGAACGACGAGCCCGGCTCGTTGAAGCCGATGTGTCCGTCCGTGCCGATACCGAGGATCTGCAGGTCGACGCCGCCGGCCGCCTCGATCGCTGCCTCGTAGTCATCACCGGCGTGCTCGATGCCGTCCTGCGCGCCGTTCGGCGTCTTGATGCGGTCCGGGTCGAGCCCGAGGGGCTCGACGACTTCGCGCGTGATGACCGACCGGTAGCTCTCGGGATGTGTGGGGTCGATGCCGACGTACTCGTCCAGCGCGAACCCTCGCACCTGTGACACGTCGGTGCCGGCGAGCCGACCGTGCAGCGCCTGGTAGACCGGCAGCGGGGTCGATCCGGTCGCAAGCCCGAGCACGGCATCCGGCTTCTGATTGATCAGGCGGACGATCTCATCTGCGACCAGTGCACCGGCAGCGCCGGCGCTTTCGACGATGACGACTTCAGCCATGTACGGCGATCTCCTGTTCGGGAACGTGCGAACCGACCAGCGCGGCGCCGAGGGCGGCCGCAGGGGAACCGGAAGGAAGCATCTCGATTCTCTCATCGAGTCTCAGCGACCGCAGGAACGGCGAGCCGGCGGCATCGGCGATGAGTGCGGTGCGGATGCCATCGCCGAGGCGTTCTCCGAGAGCGGTGAGTCCGCCCCCGATGACGACCGTCTCGACGTCGGCGCTGAGCACAAGGATCCGCACGGCTGCTGCGGCGCCCCGCGAGAGGTCGGCGCGCAGGAGCAGGGCCTCGGTGTCGCCCTGGTCCGCGGCGTCGAAGATGTCGCGTACCGGAAGCGCACCGGGGCGCCCCCACGCACGAGCGAGCGCTCCCCCGCCGCACAGAGTCTCGACACAGCCGCGCTGACCGCACGTGCACAGTCGTCCTGCGGGGTCGACGGAGATGTGCCCGACCTCGCCGGCGGTGCCGCGCGCACCGCGCCACAGCACGCCGCCGGTGACGATGCCAGCTGCGACGCCGGTGCCGAGGTTCAGGTACGCCATCGAGGTGCCGGTGTTCGCTCCGCGGATCGCGGCGGCGCCGAGTGCCGCAGCCTTGACGTCGTTCTCGACCGCGACCGGGACGCCGAGCCGCGCACCGGACAGCGCCGCGAGATCGAGCGTCTCGACGCCGAGGTTGACGGCGTGGAGCACGCGGCCCTTCGCCGCGTCGACCAGACCGGGGATGCCGACGCCGACGCTGCGCACATCGGCGAGGTCGAATCCCGCTTCGGCCTGCAGCTCACGGACGCTGTCGACCACGTTCGCGATGACCGCTTCGTCGCCATGTCCGGAGGCTCGGCGGATGCGCCCGATGATGTCGTCGCCGGCGATGGCGACAGCATCCGTCTTGGTCCCTCCGATGTCGAGGCCGACGCGGATGGGCCCGCCGGCGCTCGCGGTCGGCATGGCTGATGTCACTACGAGACTCCCAGCTGACTGGAGAGCACCATGACCGCGGCGCCGCGCAGCACGATGTCGTCCTGGCGGGTGAGGCGGATGACGACGTCGTCGAAGACGCCCTCGAGAGTGCGGGCGCGCAGTGTCTCGGTGGCGGCCTGGATGAACGGGCCGTCCAGCAGGTCGGCGGGGCCGGAGAGGACGACCTCCGACAGATCGAGGGCGGTCACGATCGGCGCGACGGCGATCGCCATGCGCGCGCCGGCATCGCGCAGGATCGCCTCACGCGACTCGGGGTGCGCCTCGACCTCGCCGCGGAGCCGTGTGACGCTCAGCCACGCCTCCAGGCAGCCGTCTCTTCCGCAGACGCACCGCGGGCCGCCGTCGGTGCCGACGACCACGTGCCCGATCTCGCCCGCGGCGAAGCGGCTGCCGACCAACGGCTGGCTGCCGGCGATGAGACCGGCTCCGACGCCGACGCCGATCTTGATGAGGATGAAGTCCGACCGTGCATCGCCGAAGGTGTACTCGGCGAGCACCGCGGCGTTCGCGTCGTTCCGCGCGAGCACCGGCAGGTCGAGGTCGAGCCCGAGCTGCGCCTCCAGCGCGAAATCGGTCCAGCCCAGGTTCGGCGAGCTGACCACGACCCCGTCAGGACGGACGACGCCAGGGGTGCCGATGCCGACGCCGAGCAACGCGGTCGTGGCGGCGCCGACCAGCTCGCGTGCGAGGCCCAGCACGGCGGCGTAGGCCGCGGCGCCGTCGGACTTGGCCGGGCGGGCGACCTCGCGCCGCTGCAGCACGTCTCCGTCAAGGCTGATCACCGCTCCGCGGAGCACCTCCGCGTCGGAGAGGTCGAGACCGATGATCTGGTGGCCGAGCCGGTCGATGTCGATGAGGATGGGAGGCTTGCCCGGGCCCACCGTCTCGCGGATGCCGAGCTCGACGACGATGCCGTCGGCGATGAACTCGGACACGAGATCCGAGATGGTCACGCGCGTCAGACCGGTCTCCCTGGACAGGTCGGCGCGGCTCATCGAGCCGGAGTGATACAGCGTCTGCAGCACGAGCGCGCGGTTGTGCCCGCGTGCGTGCTCGGGAAGGACCTTGGCGCGCGAACGCAGGTGGCGCGCGGGCCCGAAGGCATGCCGCTGCGCGCTGACATTCTCGGCAGGGGTCGGCTGCCGTGGCTCCTCCGAAACGGACATGTTTGTTAGTACACCTTACGAACGGAGGTTTCCGCAAGTCGGAGACCGGAAACGAGTTCGTCCACGATCCGCTCGCGATCGGCCGCGCTCATCGGCTTTCCGGGTATGCCCGCTCTGCGCTGCGCCGGGGTCGGGCCGCTGAGCTGACGATACTGCACACCGGCGGCCTCGAGTCGCCGCAGGTGCGTGGGCAGACGACGGAGGAACTCCTCCACGTCAGCAGGCTCGCCGCCGGCCCAGAGCCGTTCGGCGATCGCGCTCAGCCGGGGGAACATCGCGAAGTCCACTCGGTCGCGGGTGGGCAGGTGCTCGGTCCAGGTGTTCGCCTGCCCTCCGGCGACGCCGTCCGGAAGGCGCAGCGCGTATGCGCCCTCGATCGTCAGCGGCGGGCCCACAGGCACGGGCTCATCCGTCGCCTCCGACTGCCGGTAATCGAGATAGACGTTCATGTCGGGGCAGCCGATGACCGGGATGCCTCGGCGCAGCGCCTCCGCCATCGCCACCGGCCCTCGCCAGGCGAGGATGCGGACGCCGTCGGGCACGACACCCTCGAGCACCTCATCCCATGCCAGAGCCGTACGTCCGCGCGAGCGGACATGGTCGACGAAGTGTCGGGTGAACCACGGCTGCACCTCGTGCGCCGCAGCGAGCCCGAGTTCCCGCATCCGCTCGACTGCCGCAGGGCTCTGCGCCCACTCGTCGACGGGGACCTCGTCGCCGCCGATGCCGATCCACGGCGAGTCGAACACATCACACAGCGAATCGATGGCCGCGCGGCCGAAGGCGAGCGCGTCCTCCGTCGGCGCGAGGACGCGCGGATTCACCCCGAACCTCTCCCACGGCGCCGTGATCGGATCCCCGATGTCGGTGTTACCCAGCTCCGGATAGGCGGCGAGCGCGGCCTGCACGTGACCGGGGAGCTCGACCTCGGGCACGAGGGTGATGAAGCGCTCGGCGGCGTATTCGACGAGCCCGCGCAGCTCGGCGGTCGTGTAGTGGCCCTCGTGCACCCCGGCCTCGACCGTGGCGAGCGGGCCGTGACCGACCTGGGTGGCGTCGCGTCGCGCGCCGATGTCGGTGAGGCGCGGGTATCCCGGCACCTCGAACCGCCAGCCCTGATCGTCGGTGAGGTGCAGGTGCAGCACGTTCAGGTGGTGCGCCGCCAGCAGGTCGATGAGGCGGCGGATGTCGTCTGCGGGCCGGAAGTGCCGGGCGACGTCGAGCATCGCTCCCCGCCATCCGTACGCCGGCGCCCCCCGCCAGGCGCCCGCCGGGATGCGCGTCGCGATCGCGCCCTCGGGAGCGCACATCTGTCGCAGCGTCATCGCGGCGCGGAAGACGCCGACCGGTGCGGCCCCGGTGAGCTCGACGCGATCGGCGGTGACGTCGACGCGGAAGGACTCCTCAGCGCCGAGTTCTTCGTCGACGCGCAAGACGATCCGCGGCGCATCCGGATCGACGTCCCCGCCGAGCCCGAGCGCCTCGCGCAGAATCGTCGCAGTGCCCGCGAGAGCCTCCGGCGCGTCGACGGGAGCGCCGGCGCCCAGGACGAAGGGCGGAGCCTGAGCGTCGATCACCGCGTCGATGAACGGAACCGTCGCGCGGTGCGGCGGTGGCGGCATCCGCAGTGCGCGTCCCGGGGTCGCACCGGTGACGTCGCCGTCGGTGACGACCGGGATTCCGGCGACGAGCACCTCGCCGACCCCGGCGGGCGTCGCTCGCGGGTCGTCGAACGTGGCGCCTGCGGCGATGGTCTCCGGATCGAAGAGCACGAGGTCGGCGGCGGCGCCCTCGCGGATCACGCCGCGTGGTGCGTCGCCGCGGTGCAGGCCGAGCCGGCGCGCGGGGGTGCCTGAGAGGTGCTGCACCGCCTGCTCCAGGCTCAGCACGCCGAGCTCGCGCACGTAGTGGCCGAGGTAGCGCGGGAACGTGCCGGAGCCGCGCGGGTGCGGCTTCGCGCCGATCAGGATGCCGTCGCTGCCGCCGCTGTGGCGGGGGTGCCGCATGATCGCGCGGACGTTCTCCTCGTCGCCGATATGCATCAGGATGCCGGTGGCGCCGGCATCCTCGACGATGGTGTCGAGCACGACGTCGACCGCGCGGCGTCCCTCGTCGGCGGCGATCTGCGCGACGGTGCGCCCGACGAGTCCGGCCAGAGCCGGGTTCGCGGCGCCGGAGATCTCGATCCGCGACCAGTCCGCACGCTCGCCGTGGAAGCCGTCGCAGCCGATCTCCTCGAGCTCGACGCGCACCTGCTCGCGTCCGTCGGAATCGAGCGAGCGGATGGCGGCGATGAGGTCGCCTCCACCGGCCAGCCTGCTCGGCAGCAGGGCCGCGAGCGTGGTGGCGCCCGGCAGATACGGATAGGTGTCGAGGGTGACGTCGACGCCGTCCGCGATCGCCTCGTCGACGAGGGCGAGCAGATCGTCGGCGCGACCGCGGTTGGGCGCGAAGTTCATCGTGGCGTGCGTGAGGTGCACGGGGCATCCGGTGCGGCGCCCGATGTCGAGCGCCTCGCGGTAGGCGTCCAGCGCTCCCCCGCCGTAGCTGCGCGTGTGCGGCGCCCAGTAACCGCCGCGCTCGGCCACGACGCGGCAGAGCGCCTCGAGCTCCTCCGTCGAGGCGTACATCCCGGGGGTGTAGGTGAGGCCGCTCGACATGCCGAACGCACCGGCATCAAGCGCCGCGCCCAGCAGCGCGCACATGGCCTGGACCTCATCCGGGGTCGCCGGCCTGTTCTCGTGCCCGACCGTCATCATGCGGAGGTTCCCCTGCGGCACGAGCACGGCCGCGTTCGCGGCCGTCGCATCGTCGATCGCGGCGAGCAGGTCGCCCATCGTCCGCCAGGGCACGTCGGCAGGCATCCCGTTCCAGCCCGCGATCTGCGCCGGGATGACGGATGCCGCAGCGTCGTCGAGCGGCGCGTAGCCGAGCCCGTCCTGGCCGATGACCTCTGTCGTCACGCCCTGCCGGATCTTCGCCTGATGCGCCGCTCCCGTCAGCACCGCGAGGTCGCTGTGCGCGTGCATGTCGATGAATCCGGGGGCCAGGACGAAGCCCTCGGCATCGATCTCGACGGCGCCGTCCGGCAGCTCGAGGGTGCGATCGTCTCCGGCCCGGAGCACGGCGACGACCCGCTCGCCTTCGACCGCGACATCCGCCCGGTAGCGCTCGGCGCCCGTCCCGTCGACGACGATCGCACCGCGGTAGACGCGCACCCGCCCGGCAGCGGCGTGTTCGCTGCTCAGAAGCATGTCGCCACCGCACCGATCACGCGCGGGTCGTCGGCATCCGGGTCGTCGATCAGCGGGATGACGCGCCACTTGTCGAACGCCGTGCACGGGTGCGAGAGCCCGAGGCGCACGACTGTGCCGACAGGGGCCTGGGCGCCCGGTTCGAGATGCAGGAAGGCGTGCTGGTCGTTCAGCGCGGTGATCTCGCCGCGGACGGACTGCGGCACGGGAAGGTCGATGTCGAAGGGCACATCGCGACGGCCGGCATCCAGCAGTGCCAGGCCGGGTTCGGGCTGCGAGACGACCCGCGCCCAGGCGTGCATGGCGGAGCGCAGCGGCGCGGTGCCGGTCAGCGGACCGAACGGCGACATGCGTGAGTAGAAGCCGTCGTCGTGGATCTGGAAGGCGCCCGATCGCACCACGATCTCGGCCTCATCGTTGAGTGGAGCGAAGACGGCGGCGACCCGATCGGGGAACGCGCTGCCGCCGGCCGTGAGAATGGGCCGGTCGACGTCCGGATAGGACAGCCGCCGGTGCAGTTCGACGATCGTGCCGAGGTAGGCGTCGACGGCCTGCACGGATTCCGCGCTGCGGTCGGGACCGAACGGCCCCTCGTAGCCGCCGACGCCCGCCAGACGCAGTCCGGGGGTCTCGGCGATGGCCTGGGCGATCCGCTCCCCTTCGTCGACGGTTCGCGCGCCGGTCCGCCCGCCGGTGCCCCCGAGCTCGACGAGGACGTCGAGCGGATGCCGCGGCTCGATGCCCGCGCTCGCGAGCAGGGCGACGGTGTCCGTCGAGTCGGCCCAGCAGATGATCCGCAGATCGGGATCGGCGATGAGCGCCCTGCCGAGGTCGGCGGCGGCCGCGGCATCCGTCACGGCGTTCGCGATGAACACCCGGCGCACGCCGGCTTCGATGGCGACGGACGCCTGCCATGGCGTGGCGACCGTGATGCCCCAGGCGCCCGCATCCAGCAGCCGCTGCCAGAGAGCCGGCGCCATCGTGGTCTTGCCGTGCGGCGCGAGCACGACGCCCGCAGCCGCCGCCCAGTCGAACACGGTTCGTTCGTTGTGTCCGAGCGCGTCCGCGTGCACCGTCATCACCGGGGTGCTGAACTCCGAGAGCCTCAGATCGGCATCCGCGATCTCGGACAATCTCAAGCCGTGCGCTCGCGCGGGGAACGCCTTCGTCCATGCGCCGACAACCGGATCCGGAATTAGTAGAGGCATCTAACAAGGCTACTAGGCTGTCGTCATGAGCACGAAGACCCGAATCACGACAGATTCCGCACCCGCACCCGCGCACACCTTCTCGCAGGGCGTCCGCAAGGGGCCGTTCGTCCAGGTGTCCGGCCAGGGCCCCGTCGACCCGGCCAGCGGCGAGTACCTCTTCGAGGGCGATGTCGCCGCCCAGACCACCCGCACCCTGGAGAACGTCAAGGCCATCGTCGAAGCGTCCGGCGCGACCTTCGACGACGTCGTCATGCTGCGCGTCTACCTCACTCAGCGCTCGGACTTCGCGGCGATGAACGACGCGTACGGCGAGTTCGTCACCGCACACACGCCCAGCGGCGTGCTGCCGTCGCGCACCACCGTGTTCACCGGCCTCCCCCGCGAGGAGATGCTCGTCGAGATCGACGGAATCGCGATCGTCGAAGGCTGACTCGCCGGCGATGGGTCATTCTCCCCATCGTCGTTCCCCTGGTGAGTGTGTTTGACTGCTCCCCGACCGGAGAATCGCACAGCACTCGTCGTGCCAACGATGAGTGCTGTGCAACCAATGAGGGAAGAACACACATGAACCGCCGTATCGCCGCATTCGCCATCGCCAGCGTCGCCATCCTCGGACTCACCGCCTGCTCGGGCGGAGCGGCAGAGGACACCGCGAACGATTCGGCGGACTCGGCCGACTCGGCTCCGGCGGAGGAGACCACCACCGATCAGTCGGTCGAAGAGGCCTGTGGCATCGTCATCCCCCAGCTGACCGAGGCCAGCAGCGCGATGTCCGAGATCGACATGACCGCCGCAGAGGCCGACCCGCAGGCGACCGTCGACCAGTTCAACAGCTTCGTCGGAACGCTCGGCGAGACCGTCGACAGCGTCTCCAACGCAGAGGTCAAGGAAGCCACCGCTGCCGTCTACGAAGACTTCACGGCCCTCGGCGACCTGCTCACCCAGGTCGTCGTGGAGCAGGACATGTCCGCGGCGGGCGAGCTCAGCGCCATCACGGGCGATGTGACGGCATCGGCCACGGCGCTCCAGGAGCTGTGCAGCTGACGATCAGCGCTGAATCTTCAGGCCCCGGGATCGTCGGATCCCGGGGCCTTTCTTGAGTTGCGGAACCGTTGCTTCCCTGTTATCACGCGCCACGTATGATAGTGGGGAATGTCGCGTTTAAATCACGGGGGGTGAATTCGTGACCGATCTCGTTGCAGCACCGGGTGCAGACACCGCCCAGACCGCCATCATCACAGGGACTCTGCCGCCGAATGACGGTGACAGGCCGCTGGCTTGGGCGCCGTACGAACCGGCTCCGAAGAAGCGCCGGACCGGCCTCTGGGTCGGGCTCGGCGTCGGCACGTTGCTCATCGCCGCGGGTGCGGCGTCGATGGTTCTGATCGCGCCGGGCACCACGATCGCGGGCATCCCGGTCGGCGGGCTCACGCCCGGTGCGGCTGCCGATGTCGTCAGCTCCCGTCTCGCCGGCGTGGAGGTCGCGTTCACAGATGTCAACGGCGACCCGTCCGTGACCGGTGCCGACCTCGGCGCGTCCGTCGACGCCGCTGCACTGGCGAACGAGGCATTCGCCGAGCACCCGATGTGGAACCTCGGCGCGTGGATGCCCGACCCGATCGCGGCCGACATCGCGCTCGACACCGAGGTCGCGCATGACAAGCTCCGCTCGCTGCTGCCTACGACCTACGAGGATGCCGTCGACGCCGGAGTCGTCTTCGACGCCGCTTCCAAGTCGTACGTCATCACTCCCGCCGAATCCGGCACCGGCGTCGATCTCGACGCCCTGACCGCCTCGATCGCCTCGACGATCACCGACGGCGGCGACGTCGTTTCATACTCCGGCGCCCCGGCTGAAGCCCCGGCCGCCGTCAGCGACGCCGAGGCGACGACCGTCGCCGACCAGCTGAACACCATGCTCGGCACTCTCGGCTTCTATGTGGGCGAAGAGCGCACGGTGCCGGTGGCCCCGGAAGTCGCGGCGACCTGGCTCGAGGTCGTCGATGACGACGGCGAGCTGCGCATCACGGCCGACGAAGCCGCGATCCAGACGACCGTCGACAAGCTGCCAGGGCTCGTGAACCGCGAGCCCGTGAACGCCGAGGTCGTGGTGAACTCCGGCGGCGACGTGCTCAGCGAGATCACCGCCGGCGTCAACGGCCGCGCGCTGGGCGATGTCAGCCAGGCCGCGTCGGAGTTCGCGGAGCAGCTGCAGAACGGCGAGGCGGCATACGCGCTCGAGGTGACGGAGCCCGCATTCACGACGACGACGCTGCATCGGTACATCGACCTGAACCTCAGCAACCAGCGCGCGGTCCTGTACCAGAACGGCAACGTGGTGCACTCCTGGCCGGTCTCGTCCGGCCTGCCGGCCACGCCGACCCCCACTGGAAACTTCACGGTGTTCGCGCACACGCGGATCCAGGACATGGTCGGCCGTGACTACGTCACAGAGGATGTGCCGTTCAACACCTGGTTCGCACCGGACATCGCCTTCCACGGCGCCTACTGGCACAACAACTTCGGCCAGCAGATGAGCCACGGATGCGTGAACATGCCGGTGTGGCAGGCGGAGTACGTGTACAACTGGGCGCCCGTGGGCACCGAGGTCTCCGTCCACTGGTGAGCGGCCGCGGCTGACGCCGCTTCACGTATTGCCTAGCGGCAGGTGTTGCCCCGCGGCAGGTGTCGCCAATTGCCGCTCCCGGGCCCACCGAGCGGCACAAAGCGCCACCTCCCTGCCGAAGCCGACGCGCCTCCCCACGGCAGGTGTCGCCAACTGCCGCTCCCGCGCCCACCGAGCGGCACAAAGCGCCACCTCCCGGCCGAAGCCGACGAGCCTCCACACGGCAGGTGTCGCCAACTGCCGCTCCTGCGCCCACCGAGCGACACAAAGCGCCACCTCCTCGCCGAAGCCGACGCGCATCCTTCGCAACCGGCACCGGAGACGGGTGTGGGGCAGATGCCGCAGCATCCGCCCCACACGTCGTTCAGCGCTTACGCGATGGCGTCGATGATGCCGTTCAGCGTCTGCGACGGGCGCATGACCTGCGCGACCTTGGCGGCGTCCGGACGGTAGTAGCCGCCGATCTCGACGGCCGCGCCCTGGGCGCCGTTGAGCTCGGCGACGATCTCCTGCTCCTTGGCCGTGAGATCGGCCGCGATCGGCGCGAAGGCCGCAGCGAGCTCGGCGTCCTTCGACTGCGCAGCCAGCTCCTGCGCCCAGTACAGGCCCAGGTAGAAGTGGCTGCCACGGTTGTCGATCGTGCCGAGCTTGCGGCCGGGCGAACGGTCCTCCTCGAGGAAGGTGCCGGTCGCGGCATCCAGCGTCTCGGCGAGAACGCGGGCCTTCTCGTTTCCGGTGCGGTCCGCGAAGTGCTCGAGCGAGGCGGCGAGCGCGAAGAACTCGCCGAGCGAGTCCCAGCGCAGGTAGTTCTCCTCGACCAGCTGCTGCACGTGCTTCGGCGCCGAGCCACCCGCGCCGGTCTCGAACAGACCGCCGCCGGCGAGCAGCGGCACGATGCTCAGCATCTTCGCCGACGTGCCGACCTCGAGGATCGGGAACAGGTCGGTGAGGTAGTCGCGCAGCACGTTGCCGGTGACCGAGATGGTGTCCAGTCCGTGACGCATGCGTGCGAGCGTGTAGCGGGTCGCCTCCTCGGGCGCGAGGATCGAGATCTGCGCTCCCGTGGTGTCGAGCGTGGCGAGCGCCTGGTGCACCTTGGCGATCAGCTGCGCGTCGTGAGCGCGGTTCAGGTCGAGCCAGAACACCGCGGGGGCGCCGGTCGCCTGCGCACGCGAGACAGCGAGGCGCACCCAGTCCATGACCGGGATGTGCTTGGTCTGCGTTGCGCGCCAGATGTCGCCGGCGCCGACGGTGTGCTCGATGACGACGGTGCCGTCGCCGTCCACGACCTCGACGCGTCCGGCCGAGGCGATCTCGAACGTCTTGTCGTGGCTGCCGTACTCCTCGGCGGCCTGAGCCATGAGCCCGACGTTGGGGACGGTGCCGATGGTCGCCGGGTTCAGCGGACCGTTAGCGATCACGTCGTCGAGCACGGCCTGGTAGACGCCGGCGTACGACGAGTCGGGGATCACGGCGAGCGTGTCGTCCTCGCCGCCGTCGGCGCCCCACAGCTTGCCGCCGTTGCGGACCAGCGCGGGCATCGAGGCGTCCACGATGACGTCCGAGGGGACGTGCAGGTTCGTGATGCCCTTGTCGGAGTTGACGTACGACAGGCGGGGGCCGTTCTCGATCGCCTTGGCGAAGTCGGCCGCGACCTCTGCGCCACCGTCGATGTTCGAAAGCCCCGCGAGGATCGAGCCGAGCCCATCGTTCGCGCTGAGACCCGCGGCGGCGAGCTGGTCGCCGAAGCGGGCGAACACGTCGGCGAAGAACGCCTTGACGACGTGACCGAAGATGATCGGGTCGGAGACTTTCATCATGGTCGCCTTGAGGTGCACCGAATAGAGCACATCGTCGTTCTTGGCGGTCTCGAGCGTCTCCGCGAGGAAGGCGTCCAGCGCGGCTGCCGACAGGAACGTCGCGTCGACGATCTCGCGCGGCAGCACCTTGAGGTTGTCCTTGAGCACCGTGACAGTGCCGTCCTCCGCGGTGTGGCGGATGGTGAGGACGTCGTCGTGAGCTGCGATCCAGCTCTTCTCGTTGTGCTTGAAGTCGTCGTGGCCCATCGTCGCGACGCGGGTCTTCGAGCCCTCGGGGAACGGCTTGTTGGTGTGCGGGTGCTTCTTGGCGTAATTCTTGACGGCCAGCGGAGCGCGGCGATCGCTGTTGCCCTCGCGCAGCACCGGGTTCACCGCGGAGCCCTTGATGCGGTCGTAGCGCGCGCGGATGTCCTTCTCCTCGAGCGAGGAGGGCTCGTCGGGGAAGTTCGGGATGTCGTAGCCCTGGCCCTGCAGCTCGGCGATGGCGGCCTTCAGCTGCGGGATGGATGCCGAGATGTTCGGCAGCTTGATGATGTTGGCTTCGGGGAGGGTGGCCAGGCCGCCGAGTTCGGCGAGTGCGTCGGACACCTCCTGCTCGGCGCTGAGGCGCTGCGGGAACGCGGCGAGGATACGGCCGGCGAGCGAGATGTCGCGCGTCTCGATCTCGATTCCGGCCTTGCCGGCGTAGGCCTGCACGATCGGGAGGAGCGATGCGGTGGCGAGAGCCGGTGCCTCGTCCGTGTAGGTGTAGATGATGGCGTCGTCGGTCACCGGGAGATTCTCCGTTCACGAGTCAAATTTGTCTCGATACCAAGATACCTGAGCGCCCCGATCGGCGTTCGCGGATAACTTTTCGGTGCGGATGCCGCGCGAGAGGTTACCCTGGGCGTATGACGGAACTGCGCGTGGTCGAACTCTCCGCGGCGACGATCGTCGCCGTCAACAATCTGTCCCTCAAGCCGGGACAGGAGCAGTACCTTGCGCCGGTCTCCTACGGGATCGCGGCCACGGTGATCAACCCGCAGACGTCGTGGCAGCGCGTCGTGCTCGACCGCAACGAGGTCGTCGGGTTCGTCAGTGCCAACTTCGATCCGGAAGCTCCGGAGGAGCACTTCCGCTCGGTGCTGTGGCGCATCAACGTCGACGCCGACGATCAGGGCCGTGGCATCGGCCGGTTCGCCGTCGAGGCCCTCATCGAGGAGGCGCGCGAGCGCGGCATGAACCACGTCGACGTGATCTACGAGGCCGGCGACGCCGGCCCCGGCGCGTTCTTCGAGCGCGTCGGTTTCTCTCAGGTCGGTGAGACGGAGTACGGCGAGGTCATCGCCTCCATCCAGGTCATCGCCTAGTACCGGCGGCGGGGTCTCGAACCCCCTCCCCAGCGAGGCTCCGTCGCCCTGCACGTTGCTCTTCGTATTTTGTTGCGAAATCCCACAAAAGGGTTGCGTGGAGTTCCGCGTCGTGCGTATCATCGCTGTCGAAGCGCTTAGCGAAACGCTTCGACGCCCGATACGCACAAGACGATGGAGTCCCGCATGACCTCGATCCACGACGTGGCAAAAGCCGCCGGGGTCTCGATCAGCACGGTCTCCTACGCGCTCAGCGGCAACCGACCGGTCTCGGAGAACACCCGCAGCCGCATCGAGGCCGCGGTGCGCGAACTCGGCTATCAGCCCAACGCCGGCGCACGGATGCTGGCGGGCCGCCGTACGCACATCTTCGCGCTGACGGAGCCGCTGCGCCCCGACACGCACGCCCCGACGCACATGGCGTTCGTGCTCGCGACGTCGGTCGCGGCCCGCAAGCGCGGCTACGACATCCTGCTGCTCACCGACGAGCAGGCGTCGGCCGGCATGAGCCGCGTCACGGCGAGCGACCTGGTCGACGCCGTGCTCGTGCTCGATGTTGCCCCCGACGATGAGCGGGTGGCGATCGCACGGTCGATCAGGACGCCGACGATCTTCATCGGCATCCCGGACGACAGCGAAGGGCTGCACTGCGTCGACCTCGACTTCCACGGCGCCGGCTCGCTCGCCGTGGACCGGCTGGTGCATGCCGGGCACCGGAGCATCGCGCTGATCGGACAGGCCTCGCTCGCCTATCAGCGCTCGAACTTCCCGCGCCGGCTGCTGAACGGGTTCGAAGCCCGAGCGGAGGAGCGCGGTGTCGACCACTCGTTCAGCGCAAGCGGCGAGACGGTGACGGACCCGCGCGCGGTGCGCCGCGCCGTCGAGACCGCACTCGACGACGGCGCGAGCGCACTGGTCGTGCACGCAGCCGACGACGTGCACGAGATCGCCCTCGCGGTGCTGGCCGAACGCGGACTCGCTGTGGGCACCGACATCTCGGTCCTCTCCGCAGGCGCATCCTTCGACACCGCGAACCTTTCGGCAGCGGTCGACACGATCCCGCTGATCCCCCAGCTCTCCTGCGACCTCGCGGTGGACCTCGCCGTGCGGAGCCTCGAGGAGTCACTGACCCCTTCTGTGCACCTGATCCCCCCGGAGTACCGGGAAGTCGGCTCCGTCGCGCCGCCACGGCTCGGCTGAGCAGCTCCGGCATCGCGATGCTTCATGCCCTGAATCGAAACGCTTCGACTCCTGATCGAACATCTGAAACCAGAACGCCCGAAACGCAATACTGCCCCGGCATCCGCCGGGCCTGAGAAAGGAGTGCCGACGATGGCACGCATCACACGCAGGACGAAGACCTTGGCCGCACTCGCGGCCCTCACCGCCACGGGGGTCGCGATCAGCGGCTGCTCCGCCGGGGGCGGTGACGCCGGCGACGGACAGACCCTCAAGCTCTGGCACTACGAGGGCGCCGACAGCGCCATGGGCAAGGCCTGGGCCGAGGCGATCTCGATCTTCGAGGAGGAGACCGGTGCCACGGTCGAATTCGAGGAGAAGTCCTTCGAGCAGATCCAGAAGACGGCCAGCCAGGTGCTCGACACCGACGCCGCGCCGGATCTGATGGAGTTCAACAAGGGCAACGCGACGGCGGGCTTCCTGGCCTCGACCGGGCTGATCAGCGACATCTCCGGCGCCGTCGAAGAGTATGGCTGGGGCGACAAGCTCGCGCCGTCCCTGCAGACCACCGCGAAGTACTCCGAGGACGGGGTCATGGGCGGCGACATGTGGTTCGGCGTGCCGAACTACGGCGAGTTCGTCGGCGTCTACTACAACCAGGACGCCTTCGCGGAGGCTGGCCTGGAGATCCCCACCACGTACGAGGAGTTCGTAGACGTGCTCGACGCGTTCGTCGCACAGGGTGTCACGCCGCTCGCTGAGGCCGGCGCCGAGTACCCGCTCGGACAGCTCTGGTACCAGCTGGCGCTCCTCGAGGGCGACCGCGGATTCGTCGACGCCTACCAGCTCTACGACGGCGAGGTCGACTGGCAGGGTCCCGAGATCAGCTCTGCGACCGAGACGCTGGCGGAGTACGTCGATAAGGGCTACATCGCCTCGGACGTCTCTTCGGTCAAGGCCGAGGATGCCGGTGTCTCGTTCATCAACGGCACCTCGCCGATCTTCGTGTCGGGCTCCTGGTGGTTCGGCCGCTTCGTGGCCGAGGCGACCGGCTTCGACTGGACCATGACCGCGTTCCCGGGTGCCGATCTCTCGCTGGGTTCGTCCGGCAACCTCTGGGTCGTGCCGGAGAACGCCGCCAACAAAGAGCTCGCCTACGAGTTCATCGACATCACGATGCGGCCCGAGATCCAGGCGATCATCGGCAACAACGGCGGCCTGCCGATCGCGGTCGACACCGCGGACATCGACGACGAGAAGAGCGCCGGGCTGATCGACACCTTCAACGGCATCCTCGAGGCCGACGGCCTGTCGTTCTACCCGGACTGGCCCGCGCCCGGCTTCTACGACGTGATCGTCCAGGAGCTGCAGGGTCTGGTCACCGGTGTGCAGGATGCCGAGACCACCAACGCCAACCTCGGCGAGCAGTACGACGAAGGCACCGCGGAATTCCGTTGATCCGTCGCGGGGGCGGCGTCCGCTCGGGCGCCGCCCCCGCTCTCCTGGAGAAGAACATGTCACTCGCCACCCGAGGCCGCACGAAGCTGCCGCCCGAACAGCCGTCCATCCCGCAGCGCAGCGGCGGGACCGGAGCCTACTGGCTGTATCTGCTGCCCGGCTTCGTGCTCCTGCTCGTCATCGTCATCGTCCCGCTGATCTGGAACGTGTACCTCACCTTCACGAAGTGGAAGGGCGTGCGCACACCGGAGTTCATCGGTCTCGGCAACTGGCAGAAGATCCTCACCGACGGGGACTTCTGGACGTCGTTCACGAACTCGGTGTGGATGATCATCGCGATGGTGGTGGTGCCGACCATCGTCGGCCTGATCGTCGCAGCCCTCCTGTTCGACGTCGTCGGGCGCAAGTTCGGCGGCAAGGTCGGCAGCTTCCTGCGGGCCACCTACTACCTCCCCCAGATCCTTCCCATCGCCGTCGCCGGCATCGTGATCGGCTGGATCGTCCGCCCCGGCGGCGACGGTGCCCTCAACCAGATCCTCGGTTGGTTCGGCATCCCCGCCTACGACTGGTTGGGCCAGATGCCCTCCGCGCTCATCGTGCTGATGGTCGTCATGGTGTGGGTGCAGCTCGGATACCCGGTCGTGGTCTTCATGGCGGCGCTTCAGCGCGTCGACCCCGAGCTCTACGAGGCCGCCGAACTCGACGGGGCGAACTGGTTCCAGCGCTTCTCTGCTATCACCATGAGCATCATCCGTCCGGAGATCTTCGTGGTCACGCTCACGTGCACGATCGCGGCGCTGAAGGTGTTCGGCCCGGTCTACATCATCACCCGCGGAGGACCAGCTGGAGCCACTCTCG
The DNA here is from genome assembly GCF_007988825.1 of Microbacterium aerolatum. Classification (GTDB taxonomy): domain Bacteria; phylum Actinomycetota; class Actinomycetes; order Actinomycetales; family Microbacteriaceae; genus Microbacterium; species Microbacterium aerolatum. The sequence continues at coordinate 109,840 of NZ_BJUW01000009.1, read as the reverse complement.
TGCCCGCTTACTACGCCTACCAGGAGTTCTTCACGAAGCGGAACGTCGGCTACGGCGCCACGATCGCCACCGTGCTCACCATCGTCGTCGTGATCGTGTCGATCATCTTCATCCGCGTCCAGAACTCCGTCGAGCGCAAGGAAAGGGCGGGTCTGTGATGCACGCCACCACCGCCATCGTCACGGGAAAGCCCGCCAAGAGCCGGCCCCGCGGCGGCATGACCAAGAAGCGCGGCGTCGACTGGCTGCTGCTGGCGCTCATCGTGGTCGGAGCGATCGCCGTGATCGCCCCGTTCTACCTCGTGCTGGTCAACTCGTTCAAGTCCCCCGTCGACTACGCGACCTCGGGCCCGCTGGCGCTGCCGGAGGTCCTCGACTTCAGCGGGATGATCCGCTTCTGGGAGCGGGTGAACTTCCCCGAGAAGGTGTGGAACTCGCTGTTCATCTCCGGAGTCGTCGCGGTTCTCGCGGTGCTCATCTCGATGCTGAACGCCTTCGCGATCGGCATCGGCCGGGTCCGCGGCCGCAGCTGGATCGTGCTGCTGTTCCTGCTCGCGAACCTGCTTCCGCAGGAGGCACTGCTGTACCCGCTGTACTACATGTTCAAATCCGTCGGGCTGTACGACAACGTGTGGTCTGTCATCATCGTCTTCACCGTCATCCAGGCCGCGTTCGGCACCTACCTGCTCTCCTCGGTGTACGGCACCTTCCCCAAGGAGGTGCTCGAAGCGGCATCCATCGACGGAGCCAACCGCTGGCAAATCCTGTGGCGCGTCGTCTTCCCGATCAGCCGCCCGACACTGTCGGTGCTGCTCATCTTCTTCTTCATCTGGACGTGGAACGAGTTCCTCATCCCGCTGACGTTCCTCGCGTCCAACGCGAACCAGACGGTCCCGGTGGCGATCAGCGTGCTGCAGGGCGACCGCCTCATGGACGTCACGACGACGAGCGCGTCGGCCCTGCTGGGCATCATCCCGACGCTCATCTTCTTCCTCATCTTCCAGCGCACTCTCACACGCGGCATCACGGCAGGAGCGATCAAGTAATGAAGTTCACCGACGGGTTCTGGCAGCTTCGTCCTGGCGTCACCGCGCTGTACGCGCAGGAGGCCTACGACATCGAGCAGACCACCGACACCCCCGACGGCACGGGCATCGTCGTCACAGCCCCGACCATGGTCATCGCCAAGCGCGGCGACGTGCTCAACCGGCCGGTGCTGACGACCACGCTCTCATCCCCCGCGGAAGGTGTGATCCGCGTCCGCATCGCACACCACGAGGGTGCGCACTGGCACGGCGGCTTCGAGCTGCCCGGTGCAGACGAGCCCGGTGCCGGCGAAGCAGGTGCGGGCACGGCATCCGTCTCGGCCGACGGCGGTGAGCTCGCCAGCGGCGCGCTCACCGCTAGGGTCGCTCCGGGCGCTCCATGGAACCTCTCCTTCGAGGTCGATGGGCGCCGGGTCACCGGCAGCGGGCACAAGGCGCAGGGCTATGTCCGACTGAGCCCCGACGCGCAGGTCGACGGCGGCATCGTCGGCAACGCCCGCGCCGAGGCATCCGCGCCGGCAGCGACCGCGTTCGTCCACGAGCAGCTCGACCTCGGTGTCGGCGAGCTCATCTACGGACTCGGCGAGCGCTTCGGCCCACTGGTCAAGAACGGCCAGACCGTGGAGATCTGGAACGCCGATGGCGGCACCTCCAGCGAGCAGGCGTACAAGAGCGTGCCGTTCCATCTGTCGAACCGCGGCTACGGCGTCCTCGTCAACGATCCGGGGCACGTCTCGTACGAGATCGGATCCGAAGCGGTCGAGCGCGTGCAGTTCTCGGTGCCAGGTGAAGCGCTGGAGTACTTCGTGATCGCGGGCCCCACGCCCAAGGACGTGCTGCGGCGGTACACCGCGCTCACCGGCCGTCCGCCGGTGGTGCCTGCCTGGTCGTACGGCCTGTGGCTGTCGACGAGCTTCACCACCGACTACGACGAGCAGACCGTGAACTCGTTCATCGACGAGATGTCGGCGCGCGAGCTGCCGGTGTCGGTGTTCCACTTCGACTGCTTCTGGATGCGCGAGTTCAACTGGTGCGACTTCGAGTGGGACGCCAGGGTATTCCCCGACCCCACCGGGATGCTCGAGCGGCTGCACGAGAAGGATCTGCGCGTCTCGGTGTGGATCAACCCCTACATCGGCCAGCGTTCGCCGCTGTTCCGAGAGGCGGGCGATGCCGGCTACCTCGTGAAGCGGGCCGACGGATCGATCTGGCAGTGGGACCTGTGGCAGGCGGGCATGGGGCTCGTCGACTTCACGAACCCGGACGCCGTGGCGTGGTACCAGTCGAAGCTTCGCGGCCTCATCGCCCAGGGCGTGGACTGCTTCAAGACCGACTTCGGCGAGCGCATCCCGACCGATGTGGTCTGGGCCGACGGCTCCGATCCTGCCCGCATGCACAATCACTACGCGCAGCTGTACAACCGCGCCGTCCACGACGTGCTCACCGAGACCCGCGGCGCCGGCGAGGCGGTGCTGTTCGCCCGGTCCGCGACCGCGGGCGGTCAGAGCATGCCCGTGCACTGGGGCGGGGACTCCACCTCAACGTTCGCCTCGATGGCGGAGACGCTGCGCGGCGGTCTCTCGCTCGCGCTCACCGGCTTCGCGTTCTGGAGCCACGACATCGGCGGGTTCGAGGGCACTCCGGATGCCGGCGTCTTCAAGCGCTGGACGGCGTTCGGCCTGCTCGGCTCGCACTCCCGATTCCACGGCTCCAGCTCGTACCGCGTGCCGTGGGCGTTCGACGACGAGGCGGTCGAGGTGACTCGCATCTTCACACACCTCAAGATGCGGTTGATGCCCTACCTGTTCAAGGCCGGACTGGATGCCACCCGGACCGGGACACCGCTCATGCGGCCCATGCAGCTCGAGTTCCCGGACGACCCGTCCGTCGCCTACCTCGACCGCCAGTACATGCTCGGCGGCGACCTCCTGGTCGCGCCGGTGTTCTCCGAGACCGGCGAGGTGGAGTTCTATCTGCCCGACGGCGAGTGGACGTCGTTGCTGACCGGGGAGCGCGTCACCGGCGGACGCTGGCTGCGCGAGACGCACGGGTACGAGTCGCTTCCGCTGTACGTGCGCCCCGGTGCGGTGCTCCCCTGGGGCGCCCGCGAAGACCGTCCTGACTACGATTACCATGACGGACTGCAGCTGCGGGTCTTCCCCGGGGGCAGCGGCCGTCGCTCGATCACGGTGACGTCGCCCGACGGCACCGTCCGCACGTACACCGCCGATCTCGAGGAGCCCACTGAATGACGACCACCACCGGCACGGCCGACTACCGCGACTCCGGGCTCGTCTTCCCGCCGTCGTTCACCTTCGGCTCGGCGACGGCGTCGTACCAGATCGAGGGGGCGGCCTCCGAGGACGGACGCACGCCGTCCATCTGGGACACCTTCAGCAAGACCCCCGGCAAGGTGTGGAACGGCGACACGGGAGACGTGGCCTGCGACCACTACCACCGTGTCGACGACGACCTCGACCTCATGAAGGAGCTGGGACTCGAGGCGTACCGGTTCTCGATCGCCTGGCCGCGCATCCAGCCAACCGCGGACGGCACCGTCAATCAGGCAGGCATCGACTTCTACTCGCGTCTGGTGGACGGCCTGCTCGAGCGCGGCATCCGCCCTGTCGCCACGCTGTACCACTGGGATCTTCCGCAGTACCTCGAGGATGCCGGCGGCTGGACGTCGCGCGCGACGACCGATGCCTTCGAGCGCTACGCCGAGATCATGGGCACCGCCCTCGGCGACCGCGTCCACACCTGGACGACGCTGAACGAGCCGTGGTGCTCCGCGTACCTCGGCTACGGTCAGGGCGGTCATGCGCCGGGTCGCACCGAGCCCGCCTCGGCGCTGTCCGCCGTGCACCACCTGAACCTCGCCCACGGCCGCGCGCTCCAGGCGCTGCGCGCCACCTCGACCGGCGACCCGGACTACTCCGTGACGCTGAACTTCCACGTCCTGCGCGGGCAGGGCGACAGGGCTCCCGAGGCGGTGCGGCGCATCGACGCCCTCGCGAACCGGGCGTTCACCGGTCCCATGCTGCGCGGCGAATACCCGGCGGATCTGCTCGCCGACACCGCAGAGGTCACCGACTGGGCGTTCGTGCAGGACGGCGATCTGCAGACCATCAACCAGCCGATCGATGTGCTGGGCGTCAACTACTACTCGACCGCGACCGTCCGGATGTGGGACGGCGTCTCGGAGAAGCAGCAGAACGACGGACACAAGGGCACGTCGGCAGGAACCGCGTGGCCGGGCAGCGACCAGCTGGTCGAGTTCGTCGAGCAGCCGGGGCCGTACACGGCGATGGGCTGGAACATCGCGCCCGAGGGACTCGAGGAGCTGCTGGTCTCGCTGTCCGAACAGTTCCCCGGTCAGCCGCTGATGGTGACCGAGAACGGCGCCGCATTCGAGGACGAGGTCGCCGCCGACGGCACAGTGCCGGACCCGCAGCGCACCGAATACCTGCGTCGTCACTTCACCGCGGCGCATCGGGCGATGGAGCGCGGCGTCGACCTGCGCGGATACTTCGTCTGGTCGCTGCTGGACAACTTCGAGTGGGGCTACGGCTACGCCAAGCGGTTCGGGATCGTCCGGGTCGACTTCGATTCCCTCGAGCGGACAGTCAAGGACTCCGGTCGCTGGTACCAGGAGCTGGTGCGCACGCGCGCAGTGCCCGCCTGACGCCCAGGTATTCGTCTACGCCTGGGGAGGTTCGTCCTTGTGCGGCTTACGGCGAGCCGACCAAGCCGCGATGGCGGATGCCGCCGCTCCCGCAGCCTTGTCGATCGCCTCGGCCGAACGGCTGAGCACGTCGTGCGCGGTCTCCTGCCAGGCTTGCGCAGCATCCGGGTCGCGGCCGGCGGCCCGTTCTTTAGCGGTGTACTCGGCGACGTCGAACGCGCGCTCGAGGTCGGCGACGGCATCCCGGTACTCGGCGTACTCGGCTGGCGTCACGCTGGAGGAGGCGGGACGCAGATCACGCGCCCGGCGGGCCGCGGCGAGAAAAGCGGACATCGCCGGATCCTTGCCGTCGCTCATGACCGGATACGCGATCAGCTTCGCGGGGTCGGTCTCGTAGTCCATCCATCGCGCCGTGACCGCGTCATGCGCGTGGCGCAGGCGGGCGAGGGGGTATCGGTCGGCCTGGGATGCCGGCGGCAGCTCTGCCTGCGCGGCGCTGACGCGGGCACGGCGTGCGCGGACGTCGGCCGCCGCCGCCTTCGCGTCGTACTCGGCCTGCTTGAGCGCGCGTCTGGTGCTCGCGACGTCGGCGTTCGTGGCGCGGGATGCCGTGCGCTCGGCGACGAGGCGGGCGTGCTCGGCGCGAGCGAGCTTGACGGCGCGGCGACGCTCTACGACCTCGCGCTGTGCGTTGCGCAGGTCGTTGCGCGCAGCATCCAGTGCCAGGCGCCTGCCGGTGGTCTTCTGCCGACGGCGCACTCCGACGGCGGTGACGGCGCCTGCACCGACCGCAGTCGGCGCGACCCACCACCACTCGGCGGCCAGTATCCAGATCGGATCCACGCTCCGATGGTATCGGTCGCCCGCCGCGCGGGACCGCTCGCCCGCCCGGCGGATGCCACGGAAGACGGGAGGGGTCGCAAACGGTCGCCAAAACGCACTCCAAGCGACCACATGCGACCCCTCCCCGCCGAGCCCCGCCACCCAGGATGCCGGAGGTGTCGCAAACGGTCGCCAAAACGCACTCCGAGCGACCACTTGCGACCCCTCCCGGCCAGGAGCGGCGACCTCCCGACTAGACGAGCGTCTCCTGCCAGGCCGCGTGCAGCTGCGCGAACTTGCCCGTGCCGCCGATGAGCGCGGCGGGGGCGTCGTCCTCGATGATCTCGCCGTGTTCCATGACCAGCACCCGGTCGGCGATCGCGACCGTCGACAGGCGGTGCGCGATGATGATCGCGGTCCGGTCGGCCAGCAGCGTCTGCAGAGCATCCTGGATGAGCCGCTCCGACGGGATGTCAAGCGACGCCGTGGCCTCGTCGAGGATCAGCACCGCGGGGTCTGCGAGGAACGCCCGCGCGAACGAGATCAGCTGACGCTGTCCCGCAGACACGCGCCCACCGCGCTTGTTCACGTCGGAGTTGTAGCCGTCCGGCAGCGCCGAGATGAACTCGTCCGCGCCGACCGCACGTGCCGCCGCGCGGATCTCGTCGAGCGTGGCATCCGGCTTTCCGAGCGCGATGTTGTCTGCGACGGTCCCGCTGAACAGGTACGCCTCCTGCGTGACCATGACGATCGCGCGGCGCAGGTCCTTCGGGTGCAGCGAGCGCAGGTCTACGCCGTCGAGCGTCACGCGTCCGAGCGTCGGGTCGTAGAACCGCGAGATGAGCTTGGCGAGCGTCGACTTTCCCGCGCCTGTCGTGCCGACCAGCGCGATCGTCTGCCCCGCCTCGATGTCGAGCGAGAAGCTCGGCAGGATCGTCTTCTCCCCCGAGTACCCGAACGTGACGTCCTCGAAGCGCACGTGTCCGCGCGACTCCCACAGGTCGACCGGCTCCTCGGGGTCGGGCACCGTCGGCTGCTCCTCCAGCACTCCCGACACCTTCTCCAGCGCCGCCGTGGCGGACTGGTAGGAGTTCAGGAACATCGCGATCTCCTGCATCGGCGCGAAGAAGTTGCGCACGTACAGCACCGCAGAAAGCAGCACGCCGACCGTGAGCGCGCCGTCGGCGACGCGCATGCCGCCCCACAGCACGACCAGTCCGAGCGTCAGGGCCGCGACAGACATCAGTCCCGGCTCGAACGTGCCGAACAGCAGCATCGACCGCCGGTTGACGTCGCGGTACTCGCCGGCGACCTTCTGGAAGGCCGCGTCGTTGCGCGGCTCCTTGCGGAACGCCTTGACCGCGCGGATGCCGGTCATCGTCTCGACGAACTGCACGATCACCTTGGCGCTGATCACGCGCGACTCGCGGAAGATGACCTGCGAGCGCCCGTAGAACCATCGCATCAGCAGGAACAGCGGGATGCCGGCGAGCAGCAGGATCACGCCGGACTGCCAGTCCCACACGATCAGGGCGATGAAGGTGAACGCGCCGAACAGCACGCCCGAGACGAGGTTGTTCAGGCCACCGTCGAGCAGCTCGCGAATCGAGTCGAGGTCGCTGGTCTGGCGCGAGATGATGCGACCCGAGGTGTACGTCTCGTGGAACTCCAGGCTCAGCCGCTGCGTGTGCAGGAAGATGCGCTTGCGCAGGTCGATCAGCACCGCCTGCGTGATGCGGGCCGCGACCACGACGTACCAGCCGATCAGGGCGGCCGCAGCGGCCCCGGCGAACAGGTAGATGAAGCCGATCACGAAGGTCGGCATCCAGTTCGCGTGGTCGAGTACCTGCGGCAGCGCCCGGTCGAGCCCGATGCTGATGAGGATGGGACCGGCGACCTGCAGAGCCGTCGAGATCACGAGCACGACGGCGGCCAGCACGATCTGCGCACGCAGCGGCGAGACGAGCGAGCCGAGCAGGCGCAGCGAACGCTGGCGGATCGCCCTGCTCTCCTCGCGGGTGTAGTTCGAGCGGTCTTCGCCCTGTGTTCCGGTCAGTGCCGCGCTCATGCCTGCACCTCCTCGTCCTCGTGTGCGGATGCTTCGACGGCGGCTTCTCCTGCCGTCTTCAGGTCTTCGTCGGTGATGATGGGGATCGCGCCGGTGCGCGCCGCCTCCTCGGCCTCCAGGCTGGAGATCACGTGCCGGTAGTGGGCGCTCGTGCGCAGCAGCTCGGAGTGCGTGCCGACGGCGGTGATCCTGCCGCGTTCGAGCAGTGCGACCCGGTCCGCGAGGGCGACGGTCGACGGGCGGTGCGCGACGATCATGGCAGTGGTGTCGGCGAGCACGTGGCGCAGCGCCTCCTCGACGAGCGCCTCGGTGTCGACGTCCAGCGCCGACAGCGGGTCGTCCAGCACGAGCACCCTGGGCTTGGCCGCGACGGCGCGCGCGAGCGCGAGCCGCTGCCGCTGGCCTCCCGAGAGACTGAGCCCCTCTTCCCCGATGACGGTCTCGACGCCCTCGGGGAGCGCGTCGACGAATCCGGCCTGGGCGACATCCAGCGCTTCGCGCAGGACGCGCTCGCCCTCTTCGCTGTGGATGTCGAGCTCCGCCCGACCCAGCAGCACGTTCTCGCGCACGGATGCCGAGAAGAGCGTGGCGTCCTCGAACGCCATCGCGACGTGCTGCCGCAGCTCCACCAGCGACAGATCGCGCACGTCGACGCCGTCGAGCGTGACGCGACCGCCGGTCACGTCGTACAGGCGCGCCGGAAGGGTCGTCAGAGTGGTCTTACCGCTGCCGGTGAGCCCGACCAGCGCCATGGTCTCGCCCGGACGCAGCACCAGGTCGATGCCGTCGAGCAGATCGCGCTCGGCGGCCCCGGCATCCTGATAGCGGAAGTGCGCGCCCTCGAACGCGAGCTCGCCGCGGGGCTCCGCGATCTGCACCGGGTTCTCCGGGTCGGTGATGGAATTCGTCTCGGAGTAGATGTCGAACACGCGGTCGGTGGCGGTCCGCGCATCCAGCATGAACGAGAACAGGAATCCGATCGACTCGATCGGCCACCGCAGCACGGTCGCCATCGCGAAGAACGCGAACAGCTCCGGCAGCTCGATGGCGCCCTGCCAGATCAGCCAGATGCCCGACATCAGGCTGAGCCCGAACGCGATCTGCGGCATGAGGTCGAGCCAGAACCAGATCGTGCCGACGGCGCGCGCCTTGCTGAGTTCGGTGGTGCGCAGCGACTCAGCCTGCGAGCTGAACCGCGTGAGCGCGTGCTTGCCGCGGCCGAACGCCTTCAGCACACGGATGCCGTGAACACTCTCCTCGACGCTGGTGGCGAGGTCGCCGGCCTGATCCTGGCTCTGGCGGGCAAGGCGGCCGTAGCGCTTCTCGAAGCGGTATCCGGTGATCCACAGCGGGATGGCGGTCACGATGAAGATGGCGCCCAGCAGCCAGTGCCAGCGGAACAGCAGCACCGAGCCGATGATGATCGTCAGGATGTTGACGACCAGCAGGATGAGACCGAACGCCAGCCAGCGCCGGATCAGGCCGATGTCCTGCATCATGCGGCTCAGCAGCTGCCCTGACTGCCAGCGGTCGTGGAACGCGACCGGCAGGGTCTGCAGACGTGCGTAGAGCTGCGTCCGCATCCGGTACTCGACCTCGGTGGAGGGCTTGAGGATGAACCAGCGCCGCAACCACACCATGATCGCCTCGCCGAGGCCGAGCGCGAGCACGATGGCGGCACCTCCGACGATGATCGCGACACTCGCCGAGCTGTCCAGACCGCGCACGATCTGCTCGAGCACGATCGGGATCATCAGGGCGATGACGGCGGCGCCGAGCGCGCTGGCGGCACCGCCGACGAACCGCCAGACGACGGGTTTGACGAACGGTGCGAGGCGCCAAAGCGCGGCGGGAGTGGACAGCGAAGCGGACGGCGTGGGGGATGACGACGAGGAAGACATGACTCTCAGACGAGTTGCGGAGCGGAAGAGGATCGAGTGACGGACGCTGCAGCCGATGCTGCGCCCGTGATGCGGTGAGGCGGCGGGACGTCAGCCGCGCGAAAGCCCAGTGGTCGAACCGCGAGTGTACGAGCCAGGAGCGGTGATCTGCGCGACGGCGATCGAAATCATGGTGTCCTCCTCAGGCTCGAAGCTCCGCGCCGGTCGACGCGACAGCCCATCAGCTTATTCCTGTGAACCGGCTGAAGGCAAGCACCATTCCCTCTTTTGTTCGCTCTCCGTCCGAATCACGCCCCGCCGGTCGGGAGGTGTCGCTTCGTGTCGCATCCCGCGCCGGCAAGCGACAGGAACAACCACCTCCCGCGCCGCGTCTTCCCGTGCGACCGCGACCACGGTCTAGGCGCGCTCGCGCGCGAGCAGCGATTCCTTGACGTCGAGGCCCCAGGCGAAGCCACCCAGCGATCCGTCGCTGCGCAGCACACGATGGCAGGGGACGAACAGCGCCGGCGCGTTGCGCGCGCAGATGGATGCCGCGGCACGAACCGCGCTCGGGCTGCCGAGGGCTGCGGCAAACTCCGTGTAGGTCAGCGGCTCCCCCGGCGTGATGTGCCGCAGCGCCTCCCACCCTGTGCGCTGCATGTCGGTGCCGTGCTGGCGCACGGCGACGCTGTCGATCGCGCCGACATCACCGGCGTAGTACGCGCGGACAGCGGATGCGGCATCCGTCTCTCCCTCGTGGATCTCCGCCGGCCGGTCTTTCACGGCCAGCCGGCCGACGATCTCTTCATGATCGGCGGTCCACCCCGAGGCGAGCACGCGCTGTTCCTCGTCGACGAGCAGCGTGAACGGTCCGTCGGCGGTGTCGATGGTCTGGATGAGAGCGGTCATGAGAGCTCCTTGCGGTTCGTTCTGGTGGTTCTCGGCGGCGCTGCGCGCCACAGATGGGCGCAGAGATAGCTGCGCCACGGTGCGGCGCGCTCGGCCCAGGCGGTGAGTTCGGCGGCGGTCGACGGGATGCCGGATGCCGCCGCTCCGGCGCGGACGGCGACGTCGCCCGGCAGCAGCACGTCGGGATCGCCGAGCACTCGCATCCGCACGTAGTCCGCGGTCCACGGCCCGATGCCGGGCATCGCCAGCAGCGCCGCCCGCTGTGCGGTGTTGTCGTCGCCGACCGTGAGAGTGAGCGATCCGTCGGCGAGGGCCGCGGCTGCTCCGGTGATCGCGCGGATCCGGGCGGCCGGGCCGCGCAGCACCTCGGCGCCGTGCTCGGCGATCGCGGTCATGGTCGGGAACAGGATGCCGCCCTCTCCGCCGTCCGGAGCCGCTGTCCGCTCCCCCAGCGCATCAGCGAGGGCGGTCAGCGCGGTGCGCGCGGCGGCGACGGTGATCTGCTGCCCGACCATGGCGCGGATGAGCATCTCGTGCGGATCGGCGGCGCCGGGTACGCGCATGCCGGGCACTCGAGCCACGAGAGGCGCCAACTCGGGGTGCGATGACAGGGCGTTGGAGATGGCGACGGGGTCGGCATCCAGGTCGAAGATCCTGCGCGCCGTCGCGACGAGCGGCGCGAGGTCGCCGAGGTGCGTCACGCGGGCGCGCAGCCTCAACCGCCCGACGGAGTCCTGTCGGACCTCGAACCAGGCCGGCCCGCCGGGCATCCGCAGATGACGGGCGAACGAGCCATCTGTCGTGATCTCCACGCCGGGAAGCGCACGTGCTGCCATCCAGGCGAAGATGCCAGCGGCATCCATCGGCTCACGGTGCGGGAGAAGCAGGTCGATCTCACCGGGCGCCGCGACGCCGCCGTGTCGCCGAGCGCGCAGCTCGGTCGGGGTCAGCCCGAACACCTCGCGGATCGTGTCACCCGCCTGGCGGATGCTCGCGAAGCCGCTCGAGAATGCGATGTCGGCGATCGGAAGGTCGGTGCCCACCAGCAGCATCCGGGCGTTGTGCGCACGATGTGCACGGGCCAGGGCCAGGGGGCCGGCGCCGAGCTCGGCGGTCAGCAGCCGGGTGAGGTGCCGGCTGGAATAACCCAGGCGCGCGGCGAGACCCGGCACTCCCTCGCGCTCCACGACGCCGTCGGCGATGAGACGCATGGCGCGCGCCGCGGCATCCCCGCGCACGTCCCATGCCGGCGAGCCGGGGGCTGCCTCGGGCAGGCAGCGCTTGCAGGCCCGGAAGCCCGCCTCGTGGGCTGCCGCGCTGGTCGGGAAGAAGCTGACGTTCTCGCGCTTCGGGGTGCGCGCGGGGCAGGACGGACGGCAGTAGATGCCGGTCGAGTGCACGGCCGTGACGAACTGTCCGTCGAAGCGGGTGTCGCGCGCGTCGATCGCGCGGTACCGCTCATCGAAACTCATCGTCGGGAAGCTCATGCCTCCACTCTGACACGTCCGAAACCCGCTGGCACGCGGAAATCGGACATGACAGTGCCGGCCGACTCCGCCGCTACTCTCGGTGCGTCCGACAAAATGCGGGTGTCACGGCATCCGACCCGCATCAACCCGGACACGCTGCCTTCTCGCGTCCGACAAAATGCGGGTGTCACGGCATCCGACCCGCATCAACCCGGACACGCGCGGCACTACCCCGCCGCGCCGGCCGACGCGCACCGCCGTCAGTGGAAGAAGTGGCGCTCGCCCGTGAAGAACATCGTGACTCCGGCCGCCTTCGCCGCAGCGATGACCTCGTCATCGCGCACCGAGCCGCCGGGCTGGATGATCGTCGAGATGCCGGCGTCGATGAGCACCTGGGGGCCGTCGGCGAACGGGAAGAAAGCATCGGATGCCGCGATCGTTCCCGCCGCACGATCCCCGGCCCGCTCCACGGCGAGTCGGCAGGAGTCCACGCGGTTCACCTGGCCCATGCCGATGCCGACGGTGGCCTTGCCCTTGGCGAGCACGATGGCGTTCGACTTCACGGCACGGCAGGCCTTCCACGCGAAGATGAGATCGCTCATCTCCTCGTCGCTCGGGCGCTCACCGGTGACGAGCTCCCAGCCGTTGGCGACGGAATCGATGTCGTCGGGGAAGCGGTCGGCATCTTGCAGGAGCAGTCCGCCAGAGACCAGGCGCACGTCCATCTCCTCCTGCTTCCAGTCGGCGGGCAGCTGCAGCAGGCGCAGGTTCTTCTTCGCCTTGAACACCTCGAGCGCGGCCGGCTCGAACGCCGGGGCGACGATGACCTCGGTGAAGATGTCCTTGAGGTTCTCGGCCATCTTCAGGGTGACCGTGCCGTTGGTGGCGATCACGCCGCCGTACGCCGAGACGGGGTCGCACTCGTGGGCGCGCAGGTGGGCGCTCGCGATGGGGTCGAGGGCGTTGGGAGCTGTGGTCGCGATGCCGCACGGGTTGGCGTGCTTGACGATGGCGACGGCCGGCAGGATCATGTCGAACGCGGCACGCAGCGCGGCATCCGCGTCGACGTAGTTGTTGTACGACATCTCCTTGCCCTGCAGCTGGACGGCCTGGGCGATGCCGTGGCCGCCGACGCGCGAGTAGATCGCACCGCGCTGGTGGGAGTTCTCGCCGTAGCGCAGCGTGGCGAGGCGCTCGGCCTTGATCGTCAGGTGCTCAGGCAGCTCGCCGCCCTCGCTGAGCGTGCCCTCGGCGAACCACGCCGCGACGGCGGTGTCGTAGGCAGAGGTGTGGGCGAACGCGCGCGCCGCGAGCTCGCGACGCTGCGTGAGGCTGGTGCCGCCGGCGGCGATCGACTCGATCAGGGCCGGGTACGACTCGGGCGAGACGACGATCGCGACGTTCGCGTGGTTCTTCGCCGAGGCGCGCACCATGGCGGGTCCGCCGATGTCGATCTGCTCGACGACGTCGTCGCCGGTCGCGCCGGAGGCGACGGTCTCGACGAACGGGTAGAGGTTGACGACCACGAGCTCGAAGGGCGAGATGCCGAGCTCTGCGAGCTGGCGCTCGTGGTCCTCCAGGCGCAGGTCGGCGAGCAGACCGCCGTGGATGCTGGGGTGCAGAGTCTTCACCCGGCCGTCGAGCATCTCGGCGACCCCGGTGACGGAGGCGACGTCGGTGACCTCGTAGCCCGCCTCGCGGATGGTGGCGGCCGTCGAACCCGTGGAGACGATCTCCACGCCGGCGTCGGCCAGCGCCGCCGCCAGCACCAGCAGGTCGGTCTTGTCGCTCACCGACACGAGTGCCCTCTTGATCTGGACGACATCGCGATCGCGGTACAGGGACGAATCGTGGCTCGGACCGGCCATGGAATATCTCCTTCTTGCGTGGACGTGCGGGTTTCGGGTCGGGATGAATCAGTGGGTCAGTGCGAGATCGCCGGTGGCGATGCGACGCACGACGTCGATGAGCAGCCGCCGCTCGACGGGCTTGATGCGTTCGTGCAGGGTCTGCTCGGTGTCGCCGGGCTGCACGGGGATGCGCTCCTGGGCGAGGATCGGGCCGGAGTCGACGCCATCGTCGACGACGATGACGCTGGCGCCCGTCTGAGCGGCGCCGGCGGTGATCGCGTCGCGGACGCCGTGCGCACCGGGGAACTCGGGCAGGTATGCGGGATGGGTGTTGATGATCCGCGGCGCGTAGCGGGCGACGAGGGATGCCGGCAGCAGCCGCATCAGGCCGCTCAGCACGATGAGGTCGGGCTGCCAGGTGTCGAGCTGGCGGCCGAGCTCCTCGCCCCAGGCTTCACGGCTCTCGAAAGAACGGAACGGCACGGTGAAGCTCGGGATGCCGAACTCCTCGGCGTGCGCGAGGCCTTCGGCGTCGCGATCGGCACCGACCACGACGATCCGCGCGGGGAAATCCGGGTGGCGTGCGGCATCGAGAAGGGCGCGGAGGTTCGAGCCGGTGCCAGAGATGAGAACGGCGACCGTGAGCACCCGGTCAGTCTACCGGGGTGCGGGAGTGCTGCCGTCCCCGAAGAATCCGTGGTCGTCGAGGGGCTGGGTGTCGTTGGAATCGTTCGGCGCAGCATCCGGTGCGGAGGGGTCTCCGGCGTCCTGCCAGGTGAACGTCGCGGCGGGATCCGCGGTGGGCGACGTTCCCATCTGGGCCACCCAGCGATCCGTGCGCTCCTCTGCAAGCTCGTCGCGATGCCGCGGCGCGAGCAGCATGATGGCGGCTCCGACCAGCACCTCGGCGCCGACGGCGAGCGCGGTCCAGCCGGCGTGCGGCCCCACGTCGGCCATGCGGCCGGGACCGATCGAACCGGATGCCAGCACCGCGGCGACGGCGACGATGCCGGCGCTGAGGAGAGCGATGCCCGCGGCGATCACCGCGCGCGGGGCGACGGGCCGGGCGGCATCCTGCCAGACCAGGCGCGAGCGGATCAGCCACCCTGCGAACGCCCCGGCGGCGACCGGCAGCAGCACCACGATCAGCATCCAGATCGAGCTGTTCTCGGGCAGCAGCCCGAACACCGGGATGCCGGGCACGACGCCCAGCTGCGTGCCGGCGGGAGACACCGCGGTGCCGGTGCCGACGGCGAAACCGGGACCGGCGATCCACGCGATCGCCCAGACCAGCAGTGTCGGCAGGTAGGCGATATGGCCGAGTGTCAGTACGGCGGCGCCGGTGGTGTCGACCCGTGCCGACTGGAAGAGCGCCACGACCTCTCCCCCGCGCACGGCGACCAGCAGCGCGACCGCCAGCCCGGCGATCCCCGCGAGCGCGACGATCACCGCGGTGGTGCCGCGGACGATCTCCGCGGGAAGAACGCTCCATTGCCCCCACGAGTCCACGCGGTCGTGGATGCGGTCGATGAGGCCCGCATCGCCCTCGCGCCATGCATAGGCGACTGCGCCGCAGAGCACCCCGGTCAGATACACGGCGACGGGCAGCAGGATCGCCAGAGCCAGCGGAGCCTGGGCGAGATCAGCACGGGCGGTGATGGCGACGGCGGTGGCGATCAGGCCGAACGCGACCGAACCGGCGATGACGCCGAGCAGCCAGGCGCCGGAGCGCGCGGCCCTGCTTCCGGATCGAGCGGCGAACAGCAGAGTGAAGGTCAGGAACGCCAGCGGGGTCAGCGAGAGCGTGAAGCTCGCGGCATCCGGTGAGATGCCGACGGCGGAGACCACGGCATCGGGCACGGCGATGTCGATGGGCACGCCGTGGCCGAACTGCCAGAGTGTGCCGGCGACCGGCCAGAGAGCACCCCAGTCGGCGCTCGCGCCGAAGGCGAGCGTCCACAGCAGTGTCAGCGGAGCGAGCAGCACGGCGAGGCCGACGGCCGCAGCGATGGCAGCGTCGACCGCGGCGAGAATCGCGACGAGGAGGCGTTGCATGACTCATCGAGACTACGACGAGAACCTGACCGCTTCGCGGTGGCGCGCGCGAGGGATGCCGGACACGATATCGTTCCCGAGGAGGTTTCCCGATGACAACTGCCCCCTCGTCCGCACCCGGCTCCGCCCCGAGCTCCGCACCCGATCAGACCGCTGAACCGAAGAACGGCCTGGACCGCTTCTTCGAGATCACCAAGCGCGGTTCGACGTTCGGCGCAGAGGTCCGCGGCGGCATCGTCACGTTCGTCACGATGGCGTACATCGTGATCCTGAATCCGATCATCCTCACGGGTGCCGCAGACATCAACGGCGACTCGCTGAGCTTCAGCGCAGTGGGTGCCTCCACGGCCCTGACCGCGGGTGTGATGACCATCCTGTTCGGCGTCATCACCCGGCTCCCGTTCGCGTTCGCGGCGGGCCTCGGGATCAACGCCTTCCTGGCCTTCTCGGTCGTCGGTCAGGTGACGTGGCCGGAGGCCATGGCGCTGGTCATGATCAACGGCGCCGTGATCGTGCTGCTGGCCGCCACCGGGCTTCGGAAGATGATCTTCGACGCGGTGCCCTTCCAGCTGAAGATCGCCATCACGGTCGGCATCGGCTTGTTCATCGCGTTCATCGGCTTCGTGAACTCCGGCTTCGTCACCGCGACCGGCGACGCCTCACCGCCCGTCGGGCTCGGGGTGGGCGGCTCCGTCGCCACCGTCCCGTCGCTGCTGTTCGTCGTGACGCTGATCGTCACCGGCATCCTGGTCGCCCGCAAGGTCAAGGGCGGACTGCTGATCGGACTCGTCTCGGGCACCGTGCTGGCCGTGATCGTCGAGGCCATCTGGCACCTGGGACCGCAGTTCGCCGATGACGGATCGTTCAACGCCGGTGGGTGGAGCCTCACGGTCCCGGCGCTGGTCGGCACGCCGGTGAGCCTGCCCGATCTGAGCCTGATCGGTGCCGTCGACTTCGGATTCGACCTCAGCAAGGTCAGCGTCGTCGCACTGGTGATGATCGTGTTCACACTGGTGTTCTCGAACTTCTTCGACGCCATGGGAACCATGACGGGTCTCGCGAAGGAGGCGAACCTCTCCGACGCGAAGGGCGACTTCCCGCGCATCAAGTCGGCACTGATCGTCGAGGGCGTCGGCGCTCTGGCCGGTGGCGCCACCTCGTCGTCGTCCAACACCGTGTTCATCGAGTCCGGCGCCGGTATCGGCGAGGGTGCCCGCACCGGGTTCGCGAACGTCATCACGGGCGTGATGTTCCTGCTCGCGATGTTCCTGACCCCGCTGACGTCGATCGTCCCGACCGAGATCGCGGCGGCCGCGCTGGTGATCGTCGGCGCGATGATGATGGCGCAGATCAAGTACATCGACCTCAGCGACTTCGGTGTGCTGCTGCCGGTGTTCCTCACCGTCACCGTGATGCCGCTGACCTACTCGATCGCGAACGGCATCGGCGCAGGTTTTGTCAGCTGGGTGCTCGTGCAGGCGCTGGCCGGCAAGGCCAAGACCATCCATCCGCTGCTATGGATCGTCGGCGCCGGCTTCGTGCTGTTCTTCGCCCGCGGACCGATCGAGGCCGCGTTCGGCGTCATCTGACGACCACACCGACGACACGAGGGGGCGGATGCTGCGGCATCCGCCCCCTCGCTCGTTTCGCCGGCACGGGGACGCGCAGAAGATAACGAAAAGATCTCGACTCCAACCTGCTGCTCTGCCAGGATCGCAGCATGAGACGTCGCGGTCGACGCCTGTGGGGCACAGCAGTCGTCAGCGTCGCCGTGTGTGCCGCCACGGCCGCCACGCTCTCGGTCCCGCCGGTCCAGGCGGCCGGGCCCGCTGCCTCGCTCCCCGTCGCGCGCGCCGTATCCTCAGAGGTCGCGTCGTCTCTCGCCGATCTCGACATGGTCATCCTGAGGCCGCTGACGGTCCTGCGCAGCCCCGGCGAGACGGGCGTCGTGATCGCGCACCGCGGCGATTCCCTCGCCGCGCCCGAGAACACGATGCCGGCGTTCATCTCGTCGATCGCCAGAGGCGCCGACTATCTGGAGCTCGACATCCGCTTGTCCGAAGACGGCGTCCCGGTGGTCATCCACGACAGCACCGTCGACCGGACGACCGACGGATCCGGCGTCGTCGCCGAGATGACCCTGGAGGAGCTGCGCGCTCTGGATGCCGGTTCGTGGCTGTCGGACGCATTCGCGAAGACTCGGATCCCCACCCTCGACGAGGTGCTCTCCATGGTGCGGGGGAAGGACGTCCGGGTCGTCATCGAGTACAAGGGCACGTGGAAGAAGTCTGCGGTCAGGGCGACAGTCGACATGATCGCAGCCGCAGGGCTCGCGGACACGACCCTCGTGCAGAGCTTCAGTGAGACGACCGTCGCGCGCATCGCAGCCGCCGCTCCCCGGCTGAGACTGGCGCTGCTGACCCACGACCTCGACGCATCGACCGTCGCCACCGCCGCGGCGATCGGCGCGGATGCCGTCAATCCGCGCAACGCGACCGCGCGGGAAGTCGCGCTGGCCCACCGCGAGCGGCTGGGGGTCTTGGTATGGACGCAGGATGCGGTGACCGACTGGGAGGCGCTGACGGCGATGGGCGTGGACGGCATCATCACGAACCGCCCCGATGCGCTGCGCACCTGGGTCGACGGGCGGGTGAGTCCGACGCAGACGCCGAGCGCTTCAGCACGACGCTCATCTGGTCCGGCCTCCCCCGGGTACAAGTGAAGGCCCCGGGGTGGAGCCCGGGGCCTTCACTTACGAGTCTACCTGCTTACAGCGACTCGACGATCGCACGCATCAGGTCAGCGGTCTCGGACGGCGTCTTGCCGACCTTGACACCGGCGGCCTCGAGGGCCTCCTTCTTCGCCTGAGCCGTGCCCGCCGAGCCCGAGACGATGGCGCCGGCGTGGCCCATGGTCTTGCCCTCGGGTGCGGTGAAGCCCGCGACGTAGCCGACGACCGGCTTCGTGACGTTGGCCTTGATGTACTCGGCCGCACGCTCCTCGGCGTCTCCGCCGATCTCGCCGATCATGACGATCGCCTTGGTCTCGGGGTCGGCCTCGAACGCGGCGAGGGCGTCGATGTGCGTGGTGCCGATGACCGGGTCGCCGCCGATGCCGATGGCCGTGGAGAAGCCGAGGTCGCGCAGCTCGTACATCATCTGGTAGGTCAGGGTGCCCGACTTCGACACGAGGCCGATCGGGCCCTTGCCGGTGATGTTGGCCGGGGTGATGCCGACCAGCGCCTCACCGGGGGTGATGATGCCGGGGCAGTTCGGGCCGATGATGCGGGTCTTGTTGCCCTTGCTCTTGGCGTAGGCCCAGGCCTCGGCCGAGTCGCCCACCGGGACACCCTCGGTGATGACGACGAGCAGCGGGATCTCGGCATCGATGGCCTCGATCATGGCGCTCTTGGTGAAGGCGCCGGGGACGAAGGCGATCGACACGTCGGCGCCGGTCTCCTTCATGGCCTCTTCCACCGAGCCGAAGACGGGCAGCTCGACGGCATTGCCGTCCTTGTCGGTGTGCGCGACGGTCGTGCCTGCCTTGCGTGCGTTGACGCCGCCGACGACCTGGGTGCCGGCCTTGAGCATGAGGGCGGTGTGCTTGGTGCCCTCGCCGCCGGTGATGCCCTGGACGATGACCTTGGAATCCTTGTTCAGGAAGATCGACATATCTCTAGTCCTTTTCTGAGGTCTCGAACGGTCAGGCGTTCGCCAGCTCGGCGGCCTTGTCGGCGCCCTCGTCCATGGTGGCGGCGAGGGTCACGAGCGGGTGGGCGTACTCGGCGAGGATCGCGCGACCCTCTTCGACGGCGTTGCCGTCCAGGCGCACGACGAGCGGCTTGGATGCCGTGTCGCCGAGGGTCTCGAGAGCACCCTTGATGCCGTTCGCGACGGCGTCGCAGGCGGTGATGCCGCCGAAGACGTTCACGAAGACGCTCTTGACCTGCGGGTCGCCGAGGATGACGTCGAGGCCGGCGGCCATGACGGATGCCGACGCTCCACCGCCGATGTCGAGGAAGTTGGCGGGCTTCACGCCGCCGTGGTTCTCACCGGCGTATGCGACGACGTCGAGGGTCGACATGACCAGGCCCGCGCCGTTGCCGATGATGCCGACCTGACCGTCGAGCTTGACGTAGTTCAGGCCCGACTCCTTGGCCTTGGCCTCGAGCGGGTCGGCAGCGCCCTTGTCCTCGAGCTCTTCGTGCTCGGGGTGGCGGATCTCGGATGCGTTCTCGTCGAGCGTGACCTTGCCGTCGAGCGCGATGATGTCGCCGTCCTCGGTGCGGACCAGCGGGTTGACCTCGACGAGGGTCGCGTCCTCGCCCTTGTAGACGTCGTAGAGCTTCACGAAGACGTCGGAGACCTTCTCGACGAGGTCCTCCGGGAACTTCGCCGCGCGGGCGATCTCGACGGCCTTCGCCTTGTCGATGCCGGTCAGCGGGTCGACCTCGATGCGGGCGAGCGCTTCGGGGCGCTCGACGGCGAGCTCTTCGATCTCCATCCCGCCCTCGACGCTGCACAGCGACAGGTAGGAGCGGTTGGCGCGGTCGAGCAGTACAGAGAAGTAGAACTCCTCGGCGATACGGGCGCCGGCGGCGACCATGACGCGCTTGACGATGTGGCCCTTGATGTCGAGACCGAAGATGGCCTTGGCGGCCTCGTACGCCTCATCGGGGTTCTTGGCGACCTTGACGCCGCCGGCCTTGCCGCGACCGCCGGTCTTGACCTGAGCCTTGACGACGACCACGCCGCCGAGCTTCTCCGCTGCCGCTTTCACCTCCTCGGGGGTGTCCGCGACGATGCCGGCGAGGACCGGCACTCCGTACTTCTCGAAAACGTCTCGTGCCTGGTACTCGTACAGATCCACTGTGCTTCCTTCACTGGGCTGCGGTCCGGAAAGTCTCTCGATGTCGAGATATCGACCAGGAACAAAGCTTACTACTCCTGTCTGAGCGCCCCAGTCGACGGCGGTCGCGTTCGCCCGGCGTTAGGCTTCTCGCATGCATGAGTCCGTGGAAACGCCGGGCGGCGTCGTCGCCGCAGCGCTCGAGCTGTTCCGGGCGCAGGGATTCGACCAGACATCGGTCGAGCAGATCGCCAAGGCCGCGGGCGTTTCGCGATCGACGTTCTTCCGCCAGTTCGGCGGCAAGGAGGACGTCGTCTTCGCCGATCACGAGGTTCTGCTGGCAGAGCTGCGCGACTTCCTGTCCGAGGCGCACCCCGACCCGTGGGATGCCGTGTGCCGCGCGTCCCAGCACGTCTTCGCTCATTTCGCGCACGACCCTGAGCTGGCGCGCCAGCGCTATCAGGTGGTGCGGCAGGTGCCGGCGCTGCGCGAGCGCGAGATCGTGACGGTGTTCCGATATGAGCGCCTCTTCGACGACTACCTGCGCCGTGCGCTCCCGGGCATCGACCCGCTGGATGCCGTCGGCTTCGCCGCCCTGGTCACCGCTGTGCACAACCACGTGCTGCGGCAGCTGCTGCGCGGTACCAAGCGGGTGGCGCCGACCGTGCTGCAGTCGGCGCTGGATGACGTGCGGCGGCGTTACGGGGTGTTGCCGGATGCCGCGGCCGATGCTGCGGATGACGTCGTGGTGGCGGTGTTCCCCCGGGCGATGCCGATCGCCGAGGTCTCGCGTCGACTGCAGACCAGGCTCGAGCAGTAAGGCGGGAAGGCGAGGCTTCGACTCGCCTTCGGCTCGCTCACCCCGTTTCGTCTGCGCGGCCTGCGGCCGCTCCGCTCAACGACCCGCAGTCACGCAGCGGCTCAGTCGCAGTTGCAGCGGCCTGCGGCGTTGCGGACCATGAAGCAGACGTCGCACACGCCGTAGTCGCGCTCGGCGACCGGCGTGGCCTTCGGCGCCCGTGGCGCGCTCACGCTGCTCGCTCTCGGCGCACGGGACGCCTTCTTCGGCGCGGCGGTGGCCGGCAGGAACTCGCTCGGGTGCACGGCGTAGAAGTACGGCGCGCGTCCCTCGCTGGGCTGGAGGCGCAGCGGCGCCGAGCCGACCACGATCAGCTCGTCCTCCGTGAAGCCGTTCGTGTAGGTCCGGCCGATGTGCAGCGGAGCACCCTCGCCGCGGCGGATCGCCTCGATGTAGCGACCCCGGTCGATCAGGGAGGTGATGCCGACGGCATCCACGATCGCGGTGATGAACGCGTGGTTCGCGGGATCGATCCGGTGCGCACGAAGCGCCTCCGCGAGAGTTCGGTACGGACGGGACGTGCCTGCGGGCGTGGGGCCCTGGATTTCGTTCATCAGTTAAAGGATCGCACGTCCGTGGTGGTGCGGAAAGCCGACCGCGCCTTCCCCCGGGCGCGCGCCCGGGCCAGGATGGGCCTATGCGCTACGAGATCCCCGCACCGATGCTCGCGAAGGCGGCCGCGGCCGTCCCGGATCCGGCGAAGACGACCGGCGGGATGCTGTTCGAGCCGAAGTGGGACGGCTTCCGCGGGCTCATCGCGTGGGACGGGGACGCCGTCGAGATCGGTTCGCGCGGCGCGAAGCCACTCACCCGCTACTTCCCCGAGCTCGTCGAGGCCCTGCCGCAGATCCTCCCCGAACCATGCCTGCTCGACGGCGAGATCGTCGTCGCCACCGGCGAGCCGGGCTCGCAGCGGCTGGACTGGGAGGCGCTCAGCCAGCGCATCCATCCCGCGGCCTCCCGTGTCGCGCTTCTCTCCGAACAGACCCCCGCCATGTTCATCGCCTTCGACCTGCTCGCGCTCGGCGAGGAGATGCTGCTCGCCGAGCCCTTCCATCAGCGCCGCGCGCGCCTCGAGGAACTGCTCGAGGGCGCACAGCATCCGCTCCACCTCACTCGCACGACGACCGACCACACGGTCGCGAAGCAGTGGCTCGAGGAGTTCGAGGGCGCCGGACTCGATGGCGTCGTCGCCAAGCCGCTCGACCAGCCGTACGCACCGGGCAAGCGCACTCTGATCAAGGTCAAGCACGCGCGCACCGCCGATGTGGTGGCGCTCGGCTACCGCATCCACAAATCCGGCTCCGGAGTCGGTTCGCTCCTCGTCGGACTGTACGACGGCGACGGGAACCTGCATCAGGTCGGCGGCGTCGCCGCGTGGAGCGACAGGAGACGACAGGAACTGGTCGACGAGCTCGCTCCCCTGGTGGAACGAGACGAATCCGGCGACGCCGTGAAAGGCGAAGGCGAACGCAGTCGCTTCACCGGCGCGAAGGACGTCTCGTTCGTCCGGTTGCGCCCCGAGCGCGTGCTCGAGGTTCGTTACGACCAGCTCGAGGGCGCTCGCTTCCGGCACACGGTGCAGTTCGAGCGCTGGCGTCCCGATCGTGAGGCGCGCTCGTGCACCTACGATCAGCTCGACACGGTCGCCGGCTACGACCTCGCCGACGTCCTGGCCTGAACCGAGCGCCGTTCAGTCGTCGATGCGGTTGCCCTCGGCATCCCAGTTCTCGGCGACCCGTTTGCTCGGCTGCACACGAGGCGGTTCACCGGGCATCTTGGGGAACTCCGGCGGGAACGACAGCTCGCCGAGCCCGTTCTCGAGATCGCGTTCCCACCAGCCCAGGAGCGTGTCGATGCGGCCGGGGTTGTCCTGGATCCGCGCCCACGGGTCGCCGACGTCCGCGAGTCGGGCGGGGATGCTGCGCACCGTGAACGTCATGGGGTCCACGTCGTCGAGCTCGTCCCACTCGACCGGCGTCGAGACGGTCGCGGCGGGAAGCGCGCGCGGGCTGTAGGCGCCGGCCATCGTCCGGTCGCGGTTGGCCTGGTTGAAGTCGATGAAGATGCGCTCGCCGCGCTCTTCCTTCCACCAGTTCATGGTGACCTGATCCGGCATCCGGCGCTCCAGCTCGCGCCCGGCGGCGATGACCGCGTGACGGACGTCGAGGAACTCGTGCGCAGGCGTGATCGGACAGAACACGTGCAGGCCGCGGTTGCCGCTCGTCTTGATGAACGGTTCGAGGTCGGCCTCCCGCAGCACCTCGCGCAGACCGTGCGCGGCGGTGACCGCATCCTTGAAATCAGTGCCCGGCTGGGGGTCGAGGTCGATGCGCAGCTCGATCGGATTGTCGGTGTCCGAGGCGAGCGATGCCCATGGGTGGAACACGATCGTGTTCATCTGCACGGCCCAGACGATGGCGCTCGGCCGGTTCAGGACGATCTGCGGATGCTGCCGTCCGCTGTTGTAGGTGACGGTCACGGCATCCACGAAGTCGGGGGTGCCCTTGGGCGGGTTCTTCGAGAAGAAGGCCTCCGACCCCGCCTTGACGCCGTTGCGGAAGCGTTCGAGCGACACCGGACGGTGCCCGTTCGCATTCAGGAAGGGCGTCGCCACGGTCTGCACGTAGTCGGCGAGCTCGGCCTTCGTGATCCCGTCGTCCCCGGACCCGGTCGCAGCCTCAGGCCAGATGACCTTGTTCGGGCTGGAGAGGTCGACGTCGCGGTCGCCCTCCGGGTCTGAGACCGTCAGTGTCACGCGTTCGGAGGCCATGCTCCGACCCTATGGGCGCAGGGCCTGCGACGGTAGGGGTGAAGCAGCGCGGGCTATTACTCGCTGACGTCGACCGCGCGGACCAGCACGGCCCCGAGCGCCGAACGCTCGACGATGATCGAGGGGCCGGCCGAGTCGACGATCACGCCGGCGAGCGCGCTGTGCGCGGAGAGCACCTTCGCCAGCTGCTCCGGCGAGAACGGCATCGGCTTGTCGCCGCGGCCGAGCGCGACGATCTCGAGCGGATGCGAGAACAGCTGCAGGAAGCGGCGACCGTCGGTCGTCTGCGCCTCGGCGATGCCGACCTGGCCCTTGCCGCTGCCGTCGTTGACAGCGACCCACATCTTGGTCGTCGCGAGCGCATCGCCGACCTTCTGCGCGGAGTCGTCTTCGCGCGGCGCGGCGAGCAGCATCTTGATCGTCATGTCGACATCGGCCTGCTCGAGAGCCTTCGACAGCACCTCGACCGGGAACACGGCACGGTGCACGCCGGATGCGTTGTCGAGGATGAGGCCGGCGAAGCTGCCCGACACGACCTGCTGGAGCACCGCCGTCACCGGCTGGGCGATCGCCGAGGTCGCCGTCGGGTCCGTCTCACGCTGCACTGATTCGCGCACCGCGTCAGCCGAACTGAACGCCAGCATGTAGCTGCGCTCTCCGTCGCGGACCACCGCGATCGACAGGGGCTTGCCCTCGGCGAGCTGCGCACGGGCATCGCCGTGGACGCGAAGGTAGAGGTGGTTCTGCATCATCTGACGCAGAACCCCGATGAGCTGCTCGTTGGTCGCGCCCTCCTCGAGCTCGGCGAGGGCGGCGCGCAGCAGCACGTTGTCCTTCATGCCTGGCACCGACTCGGTCTGCTCCGGCGGAAGTGCCGGAGCCAGCGGCAGGGAGCGCTTCTGCGGGGTCTGAGGCGGCTGCGTGTTCTGCGGAGCGGATGCCGTCGCCTGCGGCGCTGCGGCACGGGGAGCGGGGGCGGCCGCATCCGGATCGGGCAGCGCCACCTCGGGGCCCGCCGTGGCGCCGACGCCGCGGAACGCCTGGACGGAGATTGCCACCTCCGGGACATCCGCCTCGGCGGCCTGGTTCTCGGGCACGGACTCGCTCACGGGCTGCTCCGCGTCGAGCGTCTGCTCATCGGCATCCGCGCCGATCGGCGTCTGCGACTCGGAAGGAGCGTCGTCGGTCTTCTTGCGGCGGGAGAACAGAGCCATATCGCTCAGCCTAACGCGGCGTGCTCCGGCGCAGGCATCCGCGCGAGACTCACCGACGATCGGTCGCGAGCGGACGGCCCGTAGCATGGGGCCCATGGCAGCCCGGGAGAAGCTCTCTGACATCGTGACGTCGTTCCTCGACATCGTGCATGACCGGCTCGTCAGCGACAGACGCGGCGCGGTCGCCGACTACATCCCGCAGCTGGCGGATGCCGACCCCGAACTGTTCGGGATCGCCCTGTGCGGGCTCAACGGTCGTGTGTACGAGAGCGGGGACACCGGCGTCGAGTTCACGATCCAGTCCGTCTCGAAGCCGTTCGTGTATTCGCTGGCGCTCGACGACCAGGGGCTCGATGCCGTCCACGACCGGGTCGGCGCCGAGCCCAGCGGCGAGGCGTTCAACTCCGTCAAGCTCGAAGCCGGCACCGGGCGCCCGCCGAACCCCATGGTCAACGCGGGTGCGATCGTCACGACGTCGCTGGTGTCCGGCCGCTCGACCGAGGATCGTTTCGCCCGCATCCTCGCCCGCCTGAGTGCCTTCGCCGGCCGGGACCTGCGCGTCGATGACGCGGTGCTCGCCTCCGAGCAGACTTCGGGCGACCGCAACCGCGCCCTGGCCTATCTCATGCATGGCGCCGGCTCCCTCACCACCCCTGTGCTGGACACGCTCGACACGTACTTCCGGCAGTGCTCGGTACTCGTCACCGCCCGCGACATCGCCGTGATGGGCGCGACCCTCGCGAACGGCGGCGTCAATCCGGTCACCGGTCGGCGCGTGACCAGCGCGGAGACCTGTCAGCACGTGATGACGATCATGGCCACCTGCGGCATGTACGACTATGCCGGCGAATGGCTGCTGCGGGCCGGGCTTCCGGCGAAGTCGGGTGTCGCGGGCGGACTCGTCGCGAGCTCACCCGGCGAGTTCGGGCTCGGCCTGTTCAGCCCGCGCCTGGATTCGAGCGGTGCTAGCGTCCGCGGCGTCGCGGCCGCCCAGCAGCTGGCGACGCGGTTCGGACTTCACGTGCTGCACCGTCCGCTCACGCTGTCGGCATCCGAGGTGATGGCCGCGAACGACGAGCTCGCAGCGGGCCTGGGCGCGGAGCAGGATGCCGTCGCCGCCCAGCTCCTGCAGGAGAACGCCGACGACCTCGCGGTGTGGCGCCTGCGCGGCTACATCGACTTCGACGGCGCGGAACGCCTGCTGCTCGATCTGGACGCCTGGCTCGATGCACGCCCGGCCGATCGTGATTCCCCTGCCGTGATCGTGCTCGATCTGACCGAGGTCACGCAGCTGCAGTCCGTCGCAGTCTGGATGCTCGCCGCTCTCGCCACCTGGTGCCGAGCGCGCGGCATGCGGGTGATCGCCAGCGATCCGCAGGGCCGCAGTCTCGGCGTCGCCGGCCTCTCGCAGTCGGCGGGCTTCGACGATGCCGTCCGCGATGCCGCGGCGATGGCGGGAGCCGCCGCGGACGGCTGACGCCTCAGAGCTTCTCGATCGGGGCGATCTTGATGAGGAGCTTCTTGAGCCCCGCCGAGTCGAAGCGCACATGGGCGATGCGCTTCGCGCCCTCACCGGTGACGGCATCCACCCGGCCCTCGCCGAAGTCGTCGTGACGGATGCGATCGCCGGCGGCGAGTTCGAGATCGCCGTTGTCGCGTACCTTGCCGGTGACCTTGTTCGTGAACTTGTCCATCGACGTTGACAGCGGCTTGAGCGAGTCGCGCGGCGGCAGCTTCTTCACACCGAACCGGTCGCCCCCAGAACTGGAGCCGCCCCCGAAGCCGCCGCGCCGCGCGTTGAGCGCACGAGACTGCATCCCGCCGCGCGAATTCACGTCTCCTGGCGACTGCCGCCAGTCGACGAGCTCTGCGGGGATCTCCTGCAGGAAACGGCTCGGCATCGCCACCGACACCTCGCCGAACTGCGCGCGAGTCATCGCGAGCGACAGATGCAGACGCTTGCGGGCGCGGGTGATGCCGACGTAGAACAGCCGTCGCTCCTCCTGCGGTCCGCCCGGCTCCCCCGCCGAGATCCGGTGCGGGATGAGGTCTTCCTCGACACCGGTGACGAACACGGCGTCGTACTCCAGGCCCTTGGCCGTGTGCATCGTCATCATCGACACCGAACCGGACTCGTCGTCGAGGTCGTCCGCGTCGGAGACCAGCGCGACCTCGGTGAGGAAGTCGGCGATCGTGCCCTCGGGGTTGTTGCGGGCGAAGTCGCGGGCGACGGCGACGAACTCGTCGAGGTTCTCGACGCGTGCCTCGTCCTGAGGGTCACGGCTGGCGCGCAGCGCGTCGAGGTAACCGCTCTTTGCGAGCAAGAGGCTCAGGCCATCGGCCACCGAGGTCGGGGGCGGCACTTCGCCGGATGCCGGGAGCAAGATCTCCGTGGCCTCTTTCAGCACGGCATCCAGCTGTGCGATCCCGGCTTGGATCTTGGGGCCGACGCCGAGCTGCGCCGGCATCGAAAGCGCCTCGCGGAAGGAGATGCCATGGTCTTCGGCGAATCGTGCGATCGCGGTCTCGGTGACGTCACCGATGCCACGGCGCGGCTTGTTCAGGATGCGGCGCACCGACATCTCGTCGGCGGGATTAGCGACCGAGATGAGATAGGCCAGAGCATCCTTGATCTCGGCGCGCTCGTAGAACTTCGTGCCGCCCATGATCTTGTACGGCACGGCGGAACGGATGAAGATCTCTTCCAGCGCACGTGACTGCGAGTTGGTGCGGTAGAACACCGCCATCTCGGAATACGGCATGCCCGCTCGGCGCAGCATCTCGACCTCATCGGCCACGAACTGGGCCTCGTCGTGCTGCGAGTAGCCGGTGAACCCGACGATCATGTCGCCGTCGCCCCGATCGCTCCAGAGCTTCTTGTCCTTGCGGTCGAAGTTGTTGCCGATCACGGCGTTGGCTGCCGAGAGGATGTTCTGCGTCGAGCGGTAGTTCTGCTCGAGCAGCACCACCCTGGCTCCGGGGAAGTCGCGCTCGAACTCGCTGATGTTGCGGATGTCGGCGCCGCGGAACGCGTAGATCGACTGGTCCGAGTCACCGACCACGGTCAGCGAGGCGCCCTCCAGCTCCGGGGCCGTCTCGGGCTCGAAGATCATCATGCCGTTCGAGGCATACGGATCCGGCGCGTCGGCCGAGACCGGACGGGTGAGCTCGTGGATGAGCGCGTACTGGGCGTGGTTGGTGTCCTGATACTCGTCGACGAGGATGTGCCGGAACCGGCGGCGGTACGTGTCGGCGACCTTCGGGAACGCGCGGAACAGGTAGACGGTCTGGCCGATGAGGTCGTCGAAGTCGAACGCGTTCGCCTTGCGCAGTCGCCGCTGGTAGTCGGCGAAGATCTCGACGAACTTCCGCTCGGCCGGGTCGCTCATGTTGGCGTCCCGTGCGTACGACTCGGAGTCCTGCAGCTCGTTCTTGAGCTTCGAGATGCGCCCCTGAACGGAGGCCGGGGTCAGCCCGTATGCGTCGGCCTCGTGGTCTTTCACCAGGCGCTTGATGAGCGCACGGGAGTCGCCGGAGTCATAGATCGTGAACGATTTGGTGAACCCGAACTGCTCTGCCTCGCGGCGCAGGATCCGCACGCAGGCGGAGTGGAAGGTCGAGATCCACATGCCGCGGGATGCTTCGCCGACGAGCCCTGCGACGCGTTCGCGCATCTCGCCGGCGGCCTTGTTCGTGAACGTGATCGCGAGGATCTGGCTGGGCCACGCCTCACGCCCGCGCAGCAGCGATGCGATGCGGCGGGTGAGCACGCTCGTCTTGCCCGAGCCGGCTCCGGCGACGATGAGCAGCGCCGGGCCGCGGTAGGTCACGGCGGCGAGCTGCTGCGGGTTGAGGCCGGAGAGCAGGTCGTCCTGGTCGTGCGCTGCGGAAGCGCGCGGGCCGGAGGTGGAGGGAACGATGAGAGGGGCTTCGGTCATGGCCTTACGAGTCTAGGCTGGGCCGCAGACACCCGGTTGCGAACCGCATCGAGGAGGACGACATGATCAGCGATCTGAACGAGCAGGAGTGCCGAGCGCTTCTGACCAGCACGACGGTGGGCAGGATCGGCTTCGTCTTGGACGAGCGCATCGACATCTTCCCGGTGAACTACGCGGTGTCAGGGGACGACCTGCTGATACGCACGTCGTCAGACGGCGCGCTGCGCCGGTTGGCCGATGCGCGTTCGCAAGCCGCCTTCGAGATCGACTACCACGACGACCTCGCAGGAAGCGGGTGGAGCGTCCTTATGCATGGACGACTGACCACGGTGAGCGATGAAGAAGCTCCGGCACTAGTCGGCCGTGTGTCCCCCTGGGCCGGCGAGGAGCGCGAGACGCCGCTGCGTTTCACGGTCGAGACCATGACCGGCCGCCGCGTGCATCGCGACCGGCACTGACGAACGGAGCGATCATGCGCACGATCCTCAACATCATCTGGGTGATCTTCGCCGGGTGGGCGCTGTTCCTCGGCTATGTCGTCGCCGGCATCCTGCTGTGCATCCCGATTCTCACGATCCCGTGGGCGATCGCGTCGTTCCGTCTCGCCGGCTATGCCCTCTGGCCGTTCGGCCGGCAGGTGGTCGACAGGCCGAAATCCGGCGTCGGCGCGTTCCTCGGCAACATCGTCTGGGTGGTTCTGGCCGGCTGGTGGCTCGCGATCGCGCACATCGTCTCCGGCCTCGCGCTGTGCATCACGATCATCGGCATCCCGATGGCGATCGCCGACTTCAAGATGGTGCCGATCTCGCTCATGCCGCTCGGCAAGGACATCGTCTCCACCCGCCGCGGACCGTTCGACGCCGCCAAGCAGCGCTGAGGGCTCGGGTCCGCTCACGCGGTATGGGTTTCGTCGGTTCCGAAGCACAGTGACCGACGAAACCCGTACCGCACGGAGCAGGAGGCGCGGGAAGCGCGTCAGGCGCGCTGTGATCGGCGGCGCAGGGTCACTGCGAGCGCACCGGCGATCAGGAGTCCCACGGCCAGTACGAGGTTGCCGGCCGGCAAGTCGGAGCCGGTGGCCGCGAGTGCCGCCCCGCCCCTGACCTCGATGTTCGCCCAGCCGAGCAGATCGCCGTCGGCCGAGTACACCGCGAGACGGTGGGCGCCTGCCGGAGCATCCGTGGGGATCCTGACCGTGATCGCACCATCGGCGTTCAGTGTGCCTCTGGTGAGGAACACCGGGTCGGAGTACATCCAGACCTCGACGTCGACGCCGGCATACTGCGCGCCGACCGTGATGGTGACCTCGCCGCCGGGAGCGACGACTGCCTGGTCCACAGTCGCGTCGCCGCGGTTGCCGTCCACCAGCGCGGTGCCGGGGAGCGGCTCGACCGAGGTGTCCGGCTGACCGCCGCCGTTCCCGGCTCCCCCGCCGGAGTCCGGGCCCTCGCCGGAGCCCGAGCCGTCGCCCGGGCCTTCGCCGCCTGCGACCGGCAGCGTGCCGGTGCGCAGCGCGTTCGAGGTGTACCCGTCGGCGAACCACCAGACCGGGCGCTGTCCGTTCGTCGCGAGCGATGCCGGCGCCGTGGCGAAGCCCTCGTTGTTGATGTCGGGCATGCCGGCGGGGCGCGCGAAGTGCGCGATGCCGGGCCGATCGGTGCCGTTGAAGGCGACCTGCGCCGACTTGCCGCCGCAGCCGTCGTCGCACACGGCCCACAGCACACCGAGCACCGAGTCGTAGTCGAGGCTCATGACGCCGGCGAGGCCGGGGTCGATGGTCGAGACGAGGTCTGCGGAACCGTCTGCGGCGAGCGCGAAGGCGTAGACGCCGCCACCGTCCTCGACGGCGACGAAGAAGAGACCGTCACCGGCATACGCCGCACCGTCGAAAGGTGCCTGAGTGTTGTCGTCGAAGAGCGCGCCGGCAAGCATCGCATCCGACACCCACTCGACGGCCTCGATGCCGAGGTTCGCGCCCACCGCGGGGAGGAGGTCGGTGAGGTCCCACTCGGCCAGCGCGACGAGGTCGGCGCCTGCGGCATCCGGGTCCACCTGCAGGATCTTGTTCTGGTTCACGCCCTTGTCGCTGTTGTCGCGCTCGGATGCCAGGTACACGAGCCCGCCGCCGTCGACCGTGATGCCCTCGGTGTCGGGCCCCGCGGCGCCCGGGTTCGCGGCGTCCTTCTGGAACCGGACCCGCTTGCCTTCCGTCCAGCCATCGACCGGGGCGATCGAGCCGTCCGCGAAGGCCTTCAGCTTCCAGATCGTGCCTGTGCCGTTGTCCACGGCCCACAGGAACGTGCCCGCCGCCGTCTCCTGCACGTCGAGCCCTGAGCTGTCCTCGAGGAACATCGGGATGCTGTCGAGCACCCGCACATCGGCCGAACCCGGCCACGGCGAGACCGCGATCTCACCGACGCAGATGTTCGCGGCGCCAGGAGTGGGCTCCGCCGTCGCGGCGAACGCCCCGGTGGTGTCGGGGCAGCGTCCCCAGCTCGGTGCCACGTGGCTGTCACCCCACGACGTGGAGTCGACGAGCTGGTCGCCGTCGAACACGCGGACCGTGTCGTCCTTGCCGATCCCGAAACCGAGGTCGTCGATCACGAGGTGGCCGTTCGCCGGGATGCTCGTGCCCTCGGCGATCTCGTAGACATGAGCGTCATCGCCGTCCTTCACGACGATGCCCGAGACGTCGAGCGCCTCGCCGGTCGGGTTCACGAGCTCGACCCAGTCCGGCTCGCCGTCGGATTCGACCTCATTGATGCGCACCGGGTTGCCGCAGGCGTTGCGGATGCCGGGCGTGCCGACCCCGACGTCGACGTAGTCGCCGGTTCCGTCCTCGCAGCGCGCCCAGAAGCCCTCGGCGTGCGCGGCGTAGGCGTGCTCGGCGACGGTCAGGCCGTCGGCATCTCGGATCGTGACCGTGTCGCCGTTGCCGAGGCCGAAGGTGAAGTGGTCGGTGCCGTTGAACACGAAGTAGGCGCCGGGTTCGAGGATCGTGCCCTCGGCCAGCGGGGTGACGTCGGCGGCATGACCGACGGGGTCGTCGTCCATGAGCGTCCAGCCGGAGGTGTCGATCGGCGCCGTGCCGGTGTTGACGATCTCTGCCCAGTCCGGGCTGCCGTTCGAGTCGATCTCGTTGATCGCGACGGTCGGCCGGACGCACTCGTTCGCTGCCCCCGGGGTCGCGTAGGCGAGCATGAAGTCGCCGCGACCGTCGATGCAGCGTGCCAGGGTCGCAGCGATCTCGTCGCCGTCGATGGCGGCGTGCCCCTCCCAGGCTCCCGTGCGGTCGATCAGTGCCCCGTCGGCGTCGAAGAGACGGATCTCGTCGGCGCTGCCGATTCCGATCGGAGCGTCGAACCGCGCCGGTTCGCCGTCCACGACGCCGATCGTGTCCGCTGCGACGACGAGGAACTGGCCGCCGGCGATCGAGCTGCCCGCGGCGAACGCCCAGCGGTGGTCGTCGGAGTTGTCGCGGAGCTCGAAGCCCGAGATGTCGAGGGGCTCGGAGCCCGGGTTGTACAGCTCCACCCAGTCGGCGGGACCGGAGTCGACCTCGTTGAGTACGACCGATCCGGGAACGGGAGCCGTGGTGCAGTCGTTCGCAGCACCGGGCGTCGCCGCGGTCGCGTGCGCCCAGTCGCCGGTGCCATCTGGGCAGCGCGCGAAAGTCGCCGTCGGCGAGGTGTTCTCGTACGCGTACGCGTCGACCTCTGTGCCCGTGCCGTCGTACAGGACGACCTCGTCGCCCTTGCCGAGGCCGAAGGTGAAGTCGACATCGGTCACGAGTACGGCGAACGCGCCGGGAGCGAGCATCGTGCCCTCGGCGAACGGGGTGCTGAACCGATCGCGCTTGTCGTCCGAGATCGTCCAGCCCGCGATCGATGCGGGCTCCGCGCCGTTGTTGAAGATCTCGACGCGGTCGGTGTGGCCGGAGATCTCGTCGTAGGCGATCTCGTTCAGCACGACATCCGAGCCGGTGCCCGGCGTCCCCGCACCGCCACCGTCGCTCTCGCCGCCGCCACTGGGGAAGATGTTCGCGGCGCCCTTGGTCGGCTCGGCCGTCGCCGCGTACTCGATGTTCGCGCCTTCACCCGCGGCGCCCCAGCTGGGGAGCTGGTGCGTACCCGCCGGCCAGTTGGTCTGCAGCAGGGGCTGAGCGCCGTTCGCGTCGCCTGGTGCGAAAAGGCGGACGCTGTCGCCCTTGCCCAGCCCGAAGTCGAAGTCGCCCTCATCGGTGTCCTCGTTCAGGGTGTCGATGACGTAGTACCCGCCGGGTGCGACCACGGTTCCGGCAGGGATCTCGTACGGATTCTTGTCGCTGTCGTCCTGGACGATGTACCCGCTCAGGTCGACGTCGTCCGCGGAGTGGTTGTAGAACTCGATCCAGTCGCCCGGGTCTCCACCGTCGGAGACGACTTCGTTGATGCGGATGCCGAGAGGATCGGCATCGGCGAGAGCAGAGGTGGGGACGGCGAACAGCAGGGCCGCGCTCATCGCGCACACCGCTGTGGTCGCCAGGCCGCGTTGCAGGCGTGACATGTGACTCCAGATCAAGAGGAGGACGGGTTGCGTCAAGATCATCGAAGTCGGATGAAATCTCGATGCCTCCGAGGTGTCCTCCGCGTGAACGCGGTGTGACCAGCCGAACGCGTCAGGCGATACGGGTTCCCGGTGGCAGCATCCGCGCGGGCGTGCTGGTGCGCGCCCAGGCTCCCGCGAACAGGCCGCCGGCGATGATGATCTGGATGCCGAGACCGACGAACCAGCTCGGAACCGTGCTCTCCATGACCTGCTCGGGCGTGCGCTGGCCGCCGTTCCCGCTGGGATCGCACGGGTCCCAGCGCTCGTCCTCGGGCGGCAGCTGTGCACTGCGCACGCCGTACTTGACCTGACCGAACACGTCCACCGGCCAGCCCTGGGCGTCGTACACGGTGGGCGTGGCATCCGCCAGGACGACGAAGGGATTGGCGGAGAGCACCCACCAGACCCGGTCGAACCGCGGCATCTCGTAGGTGTACGTCTCCCACCGGTCGCAGTCGACGTTACCGGCGCTGTCGTACGGGCGGTTGTAACTCGTGACCTCGCTGCGCAGCGCGGCGCCGCCGAGCCCGAAGGCGATCAGCGTGCCGATCGCGAGGGCGGCGACGACGAGGTACGTGGCCGCCACCGAGAACAGCGGGCGCGCGATGAGCCCGCTCAGCCCCACTCCGATGGCCGCGACGATGATGATCTCGGCGGCGAGCACGAGCAGCGAGACGGCGAGCGTCGCCGGGTGCACTCCCCCGCCGAGCAGCGAGATGCCCAGGAAGGGAACCGCGACGACGAGGAACAGGCCACCTGTGGCGACCGCCGCGACGAGCTTTCCGAGCATGATGTCGCCGGTGGATGCCGCGGTGACCTGCACGGCGGCGAGGGTCGCCGCGTCGCGGTCGCCGTTGATCGCGTTCCCGCTCAGGGTCGGCGAGATGAGCACGACCAGCAGCAGCACGACGTTGACGACGATCGCGTACACGCCGGCGCCTGCGGTACCCGTGTAGGCGTAGACCGAGAACGACAGGGCGGTGACGCCGAGCAGGATCAGTGCGAAGACGCCGAGCAGGATGTACCAGCTGATGCTGCGCAGCCGCTGGGTCAGCTCGAGCCGTGCGATCAGGCCGATGTGCGTGAGGTTCATGCGTGCGGCTCCGCCCGTGGCAGGTTGAGGAAGGTGTGCTCCAGTGCGCTCTGCGCCGGGGCGAACTCGCTGACCTCGAGCCCGGCTTCCACGAGGCGTCGCAGCCCCGCGGCAGCCGCGTCCTCGGTCTCGAACCCGGCGATCACGGCGTTGCGGTCGATGCCGAGGGTTCCCGGTGCCGTCCCGAGGGCGCCCGAGATCCGATCGGCGTCGACGGGCAGCCGCGCGGCATCCGCCCCGCTGAGGCGGATGCGCCAGCCCCGTGCGGCGGCCTGGGCCGTCGCCGCGTCGACGACGGATCCCGCGACGAGGAACACGGCGTTGTCGATGACCTCTTCGAGCTCGGAGAGGATGTGGCTGGAGATCAGCACCGTTCGACCCTCGGCCGCGAGCCGCCGCAGCAGCACGCGCAGCTGCACGCGCGCATCGGGATCGAGTCCGGACGCCGGCTCGTCCAGCAGGAGCACCTGCGGGTCGTGCACGAGCGCGCGGGCCAGCCCGAGCTTCTGCTTCTGGCCGCGCGAGAGCACCTTGGCGGGGGCATCGGCCAGATCGTTCAGGCCCACGAGCGCGAGAAGTTCGGCGGCTCGGGCCTGGGCGGCGTCACGGTCGATGTCGTACAGGCGAGCGGTCGTGACGATCGTCTCGCGCGCGGTGAGAGACGGCCATGCGCCCAGCGCGTCCGGCATCCAGCCGAGCAGGCGTCGAGCGCTGAGCGGATCCTCGAGCGGGTCGACGTCGCCGATCCGAATCGCGCCGGTGTCGGGGGCGAGCAGCGAGGCCAGCATCAGCAGCAGCGTCGTCTTGCCCGCACCGTTCGGTCCGACAAGGCCTGTCACGCGGCCCCGCTCGGCCCGGAAGCTCGCGTTCCTGACGGCCTGAACCGTACCGAACGATCTGCTGACTCCCTCGGCGACGATTCCGCTCATGCGGTCAGTCTGGCAGGGAATCAGCTGCGGAAGAACGCCACGCCGAGATCCGGGTGATCCACGAAGACGCCGTCGATGCCGGAGCGGGCGATCACAGCCCATTCCGACTCGTAATCGCCGTATGCCTGCCGGCCGCCCTCGCCGCGGAACTCCGCCGCGAGGAACGCGTTCTCGGGTCGGGCGGTCCAGGTGAACACCTTCAGGCCTCTGGCGTGGGCGTCCTCGACGATCGTGTTGCCCCTGGCCAGCAGCATCCTCTTGTTGACGCTGATGCCGTCGACCCTGCCGACGAGCCCGTCCAGCCCGCGCGGCGTCACGGTGGCCTTGTACGTGGCGGCCTGCCGCCCGTGGGCGACGAGCTGGTCGTAGGGACGACCGGTCGCCTCGATCAGGTAGATGTACGAGGCGGCGATGCCCTCCTCGCGCAGCTGCGCAAGGATCGTCGACTCGAAAGACTCGATCATCAGCGGCAGCTGACCGTCCGCCCAGCCGGCCGCGCGCAGGTCACGGGCGATGAGGGGTGCGAGATCGAGGCCCATGCTCGCAAAGTACGTCGCGTGCTTCACTTCCAGCACCACGCCGATCTCGCGCCCGTGCTCGCTCGATCCGGCGCGCACCAGATCAAGGAGATCGACGAGACGCAGCACGGGCTGCGCATCGTCGAAGGAGGCGCTGGAGGGCCGGACTTCGGGCAGCCGTTCGCGCACGCGAAGGGTTGCGAGCTCGTCCCAGGTGAAGTCCTCGGTGAACCAGCCGGTCAGCGGCTGCCCGTCGATGCGCTTGGTGGTCTTGCGGTCGGCGAACTCCGGATGGTCCTCGACATCGGTCGTTCCGGAGATCTCGTTCTCATGCCGGATGACGAGGATGCCGTCCTTCGTCGCGACGACATCCGGCTCGACGGCGTCCACGCCCATCGCGAGCGCGAGTTCGTACGAGGACCTGCTGTGCTCGGGCCGGTAACCCGGCGCGCCCCGATGGCCGATGACGAGCGGCGACTTCCTGGGCATGGATTCAGGTTAGAACACCCCACACATAGAATTCCGCCGGTATCGTGGAGGAAAGCGACCTTCAAACCCTTCGGAGTGAGGCCCACCCACCATGAGCAATTTCGCCTTCAACAACCCGGCGTTCCAGAAGCAGGATCCGCGCAACGTCGCCACGTACCCGGGCGCGCCCGGCGCTCAGCCCGGGATGCAGGGCGCTCAGGCCGCCTCCTTCCAGCACGGCACGATGGATGCCGCCGCGAACGCGCAGCTCGAGGGCATGTACGCATCGCCCTCCGCCGGTTCCATCGAGACCGACCGCATGAGCGTCGAGGACACCGTCTGGAAGACCGCCGGCCTGTTCGGCATCCTCCTCGTCACCGCAGTCGTCGGCTGGGTGTGGTCGCTGGGCGGAGTGTCCTTCAACCCGTACGCAGGCGTCTCGATGCTGCCGATGATCATCGGTGCGCTCGGCGGTTTCGTGCTCGCGATGGTCATCACCTTCACCTCGCGCAAGAAGGTGCGTCCCGCGCTGATCTTCGCCTACGCCGCCCTTGAGGGTCTTTTCGTCGGTGGCATCTCGGCATTCTTCGAGGTCATCTACCCCGGCATCGTCGTCCAGGCGACGCTCGCGACCCTGGCCGTCGTGGGTGTGACCCTGGCCCTGTTCGCCAGCGGCAAGATCCGCGCGTCCAAGAAGATGACCAAGGTCTTCATGATCGCCATGGTCGGCTACCTCGTCTTCTCGCTGCTGAACCTCGTCCTCATGTGGACCGGCGTCAACCAGAACGCCTTCGGACTGCGCAGCGTGGAGATCATGGGCATTCCGCTCGGCCTGATCATCGGCGTTCTCGTCGTCTTCATGGCCGCGTACTCGCTGGTCATGGACTTCGACCAGATCCAGCAGGGTGTGCGCAACGGCGCTCCCCGTCAGTACGGCTGGGTCGGCGGCTTCGGCATCATGGTCACCGTCGTGTGGCTGTACGTCGAGATCCTCCGCATCATCGCGATCGCCCGCGGCAGCGACTGATCCAGAACCTCATAACGAATGGCCCTGTCTCCTCGGAGACGGGGCCATTCGCGGTTTCGGGCCCTAGCCGCATTCGGAGCCGCGCCGCAAGGGTGTAGCGCTCGATCCGTGCGCGGGAGCATAGTTGGCTCACCGCAAACAGAAAGGGATCTACATCATGAGCTTCCTCGGATTTCTTCTTCTCGGCCTGATCGCCGGTGCGATCGCGAAGCTGATCCTGCCCGGAAAGCAGGGCGGCGGCTGGTTCGTCACGCTCCTGCTGGGCGTCGTGGGCGCTATCCTCGGCGGCTGGCTGGGCGGGCTTCTCCTGAACCGCCCCCTCACCGAATTCTGGGACCTCGGCACGTGGGCCCTCGCCATCGGCGGTTCGATCATCGTTCTGCTGATCTACGGCCTCATCGTGGGCCGCGGCGACAAGGTCCAGGACTGATCTAGTCGGTCCTGGCCTTCGCCTCCAGAAGGGCGCGCTCCCTGTCGTTCCCCGCGAGTCTCGCGGCGGCCTCGAACTCGGAGCGCGCCTCTTCGTCTCTCCCCAGCTTCAGCAGCATCTCGCCGCGAGTGGCCGGCAGCAGGTGGTAACCCTTCAGCGCTCCCGACTCTGCGAGCGCGTCGATGATACGCAGAGCGGATGCCGGCCCCGTCGCCATCGCGACCGCCGCGGCACGGTTCAGCTCCACGACCGGTGACGGCGCGAGTCTGCCCAGCGCCTCGTACAGCAGGACGATCCGCTCCCAGTCGGTGTCGTCGACGGATGCCGCCACCGCATGGCACTCCGCGATGGCAGCCTGCAGCCCGTATGCACCGCGGCCACGGCCTGCCGCGTCGGCACGCTCGAGCGCGGCCCGGCCACGGGAGATGCGGCCTCGGTCCCAGCGGCTGCGGTCCTGGTCGGCAAGGAGGATCGGCTCTCCGTGGGCGTCGACCCTGGCCGGGAACCGGGCGGCGGTGAGCTCCATGAGCGCGAGCAGGCTGTGCACATCGCGCTCGCGCGGCACGAGGGCGGCCAGCACACGCGTCAGGCGGATCGCCTCGTGGCTGAGCTCGGGGCGCATCCAGTCCGCCCCGCTGCTGGCCGCATGCCCCTCGTTGAAGACCAGGTAGAGCACGCCGAGGACGGCGGCGATGCGCTCGGGGTACTCCTCGCGCCCCGGCACCTCGAACGGCACCTTCGCGGCGCCCAGCGTCTTCTTGGCACGGACGATGCGCTGCTGCACGGTGGCGGTGGGCACGACGAAGGCCCGGGCGATCTCCTCACTCGTCAGGCCGCCGACCACGCGCAGGGTCAGCGCCACGCTCGCCTCCCTGGACAGGACGGGGTGGCAGGAGATGAAGATCAGTCGGAGGACATCGTCGTCGATGGCATCCGGATCCCAGGGATCGGCATCCATGGCATCCGCCTGCTCCCGTTCGAGATCGTGCGCGAGCGTCGCGATCCGGTCGTCGTAGCGTTCCTGACGGCGCCACCCGTCGATGGCTCTGCGCTTGGCGACGGCCGTCAGCCACGCGGCGGGGTTACGCGGCACG
Organism: Microbacterium aerolatum; assembly: GCF_007988825.1. Lineage (GTDB taxonomy): Bacteria > Actinomycetota > Actinomycetes > Actinomycetales > Microbacteriaceae > Microbacterium > Microbacterium aerolatum. Next base: position 70,279 of record NZ_BJUW01000009.1, on the reverse strand, counting down.
CCCTCGGCGGGCCACTGCCGCAGCGCCTCGAGCACGGCATCCTGCGCGAGGTCTTCGGCGAGACCGAAGTCGCCGACCATCCGGGTGAGGGTCGCGACGATCTTCGCAGACTCGATGCGCCACACGGCAGCGACAGTGCGCTCCACATCGGGTGTGGAGCGCACCGTGCCGGCCGGTGAATCGGATGCGGTCATGTCACTGCGCCGTCTTCTACTGCTGCGTGCGCTGGGCCTGCTCTTCGCGCCAGCCCTCTTCCTTCTGGATCCACTCGTTGTCGGCGGGGAAGTCGTCCATCTCGGTGACGCGGCGCACCTCCAGGAACGAGCCGGGTCCGAGCGGTGCACGGCTCGCCCACTGCGCGGCCTCCTCGCGCGTGGACACCTCGATGATCCAGAAGCCGTTGAACAGCTCCTTCGTCTCGCCGTAGGGGCCGTCGGTGACCAGCGGCTGCTCGGCGCTGAAGTCGACGACGAAACCCTCCGACGCATCGGTCAGGCCCTCCCCCGCGAGCAGGACGCCGGCCTTCATCATCGACTCGTTGTACTTGCCCATCGCTTCGATGATCTGCTCGAACGGGATGTCCTGGTATGCCTCGACAGCAGCGTCGGTCGCTCGCATGATCAGCATGAACTTCATGATGCTCTCCTTCAGTTGCGGGGTCGGATTCGACCCTCTCACTGAAGACGTCGAACGGGATAGACCTCGATCGACAGATCGCCGGAAAAGTTTCTGAAGATTCTTCGATCAGCGGCCGGGGCGGGCCGCCGGGGCGGCGATCGCGTCGCGCACTGCCGCTGCCAGAGCCGACATCGACGCCGCCGGGTTCCGGCGTACGGCGGCGGTTCGAGCCTCATCCGCCAACGCATCACGGCGACGACGGTCGCCGATGACGGCGGCCATCGCGGATGCCAGAGCCTCGACGTCGCCGTCCTCCACCAGGATGCCGCCGCCGTCGACGAGCGCGTCCTTCGGCCCGTACGGCATGTCGTAGGAGATCACCGGGACGCCGTGCCCGAGCGCCTCGAGCACGACCATGCCCTGTCCCTCGTTCGTGCTGGTGAAGACGAAGGCATCCGCCTCGCGCCACGCCTCCGACAGGTCGGGCAGATGACCGTGCAGCACGACCGCGTCGTCGACGCCGAGCTCTGCGGCCAGCTTCTCGAGGTCGGTCCGCAGGGCGCCCGCGCCGTACACGTGCAGTTCGGCGTCCGGCACCTCGGCGCGCACGCGCGCCAGCGCACGGATCGCGTCGTCGACGCGCTTGCGCGGAATCAGCGAGCACATCATCGACAGGCGCCCGGGCACCGGGGCGTTCTGTCCCTCGAGAGGGACGGAGTGCGGGACGACGGCAGAGCGGATGCTGCTTCCGAAACGCCTCTCCACATCAGCCTGCTGCGACGGGGTCAGCCAGAGAACCTGATCGAAGCGGTCCGCGATGCCGAACCAGCGCTCCCAGATCGCATCCATCGGCGAATCCCAGTGGAACGGCGCCAGCACGTGGCAGGCGTGCGTGGCGTGCACCAGTGCGAGCCCCGGGTCGAGCAGCGGTGCGGTGTCGTCGACGAGGAGCTCGCCGACCTGACGCGCCTCGCAGATCACGATCGTGCCCTCGGTCTCCGCGGCGATCGCGTTGACCCAGGCGCGGTACAGGGCGCCGAAGCCTGCCAGGCGGCCCGCACGGCGCGCCTCGTCCCAGACGACCACCGGAGCCTGGGAGAGATGCCAGTTCGGGTCGCCGTGGATTACCGGCAGCTCGAGCACGGTGCGGCCTGCGGCGTCGGCGATGATCCTCCGCTCTGTGGCCTCCGGAGCGTGGGTGGCTTCCGGAGCCTCGTCGAGCGGCCGCGCAGCGGCGCGCAGCCACGCGGCATCCGCTCGGGCATCGTCGAACAGGTTGCGCAGCTCGACGTCGTCCGGAAGCAGGCCACGGCGGCGCCATTCGGCGCGATGCGCGTCATGCTCCTCGGCGGTTCCCGGATCGACGGTGAGGATGCGGACGCGCGCGCCGTTCGCGGCCATGTCACGGGCACGACGAAGCACCGAGATCGTGAAGCCGCCGTCCAGATCCGGGATGAGCCGGCTGGCGAGCACGAGGTACTCGCCGTCCGGCAACGGGGAACTCACTCCCACTCGATCGTCCCCGGGGGCTTGGAGGTCACATCGAGCACCACTCGATTGACGTCCCTCACCCCGTTGGTGATGCGGTTGGAGATCTTCGAGAGCACGTCGTACGGCAGGCGGGTCCAGTCGGCCGTCATGGCGTCCTCGCTGGAGACCGGGCGCAGCACGATCGGGTGACCGTAGGTGCGGCCGTCGCCCTGCACGCCCACCGAGCGGACGTCGGCGAGCAGCACCACGGGGCACTGCCAGATCTCGCTGTCGAGACCCGCCTTGGTCAGCTCCTCGCGGGCGATGGCGTCGGCCTCGCGCAGAATCTCGAGACGGTCAGCGGTGACCTCACCCACGATGCGGATGCCGAGGCCGGGGCCCGGAAACGGCTGCCGGCCGACGATCGCCTCGGGGAGTCCGAGTTCGCGGCCGATCGCGCGGACCTCGTCCTTGAACAGGGTGCGCAGCGGCTCGATGAGCTCGAAGTCGAGGTCGTCCGGCAGGCCGCCGACGTTGTGGTGCGACTTGATGTTCGCGGTGCCGGCCCCGCCGCCGGACTCGACGACGTCGGGGTAGAGCGTGCCCTGCACGAGGAACTTGATGGGCTCGCCCTCGGCCTTGGCCTCTGCGACGAGGTCGCGCTGCACCTGCTCGAAAGCGCGGATGAACTCGCGGCCGATGATCTTGCGCTTCTGCTCGGGGTCGCTGACGCCCTTGAGGTGCCCGAGGAAGGTGTCCGCGGCATCCACCGTGATCAGGCGGACGCCGGTCGATGCGACGTAGTCGTTCTCGACCTGCTCGCGCTCGCCCTTGCGGAGGAGTCCGTGGTCGACGAACACGGCGGTGAGCTGGTCGCCGATCGCCTTGTGCACGAGCGCCGTCGAGACGGCGGAGTCGACGCCGCCGGAGAGGGCGGAGATGACGCGGGCGGAACCGACCTGCTCGCGGATGCGGGCGACCTGCTCCTCGATGACGTTGCCGCTGTTCCAGTCCGATGCGAGGCCTGCGGCACGGTGCAGGAAGTTCTCGAGGACCTCCTGGCCGTGGTCGGAGTGCTTGACCTCGGGGTGCCACTGCACGCCGTAGAAGCACTTCTCGTCGCTGCCGAAGGCCGCCACGGGGGTGTCGGTGGTGGATGCCAGGACCTCGAAGCCCTCCGGTGCGCGGGAGACCTGGTCGCCGTGGCTCATCCAGACGTTCTGCGTGTTCGGCTGGCCGCCGAGGAGCACGCCGCCCTCATTCGCGATGACGGCGTCCGTTGCGCCGTACTCGCGCAGTCCGGTGTTGGCGACCTCGCCGCCGAGAGCGCGCGCCATGACCTGGAAGCCGTAGCAGATGCCGAGTGTCGGGACGCCGAGGTCGAAGATCCCGCCGTCGAGGGAGGGCGCGCCCTCCTCGTAGACCGAGGAGGGGCCGCCGGACAGGATGAGCGCGACCGGGTTCTTCTCGGCGATCTCCGACGCGCTGGCCGTGTGCGGCACGATCTCGCTGTAGACGCCGGCCTCGCGGACGCGGCGCGCGATGAGCTGCGCGTACTGGGCGCCGAAGTCGACGACGAGAACGGGGCGCTGTGCGGTGTCGGCGCTCATCGCGCTGCCTCCTGATTGTGTGATTCGGTCCCTGAGCCTGTCGAAGGGTCTGCAGCCATCGCGGCTTCACGTGATGCGAGGTACGCCTTGACCTCGCGGGAGACCCTGACCTCCATGATGAAGGAGAGGGCGGGGATGACGCCGCCGAGCGCGAGCAGGATGAAGCGGGCGAACGGCCAGCGCATCAGGCTCCACAGGCGGAAGATCGCGAACAGGTAGACCACGTAGAACCAGCCGTGCGCGACGAGGATCAGCAGCGAGATGTTGGTGCCGTCGCCGACAGAGGTGAGTTCGCACCCCATGCCGCCGGGGAAGAACAGCGAGTACCACTGGCATCCGTCGCCGACGATGACGTCTGCGAACCAGAGCAGCCCGCCCGAGCCGCCGGCAAAGAGCTCGACGTGGATGGGGCTGTACTTGAGGATCATCTCGGCCAGCAGCAGGAGCAGCATGACACCGGTGACGATCGAGGCGATCTGATAGAACTTCAGCGCCCCGCGGATCTTCGGGAACGAGGCGGCTTTCGGTTCGGGCATGTCCTCAAGTCTACCCGCGGGTACGGGGCCTCCTGCCGCGCTCCGATCGATCAGGAATCGAGAAGACACGCCGTATGGTCGCGCGTAGCGTCGCTGGCATGAACACGATCGACAGCATCACACTCGAGGTCACCGACCTGCCTGGCGCGGAGGCCTTCTACTCGCGCGCGTTCGATCTCGGCGACAGGCTCCGCCTGAGCCGCTCGGATGCCGCGACCTCCGGGTTCCGCGGGTACACCCTTTCGCTCATCGTCCGTCAACCCGCCGACGCGCGACTCGTCCTCGACGACGCGATCGCCGCCGGCGCGACCGTGCTCAAGCCCGCGGCGAAGTCGCTGTGGGGCTTCGGCGGCACAGTCCAGGCACCGGACGGCGCGGTGTGGAACATCGCCACATCGTCCAAGAAGGATGCCGTGCCGCCGAGCCGTACGATCGAGAACTTCGTCCTGCTCCTGGGCGCCGACGACGTCAAGGCGAGCAAGGCGTTCTACGTCGAGCGCGGCATCCGCGTCGGCAAGAGCTTCGGCAGCTACGTCGATTTCGAGATGCCGGAGGCTTCGATCGGACTCGGCCTCTACAAGCGCGCCGCGCTCGCGAAGTCGGCGGGCGTGGATGCCGCGGGCTCCGGTTCGCACCGGATCGTCATCGGCGGCGGGCTCGGCGAGGTCACGGACCCCGACGACTTCACCTGGGCGCAGACAGCCTGACGGCACGACGGAGGCCGCCGGAATCTCTCCCGACGGCCTCCGCTGCGTCATCTCCCGGTCAGAACCAGCCGCGGATGATGTCCCACAGCCAGTCGATGATCGCCTTCACGATCCCTCCGCCGTTGCCGCCGCCCTTGTTGACGGTGACCTTGTCGGTGGCCTGGTCGCCGTCGGCCTGAGCGACGATCACGTCGTACCGGCCGGCATCCGTGCTCTTTGGCACCGTGAGCGAAGCCGAGAACGTGCCGTCCTCGTCGACCACGACGGTGCCGAGATCGATCGTCTTGCCCTTCTTCGACTCGAGCGTGACCGTCAGGGTCTCGCCCGGCTCGAAGTCGGCGCCCGTGACCGTCAGCTTCTTGCCGGCGCTGACGGTGTTGCCCTCGACCTCGATGGTTCCGGCGAATTCCTCTTCACCGGCATCCGCGAAGGTGATCGGAACCTGCACGCTCGTACCGGCATCCGCGACCGCGACGGTGAGCAGTTGCTCGCCCGCCGCGCCCTCGGGGACGGTGAACGTCAGGCTCGCGCGGCCCGCTTCATCGGTGGTGTCGACGATCGTCGGGTCGACGGCGCCGCTGGCGAGCACCGTGTCTCCCAGCGAGACCGTGACCTCGCCCGGTGCCGGGTCGCCGCCGCTGAACGCGAGCGAGGAGAGGTCGATCGTGACCTCGTCGCCCGGGCTGTAGCCGTCGGCATCCGGCGCGCTCAGCGTCACACCGACCGCACGCTGTGCGAGATCGGGCGTCGCCGTGCCGTTCGCGTCGAACCAGTCGACCATCGACTGCAGGTCGATCTTGCCGGTGTCGGCCTTGTTCGTGCCCTCGGCGAAGGTGGCGAAGTTGTCTCCACCCGCGGCGAGGAACGAGTTGGCCGCGACGAGGTATGACGCCTCCGGATCGATCGGCTCACCGTTCAACGTGATCGAGGTGATCCGCTCCCCCGCCGCAGCGGCCGGGTCGTAGGTGTACTGCAGCCCCTCCGAGACGCCGAGCTTCAGGAACGGACGGCTCGCGCCCTCCGGCTGCCACTGCTCCTCGAGCACGCTCTTCAGCTGCGCTCCGGTGAGGTTCAGCGTCACCAGCGTGTTGGCGAACGGCTGCACCGTCGCCGCTTCGCGGAACGTCACGTTGCCGTCGGGGTCGGATGCTCCGGAAGAGGCGTACGTCAGGTTCGCGCGGATGCCTCCGGGGTTCATGATCGCGACATCGGCGCCGGTCGCCCACTGCTGGACGTCGGCGACGAAGTTGCCGATCGTGGACTCGCCACCGCGGTTCTCGGAACCGTTCGTCTGACGTGCCCGGTTGAAGTCGCCGGTGATCTCACCGACCGGCTCCGCACCCAGCACATCGGCCTCCGCCTTGGCGTCGTCGACGATCGCCTGCACGTCGGCGACCGGCTCGTACAGCGGCTCGCCGTCCTGAGTGAGGGGCTTGATCTCGTTGGTGATCGAGAGCAGCTCCTTCGTCTCCGGGTCGACCTGCAGGTTCATCAGACCGAAGTTCTCGCCGTACTGACCGGCCGAGACGACCGGACGGCCGTCGATGACGTGGTTGTACGCGAGGTGGGTGTGCGCCGAGACGATCGCGCTGACGCTGTCGTCGACGCCCTCGACGATCTCGCCGAGCGCCGACTCCGGCGTGATGCTGGCGACGTCGGTCGAGGTGGCGCCCTCGTGCACGAGCAGCACCAGTACGTCGGCCTCACCGTTGCCGGTGTCGCCGTCGGTGAGATCGTCGGCCACGGCGTTCACCGAGTCGACGATGCTGCGCACCTCGAGATCCGCGATGCCCTCGGGAGAGACGAGCGAGTCGAGCTCCTCCGTCACCGCGCCGATGAAGCCGACGCTGACGCCGTCCATCTCCTTCACCCATGCGGGTGCGAGCGCGGTCTCACCGGTCTCGGTGAGGAACACGTTCGAGGAGATGTACTCCCAGTCCGCGCGGTCCTGCACTCGATCGCGCAGGTCCTCCCAGCCCTGGTCGAACTCGTGGTTGCCCGCCGCGCTCACTTCGAGCCCGGCAGCGTTCAGCGCGTCGATCGTGGGGTTGTCGTCATTGATGAACGACGTGAAGGTGGATGCTCCGATCAGGTCGCCCGCCGCGGCGAACACCGTGTTCGGGTTCGCGTCGCGCACCGACTTCACCGCGCCCGCGAGCACGGCGGCCCCTGCTGCCGCACCGTCCGCCTCGATGCGACCGTGGAAGTCGTTGATCGTGACGATGTCGATATCGACCGGCGGGATCTCGCTGGAGATGCCGACGATCACCGGGTCGTGGTCGCTGGAGCGGAACGGGGTGCCGGCCTCGGCGGCACCGAACGCGTAGCCGCGGTCGCTCCACTCCGGCGAGTTGATCGTCCACACACCGGTGCCGGTAACCGACTCCGCCAGCTGCGGCGATGCGATCGCGTGATCGAGCGAGCCGAGCTCACCGTCGAAGGTGTAGGTGTACTGGCCTTCGGCGTGCGCCGGAACCAGGTCGGTCCAGCCCGCCTGGGCGAACACGTCGATCGGGTCTTCCTGACCGTAGGCGTTGAAGTCGCCGAGCAGCAGGATGTCATCGCTGCCGCTGGTCTCGGCGATCTCGTCGGTGAAGGACAGCAGCGACTGCGCCTGCGCCGTGCGATCGGCGTTGAAGTGCCCCTGGCCGTCGGCCGGCTCCGCGCCGTCGCCGGACTTCGACTTGAAGTGGTTGGCGACGACGGAGACCGTCCTACCGTCCATGTCGAACGTCTGCGCGATCGGCTCGCGGGCGTTGCCCCAGACCGACTCGTCGATCTTGGCGGAGCTGTCGCCCACCGGGGTGACGGCATCCTTCTTGTAGATGATGGCGTTCGTGATGACGTCGGTCGCGGTGCCGAGCAGTGCCTCCGGCGTCGGGACGTACTCCCACACGTCGGACCCGGCATCGTCGTTCAGGCCGTCGACGAGGTCCGCGAGCGCGACATCGGGAGTGCCGTCGCCGAAGTGGACCGAGTTCTCGATCTCCATCAGCGCGACGACCTCGGCATCCAGACCGTTGATGGCGGTGACGATCTTCGAGCGCTGCACCGCGAAGAACTCCTCGTTCTTCGCGCCGCGCGCGTCGGCGTCGTCCTCGCTCATGGTCGTGAAGTAGTTGAAGACGTTGAACGCCGCGACCTGCACGTCGCCGCCTACCTCGGGCGCCGTCGCTGGGCGCGGGTTCTCGGTCGTGAACGATGCCTTGGCTGCGGCGTCGCTGGCGTCGGTGATCGGAGTCACCGGTTGCAGACGCCAGTCGTCGAACCCGTACTGGAGCACGTATCCGGCTTCAGCGAAGTCGACGACGTCGCCGTTTCGCACAGTGACGTCCTCGGTGAAGTACGGCTGCTCACCGGGGTGCGCGTTGTTGCTGACCTGGATGTTGTATCCGTCGTCGAGCAGGATGCGGTCGGCACGGTTCTGCGCGGCGATGGCGTTGGCCTCATCGCCGGGGCGGGTCGTCTCGGTGCTCTTGACGTTGAGTTCGCCCGGGTTCAGCCACAGCGTGCCGAAGTTGTAGAGCTGGTGGCTGGATGCCACCCGGTAGGTGCCCGCCGGCGCGACGAGCATGTTCTCGTACCCCTCCCGGTCGGTGCCCACGACAGATTCGGGCAGCGGGGTCGGAGCGGGGGCCCCGACGCCGGCGGTGACGACGGAGACGTCTGCGGCTGCGGCGGGCGAGATCTGCGTCTGCCCGAAGTATTCCGAGACCGTGCCGGTGACGGAGACCAGGTCGCCGATCTCGCCCGGGACCTGCTTGCCGTTCAGGAACACGAAGACGCCGTCGGAGGCACCGGGGGTGGCGTCGTTCTCGCCGCCGGAGCCCTGGGTCTGGATGACGATGCCGTTGTAGCCGCCCGTGCGGTGGTCGGCGGTCACGATGCCTTCGACGGTGACCTTCTGGCCGGCCAGTGGGGAGATATCCGCGGTGCCCTGGACCTCGGCGATGGAGACCGTGGTCGGCTCGGGATCCGGGTCCGGATCAGGATCGGGATCCGGGTCGGTTCCACCGGTGCCCTGCGGGGTGATCGATGCCGACAGCGTGAAGTCGGCGGAGTTGTCGTCGGTGTCGGCACCGTCGGTGCGGTTCAGCGACTTGACGTCCTGGTTGTTCGCGGGTGCGGTGGCCAGTGCGCCCTCGAAGGTGTTCGAGCCGCCGTAGCCGAGCAGGTCGATGACGCCGTCGACGCCGACGACGGACCCGGTGGCGAGCGTGATCGCCGAGGTGCCTTCGACCAGCGCGAGCGTGCCGGTCGTGCCGCTCGGGTTCAGGCTGCCGGTGGCGTCGGGCGAAGGAAGCTCCGCACCCGTGGCCCCGTTCGAGCCGCCCTGCACGAGGAAGTACCCGCCGGCCGGGATGGTGCCGGAGAGCGCGACGACGTTGTTCGAGTTCCCCGTGCCCGTCGCGGAGCGGTACTGGATCGACATGCCGTCGAGCGTGATGTCAGCGTCGGTCGGGTTGTACAGCTCGACGAACTTGTTCTTGAAGGCGGCACCGGCGCTGCCGCCGGACAGGTATGCCTCGTTGATGACCACGCCCGTGCCGTCCACTGCGGCGAAGGCGGGAGTGGCGATGAGCGATCCGAAGCTCATCGCGCACGCGGTGGTCAACGCGAGAGCGCCGATGCGCCCCCGTCTGCGTGCGATGGACGATCCGGCGCGATGCGCCGCACCGTCGGGGGTGTACATCATGCGATTGTTCTCCTCGTCGGCAGATGAGACCCCGGGCACCCGCCATGGGGCGCACGAGGGAGGTCCGCGATTCCCAGGGTCCACACGCGGTCACTCGCGAGTGAGCTTATGAGCGGGCTGGGACTTTCCCCAGTGAGTTCACAGATCGCTAACCGGAAGTTCTTCCGGGGCCCGAGGCGCTACGACTTTCAGCGCATCCCGACTGCGGTCCGCTGGACGAAAGTCGGGGATCAGTCGGCGGCGGAAGCAGCGCGCTCCTCGAACTCCTCGACCTCGAGCTGCCAGCGGTCCTTCGCCAGGCGATACCAGATGTAGAACGCGAAGCCGGCGAAGACGGCCCACTCGAGCGCGTAGAAGATGTTCAGCCAGTTGACGGTGGCGAGCTCGTCCGGCGCGGGCGATGCGATGTCGACCAGGCCGTCCGGTGCCTCCACAGAGGCGAGGTAGGGCCGGTAGACCGACAGCTGCTCGACGTCGTGCCACTGGCCGAGCAGCATCGCCGGCGACATCCGGTTCATCGCGAACGGATCGTCGGACGGCGGCAGCGTCGTACCCTCATCCGAGATCACGCGCCCGGCGATCTCGGCGGAGGTGCCGGCGGCGTCCGCCTCGAGGTCGGCGGCCGCGGCATCCGCACTCTCGCGATCCGGCGCCCAGCCGAGCGCGACCGCGATCGAGGTGCGGTCGGCGACGCGGAGCTGACCGGTGACCCAGTACCCCTCGTCGCCGTCGTTGAAGCGCGACGAGACCACCAGGAAATCTCCTGGCACCCAGGTGCCCTCGGTCTCCACGCGCTGGCCGACATATGGCTCGGGAAGGTACTCCCCGGGGCCGACCACGTCGGTGAGCGGCCGGACCTCTTCGGTGACCCCCGTCGGAACGGGGTCGGTGTCGATGGCGCGCTCGAGCTGCCACTGCCCGAGGAAGGCGAACACGCCGGCCACCACGAGGCACGCGCACAGCACCGCGATCCAGCGGCCGCGCAGCATGACCTCGCGAAGGGTCGGCGGGAATTCCTGGGGCGTCGTCACGGGATGAGAACGCCCGTCAGGACTGCTGGTACGGGGCGAGCACGACCTCGACGCGCTGGAACTCCTTGAGGTCGGAGTATCCCGTGGTCGCCATGGACTTGCGCAGCGCGCCGATGAGGTTGGCGGTGCCGTCGGCGACGGGAGCGGGTCCGTACAGGATCTCCTCGAGCGTCGCGATGCCGGGCGTCTGGACGCGGCGGCCGCGCGGAAGCTGCGGGTGGTGCGCCTCCGGCCCCCAGTGGAAGCCCTGGCCCGGAGCATCCGTCGCGCGAGCGAGAGCGACGCCGAGCATGACGGCATCCGCGCCCATGGCGAGCGCCTTGACGACGTCGCCCGAGGTGCCGACTCCGCCGTCGGCGATGACGTGCACGTAGCGTCCGCCGGACTCGTCGAGGTAGTCGCGACGCGCGGCGGCGACGTCCGAGACGGCCGTGGCCATCGGGGCGTGGATGCCGAGGGTGGCGCGTGTGGTGGATGCCGCTCCCCCGCCGAATCCGACGAGGACGCCTGCGGCGCCGGTGCGCATCAGGTGAAGGGCGGTCGTGTAGGTGGCGGCGCCGCCGACGATGACGGGCACGTCGAGGTCGTAGATGAACTTCTTGAGGTTCAGGGGCTCGGCCACGCTCGAGACGTGCTCAGCAGACACCGTGGTGCCGCGGATGACGAACAGGTCGACGCCGGCAGCGGCGACCGTGTCGTACAGCTCCTGCGTGCGCTGCGGGGTGAGGGATCCGGCGACGGTCACGCCGCCTTCGCGGATCTCGGCGAGGCGCGAGGTGATGAGCTCGGGCTTGATCGGCTCGGAGTAGAGCTGCTGCATCCGGACCGTGGCCTTCTCGGCCGGCAGCGCGGCGATCTCCGCGAGGAGCGGCTCGGGGTTCTCGTAACGCGTCCACAGGCCCTCGAGGTCGAGGACGCCGAGGCCGCCGAGCTTGCCGAGCATGATCGCCGTCTTCGGGCTGACCACCGAGTCCATCGGCGCGCCGATGACCGGGGTGTCGAACGAGAACGCGTCGATCGTCCATGCGGTCGAGACGTCTTCGGGGTTGCGCGTGCGTCGCGACGGCACCACCGCGATGTCGTCGAACGTGTATGCGCGTCGCGCGCGCTTGGCTCGGCCGAGTTCGATGTCCATGCTCACGGGTCAAGCCTACCGGGCGTGCCGTTCGGCCCGGCCATCTGCCCGGGAGGTGGCCGCTGTTGCCGCTGTGAGGTGCCGCGAGCGGCAGGATGCGACACCTCCCGCTCGCGCGACCCGTTGGCCTCGCCGGGAGGTGGTGCGAATGGTCGCTGCGAGGCGGTCGGAGCGGCACGAAGCGACACCTCCCGCAGCGGGTGGGGCCGCTCAGCCCGCGGCGCGGGCGGCGCGCTTCTCCTCCTGGTAGACCCTGATCGCCTCGTAGCGCTCGGCGGAGCGGGCCTGGCGCTTCGCCGCTTCCTGCTCGCGGTTCTTCGGCGGCGCGGAGGTGACGAGGTCATCGAGAAGGCGCCGGGTCGCCTCCGCGATCTCGGCGACAGCGCGGTCGAACACCGCCTGGTTCGCCCGCGACGGGGCGTTGGACCCGGAGATCTTGCGGACGAACTGCACAGCCGCGTCCTGACACTCCTGGTCGGTCGCGGCGGGCTTCAGGTTGTTCAGCGGGACGATGTTGCGGCACATACCGGCACGCTACGCCGGGCACGCGGCATCCGGTACCCCGCCGGCCGCCGGCCCACCCCCTGGAGGTGGCCGAAGTTGTCGCATCACGGCACCGCGAGCGGCAGAAGCCGACACCTCCGGTCACGACGCACCGACGCTAACCCCGGGAGGTGGCCGAAGTTGTCGCATCACGGCACCGCGAGCGGCAGAAGGCGACACCTCCGGTCAAGAATCGAGGATGCTGCGCAGGAATGGTTTCGACTCGGGCGCCTTCGGCGGCCTCGCGGGGCCTGAGTCGGTACGTGTCAACGCCGCTCCGCGGCATTGACACGACACCGACTCACTTCTTGTAGTTGGGGGCCTCGACCACGATCTGCACGTCGTGCGGGTGCGACTCCTTGAGCCCGGCCGAGGTGATGCGCACGAACTTGCCGCGCGTCTTCAGCTCCTCGATCGTGCGGGCGCCGACGTAGAACATCGACTGACGCAGGCCGCCGACCAGCTGATACGCCACCGCCGACACCGGACCGCGGTACGGCACCTGACCCTCGATGCCTTCAGGGATCAGCTTGTCGTCGCTGGGGACGTCGGCCTGGAAGTAGCGGTCCTTCGAGTACGAGGTCTGCTTGCCACGGGTCTGCATCGCGCCGAGCGAGCCCATGCCGCGGTACTGCTTGAACTGCTTGCCCGACTGGAAGACTATCTCGCCCGGAGACTCGTCGGTTCCGGCGAGGAGCGAGCCGAGCATGACGGCATCCGCGCCGGCGACCAGCGCCTTGGCGATGTCGCCCGAGTACTGCAGACCGCCGTCGGCGATCACCGGGATGCCGGCAGGACGCGCGGCGAGCGATGCCTCGTAGACCGCAGTGACCTGCGGGACGCCCACACCGGCGACGACGCGCGTGGTGCAGATCGAACCAGGGCCGACTCCGACCTTCACGGCATCCACACCGGCGTCGATGAGCGCCTGCGCGCCCTCGCGGGTGGCGACGTTGCCTCCGATGACGTCGATGTGCGCGAACGACTCGTCGGCCTTCAGGCGCTGCACGAGATCGATGACGCCCTGCGACTGGCCGTTGGCGGTGTCGACGACGAGCACGTCAACGCCCGCGTCGCGCAGCGCCTCGGCGCGCTCCCATGCGTCGCCGAAGAAGCCGATCGCCGCGCCGACGCGCAGACGGCCGTGGTCGTCCTTGGTGGCCAGCGGGTACTTCTCGCTCTTGTCGAAGTCCTTGATGGTGATCAGGCCCGCGAGCTTGCCGTCCTCATCGATCAGCGGCAGCTTCTCGACGCGGTGCTTGGCGAACAGCGCGATGACCTCGCCGGCGGCGACGCCGACCGGAGCGGTCACGAGGCCGGTGGAGGTCATGACGTCCTTGACGAACGTCGTCCGGCGCTCGAACTCGGAGACGAAGCGCATGTCGCGGTTGGTGATGATGCCGGTCAGGTGCCCGTCCTCGTCGACGACGGGAAGGCCCGAGATGCGGTACTTCGCGCACAGCCGGTCGACCTCTTCGACGGTCGCGTCCGGCGTCGTCGTGATCGGATCGGTGATCATGCCCGACTCGCTGCGCTTGACGCGGTCGACGTGCGCGGCCTGATCGGCGATCGAGAGATTGCGGTGCAGGATGCCGATGCCGCCCTCGCGCGCCATGGCGATGGCCATGCGCGACTCGGTGACGGTGTCCATGGCGCTCGACAGCAGCGGGGTGGCGACCGAGATGCGACGCGTGATGCGTGAAGAGGTGTCCGCCTCGCTGGGGATCACATCGGTGTGCCCGGGAAGGAGAAGGACATCGTCGTAGGTGAGTCCGACGAAACCGAAGGGATCGTGCTGGTCCATGGATGATCCTCCTGCAGGCGAGAGCGGCGCGTTCACCAAGTCTAAACGGCGCGGGCGTCACGAAAATTCCTCGGTGCGGACACGTCGGGGCGACCGGGCCCGACACGGGCGCGAACCGACACTGGCACGAAACAGGAGCGACACATTACGCTCATAAGGTCGTTCATCACAGCCGATGCGACCCGAAGCCTCGGCATCCTGGGACGACAGGGGAGGTTTCGTGGAACTGACGACCAGCCACAAGCGTCGGACGGTGCCGTGGGTGATCGCTTTGCTCAGCGCGATGTTGGCAGCGATGATGCTGCTGACGGCAGCACCGGCTGCGTTCGCCGAAAGCGACGACAGCACGGATGAGCAAGAGGTCACCGACTTCTTCTTCGCAGGCGTCATCCGATACGACGACGATCCGCTGCCCGGAGTGGTGGTGTCGATCGAGGGCGGCGGCTTCGAAGCGGAGACAGAGACCGACGACACCGGTCGCTGGACGCTGTACGTGCCGGAGAAGGGCACGTTCACGCTGACCGTCGACGAATCCACCCTCCCGGACGGGGTGATCGTGGAGGGCGACTCGGCGTCGCAGGAAGTCGAGTTCGGTCTCGGCAATCGCGTCATCATCAACCTGTTCCTCGGCGAGGGGGTCCGCGAGACGACGAGCTTCGTCGATCAGCTGGTCGAGCGGCTCATCAACGGCCTCAATTTCGGCCTGCTCCTCGCACTCGCCGCCATCGGCGTCTCGCTGATCTTCGGCACCATGAACCTGACGAACTTCGCCCACGCGGAGATGGTCACGTTCGGCGCGGTGATGGCCGTCGTGTTCGGTGTGACGCTGGCCGTCCCGATGTGGCTGACGATCCCGCTCGTGGTGATCTGCGGTGGGATATTCGGCTACCTGATGGACGTCGGGTTGTGGAAGCCGCTGCGAAGACGGGGAATGGGCATCATCCCCCTGATGATCGTCAGCATCGGCTTCTCGTTCGCGCTGCGCTACGTCTTCCTCTTCTTCTTCGGCGGCGGGACCGTTCAGCTGCCGAACGCCGGCGCACCGAAGATCACCATCTGGGGTCCGATCAAGCTCAGCGTCATCGACATGATGTCGATGGGCATCAGCGTGGTCGTGATCGTCGCCGTCGCACTGTGGCTGCTGAAGACCCGCACGGGCAAGGCGACCAGGGCGATCTCCGACAACCCGACGCTCGCCGCGGCATCCGGCATCAACGTCGACAGGGTGATCAGGATCGTGTGGATCCTCGCAGCCGCACTGGCAGCGCTCGGCGGCATCCTCTGGGCGTACTTCCGTCCCGGCGTGCGCTGGGACATGGGCGTCCACATCCTGCTCCTCATCTTCGCCGCCGTCACGCTGGGAGGCCTCGGCACCGCGTTCGGCGCCCTGATCGGCGCGATCATCGTCGGCCTGCTCGTCGAGGTGTCCACTCTCTGGCTGCCCTCCGACCTGAAGTACGTCGGAGCGCTTGCCATCCTGATTCTGGTGCTGCTGTTTCGACCGCAGGGCATTCTCGGTCGAAAAGAAAGGATCGGTTGACCATGGACTGGGGAGCGATTTTCAGCAACACCGCAGCATGGATGCTGAGCCCGACCACGATCGCCTACGCGATCGCCGCGACCGGACTGGCCGTGCACTTCGGCTACGCCGGTCTGCTCAACTTCGGCATGGCCGGCTTCATGGCCATCGGCGCGTACAGCTATGCGATCTCGATCCTGTCGTTCGGCCTGCCCTGGTGGGTGGGGATCCTCGTCGGCATGGTGATGTCGACGGTGTTCGCCTTCATCCTCGGCATTCCGACGCTGCGACTGCGGGCGGACTATCTGGCCATCGCGACGATCGCCGCAGCCGAGATCGTGCGACTGCTGTTCACCTCGACGGCGTTCGAGGAGCACACCAACGCGGCAGACGGACTCGGCGGTTACCACGCCGGGTTCCGTGCCGCGAACCCGTTCCCCGAAGGGACGTACGGCTTCGGCCCGTGGACGTTCAACGCCAATCAGCTCTGGGTGCGCGTGTTCGGCCTGCTCGTTCTCGCCGTGTGCGTCTATCTCGTCTGGGCGCTCATGCGCAGCCCGTGGGGTCGCGTGCTCAAGGGCATCCGCGAAGACGAGGATGCCGTGCGATCGCTCGGCAAGAACGTCTTCTCGTACAAGATGCAGGCGCTCGTGATCGGCGGGATCATGGGCGGTCTCGGCGGGGCGGTGTTCGCACTGCCGTCCGCGGTCGTCCCTGCCAGCTATACGACGTCGCTGACCTTCTTCCTCTGGACGATCCTGCTGCTCGGCGGTGCCGCGACCGTGTTCGGCCCCGCCCTGGGCGCGCTGATCTTCTGGGTGATCATGGCCTTCCTCGAGGGCGTGCTGCCGAGCCTCGCCGCTGAGGGCATCCTGCCCATGTCGGCGATCCAGGCGGCGACTCTCCGCTTCGTGATCGTCGGAGTCGCGCTCATGCTGCTGGTGATCTTCCGGCCGCAGGGGCTCCTCGGAAACAAGAGGGAGCTGACCTTTGTCAAATAACAACGCTGCACCGAACACCGGCCGGGTCAAGACGGTCGGCCTGCACAAAGGGGATGCCGCCCCTGGGTGCGAGAAGGTCGACCCGATCCTCGTCGCGGATCACGTCACTCGCCGGTTCGGCGGCCTCACGGCCGTCGACGTCGAGCATCTGGAGATCCCGCGGAACGCGATCACTGCGCTGATCGGACCCAACGGGGCCGGCAAGACGACGCTGTTCAACCTGCTCTGCGGGTTCGACAAACCGAACACCGGGAAGTGGAGCTTCGACGGCCACCAGCTCTCCGGCGTCCCCTCGTTCAAGGTGGCTCGGATGGGACAGGTGCGCACGTTCCAGCTCACCAAGGCCCTCTCCCTGCTCACCGTCCTCGAGAACATGAAGCTCGGCGCACCGGATCAGAAGGGTGAGAGCATCCTGCCCAGTCTGATCCCGGCGATCTGGCGCAAGCAGGACACCGAGCTCGAAGCCAAGGCGATGGATCTTCTGACGCGCTTCAAGCTCGACTCCAAGGCGCAGGACTATGCCGCCAGCCTCTCGGGCGGACAGCGCAAGCTGCTCGAGATGGCGCGTGCGCTGATGCGCGACCCGAACCTCGTGATGCTGGACGAGCCGATGGCAGGCGTCAACCCGGCGCTCACCCAGTCGCTGCTGGATCACATCCTCGATCTCAAGCAGCTCGGCATGACGGTCCTGTTCGTCGAGCACGACATGAACATGGTTCGCCACATCGCGGACTGGGTCGTCGTCATGGCGGAAGGGCGTGTCGTCGCCGAGGGGCCGCCGGATGCCGTGATGCAGGATCAGGCCGTCATCGACGCCTATCTCGGCAGCCACCAGGATGTCGACCTCGGTGTCGTCACCGGCCGCTACAAGGGTGAGCTCGACGAGTCCGCAGAGGAGATGCTCGAGGAGATCCGCGAAGAGCATGAGGCGGCCGTCCAATCCGCAGAGGAGGAGAAGTGATGAGCATTCCCGCCACAGCCCCGGCCGCGGAGCCGACGCCCGACACCGCCGAGGTCGTCGTCGAGGTGAAGGGGCTCACCGCCGGCTATCTGCCTGGTGTGAACATCCTCACGGACACGAACCTCACGGCCGCAAAGGGCGAGCTGATCGGCATCATCGGGCCGAACGGCGCCGGCAAGTCGACGCTGCTGAAGGCGATCTTCGGACAGGTGCAGGTCAGAGGCGGTGACATCCTCGTCAACGGTGAGAGCATCGTCGGACTCAAGGCCAACCAGCTCGTTCAGCGCGGTGTCGGGTTCGTCCCGCAGACGAACAACGTCTTCCCCTCGCTGAGCATCGAGGAGAACCTTCAGATGGGCATCATCCAGCGTCCGAAGGCGTACAAGGAGAGGCTCGAGTTCGTCACCGGCATCTTCGCCGAGCTGGGCGCGAGGCTGAAGCAGCGCGCGGGGTCGCTTTCCGGCGGTGAACGGCAGATGGTGGCCATGTCCAGGGCGCTGATGATGGATCCATCCGTATTGCTGCTGGACGAGCCGTCGGCCGGCCTGTCCCCCGTGCGCCAGGACGACGCGTTCATTCGCGTCTCGGACATCAACAAGGCCGGTGTCACCACGATCATGGTCGAGCAGAATGCCCGTCGATGCCTGCAGATCTGCGACCGCGGGTACGTCCTCGACCAGGGCCATGACGCGTACACCGGCACAGGACGCGATCTGCTGAACGACCCGAAGGTCATCGGCCTGTATCTGGGGACGCTCGGCACCGACGCAGACTGAGCCGCACCCATCGGCCACTTCCGTGAAGGAGTCCCCGTAGGCTCGTGCCCATGACGAGCATCCTGTATCTGGGCGGAACCGGCACGATCAGCGCGGCCTGCGTGCGCCGCTCGGTGGAGCGCGGGCACGACGTGACGGTGGTCAACCGAGGCAGCGCGCGGCGCGAGCTGCCGGATGCCGTCACCGTCGTCTCAGCGGACGTCCACGATGCCGCGGCGTTGAAGGACGCGCTCGGCGGTCGCGAGTTCGACGCCGTCGCCGACTTCCTCTCGTTCTCCCCGACCGATGTCGCCACGGGCCTCAGGGTGTTCGAGGGCCGCACGGGACAGTACGTCTTCATCAGCTCGGCGTCGGCGTACCAGAAGCCGCCGGCGCGACTGCCGATCACTGAGCGCACGCCGCTGGAGAACCCGTTCTGGCAGTACTCCCGCGACAAGATCGCGTGCGAGGAACTGCTGCTCGCGGCATCCCGCGATCGCGGCCTCCCGGTCACGATCGTGCGCCCGTCGCACACCTACGACGAGCAGATGCTCCCGACGCTCGGGCGCTGGAACGACATCGCCCGCATGCGGGATGGACGCCCCGTCGTCGTGCACGGCGACGGCACGATCCTGTGGACCATCACGCATGCCGACGACTTCGCGGTCGCGTTCACGGGCCTGATCGGGCATCCCGGCGCGATCGACGAGGACTTCACCATCACCGGATCGCACGCTCCGACCTGGAACCAGATCTACACGTGGCTGGCCGAGGCGGCCGGCGCAGGTGAGCCGGAGCTGGTGCATGTCGCCTCCGACACGATCGCCGCGATCGCGCCCGACCTCGGGCCGACTCTGCTCGGCGACAAGGCGCACTCCAGCCTGTTCGACACCGCGAAGGTGCAGACACTCGTGCCCGAGTTCGCCACGACCATCACGTTCGACGAGGGCGCAAGGCGGATCCTCGCGCACTACGACGCGAACCCGGGGGCCCGGGTGGTCGATGCCGAGCTCGACGCCAGGTTCGACCGCATGATCGCGCACGCCCGCTCAGCGGGCTAGACACGGCGAAGGCCGGGCGCCTCAGCACCCGGCCTTCGTCGTGCATGCGTATCAGTTGATGCGCTCGTGCGTGTTGTCTGCGCCGTACTGGAAGACACCGATGGTCGCCTCGGTCGGGTCACCGTTCTCGTCGAACGTGATCGCGCCGGAGTAACCGTCGTAGTCGGCCATGCCGCCATCGAGGATGATCTGTGCGCAGGCCTCGAAGGAGTCGCACTTCTCGCCATCTCCGGAGCCGCCGGAGACGTCCTGAAGGGATCCGGCGATGTCTGCCGCCTCCGTGGAGTTCGCAGCCAGCGATGCCAGCGCGAGCAGCACGACGGCGTCGTACGACTCGGCTGCGTAGTTGAAGTCGACGAGCTCTTCGCCCGACTGCTCCTGCCACTGCGCGATCAGACGCTCCTGGAAGTCGTCTGCCAGCACAGGACCCGGCTGGGTTCCCTTGCTGCCCTCGATCGGCACCGACATGTCGGCACCCCACTGCTGGGTGTTGCCGTCGACGAAGTAGAACTTGCTGCCGTCGAATCCGCTGGACACGAACGCCGGAACGATCGTCGAGGTCTCCTCGAAGCCGATCACCGCAATCGCATCCGGGTTCTGCGCGAGGATCGAAGAGACCTGTGCATCGAACGAGGTGTCGTTGGCGTTGTACGCCTCGGATGCCACGATCGTGCCGCCGCCGGCTTCGAAGTTCTCGGTGAGCGATGCCTCCAGACCCGAACCGTACGCGTCGTTGAGGTAGATGATGCCGAGGTTCGCGTGTCCGTCGATGCCGATCTCGCTGGCGAGCACCTCGCCCTGGAGCAGGTCGCTGGGAGCGGTGCGCCAGTAGAGGTTGTCATCCGGCCATTCGGTGAAGTCCGGCGACGTGTTCGCAGGCGAGAAGGTGATGACCCCCGCGCTGACCGCCTGGTCGAGGAACAGCTTCGTGACACCGGAGGATGCCGCGCCGATCAGCGCCGAAACCCCGGAGTCGAGCAGACGCGGAACCGTGGTCTCGAATGCCTTGTTGTCGGGGTCACCCGAGTCGCCGTACTCGACATCGACGGTGATGCCGAGGGCTGCCTCGTTGATCTCTGCGACGGCGAGTCCGACGCCGGCCTCCTCGGGCGGGCCGAGGTAGGCGAGCTGGCCGGTCTGCGGCAGGACGGTGCCGATGCTGAGCGTGAGATCCTCACGATCAGTGGGCGTCGACGGCTCATCCGAAGATCCGGTGTCGCCACCACCGCTGCACCCTGCCAGAATCATCGCGCTTGCGCTGACCACGGCGATTCCGCCGAGGACCTTTCGCGCGCGCGTGCTTGTGAAGACGCTCATGCTGCTCCCTTGCTCATTCGTGCTTCCAAGACGACTCGGGCGCCGTCCGTGACACAAAGCTATACGTGAAGAGGTCACGAGTGTGTTGCGATGCGTTAACGGTGTGTTATTGATCGGTCTCGGACCGATAACGCTCAACGTCAGACGATGGGCGCCGGTCTGGTGCGACGTCCGCGCCGCGCGGACAGCAGCAGATCGACGATGAAGACGCCCACCGCGATCCAGACCAGGATGAACCCGATCCACCGCTCTGCTGGCATCGGCTCGTGCAGGATCAGCACCCCGGTGAGGAACTGCATGATCGGGGTCATGAACTGGATCATCCCGATCACCGTCAGGTTGATGCGGCGGGCACCCGCGGCGAACAGCAGCAGCGGCACGGCCGTCGCTACGCCGGCGAACAGCATCAGCGCCGTGTGCCAGGCGCTCACCGTGCCGAACGTGATGCCGGTGGTCTGGGCCACCACGATGAGCTGGACGACGGCGACCGGGATCAGCCAGAACGATTCGAGGGTGAGTCCGCTCACGGCATCCACCGCAGGGCCGATCTTCTTCTTGATCAGTCCGTAGATGCCGAAGGAGGCCGTCAGCGACAGCGCGATCCACGGAAACGAGCCGTACCCGACGATGATCGCGACGACCGCGCACACCGCGATGCCGATCGCCACCCACTGCAGTCGGCGGATCCGCTCGTGCAGCACGAACACCCCGAGCAGCACCGTCGTGATCGGGTTGATGAAGTACCCGAGCGCCGTCTCGACCACGTGGCCGGTGAGCGTGCCGATCAGGAACACCTGCCAGTTCACGTAGATCAGGGCTCCGGCGAGCGCGGTCCAGGCGAGCAGTCGCGGCTGCCGGATGATGGCCATGATCCGGCGCCATCCGCGCATCACGGTCAGCAGCAGCACGCAGAACACGAACGAGAACAGCACGCGCGCGGCGACGACCTCCCACGGCCCCGTCGGCACGAGCAGCAGGAAGTACAGCGGCAGGACACCCCACAGCAGATACGCGCCCCCGGCGTACGCGACGCCGAATCCCTGCTCGGAGCGCGGGGAAGCGGGGAGGGTCACAGACTCACACTAGCCCCGGCTTCGGACCCTCTTCCGCCCGGCGGGCAAACGACCTATAGTGAGCCGTGTCCGACACCAGTTCTGGGGATGGTAGGCGGAAAGGGAATGGGCGAGTACGAAGCCGTGCTCGCGCTGGACCTGGGGATCAGTCGCATAACCGCGGCGTCTGCGGGTCACGCGCAGAGCGAAGATGTCGAAACCGACTCCTACGTGCTGGGGCACAGGGGCGGTAGCACCGCAGCGCTCGCATTCGTCGCCGACGACGGCGAGATCCTGTTCGGCGACGTGGCCGAGCAGCGCGGATTCAGCCGGCCCGACAACCTCATCCGCGGGTTCACCGCCGAGATCGGCGACGAGATCCCCCTGATGGCCGGAGGCAGTGCCGTACCCGCCGCTGAGCTGACCGCACAGCTCGCCACCTGGGCCGCCGGGCTCGCCGCGCAGACGCGCGAGCAGCGCCCTGCCATCGCGATCACGCATCCGGCCGCGTGGACCTCGCATCGGATCGATGCGCTCCGTACGGCGCTGAGCGGCGCCGGGTTCGAGGACGTCCGGTTCATGACCGCGGCCGAGGCCGCCATCCGCCACCACGACGCGATGCTCCGCGATGCCGGGGCACCGCCGCTGCCGGTGAACGCCGTCGTGGCGGTCTACGACCTGGGCGGCGAGGCCTTCGAGGCCACCATCGTGCGCAAGGACTCCGAGGCGGAGTTCCGCATCCTCGGCGAGCCCGTCGCGATCGCCGACGCCGCGGGGTCGCTGTTCGATGACCTGCTGCTGGATCACGCGCTGCGGACATCCGGTGCCGACGACACGGTATCCACGGTGGACGACGCCGCCGCTCGCGTCGCGTTCGCGCGTCTTCGCCGCGCGTGCGTCGCGGCGAAGGAGTCGCTCTCGTTCGACGCGGATGCCACGATCCCCGTCACCCTGCCAGGACGCAGCGCCAGCGTGCGCATCACGCGCTCCGAGCTCGAGACGATGATCGACCCCGCGCTGGAGCGCACCCTGGATGCCGTCGAGCAAGCCCTCGACGGCGCGAAGGTGAGCCAGAATCAGCTGGAGCACGTGCTCCTCCTCGGCGGATCCTCACGCATCCCCCTCGTGGCGCAGCGGCTGTCCGAACGGGTCGACCGCCCGATCGTCAGCGCGCCCGATGCCGCGGCTGCGCTGGGAGCTGCCAGGGCTGCCCTTCTCGAGCATCAGGAATCCGCCGAGCTGGCAGCGCTGCCCGCAGCCCACGCCGAGAGCGAGCCGGCCGCGGCGGCGCAAGCCGATGACGCGCCGCCGCGCCTCCGCAAGCGGCACCTGATCCCGCTGTTCGCCACCGCATCCGTGCGCTCGGCGTCTCCGGCGATCGTCACCATTGCCGCCGTGCTCGCCGCCGTCGGCGTCTCGACCAGCACCGCGGGCGCGGCGATCCTCCGGGACGTCACCGCCGAGATCCCTCCCGCCGCGACCACCGCACCGGAGGTCGTGGACGAGGCGACCGCCGCTGACCCCTTCGCTCCGCTGTTCTCCGGGACCGGAACGCTCACTGCCCCTGACGAGATCGCCCCTCGGGCTTCCGTGCCGGCACCGGCGCCCATCATCGTGAAGGACGATGCCCCGGACCCCGGCCCGCGCAGCGCCGTCCGCGACACGCTCTCCGCGGAGAAGACGCCGCGGGCGAGTGCTCCGAAGTCTCCTCGGCAGCGCGGCCCGGTGGTGGAGAACGCGGCGGCGCCGGTCTCAGACCCGAGGCCCACCCCGAAGCCCACCCCGCGGCCGACACCGTCGCCCACCTCTCAGCCGGCGCCCGACCCCGGACCCACTGATCCGGGTCCGACCACGCCGCCGGACGATCCGACACCGACCACGCCCCCACCCGATCCGACGCCGACGACGCCGCCGGCCGACCCGACGCCGACCACGCCCCCGGCCGACCCGACACCGACCGATCCGGTACCGAGCGATCCCCCCGCCGACCCCACCCCGACAGTCCCCCCGCCGTCCGACCCGACGCCTCCGCCTCCCTCCGAAGAACCCTCGCCTCCCCCTCCTTCTGTGGAACCGATCTAGAGAGAAGACGAGCTGATCGCCATGACTGTTGTTTCGATGCGGCCGGATCACACGCTGGATACCGGTCCCGCCTTCCTCTGGGACCGGCAGCTGCGAGCCGCCATCGAGACCATCGGCGCATCGTCCGGGCCCCCTCCCCGGGCGATGCTCATCGGAAACGCCGGCTCCGGGAAGTCGGAGTCGCTGCGGCACCTGCACCGGGTGCTCCTCGATCGGGGCGAGGCCGCGATCCTCACGCAGCTCCCCGACGCCGCTGCCATCGAGCGGACCCCGTCGGACACCGTGCTCCTGATCGACGACGCGCATCTGCTCGACGAAGAGCAGTTCGCGCAACTGGCCACGCGGGCGGCCGACCCGGCGGCGGCGCTCGTCGTCGCCGCCAGGCCGTGGCCGGCATCCGAGCATCTGCGCGTCGTCGCCCGGATGCTCGAGCGCACCCTCCCAGCGATCGTGCTCGGTCATGTCAGCCGGTCAGACGTGCTGCCGTACCTCGACGCGCATGGGCGCGCGATGCCGGAGCCGTGCCTGCAGCACATCCTCGACGCCACCGGCGGCGTCACGTGGCTGGTCGCCGAGGCTCTTGCGCAGCACGATGAGCTCGACTGCGCCGCCGACGCCGCCCACGGCGAGCTCGAGCGCGCACTCCAGGAGACGATCCTGCACCGGCTCGACACCGTGAGCCCCGATCATCACGACGCCGTCGAGGCGCTGTGTGTGAGAGCGCCAAGGCGCGCGGCGACGGATGCGGCCGCAGACGATGCCGCCCTGTGCGGGTACGCCGAAGGGCTCCTCCTGCGCAGCGGTCGCCCTGTTCCGCTCGTGCTGTCGGCCGTCCGCGCAGCGATCCCGGTCCGTCGGCTCGCCGAGCTGACCGGCCCGCTCGCCGCCGCACAGCACGGTGCCGACTCGGAGGATCCCGACTTCCTCGCGCTGGCTGAGGAGATCGGCGCCGAGACGGTCGGCGCCGCGCTCGTGCGGCAGGGCGATCGGATGCTGGATGCCGAACCTGGCCGGGCCGAGGAGGCATACCGCGAGGCGCTCCTGTGCGGCGCCGATCCGTCGGCCCTCACCGCGAGGCGGACCAGGGCCGCCTGGGCGCGCGGCGATCTGGACACCGCGATCGCGATCGCCGAGGATGCCACCGCGGTCACCAGTGCCGCTGACGGCGACCTGCTGACGGACATCTCGGCCGGAGTATGGGCCGCGCGGGGAATGATGGCGCAGGCGGATGCCGTCTACCGCGCCCGTCCGCCCGACACGGTGGATTCGGCCGCTCTCGCGTCGATCGCGGCGTTCGGCACAGGAGCGACGTCGTCGACACCGGCGCGCAATGCCGGTGTCGCGCCGTCGACCCTGAGCGTGTCGATGGACCTGCTCCGCCGTGGCCTCGAGGCATCGACCGCCGGTGACTGTTCGGAGGCTGTCCTCGCCGACTTCGTCCGCGCCGCCGAGATGTACACGAGCTCGCGCGCCTCGGGCGCCGTCCCTGAACTGCCGGCCGTGATCGCGGCCGTCGTCGCTCTGAGCCTCGGCGCGACCTCGACCGCGCGCGCCGTGATCGATGACGCGATCCGGGGCGGGCACGGCGGACCGTGGGCGGCCCCGCGACTGCTGCTCTGGCGCGCCTGGGTCGCGGTGCAGTGCGCTCACCCGGGCGAGGCACGCGCCGACCTGGCGCAGGCACGCGAACTGACCGGTGACCTGTCCGCACGCGACGCCCTGCTGGCGCACGCGGTGCGCGTCGCGATCGCACGACGCTATGAGGATGCCTCCGGAGCGGATGAAGCCTGGCGCCACGCACGCGGAATCGTGCTGCGCACCGAGATCGACCTCTTCCTGCTGCACCCGCTCGCAGAGCTCATCAGCGCCGCGACCCGCGCGGGCGATGCCGCGCGCATCAGGCCGCACTTCGCACGTGCGCTCGAGATCACCGCTCAGCTCGACGACCCGCCGCTGTGGATCGCACATCTGCGCTGGGCCGGCATCCAGCAGGGCATCCTGCTCGGTAACCCAGCGCACCTCACACCTCACGCGAAGGCGCTGGTCGCGGCATCCGCCGACAGCCATGTCGCCGCCGTCATGGCGAAGGCCGGGCGGGTCTGGACCTCCGTGCTCGGCGGTTCCGTCGACCCGGCAGCGGTCGAGGCCGCGGCGGCGGGGCTCGCATCCATCGGCCTGAAATGGGATGGCGCACGCCTGGCCGGCCACGGTGCCGGGCGCACGGACGACCGCAAGGTCGCGGCTCGGCTGCTCGCCTGCGCTCGCGAGCTGCACCCTACGGACGGCACGCGCAAGACCGCGGAGACCGGAGACACCGCAGAGCAGGGCAGCGCTCGCACGACCCCAGAGGATCTGCTGAGCGATCGCGAGATCGAGGTCGCACGCCTGGTGCTGCAGGGGAAGACGTACGCAGAGATCGGCGAGGCGATCTTCATCTCGCCGCGCACGGCAGAGCACCACATCGCCCATATCCGCAACCGGCTCGGAGCGACATCGCGCTCCGAGGTGCTCACGAAGCTGCGACAGCTCATCGGCGAGGACCACGCCGTCACATCCATCCATCCCGTCCGCGCGTCCGCGACCGGTCAATCCCCCTCCCCGCAGCTGCGGGTATCGGGGTGATCCCCGATGCCCGGTCGGTCAGGCCCGAATACGATCCGAAGCAGGATCTGGGGATCTGCGGGCTCCCGCAGGGGCGGGTGCTCGGCGAAGCACGTTGAGCTTCGAACGATATCCAAAGGGGGGACATCTCCATGACGACACCGGTCGAGACGATCGCCGATGCGCTGATCGCCTTCATCTTGAGCCTGCTCCGTGATCCGGACGCGGCCGAGGGATTCGCCACAGACCCGGACTCAGCGCTCGAGGAGAACAACCTCCGCAGCGCGTGCATGGCCGATGTCGCAGCCGTGCGTCCTGTCATCGTCGACAGACCGGACGTCGTGACGCGCTCCCAGCCCGATTCGCCCCCTGCGCCGAACAATCACACCGAAGTGACGAACGAGATCATGCGGATGGTGCAGCAGTTCACCACCATTGACGCGCGCTCGACGACCGTCGACCAGTCGGTGAACCAGAACATCTGGACGGAGGGCGGCGATGTCACGCAGCTCTTCGACCAGGAGGCGATCATCGCATCCGGCGACGGTTCGGTCGCTGCGGGCGAGGACGGCATGATCGACGAGAGCGACACCGACGTGACCGTCGGCGACGTGTCGATCGGGAACGAGACGAACGAAGGCAGCTTCAACGACGCCGACATCGACGTGTCCACGCCGGCCCCGGCTGCACCGGCTCCGGCCGCGGCGCCCGAGTCCGCGCCTGCGCCTGCGGCACCGGTCGACGTCCCGGAGCCCGCCGACGTCCTCGACAGCGATATGGCCGCCGCCGATGACTCGTACGACGCCGACGCGGCGAGCGCCGCCGTCGCCGACGAGCCGCTGGCGGAAGAGCCGCTCGAGGAGGAGTGACATCAGCGCCGTGGCCCGACAGGACTCCGAGCCGGCTCGGGAAGCACCGAGCCGGCCATCGACGTCCAGCGACAACGGTGCGCCGGTGATGGTGAAGGCGACGCCGCCGTTCGAGGTGCGGCTCAGTCAGTTCTTCTGGATCATCAGCTTCGCCGTCGGGGCGTTCGCGGTGGTGTTCCTGTTCGTCGTCCGCGAGGAGCTGCTGCCGCTCATCGAGGACGTCGCCCGCGCTGTGACCGAGGGCCGCAGCGACGAGACGTACACGAGCGCCGCCGACATCCTGTTCTGGATCGTCTTCGGCACGCTCGTCGCGGTGCTGCTGGCGCAGATCACGCTGATGGTGTCGTTCAACAACCGCCGGCCGAACGTTCGGTGGTGGCAGCTGGCCACTCTGGCACTGCTGGCGCTGCTCGTGGTGCTGTCACCCGAGTGGGTGGCTCTGGGCACCCACGGCGCGCAGTTTCAGACGATGATCGCGGCGGAGGCCGGGCTCGTCATCCTGGCGCTGCTGTGCAGCATCCTGCCCCGCGCCATGCGGTGGACGTCCCGCCGTGTCGACGTCGTCCGACGCGGTGGCGCGGAGGCTCCGCCCCGGGCCGACCTCTGAGGCCTCCGAAGCGATCTGCTCGAGCGTGCGGATCACCACACGGCAGACGTCGAGCACGGCACGATCGGCGAGCGGCGATGAGCTCATCCTGCGCCAGCGCGCGACGCCCTCGCGCGCTGCGGCATGCACGGCGGCGGCGTCCGCCTGGGGCGACAGGCCGAGCCGGGTGGGCGCGTCCGTGCCTTCCGCGCCGATGATCCGCTCGGCTTCTGCCGCGTCCTCGTCGGCCAGCGGCAGCCCCTTCGATCTGGCGTCCGCGAGCAGCGAGAGCTCTCGCAGCGTGTGCGCGGCCAGGGTGAAGTGCTCGATCCCGGCGCGGATCGCTTCTGTGCCTGCCCTCGGGAAATCCCGAGTCAGGCGCTCGAGCTGGAGCACGATCCCACGGGCTTTCAGGGTCGCCGCGCGCGGCTGGAACTGTCCCGCGACGAAGTCCTGGATCTCCAGCAGACCGCTCTGCTGCACGAGTTCTTCGGAGAGCTCTGAGGAGCTGGATGCTCCGCCGCGAATGATCGCGGTCGCCATCCGTACGCCGAAGATGCCGAACCGGGCGAGCAGATCACGGCGCACGATGACGCTGAGGCCGGTCGCATCCGTCTCTCGGAGGAACCGGTCGGCCGACACGAGCAGTCGTTCGCGTTCATCGCGATCGAGAGCCGACAGCTCGCGGAACGCGATGTACTCGCTCTCGCGCAGCGTTCGCGCGCCCTCGGCCAGGAGACCGGTCACCGGGATCACGCCGAGAGTGAGCGACGCGAGCTCCGGATCGCGCTGATAGCGGTGCGCGACCCGTCGCGCCGAGAGCAGCGAATCGATGCGCCCCGATCCGACCTCGTCCGCGCGCGAGAGCACGCTGACGGCGCACACGGTCTGCGCGGCCCCCGCGGCGTTGTCGCGGAAGGCCTCGAGGAACTTCACATCCGACCCGTGCAGATGGCGCAGCAGATACACGACCGCGTCGGCCGCGGACGGCGCGTCGTCGGGAGTGAGGAAGCGGAAGGCGCGAGTCGAGGTGTCGGCGGAGAGCGAGGCGATGCCCGGCGTGTCGATCAGGATCACCGACTTCAGAGCCTGGAGCGGCCAGCCCACATCGATCCACTCGACCTCCTCTGCGGAGAGGTCGCCGAGGTCGAGTACGAGCAGACCGCGGTCCCGGCGGATCGGCATCCGTCGCGGCGCGCCGGTACGCGGGTGCAGTGTGATCGTCGGCGTCGGCGAATACCGGTACCAGGTCACGACGCGCGTGCACTCCCCGGTGTCGGTGGGCGCGATGCGTTCGCCGAGCATCGCATTCAGCAGTGTCGATTTACCGGCTTTCACCATCCCGGCCAGCGCCAGGCGCAGCGGCTCGTGCAGACGTTCCTCGAGCTGATCGATTATCTCGAGCACGCTCTCATCGTCCGCGTACACATCCCTGGTCGTGGCGAGCAGCTGCTCGGTGATGCCGACGATGGACGCCGTCATGAGCCTGACCGCCCTGACGTTCCGGACGGCAGGGCGCCGACGGGCCCCGGCGCGCGGTCAACGGCCTGGGCGGGCATGGGCTCCAGCGCCGGAATCCTGCTTCTGAGTTCTTCGAGCTGCACGATGCGCGCCTGCAGCGTGCTCACCCTGGCGTCGCGCTTGGAGGTGAACGTGGTCGCCGCCTGCTTCGCCGTCGTGAGGGCCTCGGACAGCGAGCGATGCAGCTCCTCGGCCATCGAACCGAAGTGGTCGCGCGCGGTCCGCTGCACAAGCCGCAGGCGATCCTTGAGCTGCTTGCCGACCTGGAAGGTGACCTCGTCGATGTGCCGGCGCACGATCAGCTTCGCTTCCTGCTGACGTCTGGCGAGCCGCGCGTGCATGTCCTCGCGGTAGGCGCGGCGGCCCACGAGCACGCCGGCGAGCAGCGACAGCGGGTTGATCAGTGACAGGCCGATCAGTCCGGTCACAAGCCCCACCATGAGAACGCCGCCGTAGGACCCCCGGACACCGATGTAGATCTTCTCGCCGGCACTGAGGTGCCCCGAGTCGAGACCGGAGATCTCCTCGACAGGATCGAGCACTCCCCTGGTGTCCTGCACGTCGATCGCGGGAAGGGCGGTCTCGCCCTTGCTGAAGAGGTCGGCGACCTCCTCGGACAACCACTTCGAGCGCTCATCGGTCCACACGAACGTCTCGGCCACTGCCGCGGCGACCCGCTGGTCGAGCCACTCGGTGATCTGGTCCCAGATCGGTCCTGGGTCTCCCTCGTCGATGGACTTCTCCGCCTCGCGCATCACGCGTCGTAGGCGGTCGCGCACATCGTGCTCCATGTCGGCGACGAGATCGGCGATGCCGTCCGTGAGCGTCACCTGCCACCGCGCGGAGCGCCCGCGGAACTCGTCCGCGCTGGCCTTGGCCGCCTCGAGTTCAGCGATCATGCGCGGGGTGTCCTCTGGGTTCTGCAGTGCGTGCAGCTCGGTGCGCATCGACATCGTCAGCTGGTCGATCACGGAGAGCAGGTCGTGCACGGCGCCGCGCTCATGGATCATCTCGGCCCGCCCGAGCACCTCGCGTCGCAGATGCGCGACGAGGGCAGGGAAACCGGAGTCGTCGTTCAGTGTGCGGTCCTGCAGTTCGGCGGCCAGCAGTCGCAGATCGCTCGACACGGCGAAGATCGGCACGTCACCGGCATCCAGCAGGTGCCCGCGGTCGATCCGTTCGACCTCGCGCCATTCCGGGTAGAGGTCGGTCTTGGCGAGCACCGCGGCCACGTTCGGCGAGATGCGCATGGCGTGGCGCAGGAACTGGACCTCCGGCTCGGTGTACTCCTGCGAGGCATCCGACACCATGAGCACGGCGTGCGCGGAGGACAGCGCGGCCAGTGTCGTCAGCGCGTTGGTCGACTCGAACCCACCGACGCCGGGCGAATCGACGAGCTGCAGCCCGCCCTTGAGGATCTCCCTCGGCAGCAGCACCTCAGCCGACAGGATGCCGCGCTCGTTGCCAGGGTTCCCGCGCTCCGAGACGAAATCGGCGAGATCCTCGAGAGGGATCTCGCGGCGGTCGACGCCAGGATTGCGAGGATCGGCACCGCCGCCCTTCGCCCTCTCGAGGATCCACGCCGATGGCTCCGGCGCGTAGCCCACCACCGTCGGGACGCTGGTGGCGATGTCATCGTCGACCGGACATGCCGGTGCGTTCACCAGGGCGTTGATGAGCTTGCTCTTGCCCTGCTTGAACTCTCCGACGACGATGACCCGGATTCCCGGATCGAGCAGTCGCTGATGCGTCTGCTGCAGACGCTCAGCGAGATCCGCACGTCCGGCGGATGCCGCGAGGCTGCCCACCTCGCGGACGGTTTCTGCGACCGAATCCCCAGCGGCTCGCATCTCCGGCACGTGTTCCCCCCAAGTGTTCTTCGAGCATTTGGGGTGGTGCACCACCCCTGCTCTCCCCAGTCTCGGGATCAGACGAGAAGGTCTGGTCCCAGTGCCCCTCCGTCGATGCCGGAGGCGGCTGCCGGATCATCTCCCCAGATGACTTCCGGATCCACCTCCCAATCGGCGGAGTTCACGTTCTCGATCTCCGCAGTGAAGATGTTCGCCCCTGTCGGGTCGGCATCGGCTGCGGCATCCGGCCAGAGGGTCCCGTCGAATGCGCCTGAGTCCATCGGCTCCAGTGCCGATTCGCCGTACGCGTCGTCGGACATGTCTCACGACCTTCGGATCGGATTGTCTGCAGTGTACTGCTCTGCCCGGCCGCCTTCCAGAGGCAACCGGGCAGACCAGGCGGGTACCTCAGAAGGCGACGTCGTTGAAATCGCCTGTGGGGCTGCCGACGCTGATGTCATCGACAGTCACATCGACGTCCAACGAGTCGTCGTTCGTCGAGTTGTCCTGGAACGAGTCGTCGACCGTCCAGTTGTCCGAGAAATCGGTCATCGAGTTGTCGGAGTTGTCGGTCATCGAGTTGTCCTGGAACGAGTCGTTCACCGACCAGTTGTCCGAGAAGTCGTTCATCGAGTTGTCGGAGTTGTCGGTTGCCGAGTTGTCCTGGAACGAGTCGTTGATCGAGTTGTCCGTGTTGAACGAGTCCGTGTTCCACGTGTTGCCGATCGAGACGTCGCCCACCGTGATGTCGGTGTCGATGTTGGTCCACGACGCGTCACCGCCGGCCGCGACGGAGCCGTCACCGGCTGCCGTGACGCTGCCGTTGCTGAACGCCTGACCGACGTCGCCACCACCGGTTGCGATGTTCTGGTTCACGGACTGGTCTGTCAGGTTCGTGCGCGCATCGATGGTGATGCTGCCGCCCGTTGCCCCGGCGAGACCCGCCGCACCCGTCAGGTTCAGGTCGTTGAACCCGGAGTTGTACTGACGCATGCCGACGCTGATCGAGTGGTCGTTCAGCGTGGTGGTCGTCGAGTTGTCCTGGAACGAATCGTTGATCGAGTTGTCCGAGTTGTCGGAGTTGTCCGAGTTGTCGGAGTTGTCGCTGTTGTCCTGGAACGAGTCGTTGACCTGGAACGAGTCGTTGATCGAACCGTCGCTGTTGTCGGAGTTGTCGGAGTTGTCGCTGTTGTCCGAGTTGTCCGAGTTGTCGCTGTTGTCCGAGTTGTCCGAGTTGTCGCTGTTGTCCGAATTGTCGGAGTTGTCGCTGTTGTCGGTCGAGTTGTCGGAGTTGTCGGAGTTGTCCGAGTTGTCCGAGTTGTCGTCCGCCGAGTTGTCGGAGCTGTCGGAGTTGTCCGAGTTGTCGCTGTTGTCGGAGTTGTCCGAGTTGTCGGAGTTGTCCGTCGAGGAGTTGTCGGAGTTGTCCGTCGTGGAGTTGTCGTCGGTCGAGTTGTCGTCCGCCGAGTTGTCCGAATTGTCGGTGTTGCCGTTGCCGACATCCTCGACACCCAGATTCCACTGAGCGCCGAGCAAGTTGACGTTGTCCTGCACAGCCATGATGTGTCCCCTTTATCCGTGTGAGTGCCGAGTGGCGCTTGGTAAGAGTCTGGAACCGGCCTGCCCGGGCAGCATCGGGGAGCATCCCGAGGCTTGTCGGGGAATGGTCGGGGGATCATCGGGGGTGACGCGGGGGTCAGTAGGGGAACCCCGGAAACGACGAAGGTCCGGATGCCGAAGCATCCGGACCTTCTGACGAACTGCGCGTCCGCTGAGCTGGCGTCAGCGAACGACGACGGCGAGGACGTCGCGGGCCGAGAGCACCAGGTACTCGTCGGCGCCGAACTTCACCTCGGTGCCGCCGTACTTGCTGTAGAGAACGCGGTCGCCGACGGCGACGTCGAGCGGAACGCGGTTGCCGTTGTCATCGATGCGGCCGGGGCCGACAGCCACGACCTCGCCCTCCTGGGGCTTCTCCTTGGCGGTGTCGGGGATGACCAGGCCACTTGCGGTGGTCTGCTCTGCCTCGACCTGCTGGATGACGATGCGGTCCTCGAGCGGCTTGATGGAAACCGACACGGTCTACCTCTTCTTTCTTGACGCTGACACGAAAGACTCGTTCGCACTCTCAACCCGAGAGTGCTAATCACAAGTGTAGGCGCTCGGCTGGCACTCATGCAATGCGAGTGCCAATGCGTGACTGCTGAGCCTGTCGAACCACCGCGTAGTCTGAACCGGTGGAGATGTCCGAGCTGACCGCGTTGCTCACCCCCGACGGCCTCCGGCTGCTCGATGAGGTCGGCACGATCTCGTCGACTGGCGAGGTGGCGCAGGCCGTCTCGCGGTTGCGCGGCGCAGGGCACTCCCCCGACCTCGTATCGGCCGTCGTCGGCCAGGCGCATCTGCGCGCGAAGGGCGCAGCGAAGTTCGGCGGCTTCGCCGAGCGGATGCTGTTCACCAGGGCAGGGCTCGAGCAGGCGACGCGCCTGGGGGTCGCGGCACGGCACGCCGGACGCATGCGTCGCGCGGGCATCGAACGCGTCGCGGACCTGGGCTGCGGCATCGGCGGCGACGCGCTCGCCTTCGCCGGTGCAGGGATCGCGGTGTCCGCCGTCGACGCAGATGAGGTCACCGCAGCGATCGCCGCCTATAACCTCGCCCCGTTCGGTGGAGACGCGCAGGTCCGCCAAGGCACCGCGGAGTCCTTCGACGTCGCCAAGGTCGACGCCGTGTGGCTCGACCCCGCCCGCCGGACGGCCGGGCACAGCGAGACGCGGCGGGTTGTGGCATCCGACTATTCGCCGTCACTCGACTGGGCGTTCTCGCTCGCCGAGCGGATGCCGGTCGGCATCAAGCTCGGCCCGGCGCACGACCGCGACGCGCTTCCGGCGGATGCCGAGGCGCAGTGGGTAAGCGCCGACGGCAGCGTGGTCGAACTGGTGCTGTGGTCCGGCATCCTCGCTCGCGGGGGGGTGCGCCGCTCGGCTCTGGTCATCCGGGGCGATGAGTCGCACGAGCTGACAGCGGGAGCGGACGCCGAGGATGCCGACGTGCGCAAGCTCGGAGCGTTCCTGCACGAACCGGACGGCGCGGTGATCCGCGCGCGCCTGATCGGCGATGCCGCACGGAGCCTGGACGCCGGGATGCTCGACCCGAAGATCGCCTACCTCACCGGGGACGCCGCGGTGACGAGCCCGTTCGTGCAGTCGTTCCGCGTGCGTGAGGTGACCGCCGCGAATCCGAAGGCGATCAACACGATGCTGCGCGCGAACGACATCGGGACGCTGGAGATCAAGAAGCGCGGGATGGACGTCGACCCCGCCGCATTCCGGAAGAAGCTGCACCTGCGCGGCGCGGCGAGCGCGACCCTGATCCTCACGCGGGTCGGCGACCGCCGGATGGCGATCCTCGCCGACCGGGTCTGAGGCTACTGCTCGACGTCACCGGTCTTGTCGTCGATCACGAGGTCGTCGAACATCGGCTCGTCGACGGAGAACTCGATGACGTCTCCCGTTTCGGGGTCGACGGTGACGGCGGTGGGATGCCGGACGATCGTGAGCTGCGGGCCGCGCATGTCGGTCTGCCGGACGACGTACTCGGTGTCGCCGCCGGCCGTGGAGATGATGAGTGTGATCGTCTCCTCGAAATCGTTTGCGCATGCCTCGGCGATGTCGCCACCGGTCGGGACGAGGAGGCACAGACCGCTGTTCTCCCACGTGCTCCACACCACGGTGTCACCGTCGTAACCGAGCACGCTCAGTGCGCCCGGTTCGTAGCCCGCTGCCTCGAGCTCACGCAACTGCGCGAGCTCTTCCTCGCTGTACTGCGATTCCCACGACGACGAATCGCTCTGATCCCAGACCTGAATGAACGGCACGAGCTCGCCCGCCGGCCTCGGGATGAGCCCGGCGTACAACTGACTACCCGCCTTCTCCTGTCCTTCCGGAATGAGAGTGCCGGCACTCGGCCATGCCGAATTCTCCAGATCCTCGTACGTCACACAGCCGTGCTGCGTCTGGTCGGGGCTCGTGACGATCACGCAGAGCTCTTCGCCGTCCGAGCGATCCGCCTGCCAGACGACGACGCCGTGCTGCTCGGCGACGGGCACGACAGTACCTGGATCGAAATCACCGGATGCCTCGAGCTCAGCGCGCTCCTCGCCGTGGGCTGCGGCGAGAGCGAACTGATGGCTGTCCCAGCCCCAGATGCCCCAGCCGACGCCGAGGCCGACCGCGAGCAACGCCGCGGCTGCGCCGACGACGGCGGGCCGCCGGCGGCGGGGATCGGTCCCTGAGCCTGTCGAAGGGTCCGGAGCTGGTGTGGCGGTTTCGACTCGCTCCGCTCGCTCAACCCGTTTCGTCTCGCCTTCGGCTCGCGGGGCGACCCGCGGAAAAAGCTCATCTGCGAAGGGGGCCTCCCCTCGGGGTTCCTCCTGAGAGAGGACTTCCCCGTCCGGGATCTCCTCGCGGTGCGGATCGTTGAGCGGAGGCTGCGGAGCAGCCGCAGACGAAACGGGCTGAGCGACCGAAGGGAGTCGAAGCCTCCCCTCCAGCTCCTGCAGCCTCGTGAGCTCGTCGGACGACAGCCCTCCACCGGGCCCATAGGCCTTGGCACGCAGCATCCGCAACTCTGAGGACGCGTCTTCCGCTGACATCGCTATCCGATCTGCTCGAACTGCATGGCGGCCCAGATGAGCCATCCGAGACTGAACATCGTCGCGGCGAGACCCAGGACGAGTGCCCAGATCGCGATCGAGCGGCTCTCGACGGGGCGGCGCAGTGACATGATCGCCGCGACCACAGCGATGATCGCCAGCGGGATGCCCCAGCCGACGAACCACGACGCGACCAGTGCCACGATCGCGGCCACGAGCGCCCAGGGCGCCAGGCGGCTCTTGTCATCGACGATGACATCGTCCTGCGGCGCCCACTGCACCGCCGGCATCCCGGCCGTGTCGGCTGGCCCGCTCGCGACGAGCGGCTCGGTGCTGACCGGCCCGGTCGGCATCTTCGTGTACTGCGTGCGCGGTACGCCGGGCATCCGCGCGCTGTCGGCGGGGTGCTCAACCTCGGGACGCGGACTCTCGACCGTCGGCGTCTCGCGCGTCGCCTGCTCCGAGCGCTGCCTCGGCACCGGCTGCTCGGACGGGCCGCTCATCCTGCTGCCTCCGGCTGCTGCTCGGCCACCTGGATCTCCGTCACCGGCAGCGTCGAGTCCGCGCCGAACGCGAGAGTGGAGGGCCGGCGGCCCGAGGCGATGAGGTCGGCGGCGAGCGCTGCGATCATGGCACCGTTGTCCGTGCAGAGCGAGAGCGGCGGGATGCGGACCGTGACGCCCGTTGCGGCGGCACGATCGAGCGCTGCCTCGCGCAGGCGCCTGTTGGCGATCACACCACCGCCCAGCAGCAGTCGCGGAACGCCGCGGTCCGCGCACGCGGCGAGCGCCTTGGTGACGAGCACATCGACCACGGCCTCGCGGAAGCTCGCCGCGACATCGGCCACCGGGATCGGATCGCCTTCGGTCTCGCAGCGCTCGACCCAGCGGGCGACGGCGGTCTTGAGCCCCGAGAACGAGAAGTCGTAGCGGTGCTTCGCCATATCCTGCGGTTTGGACAGCCCCCGCGGGAAGCGGATCGCCTTCGGATCGCCGCCGGCGGCCGCCCGGTCGATCTCGGGCCCGCCGGGGTATGGCAGCGAAAGCAGCCTGGCGACCTTGTCGAATGCCTCGCCGGCGGCGTCGTCGATCGTCTCGCCGAGCAGCTCGACGTCACTGGTCAGATCTTTCACATGCAGCAACGAGGTGTGCCCGCCGGAGACGAGCAGCGCGATGGTCGGGTACTCCAGCGGCTCGGAGTCGGGCGTCACGATGTCGGCGGCGATGTGACCGACGAGGTGGTTCACGGCGTAGAGCGGCTTGTCCAGCGAGACGGCGAGCCCCTTGGCTGCGCCGACCCCCACCATCAGGGCGCCGGCGAGACCCGGACCGCTGGTGACGGCGATCGCATCGAGGTCGTCGAGGGTGACGGATGCTTCGGCGAGCGCGGCCTCGATCGCCGGCTGCAGCGCCTCGAGGTGCGCGCGTGCGGCGACCTCGGGCACGACGCCCCCGTAGCGCGCGTGCTCGTCCATGCTGGAGGCGATCGTGTTCGACAGCAGCGTGCGGCCGCGGACGATCCCGATGCCGGTCTCATCGCAGCTCGTCTCGATGCCCAGCACCAGCGGTTCGGTCATCGCAGCTCCACCTTCATCACGATCGCATCCACATCGTCGGGCTGGTAGTAGCGCGGCCGGCGACCGATCTCCTCGAACCCCTCCGACAGGTACAGCGCCTCGGCCGCCGGGTTGTCGGCGCGCACCTCGAGGAAAACCTCGCGGGCACCGCGAGCGGATGCCTCGGCGAGCAGCGACCGCAGCATGGCGCGGCCCCGCCCCTCTCCCCTGCGGGCTTCGACGAGCGCGATGGTCTGGATGTCGGCATCCGGATTCCCGCGGATCGAGCGGAGTCCGGCGTAGCCGATGATCCGGCCGTCGTCCTCGTCGACGAGGTAGTGGCTGTAGTCGGTCGCCAGCTCGGCCGCCATCGCCTCGTCGCTCCACGCGTCGCTGGGGAAGGAAGCGTTCTCGATCGCCATGATCGCGTCGAGATCGGCCGGCATCGCGGTGCGGATCGTCATCAGCTCACCCGCTTCGGCGCACCGGGCACGCTGACGTCGGGCTGGCGCAGGTACAGCGGCTCCGCGCCGGCCAGATCGCGTCCGGCGTTCGCCGCGCGCAGGCCGACCCTGGCGAGGGCTGCGGCGTCCAGCGTCGACACCTCGATCGCGTGGATGCCGCGCAGGCGCTCGTCGGCATCCGCACGGGGCACGAGGACGGTGGGCTCGAGGAGATTCGGGATGCCGTCGGCATCCACACCGTCGAAGAGGCTGATCGCGACCTCTCGACGGCGGGCATCCGTGACGATCGCGAAGGGGGATTCCGGAGCATCCGTCTCGATGACGGCAAGCGCGGCGGCGAAGTGGCTCGGCACGGGGACGACCTGGGCGCCGCGACCGAGCGCGAACGCGCGAGCCGTGGCGATGCCGATCCGCAACCCGGTGAACGGACCCGGGCCCATGCCTGCGATGACATGGGTGACGGCACCCTCGCCCGCCTCGGCGAGCGCGCGGTGCAACAGCGTGCCGATCACCTCGGCGTGCCCGAGAGGGTCGGGACTGGACGCGTCAGCGCGCGCACGGCCGTCCGCATCGATCAGAGCGACGGCCGAACCCAGCGAGGTGTCGACAGCGAGAATCACCTCTCCAGGGTAGTCGGCGCCTTCTTCACACGCTCCCAGCGATCGCCGCCGTTCTCACGGCCGCGGAGGGCGGCCTCCTCGGCTGCGGCGACGAGGGCGTCATAGTCGTATCCGATGGCCTCGACCGACGCCCATCCCACGCTCGCCGACAATCGCATCCCGGCGCTCGCGCCAGTGGCGTCGATCGCCGAGATGCGACGCAGCATCGCGCGCACATGGTGCTGCACTGACTCGTCGCTGCCGTGGATGATGACGATGCTGCGGTCGTCTGCGACGCGCTCGGCATCCGCCGCAGCCGGCAGGCTCTCAACGACGTCGTCGTGGAAGCGGTCGACGATGAGGGCGAAGCCGTTGCCGGTCGTCGACTCGCGCAGATCAGCCGGCGCGTCCAGCCGCACGTCGAGGATCGACCACGCCTGCTCGCCTTGCGCGCGCGCCTTCTGCAGCCTTCGCCGTGCGCGCACTGCCCCGAGCGCGACCGCATCGATACGCGACCCGTCCGCGCGGACCAGCATCACGAGCGTGAACGCGGCGCAGACGCCGGTGACGAGGGTTCCGACGCTGTTGACCTCGCGGATCACCTGCAGCTGGCCCGCGAGGCTCAGCTCGTGGTCGAAGAGGGCGCCCACAGCGCCCACCACCGCGATGATCACGAAGGCGCACGACGCGAGAGCCAGCGGCAGCTTGATGTCGCGCCGTGGCCCCGGGCTGCGGAACAGTTCGAGTGCGATCAGCGCGGCAAAGATGCTCGCAGCGAGGAATGCGACCCGGAAGGCGGCATCGAAGTTCGGCGTTCCCGCGGTCACGGCGAGCACGGCGGGCACGATGAGCACGAACGCGACCACCGGCCACCAGACCGGGCGCTTGCCGAAGTGCAGGCGCAGCCCCAGCCAGACGATCGGCTCGAAGCAGATCATCAATCCAGACGCCGCCGCTCGCAGCGCTGGAGAATCCATCTGATGCGCCGCTACCCAGACGTAGGTCCCGAGCAGGCCGAGTCCGAAGGCGACCCCCCAGGCGATCGTGGCACGGCTCGGGCACGCGAGAGTCGCCAACCCGAAGACCAGGGCGGTCGTGAGAGTCACGACGGCGATCAGGCTCGTCGACGCGCCGATGGTGATCGCGTCCTGCACGGCGACTTCGATCATGCTGGCTCCTTCTCGTGCAGACGCTCCACCTTGAGCGGTTCTGGACGGTCGATGATCTGTCCTTCCGGTCGGCGCGGGAATCGCAGCGTGATGCTGGTGCCGACGCCGGGCTCGCTGATGATGTCGATGGTGCCGCCGTGCGAGGTGACGATGTCGCGCGCGATGCCCATGCCGAGTCCGGTACCGGGGATGTCGCCCTGCCGGGCCTCGTCCGTGCGGAAGTACGGGTCGAAAAGGTGCTCGAGCTCGTCCGGTGCAATACCCAGCCCGGTGTCGGTGATGGTGACCTCGGCGCGGCCGTCCGGACCGACGTCCAGGTTCAGGCCGATGCTGCCGCCTGCCGGGGTGTACTTGACAGCATTGCTGAGCAGGTTGTCGATCACCTGCCGCAGGCGGAAGGCGTCCCCGTAGATGAGCAACGTGTCAGCGCCGGAGACCTCGACTTCGTGACCGCGACTGGTCGCGATCGGCAGGAAGCTGGCAACCGAGGCATCGACCAACTGCCTGAGGTCCACGGGCTCTGAGAGCGCCGCCGGCGCGGGGCGGGACTCGTCGAGCGCGGTCGAGACGAGCCGCAGCATCCGTTCGCCCGCGTTGGCGACCACCGCGAGCTGCCCTACTACCTCGGCAGGAAGGTCGTCCCGATCGAGCATGAGATCGACGTGGCCGATGATCGCCGTGAGCGGGTTGCGAAGTTCATGCGAGACGATGGCCGACACCGTGCGGCGCTCCTCCGCCGCCTCGAGCGCATCCGTGACGTCGTCGATGATGACCAGAGTCGTGCGCCGTGCATCGGATCGTCCGGCGAGCGGCTGGGTGCTGACGTGCAGAGCTCGCCACCTGCCGGCCGTGTCGTAGAGCCACACGCGTTCATCCTGCATGCTCTCGCCACGTGCGGCACGAGCCAGCACGGTCTGATCCGGCGGAAGCGGCTCGCCGCGGCGATCGTCGTACTCGACAGCCGGGGACGGCAGGTTCGCGCCGAAGCGGTCCCGCCCGTAGAGCGTGCGATACGCATCGTTCATCCGCTGGATGACGCCGTCATCGCCGATGGCGACCAGCGCAGTGGCGAGCACGTCGATGATCTGCACCACGCGCTGCTGATGCGTCTCCGCCCGTGTCGCCGCACGGTTGACCTGCTCGGACTGGCGCTCGAGCAGTCGCCGTGCAGCGCGAGAGCGCTGCATCCCGATCCGCACTGTCGTGCCGAGGAAGCCGAGTGTGATCACGACCACCAGCACGCGCAGCATCATGTGCGCCGGTTCGCCGGGATGGTTCCCGAAGACGACGAGGCTCACGCTGATGACGCCGATCCCGGCGAACACCCACGCCATGGTGAAGTACGTGGCCAGCCACGTCACCGGGAACACCCAGAGGAAGCCGAGCCGGATGTCCGGCGCGGCAGCTGTGAAACCGATCGCGAGCGCGTCGAGCATCGGAAGCGCGATCGACGCTGAGGACGGCAGCCGGTCCCAGGGGATCATGATCGTCGCGAGCGTCACGACCACCACCAGCCCGAATCCGACGACGACGAGCGGCGTGGCGAACGTCGACGGGCTGAAGGCTGCGATCATCACGGCGACGGCGACGATGCCGCCGGTGAAGATCAGCTGCCATCGCCAGATCGATGGCGTGCGAAACATGTTGTTGTGAGCCCCCTCAGGCCGATGCTCAAGTCTGACGCAAGATTACTCAAAGAACTCGCCTGAAGGATTCCGGAGGCCTCTCGGGCGATTTAGCCTCATGAACGGACATCTGAGGCCGCGGCGTGGGGGATCACCGCGGCTTCAGTGCCGAACAGGGAGAGCATGAGGATGAAGACCGAAGACACGGCCGCGCCACTACGACGCCGACGCCAATGGGGCACCGAGAAGGATCGGGCGACGCTTCCCGCCGTCCACGCACGTCCGTCGACCCGCAAGCTCGTCCTGGCCCGTGTCGCGATCTGGCTCACCGTCACGATGTGGATCCTGTACGTGCTCACCGTGCTGCTGACGATGTTCTTCGCGGGCGAGTTCGACACCACCTGGCGCATGATCGAAGGCGTCTCGTACATCGTGGTCGTGACCTTCCTGATCTTCTCCGCTCTGATGTACCTGCTCGCCAGGTACGGCGCGCTCCAGCGGTTCCGCACCCACCATCGCGCCGCGCGCGGCGAGCTCGACCGGCACTTCTCGCTCGCCCACCGCCCGCTCACCGTTCTGGTCCCCTCGTACGCCGAGGAGCCCGGCGTCGTCCGCAAGACGCTGTGGTCGGCGGCCCTGCAGGAGTACCCCGAGATGAGGGTCGTGCTGCTGGTCGATGACAACCCGTTCCCGAGCGACCGGGAGACGCGCGACAAGCTGAATGCGACTCGCGCCGTCACCGCCGAGATCGCCTACGCCCTGAACGAGCCGCGCGAACGCGCAGCCGACGCGCTGGCGTTCTTCCAGACCGTCCGCGAACTGCCCGGAATCGCCCAGGACACGCTGCCCGATCTCATCGAGCAGTACTGGAGCGCGATCGCCTGGCTCCGTGATTT
Organism: Microbacterium aerolatum; assembly: GCF_007988825.1. GTDB lineage: Bacteria > Actinomycetota > Actinomycetes > Actinomycetales > Microbacteriaceae > Microbacterium > Microbacterium aerolatum. The sequence continues at coordinate 27,995 of NZ_BJUW01000009.1, read as the reverse complement.
CGCCGCCGCGGAGACACGCGAGGACCACGTCGACGACTTCTTCGTCGAGGAGATCCTCGAGGGGCTGGCGGACGACCTGCAGTCGACCGCCGTCGCGCTGGAGATGGCTGCCGGGGAGGGCACCGCGCCGAGCACGGAGCGCGTGCACGAGCTGTACCGGCGACTCGTGTGGATCTTCTCGGCCGAGATCACCTCGTTCGAGCGCAAGCGCTACGCGTCGCTGTCTCATGAGGCGAACAAGGCGATGAACCTCAACGCGTACATCGGCCTGCTGGGCGGCCGGTTCGTCGAGCACTCAACCCCGGACGGCGTGATGCTGCGCCCCGCCCCCGGCGGCGCGCCCGCCGACCTCGAGATCCCGTACTCGGACTTCGTTCTCACGCTCGACGCCGACTCGCTGCTACTGCGCGACTACTGTCTTCGCCTGGTGCACTTCCTCGAGCAGCCCGAGAACGCGAACGTCGCGGTGACCCAGACCCCGTACTCGTCGTTCCGCAACGCGCCAACTCGCATCGAGCGGCTGGCGGGTGCGACGACGGATGTGCAGCACATCCTGCACCAGGGCATGACGAAGTACAACGCGACGTTCTGGGTCGGTGCGAACGCCGTGATCCGGATGGAGGCGCTGGACGACATCCTCGAGATCGAGAGCGTCGACGGCATCGAGGTGCGACGCTACGTCCAGGACCGCACCGTCATCGAGGACACCGAATCGAGCGTGGACCTCATGCTGTTCGGCTGGAAGCTGGTGAACTACCCCGAGCGTCTGAGCTACAGCGCGACGCCGCCGGACTGGGGATCTCTCGTGGTGCAGCGCCGCCGCTGGGCGAACGGCGGTCTGCTGATCCTGCCCAAGATGTGGCGGCAGATGCGCGACGGCCGTCGTCAGCACAAGCCCCTGACCTTCAGCGAGATCTCGCTGCGGATGAACTACATGGCCTCGATCGCCTGGGCCAGCTTCGGTCTGATCTTCCTGCTGGTCTATCCGTACGACAACCGGCTCGTGAGCCCGTTCATCCTGATCGGCGCCCTGCCGTACTTCATCGCGATGGCCAGCGACCTGCACTACAGCGGCTACAAGCGCACCGACATCTTCCGAATCTACGGCTTCAACCTGATCCTCCTGCCGGTGAACCTCGCCGGCGTGCTCAAGTCGCTGCAGCAGGGTATGACCGGACGCAAGATCCCGTTCGCCCGGACCCCGAAGGTCAAGGACCGCACCAGCTCACCGCTTCTGTACGTCATCAGCCCAGTCGTCATCATCGCGTACTCGGCGTTCGTCGCCTGGCGCAGCTATTCCGACGGCTCGTGGTGGACGCTGGCGTTCTCCGCCTTCAACGCGATCTGCGCCACCTGGGCGTTCCTCGGCAACATCGGCATCCGCAACGGCCTCGTCGACACCTGGATCGGCCTGACCGACTGGATGTACGTCGACGTCGAACGTCCTGAGCCGGAGGCCGCCGTCGAGGACGACGCCCCCGATTGGCGCGCGATGCTCCACGACGGGCACGCGGCGCCCGGCACTGCCGGCTCGACACCGGAGCGCCGGACGGTGGCGGCGAACCCGAGGCTCGATCTCCGCTCCGACCTGGAGCTGCGCTCGTGAGCCGCCGGAAGAACGATGCGGGTGAGGACGTGCAGCCCGCAGAGAGCGGCGCCGCGCCTCGCAAGCGCAGCGGCCGGCACCCGGGCAAGCGCCTCTCGCCGTGGCGAGTGCTGCTGGGCATCGCAGTGGCGACGGTCGTCGTGGCGAGCGCGGTGACGGTGCCCTGGTACCTCACGCAGCGCGATGCAGCCGTCGCCGAGACCGCCGGACCGCAGTGGTTCGGCGGGTATTTCGACGTGACGGCGGCGGATGTCTCGATGTCTCCGACCACCGGGGACGGCAATGACGACACCGTCGTGCTGGGTTTCGTCGTCGCCGCGAGCGCCCAACGGTGCGCGCCGACCTGGGGCACCTACTACACGCTCGCGGAGGCCGGACAGCAGCTCGATCTCGATCGGCGGATCGACGGCATCCGCCGCGAGGGAGCCCACGTGGCCGTCTCGTTCGGAGGCGCCCTCAACACCGAGCTCGCCGTCGCGTGCGACACGACCTCGTCACTGATGCAGGCCTACTCGCGGGTGCTCGAGCGCTACAGCGTCACGACGATCGATCTCGATCTGGAAGGTGCAGCGCTTCTTGACACGGCAGCCGCCGATCGGCGCGCCACCGCGATCTCCGCACTGCAGCGGCAGCACGAGGCGCGCGGCGGCGCGCTGGATGTCTGGGTGACGCTGCCGACGGCGACCACCGGACTGACCGATGCCGGATTGGATGCCGTGCGACGCCTGCTCGAGGGCGGCGTGACGCTGGCCGGCGTGAACGTGATGACCATGGACTACGGCACCGACCTGGGTGGCGCGACGATGGCCGAGGCCTCGATTCAGGCGCTGAACGAGGTGCACGATCAGCTGACGCAGCTGTACCGCAATCAGCGGATCGCACTGCCGGCCGCCGGCGCCTGGGCCGTGATGGGCGCGACGCCGATGATTGGGCAGAACGACGTCCGCGACGAGGTGTTCACCCTCGCCGACGCGACCGAACTGAGCGACTTCGCCCAGCAGCGCGATCTGGCGCGGATGTCGATGTGGTCGATCAACCGCGACCGCACGTGCGGTCCGAACTACCCCGATGTCTCCGCCGTGTCCGATTCGTGCAGCGGCGTCGAGCAGGGCACGCAGACGTTCGCCGGCATCCTGTCTACCGGATTCGACGAGTCACCCTCCGATGCGGCGGCCACGCCCGCGGCGACGCCGATGCCCGATGATCCTGAGACGAGCCCGTACCCGATCTGGTCCGAGGACGCTCCTTACTCTCACGGCGTGCGGGTCGTCTGGCACGGCTATGTGTACGCCGCGAAGTGGTGGGTCAGCGGCGGCCCGGAGCCGGACGATCCCACGCAGACGGCGGATGCCACCTCCTGGGTGCTCGTCGGACCGGTGCTTGCGGAGGATCGCCCCTTCGCCCTGCCGACCGTCGCCGATGGCACGTACCCGGAGTGGAACGTCGGCACTGTCTACCGGAAGGGCACTCGCGTGGTCGTCGACGGCGTCCCGTTCGAGGCCAAGTGGTGGACGCAGTCGGAGGATCCCATGGACGGCGTCACCGACCGTGACCGGTCGCCCTGGGAGGTCCTCGAGTGACCTGATGCCTGCGGCCGGGCATGAAGAAGGCGGTCGCGCGTGTTCGAGTCACGCGCGACCGCCGGTTCAGGTGAGGCTCGGCTCAGACCACGGCGGGCACCTCGGCCGGAGTGAGCCGGTACCCGACGCCGCGAACCGTCTCGATGTAGCGCGGTTCGACGCTGTTGTCGCCGATCTTGCGGCGGAGGTTCGCCATATGAGCCTCGATCGCGCGCTTGTCCGGCTCGCCGACGTAATAAGAGGTGGAGCCGAACGCCTCGCCGCGCAGGACGAGCGCGAGGTCCGCCTTGCTGCGCACTCGGCGCTTGGATTCGAGCAGGGTCGCGAGCAGGTCGAACTCGGTGGGCGTGAGCTCGACCTCGCGCTGTGCCACGAGCGCGGTGTGGGTGGCGAGGTTGAGGCTGATGTCGCGGTGCGACTCCCAGCGCTCGAGGCTTCCGGCATCGATCGTCGGGATCGTGGCGGTCGCCGTGGGGTTGCGTGCCGGAGTGCGCACGGGCCCGGTGTTGACCGTCTCGGATGGCTCCGGCGGGTCGATGCGCGGACGGCGCATGAGAGCCTCGATCCTTGCGCGCAGCTCGCGCGGGCGGAACGGCTTGATGACGTAGTCGTCTGCGCCGGAGCTGAGACCGAGTACGACGTCCGTCTCCTCGGCGAGGGCCGAGAGCATCATGATGAACGACGAACTCGACTTGCGGATGCGGCGCACGACCTCGATGCCATCGATGCCCGGAAGATTGATGTCGACGGTGGTGATGGTCGGCTCGTGCTCCATGACCGCGGCGATGCCGTCGGGCCCGGATCCGGTGAGAACGACCTGGAAGCCGGCGGAGCGGAAGACCGCGTCGAGCAGGCTTCGAACGTCCGGGTCGTCTTCGATGACCACTGCGACTTTTGGCTGTACTGCGACACCGCTCATATTGCTGTCCCCTCAGACTGAACGGAGACTGCCGAAGGATCGACAAGCCCCAATGCTCGAAAGTATAGCCATAGGTCGTAGACGTTCGGCCAGGATCTACGACTTAAGTCCACATTCGTTCAGCTGAGGGGGGCGCGCAGCGGGAAATCCTGGCCTTCGAGGATGACCTGCGAGGCGAGCCCGGTGCCGCGATTGACCACCACGGGCGCCAGAAGGTTCACGCTCACGCCGTCCGCTGCAGGGTGAGCGACGACGAGCAGCAGAGCGTCATCGGGCGATTCCAGCGACAGCTGAGCCGTCTGCTCGTCGGTGAGCGTCGGAGCGTAGTCCTGCAGCACGGTGTTCGGATCGACCAGATAAAGGCGTAGCGCGGCGTCGTCGACCGCACGCATCGTGAACAGCCCTTCCGAGCCGTCCACCGGCGTGAGCGCGAACTCCACGTGCGGCGCGAGCCCCGGGGGCGGTGCCACGAAGCTCAGGGCGACGGTCACTGGAGGAAGTCCATCAGCGACGGCTGCAGCACGCGGGCGTTCACGGCGAGCGCTGATCGGTACACGAGTTCCTGGGCCTGGAGACGCACAAGCACCTCGACCGAATCGACGTCTTCGATGGCAGCGCGGCGGGATTCGAGCGAAACCGAGTTCTGCACAGCCGCCTCCTTGGCGCGTTCGATCTGTGTCTGGCGGGCGCCGACCGCACCCTGGGCACTGAGCATAGCGGTCCGGCGATCGTCGATCTCGTTCAGCCGGGCACCGACGTTCGTCCCGTTGCGCAGGTCATCGATGATGTTGTCGACCAGGGCGAAGACCGAGCCCGCACCGGTGCCGAACACCGCCTCGCCGTCGGCATCGACGCGGACGGAAGCGGTTTCGGAGATCCGGCGCATCACCTCTCCGTCCGGAGATCCGCTGAATGCATAGGTGGGGTTGCCCGCGAATGCGGCAGTGTCAGAGGTACCAGCGAACACCGAGCGTCCCAGCAGGCGAGTGTTGGCCTGCGCGAGCAGCTCGTCGCGGATGCCTTCCAGCTCCACGGCGATCGCCTCCTTCGCCGTGGCATCCAGCGCACCGTCGTTCGCGCCCTGCACGGTGAGGTCCCGCACTCGACTGAGAAGGCCGGCGCTTCGGGTGATGGCGGAATCGGCCGTCGTCACCCACGCCAGCCCGTCGTCGATGTTGCGCGCGTACTGGTCGTTGCGGCGCTGCTCCGCGTGCAGGCCCAGCGCGGTGGCGGCAGCGGCCGGATCGTCGGACGGCGCGGCGAAGGCGCGCTGCGACGTCGCCTGCTCCTGAAGGCGCGCGAGCTCCGTGAGGTTCGACTGCAGGTGGCGCATCGCCGTCTGCGTCATGGACGATGCGGTAACGCGAGAGATCATTTCGGTCCTCCGGTCAGCGTCCGACGACGCCAGTGCGGTTGATCAGAACGTCGAGCGCCTCGTCGACGGCGGTCATGACTCTGGCCGCGGCCTGATAGGCGGTCTGGTAGGTGAGCAGACTGATGGTCTCCTCGTCGCCGTCGACAGCGGCGACGGACTGCTGCGCCGCGGCCGCCGTGATGGCGGTGGTCTCCGACACCCGTGCGCGTTGGATGTCGGCCGCGGTGCTCACGCTCAACGTCGACACCTGCGACGCCCAGATCGCGTCGGGCCCGGTGCCGAGAAGACCGATCTGGGAGATGGCGTCGGCGTTGCCGGAGTCCCATGCACCGGCGCCCGGGTTCGCGAGTGCGAGATCCGAACCGGACGTCACCACGACGCTCAGACCGAGAGCCGCGGGACCGGTGCCCGAGACGGCGAAGAAGTCTCCGCCTGGCTGGCCGGCAGCCGTGACGCCCAGTCGGTGCTGTTCGTTCACCCGATCGGCGAGGGCAGTCGCGACTTCGTTGTAGGACGCGGCGAGTTGCGCCAGCATCCCGCCCTCATCCGCGGGCGCGAGGACAGAGAGGTTCCCACCGAGCTCGCCGCCGACGATCGAGATCGGCATGTCGGGTGCCGTCGCCCAGGTGACCGTGACCCGTGCGCCGACGTCGATCGAGGTCGGTCCGCTCAGCGCGAGGTGACGGGAGTCGTCGCCTGCGACGAGGGCGTTGCCGTCGATCCGCACCGTCAGCGTGCCGTCGCTCTCGATGTTCGCCTTGGCGCCGGACAGGCGGGCCACGTTCTGCGCGAGAACGCTGCGCTGGTCGATGAGCTCGTTCGCAGAGCGGCCGGACGCGAGCGCGTCGCGGATCTCACGATTGAGATCGGCGATCTGGTCCGCCGCCGCATTGACCTGCGAGACCGTGCGCTCGGCGGCCGTGCGGGCATCGGACCACTGCGACGCGACCGCCTTGTAGCCGCCGGAGATCTGGGATGCGAGTTCGGCGGCCGTCTCGAGCACGACGGATGCCGCAGCCCCGGAGTCCGGGGTGTTCGCGAGATCCTGCCAGCCGGACCAGAACTGCGACAGGCGCGCGGCCAGGCCGTCGGTCGTGGGTTCTGCGAGCGCGGCCTCCATGGTCGTCGCAGCGACGGCGCGCGTCGACCAGAAGCCGGACGAGGCGAGCGTGTCACGCACCCTGGCGTCGAGCAGCGCATCGCCGAGTCGGGCGACGCCGGTGATCGACACGCCGTGTCCGGGCGCGGCCCCCGTGCTGAATCGGCCGGTCTGCGCGAGTGCGGCGATCGATGAGGTGGTCACCCGCTGCCGGGTGTACCCCTCCGTGGTCTGGTTGGCGATGTTCTGCCCGACCACGTCCATGCCGCGGCGCGCCGCAGCCAGCCCGCTCGCGGCCGTGGTCAATCCGCTGAAAGTCGACATCGTCTCTTCTCCGTCGTCCGGTCTGTCACATCTGGGTGTCGACGATGCGTGCGGAGTCGTCACGCGCACGCACGCCGTCAGTGGTGTATTCACCGGTGTCGAGGCCGAGCGCCGCGATCGTCTCCTGCGTGGCGCGCATGACGCCCGCGATCTGGTCGGCGTTCGTGTCGCGCATCTGAGAGATCTCGGCCGTCAGCTGCGTGAGTGCGTGCAGATGGTCGGCGAAGACGTCGCGCCAGACCCCCTCCGGCGCGTGCGCGATGAGTGCGCGGAGCGTCGCGTCATCGGCCGCGCCCCACTCCTCCGCGACGGCCGATACCTCGACCGACCGCGCCAGTGCTGTCGCACGCAGACGTTCGAGTACCTGTTCGATCTCGCGTGTAGCAAAATGGATCCAGTGCGATCGCCCGGCGGTCAGCAGCAACTGCTGTTCGTCCAGTTTGAACAGCAGCATCTCCAGCAGTTCGCGTTCCCGCCACAGCTGCATCGAGAGTTCGTTGGCTCCCATATTTCCTTCCCCCAGCAATCCCCAGCCCATGAACCGAACGATTTTTCGGTTCGTTGTACCTCTATCGGCCGCCCTGGCCCTAAGGTTACTACCGGGGGATTTGATGGATAGTTCTCCCCATGGACATATCGCTGTGATAGTGATATGGGCACCACGTTCAGCTACCGGCTGAACGTCTTGGCTCTCCAGAGAGGTGATCACCCCCCATGACGCCGCTTGTCGAGCGCAATCGCCTCGTCGAAGAGAACCTGCCGCTGGTCGGCTACCTCGCTTCGGAGACGCATGCGCGTGCCACCCATATTCCGCGTGAAGAACTCGCCGCTGTCGGGGCACTGGCCCTCGTCACTGCGGCCGACGCGTTCGACCCCACGCTCGGAGTGCCGTTCGGCGCGTACGCGCGCCGCCGCATCCTCGGCGCGTTCGCCGACGAGATGCGCGCGATGGACTGGGCCTCGCGCGGCATCCGCAAGCGCATCAAGGAGACCACCGCTGTACGCGACACCCTGACCGCGGGGCTCGGCCGGACGGCGACGGTGGCCGAGATCGCCACGGCGATGTCGGTTCCGACTGACGTCGTCTCCGAGGCACTGGCCGACGGCGCGCGCACCGTGGTGACGCTGGAGGATCCGTCAGCGCACACACTGGCATCCGACATCCCGCTCCCGGAGGAGTCCGCGATGGTGAGCGAGCGCCGCGAGGTGCTCGAGCACGCCGTGGCCGCTCTGCCCGAACGCATGCGCCTGATCGTGCAGGCCGTCTACTTCGACGAGCGTCCGGTGAAGGAGATCGCCGAAGAGCTCGGCGTCTCGCACTCGGCCGTGTCGCAACAGCGCTCCGAGGCGATGCGCCTGCTGCGCGATGCGCTGGAGAAGTACTTCGCCGACGGCCAGGAGCCCACGGCCGTCGCCCGCGTGTCGATGGCCGTGCGTGACGCATTCTTCGCGCGGATCGGCGAGACCGGCAGTACTCGGCTCACGAACGTGTTCGGCGTCGCGCCGGCCGCGTCCGCGATCGCCTAACAAAAATACGAGATCATCTGAATCGGTACGCGTCGCGTCGCGCGGCACAGATCGTGGATGCCGTCACTCTCGCGCGTCGCAATCCTGAGGTGTTCGTTCTCGAGTGCGGCCCGGACGCCGCTGATCTGGCCGAGCGCGCTGCTGTCTCCGATATCGCGTTGCGGTTGAAGCGGTCCGAAGAGGATGTCCAGGCCGAACTCGCGGTCGTACGCACGGCCATGCGACAGCTGCCGACTCTCTAGGAGCCACGCGCGCGACGGGTTCGTGTCGATGTATCTCGTGACCCGCGCCATCGGGGGCGCTGGGCCGGCTGCGCGCACCGTCGAACGCCACAGCGGACGAGCTGGAGGCCGAGCGCGAGGCGGCGGCGCGGATCGATGAGGCGACCTCTCAGTGGGCGTTCTCGTGCTCCCCGGCGAACTTCCTGCGCCGACTGCGCCGCCTGGCCGATCGTCTTGACCAGGAACCGGCCGAGAATCGTCATACCCGTGCGGTAGCCGGCCGTCGGGTGTGCGTGGAGCACGTGGATGACGGGATGAGCTGGTTCAACGCCTGCATTCCCACATCAGAGGCCCTCGCTGCCGACCGGCGGCTCACCGCAACGGCGAAGCAGATGAAGAAGGGCGACCCGGCTGAGACGCGCACGATCGCGCAGATCCGCGCAGACCTCTTCCCCGCCTGGTTGCGCGGGGTCGGCACCGACCGTGCCGCGCAGACGAAGGTCTTCGTCACGATCCCCGTCCAACTGCTGGACGGCGCCGCGAACACCCCTGGCCTTCCTGTTCCGGAGGCCGAGATCGTCGGGCACGGGCCGATCGACCCGTTGACCGCGAAGCAGCTGTTCCTCGACACCGGCGTGTTCCGCCGAGTGGTCGTAGACCCGATCCGCAGCGTGGTCATCGATATGGACCGCCGCAGCCGCTGCGCGACACCCGCACAGCGCGACTGGCTGATCCTGCAGCACGGCACCTGCGCCAGAGACGGCTGCACCCGCCTCGCCCTCGACGCCGACATCGACCACCGCACTCCCTGGGCACAGGGCGGCAAGACCAACCTCGACGACCTGCGACCCCTCTGTCCTAGACATCACGTCGACAGACACCGAACCCGTGCCGTGTACCGATCTCGCCCCGACGGGTCCGTCGAGGTCACCACACCTACGGGGTTCCACAGCTCGGCGCCACCACCCGAAGCCCACGCCGCTCGCGGTGCAACATCTCGACGGGACGACGCCGCTCTCGTTGCACCACCGTTCTGATCGTCTCCGACTAACGCGCCGAGACCTGCCGCCGATAGGTGTGATTGGAGCCCACGGATGGGCTTCGGTACATCCCAATCACGGAGGAACACACCATGGGTATGCAGATCAACACCAACGTGTCGGCGCTCAACGCCTACCGCAACCTGTCCAACACGCAGAACGACCTGTCGAAGTCCCTGGAGAAGCTGTCCAGCGGTCTTCGCATCAACCGCGCGGCGGACGACGCGGCCGGCCTCGCGATCTCCGAGGGCCTGCGTTCGCAGGTCAACGGCCTCAACGTGGCTGCTCGCAACGCTCAGGACGGCATCTCGGTCATCCAGACCGCTGAAGGCGCCCTGACCGAGGTCCACTCCATCCTGCAGCGCGTGCGCGACCTCGCGGTGCAGGCCGGTAACGACTCGAACAACACCGAGTCGCGCACCGCGATCCAGACCGAGGTCACGCAGCTCGCCGAGGAACTGACCCGCATCAGCACCTCGACGAACTTCAACGGCATCGACCTGCTCACGGGCGCCACTGCCGGTGACGGTACGGGTCAGCTGACCTTCCAGGTCGGCGCGGGCGGCGTCGCTGCCAATGACCAGATCGCCGTCGACCTGACCGGAGCAGACGTGGGCGCTGTGGCTACCGCGGTCGCTGGGCTGACGTTCGACACGGCCGCGAACGCGGCTGCTTCGATCACCGCACTCGACACTCAGATCACGAGCATCTCGAGCGCTCGTGCCGAACTCGGTGCCGCGCAGAACCGCTTCGAGTCGACGATCAACTCGCTCAACGTGTCGGCAGAGAACCTGTCGGCTGCTGAGAGCCGCATCCGCGACACCGACATGGCGGCCGAGATGGTCAAGTACACCGCTGCGAACATCCTGTCGCAGGCCGGTACGGCGATGCTCGCTCAGGCGAACCAGTCGACGCAGGGCGTTCTTCAGCTCCTGCGCTGAGTCGCTCGCTGGTTCCGGGTGGGCGGCCGACCGTCGCCCACCCGGAATCCGCACCCGCATCTGATCCGGAAAGGCACCCATGGGTATCGCACTCGACGGCCTCGTCTCGGGCCTCAACACCACCGAGCTCATCAACGCGCTCATGGACGTGCAAGCCATTCCCCGCAATCTGATGAGCGCGAAGGCCGATGACAAGAAGCTCATCATCTCGCAGCTCCAGACCCTGAACACCTCCCTGCAGGACCTCGCGGCCAAAGCGAAGACAGCAGCATCCGGCGAGAGCCTAAACACTTTCTCAGCGACCTCATCGTCCAACAACGTCACCGTCGCCCTCCGCCCCGGCGCCGCGGCCCTCACGGCCGACATCGTCGTCGACCGCCTCGCGCAGAAGCACACCGTCGTCACCGCGGCATCAGCCGAGTGGCCGGACGCTCCCCCCACTCTCACGCTCGAGAACGCCGCCGGCGAACGCCTCGAGATCACCGCGAGCTCGTCGTCAATGACGGACGTCGCGCGCGCGATCAACTCCGCGGGCTTCGGCATCTCGGCCAGCGTCGTCGCGGCCGGAACAGATGTCGACGGCAACCCCGTGCAGCGTCTGCAGCTCATCTCCGCTGAGTCCGGCGCGGACAGCGCGTTCCGTGTGTTCCGCGGCGATGAAGCCGCCGTCGCGGCCGGAACCGCCGCAGACGTCGCCACTGCTCCCGGCGCCGCCGTCGTCACGACCGGCTCCGACGCACAAGTGCGACTGTGGGCGGGTACCGCCGCCGAGCAGGTCATCACCTCGTCGAAGAACACGTTCACGGATCTGTTCGCAGGCGTCGATGTCACGGTCACCGCCGCGTCGGCCGATCCGGTCACCGTCGGCGTCGCTGTCGACGACAAGGCCCGCACGACAGCCGCCGCCGACTTCGTGAAGCAGATCGCCTCACTCCTCACCCGCATCGACAACGGCTCCAAGGCGACCGTCGGCACAGGCGACGACGCCACGACGCTCGGCGTCTTCACCGGCGACAGCACGGTGCGCGCACTGCGCCAGTCGCTCGCGCAGGCGGTCCAGCATCCGATCGACGGCGTCTCCCCCTCGAGCATCGGCATCTCGATCGACCGCTACGGCGTGCTCACGATCGACGAGACCAAGTTCGCCGCGGCACTCGCCGACGACCCGGATGCCGTCACGGCGATGTTCACGGGCGTGGCCGAGCGCGTGCAGCAGACAGCGGAGACGTACTCCGACAAGTACGACGGCCTCCTCACCGCCCGCATCACCGGACAACAGAGCGAGGTCGACTCCCTCGGCAGGCAGCTCGAGAGCTGGGACGTGCGCCTGGAACAGCGGCGGGCGACGCTCGAGCGCACCTACGCGCGACTGGAGACGATGCTGTCGCAGATGCAGTCGCAGTCCGCTTACCTCACCTCGCAGCTTTCCAGCCTGCCGAGCTACGACACTGGATCGAACTGATATGAACGCCACCGCAGCCCTCCGGGCTCAGCAGCGCTACCGTGACGACGCCGTGCTCTCGGCGACGCCCGAGCGCCTCGTGACCATGCTGTACGACCGACTGATGCTCGACATCGAGCGCGGCGAGGCCGCCCAGCGCGCCGGCGACTGGACAGAGGCCAACACTCAACTGCAGCACGCGCAGTCGATCGTCGCCGAGCTGACCTCGTCGCTGTCGAACGACTGGGGCGGAAGCCCGGGGCTCCGCGCGCTTTACGCCTTCCTCACGCAGACCCTGATCGGCGCGAACATCGGCCGCGACCCTGAGCGCACCCGCTCGTGCCACGACCTCGTCGTGCCGCTGCGCGAAGCGTGGCACGCTGCTGCCGCCTCGGTCACCCAGGCCCGCGCCTCGTGACCGACTCCGAATGGACCGCGCTACTGGACCGCTTCGAGCGCGTTCTCGACAGCGCGTCAGAGATGCTCGAACCCTGGACCGCGCCGAAGGCACCGCTCCCCACTGAACTCGCAGATCGCGCCCGCCGGCTGCTGCGGCTTCAGCAGGAGCGGATCGCGCGCACCGCGACTGAGCTCGATGACGTCAAGCAGCAGCTCGACGCACTGCGCCGTGTGCCCGCCGGACGGCCTGATGCCCCGGCCTACCTCGACGTGGACGGATGAGAGCGCTCCTAACGAACCTCGCGAACCGGCCGATAGAGCACCCAGAGCAGGGAACGCTCGACTGAAACGGCCATGGATCGGCCACACCACCCACCGACGGGAACCGGGTTCGTGTTCGATTCAGTGACCATTTCTGCGCTCTCCAGCGCCCTCGACGGTCTCGCGCTGCGCCAGCGCGCCATCGCCGACAACATCGCCAACATCAACACCCCGAACTATCACGCCAAGCGCGTGCAGTTCGAGGAGGCTCTCGCGGATGCCGTCGCATCCGGAAGCGGCAGCGTCACGGCCACCGTCGGCGAATCGCTCGAGCCGACCCGCCTGGACGGCAACAACGTCAATCTCGACACCGAGACCCTCTCCAGCGTCGACACGATGCTGCGCTACCAGTTCGCGACGCAGGCGATCAACGGATCGTTCTCGTCCATGCGCACCGCGATGAGGACATCATGACCTTCGACGCCATCGGGATCGCCGGCACCGGCCTGACCGTGCACCGCAAGTGGCTGGATGCCATCAGCGACAACATCTCCAACATCAACACCGTCTCGGCCACCGACGACGAGGCGTTCCGTCAGCGCTACGTGCTCGCGCAGACGAGCGACGCGTCGCCCGGCGTGTACGTCGCCGGCACCGCGCTCGGGAGCGCGGAGGGCCGCCTCGTGCATCAGCCCGATCATCCTCTCGCCGACGAAGACGGCTATGTCCGTCTTCCGGACATCGACCTCGGCGACCAGATGAGCCAGCTCATCCTCGCCCAGCGCGGCTACCAGGCGAGCGCCGCGATCGTCGACCGTGCCCGCAACTCATACGAAGCAGCCCTGCAGATCGGACGCAGCTGATGGCATCTGTTACCGGCATCGAGGGCATCTCCTCGGCTTTCTCCGTCCCGACCTCCCCGGTCGCGGACACGGCGTCGACCGGCGACTCGGCGTTCGCCACGAGCCTCACCGGCGCGATCGACGAACTGCGTGCGCTGCAGTCCGAGTCGGACACTCTGAAGGTGGCCGCCGTCACCGGTGACCTGAATGACATCCACGCCGCCATGATCGCCTCGTCCCGCGCTGCCGTCACGCTCGAACTCGTCGCCGCCGTCCGCAACAAGGGCGTCGACGCGTTCAACGAGATCATGAGGATGCAAGCCTGATGCCCCAGGCCGTCCAGAATGTGTTCCAGCGGATCGGGCGCGTCATCGCGGGCTTCACGCTCGCGCAGCGCACGATCGCGATCATCGGCGTCGCCGTACTCGCGCTGGGTATCTTCGCCCTGTCCAGCTGGCTCACCCGCCCGACGCTCACGCCGTTGTTCTCGGGGCTGAGCGCCTCCGACGCCAACGCCGTCGTCGAGCAACTGCGCTCGTCCTCCGTGCAGTACGAGCTCGGCGAGGGCGGCTCGACCGTGCTCGTGCCGGAGTCAGACGTCTACGAGCAGCGCATGGCCGCAGCGGCCGCTGGGCTGCCCTCGTCGAGCTCGGGCGGCTACTCGCTGCTCGACGACATGGGTGTCACGACCTCGGAGTTCCAGCAGTCCGTCACATACAAGCGCGCGATCGAGGGCGAGCTCGCCGACACGATCTCCGCGCTCGACGGCGTCACCGCGGCATCCGTGCAGCTCGCGATCCCCGAGGAGAGCGTGTTCGTCTCGGAGACCGTCGACCCGACCGCATCCGTGTTCGTCGAGACCGGCGATCGCACGACGCTGACGACCAAGCAGGTCGAATCGATCGTGCACCTCACTTCCGCGGCCGTGAGCGGCATGAAGCCCGAGAACGTCGCCGTGGTCGACCAGTCCGGGCAGACCCTGTCCGCGGTCGGCATCGGCCAGGTCGGCGGCGTCGACCAGCAGGCCGGCGACTACGAGGCCCGCGTGACCACGGCCGTGCAGCAGATGCTCGACACCGTGGTCGGCGCAGGCAACGCGACCGTCACGGTCGCCGCCGAGATCGATCGCTCGCAGAACGAGCGCCTCGACGAGACGTACACGCCCGCCGAGGGCACGCCTCCCCTGACCGAGGAGATCCGCAGCCAGACCCAGAACGGCACGACGAGTGAGGCCGGTGTACTCGGCCCCGACAACATCGCCGTACCGTCAGAGGGCGCAGACGGCACGTCCGAGTCGACCGAGGAGAGCCGCACCAACGCGATCAACAAGACCACCCAGTCCACGACCACTCCGGCAGGGACCCTCACCCGCCAGTCGGTGTCGGTCGCGATCGACCAGGGTGCGGCAGGCGACCTGAGCATCGCGAAGCTGAACGACCTCGTCGCCGCGGCAGCGGGAATCGACGAGGATCGCGGCGACACGCTCAGCGTCGAGATGGTGGCGTTCAGCCAGACCAGCGCCGAGGCCGCCCAGGCAGCACTCAAGGCTGCCAAGGACGCCGAGCAGGCTGCCCAGCAGGCTGCACTGCTGAACACCCTGGTCATCGCCCTCGCCATCGGACTGCCGCTGCTGGGCGCCGTGATCGCGCTGATCGTCCGGGCCCGCCGCAAGAACGGAGCCGCCGCGGAGTTCGACACGCTGTTCGGCGACCGGCCGGAGCCGCTGACCGCGCTCACCACGACTGCACCGACCGCGCTCCTCGACGCGCCGACCATTCCCCTGTCGATCACCGAGCCGGAGCCGCAGCTCGCGCCCTCCCCCGAGCTGCAGATCGAGAGCGAACCCGCACAGGTCACCCTGGAGCGGCGCCGGATGGAGCTCGATGCTCTCAGCCGGCAGGATCCGAAGCGCACGGCCGAGCTGCTGCGCACGCTGATCGATGAAAGGCAGCCCGCGTGAGCGCGCTGAGCGACCGTCAGACGGCGGCGGTGGTGCTGATGAATCTCGATCGCGTTCATGCGATCGAGGTCATGAAGCACCTCTCCGAGAATGAGGCCGAGGCCGTCGCCTCCGAGATCATCGGCCTGCAGAACCTGGATGCCGAGACAACCGCCCATGCGCTGAACCGGTTCCACCGGATCGCCACCGGCCACCTGCCACCGGCGCGCGGCGGCCGCGACATCGCGGCCGGCCTGCTGGAAGCTTCGTTCGGCGCCGAGCGCGCGGCCGCAGTGCTCGGACGCGTCAACTCGACGATGGCGAACTCGTCGTTCGAATTCCTCATCGCCGTCGACCCGACGCATCTCGCCACTCTGCTCGACGGCGAGCTCCCTCAGACCGTCGCCCTCGTGCTCGCGCACCTGCCTACCGAGCAGGCAGCCGCCGTGCTGGCCGCGCTTCCGGACCCTGCCCGCACGGACGTGGCGCATGCGATCGCTACGATGGGGACGGCGTCGCAGGACGCGATCGCGATCGTCGCCGACACGCTGAAGGCCCGCACCGGCGGGTTCGCATCGCGCGAGACACCCGAGACCCTGGGCGGCGTCCAGCCCCTGGTGGAGATCATCAACCGCTCGGACGCCACGGTCGAGAAGGCGCTGCTGGCAAGCATCGAGACCCTCGACAGCGCTCTGGCCGAGGACATCCGCTCGCGCATGTTCACGTTCGCCGACATCGTCAAGCTGGAGGATCGCGACGCCCAGAGCGTGCTGCGCGGCATCCCGCTGCGCTCGCTGGCACTCGCTCTCAAGGGAGCCAATCAGGCGATCGCGGACGTCATCCGTCGCAACGTCTCGGAGCGCAACCGCGAGAACCTCGACGAAGAAGCACGGGCGCTCGGACCGGTGCGCATATCGCAGGTCGAAGAGGCGCGTGCGGAGATCGTCCGCACGATTCGCGCCCTCGAAGCCGCCGGTGAGATCGCGGTGCAGCGCACCGACGAGGACGAGTATGTCTACTGACGCCTTCTCCCCCGCTGTCTACCCGCGTCTGCACGGCGAGGGGCTGACGGCGGAGCGCGAGAAGGCCGTGTTCGAGAAGGCGAAGGTCCGCGGATACGCCGAGGGGCACGCCGAGGGATTCCGCGCGGGGAACGCCGCAGCGGCCGCTGCGCAGGAGCGAGCCGAGGCGGATCGCTCCGCCCGTGAGGCACGCGACGCGCAGGCGGTGGCGAATGCCGTCGCCGCCATGCACGCGGCCGCTCGCTCGCTCGCGGATCGCGAACGCCACCTGGCCGCCGTCGCGCAGTCGCAGGTGCTCGCACGCGCCGTCGAGCTGGCCGAGCTGATCGTCGCCGGCGAGCTGACCGATGCCGACGCCTCGGCCCTGTCGGCGGTGCGGCGCGCGATGGCCGCCGTCGATCCTGCCGACGTGCGCGAGCTCCGGCTGCATTCCGACGACATCCGCACCCTGGAACGCCTGGATGCGGTGCCGTCGACGTTCGCGCTCTCCGCCGACGAGACGCTGGAGCGCGGCGATGCCGTGACGATGCTCGAGCGCGGTTTCGTCGACGCCCGCATCGGGTCGGCCCTGGAGCGCGCCAGGCTCGCCGTCACGGAGAGCGACGCATGAGCGCCTGGGATGCCGTGCGCACAGCGGTCCTGCCGGAGCGGGTCGGCGAGGTGTCGCAGATCCGCGGTCTCAGTGTGCAGGTGCGCGGGCTGGAGTGCGCGATCGGCGACGTGATCACGATCGGTGCAGATGTCGATGCAGAGGTGGTCGCCACCGGCGACGAGGGCGTGCGCTGCATGCCGCTGGGACCTGTGGCAGGACTCACCGTCGGCACCGAGGCGCGCGCCCGCGGCGGTGCGCTGCGCGTGCCGACGGGAACGGGACTCCTCGGGCGGGTGCTCGACGGCCTCGGCCGGCCGATCGACGGCAAGGGCCCGATCCCGGGACCCCAGGTGAGCCTCGACCACGAACCGCCGTCGATCATGGAGCGCGACCGCATCGCTGTCCCGCTGCCGCTCGGAGTACGCGCTCTCGACACTCTCACCAGCGTGGGCCGCGGCCAGCGCGTCGGCCTGTTCGCAGGCTCCGGCGTGGGCAAGTCGTCGCTGTTGTCGATGATCGCCCGCGGCACCGAGGCCGAGGTCACAGTGATCGCGCTGGTCGGTGAGCGCGGCCGCGAGGTGCGCGAGTTCATCGAGGACGACCTGGGGCCGGAGGGCCTCGCCCGATCCGTCGTCGTCGTGTCGACCTCGGACCAGCCGGCGATGGCCCGCATCCGTGCCGCGTTCACCGCCACGCGCATCGCGGAGGCGTTCCGCGATGAAGGCGCGCATGCGATCCTCATGATGGATTCGCTCACGCGCGTCGCGATGGCCCAGCGCGAGATCGGCCTGTCCGCGGGCGAGCCGCCCGCCACGAGGGGCTACCCGCCGTCCACGTTCTCGATGCTCGCCGGGCTCCTCGAGCGGGCGGGCACCGACCGCGCAGGTTCGGTCACCGGCATCTACACGGTGCTCGTCGACGGCGACGATCACAACGAGCCCATCGCCGACGCCGTTCGGTCGATCCTCGACGGTCACGTCGTGCTCGATCGGGCACTCGCGCTGTCGGGTCATCATCCGGCCATCGACGTGCTCGGCTCGGTCTCGCGCGTGGCGGGGAAGGTCACCTCGCCGGAGCAGCGCGCCGCGGCCGCCACGCTGCGTGCCGTGCTCGCTGCGCGCCGCCGGGCGAACGACCTCATCGACATCGGCGCCTATCAATCGGGTGCCGACACGCGCATCGACGCCGCGATCGCGAACGAGAAGGCGATCTCCGGCTTCCTCACCCAGCGGTTGGACGAGACCAGCCCGATCGAGCAGTCCTGGCGACGGCTGACCGACCTCGTCGCAGCGTTCGGAGATCTCTCATGAGCAAGCAGTTCTCACTGGCCGGGCTGCTGCGAGTGCGCGGCATCCAGGAGCGCGCGGCGGCCGAACGGCTCTCTCGCGCCGTGCTGGACGCCCGGCACACCGAGGCCCGCGACCGTCACCTGCGCGCCGCTCTCGCCGGCGAGGGGACCGAGGCGGTCGACGTGCGCTCGCTCGCCGCACTCGCGGCGGCGCGGAGCGCGAGCCGCAGCATGCTCGCCGATCTCACCGCGCTCGCCTCGACCCAGGAGCAGACCCTGGCAGAGGCACGCTCGGAGCACGAGGACGCCCGCCGCGCCGAGCGCGGCCTGGATCGGCTCGCGCAGGCGCACGCGCTGCGTGTGCGCGCGGACGAGCTGCGGTCCGAGCAGGCCGAGCTCGATGAGATCGCTTCGCGCATTCAGACGGAGGACGAGAGATGAGCCTGCTGAACCTGCTCGGCGGCACCGTCGCCAAGACGGCTTCCAGTGCCGAACCGGCGACGGCCCAGGCGCCCGGCAAGGGTGCGGTGGCGTTCGCGCATGCCGTGGATGACGCGCGCCGCGCGGCCGCGCTGGATGCTGAAACGGACGCCGCGGCATCCGAGGAGTCGGCCCCGCCCGGAGAGGCACAGGTAGATGGCACTCGGGCTGAGGCCGCGAGTGCTGTCCCGGCACCTCTGCTGCCGGCCGCTGAGCCTGTGGAAGCGACCGAAACCCCGATCACCGGACCTACTCCGGTCGCTGAGCCCGTCGAAGCGTCCGGAACCCCGCTCACCGGACCTGCTCGGGCCGCCGAGCAGGTCGATGCGACCGAAACCCCGCTCACCCTTCGACAGGCTCAGGGACCGCTAGCCGATCACGGATCGCAGACCGGCGCGGCTCCGGCCGCTGAGCTTGTCGAAGCGACCGGGACCCCGCTTGCCCTTCGACAGGCTCAGGGACCGCTAGCCGCTCAGGGAGCGCCGACACCGACCACGACTCCGGCCGCTGAGCCTGCCGAAACGTCCGGAAACCCGCTTACCCTTCGACAGGCTCAGGGACCGCTAGCCGCTGAGGGATCGATGACTCCGGCCACGACTCCGGCCGCTGAGCCCGTCGAAGCGTCCGGAACCCCGCTTGCCCTTCGACAAGCTCAGGGGCCGCTCTCAGCTCAGGGGGCGCTCTCAGCCCAGGGACCGCTAGCCGCTCAGGGAGCGCTGACGGCGACCACGACATCGGCCGCTGAGACCGCCGGAGCATCAGATATCCCGGCCGCAGCGCCAGCCGCCCCGGCGACGCCTGCCACGGCTGCGGCCGGACCCGCGCAGGCCGCCGCTCCGATGGCGCGCCCCGCGCTGCTGCCGCAGGTCTCCGGCCCCGTGCTCGCGCTCACGCAGGCGCCCGACGGGGATCACCAGCTCACGCTGACCATCTCGCCCGAGAACCTCGGCCCCGTCACGGTGCGCGCGCACATCTCCGGCGGTGCCATCCACATCGAGCTGCACGCGCCGACCGACCTCGGCCGCGACGCATTGCGCACGATCCTCGCCGACCTCCGCCGCGACCTCGCCGGTGCGGCCGCCCACGCCACCCTCGCCATCTCCTCTCAGGACGGCGGTTCCGGCCAGTCCGCGAGCCAATCGGGCGCGGGTCAGTCCGGCAGTGCATTCACCGCCGCGCAGGGCCAGAACTCGCAGGGCCAGGGTTCGCAGAACGGAGGCGCGCAGAACGGCGCGCAGTCCGACCGAGGCCTCGCCGGCGACAGGACCGGCGCCCGCGCGACACCCGACGGGGATGCCGCAACCACCCCAGCCCCGTTCACGACGCCGCACGGCGGCATCGACGTCTACGCCTGATCCGAGAGGAAACCATGACCACTGTCGACGCGATCTCCACAGTATCCACCGTCGCCACGAGCGGCCTGCAGACCGGCAGCACCACACCCGCGACCGAGCGCAAGCAGACGCTCGATTCCGAGGTGTTCCTGAAGCTGCTCGTGACGCAGCTGACCAACCAGGACCCGAGCTCCCCCATGAACACGAACGAGATGATCGCGCAGACCACTCAGCTCGCGTCCATGGAGCAGCTCACCGCACTCAGCACCACGACCAATGAGAACTTCGCTCTGAGCATGCGGCAGACCGCCGCGACGCTGATCGGCCAGGAGGCTCAGTATGTCGACGCTGACGGCGTCGAGCAGACCGGCATCGTCAGCGCCGTCTCGTTCAGCAGCGCCGTTCCCATGGTCACCATCGGCGACACGGCAGTGCCGCTCGACGCCGTCTCCGGCCTCACCCTCGTATCCCAGACCACCCGATCCTGACCCACCAAGAAAGGCACAATCATGCTTCGCTCCCTTTTCTCCGGCATCTCGGGTCTGCGCTCGCACCAGACCATGCTCGACGTCACCGGCAACAACATCGCCAACGTCAACACGACCGGCTTCAAGTCGTCGGCAGTGCAGTTCCAGGACTCCCTCTCGCAGCTGCTGCAGAACTCGATGATGCCGCAGCAGGGCGCCGGTGGTCAGAACCCCGCCCAGGTCGGCCTCGGCGTTCAGGTCGCCGGCATCAGCACGAACTTCGCCGCCGGCGCCCCGCAGCCCACCGGCGTGCCGACCGACCTCATGATCTCCGGTGACGGTTTCTTCATCGTGCAGTCCGGCGGAGAGACTCTCTACACCCGCAACGGCGGCTTCTCCTTCGACGCGAACGGCCAGCTCGTCACCGCAGACGGCGCGCTCGTGCAGGGATGGACCGCGCAGAACGGCGCGATCGTCCCGGGCCAGGGCCTGGGCAGCATCACCCTCCCGGTCGGCGCGCTGGCTCCTGCTACGGAGACCACCTCGGCCACCGTCACCGGCAACCTGCCCTCGGATGCCGCGGACGACGCCGTCCTGGTCCGTGACGTGAAGGTCTACGGCCCCGATGGCACCGAGTCGTCGCTGCGCCTCACTTTCACCCACACGGCGACCGGCTGGGATGTTTCGGACGGCAACGGCAATGACACGACGCTGGCGTTCGGCCCGGACGGTGCACAGAACCCCGTCACCCCGCTGTTCAACGTGAACGGCATCGAGGTCGACTTGTCCGCCATCACCGGATTCGCCGAGGTGAGCGACCTCAAGATCTCGGATCAGAACGGCAAGCCCGCCGGTGTCCTCAGTTCGTACGCGCTGACGAACGACGGCAGCCTCGTCGGTACGTTCAGCAACGGCGAGACCGAGGTGCTGGCGCGGATCGCCCTGGCCGGATTCGTCAACCCCGGCGGGCTCGAGAAGGCCGGCTCGTCGCAGTTCCGGGCGAGCGTCAACTCCGGTCAGGCCACGATCGGCTCCGCGGGTGCCGATGGCCTGGGCGGCATCATCAGCGGTGCGCTGGAGATGTCGAACGTCGACCTGTCGCAGGAGTTCACGAACCTCATCGTCGCGCAGCGCGGCTTCCAGGCGAATGCGCGCATCATCACCACCAGCGACGAGGTGCTCCAGGAGCTGACGAACCTGAAGCGCTGATTCCACTCAGCACACGAAAGGAGGGCTGCCCGCGAAAGCGGCGGCCCTCCTTTCGCGTCCGATGCCGACGGGATGCCGCATCGCGCTAACGCTCGGCGACCGTCGGCCGACAGTCATCCACGACGGCCCAGGATGGGCTGTCAGTCCTCACGGATCGAGGACCGAAGTTTCCAGGATGGAGCCCATGATCGTCGTCACGCGCCTGAACCAGACCCGGTTCGCGCTGAACCCTGACCTGATCGAGCGGATCCAGGCCTCCCCCGACACCACCATCATCATGGTGGATGCCGCGACCTTCGTCGTCACCGAGACGATGGACGAGGTGATCGCCAAGATCACGCAGTATCGCGCCAATGTGCTCGCGACCGCCGCGCGACTGACCGGTTCGAACGGCTCAGGTGCGGATGGCACCCTGGCCGACGGCGCAGAGGCGGTGCTCTGATGGATCCGTCGCTCATCATCGGCCTCATCATCGCGTTCGGCGCCCTGCTCGCCATGATCACCATGGAGGGCGCCTCCATCACGGCTCTGCTCCTGCCGGCGCCGATGATCCTCGTCTTCGGCGGGACGATCGCGATCGGCATCGCCACCGGAACGATCCGCGACTTCACCTATGCGATCAAGGCCCTCCCACGAGCCTTCCGCGGCGACCGCGGAAGCGCGTCCAAGATGATCGACGCGATCACCGGCTACGCGGAAAAGGCTCGCTCCGAGGGTCTCCTCGCCCTCGAGCAGTCGCTCCCCGACGAGAAGGATCCGTTCCTGCGCCAGTCGCTGCAGAGCATCGCCGACGGCGTCGACGCCGAAGAGCTGCGCACGTTGATGGAGGATGAGGTCACGTCCGTGGCGTCGCGCAATCGCGCGTCATCCAAGTTCTACATGACCCTCGGCGGCTACGCGCCGACGGTCGGCATCGTCGGCACGGTCGTCTCGCTGACTCACGTGCTCGAGAACCTCGACCAGCCCGACGAGCTGGGGCACATGATCGCCGCCGCGTTCGTCGCGACGCTGTGGGGCCTGCTGTCGGCCAACTTCATCTGGCTGCCCATCGGCGGCCGTCTCCAGCGTCTGGGCGAGCTGGAGGTCGAGCGGATGACACTGGTGATGGAGGGCATGCTGGCCGTGCAGGCCGGCTCGCCGCCGCAGTTCGTCGGAGAGCGCCTGCGCGCGCTGGTCTCCGACCGTTCGCAGACGAAATCCAACCGCAGGGGTGCGGACCGAGGGGCAGCGGATCCGGCACCGACACCATGAGCGTCCGAGCGCGACGACAGGTCCCACACAACGAGCACAGCGGGCCCGATGAGCGCTGGATGGCGTCGTATCTCGACATGATCACGGTGCTGATGTGCCTGTTCATCGTGCTGTTCGCGATGTCCACAGTCGACCAGGCGAAATTCGAGGCGCTCAGCGCTTCGCTGGCCACCGGCTTCGGACAGGATCCCACGGAGTTCGCCGACGTCGCAGAGGGCGTCGTCGTGCCGGAGGAACTCATCGACGAGGACGGCGAGCCCGCCGACCCCTACCTGAACGCCGCGCTCGAGGAGTTCGAAGAGCTCTCCGCGCTGCGCGATCGCATGAAGGACGCGCTGGCCCAGAACGGCCTCGAGGCCGACGTCACCTTCACGATCGACGACCGGGGCCTGACGATCGGACTCGTCAGCGCAGAGACGTTCTTCGAGACGAACAGCACGAACCTCAGCGCCAAGGCCGTCTCGGTGCTCGACACCCTCGGCACCGTACTGGTCGACGTCCCGAACGAGATCTCCGTGGAGGGCCACGCCGACCATCGCGTCGCCGCGGCCCCGTTCCCGACGAACTGGGAGCTGTCCTCCGGGCGCTCCACCCAGGTCCTCCGCCACCTCGTGGAGGCGTGCGGCCTCACGCCCAGCAACGTCAAGTCGGTCGGCTACGCCGACACCCGACCCATCGCGGAAGGCACCAGCGCCGATGCTCTTGCGAAGAACCGACGGGTCGACATCGTCGTCCTCTCTCAGGTCAAGGAGGAGGTGCGTGAACTCCTCCCGACAGTGCAGGCCTCCAAGGCCGGCACGAAGCCGGGACCCTGATCGACCTGTCGCCTTACGCGCGTCCGTCACCGCCCGATAGTGGAGTTCGTGGTGATCGAGGACAGCGCGCGATCCGTCGTGCAAGCGGAAACGCCGACAGGTACGTCTTCGCCGACCGCCGACATCACGGTGTACGACTTCGAGAGGTCCGCCACGCTGTCACGCGAGCACGCACGCGCGCTGGAGCTGGCCTTCGAGACGTTCTCCCGTCAGTGGTCCGCCGACCTCTCCGCCAAGATCCGCGGCCGCGCGACGGTCAGCGTCGAGTACGTGCGGATGCTGACCTACGGAGAATACGCGCAGTCGCTGCCGACCACCACGGCTCTGGTCGTGTGCGCGCTCCCCGATTCGCCTGAGCGCATGATCGTGCAGTTCCCGTCGTCCGCCGCGACCGCCTGGATCGTGCAGATGGTGGGCGGACGCCCCACCACCACCGCTGAGGAGCGCACGTTCACCCCGATCGAGCAGGCTCTGATCGGCGCCCTGATGCGGGATGCCATCGACCTGCTGACCAAGACGATGGACGGCCTCCTCCCGCAGGGGATCTCGATCACCGGCATCCAGTACAACTCGCAGTTCGCGCAGGTCGCCGCCGCCACCGAGCCCGTGATCGTCGCACAGCTCGCCATGCGCCTCGGCGGCCGCTCGGTGCCGACCAGCGTCATGCTGCCGGCATCCATCCTGAGCATGTTCCGGAACGTCGCAGCCTCCGACGAATCCGCAAGTCCGGAACTCGTCCGCCGACAGGTCGAGGAGACACCGATCGAACTCGCGCTGCGCCTGAGCCCGCGGACCATGCTCCCGCGCGAAGTGCTCGGCCTCTCGGTCGGCGACCTCGTGCCGCTGCCGCACGCCGCCGACCGCCCGCTGATGCTCCTCGCCGGAGACCAGCCGATCGCGACCGCAGCCGTCGGCACCTCCGGCGCACGCCTCGCCTGCGTCGTCACCACCACTGTTTCCGACCCCGCCTCCGAGGAGTCCGCGTGACCAGCACCACCGCTTACGAAACCGCCATCGCCGCTGCCTTCGCGGCACGGCTGCCCACCGCGGCTCCCACCACCGTCCAGCCCTCGCGCTCGTCGGGCGACACCGGCGACGCTGTCGTGGTCTCGTTCGTGGGAGAGGCCAGCGCAGAGCTCGCCGTCCAGATCCTCGACCCGCTCGCACTCGTGGACGGCCTGCCGGACGCGCCGCTCGCCGACCGGCTCGTCGACGCGCTGGAGGCCTCCACCAGTGCCCTCGGCCCCGGCGCGCTCGGAGAGGCGCGCATCGGCGATGCTTCCGCGATCTTCTCGCACCCCGCGGCGCAGCTGTTCGATCTGCAGGACGAGACCGATCGCACGATCGGACGCATCGCCGTGCGCGTCACACAGAGCCCCGCGAACGTCGTGACGTCATCGCGCCGACTGCAGCGCATCGCCGGCGTCGAGATGGAGCTCACGGTCGAGATAGGGCGCACCCGCATGGCCGTGCGCGACGTGCTCGACCTCGAGCCCGGCCGCGTGGTCGAGCTGGACCGCTCGGCCGGCGCCCCCGCCGATGTGAAGCTCAACGGACGCATCATCGCCCACGGCGAGATCGTCGTCGTCGATCAGGACTACGCGGTGCGCATCACCCGGATTCTCGAGAACGTCGAGGCCTGATTCTGGACGACCTGCTCGTTGCACTGCGCGTCGCCCTTTCGCTGGCGGCGGTGCTCGGGCTGCTCTGGTTCCTGCAGCGCAGGTTCGCCCGCAAGACGACGCGCCGCCGCGACGCCGAGGCGATCACGGTGCTCGGCCGCCAGAACCTCGGCGCGAAGGCTCAGCTCGTCGTCGTGCAGACCGCCGACGCGCGATATGTGCTCGGCGTCACAGAGCACGGCGTGAACGTCGTCGACAAGCTGGCTGCCGAGGCGCCGACGACCGACGAGACGGATACCGCGGGCGTCAGCGTGAACTCCGCGCCGCAGCATCCTCAGGACGAGGCTCCCAGCCCGAGCGCGACCGCCTTCGACAGCATCCTCGCCGGGGCGTCCACGACGCCCGTGCCGCAGCTACGTCGCCGCGTGCGGCACCGCAACGATCCCCTACGCGGCTCGATCATCTCCCCCGAAACCTGGCGACAGACCGCCGAGGCCCTCCGGCGCTCACGATGAACCTGCTGCACCCGATGAATGTCGTGCCACTGCTCACGATCGACATCAACGGCGTCGACGGCTCCCCCTCCGGCTCGATCCTCACCCTGCTCGGGATCACGCTGCTGTCGGTGGCGCCGGCACTTCTGCTGATGATGTCGTCGTTCACGAAGATCTTCGTGGTGCTCGCGATGACCCGCAACGCTCTCTCGCTCCCCAGCATCCCTCCGAATCAGGTGCTGGCGGGGCTGTCGCTGTTCCTGTCGCTGTTCATCATGTGGCCGGTGCTCACCGAGATCAACACGGTCGCGGTGCAGCCGTACATCGAGGGCTCGATTACGTTCACGCAGGCGTTCGACATCGGCCAGGCTCCGCTGCAGCAGTGGATGCTGGGATACACGCGCGAGGAGGACCTCGCGTTGATGTCGCGCATGGCGGGGCAGGACAACCCGGCCGACCCGGAGAGCGTGCCGCTGTACACGCTGATCCCGGCGTTCATGATCTCCGAGCTGCGCGCGGCGTTCATCATCGGCTTCGTCATCTTCGTGCCGTTCCTGGTGATCGACCTCGTCGTCGCCGCCGCGCTGATGTCGATGGGCATGATGATGCTTCCGCCGGTGATGATCTCGCTGCCGTTCAAGATCCTGCTGTTCATCCTGGTCGACGGGTGGGGGCTGATCATCAGATCGCTCCTGGAGAGCTACGGAGGGGTCGGATGAGCCCGGAAGCTGTACTCGACATCGGCACGCAGGGGCTCCTCATCGCGGCCAAGCTCGCGGCCCCCATTCTCATCACCGCGCTCGTCGTCGGCTTCGGCATCTCGCTGCTGCAGTCGATCACCCAGGTGCAGGAGGTGACGCTGTCGTTCGTGCCGAAGATCGTCGCCGTCGCGATCGCGCTGCTGATCGCCGGAAACTGGATGATCGCCGAGATCATCGCCTTCACGAACGACATGTTCGACCGCATCCCGATGCTGTTGAGCGGCGGATGACGTGAACATCCCGATCGACCTGGCATGGCTCGAGGCGACGATGCTCGCCGCCGTGCGCATCACCGCGTTCATCGTGATTGCGCCGCCGTTCTCCTACGGCGGCATCCCGATGCGCATCAAAGCGATGCTGGCGATCGGGCTGTCCCTGGCGATGGGCGCCGCCGTGGCGCCGGGCTACGAGAATCTCGGCACCGGGCCGTTCCTCGGGGCGCTGGTGGTGCAGGTGCTCACCGGTGCGCTGCTCGGGTTCCTCGTGATGCTCTGCTTCTCGGCGCTGCAATCGGCCGGAAACCTGATCGACGTGTTCGGCGGCTTCCAGCTCGCGCAGGCGTTCGACCCGCAGTCGATGATCAACGGTGCGCAGTTCACCCGACTGTTCCACCTCGCCGCCCTGGCGCTGCTGTTCGCATCCGGCGGGTACCAGGTCATCCTCGCCGGACTCGCTCGCAGCTTCGAGGCTGTTCCGGTGAGCGGCATCTTCGATGTGTCAGCGCCCGCCGAGCTGCTCGTGACCGGTGTCTCGCAGATGGTGCTCGCTGCAGTGCAGATCGCGGGGCCGCTGATCCTCGTGCTGTTCCTCGCCGATGTCGGCCTCGGCCTCATCACGCGCGTCGCCCCGGCCCTCAACGCCTTCGCGATGGGCTTCCCGGTGAAGATCCTGCTCACGCTGATGCTGGCGGGCACCGTGTTCATCGCCCTTCCCGGGCTGGTCGACGCGCTGACGTCCGAGGCGTTCCGCATGATGCGGGGGGTGCAGCAATGAGCAACGACAGCGGTGAGCGCAGCGAGAAGGCGACGGACAAGCACCTGCGCGAAGCGCGGCAGAAGGGCCGGATCTCGCGCAGCCAGGACCTCACGGCGTGGCTCGGGATCGGCGCCGCGGCGGTGGCGCTCCCCGCCGCGATCGTGGCGGGGT